>CAVYPM010000013.1:0-124980 GCA_963770375.1 uncultured Actinomycetes bacterium | reverse complement strand
GGCGGTGCGGGATGGGGGCGTCGTTGAGCTGCTGGTCGATGTCGACGAGGATCGCGTCGCCTTCGATCTTGCAGGCGTAGACGGGCAGCGTGGGGACCACGGGGATGCCGACCGACTCGCCGGTGGTCAGGTCGAACCGTGAGTTGTGCGACGCGCAGACCAGCGTGTCGTCGTCCTGGACGGTGCCCTCGTGCAGCGGCTGCTGCTGGTGGGTGCAGGTGTTGTGGACCGCGCGGACGTCGTCCTCGTCCAGCATCACCAGGCAGATCGGCTCGCGCAGGCCCTCGACCAACAGGGTTTCGCCCGGCTCGAGGTCGTCGAGGTTGGCGACGATTTCGTAGGCCATGACTACTTCCTTCCGTTGGCCCGGCGGCGCGGGGCGGGCTGGTTGCCGCGCACCTCGATACCGCCACCCCGGATCCGGGTGCGTATCACCGGTTGCGGCTGATGCGACGGGCCGCGGCGGACCGAGCCGTCGGCCAGGCAGTACTGCGAGCCGTGCAGCGGGCAGGTCACGGTCAGGCCCTCGACCGTGCCGCGGCTCAGCAGGCCCGCCGCGTGGCTGCACAGGTTGTCCAGCGCGTAGAGGGTGCCGTCGTGCCGGTAGAGCAGGACCTGACGGCCGTCGGCCACCACCCCGGTGGGCACGTCGTCCGGCAGATCCGCGTCGTCCAGGACCCTGACCCAGCGGCGCGGGCCGTCCGCCCCGGCGACCCGGTTGACCATGACCGCCCTGGCGAACACCAGATGGCCGCCGAGGTAGGCGGCGCCGATCGTGACGCCCAGGCCGGTCACGCCCAGCCCGCGGGCGGTCCGCCGGTGGCCGGCCAGCCGGGCGGTCAGCGACAGTCCCTGCAGCCCGAGCGCGGCGGTGTTGAGCACCCCGTGGAGCAGCCCGACCCGGCGGTCCTGGTCGTCGCTGACCGTCCAGTCGACGATCCCGGTCGCCGCGGTCGCCACCGCGGCCACCACACCGGCCGCGGTGAACAGCGCCACCGGGTCCGTGCCGTTCTCCTGGCCGCCCGCAGGCCCGCCCGCCGGACCGCTGCCAGCGAGATCCAGGATCAGGGCGCCGGCCCACAGCCCGATCGGCAGGTCGCTGAGCGCCGGGTGCAGCGGATGGCCGAGCCACCGGCCGCCGTGCATGAGCTCCAGCACCGGGTGGCCCTGGTACTTCTCCCGCCACGGCCCGAGGACCGCGGTCAGCTGGTCGTTGAGCGTGCGGATCCAGGGCAGGCCGTCGGCGAGCTCGACCAGCTGGTGATGCCAGGTCCCCTCCTGGCCCGCCGCGGCCGCATCCGCCGCCGCGGCCGGGCCCGCCCCGGCCGGCGCGCGGGCGGACGGTGGCCCGCCGGCCTGGCCGGTGCCTGCTGACATGAAGCCCTCCGGTGCCGGGACGGAGCCGATGCGCGGAGCGTACCCCGGCCAGCCGCGGCCGCCTGTTCCAAGCTGAGACACAAAACGGGCCCGCAACGCCCTCCCGCGGCGCTCAGTAACGGAGGTCGGCCACCAGGCCGATACCCGACACACCCGTCCTGCTCCCAGTCCCCGGCGAAGCAGTGATGATCCAGCCCGCCGCCGCGACCGCGGCCTGGGTCCACCGGCCTGCCGCCCTTCCCAGTCCGCGCCGAACCGCCCCCACACGTTCCAGGTGACCACGCGCACCGTCGACTCGATGACCGGCCCGTACGGCGCCAGCGGATCAAAGCTCACCCTGGGAGTATGAGCTTCGCCGGTGGTGCTGGTGCGGATGCGGGGGGACAATTGGCCGGGGCGGAGGTGCAGGCCATGGCGGGACAGGGAGACGAGACCACAGCCGGCCGCGGCCACCTGCGGGCCTCGCACGCCGACCGGGACGGCATAGCCGGCATCCTCAAGGCCGCGTTCGTGCAGGGCATGCTGGACCAGGGCGAGTTCACGCTCCGGGTGGGCCAGGCCCTGACCGCCCGGACCCACGCGGACCTGGCCGCCCTCACCGCCGATCTGCCCGCTGACCTGTACGCCGACCCGCCGCCCTGGTCCTGGCCGGCCCGGGCCCGCCTCCAGCCCTCCGGCCTGCGGCCCCGCCGGTGGATCGCGGTCGCCACCGTGCTGTACGCCGCCGTGTGGGCGTACGTGCTGCTGGCCCCGAACCGCGGCGGCTACCCCGCCGCCCCCATGCTGGTCATCGGCGGCTTCTGCGCCTACCTCTCGGTCTGGGTCATCGGCCGTCGGCGAGATGGCCCTCGACCGCCAGTTCCGGCGCTCCGCCGGCCACCCACCGCGGCCGTCACCGGCGCCCTGAACGGCGCGTTACGCGGCCGTTTTCTGGCCGACCCCGCCGACGAAGGTGGCGGTGCGGGGATCCCCGGCCGGCGCCTCGTCGTCGCCGGGCCACTCCGGCACCGGGGTCACGCCCGGCGGCACGAGTTCGAGGCCGCCGAAGAAACTGCGGATCTCCGCCGCGGAGTGGATGTAGATCGGCGCGGCCGTGTACGCGGACGTGAAGTTATCGCTCTCGGACCGGTCGCCGGACCCGCAGGAGATGATCATGTAGCTGCCCGGCGCGACCGCCTGCGCGAACGCGCCGGCCACCGTGCGGGCCGTCGCGGCGTCGGCGAAGTGCAGCACCGCGGACAGGATCACGCACGCCGGCTCGGACAGGTCGATCAGCTCCGCAAGCGCCGCGTCGGAGAGGATCTTGCCGGGTTCGTGCATGTCGCCGGGTATCGCGATCACCCCCGGGCTCCTGGCCAGCAGGTTGCGGGCGTGCGAGATCACGACCGGGTCGTGGTCCACGTAGGCCACCCGCGCGGCCGGGTCCACCCGCCGGGCGATGTCGTGCGTGTTCACCGCGGTCGGCAGGCCGGCGCCGACATCGATGAACTGCCGGACGCCGCGGGCCGCCACGTAGCTGACCGCGCGGCCGAGGAACTGCCGGTTCTCCCTGGCCATCTGCGCGGAGACCGGATGGACCGCCAGCATCTTCTCGGCAAGCTCACGATCGGCGGCGAAGTAATCTTTCCCGCCCAGCCAGTAATCCCAGACCCTGGCGATATTTGGCTTGCTGACGTCGAACGATTCCACGGCGGTTCCTCCACTTTCGCCGCCATCTTTCCATAAGGAATACGGCCGCCGGCCGGCGAATCGCCTGGCCGGACCGCACCGGCCCGGCCGGGCAGGTCTGACGGCCGGCCGGGCCGGGCAGGAACACCGGCATGAGCCCTCAGCTGAACCACACCATCGTCTGGTGCCGCGACCAGAAGCGGTCCGCGGCGTTCCTGACCACGATTCTCGGCCTGCCGGACGCGACCCCCTACGGGCGGTTCCTGGTCGCCGAGACGGACAACGGCGTCTCCCTCGACTACGCCGAGACCAGCGACCCGATCGCCGGCCAGCACTACGCCTTCCTGGTCAGCGACGACGAGTTCGACGCCGCGTTCGGCCGGATCACCGCGCAGGAGCTGACCTACTGGGCCGACCCCGGCCGGAACCAGCCCGGGCAGATCAACACCCGGGACGGCGGCCGCGGCGTGTACTTCGCGGACCCCGACGGCCACCTGCTGGAGATCCTCACCCGCCCGTACGGCAGCGGCGGCTGACCCGCAGGACCGCCGCTCAGCAGCCGAGCGGCGCCAGCCGGCTCAGGCGACGCAGTGACCCTGGCTGGGGCCGATCAGGTAGAAGCCGTCGCTCAGCGGGATGACCTCGGTCCGGGTGAACCAGCCCACCCGGACCCGCAGGATGAGCCGGGTGACTCCCTGGCTCTCACCCTTCTGCAGGCAGATCCGGGAGGTCCACAGCACCCGGACCAGCCGGGACTGGCCCGGCGGGATCACCCCGGTCGGGGCGTACCGGTAGCTCTGCGGATCGTGACGCTGGCTGAAGGGCGGCCAGGCCCAGGCCCCGCCGCATGTATCTGGAGCCGTTCTGGACGCACTGTCCTGGCAAGCAATGAGGGCCGTGGGGGCGCGGCCCGCCCGAGTCAGGGGGCCAATCATGATCATCATCACCAGCTGCCCGCAGTGCCACGATCCAGCCGAGGTCACCGACCGGTTCTGGCTGGCCAGCACGGACGGCCCGGTCGAGCACGTGGCCGTCAGCTGCATCGCGAGCCATCACTTCCGGATGCCGGCCGAAATGCTGCCGGTCCCGCTGGACGAGCCGCTGACCAGCGCGCAGCGCGCCGCCGAGCGGCTTGCCGGGGAACTGGCCGACCGTGGCCTGACCAGCAAGCCGCTCTGGCTGCCCAGGTAGCCAGCCGCCGGCCGCGTCAGGCCAGTCCGATCACCAGGTACCGCACGCCGATCGCCAGCACCACGAGGGCGATCAGCCGCCGGAGCAGCCGGTCCGGCAGGCGCGCCTGGATCCGCGCCCCGGTGTACCCGCCGGCCAGGCCGCCGAGGCCCAGGGCAATGCCGGTCGGCCAGTCCGGCGCGACCGGCCCGGCGTGGTGAACCGCCAGCACGGCGAACGTCAGCACCCCCGCCACCGACGCGACGAACGTCGAGGCCAGGGCGGCCGGCGCCACCACGGCAGGCGGGCGCCCGGTGCCGATCAGCACGGGGGCCAGGATCGACCCGCCGCCGATGCCGTAGATGCCGCCCGCGCAGCCGACCGCCGCGGCCAGGGCGACCAGCCACGCGGCCTTCCGTACTCCTAAATCAAAGTCCAGCTCAGTTCTGTCCTGCAGACCTGGCGGCTGACCCGCCGGCGGCCGGCTCAGCCCGAGCCACACCCCGAGCGGGATCAGCACCGCCGCGACGACCAGCGCGAACGCCTGCGGCCCGGGCAGAAACTCGACCCGGATAACCGACCCGGCCACCACCCCCGGCGTGGTCCCGGCGATCAGCACCAGGGCGAGCCGCCGGGAGACCTGACCCTGCCGCCAGTACCGGTACAGCGCGCCGGGCGTGGCCACCACGTTGTACAGCAGGTTCGTCGGGGTCACCGCCGGGCTCGGCGTGCCCAGCACGCTGACCTGGAACGGCAGCAGCAGCACCGCGCCGGACACCCCGGCCGGCGTGGCCGCGACCGCGACGCCGAAGGCCGCCGCCAGCGCCACGACCTGGGTCCAGCCCGCCCCGAGCACCCGGCCACGCTAGCCCCGGCCCGGCCCGCCCGTGGCCTGGTGACCTGCTAATTGCCCGGCGCAACCCAGGGCAGCCGCCGCGGAAGGCCGGATGCGCGGCGCAGGAAAGCACGCGAATTAGCGCACTTCTGCCGGATAAACCGCGCATTTACCTGACGGAAGTTTCACATACACGCCCGGCTGGCCGGATACCCATGTGCCCGGGCGGGTTTAGCGACTTGGTCAGGAAACACGGTTGCCGGCGGCCGGACCACCGACGTGATTCACACCGGCGCGACCCGGGTCGGGTCGTGGGAGAAACTCTGCGTTTCCTGCTTGCCAGCACGCGTCCGGCCGGTGAGCGCACGGTATTGTTTGGCCCGTAACGCTGTAAGTCGCACCATCCGGGGGAAATGCCATGGCTCCAGGGAGCGATCCTGGCCACCGCACCAGCGCCCATTCTGTGCTGTTCTACCGCGACGACAGCGAACTCGCGGCCCGCGCGGGCGAGCCCCTGCTTGCCGCGCTGACCAGCGGCGGCACCGCCATCGTGATCGCCACCCCGGCGCACCGGGAGCTCATCGGGCGGTGGCTGACCGCCGCCGGGGCCGACCTCGCCGCGGCCACGGCCGCCGGCCGCTACCTGACCAGGGACGCCCGCGAGACCATGGCCTCGTTAATGATCGGCGGATGGCCGAGCCCGGCGGGCTTCTGGCAGGCGATTAACCCGCTCATCCAGCGGGCCGCCGCGACCGCGCCGCCGGTGCGTGTGTTCGGCGAGATCGTCGCCCTGCTCTGGGAATCCGGCCAGCTCGGCGCGGCCCTCGAGCTCGAGGCGCTGTGGAACGAGCTGGCCGCGCACTACCCGTTCGGCCTGGTCTGCGGGTACTCCGCGGGCACGATCGGCGGCCGGGACCGCGGCGACGCGCTGGCCGAGCTCTGCGAGGTGCACGCCGGCACCCTCGGTGCCGCCCCCGGCGCGGATCCCGGCGCGGGGGCCGGTCCCGCCGCTCGCTGACCACGTAACCTCGCCGAGGGCCCGGCGGGCGCCCGGCGCGGCCCTGTCCCGCCGTCCTCGTGCTCATTACGGTGTACGCGCTTTGCGTACATGGTCACGCCGCCCTGGCCGGCCGCCCTTTTGCCGGGCCTTTGCCCTATGATTTCCGCGCGTCCCGCATCGCCCGCGGCCGTGGCGCTGGCCTGGTCCAGCGGCCCTCCGATCCGACTGTGACCGTGGGACCGATCCCGCCTGGCCACACTGGCGGCGCACTTCGGCCTCAGGCGTCAAGTACAACCAGACCGCCAGCCGCTTCGTGCTGGGCCGCCTGCGCGCGGCGGGGATCAGCTAGGGCTCTTTGGGCTGGTGCTTCCCTGGCGCTGGCCGGGTCTCCTCCGCGGGCCCGGCCGGCGCTTTGCCGTCCACGCGACCGCGCTAGCCGCCGGCGGTGAGGTCGAGGGTCATGAACGTGCTGGTGTCCATCGGCTGGTAGTCGCCGAACGGCCCGCACGGGCGGAACCCGGCCGACGCGTACAGGGCCCGGGCCGGGGCGAACGCGGGCACGGTGCCGGTTTCCAGGCTGACCCGGCGGACGCCGCGTTCCCTGGCCACGCCGAGCAGGTGGCGGAGCATGGCCCGGCCGAGCCCGCGGCCGCGCGCGGCCTGCGCGGTGTGCATGGACTTGATCTCGGCGTGCTCGCCGTCGAGCACGCGCAGCGCGCCGACGGCGAGCAGTTCGCCGCCGTCCCTGAGGCTGTAGAAGCTCACTGATTCCTCCAGCAGCCCGCTGACGTCCAGCGCGTGCACGGACTCGGGCGGGCCGTTGGAGTGGGCGAAGTTCAGGTGCTGGGTGAGAAGGGCACGGATGTCGTCGGCCATCGGGTCGTCGGGGGCGATGACTGGCGCGGGCGTGGGCACCCCAGGAATCTACGTCAGGGCGGGCGGCCGCCCGGCCCGGTGGTGGGCAAACCAGTGGCCGGCAAAACCAGTTGCCCGCCGGGCTGCGGGTTTGCTGTACTCCCCTCGCCGGAAGGTCCGGCGGTCAGGCTCCCCGGGGAAGGTGGTCACGGCATGCGTGGTGCGTCTGCGTCCCGTCTCCAGGCCATGACCGCCTACCCAGAGGACCTGACGTTCCGTGCGCACGCTGAACCTGGGCATCCTCGCCCACGTTGACGCCGGCAAGACCAGCCTGACCGAACGCCTGCTGTACAACGCGGGGGCCATCACCGCGATCGGCAGCGTGGACGAGGGCAGCACGCAAACCGATTCGCTGGCCCTGGAACGGGCCCGCGGCATCACGATCAAGGCCGCCGTGGCCTCGTTCCCGGTGGGCCGCACCACGGTCAATCTCATCGACACGCCGGGTCACCCGGACTTCATCGCCGAGGTGGAGCGGGCGCTGAGCGTGCTCGACGGCGCGGTGCTCGTGGTCTCCGCGGTCGAGGGCGTGCAGCCGCAGACCCGGATCCTGATGCGGGCGCTGCGCCGGCTCGGGCTGCCCGCGCTGATCTTCGTGAACAAGATCGACCGGGGCGGCGCGGAGCCGCAGCGGGTGCTGCGCGACATCGCCGCGAAGCTGACCCCGGCCGTGGTGCCGATGGGAACCGTGCACGGCGCGGGCACCCGCGACGCCGGGTTCCGCCGGTACGGCGCCGGTGATGCGGGGTTCGCCGCGGCGCTGGCCGATCTCCTGGCCGACCACGACGACCGGTTCCTGGCCGCCTACCTGGCCGACGAGGCCGCGGCCAGCTACCCGCGGCTGCGCGCCGGGCTGGCCGAGCAGACCCGGGCCGGGCGGGTGCACCCGGTGTTCTTCGGCTCGGCCATCACCGGCGCGGGCACGGGGGCGCTGGCCGCCGGCCTGACCCGGCTGCTGCCCGCCGCGGGCGGCGACGCTGCTGGCCCGGTGTCCGCCCGGGTGTTCAAGGTCGAGCGCGGCCCGGCCGGGGAGAAGATCGCCTGGGTCCGGATGTTCTCGGGCACGGTGTCGGTCCGGGACCGGGTGCGGTTCGGCCCGCCTGGCCGGGTCCGGTCCGGCCGGGGCAAGGTGACCGCGGTCGCGATGGCCGGCCAGGCGGGGCGGAGCACGCCGTCCGCCGCGGTGACCGCGGGCCAGATCGGCCGGCTCTGGGGCCTGGCCGGGATCCAGATCGGTGACCAGGTGGCCGCGGGCCAGGACCCGGGTGGCCGGGGCGCCGCCAGCCGGGCTGCCGCCAGCCGGGGCGCGGCCGGCGCCGCGGGCCGGGACGCCGCGGGCCGGGAGGCGGCGGCCGGGCTGCAGTTCGCGCCGCCGGCGCTGGAGACGGCCGTGCTGCCGGGCCAGCCGGGCGGGAAGGCCGCCCTGCGGCTGGCGCTGGCCCAGCTGGCCGAGCAGGATCCGCTGATCAGCCTCCGGCAGGACGGGCCCGGGCAGGACCTGATGGTGTCGCTGTACGGCGAGGTGCAGAAGGAGGTCATCCAGGCCACGCTGGCGGCCGACTTCGGCCTCGACGTGACGTTCCGCGAGTCCACCGTGATCTGCATCGAGCGGCCGGTGGGCACCGGCGAAGCGGCGGAGTTCATCGGCACGCCGCCGAACCCGTTCCTGGCCACGGTCGGCCTCCGGGTCCGGCCCGGTGCGGCGGGCTCCGGGGTCACGTTCCGGCTGGGCATTGAGCTCGGCGCGCTGCCGCTGGCCTTTCTCAAGGCCATCGAGGAGACCGTGCGGCTGACCCTGCGGCAGGGCCTGCACGGCTGGCAGGTCACTGACACTGAGATCACGCTGACCCGGTCGGGCTACTGGCCGCGCCAGAGCCACGCGCACGGCACGTTCGACGCCAGCATGTCCAGCACGGCCGGCGACTTCCGCCAGCTGACCCCGCTGGTGCTGATGGCCGCGCTGGCGCAGGCCGGCACCCGGGTGCACGAGCCGGTCCACTCGTTCCGGCTCGAGGTGCCGGCCGACGTGTGCGGGCCGGTCCTGCCGGTGCTCGGCCGCCTGCGCGCGACGTGGCGGCCGCCGGTGCTGAAGGGACCGGCCTGCCTGCTGGAGGGCGAGATCCCGGCCGGCGAGGTCTCCGGTCTGGAGCGGTCGCTGCCCGGGCTGACCCGCGGCGAGGGCGTGCTCGAATCTGAGTTCAGCCACTACCAGCCGGTCAGCGGCGGCCCGGTCCCGGTCCGCCCCCGGACCGACCACAACCCCCTGAACCGCGAGGACTACCTGCGCAACCTCCGCCGGGTCGCCCCGGGCCGCGCCGACGGCAGCTGACCGCGGCCTGGGCGCCTGACGAGCAGGTTTACTGATGTCATCCTATTCGTCCTCCATTTCGATCAGCAGCCAGATTGGCGACACGACTCGAACGAGTGTTTGACACGGCCGGCCCTGGTCCGGCAAGGTGAGCCACGCGGAGAGCACAGCAGCGCCCAATTGGCAGGAGGCACCCTCGTGGGTCAGAAGACGGTCAAGTTCAGCGACCTCAGTGGCGAGCTCATCATCAAGGACGACAGCCTGGCCCGCATCGTGGTCCACGAGCACCCGGAGCTGGGCGGCGGCCCGGTCGAGATCGAGGTTCACGCGGACGAGGCGCGGGCCATCGACCAGGCCGCGGTGGAGGTTGCCGTTGTGGACCTGTACTTCCCTGACCAGGACGAGCCCCGGCGCGCGTATATGGACCTGGCCGCGTTCGACGAGCTGTCCACCGAGCAGCCGATGAGCGAGCTGCTGGCCAGCGCCCGGCCCGCCCGGCGCGGCGCGAAGAGCAGCGCCGCCAGCCCGGCCCGCGCCGACCGGCTGAACTACGCCAGCCTGGAGCACGCCGGCCGGCCGCACCGGGGCAAGGTCACCGACGAGGAGAAGCAGCTGGTCCGGGAGCACTTCGACGAGGTCAACGACCGTCTGGCGGCGGCCGGGCTTCGCACGATCAGCCTGTCGGACCCGGACCACCTGGACCGGTACGACCTGGCCGCCCTGGCCGCCGAGCGCGGGGTCAGCGGGCCGGCGCCGGACCCGGCGAGCCCGCGCGCGGCATCCCGGGCTGACGCGGACGGCCAGGACGACCTGGACGGTATCGACGAGCCGGCCGAGCTCGACGATCTGGCCCGGACCACGGCCGCGTAGCGGGTTCCGGCCCGCGACCCGGCCTCAGGACCGCTTCCCCGGCCCGCGTCCCGGGCCTGCTCGCGGGCCGTTCCGGCCCTCCTCAGCTTGACATACCATGCATGCTAACTATAGTTAGCAAAATCATGGTGATACGAGGAGGACATATGGACACCCGCAAGGCAGGCCAGGAGGCCGCGGGCAAGGTCCTGGAGCAGGCCCGCAAGAGCCAGGAGACGGTGACCGGCGCGCTGAAGACGGCAGCGTCGGTCGTGCAGTTCGTGGCACCGCCGCTGCCGCCGTCGGTCAGCTCCCGGCTGCCCAGCCGCGACGACCTGACCGCCAGCGCGCACAATCTGGCCGGCCAGCTGCAGGACGCCCAGCGCCGGGCCGGCGAGCTGATCGCCGCGCAGCGCAAGGCCGCGGCCAGCCAGGCCAGCACCGCCCAGCACCGCGCCAGCGAACTGCTCGACCCGGCGCTGCGGACCGCCCTCAGCGGGGCCGGCGAGGCCCAGCGGCGGATCGGCCAGCTGCTGGAAACCCCGCGGCACATCGCGGCGGACCGCGCGAGCACCGCGCAGCAGCGGCTCATCGAGCTGCTGACCGCGCAGCGCCAGCTCGCGGCGCAGGTCATGGACAGGGTCACCCCGCTGCTCGACAGGGCCGGGGTGCCGGCCGAGGTGACGAAGCGGTTCACCGGGCGGCTGGACCTGCCGGCTGGCCACGGCCACGAGACGGCCGAGGGCCCCGGCACGGCCAGCGACACTGCCACCGCCACGCCGGCCAGCCCGGCGGCGAAGGCCGGCAGCACGACGGCCAGCCAGAGCATGAAGCGCACCAGCACGGCCAAGGCCGCCGCGGCCCCGAAGCTTGCCACCGGCACCAAGGCCAGCAGCACCAAGGCCGCCGGCACCGCGAAGGCGACGAGCACCAGGGCCAGCGGCACGAAGGCGAGCGGTGGCGCCCGGACCACCAGCGCCAAGGCCAGCGACACCAAGGCCGGCACCACGAAGGCCAGCACCACGAAGGCCACCGGAAGCAAGGCCGCCAGCGCCAAGGCCAGCGGCACCGAGTCGGCCGACGCCAAGGCGACCGGGAGCACCACGGCCGGCACCACGAAGGCCAGCGACACCAAGGCGACCGGCAGCAACACGACCGGCAGCACCCCGAAGGCCGACGGGCCGGACGAGAGCAAGTAACCGGCCGCGCGCGGCGGGCCTCCGGGTCTGCCGCGCGCGAGCCGGTTCCGCCGCGATCCCGCAGCCCGGGCTCCGCCGCGCTCCGCGGCCAGGTCCCGCCGCGTTTGCCAGCGGCCGGGTACGCCCGGGGCCGGATCCGGCCGCGACTCTGGCGGCTACCATTACCCGGCCACCGGCCAGCCCCGCAGTCCCCTCCCGGCAGGAGCGTCATGAAAGACCAGCTGGATTCGCAGATGCAGGCGCTCGGGGCCTTCATCCGCGAGCGGCGCAAGAGCGCCAATCTCACGCTGCGCCAGCTGGCCGAGCGGACCCGGCTGTCCAACCCGTACCTCAGCCAGATCGAGCGCGGCCTGCACCAGCCGTCCGTCCGCGTCCTGCGGCTGCTTTCCGACGCGCTGAACGTGTCCGCGGAAACGCTCCTGACTCAGGCCGGACTGCTCCAGGCGGCCGCCGCGACCGTTCCCGGCGGACCGTCCGGCGCCGACGGCACCGCAGAATCGGTCCCGGGTGCGCTTAATGCGGCCGGCCCGGCGGATTTGGCCGTCGCCGCCCCCGGTCAGCCCGGATCCGTGGAATCAGCCGTCCGCGCAGATCAGCGGCTCACGGCACAGCAGCAAACCGCGCTGATTGCGGTTTATCACAGCATGCTCGGCGCGGAATAGGACCGGGACGGACAGCCAGTGACGGTGAGATACCGGAAGTCCGATCAACCCCGATACGGCACGGCTAACATAGGTCGGCGTGGGTAACGCAAGCGAGGTCCCGGAGCCGCTGCCGCAGCGGCGCCCGGCCGCAGAGCCGCCAGGCGGCCAGCAGCTGCCGCGCCGGCTGCCCGGCGGGCCGCCGTCCGGGGCACCGCCGGTGCCAGGGGCACTGGCACCGAACGGGGCACAGTCACCGTCGGGGGCCCTGCCATCGAGGGTGCCGTCCGCGGCGCCCTCCCCCTCTGGGCAGCTCCCCCGGCGGCCCGCCCGGGTTCTCCCGCCCGGACGGCACCGCAGCCCGCACCGCCTGACCGTGCCCACCGACGCGCCGCCGCTGGTCATCGCGATCCCCGGGGCCCGTAATCCGGTCGCCGACGAGCTGGTCTCGATCGTGGCCGACGCGGTCTCCATGTCCTGCCCGAACGCGACCATCCGGGCCGGCTACCTGGACGGTGAGTCGGACCGGCTGGACAACCTGCTGCAGGCCGGCCCGCCGGACGACTCGCCGTCCGCGACCGCGATTGTCATCCCGCTGCTCACCGGGCCGAACCCGCGGGCCGACGCGGCCCTGGCGGAGGCCGTGGCCGGCGCCACCGTCCCCGTGATCGCCACCGATCACCTGGGCCCGCATCCGCTGATCGCCGAGGCCGTGCACGCCCGGCTGGCGGATGCCGGGCTGGCCCGGGCCAGCCGGGTCCGCGGCCTGAGCATCGCCAACTCCGCGGACGGCATCATCGTGCTGGCCGACCGGGGCGAGGAAGCCGAGCACGCGGCCGGCGTCGTGGCTGTGCTGCTCTCCTCCCGGCTGGCGATCCCGGCCGCGCCGGCCTCGGTCGGCGACCGGATAAGCCTGGACGCCGCGATCACCCGGCTGCGGAACTCCCACGCCTCGATGCTGGCCGTGGCCCCGTGCGTGATCGGTCCTGAGTCCGACATGGCGGAGCTGGACGCGATGTGCGCCGGGCTCGGCGTCAAGCGGGCCCAGCCGATCGCCGGGCACCCGGCGATCAGCCAGCTCATCGCGATGCGGTACGGCGCAGCCCTGGCCGACAAGCGGCTGGCGGTCTAGGACCCGCGCCAATCCGTGACCGTGGGATCGTTCCGTCGCTGCGACGGAAGATCCCGCAACATGAGGCCCGCGCGTTTCCTGGTCAGACGGGCGTCCGCCGGCCAGACTGGTGTTCGCCCGCCGGACTTTCGTTCGCTAGCCGGACCCGGTGAGCCTGGGCGCTGGACCTCGCGCCAGAATCGCACTGTCACCGTCGCGTCGACGTCAGGGGAGCAAGCCATGAGCGAGTGGAACGCCACGACATACGAAGGCAAGCCAACGATCCTGCGCGTGGTCCGCGAGCAGGCCGAGCGCATGTTCGCGATGGCCGAGCAGCCCGACGCCTGGGAGGCGCCGACCGCCTGCGAGAGCTGGCAGGTCAGGGACATCATCGGGCACCTGGTCGACACGACCGAGGGCTACTTCCGCTCGTTCGAGATCGCCCGCTCCGGCGCGACCGGGCCGGCGGCGTTCGGCCTGCTCGCCATGCACGAGAAGGCCGGCGACGGCGGCCGGTCGTTCCGCGAGCTGTCCCAGCAGGAGATGATGACCCGGATCCGGTCCGACCTGGACAAGATGATGGGCATCCTGGAGCCGCTGACCGAGGAGGAGTGGGGCGGCCTGATCGCCCCGCACGCCTACATGGGCCCGGTGCCGGCCTTCATCTACGCGGCCGGCCAGCTGATGGACTACGGCGTGCACACCTGGGACATCGAGGAAGGCACCGGCCAGGCGCACGGCGTCGACGGCGAGGCGGCCGACCTGCTGGTCCCGTTCATGTTCGTGATCTGGCAGTACACCGTCCGGCCGGACGCCGACATGAGCCCGTTCAGCATCGGCATCCGGGTCACCGGCGGCCACAACGCGGGCAGCTACCGGGTCAGCGTGAGCGACCAGGGCCTGGCCTACGAGCCCGGCGACGTGGACGACCTGCCGGCGGTGATCGAGTACGACGCGGGCGGGCTGGTCCTCGCCGCGTTCGGCCGGGCCAACGCGGGCACGGTCCGCGGCGACACGGCCCTGGCCAACCGGTTCCTCAACATGTTCCATTCGATCTAGGCGGCCCGCGCCCCCGGAACCGTATTCCTGAAGATGCGTGCACCTGGTGCGGCGCTGCCGTCGGCTACGGCGGCGCCGCCAGGTGCTGCGCGTCGTACTCCCCCGGCGGGTGCCCCGCGGGCAGGCGGTGCTTGGCCACCCGCGCGGTCGGCGTCCGGGGCAGCTCGCTGACCTGCTGCCAGTAGCGCGGCACCTTGAACGCGGCGAGCCGGGCGGACGCGAACGCGTGCAGCTCGGCGAAGTCCAGCCGGGCGCCCTCCGCGGCGACCAGGAACGCCTTCACCTCTTCCTCGGTCAGCTCGGACGGCACGCCGGTCACCGCGCACTCGAGTACCGCGGGGTGCGCGGCGAGGACCTCCTCGACCTCCAGCGGGGACAGGTTCTCGCCGCGGCGGCGGATGACCTCCTTGACCCGGGACACGAACGTGTACATTCCGCCGGGGCCGGCCGTGACCAGGTCGCCGGTGTGCAGCCAGCCGTCTTCCGTGATCACCTCAGCTGTCTCGGCAGGCATGCCCCAGTACCCGGGGGTTATTACCGGATTACGGATGAGCAGCTCGCCGGTCGCACCTGCGGGGAGGTCGCCGCCGTCGGGGCCGATCACCCGGGCCTCGTTCACCGTGCCGAGCACCGGGTGCTGGCGGACCGCGCCGAGGGTGCCGTAGGGCCGGGTGCCCCGCGGCCAGATCAGCCCGTAGGGAGACTCGGACATCGCGTAACCCACCACGATGCGCAGCCCGAACCGGGCCTCGATCTGCTCCTGGCGCTCCCGCTCCGGGGCGGGCCCGGTGTAGCAGAGGCGCAGCGGGGTGCCCGCGTCGTCCGGCCGCTCCGGCTGGCGCATCAGGATCTCCAGCATCGCGCCGATCGCGTTGAACTCGGTGGCGCCGTGCCGCCGGGCCGCGTCCAGGAAATCGTGGGCCGAGAACCTGGGGAGCAGGATCAGCCCGGCGCCGCAGGCCAGCGAGCCCATCACCGAGTAGGCGGGCGCGTTGATGTGGAACAGCGGCAGCGAGGTCATCAGCCGGTCCGCGGCGGTCAGCTCCATCCAGAACGGGAAGCCCTCGCCGGCCATCACGTAGGCCAGGTGGGTCTGCTGGACGAGCTTGGACCTTCCGGTGGTGCCGGACGTCGGGATGATCGCGGCGACGTCGGACGGGTCGATGCTGGCGCTGGTCAGGCCGGCGCCGCCGGCCGCGGCAGCGGCCGTGCGGGCCAGGCCGGCGATGTCGAGGACAGGCAGGCCGGCGGCTGGCCGCGCAGGCCGGCCGCGTCGATCAGGCCGGCCAGGCCCGCGTCGGTGATCAGCGCGCGCGGCGAGGTCTGCTGGACCAGGCCGGCCAGCTCGGCCGGGGCGCTGCGCGGGTTGGTGGCCACCGCGACCGCGCCCAGGCAGGTCAGGGCCAGCCAGCAGAGCAGGTAGTCCGGGGTGGTCCTGGCGGTCAGCACGACCAGGTCGCCGCGGCGGACGCCTTCCCCGCGGAGGGCTTCGGCCAGGCTGGCCACCCGGGCCGCGGCGGCGCCGAAGGTCAGCCCGCCGGGGAGATCATCGGAGCGGAGCCAGACACCGTCCGGGTCCCGGCTGGCCGCGGTGGCCAGCAGGACCGGGATCGTGCGGGCCGGCCCGGGCCCGGCCGTCATGCGCGGCGGGCGGCGGAGGCGCCGGGAGCGTCGCTGGGGGCGTCTCCGGGCGCGTCGCGCCCGGAGGACTGGCGCAGCGGCAGGCCGTTCGCCAGCACGCTCATCAGGTCGTCGAACACGTCGTCGGGAACCCGGCCGCCGCTGGTCCACTCTGCCCACCGCATGCCCACAAAGTTACCCAGGCCGGTGTAGATCCACGCGAGCACCTCGGGGTCGTAGCGGGCGTCGATCTCGCCGGCCAGCTGCGCCACCCGCACCCCGCGGGCGTAACCGCGGACCAGCCGCTCGTAGTACTCCTTGAACAGGCCGGGCGCGGTGAACTCGGCCTCCCTGACGATCCGGTAGATCCACGGCCGCTCGGACATCAGGTCGAAATAGGCCCGGAAGCCGGCCCGTTCCCTGGCCCGCTGGTTGTCCGCGGCGGACTTGAGCGCGGCGGCCATCGCCGCCCGCAGGTCGGCGTTGATCCGGTGGATCACTGCCGCGAACAGCTCGGCCTTCGAGCCGAAGTGCGCGTAGAAGCTGCCGGTGGCCAGGCCGGCCCGGGCGCAGATCTCGGCCACGCTGGTCCGGTGGTAGCTCCGCTCGCCGAACAGCTGCTCGGCCGCGGCGAGGAGCCGCTCAGCGGGCGGCCGGTCGTCGCCCGCGGCGGGTTTGCGGCTGGCGATCACTGTCACGCTGACCTCCCAGGTCGCGAAGGCCGGGCTGGCCCTCGGTGGGCGGCCTCGTCATCGAGGGTCTATCAGAGCAGATAGGGGATCTCTCAGATAGCGGCTGGCCCGGCGGGCCGCACCGGCAGATTAGCCGCCGGTGCGGCCCGCAGGCCCGCGGGCCTGCGATCAGGGCGACGGGATACCGCTGGACGGGGCGTCCGGCTGCGACCCGCTCGCCGTGGTGACCGCGCCGGTCGGGCTGTCGTCCGTGGTCAGGACCGGGCCCTTCTGGACGAGCACCCCGTTCTTGATGACGGCCATGTACGCGCCGGTCACGCCGTTGTGATCGGTCGAGGAGTACGCGTACGGCGCGACCAGCGGGCCCTGCGGGATGCCGCTGTTGATCGCGTTGATCAGGTCCTGCCGGGTGGGGTTCCGGCCGGCCTTGAGCATGGCCTGCACGAACGTGTACGCCACGCCCATGCCGTACAGCACGTTGCCGTCAAACGGCAGCTTCGGGATGTACTGGTCGTGGATCTTCTTGAACAGGGCGATCCAGCTGTTGCTGGTGTCGCCCAGCGAGGGCGCGTAGCCGTCGGTGATGATCCCGGTGGTCAGCGCGGCCAGCTTCTTGTCCTTGCCGAAGGCCGCCAGCAGGCCGCCGAGCGTGATCGGGTCCGAGCCCACGTCGCTGACCACGAGCTGCGGCTTGTACTGGAGCTTCAGCGCGGTCAGCTGGTACAGCGCGGTGAACGCGGGGATCGTGAACGAGATCACGACCTGCGCGCCCTTGGCCTTGAGCGAGGCGACCGCCGGGCCGACGTTGGTGTTCGTCGGGGTGTAGGTGGCCGTCGCCAGCTGGCCCTTGGGGATCTCGTACTCGACGCCCTTGAGCGCCGTCCTGGCCGAACTCGTCGTCCTGGTAGAAGACGCCGACCTTCTTGCCCTTGAAGTGCTTCTTCACGTAGTCGCCGAGGATCTTGCCTTCCCGGACGTAGTCAAGCTGCCAGCCGAACGTGTCCGGCAGCTTGCTCGGGTCGTTCCAGCACTCGCAGCCGGACGCCACGAACACGTCGGGCACCTTCTGCGCGTTCAGGTACGGGGCGACGGCCAGGTGGGTCGGCGTGCCGAGGCCGTTGAAGATCGCGTACACCTGGTCCTGGAGGACCAGCTGGTGCACCACGTTCGAGGTCATCGTGGGGTTGTACTGGTCGTTCAGGTACTTGTAGGTGATCTTCCGGCCGAAGATGCCGCCGTTCGCGTTGACGTACTGGAAGTACGCGTTCGAGGCCGGCGCGATCTCGGAGTAGCCGGGCGCGGCCGGCCCGGTGAGCGGCTGGTGGCTGCCGATCAGGATAGACGTCGGGGTGATCCCCGGCGCGGACGCGGTCAGGGCGGAACCCGACCCGGAGGAGCCGGAGCTCGGCGACGCGGCGCTGCCGGAGCCGCCGGAGCCACCGCCGCTGGAACCGCAGGCCGCCAGCAGCATGGCGACGACGGCGGACCCGGCGACGAGCGCCAGGTATCCCCTTCTCGATTCCCTCATTTAATGCCTTCCTTCTGGTGTTCACTGGCCGGCGCCTGCCGGCGCAAGGAATTAAAGGGAGCCGTCGCTGCTGGGGTGACGGGGCCCAGCAGACGGCGGATGGCGCCCTGGATCCCCGCCGGGAACAGGAGCATGACGAGGATCAGCACGACGCCGTAGATCGCGATGGGCACGTTGGAGCTGATCGAGCTGGACAGGCCGTGACTGGTGGCCACGTTCTGCGCATAGGTCGGCAGGAAGACGATGATCAGGCTGCCCCAGATGGAGCCGATGAGGCTGCCCAGGCCGCCGATGATCGCGGCGGTCAGCAGGCCGATGGACAGGGTCAGCGTGAACGCCCCCGGCGAGGCGATGGCCTGCACGGTGGCCAGCAGCGCGCCGCCCAGGCCCGCGCAGGCCGCGCTGATCACGAAGGCGAGGACCCGCATGCGGCCCACGTGCAGTCCCGCCAGCGACGCCGCGACCTCGTTGTCCCGCACGGCCCGCCAGCTCCGGCCGATCCGGCTGCGGCCCAGGTTGGCCAGCACGATCAGGGTGATCAGCGCGGCGGCGCAGCAGATCCAGGCCAGCCAGCGGGTCGGCGGGAACGTCACGCCGAGCCACGGCGGCGTGGTGATCGTCACCGGCAGGCCCTGGTCGCCGCCGAGCGTGCTGGAGTACTTGTCCGCGAGCGAGGGCAGCGCGACCGCGAGCATCAGCGTCGCGCCGGCCAGGTAGGGGCCGCGCAGCCGGGCCGCGGCCACCCCGACGATGCCGCCGGCCACGGCCGCGGCCGCCGCGCCCGCCGCGAACACCGCTTCCAGCGGCCACTGCAGGTGCAGCAGGAGCAGCGCGGTGACGTAGGCGCCGATGGCCATGAACGCGCCGTTCCCGATCGACACCTGGCCGCTCTGCCCGATCAGCACGGTCAGCCCGGCGACCGCGGCGACGTAGGCGGCGACCTCGGCGATCTGGAAGTCGCGGAACGGGTCGAGCTTGACGGTCAGCACGAACAGCACGACGGCGCCCAGCAGCGCCAGGCCGACGTGGCGAGCGAGGGTCATGTCACACCTGCCGGGTAGCGGACGGGGAGAACAGCCCGGCCGGCCGGACCATCAGCACCAGCACCAGGACCAGGAGCCCGAACATGTCGACCAGGCTCGAGCCGAGGTAGCCGCCGGCGTAGCTGGTCACCAGGCCGAGCAGCAGGCCGCCGACCACGGACCCGACCGGGCTCTCCAGACCGCCGATGACCGCGGCGGTGAAGCCGAGCACGAAGATCGCGTCCATGCTGTTCGGGTAGAGGAAGGTCTGCGGGGTGACCAGGACGCCGGCCAGCGCGCCGATCAGGCCGGCCAGGGCCCAGCCGAGGGTCAGCATGCGGCCGACCCTTACCCCCAGGAGCTGGGCGACGCTGGCGCTGAAGGCCGAGGCCCGCAGCCGCAGGCCGACCGAGGTGAACTGGAACAGCGCGGCCAGCAGGAGCGCGGCCGCCAGGACCGCCCCGGCGGTGAACAGGTCGTTCGCCGAGATCCCGAGCGCGGTGTTGCCGATCTTCAGGCCGGTGACCGAGAACGCGGGCGGGAACGACTTGAACTGGCCGCCGTAGATCATGCCCGCCACGCCCTCGAGCAGGACGAGCAGGCCGATCGTGACGATGACGGCGTTCATCGGGGGCTTGTTCTCCACCGGCCTGATCACGGTGCGCTCCAGCACGGCGCCGAGGACCAGCCCGGAGGCCAGCGCCACGGCGAAGCCCAGCCAGTAGTTGCCGGTGTGCTGGATGACGCTGTACGCCACGAACGTGGTGAACATCGCCATGCCGCCCTGGGAGTAGTTCAGGATCCGGGTGCCTCGCCAGATCAGCACCAGGGACAGGGCGATCGCGGCGTAGATCATGCCGAAGGCGAGGCCCCCGAGGGTGAATTCCAGGAACTCCTGCATGTGGTGCCTTCTGGTTCCGTTCTGCTCTGTCTGCTCTGTCTGCGGGCGGTCGGGCGGTCGGGCGGGCTCAGAAGCCGAGGTAGTGCTTGCGCAGGCCGACGTCGGTGATGAGGGTGCTGGCCTCGGCTTCGGCGACGACCTTGCCGAGGTTCAGCACCACGCCCTGGTCCGCGATGGACAGGGCGCTGCGGGCGTTCTGCTCGACCAGCAGGACGGTCAGGCCGGTCTCGTCGCGCAGCTGGCGGATCAGGTCCATGATCTGCGCGACGATGCGGGGGGCGAGGCCCAGCGACGGCTCGTCCAGCAGCAGCACCTTCGGCTGGGCCATCAGCGCACGGGCGATGACCAGGATCTGCCGCTCGCCGCCGGACAGCCCGGCCGCGGCCTTGCCGCGGCGCTGACCCAGGATCGGGAACCGCTGGTAGGCGTCGGCCAGCGCGGCGGCGCGGCTGGCCCTGCCCGTGCCTGATCAGCGCGCCGAGCCGGAGGTTCTCCTCCACCGTCAGCTCGGTGATCACGCCCTGGCCCTCGGGGACGTGGGCGACCCCGGCGCGGGCGATCGCGTCGGGCGACCGGCGGACCAGGCTCGCGCCGCCGGCCGTGATGCTGCCGCGGCGCGGCTTGACGAAACCGGTGATCGTGCGGAGCAGGGTGGTCTTGCCTGCGCCGTTGGCGCCCAGGACGGCGGTGATCGAGGCAGGCTTGACCTGCATGGAGACGCCGTCGAGGACCGGGGCGCCGCCGTAGCCGGCCACGACGTCCTCGATGGCGAGGGCCAGGGGGCTGGTGCTACTCAGGGGGCCGGCGCTACTCATCGGCGGGTCCCTCCTGGGCGGCGGCGCCGGCGGAGCTGGCGTCCGCGGCTTCCGCGCCGGTGACCCCGGCGGCGCCCTCGGCCTCGACGCCGAGGTAGGCCGCGGTCACCGCCGGGCTGGCCTGCACCTCGGCCGGGGTGCCGTCGGCGATGACCTTGCCGAAGTCGAGCACGGTGATCGTGTGGCAGACGGACATCATCAGGTCCATCCGGTGCTCGATGACCACCACCGAGGCGTCGTCGGTGAGCCGGGAGATCAGGCCGCCGAGCTCGGGAAGCTCGCTCTCGGACAGGCCGCTGGCCGGCTCGTCGAGCAGCAGCAGCCGCGGCCTGGCGACCAGGGCCCGGGCCAGCGCGACCCGCTTGCGCAGGCCGTAGGCCAGGGTCCCGGGCATGGCGTCGGCCAGATCGGCGGCGCCGACCCGGTCCAGCGCCTCCACCGCGAGCTGCCGCAACTGCCGCTCGTCACGGTCGGACCGGGGCAGCCCGAACAGCCCGGACCAGAACCCCGCTCGTGCGTGACTGGTCGCCCCGACCATCACGTTCTCGGCCACGGACAGCCCGTCGAACAGGCCCACGCCCTGCAGCGTGCGGGCGATCCCGAGGGCGGCAAGCTTGTGCGGGCGGAGCCGTGTCAGTTCCCGGCCGTCGAACCGGATCTGGCCGGACTCCGGCCGGACCAGGCCGCAGAGCACGTTCAGGAGGGTGGTTTTACCGGCCCCGTTCGGGCCGATGATTCCGGTGACCCGGCGGGGGGCCGCGGTCAGCGAGACGTCGTCAAGAGCAGTGATGCCGCCGAACCGGACCGTCACCGACCTGACTTCCAGCGCCCCGGCCTGACTAGCAGAAACGTCCGCCTGCGCACTCCCGGATGAACCTTCATTCATCGGGTCAACCTCTGTTCGGAGGGGAGTCAATGCCCCGTTGTGAACCTAGATTCATCGCATCTTGGCGTGGCCGCAAGACCAGATCCCCGGCTAGTCCACATTCGTAGCCAAACCGAGACCAGTTCAGGAAGCGCCTCCCTGGGCCCGGCCGGGACCCAGCCAGCCGCCGCCGGAGGGCCACGCCGGGCCGGCTGGGCGCCCGCCTGGCGGTGCGCGTTCGCCCTGGTTGGGGCCGCCTTCCGGCGGGGCCGGGCGGCCCGGCCAGCGCGGCTGGCCAGGTCACATAGGGCATCCCGGCCAGCCACGCTGGGTCAGGGACGGAACGCGGCCCGCTCAGTCTGGCGGCCCGGCCGGCCTACCGGCCGGTAGCCAGGCCGAGGGCCGGGAAAATCCGCCGCTCCGCCGGGGTTCCTGACCTGACGTGCGGGTCCGCTCACCGATCGCACAGCCCAAACAGAGCGGCATTCGATTAACGTTCCTTGATCTGCATTTCTTGATCAAGGCTTCGTTGATCTACATTCGTTGATCTACGTTCATTGATCAAGGAACCTTGAGCAACATCCGTTGATCAACGTTTCTTTATCAAGAAACCTTGATAAAGAAACGTTGATCAGGCTACAGTGCTGGCCGAGGCCCAGACCGCGGCACGAAGATCCACCCGGTGGAGCCGGGGCCGGGATGACAAGCCGAGATGACAAGGGGTGCCGACATGCCGAAGCAGACTGCCGGTGCGGCAAGGCCGCAGGGCGACCGGGATCTGACCGTCCACGCCGCGGTGCCGGGGCACACGTCGCTGCGGGCGCTGGCCCATCCGCTGCGGTGGCAGCTCATCGACCTGCTGGACAGCACGGGCCAGGCCACCGCCACCCAGTGCGCGGAGGCGCTGGGCGAGACCGTGGCCAGCTGCGCCTACCACCTCAGCATCCTGGGCAAGTACGGCTACGCCCGGCAGGTCGCCGGCCACGCCGGGCGGGAGAAGCCGTGGGAGCTGACCGACATCCCGCAGAACCTGTCCTCGGCCGGCTCCGACCCGGCGGACGCCCAGATGGCCGAAGCGGCGGTGGACGCTTTCCTCGATCACGAGCTGACCAAGCTCAAGAACCGGTTCCGGCAGCTGTCGCAGGAGCCCGCCGAGTGGCGGGAAGGCACCGGCGTGCTGGGCGAGACCACCTGGCTGACCGCGGCGGAGCTGAGCGCGACCTGGGCGGCCATCAAGGACCTGGTCCTGAAGTTCGCCGACCGGGACCGGGACCCGTCCCGCCGCCCGGAAGGGGCGCGTGAGGTGCGCCTGTTCGCGGCCTCCAGCGTCGCTCCCCAGCGGGTCAGCACGGGCTGATCTGGCTGGTGGCCGCGCTCACCACCGCGGCGCAGCGGTACACCCCGCCGCAGCCAGCCGCACTGGCCGCACCCGCCGAGCCGGGTCGGGCCGCCGCTGACCGCAGCGCTACCTTCGGGACATGCGTTCCAGTGATGCCGATGTGCTGGTGATCGGTGCCGGGGTGAGCGGGCTGACTACCGCGGTCTGCCTGGCCGAGGCCGGCGCCCGGGTCGCCGTGCAGGCCGAGCTGCCGCCCGGGTGGACCACGTCGGCGGTGGCCGGCGCGATCTGGGGCCCGCACCTGGTGGGCCCGGCCGACCTGGTCGACCGGTGGGGCCTGGCCACCCTGGAGCGGCTGTACGAGCTGGCCGGACCGGACCAGCCCGGCACCGGCATCCGCCTCCTCGGCGGCCGTCAGGTCGCCGGGCCTGACGGATTCACCGAGGACCTCGTAGGCCCCCTGGCCGACGTACGCCCGTGCGGGTCAGGCGACCTGCCCGAGGGCTACGCCTCCGGCTGGCGGTACACCGCGCCGGTCATCTCGATGCCGGTCTACCTCGACTACCTGGTGGACCGGCTGACCAAGGCGGGCGGCACGCTGGAGACCGGGGTCACATTCGGCTCCCCGGCCGAGGCCGCTGGCCGCACCGCCGCGAAAGTGCTGGTCAACTGCACCGGGACCGGCGCGCACGGCTTCGCCCGGGACCCTGACGTGGTGCCGGTCCGCGGCCAGGCCGTGGTGGTCAGGAATCCCGGGCTGAGCGAGTTCTTCATCGGCATTGGCCGGGACGGCTCTGCGGCCGGGCATGGCCTGGTCTACCTGTTCCCGCACGAGAGCACGGTCGTGCTGGGCGGCACCCAGGACACCGGCAGCTGGAGCCGGGAACCGGACCCGGCCACCGCGGCCCGCATCGTGGCCGGCTGCGCCGCGGTCGAGCCCGCGCTGCGTGGCGCCCGGGTCATCGCGCACAAGGCGGGCCTGCGCCCGACCCGCCCCCAGGTCCGGCTGGAGGCCGAGGACCTGGAGGGCGGCCGCACGCTGGTGCACAACTACGGGCACGGCGGGGCGGGCGTCACGCTGTCCTGGGGCTGCGCCGCGGACGCCGCCGCCCTCGCCCTCGCCGCCCTGGGCTGAGCCGGCGCTGAACCGGTGCTGAGCCGGGCTCGAGCCGGCTCAGAACCCGGGGAACACCGCCCGCAGCCGGTCAAGCACCGCCGGGTCGGCCTCGGTCCCGTCCGGGGTGTGCGCCGGGTCGAGCCGTCCGTAGGCCAGCCGCAGCAGCGCCTCGGCCGGGATCCGCACCTCGCTGGCGGCCGGACCGCCGTCGTCCGCGGCCGGGCCGTCGGTCACCGTGACCGAATCCGCCGAGGCGGTCAGCGTCCAGTCCCGGTCCGGGCCGGTCACGGTGAAGTGCACCCGCAGCGGCGGGTCCTGCGGCTTGCCCAGCCGCGGGGCCAGGAACCCCGGCACCCGGTCAATCAGCAGGTCCACCGCGTCGGCCGGGACCTGCGCGGCCGGGTCGGCGATGACCGCGACGTCCCAGGTGTGCACGGCATGCTCGCCCAGCCGCAGCCCGATCAGGCCGACTGCGTCGAGGTCCATGCCGAACAGCGACACCTTGATGCCGTCCAGCTGGTCGCCGGTCAGCTGCTCCAGCCGGGAGATGTGCTCCTCGTCGCTGGCCAGCCCGTCGGCGATCTGGTCGGCCGGGGCCTTGGCGTTCCACCGGTCCCAGATCGGCGGGAACGCGTCCGGCCCGGCGGGCTCGCCCTCGCCGATCGCGGCGCGCAGCGTGAGCAGCGAGATCTCTGCGCCGCTGCCAAGGTGGGACAGGACCTGCGCGACCGACCAGTCACGGCAGTACGACTGGTCGGTGGCCCGGTCCGGGCCCAGCGCGGCGACCGCGCCGGCGAGGTTGCCATGGGAGGCGCGCAGTACGGAAATCCAGTGACGCGGGTCAGTGGACATGAGGACTCCGTTCGGGGGAAGTAACGGAAAGTAGTTGTGCGCTCAAGCAACTCCAGGAGACAACGTAGCGCTGCCACGCCGCCGCCGCCACCCGGGTGACCGGTGGCCGCCACTAGGGTGAGGAGCTATGCAGATCGGTTTCGGCGCCCCGGTCTCCGGGGCCTGGGCGACCCCGGACAACCTGGCGGGCTTCGCGGCCCGCGCGGAAAAGGCGGGCTACGCGACGCTGTGGTCCTTCCAGCGGCTGATCGTGCCCGAGGGCTCCGGCATGGACCCGGTGTACCAGGACGTCCTCGACCCCTACGCAGCCCTGGCCTACGCCGCGGCGGTGACCCGCACGATCCGGCTCGGCGTCGCGATCGTCAACCTGCCCTTCGTCTCCCCCGGCTACCTGGCCAAGCAGGCCGCGTCGCTGGACGTGCTCTCTGCCGGGCGGCACGACCTGGGCCTGGGCATCGGCTGGATGCCCGAGGAATTCACCCTGACCGGCGCGGACATGGCCCGCCGCGGCGCGCGCACCGCCGAGTACATCGGGGTGCTCCGCACGCTGTGGGACGACGAGATCAGCGAGTTCAGCGGCGAGTTCTACACCGTGCCGCGCGGCTCGGTGCAGCCCAAGCCGGTCCAGCCCGGCGGCCCGCCGGTCATCCTCGGCGGCATGGCCAAGCCCGCCCTGGAGCGCATCGGGCGCCTGGCCGACGGCTGGGTGACCTCCAGCCGCACCGACCTGTCCCGGATCGCCGAGGGCATCGCCGTGGTGAAGGCGGCCGCCGAGCAGGCCGGCCGCGACCCGGGGAAGCTCCGGTTCATCTGCCGCGGCGTGGTCCGGGCCGGCGCCCCGGTCTCCGGCCAGGACAGCCAGCGCCTGCTGCTGTCCGGCAGCCACCAGCAGATCCGTGACGACGCCGCCTGGCTTGGCGAGCAGGGCGTGACCGAGCTGTTCTACGACCTCAACTGGGACCCGCAGATCGGCTCCCCGGTCGCCGACCCGGAGGCGGCCGCCGACCGGGCCGCCGAGCTCCTCGAAGCCCTCGCCCCGGCGCCGGCCTGAGGCGGGCCCCCTGGCCCCGCCCTAGCCCCGCGCGGGCAGCCCGACCCCGTTGCGGTGCGCGATCGCCGCCGCCTCGGTCCGGCTGGCCGCCCCCAGCTTCGCCAGGATGTTGGACACGTGCACGCTGGCGGTCTTGGGCGCGATGAACAGCTCGGCGGCGATCTCCCGGTTGCTGCTGCCCTGCGCGAGAAGCCGGAGAACCTCACGCTCCCGCGCGGTCAGCCCGGACAGCAGCCCCGGCGCCGGCCCGGCCCCCTCGGCGGCCGCGGCCGCATCCACCGGCCCCGTATCCAGCCGGGCGCGCCGGCCCAGGTCATGCAAGGCCCGCACGCAGCGGCTGGGCGGCAAGACCGCGCGCCACGTCCAGCGCCAGCCGCCACGCCTGCTGCGCTTCCTCCCGCTGGCCGGCCTCGGCCAGCGCCTCGGCCAGCCGCCACTGGGACCGGGCCCGCTCGTACACGAACGACGGGCCGAACACCTCGATGACCTCGCACCAGGCGTCCGGGTCGTTACGGCCCTGGGCGCGCAGCCACTCGGCCTCGGCCCGGGCCAGCCAGCCGCGCCCCTCGACGCCGAGGGCGTACAGCGGCTTGCTCGGGTACGCGGCGCCTTCCCGGGCGAGCTCGATCAGCTCAGCCGCGGCGGCGACCGCGGCCGCCGCCTTCTCGGTCTCCCCCGCGGCCCGGGCCCGGGCGGCGAGGTCGGCCTGGGCGGCCAGGCCGGTCGCCGCGACCCGGATGATCGGCGGTGACTTCTCCGCGAACTCGGCGTGGTCCCCGATCACCGCGGCGACCTCGGCCGCGGCCAGCTCCGCGTCGCCCTGCCAGAGCGCGTTCTCCGCGATCAGGCTCTGCGCGATGAACGCGCCGAACGAGTCCTCGGCCCAGAACGGCCGCATCCAGGTGACCCGGTCGGCGACGTTGGGGTTCCCCCGGGCCACGTCGATGAACAGGGCCATGGCCGACAGCCGGGCCTCGGCCACGCTGGTGACCCGGGCGGTGAACCCGTCCGTCACCTGCTGCGCGTGGTCCCAGGCGCCCTCCGCGTAGTGCGCCAGGTAGTGCGTGTACTGCAGGTCGAGCCCGTACGGCGCCATGGACAGGCCGTACTTATCGGCGACCTGGAGGCCCTGGTGCGCGACCCGGCTGGCGTCGGCGAGGTCGCCGCGCTCCAGGTGGATGCGGGCCAGCTGGAACGCGGCCCGCAGATGCACGTCGAGCAGCTTGCTCGTGCTGGCCTGCTGGAAGGCCAGCGTCATCTGGTCCACCGCCTCCTTGGGCCGGCCCCGCCGCTCGTCCAGCAGGCCCAGCGTGACCAGCGTGTCGGCCTCCAGCCACGGGGCGTCCGCGGCCCGCGCCGCCTCCCTGGCCTGCTGCGCGGTGGCCAGCGCGGTGGCCTCGTCACCGCAGTGCATCCGGGTCTGCGCGTAGGTGGCCAGCGCCCGGGCCCGCTCCCACCGGGGCGGGTCCGCGGGCAGCACGCCGATCGCGGCGGCAGCCGTCTCGTCGGCCTCGGTGGCCTCGTTGATCTCGAGCAGGTAGTAGGCCAGCCGCTCGCCGACCCGGCAGGCCAGCCGCGGGTCGTCGGCCGGGTTCAGGTAGCCGCGCAGCCGCCGCAGCTGGGACACGGTGCGGGCCACGTCACCGCTGCGGGCCGAGCTCTCCGCCGAGTCGAACGCCAGCCAGCCGCGGGACATCCCGGCCAGCTCCTCCGGCTCGCTGACCCGCTCCCACAGCGCCAGCGCCTGGTCGAAGTGCCGGTGCGCCTCGGCGGGCGCGGCCAGCCGCAGCGCCTCCCGGCCGGCCCGGACCGAGGCGGCGAACGCGCCCGGGATGTCGTGGCTGGCCAGGCAGTGGTGGGCGAGCTCGGCGGCAGTGCCGGGCTCCGCGGCCAGCCGGGCCTCGTCGGACAGCAGCTCGGCCAGCCGGGCGTGCATCCGGGTCCGCTCGCCGGGCAGCAGGTCCGCGTAGATCGCCTCGCGGATCAGCGCGTGCCGGAACGCGTAGCCCGCGTCCCCGTCAGGGATCAGCAGCTGGCTGGCCACCGACTCGCGGACCGCTTCCTCGTAGTCGCCCGCAACCAGCCCGGAGGCCAGCCGGACCAGCTCGTCGTCCATCCGGCGGCCGGCCACCGCGGCGGCGCGGAGCACGTGCTGGGCCGCCGGGGACAGCCGCTCGACCCGGGCCAGCAGCAGCCCGGCCAGCCCGGCGGGCAGCTCGCTGCCGTGCCGCAGCGCCGCGGCCAGCAGCTCCTCGGCGTAGTAGGGGTTGCCCTCGGCCCGGCGGATGATCGCGTCCAGCGACGCCGCGCTCAGCCCGCCCATGGCCAGCGCGGTCAGGTGCTCGGCCATCGCCGCGTCGGGCAGCGGGCCCAGCTCGACCGCGGTCACGCTGGGCAGCCGCTGCAGCTCCCCCACCACCGGCCGCAGCGGGTGGCTGCGGTGCAGGTCATCGGTCCGGTAGGTGGCGATGACCACGACCCGCTCGCGGTGCAGCACCCGGCTCAGGAACGTCAGAAGATCCCGGGTGGACCGGTCGGCCCAGTGCATGTCCTCCAGGATCAGCAGCACCGGCTGCTGCCCGGCGATCTCCGCCAGCAGGCCGAGCACCGCGCCGAACAGCTGCTGCTGGGCCAGGTCCCTGTGCATGTGCTCGGCCGCGCCGCCGGTGCCCAGGTCGGGCAGCAGCCGGCTGAGCACCGGCCGGGCGGCCAGCGCGTCGTGCAGCGGCCGGGACGCCGACGGGCCGGTGGTCGCGTTGCGCAGCGCGTCGGCCAGCGGCAGGTACGGCACGGCGTCGCCGAGCTCGGCGCACCGGCCGGAAAGCACGGTGAAGCCCCGGGGAGCGGCCCGCGCGGCCAGCTCGGCGGTCAGCCGGGTCTTACCCATCCCGGCGTCCCCGCTGATCAGCGCGACGACTGGCTCCCCGGCCGCGGCTTGATCGAGCAGCGACAGCAGGCGGCGCAGCTCGCCTTCCCTGCCGACCAGCTGATAGCCAGGAACCGGAAGCACACGCTCATTATCCCAGGTGCCTCAGACATCCCCAGCGAATAAGGGCCACCTATGCTGCGCCCGCAGCGGAATCCGCCGCGGGCGCAGCACGCCGCCGCGTCAGCGCCGGCGCAGTGCCGGGGTGGTCAGCGCGGGCGGCATGTACCCGCCGTCGGGGGGATTCAGGTTCGTGCCGGGCGGCACGATCTCGTCGATCCGGTCCAGCACGGCCGGCTCCAGCGTGACCTCCTCGGCGCCGAGCTGGCTCTCCAGCTGCTCCATCGTGCGCGGCCCGATGATCGCCGAGGTCACCGCCGGATGCCGGATCACGAAGGCCAGCGCCAGGTGGATCAGCGACACCCCGGTCTCCTGCGCCAGCACGGCCAGCTGCTCGGCCGCCTCCAGCTTGGCCTGGTTGCCGGGCAGGCTCAGGTCGAACCGCTGCGGGATGCGCTGCGCCCGGCGGCTGACCGGGATCTCGGCGCCCTTCCGGTAGCGGCCGGTCAGCCAGCCGCCGGCCAGCGGGCTCCACGGGATCACGCCCATCCCGTACTGCTGGCAGACCGGCAGCACCTCGGCCTCGATGCCGCGGACCAGGATCGAGTACGGCGGCTGCTCGCAGACGAACCGTTCCCGGCCGCGCCGCTCCGCGGTCCACTGGGCCTCGACGATCTGCGACGGCGGGAACGTGGAGCTGCCCGCGTAGCGGATCTTGCCCGCCCGGATCAGGTCGGTCAGCGCGCTCAGCGTCTCGTCCACGTCGGCCGTGGGGTCCGGCCGGTGGATCTGGTACAGGTCGATGTAGTCGGTGCCGAGCCGCCGCAGGCTGGCGTCGCACTCGCGGATGATCCAGCGCCGCGAGTTGCCGCTGGCGTTCGGGTCGTCGTCGCTCATCGCCGCGTGCGCCTTGGTGGCCAGCACGATCCGGTCCCGGTCCAGCTGGGCCAGGGCCTTGCCGACGATCTCCTCGGACTCGCCGCGCGAGTACACGTCCGCGGTGTCGATGAAGTTGATGCCGCCCTCGACGGCCCGGCGGATGATCCGCACGGACTCGTCGTGGTCGGTGTTGCCCCAGGCGCCGAACATCATCGCGCCGAGGCACAGAGGGCTGACCTTGACTCCGGTGGTTCCCAGTACGCGCATCTGCATACGCCCACCCTAGATTCAGGATTACGGAACGTTGCGAGCGCCGGGTAGATACCGCGCGGCCCGGGCCGCGAGGACGGAAAGCGCCTCGGCCTGCCCGGCCGGCACGGTCACGTCAACCGTCACCGTGTCCCCCGCGACCTGCTGGCCGAAGGTGAAGAACGAGCAGCACTCGCTCTCCCGGCTGAGCAGCCCGGCCAGCGCCTCCGCCCGGGCCTGGTCCGCGGTGAACACCAGCCGCGCGTGGGTCGGGCTGATCACCTCGGCGTGCCGCAGCCCGGCGGCGAACGCGGCGTCGAACTCGGCCAGCCGCCCGGGCAGGTCCGCCGCGGGCAGCGTGCAGCTCTCGTAGGGCCCGTCGGCCGGCGTCGTCATCGCGGTCTCCTTCGCGCCAGTCACACTATCCATCGACAAGTGTCTATGTCCGCAGCCAGCGTAATATAGAAACCTGTCGATACGCCACCCGAAATGGGTCCCCTGACGGAACCGGCCGCGCTAGCATCTGGCCATGAGCTCTCTCTTCCGCCCCAGCGACGTGCCGGACAAGCCCGTGCTTGACGGCCTGGAGGACAAGTGGTCGCGCCGGTGGGAAGAGGTGCGGGTAGTACAAGTTTGACCGCTCCGCACGACGCGATGGCGTCTACGCCATCGACACTCCCCCGCTGACCGCCAGCGGGACGCTGCACCTCGGGCACGCCTTCTCGTTCACCCAGACCGACTTCGTCGCGCGGTTCCAGCGGATGCGCGGCAAGGCGGTGTTCTACCCGATCGGCTGGGACGACAACGGGCTGCCCACCGAGCGCCGGGTGCAGAACTACTACGGCGTCCGGTGCGACCCGGCGCTGCCCTACGACCCGGCCCTGTCCTTGAACTGCACCGCGAGCCGCCGGGCAAGGCCGGCGGGCCGCCGGTGCCGGTGTCCCGGCGCAACTTCGTCGAGCTGTGCCTGGCGCTGACCGGCCGGGACGAGCAGGCCTACGCGGGCGCCTGGCGCAAGCTCGGGCTGTCGGTGGACTGGTCCACCGAGTACCAGACCGTGGGCGACCGGTGCCGGGCCGTGGCCCAGCGCGGCTTCCTGCGCAACCTGGCCCGCGGCGAGGCGTACCTGGCCGAGGCGCCGTCGCTGTGGGACGTGACGTTCGGCACCGCGGTGGCCCAGGCCGAGCTGGAGGACCGGCCGGTGGCCGGGGCGTACCACCGGGTGGCGTTCCGCCTGGCTGACGGCGGTGACCGGGCGGCGGCCGCGAGGTCGTGGTGGCGACCACCCGGCCCGAGCTGCTGCCCGCCTGCGTGGCGCTGGTCGCGCACCCGGACGACGAGCGGTACGCGCCGCTGATCGGCCGGACCGCGGTCACGCCGCTGTTCGGCACCGCCGTGCCGGTGCTGGCGCACCACCTCGCCGAGCCGGGCAAGGGCACAGGCCTGGTCATGGTGTGCACCTTCGGCGACACCACGGACGTGACCTGGTGGCGCGACCTGCAGCTGCCCACCCGGGCCACGCTGGACCGGTCAGGACGGATGGCGGCGCAGCCGCCCGCGGGCCTGGACGACCCGGCCGGGCGGGCCGCCTACCAGCAGCTGGCCGGGCTGACCGTGACCGCGGCCCGCGCCAGGGTGGCGGAACTGCTGCGGGACGCCGGGCTGGCGCGCGGCGAGCCGGAGCCGGTCACCCACGCGGTGAAGTTCTACGAGAACGGCAGCAAGCCGCTGGAGATCATGACCACCCGGCAGTGGTACATCCGCAACGGCGGCCGCGACCAGGACCTGCGCGACGCCATGCTGGCCCGCGGCCGCGAGCTGGACTGGCACCCGCCGCACATGCGGGCCCGGTACGAGAACTGGGTGGGCGGGCTGTCCGGCGACTGGCTGATCTCCCGGCAGCGGTTCTTCGGCGTGCCGATCCCGGTCTGGTACCCGCTGGACGACGACGGCGAGCCGCGCTACGACGCGCCGATCCCGGCACCCCAGGACGCGCTGCCGGTGGACCCGGCGGCCGAGCCGCCGCCCGGCTGCGACGAGGACCAGCGCGGCAAGCCGGGCGGGTTCACCGGCGACCCGGACGTGATGGACACCTGGGCCACCTCCTCGCTGACGCCGCAGATTGCCGCGGGCTGGGGCAGCGACGACGACATCACGGACCGGGTGTTCCCGATGGACCTGCGGCCGCAGGCCCACGAGATCATCCGGACCTGGCTGTTCTACACGGTGCTGCGCTCGCACGCCGAGTTCGGCGTGCTGCCCTGGCGGCACGCCGCGATCTCCGGCTGGATCCTGGACCCGGACCGGAAGAAGATGTCCAAGTCCAAGGGCAACGCGGTGACCCCGCTGGACCTGCTGGCCCAGTACGGCTCGGACGCGGTGCGGTACTGGGCGGCCAGCGCCCGGCTGGGCACGGACACCGCGTTCGACCCGGCGCAGCTGCGGGTCGGCCGGCGGCTGGCGGTGAAGCTGCTGAACGTGAGCAAGCTGGTGCTGGCCGCCTTGCCGGTGCCAGGTGGGCTTGACCTGGCGAGCGACCCGCTCGCGCTGGTCACCGAGCCGCTGGACCGGGCGCTGCTGGCCCGGCTGGGCGCGCTGGCGGCAGCCACCGCGGCGGCGCTCGAGGGGTACGAGCACGCCCGGGCGCTGGAGCTGGCCGAGGAGTTCTTCTGGTTCTTCTGCGACGACTACGTGGAGCTGGTCAAGGCCCGGGCGTACGGGTCGCGCGGTGACGGCCCGGCCGCCTCGGCGGTGGCCACGCTGCGGCTGGCGCTGCGCGCGCTGGTGCGGCTGTTCGCGCCGTTCCTGCCGTTCGTGACCGAGGAGGTCTGGTCCTGGTGGCAGCCGGGCTCTGTGCACCAGGCACGGTGGCCGGAACCGGCCGAGTTCGGCGGGCCCGGCCCGCAGGAGGCCGGCCCGGGCGGGCTGCTGGCGGCGGCCTCGGGGGCGATCACGGCGGTGCGGGCGGCCAAGTCGGCGGCCAAGCTGTCCATGCGGGCGCCCGCCCGGGAGCTGGTCATCACCGCGGAGCCGTCCTGGCTGGCCGCGGCCCGGGCCGTGCTGCCCGACGTGCAGGCGGCCGGCCAGGTCGGCGAGGTGCTGCTGCGGGAGCGTGCGGGCGAGCCGGAGTACCTGGTGAGCCTGTGACGGGGCGGCCGGTATTGTCGCGGGCATGGCGAACGTGCAGCGCACCGACGACGAATGGCGGCAGCGGCTGAACCCGCAGGAGTACCACGTGCTTCGCGAGGCCGGTACCGAGGCGCCGTTTACCGGCGAGTACACCGACACCAAGACCGAGGGCGTGTACCGCTGCCGGGCGTGCGGGGCGGAGCTGTTCCGGTCCGACGCGAAGTTCGACTCGCACTGCGGCTGGCCGAGCTTCTACCAGCCGTCCGAGGGCGACGCGGTGGTGCTGCTCGAGGACCGGTCGCTGGGCCGGATCCGGACCGAGGTGCGGTGCGCGAACTGCGACTCGCACCTCGGCCACGTGTTCGAGGGCGAGGGCTACGAAACCCCGACCGATCAGCGCTGGTGCATCAACTCGGTGTCGCTGACGCTGGAGCCATCTGACGGCGCGGGCTGAGAAACCGCCCGGCGGCGGGACCGCTACGGGCTGGCCCGCCACCGGGCGGCGGCCAGGGCGGGGCAGCGTCGTAAGACCTGTGGCCCCCCGCCAGCGTGCCCCCGGAAGTGCTGACCTCCCGGAACGCGGACCCGCCGACCCCACACCGGACGCACAACCTGTGTCCGGCACTGTCCGTGCGCCTGGCTGGCCTTCCCCTTCCGCGGCGCTGCCTCGCCCTGACTCAGCACAGCCAACCGCCCTTCTGGCCGCCGCGCCATCCCCGAACCCGGGGATACGGCCCGCCGCGGCGCGCCGCCTAGACTGCGGTTCGATCCGCCCGTTTGGCGTGCCCGGCAGGCGCTGCGCTACCGTGGCCCCGGCCCCCGGAGCCCGCACCAGCAGGACGGCAGAACACGCCCATGGCCAGCCCACTCAGCCCGGTGACGGTGCACGTCACCACGGCGGGCGGCCGCGTGGCCGCGGTCCCGCCCGGCGGCCGGCTGGTCTTCGGCCGCGGCCCGGACGTGGACCTGGTGGTCCCGGCCGGGCGCGGGCTGTCCCGGCGGGCCGGGCTGATCAGCGCGGTCGAGGGCGGCGGCTGGGTGGCCAACCTGAGCAGCACGCACGCCCTGTACACCGAGGGCGACGGCTACCGGATCCGGCTGCCGCGGCTGGACGAGGGCGGCGAGCCGTCGGCTGGCTGGTTCGTCCGGGAGGGCAGCATCCTGGTCGGCTCGCGGGCCATGCTGGACGATGGCCAGCCGCTGCGCCTGGTCGTGGCCGCGGCGGACGGAGCCGCCCCGGTGGCCGGTGACGTGCCGGGCGGCGACCTGGCGGGCGGCGCCGCGGGCAACGGCGCGGCCGCGGACGGCGCGCTCGACGCCCGGCATCTGCGCGCCGACGGCGACGTCACGCTGCTGCCGCTGTACCTGGACCCGAACACCAAGCTGTTCCTGGTCGCGCTGATGTGGTGCCGGCCGTGGCTGATCGATCCCGGACGCTCCACCGCGCTGCCGCGCACCCCGGAGATCGCCCGGGCCGCGCTGGAGTGCACCGACGCGCACCACGAGATCGAGCGGTTCGACACCGACCCGGCGTTCCGTGACCGCCTGTCGGCCCGGGTCGGCGAGCATCTCAAGGTGCTCCGCCGCAAGATCGTGGAACGCGGTCTGGTCCGGCCGGGCACCCGGCTGTCCGACGAGGTCGCGGTGGGGGCGCTGATCGAGAACGGCATCGTGGCGCCGACCGATTTGGTCCGGCTCAGCGACCCGGCCTGGTGCTCCCGGCAGGAGGACCTGTGGTGGACCCAGGCCGGCTGACGGCGGGCCCGGCGGATCCGGCGGGCCCGGCGGATCTGCGCGGCTAACCCCGCGATCCGGGATACCGGCGCGGCCGACCTGCGCAATCTGCGGCATTTGCCCAAATAACCGCAGAAGAGTGCAAATTTACCGCGCTTCTGCTTATCGTGGGGTCACTACCGTTGGCTGTGCGGGGCGCCGTCCCTGATGGGTGAAAGGGCGCCGTCCTGATGGTTGACCAGATCCGGCCGCTGCGGCCGTCGATTGCCGACAGCTACAACCGCTACTACGACAGCGGCCTGTACGACGCGCGGTACCCGCGGCCGAACCCGTCGACGTACCGGGCCGCCCTGGACCTCGCGGGCCCAGCCACCAGGATCCTCGATTTCGGGGCCGGGACCGGCCGGTACACGATGCCGTTCCTGCACGCCACGGACGCGTTCGTGTGCGCCTATGACATCTCCGCCGACGCGTGCCAGGCGCTGGCGGCCCGGGCCGCGGCGGCCGGCGTCGACGACCGCCGCCTGCTGGTCACCGAGGACCTCGGGACAGCCCGGGCGGCGGGCCCCTACGGCCTGGTCACAATGCTGTTCGGCGTGCTGTCGCACATCCAGGAAACCGGGAACCGGGTCCGCATCCTGGAGTCGATCCGGTCCGTGCTGACCAGCGACGGGGTGCTGCTGCTCACGGTGCCGCACGCGCTTCGCCGGTTCCCGCTGCACAGGTCACCCGGCGGCGGCCGCCACGGGCCGGCCGCGGGAACATCGCTGGGCCGCTACTTCCCGGCCGCGCGGCCGGTGGTCTACCGCCATCTCGTGGACGGCCAGGAGCGGCCGTTCCCCTACTACCTGTTCTCCCGCCGCACGCTGACCGCCGAGCTGTCCGCCGCAGGCTTCGCGCTGGAATCCCTCCAGCCGGACAGCATCCTGCCCGAGCGCAGGCTGGTCCGCCGCCCGGCGCTGGCGCCGGCCGACGACCTGCTGTGCCGGCTGCTGCCCCGCTGGGCCGGTTACGGGCTGCGGGCCGTCTGCCGGGTGAGCCCGGCCGGCTGCTCATTAGCCACCTGATCGCCGGCCGCTGGCCCCGGGCGGCCGCTGGCCGACGCGTGGCGTGACCTACCGGCCGGGCGGATCCGGCGTCGGATGCGGCGTCGGCTTATTCCCGTTCCCGTTCCCGTTCCCGTTGCCCGTTGCCATTTCCGTTGCCAGGCGGCGGGCTGGTGCTGGTCGGGCTCGGGCTGGGGCGGGGGCTGGCCGGGCTGGACGTCGGGCTGGGGCTGGGGCTGGGCGCCGGGCTGGAGCCGGTGCCGGTCGGGCTGGGGCTGGGGCCGGGACTGGGCTGGCCGGACCGGGACGGGCGGGGACTGGACGGGCTGGGGGTGGGCGAGGTCAGGGGCCGGTCGGCGGCCAGCTGCGCCCGGTTGCTGACCAGGAACGTCGTCCGGTACGACCGGATCCCGGGCGCGGTGACCAGCACGTGATACCGGCCGGGCGGCAGCGGCCCGGGGAAGAACTCATGGTCCTGGTTGATCGCGTAGTTGAAGGTGCCCGCGCCGTCCACGGGCACGTGCACCGCCGGCCGGCGCACCCCCACCAGCGTGATCGTGACCCGGCTGAACGGCGGGTAGTGCTGCCCGTGCACGACGAACACCGTGTAGCCGTCGCCTACCGGCTGGTTCATCACGATGCCCTGCTGTCCCGGTGGCAGCCCGGCCACCGGGGGCGGGTTGCCAGCGGGCGGCCCGCCGACGGTCACGGTCGGCCCGGGCTGCGGGTGACCGCGGGCCACCGTCGCGCCGATGATCGCGGCCCCCGCGACCAGCACGGCGATCCCCGCCACGGCCGCGGCCGCGAGCGCGGGCCGCCGCCGGCCCGGCCGGCCGGGCGCGGCGTCGGGCCGGGTCGCCACGTCCGGGGGCGCGCCGGGCCCGCACCGGGCCCTGATCTGGGCCCCAGCCCGGGTTCCGACCCGTGCGGCGGCGCGGGCGGCGGGACGGCCAGCGCTACCGGGAAGGGCCGGGAAACTCCGCTGGCGCCCGGCTGCGACCCGAACGTCGCGTCCTCGCCGCGCCTGCCGCCGGTTCCGGTCCCGTCGTGGCTGGCCGCCAGCGACCCCGGGTCGCGGCGGTACAGGGCCAGCAGGTCGAGCACCGGCCGGGGCAGCGACGCTGGCCCGGCGCCGGGACCGCCAGCCGGGCCGGCCGCCGCCGCGATATACGGGGCCATCTCGGCCAGCACCGCGGCCGGGTCGGGCCGCCGCCGGGGGTCACGCTGCAGGCAGGCGGTCACGAAGGAGGCCAGCCCGGGCGGCAGCCCGGTCAGGTCCGGTTCCTCGGTAGCGAGCCGGACCAGCACGTCCATCACGGTTTCACCGTGGTACGGGGCGTGGCCGGTGGCCGCGTACAGCATGGCACCGCCGAGCCCGAAGATGTCGCTGGCCATGGTCGCCTGCCGGGTGTCCCTGGCCTGCTCGGGCGCCATGTAGGCAGGCGTGCCGAGCGCGCCGCGGGTCACCGTGAGCTGGACCCGCTCGGCCGCCCTGGCCACCCCGAAGTCGATGACCCGCGGCCCGTCCAGCGAGACCAGCACGTTCGACGGCTTGAAGTCGCGGTGCACCAGGCCCGCGCCGTGGATGGACTCCAGCGCCTCCGCGCAGCCGGCCGCCAGCCAGCGCACCGCGGGCACCGGCAGCGGGCCGCCGGCCCGGACCAGCGCGGCCAGCGACGGGGCGGGCACGTAGGTGGTGGCCAGCCAGGGCATATCGGCGTCCGGGTCGGCGGCCACCACCGCGGCGGTAAACGCCCCGCTGACCCGCCGGGCCGCGGCCACCTCCTGCCCGAACCGGGTCCTGAAATCCGGCTCGTCGGCCAGCTCGGCCCGGATGGTCTTGACCGCGACCAGCCGCCCGGCGGCCGACCGGCCCAGGTAGACCCGGCCCATCGCGCCCGCGCCAAGGCGGCCGACCAGCTCGTAACCGCCGATCTCCGGCGGGTCCCAGCGCCGGAGCGGCTCAGTTAACGCTGCCCGCGCCACGGCCGCCGCCTCCCTTAAGGTGAACGCGGCCAGCTTAAGTCGCGGCTGGGCCCCATGCGCCCGGGTTGCCCGTTTCCGGCCCGGATGAGCGGCCAGTTCCTGGTTGACCCCGGCGGCCGTTTCCCCGGTAACGGCCGCCGGGCCAGCACCTCCGGGCCCAGGTCGGCCAGGCTGGCGAACCCGGCCAGCCCGGCTAGGGAGATCTCGTCCTGGTAGTTCTCCAGCGGCTGGCCGGGCACCATAACCGGGCGGTCAGCCGAACAGGTCCGGGTCGGACACGGTGATCTGGTCCCACAGCGGCCGGAACTGGAACCAGCCCGAGTCGTGCCCGCCGATCTGGTCCCTGACCTGCAGCGCGGTGTCCGGGTCGACGTGCTTGGGGGTCCCGGCCGCCATCGCCAGCAGCTGGGCCTGGCAGGACCGCTCCATGGTGATGAACCACCAGGCCGCCTCGGCCACCGAGTGGCCCACCGTGAGCAGGCCGTGGTTCTGCAGGATGACCGCCTTGGCCTCGCCGAGCGCGACCGAGATCCGGCGGCCTTCCTCGGTGTCGTAGGCCACGCCCTGGTAGTCGTCGTACAGCCCGTGGTCGCGGAAGAACACGCAGGCGTCCTGGGTGAGCGGGTCGAGCCGGATGCCCAGCGAGGAGAACGCCTTGCCGTGCAGCGAGTGCGCGTGCGCCGCGGCGACCACGTCCGGGCGGGCCTTGTGCACCTCGGAGTGGATGCAGAAGGCGGCCCGGTTCACCGGGCGGTTGCCCTCCACCACGTCGCCGTGGTGGTCGACCAGGAGCAGGTCGGACACCTTGATCTGGTTGAAGCTCATGCCGAGCGGGTTGACCCAGAACCGGTCAGGGAACTCCGGGTCGCGCGCCGTGATGTGCCCGGCCACGCCCTCGGAGAAGCCGAACCTGCCGAACAGCCGGAACGCCGCGGCCAGTTCCTGCTTGCGGTGCAGGCGCTCCTGCGCCACCGTCGCGAACACCGGCCGCGCCCCGGCCCCGAGATCCTGGCTGGTGGCGGTCCCGTCCACAGTGGTCATGCTGGCTTCCTCCGTTGCCTGTGCTGAGTGGCCCGTGCTGACTTGCCCGTGCTGAGTTGCCGTGCTGAGTTGTCAGTGCGGGCTTGCTGGCTGCTTCCCGCGCCGCGGATCTGGCCGGGGGCACGTTCCTGATCGTCAGAGCCGCCTGCCGGGGATGTCAAGGCCGGCGCCTGGCCAGGCACGCCCCGCGGGCCACCCTCCTCAAGGCTGATGCCCGGCCCGCCGAACGGATGACATACCTGTCCCGCAGTCCACTCCGCGGGCCGATGTGCCCGGCCGGGCCGGGCTTCTAGCGTCTCCAGCATGCCCTTGCTCTCCCCCGCGGCCCGGCCAGCCGTGCTGGCCCGGCCGGGCCCGGAGGCCCGCCGCGACGTACGCCGGTGGCTGCCCGCGGCCGGGTTCCTGGCCTCGGCGGTCTTCGCGGCCCTCGTGGCGCTGCTCAGCGACGAGCCGGTGCACCGGCTGTGGGGCGGCTGGGCGGCGGCCGGGTACGGGCTGGCCGCGCTGATCGCCTGCTGGCCGGGCTGGCCCGCGAGCTCGCCGGAGTCTGCCGAGGCGCAGCGCGCCCGCGCCCGGGCGGCCGCCGTGGCGGTGGCCCTGGCCGGGGCGGTGCTGGTCCCGCTGGGCACGCTGGCCGCGGCCGGCCGGGGGATGCCCGAGGCCGGGGTGACCGAGCGGGCCGCGGCGCTGCTGCTCCAGCACGGCTCGCCCTACCTGCCCGCCGCCCGGCTGGCCGGGCACGGGTTCCTGGCCTACAACCCGTACCTGCCGGCCATGACCGTGTTCGGCCTGCCGCACGCGGTCTTCGGCCCGGGCCTGCTCACCGACCCGCGGCTGTGGGCCGGGCTGGCGTTCGCGGCCGCGAGCCTGGTCGCGTTCCGGGTCGCGGGCCTGCCCGGCCGGGCCCCCGCCCGTGCCACCGCGGTGCTGGCCGCCACCCCGGTCATCGCGTTCCCGCTGGTGGTCAGCGGCAATGACGTGCCGGTGCTGGGCCTGGTCATGCTCGGGCTGGCGCTGGCCGGCACCCGGTCCGGGCGGGGCACCGTCGCCGCCGGGGCGGTGCTGGGCCTGGCCGCGGCGATGAAAGCGACCGCCTGGCCGGCCCTGGCCGTGGCCGCGGCGCTGCTGGCCAGCCAGGCCGGGTGGCCGGCGGCCCGGCGGACCGTGGCCCGGTTCGCGGCGGCCGCCGCCGCGGTGTTCGCCGCCGTCCTGCTGCCCTGGCTAGTCACCGTGCCCGGCGCGCTGCTGCGCAACACGGTGCTGTTCCCGCTGGGCCTGACCGGTACGCCGTCCCCGGCGGCCAGCCCGCTGCCCGGGCACCTGCTGGCCGTGGCGGGCCCGGCCGGGCACGTGATCGCGCTGCTGGCGCTGGCCGCCGCCGCGCTGGTCCCGGCCGCGTTCCTGGTGCTCCGCCCGCCGCGCACGGGGGCCGCGGCGGTGCGGCGGCTGGCCGGGTGGCTGGCGCTGCTGTTCGCGCTGGCCCCGGACAGCCGGTGGGGCTACTTCTGCTACCCGGCGGGCCTGGCCGCCTGGCTGTGGCTGCGCGGCGGGCTGTGGCCGCCCGCCGCGTGGTCAGGGCAGCGCGGCCAGAAGGTCGCCGATGGGCTTGCGGCGGCCGGTGTAGAAGGGGATCTCCACCCGGGTGTGCCGGCGGGCCTCCGCCGCGCGTAGGTGCCGCATCAGGTCCACGATCCGGTGCAGTTCCGGCGCCTCGAACGCGAGCATCCACTCGTAGTCGTTCAGCGCGAAGCAGGCCACGGTGTTGGCCCGGACGTCCGGGTACTCGCGGGCCATCCGGCCGTGCTCGGCCAGCATCTCCCGGCGCTCGGCGTCGGGCAGCAGATACCAGTCGTAGGACCGGACGAACGGGTACACGCAGACGTAGTTGCCGGGCTCCTCCCCGGCCAGGAACGCGGGCACGTGGCTCTTGTTGAACTCCGCGGGCCGGTGCAGCGCCATCACCGACCAGACCGGCACGCTGGCCTGGCCGAGCCCGGTCCGGCGGAACCGGGCGTAGATCTCCTGCAGGTCGTCCGCGGTGCTCGCGATCCACCAGAACATGTAGTCCGCGTCCGCCCGCAGGCCCTGCAGGTCGTAGCAGCCGCGGGTGGTGACGCCCTTGCCCGCGTGCTGCTGGCACAGTTCGGTGACCTCCGCGGCGAGCCCGGCCCGCCCGGCCGGGCCGGCTGCGGCTTCGACCGCGCCCGTGTCCCTGATCCGGAAAACGGACCACATCGTGTAGCGGATCAGCTCGTTCAGCTCACGGGCCCGGGGCCGTGACCGCCCGGTCCCGGCGTCGGTGCCCTGGCTGGCAGGGGGGTTTCCGGCCATGTTTCATTGTCCCCCGGCGGCGCGGGTGCTGCCGACCGGGGCCGGACCACGGTGGCCGTCCCGCAGGTAGCCGGCGATACGGCCGGCCGCGGCCCGGGCCGAGGCGATGCACGCCGGGATGCCGACGCCGTCGTAGACCGCGCCGCACACGGCCAGGCCGGGCTGGCTGGCCACGCTGTCCCTGATCCGCGCCACCCGGCCGAGGTGACCCACGGTGTACTGCGGCAGTGCCCCGCCCCAGCGGGTGACCCGGGCTGCGGCCGGCCGGCCGCGCACCCCGGTGGCCTCGGCCAGCTCGGCCCGGGCCAGCTCGGCCAGGTCGGCGTCGTCGCGGTGCAGCAGGGTTTCCTCGCCGATCCGGCCGACCGAGCAGCGGATGATCTGCAGCCCGGGCGCGGCCGCGCGCAGGTGCGGCCACTTGACCGTGCTGAACGTGACCGCCTTGACCGCGCGGCCGTCGACCGCCGGGACCAGGTAGCCGCTGCCCGCCGGCGTCACCGGGAACGCGGTGTCCGGGAAGGCGAGCGTGACGATGGCCATGCTCGCGGTGGTCACCTCGGCCAGCCCGGCGGCGGCCGCGGCGGCGCCGGGCAGGCCGGCCAGCAGCCGGCCGGCCGGGGCCGCGGGCAGCGCCAGCACGACCGCGTCGGCCTCCGCAAACCACGGGTCGTGCGCGGACCCGGCGGTCAGCCGCCAGCCGCGCGCGGACCGCTCGATGGCCCGGACCATCGCGCCGGTGCGCACGTCCGCGGCGGACGCCGCGGACACCGCAGGGACCAGCGACGCCAGCCCGCCGGGCAGGCTCATGAAGACCGGCGCGGGCGGGCCGCTCCCGGGGGGCGCGTGGGCACTGTCCAGCAGCCGGGCGGCGGCCGCCATGACCGGCTGGCCGTCCCGGGTGGCGGCGGCCAGGGCCGGCATGGTCGCCTCGAACGACAGCTGGTCGGACCGGCCCGCGTACACCCCGCCGAGCAGCGGGTCGACCAGCCGGTCCACGACCTCGGGCCCGAGCCGGGCGCCGAGGTAGCGGGACACCGCCTGGTCCCCGGCCTGCTGGTCCGCGGCCTCCTGGGCGCCGGCGCGGGCCGCGGCCAGTCCCGCCGCCGACACGATCCCCGACCCGGCCAGCTCGTCCAGGTCGGCGGGCACTCCCATGAACTGGCGCCGCGGCAGCGGCCGGAGCTGGCCCCGGGTCCAGATCGCCGCGCCGGCCGGGCCGGCTGGCCGGAGCTCACCGCCCAGCCCCACCTCGGCGGCCAGCCCGGTCCCCTCCGGCCGCCGGGCCAGCAGCGCCTCGGCGCCCTCGTCCACCGCGACCCCGGCGATCCCGGAGACGGCCAGCTTGCCGCCCAGCCGGGCGGCGCCCTCGAACACGGTGACCGCGGCCACGTCGCGCAGGAAGTACGCCGCCGCCAGCCCGGCGATCCCGCCCCCCACCACCGCGACCCGGGGCCGGGGGGCCTGTTCTGCCGTCATCTGCCCAGTCTGTCAGCCGGGCGGAGCCGGCCTGGCGGCCGGGCGGGATCGCCGCGGCTGCGGCTGAGAGCCTGGCCCTCAGGCGCAGCCGCAGCGACCCTGCGGCCGCGATGACCGCGGAAGCCGGTACCGGGGAATGCGCGTCGTCGCGGCGGCGGGACGGCAAATCCCGGGCGCAACGGGCCGGCTTGCGGCGGTGCGGCGGTTATCGCCGATTCGGCTCTTTAATTGCACCCCGGTCTGCGATGACCCGGCCGGCCCACGGCGGCGGGAAATCCGCCGGAACATGAATTTCGGCAAATCCCAGCGGGCCGGCCGGGTCAGGCCAGGTCCACCGGGGAACGGCCTGGCTCCGTCCGGAACCCTAGACCCGCTGCTTACCTGCAGGTAAGGACGCGAATCCCCTAGGGGGCCCCGGCCTTACGGTGACGCCGGGGGCGGCAGGAGGCCGAAAGCGTCGGCGACCGCCAGCGCGCCGGACCGGTTCCGGACGCCGAGCTTGCGGAACAGCCGGGTCTGCACGTTCTCCACCGTCTTCGCGGCGATGCCCAGCGAGCGCGCGGTCTGCCGGATCGAGTGGCCCAGGGCCAGCGACCGCAGGATGTCGCTTTCCCTGGCGGTCAGCTCGGGCAGCCGCTGCTCGCCGTCGGCGGAGTGCTCGTCCCAGCGGGCCCGGACCACGCCGATCAGCGGCCGCATCGGCCGCGACGCCACGACCAGGTAGCCCTGGCTGACCATGCGCAGCACGGACAGGAAGTGCGCGTCGACCTTGTCCGCCGCGACCAGGGCGCTGGCCCCGCTGGCCAGCGCGTCGGCCACCTCGGGCGGCTCGAGCGGGCGGCTGTGCACCAGCAGCGCGGGGATGCCCAGTTCGGCCACGACGGTCCAGTCCGCCGGGCCGGGGTCCACCAGCGCGCCGACCATCGGGCCGCGGTGCCACCGGGCCCAGTGCGAGTCCGCCACCGGCCCCGGCTGGTGCAGGAACACGAACGGCAGCCGGCTGGCCAGCAGGCTGCTGACCACCTTGTCCAGCAGCGGCCCTGGCGTGCCGCTGACCACGGTCAGCATGCTCGCGCCGTCATCGGCCATCCGCCGCCGGGCGGTAGGCAGCGCGCGCTGCTGGTCCAGCAGGCCGTAGGAGGCGGCCTTGGCCGCGGCGTGCACGCTGCTGCTGACCTCGAGCTTGGCGTAGACCCGTCGCTTGATGTTCTCCACGGTCAGCGGGCTGATGCCGAGCAGGTCGGCGATCTCCGCCACGCTGTGCCCGGACCCGGTCAGCACCACGATCTCCAGCTCGCGGTCGGTCAGGCCGCCTTCCGCCGCCCGGACCACGGCCTTCTTCCGCCGCTTGACCAGGGCCAGCACCGCGGCCAGTCCGTGCGACTCGGGCAGCAGCGAGGTCACCCCGGCACGGCATGCGGCGGCCAGTTCCTGCTCGGTCGCCTCCCGGTAGGTGACGATCACGTTCAGGTCGGGGAACCGGGTCATCAGCGCGTGCACCCGGCTGGCGTACTCGGCCAGCCGCAGGCCCGCGTCCAGGATGACCACGTCGGGGTGGCGCAGCTCGCAGAGCTGGAAGATGGCGGGCGGCTCGGCCACACCGCCGACGACGGTGATATCTGGCCGGGCAGCCAGGCTGGCGGACAGAGTGTCGCGGAGCAGCCGGCGGGTCGACTGAACGGCTACCCGCGTGGTGACACCTGCTGGGGGGGCGCCCATTTTCTCCTGGGACTCCGGGTCTCATTTCGAGCGGGTGAGCGACGTGCCCGGGAGTCTACGCCTTGGCCGGATTTGCCGCCGGTAGTCGGGTAAATAGGCATTTAAGAGCGGCGTGTCGGGATTAGCGGCCGTAATTCCGGCATTGCCGGTTGCCCGCGAATAGCCGCTGACCTGCACACATGCTGTCCAGGCTGGACCCACCGCGGCTACCCGGCGTGCTCGCTACACCACGTGCAGGAGGGCGGCGACGCTGCGGTACGGGTCGGTCCGGCCCGCCTCCCGCTCGGCCGCCAGCAGCCCGGCCAGCGGCCCGGCGGCCGGCGCGGGCTCGTCCCGGTGATCGGTGAACACCCGCACGCCGAACCATGCGGCCCGCCGCCAGCCGAGCGGGCGCAGGATCGCGTCCAGCTGGTCCGGGGTGTGCGCGCGGGCGGCCAGGCCGAGCCGGTTGACGTACTCGAGCCGGCCGAACGCGGCGAGCGCGCCGGCCGCGTCGCCGCGCAGGCCGTCGCGCATGGCCAGCGCCAGCCCGTTGCGGACCAGCAGGGAGAGCACGCCGCCCGGCCCGGCCGCCGCGGTCAGCCCGGTCAGCAGCGGCACCGGATCCGGCTGGTACATCAGCACGCCGTGGCACAGCACCGCGCCGAAACCGGTCCCGGCCAGCCGGGCCGCGTCCTCGCCGGTCCCCTGCACCAGCCGGACCCGGGCGGCGACCTCCGGCGGCTCCGCGGCCAGCGAACGCCGGAACTCGCCGAGCAGCCGCTCCGACGGGTCAAGGCCGGTCACCTGATGGCCGGCCCGGGCCAGGTGCAGGGCCTGGGTGCCCTGCCCGCAGCCGGCGTCCAGCACCCGGGCCTGCCCGCCGCGCAGCGGGCCCAGCCCGGCGAGCTGGTCGCGCAGCACCTCCTGGCGGACCGCGTCCCGCAGCCGCCCGAGGTTCCCCAGCCAGCGGCCCTCGGCCGGCCCGAATGGCCCCGGGGCGGGCTCCGGCGGCGGGACGGGCGCGCCGGGCGGGCTATCGCGGCGGTTTGGCATGGCCGGGCTCCTCCGTGTCCCTGTGACCGAATCGTTGTGCGCCAATCCTGCGCACTGCTGCGACCAGGCGGAACCGGTTCCCGGCACGCTGCGTCGCAGGAGCATGAGTATCACCGCGGGGACCGTCAGGACGCGCACCGGGCTGCGCGCCGTCATGCTTATCACTACAGCCGTGCTGTCCGGCAGCGGCCTTCTGCTGGCCGGCTGCTCGGCCGGCGCCACCGGCTCTTCCGGGACTGCGTCCGGCGCGGAGGGCGCCGCCACTAGGGCAGCGGCCGGCGCGCCAGGCCGCGCCCGAGCCCGCGTCCGGCCGGTCCGCGCCCGGCTCACTGGCCGGCGCGAAGACCGCGCGGCTGGTCACCGGCCAGGCCATCATCCGGACCGCCTCGCTGACCCTGCGGGTCGCGAGCGTCACCTCGACCGCCCAGCAGGTCACCGGCCTCGCCGTGGCCGCGGGCGGGTACGTGTCCAGCGAGCAGGACTCGATCAGCAGGACGCCCGGCCGGTCCACGGTCACGCTCCAGCTGAAGATCCCCGAGGCGGCCTACCCCGGCGTGCTGGGCAAGCTGTCCACCTCGTTCGGCCACCCGGTGTCGGCGTCCCAGCACGCCCAGGACGTCACCGGCCAGGTGGCCGACGTGACCAGCCGGGTGGCCTCGGCGCAGGATGCGATCACGCAGCTCAGGGCCCTGCTGAAGCGGGCTGGCACGGTCAGCGGCCTGCTCAGCGTGCAGGACGAGATCAACGCGCAGGAGGCCTCGCTCGAGGCGCTGCAGTCCCAGCAGCGGGCGCTGGCCCGGGAGACCAGCTACGCGACGGTGACGATGTACCTGCTCAGCCAGCGCCATCATGCGGCGGCACACGGGGGCGGCAAGCACCACGGGTTCGTGGCCGGCCTGGCCGCGGGCTGGCACGGCCTGCGCGTGGCGACCTCCTGGCTGCTGACCGTGGCCGGGGCAATGCTGCCGTTCCTCGCTGTGCTCGCCGTGCTGGCCGCCGGCGGCTGGCTGGGCCTGCGCCGCTTCCGGGCCCGGCGCCGGGCGCAGCCGGCCGCCGCGGACAGCTGAGCGGCTAGGCGGGACCGTCCCCGGACCCGGACCCGGCGTGCACCAGGTCGGTCAGCCGGGCCAGCATGTCCGGGTCGGTCTCCGGCAGCACGCCGTGGCCCAGGTTGAACACGTGCCCCTCGGCGGTGCGGCCGCGCTCGAGCACATCGCGGGCGCGCTGGGCGATGGTGTCCCACGGGGCGAGCAGCACGGCCGGGTCCAGGTTGCCCTGCAGGGCCTTGCCCGGCTCGACCCGGCGGACCGCCTCGTCCAGCGGCACCCGCCAGTCCACCCCGACCACGTCCGCGCCCGCTTCGCCGAGCAGACCGAGCAGTTCCCCGGTCCCCACGCCGAAGTGGATCCGCGGGATGCCCGCGCCGGCCAGCGCGGCGAACACCCGGCTGCTGTGCGGCAGCACCGAGCGCCGGTAGTCCTCCGGGCTGAGCGCCCCGGCCCAGGAGTCGAACAGCTGGATGGCCTGCACGCCCGCGCCGGCCTGCACGGCCAGGAACGAGCAGGTGATGTCGGCCAGCCGGCCCAGCAGCTTGTGCCACAGCGGCGGGTTGCCGTACATCAGCGCCTTCGTCTTGTCGAAGCTCTTCGACGGGCCGCCGTCGACCAGGTAGCAGGCCAGCGTGAACGGCCCGCCGGCGAACCCGATCAGCGGCGTGCCGGTCAGCTCCGACAGCAGCGACTTGACCGCCTCGGTGATGTACGGCACGTCGCCGGGTTCCAGCGAGCGGAGCTGGGCCAGGTCCGCCTCGGCCCGGATCGGCCGGTCCACCACCGGGCCGACGCCCGGGGCGATGTCGATGCCCACGCCGATCGCCTTGAGCGGCACCACGATGTCGCTGAACAGGATCGCGGCGTCCACTGCGTACCGGCGGACCGGCTGCAGGGTGATCTCGGTGATCAGATCGGGTGTGGCGCAGGCGGTCAGCATCGGGGTCCTGGCCCGGGCCTTGCGGTACTCCGGCAGCGACCGCCCGGCCTGGCGCATGTACCAGACCGGGGTGTACGGCACGGGCTCACGGCGGCAGGCCCGCAGGAAGACCGCTTCCTCCGGCTGCGATGTCACATCGCAGATGATGTCATACGGTTTCGTCCCGGCCCGGCAAGCCGGCCGGAATCGCCCGGTGACACGCCGTGGCAGGTCCACCGGGTCATGCGGGCGGCGTGCCAGCATCAACCTGGGCTTGGCAAGGAGGTCCCGATGATCCGGCACTGTCCCGACTCCGGTTGTGGTGCGGTGTATTGGGTTGACTTCGTATCGTGTGTGCATGGGGCAGCCGCCGGACCGGATATCAGCGACCGGGCGGCGTGATGCGGCGGCGTCCGCGCGGCCCGCAGGCATGAGGCCGGCGGGGACTGCCGCGCCGTCTGCGGCCGAGGAGACGTTCCGCCGGGCGCTGGCCAGCCTGGAGGCCGGGCTGGCCGAGCAGCGGGCCCTGCGGCCCGAGCTGACCTTCGAGCCGGAGCCCGCGCCGCGGAAGCTGGCCCCGTTCGCCACCGCCGTGGGCGTGACCGTGGCCGGGCCGCAGTCCGGCACCGAGGTGGCCTGGGGCCGGTTCGTGCTGCTGTATGACCCCGACGGCCAGCACGGCTGGGGCGGCCCGGCGCGGATCATCGCGCACCTGCGGGCCGACCTGGAACCGGAGATCGCGGCCGACCCGATGATCGGCGAGGTCGGCTGGAGCTGGCTGATCGAGGCGCTGGACGCCCGGGCCGCGGGCTACCAGCAGCCCAGCGGCACCGTGACCCGGGTGGTCACCGAGGGCTTCGGCGCCAAGCAGGACGAGCCGGCCACCACCGAGTTCGAGCTGCGCGCCTCCTGGTCCCCGGCCTGGCGGCCCGCCCCGGCCGGCGGCGCCGGCCCGCAGCACGCGGGTGAGCTGGCGGTGGAGGGGCACGTGGCGGCGTGGTGCGACGCGCTGTGCGCCGCGGCCGGCCTGCCGCCGGTGGTGCCCGGGGTCAGCGCAATGCGGCCGCGGGGCAGGCGGCAGCCATGACCGCAGGCGACCCCGCCCGGGATGAGCCGGCCCCCCTGCCGGGAGCTACTGAGACGCCGGCCGCGGTGCCCCTGCTCGCGCCCCGGGACGGCCTGCCGCCGCTGATCATCACGGCCAGCCAGCTGGCCCGGGCCGAGCAGGCGCTGGCCGCGGGCCGCGGGCCGGTCGCGGTGGACGCCGAACGGGCGTCCGGCTTCCGGTACGGGCACCGGGCGTTCCTGGTCCAGCTGCGCCGCGAGGGCGCGGGCACGGTGCTGATCGACCCGGTCGCCTGCCCTGACCTGTCCGGCGTGAACCGGGCCCTGGCCGGGGTCGAGGCCGTGCTGCACGCTGCCTCGCAGGATCTGCCCTGCCTGGCCGAGCTGGGCTTCCGGCCGACCGAGCTGTTCGACACCGAGCTGGCCGGGCGGCTGCTTGGCTACCCGCGGGTTGGCCTGGGCACGCTGGTGGAGACGGTGCTCGGGCTGTCCCTGGAGAAGAGCTACTCGGCCGCGGACTGGTCCACCCGGCCGCTGCCCCAGGACTGGCTGCAGTACGCCGCGCTGGACGTAGAGGTGCTGGTCGAGCTGCGCGACGCGCTCGCCCGGCAGCTCACCGAGCAGGGCAAGCTGGAATGGGCCCGGCAGGAGTTCGCCGCGGTGCTGGCCGCGGGCCCGCCGCCGCCGCGGGCCGAGCCGTGGCGCCGGACGTCCGGGATCCACCGCGTCCGCAGCCGCCGCGGCCTGGCCGTGGTCCGTGCGCTGTGGCAGGAACGTGACCGGATCGCCCAGCAGCGGGACGTGTCGCCCACCCGGGTGCTGGCCGACGCGGCGATCATCGAGGCGGCCCGTACCCCGCCGAAGGACGCCGCGGCGCTGACCACGATCTCCGGGTTCACCGGCCGGGGCGCACGGCGGCACGCCGGCGAATGGCTGCGGGCCATCAGCCGGGCCCGGGCCGCAGCCGACGCGGACCTGCCCGAGTCATCGGCCCCGGCGGGCGACGGCCCGCCGCCCGCGCACCGCTGGGCTGAGCGCGACCCGGAAGCCGCCCGGCGGCTCACCGCGGCCCGCGCCGCGGTGACCGCGCTGGCCGAGAAGCACAACCTGCCCGCGGAGAACCTGCTGCTCCCCGACACCGTGCGCCGCCTGGCCTGGCAGCCGCCAGACCCGCTGTCCCCGGATACCGTCGGCGACGCACTGGCCTCCTGCGGCGCCCGCCCCTGGCAGATCAGCCTGACCGCCGAGACCCTGGCCGGTGCCCTGGCGCCGGAGACCGAGGCCTCCGCGTCAGGCCCTGGCCCTTCATCAGGCCCTCGCCCTTCATCAAGCCCTCGCCCTTCATCAGGCACTGCGGCGGAGTGAGCCCGCCAGGTCGCACGGGTCCGGCGAGCCGGGCCGCAGCACCCCGGCGCACGGCAGCAGGTGCGCGGTCTCCGGATACCAGGGGAACACGTTGAGGATGACCTCGCAGTCGCAGCAGCAGCCGCCCAGCCGGCCCAGCCGCCGCAGCAGCCCGCGGGACCTCGGCGCCCGCTGGTCCCGCCAGCGGATCGTCCACCGGTGGGTGCCGTCGCAGCCGAACTGGTCCATCATCCGGAGCAGGTAGCAGCGCAGGCACTCGCGCTCCCCTGGCTCGGTCAGCCGCAGTGATAGCTGAACCATCTCGCGCTCCACCGCGTCTGCCAGATCGTGATCCATGACCGCTCCCCGTCGCCGGTGTCCTGCCTGTTTTCTACCGGCTGCCTCTGACATTCCGGCGCCCGCCAGCGACCCCCGCTACCCCCTTTGAGCAGGCATTTCATGATCGCTGGGACCGCCCTGTACGCCGGGCAGGCCCGGGCGCCGTGGTGGCCGGCTGAACCAGGTTCACCCGCCGGCTGTTTCAGCTGGCTACCTCGTGCCGCTCGGTTCCGGCCAGCCGCCCGTCCGCGGTGTGCAGCACCCGCCATGCGCCCTTCCGCAGCGGCAGGCCGGCCGGAGTCTCCGCCCTGAGCCGGGCGCAGGCCGCGGCCAGCAGCCCCGGCAGGTTCTCCCGGTGCGCGCACAGGATCACCGGCCGGCCGGCCGCCGCCGCCTCCCCGGCCCGCGCCTGCTGCGCCGCGGTGACCCCGGCTCCGCGCTCCGCGGTCAGCCACGGGTCGACCTCGATGGCCATCCCGGTGAGCGCGGCGTACGGCCGTACCGTGGCCACGCACCGCTCCGCGGCCGAGCTGACCACGGCGCACCGGCCGAAGGCCGCCAGCAGCGGGGCCAGCCGGCCCGCGTCGGCCGCGCCCCCGACGTCCAGCGGCCGGTCCAGGTCCTGGCCCGGCCAGTCCTGCCGGCGGCCGGCCCCCGCGTGCCGGAGCAGGATGACCGGCACGGTCACCGGCGGCCCGGCCGCGAACCCGGCCAGAACCCCCGCGTCGCGCTGGTAGCTGAGCCGGGCCGGCGCCGCGGCCAGCGGCACCCACTCGATCTTGTTCACCTCGTCGTTCGGCGTGAACCCGCCGCCGGAGCTGCCCGGGCCGCCCGCCTCGGTGGCGGCCCAGTAGTCCACCACCTTGGGGTATCCGCTGCTGGCGTACCGGATCTGGCCGAGCGGCCGGCCCAGCACCACCCGGCGGCCGGTTTCCTCCTGCACCTCGCGGACTGCGGTGGCCAGCACGTGCTCCCTCGGCTCCCGCTTGCCCTTCGGAAAGGTCCAGTCGTTGTACCTTTCCCGGTGGATCAGCAGCACCGACCCGCCGTCCGGGCCCGGGCGCCACACCACCGCGCCCGCCGACCTGATCGGCATGGCCTGCGGGCCACGATCAGCCATCGGTGCCGCGCCCCGGGCGCCCCTGGATCAGGTGGCTCTGCAGGTCGCACAGGGGCGCGCCGAGATCGTCGAGATGGTGCCGGGTCCAGGTGCCGTCCGGGCCCAGCCACCACGACGCGACGTGCTCGTTCATCGCCTCGGCGAAGTAGCCGCGCAGCTGGGTCCGCTGCGCCGGGTCGGCCACCCGGACCAGCAGCTCGACCCGCCGGTCCAGGTTGCGGTGCATCAGGTCGGCGCTGCCCAGCCAGACGCTGCCGTCGCCGTTCTCCCCGGTGCCGAAGATGTACACCCGGGAGTGCTCGAGGAACCGGCCCAGGACGCTGCGCACCCGGATGGTCGGCGACAGCCCGGGCACCCCGGGCCGCAGCCCGCAGATGCCGCGCACCCACAGGTCGATCGGCACCCCGTCGCGGGACGCCCGGTACAGCGCGTCGATGACGTCCTCGTCGATGAGGTTGTTGCACTTCATCTGGATCCGGGCCGGGCGGCCGCGGCGCTGCCGCTGGGCCTGCTCCTCGATCATCGCCACCAGGCCGGACCGCAGCGCGGCCGGGGCGACCAGCAGCCGGTGGTACTCGCTCTTGCGGCTGTACCCGGTGAGGTGGTTGAACAGGTCGGACACGTCCTGCCCGACCTCCGGGTCGGTGGTCAGCAGCCCGAAGTCCTCGTACAGCCGGGCGGTGGTCGGGTGGTAGTTGCCGGTGCCGATGTGGCAGAACCGGCGCAGCGAGCCGTCCGGCTCCTCGCGTACCACCAGCAGCATCTTGCAGTGCGTCTTCAGCCCGACGAACCCGTAGACCACGTGGCAGCCGGCTTCCTCCAGCTTCCGCGCCCAGGCGATGTTGGCCCGCTCGTCGAACCTGGCCTTGATCTCCACCACCACCACGACCTGCTTGCCCGCCTCGGCCGCGTCGATCAGCGCGTCCACGATCGGCGAGTCGCCGCTGGTGCGGTACAGGGTCTGCTTGATGGCCAGCACCCGGGGGTCCACGGCGGCCGCCACCACCAGCCGCTCCACGGTCGCGGTGAACGAGTCGTACGGGTGGTGCACCAGCACGTCCCGCTCGGTCAGCACCGAGAACACGCTGGCGTCCTGCGGGATGGCCGCCTCGGACGGCACGAACGCGGGGAACTTCAGCCGCCGCAGGTCCAGGTCGGCGACCCCGGTCAGGCCGGACAGGTCCAGCGGGCCGGGCAGCCGGTACACCGCCTGCCGGTCGATGCCCAGCTCGGTGACCAGCCGGTCCAGCACGTCGCTGGAGATGGACTCCTCCACCTCCAGCCGCACGGCCGGCTCGAACCGGCGGCGCTGCAGCTCGCGCTCCAGCGACTGGAGCAGGTTCTCGGTGACGTCCTCGTCGATCTCCAGGTCCCTGGTCCTGGTGACCCGGAACGCGTGCTGCTCCAGCACGTCGAGGCCGACGAACAGCTCGCCCAGGTGCGCCGCGATCACGTCCTCCAGCGGCACGAACCGGCGCTGCGCGAGCGCGATGAACCGGGGCAGCAGCGGCGGCACCTTGACCCGGGCGAACATCGTCCCGCCGGTCCGCGGGTCGGCGATCATCACGGCCAGGCTGAGGGACAGCCCGGAGATGTACGGGAACGGATGCGCCGGGTCGACTATCAGCGGGGTCAGCACCGGGTAGACCCGGTCCCTGAACAGCGTGTGCAGCTCGTCCTGCTCGCTGGCGGACAGCTCCTTCCAGCGCAGGATCTCGATGCCCTGCGCTGCTCAGCGCGGGCAGCACCGAGGCGGCGAAGGCCTTGGAGTGCCGCAGCGCCAGCTCGCGCGCGGTCTGCAGGGTGTTCTGCAGGATTTCCCGCGACGTCCGCCCGCTGGTGCTCTCCACCGGCAGCCCGGCCGCCATCCGCCGCATCCGGCCGGCCACCCGGACCATGAAGAACTCGTCCAGGTTGCTGGCGAAGATGGCGAGAAACCGGACCCGCTCGAGCAGCGGCACCGTCTCGTCCTCGGCTAGCTCGAGCACCCGCTGGTTCAACCGCAGCCAGCTCTCCTCCCGGTCCAGGAACCGGTCGGCGGGCAGCCCGCCGTCGCCAGCGGCTGGCCGCCGGCTGGTCCCCCGGCACGGGTTCCCGCTGGTCGCGGCGTTCGTCTCGCTGTTCCCGGCCCGCCGCCTTAGCCGCGTTCTTTTTCCCCTCGCTCCGCTGCGCGCTGACCTGGCCGGCATCCATGTCACTTATTGTCCCCACTGCCGGGAAATGTCAACGGGCCAGTTCGATCTTGACCGCAGCCGGGCGCAGCCGCCACGATCAGACCGTCCCCGGGCCTGACGAACGGAAGTGATGAGCCATGCGCATCGGCGTGTCCCTGACCGACCCTACCGGGCCCGACCCCCTGACCGCGCTGGCCGGCCAGATCCGCGAGGCCGCCGGCGATGGCTTCAGCTCCGCCTGGATCTCCAACATCTTCGGGCTGGACGCGCTGACCGCGCTGGCCGTGGCGGGCCGCGACGTGCCGGGCATCGAGCTGGGCACCGCGGTGGTGCCGAGCTACCCGCGGCACCCGGCGGTCATGGCCCAGCAGGCGATCACCGCGTCGGTGGCCCTGGGCGGGCGGCTGACGCTGGGCATCGGCCTGTCGCACAAGATCGTGATCGATGACATGTACGGGTACAGCTTCGACCGCCCGGCCCGGCACATGCGCGAGTACCTGGCCGTGCTGGCGCCGCTGCTGCGCGGCGAGCCAGTCGAACGTGACGGGCGAGACGGTCCGCGCGCAGCATCGGCCTGACCGTGCCCGGCCACGACGGCCGGGTGCCGCTGCTGCTGGCCGCGCTGGCCCCGGCCATGCTCAAGCTGGCCGCCGAGCAGGCCGACGGCACGGTGCTGTGGATGACCGGCCCGGCCACCGTCCGCGACTACGTGGTCCCGGCCCTGGCCACGGCGGCCAGCGACGGCGGGCAGGCCTGGACCCGCGGGTGGTGTGCATGCTGCCGGTGTGCGTCACCGACAACCCGGACCTGGCCAGGACCCGGGCCGACCGGATCTTCGCGATCTACGGCCAGCTGCCGTCCTACCGGGCGATGCTCGACCGGGAAGGCGCCGCCGGGCCCGCGGACGTGGCCCTGGTCGGCGACGAGGCCACCGTCCGCGGCCAGATCGAGGGACTGGCGGAGGCCGGGGTCACCGACTACATCGCCGCCGACTTCAGCCGCGGCGACGACGCGCCGCGGACCCGCGCCCTGCTGAAGTCCTTTATCGGCTGAGCCCGCAGGCCCGGTGCAGCTCGGCCCGGCTGGCCAGCTTGACCCGGGCGCCGCGGCCGAGGTCGGCGGCCAGGTCCCGCTCGGCGGTCTCGATCCGCAGCCAGTCCGCGTAGCTGACGGTGGCCTGGCCCCGGCTGGCCAGCAGCGCGGCGAACCGGCTCGGCCCGCCCGCCCCGTCCTGGGCGTCCGCGGGAAGCCGGAGCAGGCCCGCCCGGGGCAGCGGCGTGTCGCCCGGTCCCGGGCCGCCGGCCAGGTCGGCCAGCAGCGCCCGGACGGTCTGCGCGGCGTCGGACTTGTTCGTGCCGATCACCCCGGTCGGGCCGCGCTTCAGCCAGCCGGCCACGTACTCGCCGGGCAGCGGCTTGCCGTCCGGGCCGGTCACCCTGCCCTCCTCGTTCGGCACCACGGCGGACCGCTCGTCGAACGGCACGCCGGGCAGCGGAACGCTCTGGTAGCCCACGCTGCGCAGCACCATCTGCACCGGGATGTCCTGCGTCTCCCCGGTCCCGGTGAACCGCCCGTCGGCGTCCAGCCGGGTCCGCTCCACGCGCAGCCCGGTGACCCGCTCCGTGCCGAGGATCTCCACTGGCCGCAGCCAGAACCGGACCGACAGCCGCCGCGGCGCGGCGGCCGGCTCCCGGTCCGCCCAGCCGGCGATGACCGTGTAGTTGCCGCGCACGTGCCGGTCGGTCTCGGCCAGCCGGGCGCTGCCCCCGGTCGGATCGAACGCGTCCAGGTCGGCCTCGCCCGGCCCGACCGCGATCTCCACCCCGTCGAGCTCGCCGAGCTCGCGCAGTTCCTTGGTGGTGAACTTGGCCTGGGCCGGCCCGCGGCGGCCGATCATGTGCACCTCGCGGACCTTGCTGGCCGTCAGCGCGTCGAGCACCGGCTGGGAGATGTCGGTGTCCCGCAGCTCGGCCGGGTCCCGGATCAGGATCCGGGCCACGTCCACGGCCACGTTGCCGACCCCGATCACCGCCACCGCGTCAGCGTCCAGGCTGAACGCGTCCGGGTCCACGTCCGGATGGCCGCAGTACCAGTTGACGAAGTCGGTGGCCGCGTAGCTGCCGGGCAGGTCCTCACCGGGGATGCCGAGCCGCCGGTCGGACATCGCGCCGGTGGCGTAGACCACAGCGTCGTAGCAGCTGAGCAGGTCGTCCCTGGTCACGTCGGTGCCCAGGTGCACGTTGCCGAGGAAGCTGACGCCGTCGTGCTCCAGCACCCGGCGCAGGTACTCGGCGATGGACTTGATCGACTTGTGGTCCGGCGCGACCCCGTACCGGACGAGTCCGTACGGGGTGGGCAGCCGGTCGATGACGTCGACCCGGATTCGGGCCGGCGGGTCCAGCGCGGCGGCCTGCTTGATCAGCGCTTCGGCGGTGTACAGGCCGGCCCGGAACCGACGACGGCGACCTCGATCGTGTCCATAGTCCCCGATTGTGCACCGTCAGGCACCCTGCTCGTGCGCGAGTGCCGGGGTGCGCCGGGCTACCGCCGCGGTAATCTCGCGGGCCAGGTGCTGCGGGGTCAGCCCGCATAGCTCCAGGATCTGGCCCCGCTCGCCGTGCGGCAGGAACTCCCGCGGCAGCCCGAAGGTCCGCACCGGGGTACTGACATCCTGCTCGCGGAGCATCCTGGCCACTCCGTCGCCGAACCCGCCGGCCACGCACGCGTCCTCCACGGTGACCACCAGGCGGTGCGCGGCGGCCGCCCCGGCGATCGCCTCGTCGGCCGGGATGATCCAGCGGGGGTCCACCACGGTGACGCCGATGCCCTGGTCGGCGATCAGCGCCGCGGCCGCGGTGCACACCGCGGCCATCGACCCGGCGCCGAGCAGCAGCACGTCCTCGCCGGTGCCGGGGGCGGGCCAGGCGAGCACGTCGCCGCGGCCGAGCTTGCCCACCGCGGGCAGGTCGGTCTCGCTGAGCTTGCCGTTGAACCGCAGCACGGTCGGCCCGTCGCTGACCGCGACCGCCTCGCGCAGCAGCTCGGCCACCCGGACCGCGTCCCGCGGCGCGGCCAGCTGCAGGCCGGGCACCACACCGAGGATCGAGAAGTCCCACATGCCGTGGTGGCTGGACCCGTCGGGCCCGGTCACCCCGGCCCGGTCGAGCACGAAGGTGACCGGCAGCCGGTGCATGGCCACGTCGGTGAGCACCTGGTCGAAGGCCCGGTTCAGGAACGTCGCGTAGATCGCCACCACCGGGTGCAGGCCGCCCATGGCCAGGCCGGCCGCGCTGGTCACCGCATGCTGCTCGGCGATGCCCACGTCGTACACCCGGTCCGGGTAGGCCGCCGCGAACGCGTTCAGCCCGGTCGGGTGCAGCATCGCGGCGGTGATCGCGACCACGTCCGGCCGCTCCGCGCCGATCGCGGTCAGCTCCCGGCCGAACACCTTGGTCCACGGCTGCGGCTTGGGCGCCGCACTGGCCGCGGCCGGCGGGGAGACCTGGTGCAGGCAGTCCTCGTCGTTCTGCTCGGCCAGCGGGTAGCCGAAGCCCTTGGTGGTGATCACGTGAACCAGCACCGGGCCGCCGAAGTCGCGGGCCTTGCGCAGCGCCTGCTCGACCGCCTGCTCGTCGTGGCCGTCCACCGGGCCGAGGTACTTCAGGCCCAGGTCCTCGAACAGCACCTGCGGCTGCAGGACGTCCTTGAGGCCCTTCTTGATGCCGTGCAGGGTGCCGTACAGCGGCGCGCCGACCAGCGGGGCCCGGGACAGCGTGGTCTTGATGTATTCGAGCACGTTCTCGTACCGCTGGCTGACCCGCACCGCGGACATCTGGTTGGCCAGGCCGCCGATGGTGGGCTGGTAGGACCGGCCGTTGTCGTTGACCACCATGATCAGCCGCCGGTCCCGGGCCGAGTCGGCGGAGATGTTGTTCAGCGCCTCCCAGGCCATGCCGCCGGTCAGCGCCCCGTCGCCGATCACCGCGACCACCGAGCGGGCCGGCTCGTCCCGCAGCTGGTACGCCTTGGCCAGGCCGTCCGCATAGGACAGGCTGGTGGAGGCGTGCGAGTTCTCGATCACGTCGTGCTCGGACTCGGCCCGGCTCGGGTAGCCGGACAGCCCGTGCCGCTGCCGCAGGCTGCCGAACTCGGCGTGCCGCCCGGTGAGCAGCTTGTGCACGTAGGACTGGTGCCCGGTGTCGAACACGATCCGGTCCACCGGCGAGTCGAAGACCCGGTGCAGCGCGATCGTCAGCTCGACCACGCCCAGGTTTGGCCCGAGGTGACCGCCGTTGCTGGTCACCACCGCGATCAGCTGATCGCGGATCTCCGCCGCGAGCTGCGGCAGCTGATCCGGGCTGAGGTCCTTGAGATCCCGAGGACCGCGGATCGTCTCCAGTAGTGACACCTTGGCCCAACTCCTCGCGGTCGCCGGCGGGGGCTGAATCCCCACGAGTGTATTTCCGCCCCGTGACCCGCGGTGCCCGCGGGCTGACCCTGACGTCATGGCCAGCTGCCGTGATCCCCGGTCTCCCGGTTCATCCCCGGCCCCCTAGCTGTAACGCTGACCGGCCCCTGGCGGTTTCCCGCCCCCGCGCCGCCGCCCCCGCCACCCCGGGGGCCACGGCGGCGCGTTCAGGCCCGGCTGGCGCTGAGCGCCTCAGCGGGCATCATCTTGGCCAGCGTGGCCATCACGGCCGGCGCGGGCAGCCACAGGCCGGGCTGGCCGAGCGTCATGATCGGCTCGGGCAGCGGCCGCGGGTTGCTCAGCTGCCAGTGGCAGGCTCCGGCCTCGGCCCACTGGCCGCAGTCGCACGGGTGGCCGGCCTTGGACGTGGTGCAGATACCGTCCAGGCTGACGATCGCGATGATGCCCCCGGTGGCCGCCATCGGGTCGGCCGGGTCCCAGCCCACGTCCCGCAGAAGCGGGTTCTTCAGCGAGTCGTGATCCATCCGGAGCGAGCCGTGGATGGCCAGGATTCCCCGGTAGGTGGTATCCCAGGTACGGTTCTCCACGTCCTTGTGACCACGGGCAATGGCCCAGGCCCAGGGCTGCCGCACACTTAGCACCTGCATTGTCTTAACCTCCAGCAAGCCGCCGCTGCTACCTGTCATCACAAACGGCGCACACCCGGAGCCGGTTCAGCACGGACCGTGCGAAATCAGACGGCCGCGTCAGGCCGGCTCGCCGGCTGATACCCGTGTGGCTGGTGTGACACCGACGGGACGGTCAGCGCGCGGCCCGCCAGAGAGCCTGTGACCAGCTGGGCCGCGGCCACCACCAGCAGCGCCGCGACCGGCACTGACCAGCCCCCCGTGGCCGCATGCAGCACGCCGAGCAGCGGCGGGCCAGTGGCGGCGATCAGGTAGCCGGCCCCCTGCGCGAACCCGGACAGAGCCGCGGCGGTGGCCGGGTCCGGCGCCCGGGCCATGGTCAGGAAGATGCCCAGGCCCAGCGTGGCGCCCTGGCCGAGGCCGAGCAGCAGCACCCAGGCCGCCGCCGAGCCGACGGGCGCGTACGCCGACCCGGCCAGGCCCACGGTGGTCGCCACCATCGCCGCCGCGACCAGCGCCCGCTGGTCCCTGGCCCGGTGCGCCAGGACCGGAACCAGCAGCGCTGTCACCGCGTTGCCCAGGTTCATCAGGGCCAGCAGGTCGCCGGCGAACTCCGGCGACAGCCCGCGGTCGCGGAACATGGTCGGGAACCAGGACAGCGCGGCGTAGTAGGACAGGCTCTGCAGCCCCATGAACGCCATCACCTGCCAGGCCAGCGGGTACCTGGCCATCTGCCGCACGCCCCGCCGGCCGCCCTGGGCCGCCACCGCGGCCGCCGTCCGCAGCCGCAGCTGCGGCAGCCAGGCCACGACGGCGGCCAGCGCGGGCAGCGCCCACAGCCCGAGCACCAGGCGGCTGCCGGCCCCGTCCCCGCCCGCCGCCTCGAACAGCGGCACCGCGGTGACCGACGCCACGATCGCGCCGCCGGACATCGCGGTCAGGTACAGGCCGACCAGCAGCCCGGCCTGATCCGCCCGGCGCCGCTTGATCAGGCTGCCGAGCAGCACGTTCATCAGCGCGATCGCGCCGGCCGCGAGCACCGTGCCGGGGAACAGCAGCACCTCCGGCAGCGCGCCGCGCAGCAGCAGCCCGGCGGCCAGGACCACCAGCGCCGCGCCGAGCACCCGTTCCTCGCCGAACCTGCGGCCCAGCGGCGTGGCGACGCCGGAGAACACGCCGAAGCACAGCACCGGGACCGCGGCCAGCAGGTCCAGCGCCGCGGGCGGCAGGCCGAGCGAACGGGACAGCTCGGGGAACACCGGCGGCAGGCTGGTGATCGCGGCCCGCAGGTTGACCGCCAGGACCACGATCCCGGCGACCAGCAGGGCGCCGGCCAGCCGTGCCCGGCCGGCGCCCGCCTGGCCCGCCTGCCTGGGTCGGCCCGTGCCTGGCCTGAAGTCAGCCTCGGGCAAGGAGTGACCGCAGCACGTACTGCATGATCCCGCCGTGCCGGTAGTAGTCGGCCTCCCCCGGCGTGTCGATCCGCACCACCGCAGTGAACTCCCGGCCGTCCGCCCGCACGGTGACCTCCCGCGGGGTGCGGCCCTCGTTCAGCTCCTCGATGCCGGTCACGTCGAACACCTCGTGCCCGGTCAGGCCGAGCGATCCGGCGCTCTCCCCCGGCTTGAACTGCAGCGGCAGCACGCCCATGCCGATCAGGTTGGACCGGTGGATCCGCTCGAACGACTCCACCAGCACGGCCCGCACACCGAGCAGCGCGGTGCCCTTGGCCGCCCAGTCCCGGGACGAGCCGGACCCGTACTCCTTGCCGCCGAGCACGATCAGCGGGGTGCCCTCCTGCCCGTACCGCACCGACGCCTCGTAGATCGACGTGGTGTCGCCGTCCGGCAGCTTGACCGTCACGCCGCCCTCGGTGCCCGGGGCCAGCTGGTTGCGCAGCCGGATGTTGGCGAACGTGCCGCGGATCATCACCTCGTGGTTGCCGCGCCGGGACCCGTAGGTGTTGAAGTCGCGCCGCTCCACGCCGTGCCCGCTCAGGTACTTCCCGGCCGGGCTGTCGGTCTTGATCGCCCCGGCCGGCGAGATGTGGTCGGTGGTGACCGAGTCGCCGAGCTTGGCCAGCACCCGGGCGCCGTGGATGTCGGTGACCGGCTCAGGATCGGCCGGCATGCCGTCGAAGTACGGCGGCCGCCGCACGTAGGTGGAGTCGCCGTCCCAGGCGAACGTGTCCCCGGCCGGCACGTCGAGCTCCCGCCACTGGTCGCCGCCGTGGTACACGTCCGCGTAGTCGCGGGTGAACATCTCCGCGGCCACCGCGCCGTGCACGATCTCCGCGATCTCCTCGGCGGACGGCCAGATATCGGCCAGGTAGACCGCCTTCCCGTCCGTGCCGGTGCCGAGCGGCTGGGTGGTCAGGTCGAGGTCCATGGTCCCGGCCAGCGCGTAGGCCACCACCAGCGGCGGCGAGGCCAGGTAGTTCATCTTCACGTCCGGGTTGATCCGGCCCTCGAAGTTGCGGTTGCCGGACAGCACCGAGACCACCGCCAGGTCGTGCTCGGCGACCGCGGCGCTGACCGCCTCGGGCAGCGGCCCTGAGTTGCCGATGCAGGTGGTGCAGCCGTAGCCGACCAGGTTGAAGCCGAGCTTCTCCAGGTACGGGGTGAGCCCGGCGCGCTCGTAGTAGTCCATGACCACCTTGGAGCCGGGCGCCAGCGTGGTCTTCACCCACGGCTTACGGGACAGCCCGGCCTCGACCGCCTTCTTGGCCACCAGTGCCGCGCCGACCATCACCGACGGATTGGACGTGTTCGTGCAGGACGTGATCGCCGCGATCACGACCGAGCCGTGGTCGATCGTCACCTCGGTGCCGTCGTCCAGCGTGACCGGGACGGGCGAGGACGGGCCGGAGGCAGGCTCGGACGCCACCGGGTCGGACGCCGGGAACGTGCCGGCCAGCCCGTTGTCCAGGCTGGGCCCGGACACGTAGCTGCCCAGCGCCTCGCGGAACGCGTTCTTCGCGTCGGTCAGAGCGACCCGGTCCTGCGGCCGCTTCGGCCCGGCCACCGACGGGACCACGGTGCCCAGGTCCAGGGTGAGCTGCTCGGAATAGCGGGCGGGCGAGCCGGGCTGGTGCCACAGGCCCTGCTCCTTGGCGTACGCCTCGATCAGCGCGACCTGCTGCTCCGGCCGGCCGGTGAGCCGCAGGTAGGTCAGGGTCTCCTCGTCGATCGGGAAGATCGCGCAGGTGGAGCCGAACTCCGGGCTCATGTTCCCGATCGTGGCCCGGTTGGCCAGCGGCACCGCGGCCACGCCGTCGCCGTAGAACTCCACGAACTTGCCCACCACGCCGTGCTTGCGCAGCAGCTCGGTGATGGTCAGCACCAGGTCGGTCGCGGTGGTGCCGGCCGGCAGCTCGCCGGTCAGCCGGAACCCGACCACCCTGGGGATCAGCATCGAGATGGGCTGGCCGAGCATGGCCGCCTCGGCCTCGATGCCGCCCACGCCCCAGCCCAGCACGCCCAGGCCGTTCTGCATGGTGGTGTGCGAGTCGGTGCCGACGCAGGTGTCCGGGTAGGCGGCCGGGGTGCCGTTACCCGCGGTCATCACGACCCGGGCCAGGTACTCGATGTTGACCTGGTGCACGATGCCGGTGCCCGGCGGGACCACCTTGAACTGGCGCAGCGCGTCCTGGCCCCAGCGCAGGAACTGGAACCGCTCGCGGTTGCGGTGGAACTCCAGCTCCACGTTCCGCTCGAACGCGTCCGGCCGGCCGAACACGTCCGCGATCACCGAGTGGTCGATCACCAGCTCGGCCGGGACCAGCGGGTTGATCATGGCCGGGTCGCCGCCCAGGGCCCGCATCGCCTCCCGCATGGTGGCCAGGTCGACCACCGCGGGCACACCGGTCAGGTCCTGCAGGATGACCCGGGCCGGGCTGAACGGGATCTCGGTGGCGGGCTCGGCGGTGGGGTCCCACTGGGCCAGCGCGGTCACGTGGTCCGCGGTGACGTTGACCCCGTCCTCGGTCCGCAGCAGGTTCTCCAGCAGCACCTTCAGGCTGAACGGCAGGTCCGCCGCGCCGTCCACCGCGTCCAGCCGGTGGATCTCGTAGCTGCTCTGGCCTGCCGTCAGCGTTGCGCGGCTGCCGAAGCTGTTCCCGGTCATGTCATGGCCTCCTCGCCAGGGTCCCTGCACTGCCTGCTCCGGTCCCGCCCGATGGGGCTGCCCCGCTCCCTGCATCCTGCACCAGCCCGCCCCCGCGAGCGCTGGCACCCCGGCATCCGGCAGCTATCCCCGGGCAAGTATCTCGATATCAAGCTATCTACCCCGAGGCTGCCAGGAAACTATCTCGATGTCAAACTATCCACCGGACCCGTTCCGGCGGCCTGGCCGCCAATTGAACGGCTGCCCAGGGCCGCGCTAGCGTGGCCACGGTTTCTGTTGCGGAGGTCATCGCATGGCACAACTTGCCGCGGCCGACTGGCTGGGCGTCCCGTCCGGTCATCCGTTCGGGCTGGCCGCCCTGCCCTACGGGGTGTTCAGCACCGCCGACCGGCACCCCGAGCTGCGGATCGGCGTGCTCATCGGGGACCAGGTGCTGGACCTGACGGCGGCCACCGCCCGTCTGCTGCCCGGCCGGGCGCACCTGTTCAGCGAGGGCAGCCTGAACCCGTTCCTGGCCGCCGGTGACGGCGCCTGGGCGCAGGTCCGGGCCGACCTGATCACCTGGCTGACCGGGGACACCTACCGGGTCGCGGTCGAGGACCTGCTGGTGCCCGTGGCCGCGGCGAGCATGCACATGCCCTTCGCGGTGGCCGACTACGTGGACTTCTACGCGTCCGAGCACCACGCCCGCAACGTCGGGCAGATCTTCCGGCCCGGCGCCGCGCAGCCGCTGGCGCCCGCCTGGATGCACCAGCCCACCGCCTACCACGGCCGGGCCGGCACTGTGATCGTCTCCGGAACGCCGGTGCGCAGGCCCTACGGCCAGTCCCGGCCCGACGGGGTGGACAGCCCGCAGTTCGCCCCGTCCGCCCGGCTGGACTTCGAGGCCGAGCTCGGCTTCGTGGTCGGCGTGCCGAGCATGCTGTGCGAGCCGATCGCGGTCAGCCGGTTCACCGAGCACGTGTTCGGCGTCTGCCTGGTCAACGACTGGTCCGCGCGGGATATCCAGGCCTGGGAGAGCGCCCCGCTCGGGCCGTTCCTCGGCAAGTCGTTCGGCACCACGGTGTCGGCCTGGGTGCTGCCGCTGGCCGCGCTGCAGCACGCCCGGCTGCGGCCGCCGTCGGCCGGGACCGACCTGCTGCCGTACCTGAAGGAGACCGCCGACTGGGGCCTGGACATCGACTACGAGGTGCGGATCAACGGGCACCTCGTGTCCCGGCCGCGGTACGCGGACATGCACTGGAGCCCGGCGCAGATGCTGGCCCACCTGACCGTGAACGGGGCCAGCGCCCGCACCGGCGACCTGTTCGCGTCCGGCACGGTCAGCGGCCAGGACCGGGACCAGCGCGGCTGCCTGCTCGAGCTGACCTGGAACGGCACCGAGCCGGTCACGCTGGCCGACGGCAGTACCCGCGCCTGGCTGCACGACAACGACGAGGTGCGGATCACCGCCACCGCCCGCGGCGCGGACGGCGCCCGGATCGGCCTGGGCGAGGTGCACGGGCAGGTTCTCCCGGCGCAGGCGCCGCTGTAGGCGCATGATGGCTGTCATGCTGCCCGTGCCCGTGAGCGTGCCCGTTCTCCGGGCGGGCCGGGCGTGACCGCCCCCGACGCCGGCCGCGGGCCCGACTCGCCCGCGGCCAGGGACGCCGACCGCGCGTCCGCTACCGCCTTGCGGCGCCGGCTGGACTGGCTGCCGCACGGGCACCCGTCCTCCCCCTACCACGACGACGGCACGGCCCGGCCGGCTCCGGTCCGGCTGCGGGACCTGGAGCTCCCGCTGACCGGCCCGCCGGCCACCCCGCCCGCGCGTCCGCCGGCCGTGCTCAGCCCGCCGCCAGCCCGCCCGCGCCCAGCCCGCCCGCGCCCAGCCCGCCCGTGCCCAGCCCAGCTGCGCCGCCCGGCCCGCCCGCGGCCAGCCCGGCCCCGGCGTCTCCCCCGGCCCCGGAACCCAGCCCGCCGGCCGCAGCACCCGCCCCGCCCCCGGCACCGCCGGCCCGGCTCCCGTGGCCGGGCCCGCCGGTGCGGCGTCCCGCCCGGCCGCGGACCGCGCGGCCGGGGACAAGGCTGCCGCGGCGGTGCCGCCCGCCAGCGCCGCGCCCGCTCCGGCCGCCGCCGCTGCGCCGCCCGCGCCGCCGGAGGCACCGCCGCGCCGGCCCAGCCGGGCGAGGGTGGCCCGGCCGGCCCCGGAACCCGCCGCGCCCGGTCCCGCCGGGGTCACCCCGCCCGGCTTCCGGCCCAGTCCCCCGGTGGCCGCCGCGGCGGGCGGCCAGCCCGCGCGGGGCGAGCCGGGAGGCGCTTCCGTACTCCTTCCGGATCGGCCAGCGGCACCTGCGGCGCCGCCGTGGCGACCCGAGGAGCTCACCCCGGACCAGGTCAGGACCGCGGTCCGCACGATCGGCCAGTGCCGGCTGGCCGAGGGGCGCAGCGTGTTCGGTGCGTATGGCGACACCGGGCTGACGCCGGCCATGCGCGAGATCGAGGACGGGCTGGCCGAGGGCGAGCTGGTGCCGGACACCGAGATGCACGCGCTGAAGAGCCTGGAGCGGTTCCAGGCCAAGCTGGCCCGGCTGATCGCCGAGGAACCCGCCGCGAGCACGGACGACCTGGCCCGGCAGGTGCACGACGCGATCAGGTACACGTTCTGGTACGGCCACGCGGCCTACGCCCGTGGCGTGCTGACCACCGTGTCCCGGCTGGCCGAGCTGGGTTATGAGCTGCAGCTGCTGCACAACGGCTGGGACAGCGAGGCCGGGCAGGGCATCAGCAGCCGGTGGCGTGACCCGGCCAGCGGGCTGGACTTCGAGCTGCTGTTCCACACCAAGCCGAGCTGGCAGGCGCGGCAGCAGGCGCAGCCGCTGCGGGACCAGATCGCCTCGCCGCTGACCCCGGCGCCGGAGAAGGAGCGGTTCCGCGCCCGGCTCCGTGATCTGTACCGTGACCTGCCCCGGCCGGACGGCTGCCTGGACCTGCCCGGTGAGCCGCGGGACCCGCTGCCCGCGGCGCCGCTGGCGTACTGCTCGATTGGCCGCGGCCCGGCCAGCCGCCCGGCCAGCGGCGCGGCCAGCGGGCTGCTCCGGCGCCGGCTGACCGAGCAGGGCCGGGTCGATGAGTCGCTGCGCCAGGACCTGATCTGGCGGCCGACGTCGGCCCTTTTCGAGTGGGAGATGGGCGACGTCTCCAGCCGCCGGATCGCCCTCGTCAGCAGCGCCGAAGCCGACCGCCTGACGGCCCGCTTCAGCTCAGAATGGGCCGGCCGCCCCGGCAGCTGAGCGACGGGCGCGGGCCGGCCTTTGCCCGGGCTGACCGGCTCCGGCGAGCCCATTGCAGATTGGCTGCGGGTTCGCTGCAGGACTGCCGGCCAGGATGCCCCTCAGCCAGCCCTCGGGGGCTCAGGAGACCCGGCCGTCAGCAGGCACCGTCAGCAGGCACGTTCGGTTGAGGCCTGCGGTCTAGGCTGGCGGCCCGGCCTGGCCGTTGTCGGGCCGGACAACCGGTATCGGCCGGGTGTCGTCGTCCCTGGGCGGGGCGGACGGCCCCGGCTGCGGGCCTTCCGTGGCAGGCGGCGCCGGGGGCCGGCGCGGGGGCACCGACGCCGCGGCGCCGGGCTGCGGCGGTTCTGGCGGGCCGGGCTGCGGAGCCGGGCCGGGGCCAGGGGCGCGGCCGGCGTGCCAGCGCGGCCGGGGTTGCGGTGTGGCCGGTGGCGGGCCGGCCTGACGGGGGCCGGGCTGAACTCGGGCGGCTCGGGCGGCTCGGGCGGGAGCTTCTTGGGGCTCGGCTCGAACCAGGAGCGTATCGGCTCGCCGGTCCCGGTCTGGGCGGGCGGCGGGGTGCCGCCCGGCGAGGCCGGGCTGGGCCAGCCGGGCCGCCCGGCCGGGCGCGGGCGGACCGGCAGCGGTGGCGCCGGCGGCCGGCCGCCGGTCTGGGCCTCACCGGGCGCCGTGACGGGACGTCGCGGCAGGGGCGGCGGCTCGCCGGTCGGTGAGGCGGACGGCCGGGACGGCTCCGGGGGCACCTCGGCGGGCGACGGCGCGGCCGGCGGGGGGCCGGTGTCCCGCGAGCCGGGGCCTTGCGGCACCGGGTTCGGCGGCGCCAGTGGCCGCGGGGCGGTCGGCAGCCAGGGCAGGCAGCACGGGCCAGGCAGCGCAGGACCGCGCAGCCCAGAACCGTCAGGCGGCAGGCTGGCCGGCGGCGGGGGCGGCGCTGGTGGCGGCGGGGCGGTGCCGTGCGGGACCGCACCGGACGGGCCGGCCGCCGGCGAATACGGCGCGGCCGGGCTGGCCGGCTCCGGCGGAAGCGCGGCGGCGGGCTGGCCACCCCACGACGGCGGGGCGGCCGGCGGGTAAGTCGCGGGCGGGGTGACCGGCCCGGCTGGGGCCGCCGCGCCAGGCCGGCCGCCCCACGGCGGCGCGGCAGACGGTGGGCTGGCCGGGTTGGCTGGGCTGGACGGGACGGCTGGGCCGGACGAGGCAGCGGTCTGCGGCCAGTCGGCGGCGCCCCACTCGGAGACGTCGTCGGCTGGAAGCGGCCAGCTGTACTGGACCGTCCGTCCCGGCTGGGCGGTGGGCCACGAGGGCAGCGGGCCCGTGGGCGCAGGGCCGGGCCGGCCGTCAGGAGCCTGCTGCGGTGCGGCCGGGCTGGGCGGGGCCGGCGGTGCGGGCTGCGCGGGCGGCAGCGGGGCCGGCCGCTGGCCCGAGCGGGTCACCGGCCCCGGGGGCACAGAAGGGGCCGGGGTGGCCAGGTAGGGCGGCAGTGCGGCACCGGAGGGCGGGGTGACGGGTGCGCCCGGGCCAGGCGGCGGCGTGACCGGGGCCGGCTGGCCCGGCGAAGGCGTAGCGGGCGGCGGCGCAACCCCGGGCGGCAGGCCCGGCGTGGTCATGTCCCGCGGCAGGCTGACCGAGGGCGCGCCGGCCCGGGGCCAGCGGAAGCGGGCTGGGCTGGCCCGGCAGTAGCGGGCCCGGATGGTGCGTCCGGCGGGGAGACCGGGGCTGGCAGACCCTGCGAAGGCAGAGCGGGCGCGGACCCGAATTGCGGCGCCGCAACCCCGGGCGGCGAGCCCGGCTCCGTACCCGGGCCTGATGGCGAGCCCGGCACGGGGCCGTAGGGCGGCGCGGTACCGGGCCGCATACCCGAGGGGCTGGCCGGCCCGGGCCCGCCGGACGGCGGGGTCATCGGTACGGCCAGGCCGGGCGGGGTGGTGAACGGTGTGCCGAGGCCCGGCGGCGGGGTGAGCGGCACCGACAGGCCAGGCGGCGTGCTGGCCGGCTGGACCGGGCCGGGCGGCATGACGGTAAGCGGCGGGAGTTCCGGCGGGGTGGGCGTAGGGTCCTGGGCCCCGGCCAGGCCCCACGGCGGCATCACGCCGGGCGGCGGGACGTCCGGTGGAGTGGTCCTGGGGTCCTGGCCCGCAGCTGGGTTCCCGGGCGGCATCACGCCGGGCAGTGGCAGGCCGGGCGGGGTGGCCGCAGGGTCGTAGGCGGTTCCCCGGCCGGCCGGCGCACCCGGGTAGGGCGAACCCGGCGGGACCAGGCCGCCGGCGGCGGGCCTGGGTAGGGCGAGCCAGGCGGACCTGGGGTGCCGTCCGCGGAGCGGTCCGGCAGGCCGGGTATCAGCCCGCTTCCAGCGAGGCCGTACGTGGCCACCGGCGGGCCGAACCGCCTGGCTGGCCTGGCGGCGGAGCGACCGGCGTGCCCAGACCGTGCGGCGGGGTTCCCAGGGCAGCCGGGCCGGGGGGTGCGCTGGCGGGGTGGGTCAGGCCGTTCGCGGTGGCGGGGTGCGGGCCGCCGGGCGGGCCGGGGTAGGGCTGGGCCGGATAGGCAGCGCCAGGTGGTGGGCCGGCCGGTTCCCAGATGGGCGGCCGGGTGCCGTTAGGTGTGTCGCGGCCCGCGATGACCGGGCGCGGGCCGCGGGCCAGGCCGCCGCCGGCCCGCAACGGGTCCAGCCACTCCTCGGGCGGCGGCTCACCGTCCGCCACGCCACCAGCCGCCGGCCGGGGACCTGCGCGGCGGCGGTCGAAGCGGTCCACCAGAGCCAGCATCAGGGCGATGGCCAGGCAGCCGAGGGCGAGCACGCCGAGCAGCGCGGCCAGCCCGATCAGCAGCCGCCACCGGGGCAGTGAGTCCCGCAGGAGGACGCCGGAAACAACCGACACGGCCCCCGCGCCCAGCAGGATCGACCCGGCGACCGCCAGTGCACGGGGGGCGCGAGCCCGCTCCGGATATGCCGCGCCCGAACTCACGGGCCCAACGATGGCATGTGCCGCAACCCGTCGCAACAAGTCCTGAATCCGCCAGGGTGCGGCGTTTCCTGAGCCGCTCCAGCGTCCCCGGCGGCCCTCGGCCAGCGGGCGGCCGGCCCAGCCCGGACCAGTCCGCCAGCCGGCTCAGCGGGTGCCGTACAGGTGCTCGAGGGCCAGCTGGTCCAGCTGCTCGAAGGCCATCCCCCGCGCGCCCATGGCTTCGGCTGCGGCCGGGTCGCCGGCGGCACCGCGCAGATCCCGCCACGACTCCCCCGGGCCCAGGGTCGGCTCGCTGAGCTGATCGACCCGCGCCGCCGCCAGGGCGGCCTTGACCTCCGGGTCGCGGCGGAACGCGCGGACCTTCTCCCGCAGGATCAGGTAGTTGCGCATGCACGCGGCCGCCGACGCCCAGACGCCGTCGTCGTCCTCGGTCCGCGGCGGCTTGTAGTCGAAGTGCACCGGGCCGTCGTAGCCGCCGGCCTCCAGAGCGTCCACCACCCAGAACGCGCCCCGTGCGTTGCCCGCGCCGAACCGCAGGTCCTGGTCGTAGCGCGGGCCGTGCTGGCCGTTCAGGTCGATGTGGTACAGCTTCCCGTGCCAGAGGGCCTGGCTGATCGCGTGCGCGTAGTTGAGGCTGGCCATCTCCTCGTGGCCGACCTCCGGGTTGAGCCCCACCAGCTCCGGGTGCTCGAGCTCGTTGATGAACGCCAGCGCGTGCCCGGCGGTGGGCAGCAGGATGTCGCCGCGCGGCTCGTTCGGCTTGGGCTCCAGCGCGAACCGGATGTCATAGCCCTGGTCCAGGACGTAGCCGCAGAGGATGTCATAGGCCTCCTTGGCCCGGTCGAGCGCGGCCCGGATGTCCTTGGCCCCGCCCGATTCCGCGCCGTCCCGGCCGCCCCAGCACACATAGACTTTCGCGCCCAGCTCGGCGGCCAGGTCGAGGTTGCGCATGACCTTCGCCAGGGCGAACCGGCGCACGTCACGGTCGTTCGCGGTGAACCCGCCGTCGCGGAACATCGGGTGCGAGAACAGGTTCGTGGTCGCGGTGGTGACGACCAGGCCGGTCTCGTCCAGCGCCGCGCGGAACGCGGCGATCCGCTCCGACCGCTCGGCCTCGCTGGCCCCGAAGTCGAACACGTCGTTGTCGTGGAAGTTCACCCCGTAGGCGCCCAGTTCGGCGAGCTTGCGGACGGCACGCTCGGCGGGCATCGGCGGGCGGACCGCGCCGCCGAACACGTCCACGCCCTGCCAGCCGACCGTCCAGATGCCGAACGAGAAGCGGTCTTCCCTGGCCGGGACGTACGGGTCAGTGCTCACAAGCAGTTCCTTCCTGCGGGTCGCGGGTCGCGGTCGCGGTCGCGGTGACGCGGTCAGCCGGACGGCCAGCCCGCCGTGTCGTCCCGCAGCGCCACGTGGCGCTGGCGGACGGCCGGCTCCGGCTCCCCGGTGTACTCGGTGGCCGGGCGGGCCGGCCAGGCGGGCGGCCCGGCCGCGCCGGACAGCGCCCAGGCGGCCTGCCGGGCCGCGCCCAGGGCCACGTACTCCTCGGGCTCGGGCACGGTCACCGGCGCGGCGAAGATCCCCGGCGCCAGCCGGCAGACCGCCTCCGACCGGGCCCCGCCGCCGATCAGCAGCACCCGGCGGGGCCGCGCCCCGGCCCCGGGAAGCAGCGCGGCGGCCTCGGCCAGCGAGGCCAGCACCGCCTCGACCGTGGCCCGGGCCAGGTTCGGCCGGGTCGCGTTGCTTGTGGTCAGCCCGCGCAGCACGCCGGTGGCGCCGGGCCGGTCCGGGGTCCGCTCGCCGTCGAGGTAGGGCAGCAGCGTCAGCCCGCCGGCCCGGGCCCGGCCTGCAGGGCCAGGGCGGACAGCTCGTCCAGGCCGGCGCCGAGCAGCCCGGCCGCGGCGGACAGCACCAGGCCCGCGTTGATCGTGCAGACCAGCGGCAGGAACCGGCCGGTCGCGTCGGCGAACCCGGCGACCGCGCCGGACGGATCAGCCGCCGGGACCGTGCTCACCGCGAACGCCGTCCCCGACGTCCCGATCGAGATCGCCACGTCGCCGTCGGCCAGGCCGAGGCCGAGCGCGGCCGCCATGTTGTCGCCGGTGCCCGCGGACAGCACCGCGCCGCCCGGCCTCTCGCCAACCGCCTCACCCGGCCCGGCCACCCGCGGCAGCTCCGCCGGGTGGCCGAGCGCCGCCGAGAGATGCCCGGGCAGCCACTCCCCGCTGGCCGGGGAGAAGTACCCGGTCCCTGACGCGTCACCACGGTCGGTGGTGGCCGCGCCCGGCGCCGCCCCGGCCAGCCGCCAGGTCAGCCAGTCGTGCGGGAGCAGCACGGTGCGCACCCGGGCCGCGGCGCCCGGCTCGGCGGTGGCCAGCCAGCGCAGCTTGGTGACGGTGAACGACGCGGTGGGCACGCTCCCGGTCGCCTTGGCCCAGCCGTCCCGGCCGCCCAGCTCGCCGATCAGCTCGGCAGCGGCCGCGGCCGACCGCAGGTCGTTCCACAGCAGCGCGGGCCGGATCACCTGCCCGGCCTCGTCCAGCACCACCATGCCGTGCTGCTGCCCGGCCACGCCGACCGCGGCGGCCTGGTCCAGAAGGCCAGCGCCGGCCTGGCCCAGCGCGTCCCACCAGGCGGCCGGGTCGACCTCGGTGCCCGGCGGATGCGGGGCGCTGCCCCGGCCCACCACCGTGCCGTCGCCGGCGTCGCACAGCACGACCTTGGTGGACTGGGTAGACGAGTCAACGCCCGCGACGAGCATGGCTGTCCTTCCGCACCGGCTGCTTGCTGGCAGGTTAGCCGAGTTGCGGTGTCAACCTGAGAAGGGCCAGGCGGCGTTGAGGGAGCGAAACTTTGCGGCCTCAAGGACGGTGCATGCGGCCCGGCAGGGACTCACCCGACGAGCGTTTCGCGGCTTACGTCCGCGAGCGCGGCGAGCGCCATTACCAGAGGTTGTGCCGCGCCGCGATCGGGTCCCCGGGCCATTCGTGCATGGCGCGCAGGTTGTCGCGGGCCGGGTAGCGGGCCGCGGCCGGGCCGTCGGCGAAGGCCCGCAGGACGTTGGCGGTCACCCGCCGGGTGAACCGGCCGGTCCGCCGGTCAGTCCCGTACCCGGCGTCGCCGTTGAAGGACCGGACCCAGCGCATGGTCCCGGTGCTGAAGACCCCGGCCCCGCCGTGATGCGTGTAGTACGCGGAGTCCGCGTAGCTCCGCACGCCCCGGCAGGTCAGCGGCGAGTGCGACAGGATCTCGATCGGCCGCCGCACCGGCCAGCCCGGGTTGACCCGGTCGTACTCGATGCCGACCAGCCCGCGCAGGGACGTGCCGTGCACCGCCCCCGTGCCGCGCAGCAGCCAGGCACCCGGCCGGACCACCACGAACGCTGCGTCGGCGGGATTCGACTCGTACAGCGTTCCGGTCAGGGACGACTCCGGGTCCGGGTCGGGCGGCTCGCGCCAGTCGCTGGTCACGAGCTCGTTGCGCCGCCCGTACAGAGGGTCCTGCAGGTAGCTGGTCTTGTAGCAGATGACCAGGCGGCGCGGCCCGAGCGGCGTCGGGGCCAGCCGGGTCCGGCGGAACATCGCGTTGGCCCCGAGGAACGCGACGTTCACCCCGGCGTCGCGGGCCGCGGTCACGTGCGCCCGCTCCGGCGGCGACCAGTACTCGTCGTGGCCGGGCGAGACCACCGCGCTGGCGCCGTGCAGCACCTCTGCCGAAGCAGCGATGTCCATGCTGGTCAGATAGGCCAGCGGCAGGCCCATCCGCTCGGCCAGCGCGATCAGCTTCCGCTCGTGGGCCAGGAACATGAACGCGCCGTCCTGGTCGTACGGCCGGTCCAGGCTGACCGCCAGCGACCGGCTGGCGTAGTCGGCGATCCCGCCCGGGCCGTTGTACAGGTCGTAGCCGCCCCACTGGTTGTAGGCCTGCCAGGTGGCCACCGCCTGCCTCAGCACGACGGCCCCGGCGGCCGAGGCGGACCTGACCGTCAGCGGCACGTACCGCTGCGGCCCGGACTCGGCGTCCAGCCGCAGCAGGTAGGCGCCGGGCGGCCAGCCGCCGGTCGGCACGGTCAGCGACGGCCCCCAGCGCGTGGTCACGGTCCGGGTGGCGGCGTCAAACCCGGGCCGTCGCTGCCGGTGGCCACGGATCACCGGCGACCGCCAGACCAGCCGGGCCAGATCGCCCCGGTACCAGCCCATCCGGAACGCCTGCACCCGGAACGACCGCGCGGTGGTGGACACGTACAGCGGAACCGGCTCGCCGGGAAGCACGCTGTCCCGGCCCGCGTAGCCCATGATCGCGTCCGCGCGGCCCAGCTGGCGGATCTCCCAGTGCGGGTCACCGGCCCTGGCGCTTTCTGGCACCGGCCGTGGCCGGGCGCCGGCCCGCTGGCCCGGGCGCGGCGGGGCGGACCCGGCGACGGCCCCGGACCTCGCCGCCGGGTGCGCCCCGGCCTGCTCGTCGGCCACGACGGCGACGGTCACCGCGGCGGCACCGCTCAGGACCGCGCCACCGAGGAAGGCCCGCCGGCTTACCCGGCGGGGACCGTGGCTCATCGCTCTGTAACGTACCGATCACCCGAAGGTGATCAAGGTCATCAAGGCCGCCTTTGCCCAATGCGTCAGGGGTTTTTACCCTGCGCTGGCTTCCGGGGCCGCCGGTTCATCCGGGGCCGCCGACCGGTCCCGCACCTCGCGCAGGACCTCGGCCAGCACGCTCGCGGGCTGCGCCCCGGACACCCCGTACTTGCCGTCGAGCACGAAGAACGGCACCGCGCTGATGCCGACCTCGGCGGCGGCGGCCTCGTCCGCCCGGACCTCATCCGCGTACGCACCGCCGTCCAGCACCTGGCGGGCCTCGTCCGGGTCGAGCCCGGCCTCGGCGGCGACCACGGCCAGGTCCGCCGGGGTGAACACCGGCCGGCCCTCGGCGAAGTGCGCCTCGTACAGCCGCTGCAGGGTTTCCGCGCCGCGGCCGCGGTCCGCGCCCAGGTGCACCAGGCGGTGCGCGTCGAACGTGTTGCCGACCAGCCGGTCCGAGGTGTAGCCCAGGCCGTCCGCGGCGGCCTGGGCGGCGACCCGCGCCTCGGCCTGCCCGGCCTGCTCCGGGTCCAGCCGGTACTTGGCGGCCAGCATGTCCAGCAGCAGCTGCGGGCGGTCCCGGTCGAACGACGGGTCCAGCTCGAACGAGTGGTGCACGACCTCGACCTCGTCCCGCCCGCCGAAGGAGGCCAGGGCCTGGTCGAACCGCCGTTTCCCGATGTAGCACCAGGGGCAGACGATGTCGCTCCAGATGTCCACGCGCATGGCCGTTTCCTCCCGGTCCGCGGGGTGCGTCCCCGGTGGGAGGCTACCCGCTGGCCGCTTCGCCCCCGTGTCCACTAGCGTGGCTCGTTACTACTGCCGGGACCCCTGGGAGGCCAGCATGACCGGTCAGCTCAAGTACCTGCTCCAGGAAACCGACATGCCCCGGAGCTGGTACAACATCATCGCGGACCTGCCGTCGCCGCCCCCGCCGCCGCTGCATCCCGGAACCCTGCAGCCGGTCGGGCCCGACGACCTGGCGCCGCTGTTCCCGGTCGCGCTGATCGGCCAGGAAGTCACCCAGGACCGGTACGTGCCGATCCCCGAGGACGTGCTGGACGTCTACCGGCTGTGGCGGCCGACCCCGCTGTACCGCGCCCGGCGGCTGGAGAAGGACCTGGGCACGCCGGCCAAGATCTACTACAAGTACGAGGGCGGCAGCCCGGCCGGGCTCGCACAAGCCCAACACCGCCGTGCCGCAGGCCTACTACAACGCGGCCGAGGGCGTCGCCAAGCTGACCACTGAGACCGGAGCCGGCCAGTGGGGCAGCGCGCTGGCCTTCGCCGCTGCGGTGTTCGGCGTGCAGCTGGAGGTGTGGATGGTCCGCGCCTCCTACGACCAGAAGCCCTACCGCAAGATGCTGATGGAGACCTACGGCGCGACCGTGCACCCCAGCCCGTCGGACCTGACCAGCGCGGGCCGCGCGATCCTGGCCGAGCACCCGGACTCCACCGGCAGCCTGGGCATCGCGATCAGCGAGGCGGTCGAGGTGGCCGCCGGCGACCCGGCCGCCAGGTACTCGCTCGGCAGCGTGCTGAACCACGTGCTGATGCACCAGACCATCATCGGCGAGGAAGCGATCAAGCAGCTGGCCGAGGCCGGGGACACCCCCGACGTGATCGTCGGCTGCACCGGCGGCGGGTCCAACTTCGGCGGCCTGGTCTTCCCGTTCCTGCGGGAGAAGCTGGCCGGGAAGATCAACCCGGTGATCCGCGCGGTCGAGCCGGCCGCCTGCCCGTCGTTCACCCGCGGCAAGTACGCCTACGACTTCGGCGACACGGCCGGGTTCACCCCGCTGCTGAAGATGCACACGCTCGGGCACGAGTTCATCCCGGACCCGATCCACGCCGGCGGGCTGCGGTATCACGGCATGTCGCCGCTGCTGTCGCACATCTACGAGCTGGGCCTGATCGAGGCGGTGGCCAAGCCGCAGTCCGAGTGCTTCGCGGCCGGGCTGCGGTTCGCCAGGACCGAGGGCATCGTGCCGGCCCCGAGCCCACGCACGCCGTGGCCGCCTGCATCGAGGAGGCGCTGCGCTGCAAGGAGACCGGCGAGGAGAAGGTCATCCTGACCGCGCTGTGCGGGCACGGCCTGCTCGACCTGGCCGCCTACCAGGACCACCTGTCCGGCCAGCTGCGCGACTACGAGCTGGCCGAGGAAGCGGTCAGCAAGGCGCTGGCGGGCCTGCCGGCCGGGGTGTAAGGCGGACGGCAGCGGGCGGGGGCTAGTGGTGGCCGCCGCCCCCGCCGTGGCCGCCGCCTAGGGACGGAACCGGGCCCACTCACGGGCGGCGATCGCGGACCCGCGGGCGCCGGCCATGTCCCGGTCGGGGACCAGGGCCACGGTGGCCGCGCTGGCCTGCTCCTTGCGCAGCTGGGTGTGCTGCCGCACCTCGGCCAGGAACCACTCGCGGAACTCCGGTGCGGTCTCCACCACTCCCCCGCCCAGGAAGTACACGTCCGGGTCGGTGAAGCTGGCCGCGATCGTGAACAGCCGGCCGATGGCCATGGCCTGCTGCCGGAAGATGGCCAGGGCCATCTCGTCGCCGGCCTCGCCGTGCCCGCGAACCAGCTTGGCCGCGGTGGACACCGGGCTGACCCGGGCCAGCTCGTGCTCCGGGTAGCGGGTCAGCCAGTACGGCAGCAGGTTGTTGGCGATCCCGGTGAGCGAGGCCACGCTCTCCACGTCGCCGTCCAGGCCGCAGTTGCAGTGCGGCACCGGCTGGCCCAGGGCGAGCAGGCCGTCCATCGGGATCCACACGTGGCCCAGTTCGCCGGCCATGCCGGCCGCGCCGCGGATCACCTGGCCCGCCTCGATCACGCCGCCGCCCAGGCCGGTCCCCACGATGGCCGACACCGACGACCGGCGGGGCGCCTCGATCGCGCCGAAGTAGGTGTGGTGGGCGTACAGCGCGGCCGCGTTGGCGTCGTTGTTGTACAGCACGGGCAGCCCGATCCGGTTCTGCAGCGCGCCGCGGACGTCGAAGCCGCGCCAGGCGGGGTCGGAGAAGTTCGTCGCGCCCTTGGCGGAGATCACGCCGTCCGCGCTGACCGGCCCGGGTGTGTCCAGGCCGACCGCGCGCACGCTTGCCCGGCTGATGCCGGTCATCTCCAGGACCCGGTCGAGCGCGCCGGCGAGCGCCTCGATGGCCTGGCCGGGGCCCTCGTGAACGCAGCTCGGGCACTCCACGAGCCGGTCGACGAGGAACCGGCCGGCCCTGTCGAGGACGGTGGCGTTGTTGGTGGTGCCGCCGTTGTCCAGACCGACCACGACCCAGTGGTCCGGATCGCCCATCCGTGCCTCCTCGGCCCCCTGCCCCCGCGCTGTCCGCTGGGCACTTTAGCGCCTCGGGGCCGGCTGTCAGTGCCGCGGGTTACCGTCCCGGCATGCAGCATTCGCACGGCCCACGGGAGCCCCAGTGGCGGTCTCCGTGCCGGTGACCACCGAGGAGGTCAGGGCGCTGGCGCTGCAGCTGCCCCGGGCGTATGAGGCGCTGGTGCGCGACCGGGTGAAGTTCCGCGTCGGCCGGATCGTGTTCCTGGCCTTCTCCCGGGACGAGACCGTGATGGGGTTCGGCTTCCCCAAGGACCAGCGGGCGGCGCTGGTGGCCGCCGAGCCGGCCAAGTTCAGCCTGCCCGGGACGGGGGACATGCGCTACCACTGGGTGCACGTCAGGCTGAGCGCGATCGACCACGCCGAGATGACCGAGCTGGTGCTGGACGCCTGGCAGATGTGCGTGCCGAAGAAGGTGGCCGCGGCGTACTTCGCGGATGGCCCGGGCGCTGATGACCCAGGCACGGGCGGGCCGGGCTAGCCGGGCCGGGGTTAGCCAGCTGGGGCCGGGAAGCCGCCGGCCGCGGTCTCGAAGGCCTGGGCCACCCGCAGGCAGGTTGCGTCGCCGAACTGCGGTCCGATGATCATCAGCCCGGCCGGCAGGCCGCCCTCCGGGCCGCCCGGCACCCGCGCCATCCCGGCCGGCACGGTGATCGCCGGATGGCCGGTGACGTCGATCGGCGCGGTGTTGGCGATCATGCCGCTGGCCCCGGCCAGGTACTCCTCACGGCTCGCCCCGCGCCGGCGGGATCGGCTTGGCCACCACCGGCAGCGTCGGCATGACCAGCACGTCGGCCCGCCGCAGCGCGTCGTCGTAGGCGGCGGCCAGGTCCAGGGCCAGGTTCCTGGCCATCGCGTAGTGCCGGCCGTCGCCCGCGCCGAGCGCGTACCGGCCGGTGAGCATGGCCAGCTTGACCGTGTCGGCCAGCTCGTGGCCGCGTTCCCGGCGGCCCCGGGCGTAGTGCGCGACCAGCTCGGGGTCATGCAGCCCGGCCCAGCTCAGCCCGTAGCCGTTGCCGTCGATCATCTGGCTGGTCGCCCCGTCGGTGGCGATCACGTCCCAGATCTCCAGGCCGTGCCGGTGCAGCGGCACGCTGACGCTGGTCACCTCGGCGCCCGCGGCGGCCAGCCTGCCGATCGCGGCCCGCACGACCTCGTCGACCCCCGGCTGGGACACGCCCGGGATGCCGAACCCCTCCTGCACCACGGCCACCCGCAGCCCGGCCGCGCCCGCGTCCAGCCCGGCCAGGAAGTCGGTGCCCGGCGGGTCCCGGCGCTGCCGCGGGTCCAGCCCGTCCGGCCCGGCCAGCACGCTGAGCAGCAGGGCCGCATCCCTGACGGTGCGGGTGATCGGGCCGAGGTGATCCAGGGTGTTCTCGATCGGGAAGGCGCCGGTGTACGGGACCAGGCCGTAGGTCGGCTTGTGCCCGACCGTGCCGCAGAACGAGCTGGGGATACGCACCGAGCCGCCCTGGTCGCCGCCCAGGGCGAGGTCCGCGGCGCCGGACGCGACCAGCGCCGCGGATCCGCTGGACGAGCCGCCCGCGGACCGGGACGGGTCCCACGGGTTGCGCACGATCCCGGAATGCGCGGTGTGGCTGCCGCCGCTGAAGCACAGGTCCTCGCAGACCGCCTTGCCCGCGATCGTTGCCCCGGCCGCCAGCAGGCGGGTGACCACCGTGGCGTCGCGCTGCGGGATGTAGCCCTCGACGGTGGCCGAGCCGTTCATCATCGGCACGCCCGCGACGGCGATGTTGTCCTTGACCGCGACCCGCCGTCCGGAGAGCGGGCCCGGTTTGCCCGTGCTGATGCCGGCGGTGACGTACCAGCCGCCGAGCGGGTTGGCGTCCGCGGCCGGCCACTGCCAGGCGCGCACCGGGGTCTCCGCGATCCGCTCCGCGTACAGCCGCTCGACCGCGTGGTGGCTGGCCAGGTTCCCGGCGACCAGCGCGCGGAACGACTCGGCGTCGGCGGCCGACAGCCGCAGCCGGTAGCTCTCGCCGATCCTGGCGATGTCATCGCGGCTGGGCGGCGGGATCGGCGGGATGTTCATGGCCCGATCTTGCTCACCCACCGTCCGGCAAAGCAAGATCCCGTGTTCACCCTCCGGCTCGCGCGCCTGAGCCGCTATCCCCCGGCGTCCGCGCCAGCGGGCTGGCGGATCCGGACCAGCACCAGGGTGGCGTCGTCTTCGCCGCCCTCGCGCAGCCGGCGGGCCACCGCCTCGCAGGCCTCGTCCAGGTCGCGGCCCGGCTTGGACAGCTCGGTGCTGAGCGCGTCGCACAGCGCGGCCAGGCCGCCCTCGATCGGCCGGGACCGGTTCTCCACCAGACCGTCGGTGTAGAGGGCCAGGGTGGTGCCGGGCGGGAACGGCACCTCGATGGGGTCGAACGAGTCCGCGCCCAGGCCCAGCGGCAGGCCGGTGGGCAGGTCGAGGACCTCGGTCTGGCCGCCCGGCCGGACCAGCACCGGGGGCAGGTGCCCGGCCTGCGCGGCCAGGCAGGACCCGCTGGCCGGGTCGATGACCGTGGTGATGCAGGTGGCGAACGACGGCACGCCGGGCAGCTGGGCGACGATCGAGTCCAGGCTGCGCAGGATCTCGCCGGGCGGCAGGGCCCGGCCGGCCAGGATGTGCGCCGCGGTGCGCAGCTGCACCATGACCGCGGCCGCCTCGGGGCCGTGGCCCATCGCGTCGCCGACGATGAGCGCGGCCTGCCCGCCGGGCAGCGGGACGATGTCGTGCCAGTCGCCCCCGACGACGCTGTCGCCGACCGGCAGGAACTTCTGCGCTACTTCCAGGCCGGGCGGGATCTGCGGCAGCCCCGGCATCAGGCCGCGCTGCAGGGCCTGCGCGGTGCGCCGCTCCCGGTCGTAGAGCCGGGCGTTGTCCAGCGCCAGCGCGGCGCGCGAGGCCAGTTCCAGGGCCAGGGTGACCTCGCCGGGGCTGAACCCGGGGCTGCCCGGCGACCGGCCGAAGACCGCGCAGCCGACCACCGCGCCGCGGGCGGCCAGCGGCACCGCCAGGAACGTGTAGCCCGCCGCGGCCTGCTCCAGGTACACCCCGGACTGGCGGGCAATCTGCTCCGGCTCCATCTCGTCGGACCGGTCGAACAGCACCGGCTGCCCGGTGGAGATCGCCTGCAGCCGGCGCGAGCCCTCCGCTAAGTAGAGCACCTCGCCCGCGGGCAGCCGGTCGTTGGTGGCCTCCACGGGCTGCCCGGCCAGCCGGGCCGCCAGCCGCCGGACCACCACCCCGGTCCCGGGCTTGGCGGACACGAACTCGTCGGCGACCAGCAGCCGGTCGGTCACGTACAGGCCGGCCGAGTCGGCGAACCCGGGTACCGCGACGTCGACCACCTCGGCCGCGGTCTGGTACAGGTCCAGGGTCCGGCCGATGCGCTCCGCGGCGTCGCGCAGCCAGGCCGGGCTCGGCTGCGGCCAGGCCCGCTCGATGAGCACCAGCACGCCGCCCTGGCTGCCGTCCGGCTCGCAGCGGACCGCGAACCGGCCCTCGCCCAGGCTGCCCCCGGCCACCGTGGTGGTCCACGCCCGGCCGCTGGCCACCTCGGCCAGCGCGCGCTCCACCAGGCTGTCCTGGCCCGGCCCGGTGAGCAGCACCTCGCTGAGGTGCCGCCCGACGACCGCGGCCGCCTCGCGGCCGAACATCCCCGCGGCCGTCAGCGACCAGGAAGTCAGCCGGCCTGCGCCGTCCATGGTGAACATGGCCAGGCCGGACAGATCCGGCTCACGCCGCCTGGGCAGCGTGGGCCGGTCGTCGCCGCCCATCCGTGAATCCACCCGTAACCGCCCTGACGTCACCCTCGTCCGGTCAGCTATGTCCTTTCCAGGCAATGACCGCTGCTTATTACCATCACGACCACCGACCGGCAGGTTAACTTTGCTTGCCCCGCTATAGAGGTGATGATTAACGTATCGCATAATGGCGGCACATTAACCCACGACATCCGGCATGGCGCAAACTGCTGTCCGGAACAGCTACCGGCGGCCGGCCAGGCCAGCCGCCACCGACGCACCGGAAGTGGAGCGATGGCCAGCGAGCCGAACTGGATCCCGCCCGGCGTGGACACCAAACGGGCGAACGTGGCCCGCGTCTACGACTACATGCTCGGCGGCACCCACAACTTCGCGGCCGACCAGGCCGTCGGCCGGATGATCACCGCGGTGGAGCCGAACGCGCGCGCGATCGCCCGGGCCAACCGGGCGTTCCTGGGCCGCGCGGTGCGCTTCCTGGCCGGCGCCGGGATCCGCCAGTTCCTCGACATCGGCTCCGGCATCCCCACCGAGGGCAACGTGCACGAGGTGGCCGAGCAGGCCGCGCCGGGCTCCCGGGTGGTCTACGCGGACGTCGACCCGGTGGCGATCGCGCACAGCACGGCGCTGCTGGCCGGCAAGGGCAACGCGGTCATCGTCGAGGGCGACGTGCGCGAGCCGGAGAAGATCCTGGCCGACGACCGGGTCAGCGGACTGATCGACTTCAGCCAGCCGGCCGGGCTGCTGCTGGTCGCCGTGCTGCACTTCATCACCGACGCGGAGAACCCGGCCCGGATCGTGGCCACTTTGCGCGACGCGCTCGCCCCGGGCAGCTACCTGGTGCTCAGCCACGGCACCACCGAGGACCGGCCCACGGTGGCGCGGGCCGCGGAGAAGGTCTACGACCAGGCGGTGGCCGCGCCGCTGCGGATGCGCTCGCGGGCTGAGCTGCTTCCGCTGTTCGAGGGGTTCGAGCTGATCGAGCCCGGGCTGGTGCCGATACCGCACTGGCGGCCAGAGCCCGGTGACCCGGACGCGGCCGACACCGGCCGGTTCTGGGGCGGCCTGGCCGGGGTGGCGCTGAAGCGCTGAGGCCGCGGCGCTCGCGGCGCGGCTACCGGCGGCCGGCGGCCGGATTAGCCTGAAGGCCGGGCCTTAGCCGGGGTTTTTCCGAGCCGGTTCTGCCATTGTCGACAGCCGGCCGGGCCGGAAATCCGGGCGCGGTACGGGTGGCGGCCGGTACCGGTCTTATTCACCGGGATCAGGCCCCGGCCCGGATATGCGGCGCCCGCAGCGAGGGAAAAGCCGGGCAGCGGTCCCGGACCGCCGCCTGGGCAGGTTTTACCAGCCGCCGCCGGTCGCTAAGTTCGTCCTGGGGCCACCGCTGACGGTGAGCCTGCTGTGCCTGCTGAGCCAGGAGGGATGCCCGCGATGACCCCGACCCCGACCCCGATGCCCGCCAGCCCGGCCCCGGACGGACCCGGCTTCGACCGCACCCGGCTCACCGCCCTGATCGCCAGGGAGCGGGACGCCTACGCGCAGCGTCACCCGGCCTCCAGGAAAGCGTTCGCCGACGGCGCGGCCAGCCTGCTCGGCGGCGTCCCGATGACCTGGATGCGGATGTGGCCCGGCGGCTTCCCCCTGTACTACCGCGAGGCCCACGGCGCGCGCCTGACCGACCTGGACGGCAACACGCTCACCGACTTCTGCCTGGGCGACACCGGCGCGATGGCCGGGCACTCCCCCGCCGCCACGGTCGCCGCCATCACCCGGCGCATCACGGACGACGGCGGGCTGACCACGATGCTGCCCACCGAGGACGCCGGGTGGGTCGCCGCCGAGCTGACCAGAAGGTTCGGGGCCAGCCGGTGGAGCTTCACGCTCACCGCGACCGACGCGAACAGGTGGGCCATCAGGCTGGCCCGGCAGCTGACCGGCCGGCCGAAGATCGCCGTGTTCGCCTACTGCTACCACGGCAGCGTGGACGAGACGTTCATCGTGACAACCCCCGACGGGCCAAGGTCCCGCCCCGGCAACGTCGGCGCCCCGGTCGACCCGGTCACCACCACCCGCGTTACCGAGTTCAACGACCTGGCCGGCCTCGAGCGCGAGCTCGCGGCCGGCGACGTGGCCGCCGTGCTGATGGAGCCCGCCCTGACCAACATCGGCATCGTCCTGCCCGAACCCGGCTACCTGGACGACGTACGCGCCCTCACCCGCCAGCACGGCGTGCTGCTGATCAACGACGAGACCCACACGTTCAGCGCCGGCCCGGGCGGCTGCACCCAGGCCTGGGGCCTGGACCCGGACCTGGTCACGATCGGCAAGGCCATCGCGGGCGGCGTCCCGGCCGGCGCCTACGGCCTGTCCGCGGCGCTGGCCGAGCGGATCCTGGCCGACCCCGCCGCGGACATCGAGGACACCGGCGGGGTGGGCGGCACGCTGGCCGGCAACGCGCTGTCGGTCGCCGCGATGCGGGCCACCCTGGGCGAGGTCCTGACCGACGCGGCCTTCGCCCGCATGACCGAGGTAGCCACCCGCTACACCGCCGGCGTCCGCGGCGTCATCGCACGAGCCGGCCTGCCCTGGACGATCACCCAGCTCGGCGCCCGCGCCGAGTACCGCTTCTGCGCCCCCGGACCGCGCACCGGCAGCGAGTCCGCCGCCGCGGCCGACCTGGACCTGGACGAGTACCTGCACCTCTACACCGTCAACCGGGGCATCCTGCTCACCCCGTTCCACAACATGGCGCTGATGTGCCCGGCCACGGCAAGCGCCGACGCCGACGCGCACACGGAGGTGTTCGCCGCCGCCGTCGCCGACCTGACCGGCTGAACCGGGCGGCACCCGCGCCGGACCCGCTAGGCTGCGCCATGCCCATCGACCTGACCGCGGCCCGGCTGCACGTCTACCGCCGGTTCGCGGACGACGCGGCCGCCGCCACGCCAGCGGAGCTCGCCGCCGCGTTTGGCGTCACCGGGGCCGAAGCCCTCCAGGCGCTGCGCGACCTGGACGACGCCCACCTGGTGGTGCTCGACCGGGCCAGGACCCGGATCGTCATGGCGCACCCGTGGTCCGCCGACCCGATCGGGTTCACCGTGTCCAGCCCGGCGCAGAAGTGGTGGGGCGGCTGCGCCTGGGACTCGTTCGCGATCCCGGCCCTGACCGGCCAGGACTGCCTGGTCGCCACGCACTGCCCGGCCTGCGGCCGGCCGCTGGCCCTCGACGTCGCGCCGGGCGAGCCCCCGGATCCCGGCGCTGACGCCGGGAAACTGGTCGCCCACCTCCCCGTCCCGGTCCTGCGGATGTGGGACGACGTCGTCGGCACCTGCTCGCGGCAGCGCCTGTTCTGCAGCCGGGAGCACGTCACCGAGTGGCTGGCGCGGACCGGCACGGACCGCGGCGAGGTCCTCGACCTGACCGCGCTGTGGCGGCTCGCCACCGGCTGGTACGCCGGCCGTCTGACCCCCGGCTACCGCCGCAGAACCCCAGCGCAGGCCGCCGCCTTCTTCGCCAGCATCGGCCTGACCAGCGACTTCTGGCGGACACGGTAACGAGGCCGGCAGCAGCGCACCGTCTATCGTGGTCACATGCCGGACCCCAAGGAGATCATCGAGGTCGCCGGCCGCAAGGTCGCGGTCAGCAACCCGCAGAAGGTCTATTTCCCGCGCACCGGGCACACCAAGCTGGACCTGGTCCGGTACTACCTGTCCGTGGCCGAGGGCGCGCTGCGCGGCGCGGGCGGACGGCCGATGGCGCTCAAGCGGTTCGTCAACGGGGCCGATCAGGAGCCGTTCTTCCAGAAGCGGGCGCCGTCGTCGCGGCCGGACTGGGTGGAGACCGTGCAGCTGTCGTTCCCTTCGGGGCGGACCGCCGACGAGGTCGTGCTGCGCGACGCGGCCGGGCTGGCCTGGGTGGCCAACCTGGGCTGCATCGACCTGAACCCGCACCCGGTCCGGGCCGATGACATCGACCACCCGGACGAGCTGCGGGTCGACCTGGACCCGGTGCCCGGGGTGGAGTGGGCGCAGATCCTCGACGTCGCGCTGGTCGCCCGCGAGGTGCTGGCCGACTTCGGGCTGGCCGGCTGGCCCAAGACGTCCGGGTCCCGCGGCATGCACATCTACGCCCGGATCGAGCCGCGCTGGACGTTCAACGAGGTCAGGTCCGCGGCGGTGGCGATGGCCCGGGAGATCGAGCGGCGGGCCCCGCAGATCGCCACGTCCCGGTGGTGGAAGGAAGAGCGGCACGGCGTGTTCGTGGACTACAACCAGAACGCCAAGGACCGCACGGTGGCCTCTGCCTACTCGGTCAGGCCCACTCCGGACGCCCGCGTGTCCGCCCCGCTGGCCTGGGACGAGGTGCCCGGCTGCCGGCCCGAGGAGTTCACCATCGACACCATGCCCGCCAGGTTCGCGGCGGTCGGCGACCCCGCGGCGGGCATGGACGACGCGGCCGGGTCGCTGGAGGCACTGCTGGACCTGGCCGAACAGCAGCGCGCGTCCGGGCTGCCGGACGCGCCGTGGCCGCCGCATTACGACAAGCAGGAGGGCGAGGCGCCCCGGGTCCAGCCGTCCAAGCGGCGGGCCGCCCCGGCGAAGCCCGCGCCGGGCAAGACCGCCGGGCCGAGCGGCCGGCGGGCCTCGGTGATGCCGCTGATCGAGATCGCCCGGGCCGCGACCAAGGACGAGGCCATGGCCGGCCTGGAGCGGTGGAAGCAGCGCCACCCGGACGTGTGGGCCGCGCTCGAGCCGCGGGACGTGCTGGTCGACGGGATGCGCGGCCGCTTCACCACGTGGACCAGGATCCGGCTGAACCTGATCCACGTGCCCGAGGACCAGCGCCCCGAGCAGGAGGCGCTGGAGGTCGACTACGACCCCTGGCAGGGCCAGGACCCGCGCGGCCGCCCGTAGGCCCGGCCAGGAAGCTCAGTCCGAGATATCGCGCATCGCGACGACGTGCTCGGCCCGCAGCCGGACCAGCAGCTCGCCGGGCACGCCGTTGCGGGCGCCGTACTCATCGGCCCGGTCCGCGCCCATGTACCGGCCGCCCAGGACCGTGGCCCACCTGCGGACCTCGGCCAGGTCCCCGGACAGCGTGACCGTGCCGTCGATCTTCACGAACGAGTACGGCGGGGTCTGGTCGTCGACCAGCATCGACGCCCGCGGGTCCCGGCGCAGCGCCTTCGCCTTGAGCCCGGAGCCGTGCGTGGTCCACACCACCTCGTCACCGTCGAGCACGAACCAGATCGGCGTGACGTGCGGCCTGCCGTCGGCCCTGGTCACGCCCAGCTTCCCGGTCCGGGTGCCGGTCATCACGAACGCGCGCCATTCATCATCGGTCATCCTGGGCATGCCTGGCCAACCTTCCGGCCCGCCTCAGTTCTTCCCGGATTACGGTTATCCGGACGCGGGCCGGCTCGCCCAGGCCGGCCCCTCGCGCGGCCGCGGCCCGGTGCCTATCGTCGGGTAAATGACCGGTGTACTCGGCGTCAGCCCGCCCGAGCTGGACCTCGACCCGTTCAGCGAGGAGTTCCTGGCCGCGCCCGGCGCGTACCATGCGCAGCTGCGCGACGCCGGCCCTGTGGTCTGGCTGAGCCGCTACCGCATCTGGGCGATGGCCCGGTTCGCCGAGGTCCAGGCCGCGCTGCGGGACCACGAGACCTACTGCTCCCGGGCCGGCGTGGGCCTCAGCGACTTCACCAGGGAGAAGCCGTGGCGGCCGCCCAGCCTGCTGCTCGAGGCCGACCCGCCGGAGCACACCCGGGTCCGCCGGGTGACCAGCCGGGTGCTGTCGCCGCGGGTCATCGAGCGGCTGCGGCCCGAGCTGGCGGAGCAGGCCGCGGAGCTGGCCGCGGACCTCGCTGCGCGGGGCGAGTTCGACGGCGCCACCGACGCCGCGCAGGCCTACCCGCTGCGGGTTTTCCCGGACGCGGTCGGGCTGCGCCCGGACGGGCGGGAGAACCTGCTGGCCTACGGGACGATGGTGTTCAACGTGTTCGGCCCGCGGAACCGGCTGTTCCACGAGGCGACCGCGGCCGCGGAACCGGTCCGGGCGTGGATCGCCGAGGCCTGCGAGCGCGGCCGGCTGGCCCCGGGCGGGCTCGGCGCCGAGCTGTACGCGGCCGCGGACCGCGGCGAGATCACCGAGGCCGAGGCGGCCCTGCTGGTCCGCTCGCTGCTGTCCGCGGGCGTGGACACCACCGTGCACACGCTCGCCTGGGCGCTGCACGAGCTGGCCACCCGGCCCGCGGTGTGGCAGCAGCTGCGGGCCGACCCGGCGCTGGCCCGGGCCGCGGTGGAGGAGACCCTGCGGTACGCCTCGCCGGTGCAGACGTTCTTCCGCACCACGACCCGGCCAGCCGAGGTAGCCGGGACCGTGCTCCCGGCGGGCGGGAAGGTGCTGCTGTTCCTCGGCGCGGCGAACAGGGACCCGCGGGCGTGGCCGGACCCGGACGTGTTCGACCTGCGGCGCAAGGCGGCCGGGCACGTCGCGCTCGGGTCCGGGATCCACGCCTGCGTGGGCGCGGCGCTGGGCCGGCTGGAAGGCGAGCTGCTGCTCGGCGCGCTGGCCCGGCGGATCGGAACGCTGGAGCTGGCCGGCCCGCCGCGCCCCTACCTGAACAACACGATCAGGGGCCTGGCCAGCCTGCCGCTGCGGGCTCTGCCAGCCTGACCGCCCGGGCGGACCGCCCGGGCCGGCCGCACCGTCAGAGCTGCGGGGCCACCTCGCTGGCGATCAGCTCGATGTGATCGAGGTCGGAGATGTCCAGCACCTGCAGGTACATCCGCTGGGTGCCGATCCCCGACCACTCACCGAGCTGGTCGACGAGCTCGCCCGGGCGTGCCGGCCAGCGCGTCCCGGCGCAGGTCCGCCAGCGAGCGGCCGGTCGCCCCGGCCCGGCGGGCCAGTTCCTCCTCCGTCCGGCCGCAGCACACCGTCTGCGCGACCGACAGGACCAGCGTGCTGGGGTCCCGCCCGGCCGTCTCGCAGGCCGCGTGGACCCGCTCGAACTGCTCCTGGGTGTCCTTGACCGGGGCGAAGGCCCGGTTGAACTCGTCCGCGTACAGCGCGGCCAGCCGCGGCGTGCGGCGCGGCCCGCCGCCGCCGACGATCACCGGCGGGCGGGGGTGCTGCACCGGCTTGGGCAGCCCCGGCGAGTCCTTGACCGTGTAGTGCACGCCGTCGAAGGAGAACGTCTCGCCCTCCGCGGTGCCCCACATCCCGGTGATGATGGCCAGCTGCTCCTCCAGCCGGGCGAACCGCTCGGCCAGGCCGGGGAACGGGATCGCGTAGGCCTGGTGCTCGGCCTCGTACCAGCCGGCCCCGAGGCCGAGCTCGACCCGGCCGCCGCTCATCTCGTCCGCCTGGGCCACCGAGATGGCCAGCGGGCCCGGGTGCCGGAAGGTCGCCGAGGTGACCATCGTGCCCAGCCGGATCGTGGACGTCTCGCGGGCCAGGCCGGCCAGCGTCAGCCACGAGTCGGTCGGCCCGGGCAGGCCGCTCACCGGGCCCATCTTCAGGTAGTGGTCGGACCGGAAGAACGCGCCGTAGCCCAGTTCCTCGGCGGCCTGGGCCATCCGGAGCTGGGTCGCGTAGCTGGCTCCCTGCTGCGGCTCGATGAAGATCCTCAGTTCCATGAAGCCATCCTTGCGCACCACCCAGGCGGCCACCCCGACGGGGAGCCCGGCACCACATAGTTGGCACTACGAACCACTTAGGGCGTGAGAACTGCCAGGCACTCGACGTGGTGCGTCATCGGGAACATGTCGAAGGCCCGCAGGACGGTCAGGTTCCAGCCGTGCTCGCCGAAGATGGCCAGGTCCCGGGCCAGGGTGGCCGGGTCGCAGGACACGTAGGCGATCCGCTGCAGCGGGCCGCCGGGGCCGGCCGCGGCCAGGATCTCGGTCACCGCCCGGTCCAGGCCGGTACGGGGCGGGTCGAGCACGGCCAGCGTGGCGCCGGACACCCCGTACCGGCCGAGCATCGCGGCCACGTCGCCCTTGTGCACCCGGGCCCACGGGGTGTGCTTCAGGTTGTGCCGCGCGTCCCTGACCGCGCCGGTGTCCGCCTCGATGCCGATCACCGTGCCGTCCGGGCCGACCGCCTCGGCCAGCACGCCCGCGAACAGGCCCGCGCCGCAGTACAGGTCCAGCACGGTGTCGCCGGGCGCCGGGCGCAGCGCGCCGGCCACGGCCGCCGCGAGTACGCTCGCCGCGCCCGGGTGCACCTGCCAGAACGTGGCCGCGCCGGTCCGCCAGGACCGCCCGGCGGCACGGCGCTCGAGGAACTGGCGGCCGCGCACGGGGGCGCCGTCGGCGAGCACCGCCACCTGGCCGGAACCGGGCGCGGTCACCACCTCCACCGACCGGGCCCCGGGCCAGCGCTCCCGGGCCGCGCCGGATTCATTGACGAGATCGTGCCCGATCGGGCAGTGCCGGACCGGGACGACCGTGTGCGACCGGTGCTGGCGCAGCCCCGCGGTGCCGTCCTTGCGGACCGCGAACCGGACCCGGGTCCGCCAGCCGAGCCCGTCAGCGTCGCCGTCCACCGGCTCGACGGCCACGTCGCGGTCGATCCCGGCGATCCGGCGCAGCTGCTGGCGGATCACCGTGGCCTTGAGCGCGCGCTGCGCGGGCAGGCTGGCGTGCTGCCAGTCGCAGCCGCCGCAGCCGCCGGGCCGGGCGTGCGGGCAGGGCGGCGGCACCCGGTCCGGCGACGGCTCGAGGATCTCCACCGCATCGGCCCGGGCGAACCGGGCGGTCGCCTGGGTGACCCGGGCCCGGACCCGCTCGCCGGGCAGCGCGTGCCGGACGAACACCACGCGCCCGCCGGCCCCGCCGGTGCGCGCGACGCACCAGCCGCCGTGCGCGGCCTCGCCGGCCACCAGCTCGAGCAGGTCGCCCGGGCGGGGCGGGGCGGCGGCGGGCGCGGTCATGAGCCCATGCTCCCGTGCCGCCGGCCCGGCCCCGCCGTTGGGGTATCCGGGGCTAGCAGCACGTGGTCAGAGGGCATACCTTGATCGGGCATCATTCTCGCTGGTCGGCTGAAGGGAAGGCCGTGCACATCGTGATCATGGGCTGCGGACGGGTCGGCTCGACGATCGCTCACATTCTTGAGGATCAGGGGCACTCGGTCGCGGTTATCGACCAGGATGCGGAGGCGTTTCGCCGGCTCCGGCCAGGGTTCAAGGGCAGCAAGATCACCGGCATCGGGTTCGACCGGGACGTGCTGGCCGAGGCGGGCATCGAGCACGCGGACGCGTTCGCGGCGGTCAGCAGCGGCGACAACTCGAACGTGATCGCGGCCCGGGTGGCCAGGGAATCGTTCAGCGTCGAGCGCGTGGTGGCCAGGATCTACGACCCCCGGCGGGCCGAGGTCTACCAGCGGCTCGGCATCCCCACCGTGGCCACCGTCCGGTGGACCGCGGACCAGATGCTGCGGCGGCTGCTGCCGGAGGGCTCAGAGCCGCTGTGGCGCGACCCGACCGGCGAGATCGTGCTGGCCGAGGTGGCCTGCTGCATGGACTGGCTGGGCGAGAAGGTGCAGTCGCTGGAGGAGGCGGCGAGCGCCAGGATCGCGTTCATCTCCCGGCTGGGGGACGCGATGATCCCCGGTCCCGGGGCCGTCTTGCAGGAAGGTGACGTGCTCTACGTGATGGCCAGGGAAAGTGACCTCAAGCGGATCACGGCGGTGTTCGCCCGTCCCGCCGCACCGGGCAAGGCGGCCCACTGATGCGCGTCGCCATCGCCGGGGCCGGCGCGGTCGGCCGGTCCATCGCCAAGGAACTGCTGGAAAACGGCCACGAGGTCCTGCTGATCGACAAGAGCCCGCGGGCCATCAAGGTCTACCGGGTGCCGGGCGCGGAGTGGCTGCTGGCCGACGCGTGCGAGATCAGCTCGCTGGACGACGCGTCGCTGGAGCGCTGCAACGTGGTCATCGCGGCGACCGGGGACGACAAGGCCAACCTGGTCATCTCGCTGCTGGCCAAGACCGAGTACGGGGTGCCGCGGGTGGTGGCCAGGATCAACCACCCGAACAACGAGTGGCTGTTCAACGAGTCGTGGGGGGTGGACGTCGCGGTGTCCACCCCGCGGCTGCTCTCCGCGCTGGTCGAGGAGGCGGTCAGCGTCGGCGACCTGGTCCGGCTGATGACGTTCCGGCAGAGCGACGCGAGCCTGGTCGAGCTGACGATCCCGCCGGACGCGCCGCTGGCCGGCCGCCGGATCGGGGACATCGAGTGGCCGGGCGACACCGCGCTGGTGGCTGTCCTGCGGGCCGGGCGGGTGATCGTGCCGAACAGCGACGACCCGCTCGAATGCGGCGACGAGCTGCTGTTCGTGACCAGCCAGGACGTGGAGGACGAGCTCGGCGAGCTGCTCGGCGGCAAGCGGCCAGGCAGCACGTCCGGGGTTCAGTAGGCGGGCCGGGCCCGGGCCGGGGCTGCTCCCGGGCCCGGCGGCGCCCGCTACCGGGTCTCGGTGATCTCCGGGCCGCGCTCGAACGGGTCCGGCGGCTCCTGCTGCGCGGCCATCTGCTCCTCCAGGGCCTGCCGGGCCTCGTCCGGCAGCCGGATCTCCAGCAGGTCCCGCGGCGGCGCCGGGTGGTCGCCGCGGATCACGACCACGTCCTCGAACACTTCCTCGAACGGCCTGGCCAGCTCCGGGCGGCGCGCCGCCGGGCCGCTGATCACGCCGCGCAGGAACCAGCGCGGGCCGTCCACGCCCAGGAACCGGACCGGCTGCGTCTGGGTGCGCTGCCCGGGCTCCTCGGTACGGACCCGGGCGAGCAGCTCGGTGCCGAACGGCCCCTCCTCCTCGCGGCACTCCCCGCCGGACTTCACGATCTCGTCGGCGATCTCGTGCCGGACCTCGTCCCACAGGCCGCTGGTCTTGGGCGCGGCGAAGGCCTGCAGCTGCAGGCCGTTGTCGCCGCGCAGCACGGCGATCCACACGCCCTGGTCCTCGGCCATGTTGATCTGCACTTCGAGGCCCTCGCGGACGGGGATCAGCAGGCTGCCGAAGTCCATCCGCTCGGCGGCCGGGTAAGCGCCCGCGCCGTCCCACGGGCCGGTGCCGGCCACCGGCGTGGCCCCGGCCGCGCCGTCGCCGGCCGGCTCGTCCTCGGCGTAGCCGTCCTCGTCGCTGTCCAGGTAGTCCTGCGCCGCCTCGTCCTGGACCCCGGGCTCAGCCGCCTCGCCGCGGCGCCGCCGTCGGAACACCCCGCACCTTCCCTTACCTTGTCGCTCTCTTACCTGGCTGCCGGGCCGGGCCGGCCGTTATCCGGGTTCACCGGCACCGGTCCGGCCGCCGCTGCATGGCCACCGGTGGACCCGAACCCGCCATCTCCCCGGGCGGACCCGGGCAGAACGTCGACCTCGTGGAACTCGGCGCGCTCGACTCGCTGGATGACCAGCTGAGCGATCCGGTCCCCGCGCTGGAACCGGACCGGGATGGCGGCGTCGGTGTTCAGCAGCGTGACCCTTATCTCGCCACGGTACCCGGCATCGACCGTTCCGGGGGCATTCACGATCGTCACCCCGTATTTCGCGGCCAGCCCGGACCGCGGGTGGACGAACGCCGCGTAGCCGTCCGGCAGGGCGATGGCCACCCCGGTCGGCACCACGGCCCGCTGCCCGGGCGCCAGCTCCACGTCCGCGGCGGCGAACAGGTCCGCGCCGGCGTCGCCGGGATGGGCCCGCGAGGGCAGCGGCAGCGCCGGGTCGAGACGCTTGATCAGCACGGGCACGGCGTCGCGGTCAGGACCCGCGAGCGGCCTGCGGCCTGCTTCCCCGGCGGTGTTCACGCACGTGACCTTACCGCCGCGCCCGCCGTTACCCGCGCGCATGGCCGGGATTCCGGCCGGCCTACCCGCCGCCCGCCGCGCCGGCGCCGGCCGGCGGGGCCGCGGGGCCGTCCGGGCCGTCCGCGGGCGGCGCGGCCTGGGCGCCGGCCGGCGGTGCACTGCCCGGCGGCCCGTGGCCGCTCTCCTCGTCCGGGCCGGGTTCCCGGCGCAGGTGCGGCCAGGCGTGCGCCAGCGCGGCCGCGGTAGGCACGGCCACGATCGCGCCGGCGATGCCCGCGATGATGCCGCCGACCGCGAGCACCAGGATGATGGCCAGCGGGTGCAGCCGGACGATACGGCCCACCACCAGCGGCTGCAGCAGGTGGCTTTCCACCTGGTTCTCCAGCACGAACACGGCCAGCAGGATGAGCGCCGCGAGCAGGCCCTTGGTGCCCAGCGTGACCAGGATGGCCAGCGCGCCGGCGACCAGGATGCCGATCAGCGGCACGAATGCGGCCAGGAAGACCAGGATGACCAGCGGGACCAGCAGCGGCACGCCGAGCAGCCACAGCGCCAGGCCGATGACCAGGGCGTGGATCGAGGCCACCACCGTGGTGCCGCGCACGTAGTTCACCAGCGCCGACCAGGCCGCCGCGCCCGCGTTGCCGGCCCGCCGCCTGGCGCCCGGCCGCAGCCCGCTGATCAGCCAGGACCAGATCCGGTCCCCGTCCTTGAGCAGGAAGAACGTGATGAAGATGGTGAGGATCAGGCCGGTCAGCACCTCGAGGACGATCCGGCCGCCGGTCACCACGGTGCCCGCCACCAGCGACTGGTGCTGGTTGAGGAAGTGCACGATCTGGTTGGAGTAGTCCTCGATCCGGGCGCTGTTCAGATGGAACGGCGGCCCGGCCAGCGACGTGCGCACCTCGATGGCCGTGTGAGTGATCTCCTTGGACAGCATCGGGTAGTCGGCGCTGACCCGGTTCGCGGCCAGCGTGCCGATGCCGGCCAGCACGATCACCGCGGCGCCGATCGTGCACCAGGTCGCGGCCAGGCTGGGCATGCCAAAGGAATTACGCAGCCGTGCGGTCAGCGGCTGCAGCAGCGCGGTGAGCAGCAGCGCGGCCAGGCACGGCAGCACCACCAGGCGCAGCGTGCTGGCGACACGGAAGCCCACGTAGATCAGCAGCCCGACGAGCAGGATCCGCCAGGACCAGGCGGCCGCCTGGACGAGCAGCCGGGGCACCCCGGCGGCCTCGGCCCGCCCGGCCCCGTCCCTCGGCGCCGCGGCCGGGCCCGGCGGCCCGGCCTGCGCGGGCGCCCCGTCCGTCCCGTCGGGCGGCTCTGCCCCGTCGGGCGGCGGGGATACCGGCGGGCGCCTGGCCCCCGTGCGCTGCTCCTCCGCCCGCTGGAGCAGCGCGGCGACCGCGGCCCTGACCCGGCCTGCGGCCTCGCCCAGGCCGCCCGCGCGCCTGGCGGCCAGGGCCGGCTCCGGCGCTCCCGCCTGCCCCGGCGCGCCCTCCTGCCCCGGCACGGTGGCCGTCCCGGACTCGGCCGGCCCGAGCCGGCCGGCGGCGCTGCGCCGCTGACCGGGCTGGCCAGGAAGTCCTCCGCGGTCACCGGCACCGCGGCGGCCTCGTCCGCGCTGCCGGTTTCCTGCTCCGATCGGCCGGTCATGCCCCCCATGTAACCAACTACCGTGGGGCAATGCGCAATTACTCCGAACGGCTCCGCGTGCCGGCCTCGTGGTGGCTGCTCGGGCTGCTGGTCGCGGCCATCTTCGCGTCCACCGTGTGGGCGGGTTTGTCCGCGCTGGCCGCGCTGGCCTCGTATGTGGTGATCATGGGCGGGACCGTGGCCGGGCTGCTGGCCTACGGACGGCCGCGGGTCGAGGTCACCGGCACCGGGCTGCGGGCCGGGAAGTTCGTGCTGCCGCTGGATGCGGCCGGCCAGGTCACGGCGCTGGACGCGGCGCAGACCCGGGCGCTGCGCGGGCCCCGGGCCGACCCGGCCGCCGTGCTGCTGATCCGGCCGTACCTGCCGCGGGCCGTGTACGTCGAGGTCACCGTCCCGGGCGGGGCCCCGTACTGGCTGATTGCCACCCGGCAGCCGGCCCGGCTGGCCACTGCCATCGAGGCGTCCCGCCTGGCGGCGCGCACCGGGGGCAGCGCAGTGGCATGATCTCCAGGACGCACCGGAAAGGAACAGGCAATGGCAGCTAAGCGCGACGGCGGAGTCAGATTTGCGGCCCTGGTGGCCACGTTCGTCGCCGGTAGCATCGCCCGGAAGATGATCACCTTCGGGTGGAGGCAGTTCACCGGCAACGAGCCGCCGACCGACCCGCACGACCCGGACATCGCCCTGAAGGAGGCGCTGGCCTGGTCGATCCTGATGGGCGTCGGCATGGAGGCGGCCCGGCTGATGGCGGCGCGGATGGTCGCGTCCCGGGTCTCGCGCATCGCGGACGCGCAGAAGCCCGCCGACTAGCCGGCCTGCTGGGCCGGCCGGGCGTGGCGGGATCGCGAGGTCGTCACCGGATCGTCGGCGGCTGCTTACCTGGCGGCCGCGCCGCGCTGGCATCATCTGGGGGGATACGGGGCAGCACGGGTGATAGGCCGCCGGGCAGCAGGCGCCCGGCCGTGATCTGCGGGCCATCCCGGCCCGCTGCGCGGAGGTGGGGAGATGGCCGAGCCGAGGGTGCTGGGAATCGTGCTGGCGGGCGGGGCGGGCAAGCGGCTGGGCCCGCTGACCGCGGACCGGGCCAAACCCGCCGTGCCGTTCGGCGGCCAGTACCGGCTGATCGACTTCGCCCTGTCCAACCTGGTCAACTCCGGCTGCCTGCGGGTCTGCGTGCTGACCCAGTACAAGAGCCACAGCCTGGACCGGCACGTGACCACCACCTGGCGGATGAGCAGCCTGCTCGGCAACTACGTGACCCCGGTGCCGGCCCAGCAGCGGCGCGGCCCGCACTGGTACACCGGGTCGGCCGACGCGATCTACCAGTCGCTGAACCTGATCTACGACGAGCGCCCGGACATCGTCGTGGTGTTCGGCGCGGACCACGTGTTCCGGATGGACGCCCGGCAGATGATCAGCCAGCACGTGCAGTCCGGGGCGTCGGTCACCGTGGCCGGCCTGCCGGTGCCGCGGAAGGAGGCCCGGGCGTTCGGCGTCATCCAGGTCGGCTCCGACGAGCGCACGATCGAGGCGTTCCTGGAGAAGCCGTCCGACCCGCCGGCCCTGCCCGGCCGCCCGGACGAGACCTACGCGTCCATGGGCAACTACGTGTTCACCAGCGACGCGCTGGTCGAGGCGCTGCGCAAGGACGCGGTGAACGACCAGAGCCGGCACGACATGGGCGGCGACATCATCCCCATGATGGTCAGCGAGCGCAGCGCGCAGGTGTACGACTTCCTGACCAACGAGGTCCCCGGCGCCCTGGAGCGGGACACCGGGTACTGGCGCGACGTCGGGACGCTGGACTCCTATTTCGAGGCGCACATGGACCTGTGCGCGATCGAGCCGGTCTTCAACCTGTACAACGACCGCTGGCCGATCTACACCAACGTGCCGTCGCTGGCCCCGGCCAAGTTCGTGCACAACAAGGGCGACCGGGTCGGCCGGGCGATAGACAGCCTGGTCAGCAACGGCGTGATCGTGTCCGGCGCGCTGGTCCGCAAGTCCGTGCTCTGCCCGGGCGCCCGGGTGAACAGCTGGGCCACGGTCGAGCGGTCGGTGATCATGCACAACACCCAGATCAGCCGGCGCGCGGTCGTGCGCAACGCGATCCTGGACAAGAACGTGGTGGTGCCCGACGGGGTCTCGGTGGGCGTGGACAAGGACCGCGACCGGGCCCGCGGGTTCGTGGTCTCCGAGGGCGGGGTGACCGTGGTCGGCAAGGGCCAGGTGGTGCCCGCGTGAGCGGCGACGGCCAGGGCCGGCTCCGGGTCGCGCTGCTGACCAGGGAGTACCCGCCGGAGGTGTACGGCGGCGCCGGGGTGCACGTCGAGTACCTGGCCCGGGAGCTGGCCGGTCTCGTCGACCTGACCGTGCACTGCCAGGGCGCGGACCGGGCGGCCGCGGTGGCGCACCGGCCGTGGGACGCGCTGGCCGGCGCCAACCCGGCGCTGGCCACCGTGTCGGCCGACCTGACGATGGCCGCCGCGGCGGCCGGCGCGGACCTGGTGCACTCGCACACCTGGTACGCCAACCTGGGCGGCCACCTGGCCGCCCTGCTGGCCGGGATACCGCACGTGATGACCGCGCACTCGCTGGAGCCGCTGCGGCCGTGGAAGGCCGAGCAGCTGGGCGGCGGCTACGCGGTGTCGTCCTGGTGCGAGCGGACCGCGGTGGAGTCGGCCGCGGCGGTGATCGCGGTCTCCGACGGGATGCGCTCGGACGTGCTGGCCTGCTACCCGGCGGTGGACCCGGCCCGGGTCCGGGTCATCCGCAACGGCATCGACACCGTCCAGTACACCCCCGACCACGGCACCGACGTGCTGGAGAAGTACGGGGTCACGCCGGGCCGGCCGATGGTGCTGTTCGTCGGCCGGATCACCCGGCAGAAGGGCGTGCCGGTGCTGCTGCGCGCCGCCGCGCAGCTCGACCCGGCCGCCCAGCTGGTGCTGTGCGCGGGCCAGCCGGACACCGAGGCCCTGGCCGCCGAGGTCACCGCGCTGGTGGACGGCCTGCGCGAGCAGCGGTCCGGGGTGGTGTGGCTGACCGGCATGCTGCCCAAGCGCGAGGTCATCCAGCTGCTCACGCACGCCACCGTGTTCGCCTGCCCGTCGCTGTACGAGCCGCTGGGCATCGTCAACCTGGAGGCGATGGCCTGCGGCACCGCGGTGGCCGCGTCCCGGGTCGGCGGCATCCCCGAGGTGGTGGCCGACGGCGAGACCGGGCTGCTGGTGCCGCCGGACGACCCGGCGGCGCTGGCCGCGGCGCTGAACACGCTGGTCCGCGACCAGGACCTGGCCGCGGCCATGGGCGCCAGGGGCCGGGACCGCGCAATCATCGAATTCGGCTGGGCCGCCATCGCCGCGCAAACCACGGCGCTGTACACGGAGCTCGCCCGCAAGCCGTAGCGCTGTACCCGACCGGCGCGGCAGGTTAAGATATGTCGCGACTTCGGGAGGTCATCATGGAACTGCCCCGCCAGCCGGGCACCAGTACCTCGCAGCCCGCCCTGCGGGTCGGCGACCAGGACCGGGATGCGGTCGTATCGCTGCTCCAGGCGTCGTTCGCCGAGGGCCGGCTCAGCGACGAGGAGTTCGACACCCGCACCCGGGCCGCGCTGACCGCCAGGACCTCGGACGACCTGGACCGCCTGCACGCCGACCTGCCCCGCCCGTCGGCCGCGCCCGCGGCGCCCGGCTCCGGCGGGCCCGCGCCCGGCCGGCTGGCGCTGGCCTACAAGGGCCCGGTCCGGCGGGCGGGCCGGTGGCGGGTGCCCGAGCGGTTCAGCACCGTGGTGTACAAGGGCACCGGCACGCTCGACCTGCGCGCGGCCGAGCTGACCGGGCCGCACACCACGATCCGGGCGGTCGCCTACAAGTCGCGGATCGACATCTGGGTGCCGCCCGGCATGCGGGTCGAGCTGACCGGGATGGGCGTGAGCCGGGGCTGGTCCCCGGACGAGGAGTGGGAGCGGATGCTTCCGCCGGACGCCCCGGTGCTGCACGTGCGCGGGGTCGCCTACAAGGGCTCGATCGACATAAGCACCCGCCCGCCGGGCAGTGCACCTTAGTTCGTGACACCAACCAACTGGTACGTGACGCGAACTAAACGCGACCGCGATGATGCGGTACGGCCCGGTCAGGTCACTGAGCCGGCCGCAGCCCCGGTGGCCACGTCGCCCCACCGGGCCAGCTCGCGGTCCAGGTCCAGCGGCGCGATCATCGCGCCGGACGCCGTCTCCCGCTCCCACTCGGCGGCCGGGACCCGCCACATGACCTCGAACTCGATGCCGTTCGGGTCCTTGGCGTACAGCGACTTGGACACCCGGTGGTCGCTCGCGCCGACCAGCGCGCCGCGCTCCGCCAGCCGGGCCCTGGCCTCCGCCAGCTCGCTGAGCGTGCCGACTTCCCAGGCCAGGTGGTACAGGCCCACCGCGGGGCCATCCGGCGGCCCGGCCGCGTCGGGGAGAGCGAACAGGCCCAGGTCGTGGTCGTTGGCCGTGCCCGGCGCGCGGAGGAACGCCATCCGGCCCGGCATCTCGCTGGCCACCTCGAAGCCGAGCGTGGCCCGGTAGAACTCGACGGTGGCGGGCAGGTCCCTGACGTACAGGACAGCGTGGTTGAGGCGGCGCACAGCCATGGCGATCACTCCCGGACGCGGGGCCAGCAGAGGCAGGTACCAGTACACGGTCTAATGCCCGGCCGGCGGCGCTGATTCCCGGTCCCCGTCCGGCCCGGTGTAGATGCCGCGCGGCCGGATCGGCGTGGCCCGCTGGTACTCCTCGATGCCGTGGGCCAGCCAGCCCGCGGTCCTGGCCACCGCGAAGATGGCCTCCGCGGCCCCGCGGATCAGGCCCGCCGCAGCGGCCAGCGCGGCCAGCGCGAAGTCGATGTTCGGCTGGGGCAGCCCGCGCCGGTGCGCCTCGGAGATGATCTCGCTGGCCACCGCGACCTTGGGCGAGCCGGGGGCCAGCCGCCGCACCGCGGCCAGCAGGGCCAGCGCCCGCGGGTCGCCGCCGGTGTAGACGAAGTGGCCGAAGCCGGGGATCCGCTCGCCCCGGCGCAGCAGCTCGCCGATCACCCGCGGCGCGTCCGCCGGGCCGGCGGCCGCGTCCAGCATCAGCTCCGCGCCCAGCGACGCGCCGCCGTGCAGCGCCCCGCCCACCGCGCCGAGACCGGTGGCCACGACCGCGTACGGGTCGGCCCGCACCGACGCCGCGGCCCGGGCCGCCACCGTGGACGCGGCCAGCTCGTGGTCGATGGTCAGCACCAGCGCCGACTGCAGCACGGCCGCCAGCCCTGGCGGCGGCTCCCCCGGGCACAGCCGCGACACCAGCCGCCCCGCGATCGACCCGGCTCGTACCCCCTCTTCCGGATCCGGCGTGCCCGGGCCGGCCGGGGGCAGGCAGTCGGTCATCCCGGCGATCATGCTGCGCGCGGCGGTGACCACCGCAGGCTGGCCGAGCTCGAGGCGGAGCGGGTCGGTGGCGGCCAGCGCGGGCACGATGACCTGGAGCCGCTCCAGCGGCAGCGTCGCCGCCGGAAGCGCGGCCTGCGCCGCGGCGGCGACCGCGACCGCCTGCTCGGTGGCCCGCCAGGGCGGGCCCGGAGCCGCGGGCAGCGTGCCGGTCCACAGCAGCTCGGCGACGTCCTCGAAGCTGCGCTGGGCGGCCAGCCGGACCGCGTCCAGGCCGCGGTAGCGCAGCTCGCCGTCCCGGATCTCGGTCAGCGCCGAGCCGATGATCAGCCCGGACTTGCCCGCCGGGCGGCGCGGGCGGCCCTTGCGGGCCAGCCGGTCCACCTCGGCCGCGTCGAACTGGCTGGCCCGCCCGTCCGGTCCGGTCCGCTTGGCCAGCACCCCGCGGCTGACGTACGAGTACAGGCTGGCCGGCTTGATGCCCAGCCGCCGGGCCGCGTCCGCGGCCCCGATCCACTCCGTCACGCGTGCCCACCGCCCCTGTCGTCCGGCCGGCCCGCCGTCCCGGCCGGGTGCGGCCGGGACGCGGGGGTGGTCCCCGGCTGCCGTATACCGTTGATTTTAATCAACATTGACGACAGAGTCGATCACCATTGACGATGAGCGGTGAGGCCGCAGGGGGTTCCGGGGGGCCGGGCCGAGGCGAGCCAGGAGAGAGAAAGCACATGCCCACCATCCACTTCCTTGACGTCACGAACCGGGACGGAGTGCAGACGGCCAGGACCGGGCTGTCCAAGTTCGGCAAGACGATGATCAACTTCTATCTGGGCAAGCTCGGCGTGGCCCAGTCCGAGGCGGGGTTCCCGTTCCTCTTCCACGAGGTGCCCTACCTGCGGGCGAACACCGCACTGGCGGCGGCCGGGGCGTTCGGCTCACTGCGGCTGTCCGGCTGGTGCCGGGCCATCCCGGCGGACGTCGAGGCCGCCGCGCCGCTCGGGCTGACGCACTACAACCTGTCGATCTCCACGTCGGACCAGATGATCGAGCACAAGTTCCGCGGCCGGCTGGACCGGGCGTCCGTGATCGCCGAGATGACCGCGGCGGTGCGCGCCGCGGTGGACGCCGGGGCGCAGACGATCGGCGTGAACGCGGAGGACGGGTCGCGCACCGACGACGGGTTCCTGCTGGAGTTCGCGGTCGCGGCGCGGGAGGCCGGCGCGGACCGGGTCCGGTACTGCGACACGATCGGCGGCGACACGCCGTACCGGATCCGGGAGCGGTTCGCCAAGCTGGCCAGCCAGGCCGGCCTGCCGGTGGAGACCCACTGCCACAACGACCTGGGCATGGCGGTGGCCAACTCGGTCTCCGGCGCGCTCGGCGACCTGGACGCCGGGTACGACGCGTGGGTCAACACGTGCGTCAACGGCATCGGCGAGCGGTCAGGAAACGCCGACCTGCTGTCCTGCATCCTGGCCTTCAGCCACGGGTTCGGCGTGGCCGGGCACGCGGCCATCGGCGACGCGCTCGACCTGAGCTGGGCCCGGCGGTTCGCGCTGTGGGCGAGCTACGCGTTCGGCCAGCCGCTGCCGCAGAACCAGCCCGGCACCGGGCGGAACGCGTTCGCGCACGAGTCGGGGATCCACGCCGACGGGGCGCTGAAGGACCGGCAGAACTACGAGCTGTACGACGACGGCACGCTGGGCCCGTTCCCTGACGACTGGTTCGCCCGGGAGGGAAGGGTCGTGCTCACTGGGGAGTACGGCGGGATGGCCGGGTTCCGGCACGTCATGGATCAGCTGGGGATCGATCCCGGCGACCGGGCCGACGACATCTTCCGGCTGGTCCAGGTCTGCGCGGCCGCCACCGGCAAGCCGCTGACCGACGACGAGCTGCGGCTGATCGCCGGCTACCCGGACGAGCTCGCGCTGCTGTACCCGGGCCTGCTCAGCTGATACCGCTCAACTGGTGCCGTTAGCCGCCGCGGGGCGCCCGCGGCGGCTAGCGGCCGATCTGCCGGCGGCTGCGGTTCTCGCGCAGCCGGCGCCGCTGCGAGGGGTCGAGCATCAGGTACAGCACGGCGGGGATGGCCACCGCGGCCGCGATCACGGCGATGGCCAGCCACGGGCTGATGATGAACAGGATGAGCCCGATGACGACACCGGCGATGCCGTACTTCATGTGGGGCGTCATGCGGACTCCTTCTCCGGGCGGGACCCCCGGCCCCGCGCCTTCCTGACAGCTAACTAGACCACATCGGCCGCCGTCTGGGTAACGCCGCGCGGCGCCGGGAAGTTCCGCCCGGCCCGGCTGGCGCAGCCAGCCGCGATGGCAGGATAGGGGCCACGATACGGGAGGATGCCATGCCTATCAGCCTGCCAATCGAGGCGCGTGCCAACGAGCTGCTGACCCGCAGCCCGCTGGCTCTGCTGATCGCGCTGGTGCTGGACCAGCAGGTGCCGCTGGAGAAGGCGTTCAGCTCCCCGCAGGTGCTGGTGGACCGGCTCGGCCACGAGCCGACCGCGGCCGAGCTGGCCGATTTCCCGCCCGAGGAGCTGGCCGCGGTGTTCAGCGAGCGGCCCGCGCTGCACCGGTTCCCGCGGGCGATGGCGGCCCGGGTGCAGGCGGTGGCCCGGGTGGTCGCGGACGAGTACGACGGTGACGCGGGCCGGATCTGGGCCGATGCGGGCTCCGGCGAGGAGCTGCTGGCCCGGCTGTCCGGGCTGCCCGGGTTCGGCACCTACAAGGCGCAGATCATGATCGCGATGCTGGGCAAGCAGCTGGGCGTCCAGCCGCCGGGGTGGCGCGCGGCGGCGGGCCCGTTCGGCGCGGAGGGCTCCAGGTACTCGGTGGCCGACATCACCGACGAGACCTCGCTGGCCCAGGTCCGGGCGTTCAAGAAGGAGCGCAAGGCCGCGGCCAAGGCGGCCGGGCGCCTGCCGCAGGCCAGGCGGGCGGAAATCGGCGCGTGGCAGACGACTTCGGGTTCCCGGCGACCGGCTCGGCGCAGGTGCACATCCTGCAGGAGGGCTACGCCCGGGACGCAGGCGACAGCAGCGCGGTGGCCAGCACGGTCACCCTCATCGTTGACGGCGACGCGGTGATCATCGTGGACCCGGGCATGGTGCCCTCGCGGGAGCGGCTGCTGGCCGCGCTGGCCGGGCACGGACCCGGTCCCGGCGACGTCACCGATCTGGTGTTCAGCCATCATCACCCGGACCACACGGTCAACGCCGCGCTGTTCCCGGCGGCCAGGATCCACGACCACTGGGCCGTCTACCTGGACGACAAGTGGACCGACAGGGATGCCGAGGGGGCCCAGCTGAGCCCGTCGGTGCAGCTGATCCGCTCCCCCGGGCACACCCCGGAGGACATCAGCACGCTGGCGGCGACCCCGGACGGCGTCCACGTGTGCACGCACGCCTGGTGGGGCGCCGAGGGGCCGGCCGACGACCCGTTCGCGCCGGACCGCGAGGTGCTGCGGGCCAGCCGGGAGCGGATCCTGGGCGTGGCGCAGGTCATCATCCCCGGGCACGGGCCCTCGTTCCGGCCCGGCGAGAGCACGCCGCGCTGACGGGCTGACGGCGCGGGCCGCCAGCGCGGGCGCCGGCCTGAGCCCGCGCCCGCCCCGGCAGTCCCCCCGGTAGGCGGGCAAGCGTCCGGCCGCCTGCCCGCCTACCGTCCTAGCCGCCTGCCCCGCCCTGGCGGCCGCCCTGCCCCCCGGCTTCTCCGGCCGGTCCCGGCCGGGGGACGATCGATAACACGGCCGGGTGCGCGGCCTCGGGCCAGGCCGGGCCGCCGCGACTGCCGACCAGGCTCAGCGCGGCCCACACGGCCTTCTGCCGGCCGCCCAGCATGGTCCAGCCCCAGCTGCTGCTCAGTGCCTGCACGACCTGCAGGCCCCGGCCGGCCTCCGCGGTGGGGTCGACCGGCTGGAGCACCGGCGGCTCCGGGCTGCCGTCGGCCACCACGCAGATCAGGTAGCTGGCGCGCTGCCACAGGGTCAGGTCGACCGGGCCGCGGTCGCTGTCCGGCGGCGGCGCGGCCACCCGGGCTCCGTAGCACAGCGCGTTCGTGACCAGCTCGGACACCACCACAGCCGCGTCCGGGTAGATCACGCACAGATCCCACTGGCGGAGCACCTCGCGGGTGAACTCGCGCGCCGCGTGGGGGGTAGCCGGCTCGGCCGCCGCGCTCGGCAGCGCCCGGCCTGGTGGCCCGGCGACCGGCAGCGGCAGGAGTCCGGGCGGGATGGCGGATTCCCCTAGCGCAAATCCGCCGTCAAGGCGCGCGAGACCGCCATCAGGCGCGCGCCCGCTGGTGCGGCCTGCTGTCCTCGGTGCATGTGGTGAAATCCCAGGGCCTGACGCGGAGTGCGCGGGCGGGACGGCCCGCACCTCCGCTACGATGCCAGTCAGGATGTGCAAGTGCAAGTGCTGATGCACGTGCATTGACAAATTACTGCCGTTGCCGAACACGCCGGGGCCGGGGGGCCCGGGCCCGGCGCGACGGCCATTCCCGCCCCCCGGGGCCGTCACCAGTGAATTCTGCTGAATTCAACCGAAGGGAAACGATGTGAACCCCGCCGACATCGAGGACCTCGCCGCCGCGCTGAGCAAGGCTGTCTGGCGTAAGAGCCAGCGCAGCAACCCCAGCGGTAACTGCGTCGAAGTGGCCAGGCTCGGCCGCCAGGCCGTCGCCATGCGTAACTCCCGGCACCCGGATGGACCCGCGCTGGTTTTCACCACCGAGGAATGGGACGCGTTCATTACCGGCGCCCAGGCCGGCGATTTTGGCGAAGTACCCGGCTAAGAGGCGGAATGCCGTCTGGCGCCGCGGGTTCCCGGCATGGCAGACTGCCGGGGTCTGGTGTTCTGGGGAGGGCACATGGTGTCAGGGGAACCGGGCGGCGGCCTGCTCCGGGATTTCACTGAGCCCCCGGGCGATGCCGGGCCCACGGTTCTGCGCCTGCTGCTCGGCGCGCAGCTGCGCAAGCTGCGCGAGGCCAAGCACATCTCGCTGGAGGATGCGGGCCGGCAGATCCGCGCCTCGCACTCGAAGATGAGCCGTCTGGAGCTTGGCCGGGTCGGCTTCAAGGACCGGGACCTCACCGACCTGCTGGCCCTGTACGGGGTTAACGGCCGGGCTGAGATCGAGGCCCTGCGGGCGCTGGCCAAGCGGGCCAACGCCCAGGGCTGGTGGCACGACTACTCCGACGTGCTCGAGGGCTGGTTCGAGGCCTACGTCGGGCTCGAGGAGGCTGCCAGCCGGATCCGGGCCTACGAGCTCCAGTTCGTGCCGGGCCTGCTCCAGACGCCGGAGTACGCCCGGGCGGTCACCCTCCTCGGGCACGGCGGCGCGGACGGCGCCGAGATCGACCGCCGGGTCAGCCTGCGGATGGCCCGCCAGGCGCTGCTGGACAGCCCGCGGGCCCCGCACCTGTGGGTGGTGCTCGACGAGGCGGTGCTGCGCCGCCCGGTCGGCCGCCCGGACGTCATGCGCGGCCAGCTCAGGCACCTGCTGGCCTGCGCGCAGCGGCCGGGGATCACCCTGCAGGTCCTGCCGTTCAGGGTGGGCGGGCACGCCGCGGCCGGCGGGCCGTTCAGCATCCTCCGGTTCGCCGAGCCCGACCTGCCCGACATCGTGTACCTGGAGCAGCTGACCAGCGCGCTGTACCTGGACCGGCGGGAGGCAGTCGAGCACTACATCGAGGTCATGGACCGGCTCTGCGTGTCCGCGCTGCCCGCGCAGCAGAGCATGGAGATGATCGCGAACGTGCTGGGCGTCAAGCTGTAGCCGGGCCGGGGCCGGCCGCTGGGCGGCCGGCCGTTCGGTGCCGGTCTTTCTGCGGCGGGTGGTCAGCGGCCGGCCGCGTAACCCTGCATCCCGCGCGGGTTGGCGGCGGCGTACAGGAACCCGCCGTCCCTGGACACCGCGCTGATCCGGCCCAGCGACCACGGCGGCCTGACCTCCACATCGTGCCCGCGCTGCCGCAGCTGGGCGAGCACGTGCCCGCCGACCCGCTCCTCGGCGGACAGCGACCGGGGCACGGACCCGCGCGGGTAGAACGAGGACGGGAAATGGTCGGTGTGGTAGGCCGGGGCGTCGATGGCCTCCTGCAGGTTCATCCCGAACACCGCGTGGTTCAGGAAGAACCCCATCGTCCACTGGTCCTGCTGATCCCCGCCGGGCGTGCCGAAGGCCAGGTACGGCTCGCCGCCGCGCAGCGCCAGGCTCGGTGACAGCGTGGTCCGCGGGCGCCGGCCCGGGGCCAGTGAGCTGGCGAAGCCCGGGGTGAGCGCGAACATCTGGGCGCGGCTGCCGAGGCAGAACCCGAGCCCGGGGATGACCGGGGAGCTCTGCAGCCAGCCGCCGCTCGGGGTGGCCGAGACCATGTTGCCGAACCGGTCCGCGACGTCCAGGTGGCAGGTGTCGCCCGGGCCGAGCTCGGGCGCGCGGCCACGGGGGGCCGGGCCGCGGACGGCCGGGGCCGCGGCCGCGGGCAGCGTCCCGCCCAGCGTGGGGTCGCCGAGCCCGCCGCCGCCCGCGCGCGCCAGCGTGCGGCCGTCGGGACGGAAGAAGCCCAGAGCCGGGTCGGCGACCGGGAACCCGGCCAGCGCGTAGCCGGGCAGCCCCGGCATGACCCCGGCCGGCGCACCGGGCCGCAGGTCGGCGGACGCCTCCGGGCCGACCAGCGCGCGCCGCTGATCCGCGTACCCGGCCGACAGCAGCTCCTCCAGCGGCACGCTGGTCTGCCGCGGGTCGCCGTACCAGGCCTCACGGTCGGCGAAGGCGAGCTTGGCGCACTCGGTCACGGTGTGCACCAGGTCCGTGCTGCCGGCCCCCATCGCGGCCAGGTCGAACCCGCGGAGCAGGGCAAGCTGCTGCAGGAACACCGGGCCCTGGCCCCACGGCCCGGTCTTGCACACGGTCAGGCCGCCGAACTCCAGCGTCGCCGGAGCTTCCGCGGAAGACCGCCAGGAGGCCATGTCCTGGCCGGTCAGCAGCCCGCGGTGGCGCTCGCCGGTGATGTCCATCACCTCGGCGGCAGCCAGGTAGGCGTCGATGGCCTCGGCCACGAAGCCCTCGTACCAGGCCCGCCGGGCGGCCTCGATCTGGGCCTCCCGGCCCGGCCCCGCCGCCTCGGCCTCGTCCAGGATGCGGGTGTAGCAGTCGGCCAGCGGCTTGTTGGTGAAGCGGGCGCCCGGTGCAGGCACCCCGCCGTCCAGGTAGATCTCGGCCGAGGTTGGCCAGTGGTCGCGGAACAGGCCGGACACCGCGTCGATCGTCGCGCTGGCGGTGGCCAGCATCGGGTAGCCGTCCCTGGCGTAGCCGATCGCGTACTCCATGACCTCGCGCAACGGCAGCAGGCCGTGCTCGAGCAGCCGCATCCAGGTGCCGAACGCCGCGGGCACGGTCGCCGCCAGCAGGCCGTTGCCGGGGACCAGGTCCAGCCCCAGCGCGGTGTACACCTCGATCGTGGCCGCGGCCGGCGCCACCCCCTGGCCGTCGAGCACGAACACCCCGTCCCCGGCCGCGTCGTATCCGATCACCGGCACCTCGCCGCCGGGCCCGTTCAGGTGCGGCTCGACCACCTGGAGCACCAGGCCGGTAGCCACCGCGGCGTCGAACGCGTTGCCGCCCTTCTCCAGGACCGCCAGGCCGGCCGCGGACGCGAGCCAGTGCGTCGAGGCCACCATGCCGAACGTTCCGGCCAGCTGGGGGCGGGTGGTGAAGGTGGGACTGCCGGGCACGGGCGCCTCCTGCGCGAGATGGGATCATCATGACGTTACCCTCCTGTGACCCGGAAACCGCATGCCCACCTGCGGCAATTTGCGGCAAATGCGGGGAACCGCGGCTATTGCCGGGCCTGCGGCCCGGCCGACGGGGGTTGCTGCAACCGGCGCGCCTGCGCCGCCGTCTAAGGGGCGCGGCTGATAATGAGCCGCCAGACGGGGAAAAGAGGTCACCGTGACGTCTCTGCGCGTTCCGCGGCGCCTGATCACGGCCGCGGTGCTGGCCGGCATCGCGCTGCTGGCCACGGCCTGTGGCCCATCGGGCTCGCCGGCCGCGGCTCCCACCGTGACCAAGACGGTGACGGTCACGCCCACACCCACGCCCACCGGGTCCGGGGGCGGCGGATCCGGGTCCGCCACCCCGACGAAGAGCGGCTCTCCCGGGCCAGGCGAGCCCGGGGCCTGCCCGACCAGCGCGCTGCACCTGTCCATCGGGACCGGCAACGGCGCCGCGGGCAGCGTGTACTACCCGCTCGTCTTCACGAACACCTCCGGCTCGGCCTGCACGCTGTTCGGCTTCCCCGGGGTCTCGTTCGTGACCGGGATAGGCGGCAGCCAGATCGGCCACGCCGCGACCCGCAACTCCGACGCGCCGAGGCAGACCGTGACCCTGGCCCCGGGCGGGGTGGCGCACGCCACCCTGCAGGTCGTGCAGGCGCTGAACTTCCCGCCGGCCAAGTGCCAGCTGACCACCGCGCACTGGCTGAAGGTCTACCCGCCGAACCAGACTGAGCCGGTGTTCCTGAACTTCACCAGCAAGACCTGCGCGGCCACGGCGAAGGACGTCACGGTCCTGAACGTCGCCCCGGTCCGGCCCGGCGCCGTGGATTCCTGACCTGGTTGACAACCTCGCGGTCAGCCGGCGCCCGGGTGCTCGCCGGGGACGACGATGCCTGCCTCGTAGGCCAGGATCACGGCCTGCACCCGGTCGCGCAGGCTGAGCTTGGCCAGCACATGGCCGATGTGGGTCTTCACGGTCGCCTCGCTGAGGAACAGCGCGGCGGCGATCTCGGCGTTGCTGCGGCCCCTGGCCACCTGGAGCAGGATGTCCCGCTCCCGTGCGGTCAGCGCGGCCAGCTGGGACGGGGCCGGGGCCAGCTCGGCGGGCAGCCGGGCGAACCGCTCGATGAGCCGCCGGGTCACGGTCGGGGCGAGCAGTGCGTTGCCGGCCGCGGCGGCGCGTACCGCGGCGATCAGGTCGTGCCGCGGCGCGTCCTTGAGCAGGAAGCCGCTGGCCCCGGCCCGCAGCGCGGCGTAGACGTAGTCGTCGAGGTCGAACGTGGTGAGCATGACCACCTTCGGCCGGGGCCCGGCGCCGCCGGTGATCAGCCGGGTGGCTTCGAGCCCGTCCATCTCCGGCATCCGCACGTCCATCAGCACCACGTCCGGCTGCTGCTCGGCGGCGCCGGCCACGGCCAGGCGGCCGTTGGCGGCCTCGCCGACCACGGTGATGCCGTCCGCGGCGTCGAGGATCACGCAGAACCCGGACCGGACCAGCTCCTGGTCGTCGGCGACCAGCACCCGGATCGGCCCGGGCGGCCCCGAGGAGGTCACGGCGGCGGTCACCGGGCCGGCAGCCGGGCGGTCACCGCGAACCCGCCGTCCGGGGCGGGCCCGGCGGACAGGTTCCCGCCGCAGGACGCGACCCGCTCGGCGATGCCGGCCAGCCCGAACCCGGCCCGGGCGGCGGCCCCCTCGCGAGCCGCCACGGGCCGGACGCCGGCCACCGCCAGCAGCCGGGCCACAGCCGCAGACGGCGCGGCGGAGGCCGGCGACGGAGCCGGGGCGGGCGCGGCCTGGTCCGGCGGCGGCGCCAGGGACGGGACCGGTTCGGCGGCCGGGGACGGCGCGGCGGCCTGGACGGCGCGGCGGCCTGGGCCGGGACCCGGTCGGGCCCGGCGGCGGGCATCGCAGCCAGTGCGGGGGCGGCGGGGCCGGAGTTGGCCACGGTCACGGTGATGAAGTCCGGCTCGTAGGCCAGCGTGACCACGGCCTGGCTGGCCGGGGCGTGCTTGAGCGTGTTCGTCAGCGCCTCCTGGACGATCCGGTACGCGGTCAGCTCCACCCCGGGAGCCAGGGCAGCGGGCTGGCCGCCGGTGCGGAACTCGACCGGCAGCCCGGCCGCGCGGACCTGGTCCAGTACGGCGCCGAGCTCGCTGAGCGACGGCGACGGCTCGGTCTCGATCTCCTCGGCCGGGCCGCGCAGCACGCCGAGCAGGCGGCGAAGCTCGGCCAGGGCCTGCCGGGCGGTGTCCCCGATGATCTCGACGGACTGCCGGGCCTGGGCCGGGCGGCCCGGCAGCAGCGACGCCGCGGCCTCGGCCTGGACCGCCATCAGGCTGACGTGGTGGGCCACCACGTCGTGCAGCTCCCGGGCGATCCTGGCCCGCTCCGCGGCCGCGGCGCGGGCCGACTCCCGGTCCCGCTGCGCCTCGGCCCGGGCCGCGCGCGCCTCGGTCTCCTCCAGGTAGGCCCGCCGGGTGCGGCCGAGCAGCCCGGCCATGCCGGAGGCGACGAAGATCAGGACGGCCACGACGAGGTCATAGGGCTGGTTGTGGCCCGGCTGAAGCTCCGAGATCGTGATCGCGGTGAGGGCAAGGACGCAGCTGATCACGCAGGCCCGGGGCCGGCACCGGTTCAGCACCGTGTAGAAGGCGATGGCCGGGCCGAGCGGCAGCGGCGCGTAGCCCAGGCCGATCACGTCGTAGGCCACCCGCGCGCCGCCGATGATGGTCAGCACGATCAGCGGATGCGCCCGGCGGAACATCAGCGGCAGGTTCTCGGCCGCGACCAGCGCCAGGGCCACGCCCAGCGGGTGCAGCTGATGGCGGTAGTAGAAGGTGACCGCGAGGTCGGCGGCGGTCAGCGCCAGGGCCAGCGCGGTGTCCTGCACGCGCGGGTCCGCGGCTGCCGACCGCGCCGGAAACTTCACGCCCCGATCGTATTGGCGGCCCTGGCCCGCCGGGATCGCCCGCGCGGCTGATCTGCCCGCTGCGACCACCGGATGAGCCGGGACGGTCCTGGCGGCCTGCCGCTCCTCCCCAAGTCGCACCCCCAATTTCGGTTCCCCGCCCGACGCGCGAGCCCGCCCCGGCCGACGACGATGGCGGCCATGAGCCTTCCCTTCTCCGCCACTCCGGCTGCCGCGCCTCCCCGGCCGCCTGACCCGTCCCCCCGGCGCCGCCCGGCCACCGCCCAGCGTGGCCGGCCCTTCATCACAGCGTTGCGGCGGCTCGCCCGGACGGGCGAAAGCCTTACCGTTTCAGGCATGCCCGCCGCAGAGCCGGTCCCGCAGCCAGGGCCGTCGCCCGTGGCCGGACAGCAGGATCGGACCAGTCCCGCCGCCGCGGGCACAGCGCCGGGTACGCGGGCGGCCGCGCCGCGGGTGGGCCTGGCGGTCATCGCGGCCGCGGCGGTCGCGGTGGAGCTGGCGGTCAGCGCGCGGTACGGGTATCACCGCGACGAGCTGTACTTCCTGTCCGCCGGGCAGCATCTGTCGTTCGGGTACGTGGACCAGCCCGCGCTGACCCCGCTGCTGGCCCGGCTGTCGTCGCTGGCCACCGGCGGCACGCTGACCGGGCTGCGGGTGCTGCCCGCCCTGGCGCTCGGCGTGCTGGTGCTGCTGACCGGCGCGATCAGCCGGCGTCTCGGCGCGAACCGGGCCGGCCAGCTGCTCGCCGCGCTGGCCACCGCGACCTGCGCCGAGTACCTGGGCGCGCTGCACCTGCTGACCACCACGACCCCGGACATGCTGGCCTGGGCGGTCACCCTGTACCTGTCCGTCCGGCTGCTGGAAAGCCGGGATCCGCGCTGGTGGCTGCCCATCGGGATCACGGTGGGCGTGGGCCTGGCCGCGAAGTGGAACATCGCGTTCCTGGCCGCGGCGCTGCTGGCCGGGATCCTGCTAGCGGGGCCGGGCGCCACCGCGACGGCCCGCCCGCTGCTGCGCAGCCGGTGGCTCGTGGCCGGCGCGGTCATCGCCGCGGCGCTGTGCGCGCCGGACGTGATCTGGCAGGCGATGCACGGCTGGCCGAACCTGGCCGTGTTCCGCCACCTGCAGGGCGAGGCCGGGCACAACCGGGCGGTGTACTGGATCGCCCAGGTGGTCTACACCGGCATTGCGGTCACCCCGCTGTGGATCGCGGGCCTGGTCTGGTCGCTGCGCAGCGCGGCGGGCCGCACGTTCCGGCCGGTGGGGATCGCCTGCGCGGCGGTACTGGTGCTCCAGTTCGTTCTCGGCGGCAAGCCGTACTACCCGGGCGGGATCTACGTGTTCCTGTTCGCCGCCGGGGCGGTGCCGGCCGGCGCCCGGCTGACTGCACTAATGCCGCTGAACGCCCTGCCCAGCCGGCTGGCCGCGCGGATGACCGTCATAGTGGCCGCCGGGGCGATCGGCGCGCTGGTCGCGCTGCCGCTGCTGCCCGCCGCCGCCCTGCACACGGTGCCGCTGCAGAAGATCAACTACGACCTGGCCGAGACCATCGGCTGGCCGCGCCAGGTGGCCCTGATCGCCCGCGAGTACCACGCGCTGCCCGCCGCGCAGCGGGAGCACACCACGATCCTGACCGCCAACTACGGTGAGGCCGGGGCGATCGCCAGGTACGGCGCCGGGTACGGCCTGCCGGCCGCCTACAGCGGCCAGAACAGCTTCTGGTTCTGGGGCCCGCCCCCGGCGAGCGCCACCTCCGCCCTGGCGATCGGCCTGGACCCGGCCCTGCTGCACCAGGAGTTCCGCCAGGTCCGCCAGCTGGCCACGTTCCGCAACGGCCTCGGCGTCGACGACGACGAGCAGGGCACGCCGGTCTACCTGGTCAGCGGCCTGCGCAAGCCCTGGTCCCAGACCTGGCCCGCATTCCGCGACTTCTCCTGACCGCCCCCGCCGGCCAGCCGGCCCGGCTTGGCGGCCGGACCGACCCGCTGACCGTGAGACCATGAGCAGCGGGCGAACGGAGGCAGGGATCATGCGCGGAGCGAGCCGCCTCCGGGGCGGCCTGGCCCTGGTACGGGCCACCCCGGCGGCCTGCCTCCTGGCGGTCAGCGCCGCGCTGCTGACCGCCTGCGGGCACGCCGTGGGCGCCGGCGGCAGCATCCACGTCTCCGGGGCGTCCATCCCGCTCCCGGCCGACCCCGGGCGCGCCGATGCCTACCTCGACATCAGGAACAACGGCCCGGCCGACCGGCTGGTCTCGGCCCGGACCAGCGAGGGCGGCACGGTCACCTTCAGGGCCCCGGCGGCCGGCTCCTCGGCCATGCGCACCGTGCCCGACATCCCGGTCCCCTCCCACGCCACCCTCCGGCTGGTGCCGAACGGCGCGCACCTGACGATCACCGGCGCCCGGGCGCTGCCGGGCGGCACGCAGATCACGCTGACCCTGGTGTTCGCCAAGGCGGGCAAAGTCTCGGTACCCGCCGTGATCGCTGATTCGCCCGCCAGCTGACCCGGCCGCCGGGACCCGCGCCACGAATCACGAATAACCGGCAAGACAGGCTCCCAGCTTGCGGCACCGCCAAACGAGATATATCTTTTTCCTGGCAGCAATGGCACGCGGCGTACGGAGGATCGGATGGCTTCAGGACCGGACCTGCGTATTGGTGACGCCGAACGGGACGTGACCACCCGGCAGCTGCGGGAGTGCTTCGCCCAGGGCCGGCTGACCATGGACGAGTTCAACGACCGCCTCGGCCAGGCGCTGGCCGCGACCACCCAGTCCGAGCTGGACCGCCTCACCCAGGACCTGCCGCCCACCAGGCCCTCCCCCGCGGCACTGCCGCACACCGCGGGCTACCGCGGCGACCCGCGCTACGCGTACAACCCGGGCCGGGACCACGGCGGCTGGCAGGGCGCCAGTTCCGGCTGCGGCAGCCGGATGCGGTCCCGCGTGATGGCGATGGTGGCCGGCCTGCTCGTGCTCTGGCTGCTGCTGTCGACGGTGATCACCCCGCTGGCGCTGTTCCCGTTCGGCGGCCGCCTCGCGATCCTGCTGCTCGTCTTTGGCGTGCTGCGCGGCATCGTCCGCCGCATCTTCCGCTCCGGCCGCCGCTGACCCCGCCCGCCGGCACGGTGCTAGCCCAGGTCAGGGCTGGCCCAGGTCAGGCCCGGGCCGGAGCCCGGAGCGGCACGACCAGATAGCGGAACGACCCCGGCGGCCCCGCCGCCGCGGCCGGCTCCGCGCTGACCCCGGCAGGCTCTCGCGGCTGGCACCCCCGCGGCTGGCACCCCCTGCAGCTGGCACCGCCGCACCCTTGACCGCCGCGCCCTTGCCCGCCGCCTTCTTCGCCGGCGCCTTCTTGCCCGCGGCCTTCTTCGGCGCGGGCGGGCCGTCGCCCTCCTCGGTACCGGCCAGCACGGGGCCGGCCCAGGTGATCAGGGCGGGCTTGGCCGGGCTGGTGAACTCGATCCGCACCCGGCCGCCGGCCACTGCCGCGGGCTCCTCGCCCTCCGCGGGCTGGCCGGCCCGGGCGTGCAGCACCGGGCCCGCCGCCGCGGTCAGGCCGTCGAGCAGGTAGTGCGGGTTGAACGCGATCGCGGGCTCGCTGCCGTCGAAGTCGGCGCGGACCCGCTCGATCGCCCGGGCCCGGCCCTCGGCCTGGGCCTCGATGATGACCGCGCCGCCGCCGAACGTCAGCCGGACCGGGGTGGTCCGCTCGGCGACCAGCGACACCCGCCGGACCGCCTCGGTGAACGCCGCCGCGGGCACCTCGGCGCGGCAGCCGAACTCGGCCGGGAACCGGGACTGATACCGGATGAACTCCCCGGCGATCAGCCGCACGGTCAGCCGCCGGGTCCCGTCGTCGAAGCTGATCATGCCCTCGGCCGGCCGCGGCCCGCCGTCCGGTGCCTCCTCGCCGCCGTCGAACGCGACCGTCACGGGAGTACCCGCGGCCATGGTCCTGGCCGCCTCGGCCAGCGTCCGGGCCGGCACCAGCGCGGCCGCCCGCAGCCCGTCCGACGCCGGCTGCCAGGGCAGCTCACGGACCGCCAGCCGGTACCGGTCGGTGGCGGCCATGGTCAGCGTGGTGCCGTCGAAGTCCAGGCAGACGCCGGTCAGCATGGGCAGCGTGTCGTCCCTGCTGGCCGCCGGCACCACCTGGGCGATAGCCGCGGCCAGCACGCCGCCGTCGGCCGCGCCGGCCGCGGCGGGCGGCTCGGGCAGCGCGGGGAACTCCTCGGCCGGCAGCGCGACCAGCGTGAACTCGGCCCCGCCGCAGCTCAGGCTGACCGAGTCGGCGTCCGAGGTGAACTCGGCCGGCTGGGGCGGCAGGCTCCGGGTGATCTCCGCCAGCAGGCGCCCGGGCACCAGCGCGGTCCCCGGCTCGGCCACCTCGGCGGCCACCCGGACCCGGGCCGACACCTCGTAGTCGAAGCAGGACAGCACCAGCGAGCCGTCCTCGGCGGCCAGCTGCAACCCAGCCAGCACCGGCACCACCGGCCTCGACGGCAGTGCTCGCGCCACCCACGACACTGCTTCGCCGAGCACATCACGCTCGACCCGGAACTTCACTTTCGCTGCCTCCGCCCGTTTACCTCACTGCCGATACTGGCACGCCGTACCGACAGTCCGGGCCCTTCCGGCTGGGCTAGAACCGGCGCCCCCGGCGCCGGCCGCGCTACTCCGCCAGCCCGGCCGGCACCGCGCCCAGCGTGGTCTCGATCGCCTTGGCCAGCGCCCGCGCCGACTCCGCGGTCAGCTCCACCGCGACCCGCGCGGACGGCCCCTTGGCCGGGTCGACGAAGTCGATGTTGAGCGTGTGCTCGGCCTGCGCGTGCACCGGGTGGTCGAAGTAGACCGTGGCCCCGCGCAGCGCGAACCAGCCCGAGGCGCCCTTGCCGCTCCCGCTGATCTCGATCTTCTCGGTCAGGTACGTGCACATGACAAGCGTCTCCTCAGCTGGCCAGCAGGCGGCCGTAGAACTCCCAGATCCGTTCCCAGCCCTCGCTGGCGGCTTCCGGCCGGTAGGACGGCCGGTTCACCGAGAAGAACGAGTGCCCGGCGTTCGGGTAGGTGTGGAACTCGTGCTCCTTGCCCAGCCGGGTCAGCTCCGCGCTGAGCTCGGCCGTCTCGTCGGTCGTGGGGTACTTGTCCTCCTCGCCGAATAGCCCGAGCAGCGGGCAGGACAGGTCGCCGGCCAGTCCCACGATCGGCGTCATCTTGATCGGCAGGCCCTCGGGGGCCCGTACGATCGCCGCGCCGTAGCAGTCCACCGCCGCGTCCAGCGGGAGCTTGCAGGCGGCCAGGAACGACTGGCGGCCGCCCGAGCAGTAGCCGATGATCCCGGCCTTGCCGTTCGCGCCGTCCAGCGCCTTCAGGTAGCTGACCGCCGCGCTCACGTCGCCGACCAGGCGGTCGTCGGGCACGCCGCCGTTGGCCCGGGAGGCCGCCGCGGCGTCGTCCGGGCTGGCTCCCGGGGCGTCCCGGTAGTGCAGGTTCGGCATCAGGGCCGCGTAACCCCGGGACGCGAACCGCCGGGTGATCTCCTTCGACGGCTCGTCGTAGCCGGGCATGTGGTGGAGCACCACGACGCTCCCGAACCCGGTCCGGTCAACCGGCCGGGCCAGGTACGCCTCGATGTCGTCGCCGCCGTGGCCAGTGAGCCTGACGGTCCCGGCTGCCATTGCGTCTGTCACGCGCGCTCTCCCTTTCCGGCCGTGCTTCCGCGCCCATCCTGCCAGCCGCCAGGCGCGCCGTCCGCACGCGCCCGTCCTTGCGTGAGGATTACGGTTAGCCGCCCGCGGGCCGCCGTCCCAGAGCCGGCCGGCACCTTACCCGAAATTCCCCCGACCGGCGCGTTTACCCAGCTCAACGCCACCCCTGCGGCAGGACCTGGCTTATCACCAGGCGCGCTAGCCCGGTGTGATCGCCTGCGGGAACCGGAACAGGCGGCCGGGGTCGTACGCCGCCTTGATCCGCGCCAGCCGCGGGTAGTTGGCGCCGTAGTACGCCTGCCGCCAGTTCGCCAGCGCCGGGTCGATGTAGTTCTGGTACGCCTGCCCGCTGGCGTAGGGCCGCATCTGCCTGATACCAGGACCGCTGCCAGTCCCGCTGCCGGCCGACGCCGCCGCCCGCCGCCCCGGTTGCCCAGGTCGTCGTGTACTGCGCCAGGAACAGCGCGTCCCGGTGCACGAACGCGGTGTCCCCAGGACCGGGCTTGTTGATGGCCCCGCCGCAGGCGTCCAGCGCGATACCGCCCGACCCGCCCGCTGGCGGGCCGTACACCCAGAAACTGCTCCACGCCATGAAGCAGCTCCGTCAGCCCGGACGCCGGCAGCGGCCGGGTGAAGAAATCGGACTTGGCCAGCTCGGGCTCGCGCGCCAGCTGACCGCCGGGCCGGTGGCCGGGCTGCGACCCGGGCAGGTGGCACTGGTCCGTGGTCAGGTCGCTGCAGCCGGCCTCGATCAGCATCGCGTGCAGGTACGGCGACTCGAACGGCTCTCCGGACGACGGGTCCGAGCCGACCGCCGCGAACAGCCGGGACAGCTCCCCGCCCGCGTCCGGAGGTGACCCCAGGAACGTCCCGCCGACCTGGACCGACAGCGGCACCGCGGCGCCCGGCGCGGCGGCCAGGTGCAGGTTGGCCCACCACTGGTCGCTCAGGTGCGGCGCCCAGCCCTGCCACCCGCCGACCACCCGGGCCGCCTGTGACCACGGCCAGGAGAGGAAGAACTGGGTCAGCGACGCCAGCGGCCGCGCGGTGAACGTGAACGACGTAGCGATCCCGAAGTTCCCCCCGCCGCCGCCCTGGCTGGCCCACAGCAGGTCCGGGTCGTGCCCGGCGTCCACCTGGCGGATCCGGCCGTCCGCCGTGACCATCTCCAGGCCCACCAGGTTGTCGCAGGTCAGCCCGTACTGCCGGCCGAGCACCCCGACCCCGCCGCCGAGCGTCAGTCCCGCGATGCCCACCGTGGGGCACGACCCGCCGGGCACCGCGAGCCCCCGCGCGGCCAGCTGGGTGTAGAAGTCGATCAGCCGCAGCCCGGCGCCCACCGTCACCCGGCTGCCGTCCACGCGGAACGACTGCATCGGGCCGACGTCCACCATCAGGCCGGTGGTCGACGACCAGCCCGCGTAGCTGTGCCCGCCGGACCGGGCCGCGATCGGCAGGCCGAACCGGCGGGCGAACGAGATGCAGCTCGCCACGTTCGCGGCGCTCCCGCAGGAGGCGATGCCGGCCGGCCGGAGCCCGTCGAACCGCGGGTCGAACAGCCGCCGGGCCGCCGGGTAGCCCTGGTCGCCGGGCCGCAGCAGCGCGCCGGGCGGCAGCTCCCGGCCCAGCGCCGCCCAGTCGGACGCCCGCGGCCCGCCGGCCGGGCTGGCCCGCACCGGCGAGGCCGGCGACGCTGGCGCGGTGCTGCCGCTGCCCTGGCTCCCCGTCCCGGCCGCGTGCCCCGGGTGCAGCGCCCGGGACAGGCCGACGGCCGCCGCCGCCACGCCCGACCCGCCCGCGATCGCCGCGGTCGCGGCAAGAAGTACCGTGCGCCGGGAAGGCCGGCCCCCCTGCGGAGCGTTCACGCCTACTGAGACTGGCCAGGGGCCCGTCCGGTTGACCGCCGGCGGCCCCGGTCCCGCTCCCGGCCGGCCCCGTGAGACGAAGCTCTCACAAATAAAAAGTTGACTAACTCAATCTCTCACTCGTATGGTTGAGTTACTCAACGATAGACCAGATAGATGATGCCGCCACGTGCTTGGGCACACTGCGGCAACGGGCCCTGAGGAAGGGAGGCGAGATGAGCAGCGACGCGCAGCCGGACCAGCTTGACGAGGAAATCCTCAGCTCCGTTGGCGAGCTGATCGGGCAGATCCTGGCCCACGGGGAGTCGCTCGCGCAGCGCCACTCGTTCCCGACCTTCTTCCTCAAGGCCCTGCACACCCTGGACTGCCCGATGGCCATGAAGGAGCTCGGCCGCCGGCTGCACTGCGACCCGTCGTTCGTCACGGTGATCGCGGACGGCCTGGAAAAGCGCGGCCTGGCCCGGCGTGAGGCCCATCCGGGCGACCGCCGGGTGAAGAACATCGTCCTCACCGACGAGGGACACCGGCTGCGCGACCGTGTCCAGCGTGAGATGGCCGCGAGCATGCCGTGGAGCCGGGTGCTGAACCGCCAGGAACGGGAAATCCTGCTGGCCCTGATCCGCAAGATGACCGCGGCCGAGAGCGCCGCTGCCCCTGCCCCGGCAGCGAGCCCTTCCGGCCCGGTGGCAGCCGTCGAGGAGGTGGACGGGGACCTGAAGGCTGCCGCCACCGCACCGAGGTAACACCGGGCTGACCCGCGGCCGCCAGCCGCGTCCCGGACATCCGTCAACACATTTGCCGCGCGTGGTCCCGGTACGGGCCACGGGTCGCGCCACCACGGCCGCTTTGTCACGGCTGGGGCGCAAGCTAAAGAAGCTACGAAGGAGAGTCATGTCTGCCCGAACGCCCGACAGCGGGCCTGGCGCCTCAGCGGCGGGGACGGTCGTCCTCGACAGCGGCGCCCGGGCCGGGGCCCAAGGCGCGCGCCACCGGAGCCTCGGCCTGGCCCTGGTGGTCATCGCCACCGCCCAGCTCATGGTCGTGCTGGACGCGACCATCGTTAACGTCGCACTGCCGCACATCCAGACCGCGCTGGGCTTCTCCGGCACGGGCCTGGAGTGGGTGGTCAACGCCTACGCCCTGACCTTCGGCGGCCTGCTGCTGCTCGGCGGCCGGGCCGGCGACATCCTCGGCCGGCGCCGCGTGTTCATCGCCGGCATCATCCTGTTCTCCGTGGCCTCGCTGCTCGGCGGGTTCGCCACCACCCAGGCCTGGCTGCTGGGTGCCCGGGCGCTCCAGGGCGTCGGCGGCGCGATCATCGCGCCCACCGCGCTGTCCCTGGTCACCACCAACTTCCCTGAGGGCCCGCCGCGGAACCGCGCGATGGCCGTGTACTCGGCGATGAGCATCGCCGGCGGCGCGGTCGGCCTGATCCTGGGCGGCGTGCTCACCACCTACCTGTCCTGGCGCTGGGTGTTCTTCGTCAACGTGCCGATCGGCCTGGTCGTGGTGCTGCTGGCGCCGCGCGTGCTCAGCGAGTCCAGGCGGCTCACCGGCAAGTTCGACCTGCCCGGCGCGATCACCGGCACGGTCGGCCTGGCCGCCCTGGTGTACGGCCTGTCCTCCGCGGCGACCAGCCCCAACGGCCAGTCCCACTGGGGCGACCCCAAGGTCATCGTGTCCCTGGTGGCGGCCGTGGTGTTCCTCGCCTCGTTCGTCCTGATCGAGTCGCGCAGCAAGCACGCGCTGATGCCGCTGCGCATCTTCAGCAACAGGGACCGCACCGGCGCGTACGTGATCATGCTGTGCACCGGCACCGCGCTGTTCGGCATGTTCTTCTTCCTGACCATCTTCATCCAGAACGTGCTCCACTACAGCGCGCTGAAGACCGGCATCGCCTACCTGCCGATGATGATCACCGTGATGGCCGCGGCCGGGATCAGCGCCCAGCTGGTGCCCAGGATCGGCGCCCGGCCGCTGCTGATCTTCGGCTCGGCGGTGTCCGCGGGCGGGATGTTCTGGCTGGCCCAGATCAACGAGAACAGCCACTACGTGTCCGGCCTGCTCGCCCCGATGATCGTCACCGCGGCCGGCATGGGCTCGCTGTTCATGCCGCTGACCCTGGTGGCGCTGAACCGGGTGCAGGACCGTGACGCCGGGCTGGCCTCCAGCCTGCTGAACGCGGGCCAGCAGATCGGCGGCTCCATCGGCCTGGCCCTGCTCGGCACGGTGGCCTGGACCGTGGTGGCCAACGCCACCCGCTCCGGATTCGCCGCGGTCGCGGCCGGCCACGGCCCGCAGGGGACCCCGGCGCAGGTCAAGGCCGAGGTCATGAACCACGCGCTGGCCGTCGGGTTCTCCCGCGGGTTCCTGGTCTCGGCCGGGATCGCCGTGATCGCGCTGATAGTCACGCTTGCCGTCATCCGCGTGAAGAAGGAGGACCTGGCCGGCGTCGAGCTGCCGATGGCCGGTTAAGTTCACAACCAGGAAGGGTTACGGAGGCTCAGGCCCACCCCCGTAGCCCACGGGCAGGCCCGGCCGGAGCGATCCGGCCGGGCCTGCGGCATTCCCGGCCGGCGGAGCCAGCAGTACTCGCTCGTGGCGGGCCGCGGCGCTGTTTTCCTGACGAGCAACGCCGGCGCGACGAAGGAGCGCCGAAGGAGCGAGGAGGGAAGGCAGCGCGCCAAAAGGCGGCCTGGCGCGAGCGGCTAGCACCGCCACGACCGCTAATCCGGCTGCGGGGCCACGGGGCGATCAGGGAGCATGAAGACCATGGAGCTGACCAGTTTCACGGCGCTGAGTTTCGACTGCTACGGCACGCTCATCGACTGGGACACCGGTATCTCCGCGATCCTGCTCCCCTGGGCCCGGCGCCACGGCCTGGACCTGAACCAGCGCGAGCTGCTCGTCGCGCACGCGGCCGCCGAGGGCCGCGCCCAGCGCGAGAACCCCGGCGAGCTGTACCCGGACATCCTGGCCCGCAGCTTCCGCGGCCTGGGCGCCGCCTTCGGCGTTCCCGTCACCGACGCGGAAGCGGCCGGGCTGGGCGCGTCGATCCCGGACTGGCCCGCGTTCCCCGACTCCCCCCGCGCGCTCGCCACCCTGGCCCGCCGGTACAAGCTGATCCTGCTGTCCAACGTGGACCGGGCCTCGTTCGCGGCCAGCAACGAGCGGCTGCACGCCGACTTCAGCGTGATTCTCACCGCCCAGGACATCGGCTCCTACAAGCCGGACCCGGCAAACTTCGAGGCGCTGGCCGCCGCCGCGGCGGGCCTCGGCGTCGGGCCCGGCCAGCTGCTGCACGTGGCGCAGAGCCTGTACCACGACCACGTGCCGGCCAAGCAGGCCGGGCTGCCCACGGTGTGGATCAACCGGCACCACGACCGGCCCGGCTGGGGCGCGGTCCCGGCCCCGCCGGTCCCGGTCCAGCCGGACTGGGAGTTCCCCTCGATGGAGGCCTTCGCCGAGGCCGTCGAGTCCGCCTGGGCCACCGCGGGGAGCCAGGGCCCGGCGACCTAGCGGCCCAGGGCCCAGCCCCGCGGGCCCCGCCGGGGAACGAGAATCCGCTGATGACCGAGACGCCGGGCCGCCGCCGGACCGTCCTGCGTGACCTCCTGCTGGTGGTGCTGACGGTGACCACCGGCTGCGCCGACGCGACGTGCTTCCTGCACCTCGGCCAGGCCTTCGCCAGCGTCATCACCGGCAACCTGGTCCTGCTCGGCCTCTCGGCGGCGAAGGGCACCGGGGCGATCGCCGCCAGCTCCGGGATCGCCCTGGGCGGTTACGCGGCCGGGGTCCTCGCGGGCGCCCCGATCGCCCGCGAGCACGAGCAGCGAGGGCCGGCGGCCAGCCTGTGGCCGGTGCGGGTCACCGCCTGCCTCGCGGTGGAGCTGGCGGTGCTGGCGGCCTTCAGCGCCGGCTGGGAGGTGACCGGCGGACGGCCCGCGGGCGCCAGCCGGATGATCCTGCTCGCCGGGGCGGGCGTGGCCATGGGCCTGCAGAGCGCAGCCGTGCGGCGGCTCGGCCAGTTCTCCACGACCTACCTGACGAGCACGCTCACCGGCGTGCTGGCCGGGCTGGTGACCGGCGCGAGGCCCGGGGGGCTGGGCCGCAGCCTCGGCGTCCTGGCCGCGATCGCCGCCGGGGCGGCGGCCGGCGCGGTCATCGCGGACAGCGCCCCCGCCCTCCTCCCCCTGCTCCTGCTCACCCCGGTCACCGCGGTGATCGCCGCTTCCTGGGCGCTGGCCCGCCGGGAAGCGCAGCTCCACTCCGAAGCGCGGGCCCGCCAGGATATGGGACGATAAGGGCGTGTTTCACCGGCCGCTCCGGAGTGCCGCGCTCCGGAGTTCAGAGCCGCTGTGGCGGGCGATCGCGGTCTTCCGGTTCGCCAGCCTCGGCTACGCCGCGCTGCTGATCGCGGTCATCGACCGCGACGCTTACCTGCGGCCGGGCTGGGCGTGGGCCGTTTTCGCCGCGATGACGGCGTGGACCGCCGTCACCACCGTGGCCTACGCCCAGCCGGCCAGACGTACGCCGCTGCTGCTGAGCGCCGACCTGGTGGTCACCGCCGGCCTGCTGCTGAGCACCGCGGCGCTGCAGTACCCGCAGGCCATGCGGCACGGAGTGATGCCGGTAACCGCGACCTGGGTGGCGGGACCCGTTCTGGCCTGGGCCGTTCAGTACGGCTGGCGGGCGGGCGCGGTCACGGCCCTGATCATGTCCGGCTGCGACTTCCTGCTGCGCAGCGAGGCGATCACCGTGGCGCTCAACGGCGTCGTGCTGCTGCTGCTAGCCGGCGTGATCGTTGGGCACCTGGCCAGGCTCGCCGCCGATGTGGAGGCGGAACACCAGCACGCGACCCAGCTCGAAGCGGCCAGCCGGGAACGGGAACGCCTGGCCCGCGACATCCACGACTCGGTCCTGCAGGTACTGGCGCTGGTGCAGCGGCGGGGCGCGGAAGCGGGCGGGGCGGCCGCCGAGCTTGGCCGGCTGGCCGGGCAGCAGGAAACCGCGCTCCGCGCCCTGGTGGGGAGCGCCCTGGCCAGTGGCGGCCCGGCGGCGGACGCGTCCGGGGACACCGATCTCCGCGCGCTGATCATGGGAGCCCAGGCGGAGCAGGTGACGGTGTCGGTGCCGGCCCAGCCCGTCCGGCTCGGAAAGCAGACGGCCGATGAGCTGACCGCAGCGGTCCTCGCGGCGCTGGACAACGTGCGGCAGCACTGCGGTGCGCAGGCGCACGCCTGGGTGCTGGTCGAGGACGAGCCGGGCCTGGTCACGGTGACGATCAGGGACGACGGCCCCGGCATCCCTGACGGCCGGCTGGCCGCGGCGGCCGCGGCCAGCCGGCTCGGGGTCAGCCAGTCCATCTGCGGCCGGCTGCGCAACCTGGGCGGCTGCGCCACGATCAGCTCGGTACCCGGCGAGGGCACCGAGGTCGAGCTCCGGCTGCCGCGCCCGGCTCCGGCGCCGCGGCCGGCGGCGCGGCGGCCGGCAGCGGATAGGGTGCGGGCGTGGGGCAGGACGCGCCAATCCGGGTAATGGTCGTGGACGACCATCCGATGTGGCGTGACGCGGTGGCGCGGGACCTGGCCGAAGCCGGGTACGAGGTAGCCGCGACCGCCGCCGACGGCGCGCAGGCGCTGCGCGTCATCGGCGCGGCCCGGCCGGACGTCGTGGTGCTCGACCTGCAGTTGCCGGACATGTCCGGCGTCGAGGTGACCCGCGGCCTGCGGGTCGCCTATCCCCCGGCGGGCGTGCTGGTGCTGTCGGCGAGCGGCGAGCAGCAGGACGTCCTGGACGCGGTGAAGGCGGGCGCGCTCGGTTACCTGCTGAAGACGGCGTCCCGGACGGAGCTGCTCGACGCGGTACGCCGCACGGCCGGCGGCGACGCGGTGTTCACCCCCGGGCTCGCCGCGCTGGTCCTGGGCGAGTTCCGGCGGCTGGCCGCCGCGCCCGCGGGGAAAGGCACCGGCGCCCCGCAGCTGACCGAACGCGAGACCCAGATCCTGCGCATGGTCGCCACCGGCCAGTCCTACAAGCAGATCGCCACCCGCCTCACGCTGTCCCATCGCACCGTGCAGAACCACGTGCAGAACACGCTCGGCAAGCTGCACCTGCACAACCGGGTCGAGCTGGTCCGGTACGCCATCGAGCACGGCCTGGACGACGAGCCCGACTAAAGCTACTCATGAGTAGTAATGGCATCCCGGTTGAGTATCTGCGCCGATGCCGTGCAGGCGGCCAGCCGGGATTCTGAGGGCATGAACACTAATCTGTCTGCGGAAGAAGCACCGGCCACAGCGCCGGAACCGGCCGCCGTGCCGCGCGCGGCGCTGCTGGCCGAGGTGATCGGCTACGCCGGCGGTGCCCTGGTGATCGTGGCCGGGACCTACCTGGCCGGGGAACTCTGGCGGAATATCCCGACCGGTGCCGCCCTGGCCCTGGCTGCGGTGGCCTGTGCGGCCCTCGGAGCCGCTGGTGTGGCGCTGCGCACCCCGGGCAGCCCGCCCGCACGGCGGTTGCGCAGCGTGCTGTGGCTGCTGTCCACGGCAAGCCTGGCGGCCTTCATGGGCATCCTCGGCAACCAGGTCTGGCAGCTGAGCCCGGCTGGCACGACCATGGCCGCGGCGGCCGCCGCCGGCGTCTACGGCGCGGCGCAGTGGTGGCGCACCAGGGCGGCGCTCCAGCACCTGGCGGTGTTCGCGAGCGCAGCCGTCCTGGTAGGCACCGCCGTTGCCCAGTTGGGCCCGGGCCTGGGCAACTGGGCGCTGGGCCTGGGAATCTGGACCCTGTCGGCCCTGTGGGGCGGCGCGGTGATCCGCGGGTACCTGCTGCCCCGCGGCGCCGGGTACTTCGCCGCCGGGTTCGGCCTGCTGGTGGGCATCCAGTTCGCCATGGATGTTCCGGCCGGTCACCTGCTGGCCCTCGCCACGGTTGCGGGCCTGCTCGCGGGCGGGGTACTGCTCCGCGAGGTCTGGCTGGCCGGGCTGGGTGCCGTGGGCGTCCTGCTCGTGGTGCCGCAGACCGCGGAGCGGTATCTGCCGGAGTCGGCGGCGGCGCCGCTGGCGGTCTTCGTGACCGGCGTGGTCCTGGTCGGTTCCGCAATCTGGCTGGCGAAGCGGCGGGCCCGCTCCGGGTGAGC
>CAVYPM010000012.1:0-152364 GCA_963770375.1 uncultured Actinomycetes bacterium | reverse complement strand
GTGGAACCCGGTCAGCGGACATCAACTGGCAGGGCCCAGTGGCCGTGGCCGCCGGGCCGGTCACCAGCATCGCATTCGACCCCACCGGCCAGCGGTTCGCGACCACCGGCGGTCAGGACGGAACGGTCAAGCTGTCGTGCAGCTTCAGACGCTCCAGCAAGAAGGCACCGCGCTCAACACCGAACAGGGCGCCGCTGCCACCGCCGCGTTCGGGCCCGGCGGCAAGCGCCTGCTCGTCGTCGACGACCACGGCAACGGCTTCACCTGGCCAACATCGCTCGCCGCCTGGGAACAACGCGCATGCACGGTCGCCGGACGCAACCTGACCCGCGCGGAATGGACCCGATACCTCCCAGGGCATCCCTACGCCGGGTCTGCCCCTGAACCGACGGGCACAGCAGCGCCGGACCGACCCCGGCGCTCGGTGCAGCGGCGCCCGGCCCGTCAGAACCACATTTGCTCAGCGCACAAACCGGGCACACACGGCCAGCATGAGCCAACCGCAGGCGAACAGATCGATCATTCTCGGGCGGCCGTCCCTCACCCGGGGTGACCGCATAGGAACCGCCCCGAACGGCGGGTCGGCGCGCGTTCTCGTTGACCTGCCGTGTCACTCAACGTGCTGCTGAAATAGCCGCATGGACGTTCTGAGCAGCCGGATCTTGGTGCGGCCCAGCGACCTGGACCGTAGCCGCCGCTTCTACCGCGACGTACTGGGCCTGGCCATCTACCGCGAGTTCGGCCCTCCGGACGATCCAGGGTGGTGTTCTTCCTTGGCCCCGGCTTGCTTGAGGTCTCCGGGCACAGGCCCGGCCCTGCCGGGCAGTCGGTGATGATCTGGATGCAGGTACGGGATGTCCACGCCGAGCACGCCCGGCTCGCCGCGGCCGGGGTTCCCATCATCCGGGGGCCCGTAACCGAGCCGTGGGGCTTGATCGAGATGTGGATCCAGGACCCCGATGGCATCCAGATCGTCCTGGTCGAGGTTCCCGCCGATCACCCTCTCCGCCGCGACCCGCGACCGGCGTCACCACCAAGCTGACGAACTCTATGCGGCTCACCGCCCAGCCCTATGAACGAGTACGCATCTGATGCCGGAGCGCGGCGAGGTCCATCGACGTCCAGTGCTCGATCAACCTTCCCTTGCTCACCCGGAAGATGTCGATGAACTCGAACTCGACCCGATTTCCGGTCGGCGGCAGATCCCAGAGTTCACCAAGGTGCGTTCCCCGAAATGTCTTGCGGGTCGCAACAAGATCGCGCTCAGCGAGCTGCTCGTTGATCTCCATGGTGGCATCCGGAAACCCCTGCAGCAGCGCGCCGTAGAAGGCCTGGAAGCCGCTCGCGGGCCGATCCGCCTGCGGGATAGCCCGACCCTCCGGCCAGGTAGTGATTCACGAACTTCGGGTGGAATGCCTCGTCAGCGAACGCCAGGTCGTGCTGATTCTGGCACCGCTCCACGAACTCAGCTACAGCACGCTTGTTGTCGTCGCACGACATCCCCCCACCTCCCGCGTTCGGGAACAAGCATGCATCACCTCCCGTCGCGCTCGCCAGGACTCCCGCCTCACTCGCCTGCAGGTTCACCAGCGATCCGCACCGAAACGCCGAAGCAGCTCGGTTCCTGGCACTAAGGAATGGCCTCTTGCCGACTCACTCACATCGGCATGGGTGCGCGTTGGCGACTGGCTGTGCGGCGCCCGATCGGCCAGTTCTGCGCACACGAAGGATGGCTCCACGGCGTGCCCGTAGCCGCGCCGATCGGCGGCTCTTCGCGCGTCTGCTAGCGAGGTGCTCTGGAGCCAGGCGATGATCCGGCCGTGCTGCACGATCGTTCGCTGGCTGTCGGGTGACCACGCCACCGATGGGTCGTCGCAGATGTTGCCGCCGAGGATGAGCAGGTCGGCGGTGCAGCCCTGGGCGACCCGGCCGAGGTCGCGCGCCGATCAGCTCGGCGTTGACCGAGGTAGCTGAGGCCAGCGCCGTCCAGATCCCGCCTGCCTCGGCCTGCAGGCGCAGGCCGTTGAGCTGCTCGTCCTCCAGCGGGCCCAATCAGGTCGGTGCCGAAGCCAACGCGTACCCCGGCGGCGCGGGCAAGCTCGACGGCCTGCTGACCGGACTCCAGGACCTCCCGGTTCTTGCGCCGCGACACAGCCGGCATGCCGATCTGCTCCCCGCGGCGCTCCATCGCGTCATAGGCGGCCAGGGTGGGCACGAGGAAGGCCCCGGCCAAGGCCATCGCCGCCGCCGTCGGCGCATCGAGCAGGTTGCCGTGCTCGATGCTGCGCACGCCGTTGCCGATCGAGTGGCGGATCGCCTCGGGCGAGTAGGCGTGCGCGGCCGCGTCGCTGCCGCGCCGGGCCGCCTCATCGGTCACCACGCGGATCTCCTCGGCGCAGTACTGCGGGATCGCGATCGGGTCGGCCAGCGACATGACACCGCCCGAGGTCATGATCTTGATCGCGTGCGCGCCGCGGCGGAACCGCTCCCGGACCGCCCTGCGCAGCGGGTCGACTCCGTCGACAACCTCACAGCCGTGCGCATGGCACGGGCAGGTCTCGCTGCCGGGACCGCGCGCGTCGCCGTGACCGCCGGTCTGGCTCAGTGCCGCGCCGGTCCACAGGTAGCGGGGCGAGGGAATGAGGTTCTCGGCGATGGCCCGGGCCAGTCCCGCGTCCCCGCCTGCCGGGTCACGCACCGTGGTGAACCCGCGGGCCAGCGCCCGGCCCAGCCGCCGGGCGGCGGCCAGCGCGACGTAGCTGAGCGGCTGCGACTCAGTTGCCATCATGTCCAGGCTGATGCCGTAGGCGTGGCAGTGCGCGTCGATCAGGCCGGGCAGCACCGTGCCGCCGCGCGCGTCGATGACCTGGTCGGCTGGCTGCGGCGGCCCGCCGACCGACACGACGCGGCCCTCGGCGACATGCACCGGCCCCTTCAGCCAGGCCGTCAGACACACCGTCGAACACGCCAGCATTAACGATCGACAAGGTACTCATGGCCGCAGGCTAGCCGGTCCCAGCGCGACGCCCGCGGCGGCCCCGGCCGCCCAGGCAGGTTCGTCAGCGGTCAGCCCTTGCCCGCCCCAAAGCGCGCCGGTTCGGCGGCGGGCACCTGTCCACCCCAGACGACGTCACAGCCGGACAGCTGCTCTATGCAGGCAGCATCGCCCTCCAGAACAACCAGTTCTGGCCTCCGCAGCCCGCCAAGATGGAAGAAACGCCATCGATACAGATCGGCGGCTCGGCGTCCGGTTATAAGAGCTTTCCAAACCGTTGGCAAAACCCGACTACGGCCGAGCAGGCAGGCGGCCAAGCCGTATGTTTATGCATCGGCTCACTTCGGGTGAACATCCGGATCTGCCGCAATCCGCGTGCGTCTGGCCAGGTGGGCTTGTGCCAGCGCTGGAACCGGCTGACTTCGCCGATGCGCTCCTGGACTCGGTCGTGGCCTGCGTGCCGGTCACGCCGTAACGACTGGGGCGAGCATCGGCCGTGTTGTTCACGGCCATCATTCAGTAGCAAATGACCGAGCTGCACGCCCTTAACGTCGCGGGCGCCGGATACCTGCTGCACCGGCGACTCAGCGGAGGAGAGACGGTCAGCGGATGGTGTTCCGGCGTCTACCGTCAGGGCAGCGCCGGTGACATAGCGTGCCTCCTCAGAGGCGAGCCACAGCACCGCGTTGCTGACGTCGCGCGGGTCGAGCGCCTCGACGGGCAGGCCGTTGGCGAAGATGGCGCCCAGTTCGGGGTTTCGGCTCAGAAACGGCTCGAGGGTCTCCAGGCCGGCGACCATCGGAGTATCGACCCCTGCTGGGTGCACCGTGTTGACCCGGATGTAATGGCCGGCGAGCTCGTTGGCCAGCGACCGGCAGATGCCGACCACGGCGTGCTTAGCCGCAACGTAAGGGGCCAGGAAGGGCATGCCCTTCAGGCCGGCCGTGGAGCTCGTGGCGATGATCGACCCGCCGCCGGCGGTGATGAGATAGAGGGACCGCCACGACCATGGTGTTCCAGACCCCGGTCAGGTTCGTGTCGATGGTGTCTTGCCACACCTGCGGGGTGACCTGGTCCCACGGCTGCACGGTGTAAATCCCGGCGTTGGCGCACACGATGTCCAGCCGCCCGAACTCGGCGACGCCCGCAAGGCCACCCTGACGCCACGGCGTCGCGCACGTCGGCTGTGGGCGCGACGATCCTGCGATCGAGCGCTTCGACAGTGCGGACCGTCTCGTCGAGGTCGGCCTGGCTGGACATCGCATCGCGGACCGTCGGAACCTCCTCCACGACGTCCACCGCGATGATGTCGGCGCCCTCCTGGGCCAGCCGGACCGCGTGCGAGCGACCCTGGCCGCGAGCCGCGCCGGTGATGAACGCAACCTTGCCCTTCGACCCTTCCCGGCATCTGCATACTCCTTCCCTCGGGGAGCCGAGTTCCCTCAGGTAGCCGAGGCCATCCATGCCGCGGCGAAGCACCAGGCACGATCCCGGCCCAGGCCCGGCCGCCCGGTCGTTCAGGCGCCGCCGGACTTCGTCTCCGCACGCAGACGGGCGTGCGGACGGCCTCCGCACCAGCACCGATCGTTCCATCCGGCGCCCATGACCGCACCCCGACCGGCCTCCGCGCCCGCGCCCACTCCGCGATCTGCCGCAGAGCCACGGTGCCTGTGCGGGGAGTGGCTATGGCCCTACGTAAACGCACTCATCTGCCGCGATCCGCGCTTGGACTGTGGCCGGCCTTCCATGAGAACCGGACCTCACTGTGCCCGCAGCAACCCAGTACATCGGCGCCCAGCTGGCCAAGCTGGAGACCGCCCGCCAAGCCCGCCCCAGATGGAGACCTGCCGGACCTGCTCCCGGTCCCGGGGACCTGATGACCCACCTGCCCGCCCGGTGGCACAGCCCGCCTCACGACGCCTTCGGGATCGAGATCCGCTACCCCCACGACCCTCGCCAGGTCACCATCCACGCGACCATCATCACCGCCACACCCGGCACCCGCGCCCAGATCATCGGCCAGTGCGACAACCTGCTCCCCGCCCTGGCCGCGTTTTCGGATTCAAAAGGAATCCTGGGGTTGCATCCCAGATCCGGCATATATGGCCAGGTGGCGAGATCTGCTGTCCGCAGGCTGGTGATCGAGCAGTGGACCTAGCTCTGAACCGGCGCCGGGGCGGTTCATGATCACGGAGGATCTCCGGTACTGGGACACCAGAAATCCACCGTGATCATGAAGTCCACCGGCCAGCACGGCCTCGCCGGGCGGGCCTCGGTCCCATGCGTCACAGGCGACCTGGGTATCCGTCCATGCCGGGCCTGGCGCACCGTCGCAGGCCTCGCCGGCCCCGCGCGCGTGGAGAAGGACCCTGCCCGACCGCCGGCTACCCAGCCCTTGCGCCAAGTTCAGCCCGGAGCCGTCCCACCAGGTCACGCAAGAGCGCGGTCGAATCATCACCCGGATCGGACCCGGCCCTGGTGTGCCCGACTCTCATGATCACGGCCTCAGCGGCTTCGACCGTGCTTGCCTGACAGAGAAGGTGGAGAGCCGACCTTCCGTCTTGCACACGCGCCCACACCGCCTTTTCGTTCATGCCGCCAGCTCCGCCGCTGGCGAGCTGGCGGCGCTGCTGGTCCAGATCCCCGGTCGCACCGATGAAGTCGATTGCCGCGTGCAGTTTCTGATCACGGAGCCAGCGCTGATGTTCCTTGCGCCCCTGAAGCCAGGTTCCTGCCACCACGCCACCAAGCCCAATCAGGGCACCGATCAAGACAGCCAAGAGGTTCGACATGGCCTGCAAAGTAGCCAGAGCAAAGGCGACGCGGCGCCGTCGATGCGGACCGCGGGCGATATCGCGTTGCCGCCGGCCGGACCGCACGCCATATTGGCTCCCGTTGCCACCAGCGCAGCCACGAAGGAGGAGCGCGCCGATGGAGCCGATCGAACTGCGGCCGTACGGCGGGACGGCGGACGGCCTGGCCCGGCAGCGCCTGGCCAGCCGCTGGTGGCCGCGCTGCTGGCATCCGGGCGGGGTCGGCTGGGAAGAGGCGTCAGGCCAGCTGCCCGACCCGCTGATGATGGCCGTCACCGGCGGCGAGGTAGCCGGCTGGGCGGGCCTGACCGGCCGCGAGGTCCTGCTCAGCGCCGACCCCGGCCAGCCCGAAGTCGCCACCGCCCTGGCTGCCTGGGCCGTGCAGGCGGCCGGCCCCGGCGAGCTGACCGCCGCGGTCTTCGACGGCGACAAGCCGGCCGCCGCCGCCCTCACCGCCGAAGGATTCACCCGCCCGGGCAAGCCCGTCCCGCTGGAAGCGCTGTTCCGCGCGGCCCGCGCCGAGGAGCCGGACCTGCCGCCCGGCTACCAGGTCCGCAGCGTCCGCGACGGCGAGGAGGAGGCCCGGGTCGAGGCGCACCGCAGGGCCTGGCGGCCGATCGAGATGCCCTGGCCCGGCGAGCGGCCCGCGTACGCCACCCCCGAGGCGACCAGCAGCTTCACCATGGCCCACTACGAGCAGTGCCGCCGCACCTGGCTGTACGACCAGAGCCGTGACCTGGTGATCGAGGCGCCGGACGGCTCGCTGGCCGCGTGCTGCATCCTGTGGTGGGACCCGGCCACCGGAACCGGCGAGATCGAGCCGCTCGGCGTGGTGCCCGCGCACCGCCGCCGCGGCCTGGCCACCGCCCTGTGCGCCGCGGCCGGCTCCCTGATCGCCGGCCTGGGCGGGGAGGAAACCCACATCAACACCGCGCCCAGCCCCGCCTACCCCGCCCCGGCCCAGACCTACCTCTCGGCCGGCTTCGGGCTCCGCCGCCGCGGCGAGTACCTCACCCGCCCGGCGTGAGCACCGGCCCGGCGGCAGCGCTCAGCTGCGCACGCCGAGGAACTGGCTGACCGTGAACTGGGCGCCTTGCGGGTCGCGGAGGTCGGCCAGCTTGGTGAACCGGTTCTCCGACTCGCCCAGCACGGTCGCGCCCAGCTTGCCGGCCGTGGCCACGGCCGCGTCCCGGTCGGCCACGCTGAACGTGACCTGCCAGTACGCCTGCCCCTCCGCGGCCGGCATCAGGCCGCCGACCACGTCCGCGAACCCGGCCGGGGCGTTCGCCTGCCGCTCGCGAATGCCCGGGTCGACGGTCGCCGCCAGGTGGTCGCCGTACCCCGGTACCTGGATCCAGGTCCAGCCGCCGAACGGCGGGTCGGTGAACTGCCAGCCGAACACCGCCGTGTAGAACTGCCGCGCCTGATCCTGGTCGGCGGCGTGCAGGTGGGAGAAGTTCCAGCTGCCCGGGTGGTTCACCAGCTGGGCGCCGGGATAGTTGCCCGCCTCCCACAGCAGGAACGCCGCGCCGGCCGGGTCGGCGCAGCTCACTGAGCGGCCGGTCTCCCCGGCGTCGAACGGCCCGCCGGTCACCCGGCCGCCCGCAGCCGTCACGGCCGCGGCGGCGGCGTCCGCGTCCCTGACGGCGACGTACGTCTCCCAGGCCGGCCCGCCTGCAGCGCCGTCCGGCGCCCGGCTGATCGCGGCCACGTCGCGCCCGTCCAGCGAGGCGATCAGGTACGGGACGTCGTCGCCGCCCACGTTCGTAATGGTCCAGCCGAACAGCTCGCCGTAGAACTCGGCGGCGGCGACCGGGTCGGGCTGCGGGGTCTCCACCCAGCACGGCACGCCGGGCGGGTAGGTCCGCTGCTGCGCTGATGCGCTCGGAGTCTCGGTCATGACCCCAGCCTCGCACCAGGGTCCGACAGGGTCATCACCCCGCGCCGGTCAGCCCTTCCGGTGGTCCACGATCCGCCGCATCTTCCCGGCCGACCGCTCGATCGAGTCCGGGTCCATCACCATGACCGACACCGACACCCCGATCCGGTCCTTGATCCGCGCCCCGAGCTGAGCCCCGGCCGCCGCCGCGGCCAGCCCGGATACTTCCGGCCGCCGCTCGACGTGCACCGCCATCTCGTCCATCGGCCCGGTCCTGGTCAGGTGCAGCTGGAAGTGCGGCGACAGCCCCGGCACGCCCAGCAGGAGCTCCTCGATCTGCGTCGGGAACAGGTTGACCCCGCGCAGGATGATCATGTCGTCCGACCGCCCGGTGATCTTCTGCATCCGCCGCATGGTCCGCGCCGTCCCCGGCAGCAGCCGGGTGAGGTCCCGGGTCCGGTACCGGATGACCGGCATGGCCTCCTTGGTCAGCGAGGTGAAGACCAGCTCGCCTTCCGCCCCGTCCGGCAGCACCGCACCGGTCTCCGGGTCGATCACCTCCGGGTAGAAGTGGTCCTCCCAGATATGCAGCCCGTCCTTGGTCTCCACGCACTCCTGCGCCACACCCGGCCCGATCACCTCGGACAGCCCGTAGATGTCCGTGGCGTCGAGCCCGGCCCGCGCCTCGATCGCCGCACGCATCTCATTCGTCCACGGCTCCGCGCCGAAGATGCCGAACCGCAGCGACGACGCGGCCGGGTCGTCGCCCTGCCGCTCCATCTCGTCGATGATCGCCAGCATGTAGGACGGGGTGACCATGATGATGTCCGGCCTGAAGTCCCGGATGAGGATGACCTGCCGCTCGGTCATGCCCCCGGACACCGGCACGACCGTGCACCCCAGCCTCTCCGCCCCGTAATGCGCGCCGAGCCCCCCGGTGAACAGCCCGTACCCGTACGCCACGTGCACCAGGTGGCCGGGCCGCCCGCCGGCCGCGCGGATCGACCGCGCCATCACCGTCGCCCACACGTCAAGATCGCCCGCGGTGTACCCGACCACCGTGGCCCGGCCCGTCGTCCCGGACGACGCGTGCACCCGCGACACCTGCTCCCTGGGCACCGCGAACAGCCCGAACGGGTAGTTGTCGCGCAGGTCGGCCTTGCTGGTGAGCGGGAAGCGGCCCAGGTCAGCCAGCTCCTTGCAGTCGTCCGGGTGCACCCCGGCGGCGTCGAACGCCGCCCGGTAGTGCGGCACGCTGCGGTAGGCGTGCCGCAGCGACCAGCGCAGCCGGTCCAGCTGCAGCGCGCGGAGCTCGTCGACGGAGGCCCGCTCGATCGGCTCGAGCTCTCCCATGAGGGAATCTGGCTGCGGCACCGGCCCTCCTTTTTAGGATTACGGTTAGCTGCCGCTAACTGTCGTAGTCAACCGTGATCTGGCTGGACGCGGCTACCGACTGGCAGGTCAGCACGTACCCGGCGGCCAGCTCGTCCTCCTCAAGCGCGTAATTGCGGCGCATCGTTACCTCGCCGGTGACCAGCCGGGCCCGGCAGGTCCCGCACACCCCGCCCTTGCAGGCGAACGGCAGGTCGGGGCGGGCCCGCTGGGCCCCGTCCAGCAGGGGCACCCCGGCCGGCACGGTCACCACGGAGGTCCGCCCGTCGAGCAGCACGGTCACCTCGGCGCCCGGGCCCGGGCGGTGCGTCCGGCGTGACCGGCCTGCGGCGGCGGCTCGTCCTCGACGTAGAACAGCTCGCGGTGGATCCGCTCCCGCGGCACGCCCAGCTCGGCCAGCACCGCGACCGCGCCGGTGACCATGCCGAACGGCCCGCACAGCCACCAGTGGTCCACCCCGGCCACGTCCACCGTGACCGGCAGCAGGGTGCGCAGCTTGCCCTCGTCCAGGCGGCCGTTGAACAGCTCGACCTCCTGGGGTTCCCGGCTGAGCACGTGCACCAGGCACAGCCGGTCCGGGTAACGGTCCTTGAGGTCGGCCAGCTCGTCGGCGAACATCACCGAGTCGTTGCGCCGGTTGCCGTACAGCAGCGTTACCTGGGACTCGCGGTGCGCGGCCAGCACCGAGGCGGCGATCGACAGCACCGGGGTGATCCCGCTGCCCGCCGCGATCAGCACGTGCTGGCCCGCCGCGGCCAGGTCCGGCACGAACGAGCCCGACGGCGCCTGCACCTCGACCACGTCCCCGGGCCGGACCTTGTGCACCAGCCACCCGGACACCGCGCCGCCGGGCACCTCGCGGACCCCGATCCGGGGCGGCTGGCCCGCGGCCGCGCAGATCGAGTAGGACCGCCGCTCGGCACCGTGCCGCAGGGTCAGCGACTGGCCCGGCGCAAACGCGAACCGGGCCGCCAGCCCGGGTGGCACGTCGAACGTGACCGCCGCGGAGTCGTCGGTCAGCGGCTCCACCCGGCCCACGGTGAGCGGGTGGAACTCGGTCCGCGATCCGGTCGCGCCGCTCATCACAGCTCCTTGACCTGCTCGAACGGCTCGCCGCAGGACCGGCAGCGGCGCAGCGCCTTGCACGCGGTGCCGCTGAACGCGGCGGTGAGCGCGGTGTCCGCGGAGCCGCACAGCGGGCAGCGGACCTCGTTGCGACCGGGACCGGGGGAGAGGGTGAGCGGCACCGGGCCGTGGGGGACCGGTCCTGGCGGCGCGATCCCGGCGGCTTCCAGCTTGCGGCGGCCCTCGTCGGTGATCCAGTCGGTGGTCCAGGCTGGCGCCAGCGCCGTCCGGACCGTCACCGGGCCCAGGCCGGCCTCGGTCAGCGCGCCGTGCAGGTCCCTGGCGATCTCGGTGAGCGCCGGGCAGCCCGAGTAGGTCGGGGTGATGGTTACGACCAGCGAGCCGTCATCCATCCTGACGTCGCGCAGGATGCCAAGGTCCGCCACGGTGACCATGGGCAGCTCCGGGTCGGGTATCCCGGCGGCTATCCGCCGGGCCGCGGCCAGCCTGGTCCCGGCGGGGCTCACCATGTCGCGTCCGGGTGCGCCCGGGCCACGCTCTGCAGCTCGGCGAGCACGTACCCGAGCGCCTCGGTGTGCACGCCGTCCCGGCCGGTGCGGCCCGCGACCGGGGCCAGCGGCGCGGTGTCCGGCCGGTCCAGCGTCGCCTCGGCCAGCACGGCGCCGAGGACGGCGCCGGTCTCGGCCCGGGCCGCGGCCGGGTCGGCCGCCACGCCGGGCAGCGCCGCGGTCACCGGGTCGGCCAGGAACAGCTCGTCGAACAGTGGCCATATCCCGCCGAGCGCAGCCTGCATCCGGGCGTGCGACACGTCCGTGCCGTCGCCCAGCCGGATCACCCACTGCGCCGCGTAGTCCCGGTGGTAGGCGGTTTCCTTGGCGCCCTTGGCCGCGATGGCGGCCAGCACCGGGTCGGCCGAGCCGGTGAGCTGGCCGAGCAGCGCCAGCCGCCAGGCCGAGAACACCAGCAGCCGGCCCACGAGACCGGCGAAGTCGGCGTCCTCCGGCTCGACCAGCCGGACGTTGCGGAACTCCGGCTCGGCGCGGAAGAACGCCAGCTGGTCCTCGTCCCGGCCGGCCCCTTCCGCGCGGCCCGCCCGGGCCAGCAGCATCCGGGCCTGGCCGAGCAGGTCGAGGGCGATGTTCGCGATCGCGGTCTCTTCCTCCAGCTCGGGCATCCGGGTCATCCACTGCTGCAGCCGGTGCGAGAAGATCAGCGCGTCGTCGCCGAGCATCAGGCAGTACGCGGCCAGCGCTTCCGCGTCCACGCCTTCGGGCACGGACGTGTCGATGCCCTCCAGCGGGTCGGCGAAGCCGGTGCCGAACGCCCACCGGTGGTCCCCGGTGTCGGAGGCCAGTCCCTGGTAGGCCGCGAACTCGTCCTCCGTCTGGTCGCCGGTCAAGCGGCCCCCCTACATGTGCGGGACATCATCGGGGATGTCGTAGAACGTCGGGTGCCGGTACACCTTGTCGCCCGACGGGTCGAAGAACGGGTCCTTCTCGTCCGGGCTGGACGCGGTGATGTCCCGGGCCGCGACCACCCAGATGCTGACCCCCTCGTTCCGCCGGGTGTACAGGTCGCGCGCGTGGTGCAGGGCCATCTGCGGGTCGGCCGCGTGCAGCGACCCGACGTGCACGTGGTTGAGCCCGCGCTTGCCGCGCAGGAACACCTCGTACAGCGGCCAGTCCGAGCGCACCGGCCCGCTGGCCGGCGCATCGGCCCTATCCTCGTTCCCGGCCATCAGGCCTGCCGCCTGGCCGCCGCCTTGGCCGCGTGCGCCGCGGCGGCCTCGCGGACCCAGGTGCCGTCGTCGTGCGCCCGCTTGCGGTGCGCCATCCGCTGCGTGTTGCACGGCCCGTTGCCGCTGACCACGGCCTTGAACTCGGCCCAGTCCACCGGCCCGAAGTCGTAGTGCCCGCGCGCCTCGTTCCACCGCAGCTGCGGGTCAGGGAGCGTGACGCCGAGCTTCTCCGCCTGCGGCACGGTCATGTCCACGAACCGCTGCCGCAGGTCGTCGTTGGTGTGCCGCTTGACCCCCCAGGCCATGGACTGCGCGGTGTTCGGCGACTGGTCGTCCGGCGGCCCGAACATCATCAGCGACGGCCACCAGAACCGGTCGGTGGCGTCCTGCACCATCGCCCGCTGCGCCGCCGAGCCGCGCATCATCGTCATCAGCAGCTCGTACCCCTGCCGCTGGTGGAACGACTCCTCCTTGCAGATGCGCACCATCGCGCGGGCGTACGGCCCGTACGAGGACCGGCACAGCGGCACCTGGTTGCAGATCGCCGCGCCGTCCACCAGCCAGCCGATCACGCCGACGTCGGCGTAGCTCAGCGTCGGGTAGTTGAAGATCGACGAGTACTTCTGCCGCCCGCTGATCAGCTTGCCGGTCAGGTCGGCCCGGTCCGCGCCGAGGGTCTCCGCCGCCGAGTACAGGTACATGCCGTGCCCGGCCTCGTCCTGCACCTTGGCGATCAGCACGGCCTTGCGGCGCAGCGACGGGGCCCGGGTGATCCAGTTGCCCTCCGGCTGCATGCCGATGATCTCCGAGTGCGCGTGCTGGGCGATCTGCCGGACCAGCGTCGAGCGGTACTTATCCGGCATCCAGTCACGCGGCTCGATCCGCTTGCCGCGGCGGATGGTGTCCTCGAAGTGCACGGGCAGTTCCAGGCCAGCCCCGTTCTGGCCGGAGGTCGGCGCCGTCGTCATCCGTCCCACTCCTTCGCCACCATCGTGAGCACGTCGTAGGCCGCGCACACCGAGCCGTCCTGCTTGGTCACCACGGTGTCCCACCGCACCTCGCCGTAGTCGCCGTCGCGCGGGCTGATCTGCTTGCAGGTCAGCGTCACGGTCAGCGCGTCGCCCGGGTAGACCGGGGTCAGGAAGCGCAGGTTGTCGAGGCCGTAGTTGGCCAGCACCGGGCCCGGGTCTGGCTGCACGAACAGCCCTGCGGCGAACGACAGCACCAGGTAGCCGTGCGCGACCCGGCCGTCGAAGAACGGGTTCGCGGCCGCTGCCTCCTCGTCCATGTGCGCGTAGAACGTGTCGCCGGTGAACTCCGCGAAGTGCTCGATGTCCGCCAGCGTGACGGTCCGCGGCCCGGCCACCACGCAGTCGCCGATGGCCAGCCGGGACAGCGGCTTGGTGAACGGGTGCGGCCCGTCGGCCTGCTTCGGCGCGCCGGTGACCCACCGGCCGGTGACCGCGCTGAGCATCCGCGGGCTGGCCTGGACCGCGGTCCGCTGCATGTGGTGCAGGATCCCGCGCAGGCCGCCCATCTCCTCGCCGCCGCCGGCCCGGCCGGGCCCGCCGTGCACCAGCGCGGGCAGCGGCGAGCCGTGCCCGGTCGACTCGCGGGCGTCGTCGGCGTCGAGCACCAGCAGCCGGCCGTGCCAGGGCGCCAGGCCGAGAACGACGTCACGGGCGAAGCCCGGGTCGCCGGTGACCACAGAACCGGCCAGGCTGCCCCGGCCGCGGGCGGCCAGCGCGATGGCCTCCTGCGTGCTGCCGTAGCCGAGCACAGTGCAGACCGGGCCGAACGCCTCGATCTCGTGCGGCTCGGCACGGTCGTTGTCGTCGCAGCGCAGCAGCAGCGGGGACAGGAACGCGCCGCGGTCGGCGTCGGCGCCGGTCACCTCGACCCGGTCCGGGTCGCCGTAGGCCAGTGTGCAGGACGCCTGCAGGGCCTTCACCCCGCGGCGGACCTCCTCGCGCTGCTCGAGGCTGGCCAGGGCGCCCATCGTGACGGACTCGTCGGCCGGGCTGCCGACGATGACCTGAGCCAGCTCGGCCTGGATCGCTTCAATGACCGCGTCGACATGGGCGGCGGGCACCAGGGCGCGCCGGATCGCGGTGCACTTCTGCCCGGCCTTGACGGTCATCTCGGTGACCACCTGCCGGACGTACCAGCCGAACTCGTCGCTGCCCGGGCCGGCGTCCGGGCCGAGAACCGAGCAGTTCAGCGAGTCGGCCTCGGCGTTGAACCGGACCGCGCGGGCCACCACGTTCGGGTGCGCGCGCAGCTGCCGGGCGGTCGAGGCGGAGCCGGTGAAGCCGAGCAGGTCCTGCTCGGTCAGATGGTCGAGCAGGCCCGCCGCGCTGCCGCAGACCAGCTGCACGGAGCCGTCGGGCAGGAGGCCGGACTCGATGATCAGCTCGACCAGCCGGGCGGTCAGGTACGCGGTCTGGGTGGCCGGCTTGATCAGCGCGGGCACGCCCGCGATCAGCGCCGGGGCGAGCTTCTCCAGCGGGCCCCAGACCGGGAAGTTGAAGGCGTTGACCTGGACGGCGACGCCGAGCAGCGGAGTGAGCACGTGCTGGCCGGTGAACTGGCCGCCGCGGCTGAGCGGCTCGACCGCGCCCTCCACATAGAACGTGTCGTTCGGCAGCTCACGGCGGGCCTTGCTGGCGTAGCCGAGGAGAACGCCGATACCGCCGTCCACGTCGAACTTCGCGTCACCCAGGGTGGCGCCGGTCCGCGCCGAAAGGCCGTACAACTCACTTCTGTGCTCACGCAGCATGGTGCCGACAGCCTTGACGAGCGCGGCCCGCTGGTGGAAGGTCATCGCGCGCAGCGCGGGGCCGCCGGTGGCGCGGCCGTACTCGAGCGCGGCGGCGAGGTCGATGCCGTCCGCGGAGACGCGGGCGACCTCCTCGCCGGTGACCGCGTCGCGCACCGGGCGCCCGTCGGCCGGTGACGTCCAGCGCCCGGATACGTAACTGCGCAGGACCGCCATGCGCCTGACCCCTCTCGGTTGCCTACCTCGGCGACGGGAATTACCGAACGAACAGTCAGTATGTTATTTTACCGCCATGGTAGCTGGCCAGCCCCGGGGCGCCGGGGACAACGTCCCGCCGGTCTCGGTCCGGGTCGCCGACGGGGTCGCGACGATCACGATGGCCGCGCCCGCGCTCACCGCGGACGCCAAGCGGAGCCTGGTCGAGGCGCTCCCCGCGGTCGGCGCGGACGACTCGGTGCGGGCCATCGTGCTCACCGGCACCGGCCGGGTGTTCTGCGCGGGCCAGGATCTCGGCGAGCACGCCGAGGCACTGCGCGCGGACCCGGGGACCGCGTTCCAGACCATCGCCGACCACTACAACCCGATCGTTTCCGCGCTGGCCGCCGCGCCCAAGCCGGTGCTGGCCGCGATCAACGGGACCTGCGCGGGCGCGGGGCTGTCCCTGGCCCTGGCGTGTGACGTGCGGATCTGCGCGGCTGAGGCGAAGTTCTCCACGGCGTTCACGGGGATCGGCCTGGCGCCGGACTCCGGGCTGTCGGCGACCCTGGCCCGGGCCGTGGGGGCGGCGCGGGCGAGCGAGCTGATCCTGCTCAGCGAGCGGTTCTCGGCGGCCGACGCGCTGGCCTGGGGGCTGGTCGGGCGGCTGGTGCCCGCTGCGGACCTGCCCGCGGAGGCGGCCAAGCTGGCCGGGCGGCTGGCGGCCGGGCCGACGCTGGCCTACGCCGCGGCCAAGCACGCGCTGGCCCGGTCCTGGGGGCTGTCGCTGGGGGAGGTTCTTCAGGGTGAGCAGGGGGACCAGGCGCGGCTGGGGCTGACGCAGGACCACCGCGACGCGGTCGCGGCGTTCCTGAGCAAGCAGCAGCCGGTTTTCCGTGGGCGCTGACCCGCGGCGGCGCTTGGTGAGGCGGGACTGATGAGTACGGCGGCCGCTACGGACCAGGCGGCCCAGGCCGCGCCGCCCGCAGCGGCCACACCGAGGCGCGGCCGCCCTGGCCATGACCTGGCGTCGGTGCTCGCCGTGGCGGTCGAGGTGTTCAACGAGCGCGGGTACGACCGGACCAGCATGCGCGACCTGTCCCGGCGGCTCGGCATCGCCCAGTCGGCGATCTACCACCACGTGGCCGGGAAGGAAGAGCTGCTGCGGCTGGCCCTGGACCGGGCGCTGACCGGGCTGTCCGAGGCCACGGACCGGGCCCGGGCGCTGGACGGGCCGGCCATCGAGCGGCTGGAGTACCTGGTCCGGGGGAGCGTCGGCGTGCTCGAGGCCGAGTCGTCGTACGTCACGCTGCTGCTGCGGGTGCGGGGCAACACCGAGGTCGAGCGGGCCGCGCTGGAGCGGCGGCGGGTTTTCGACCGGTTCGTGGCCGACCTGATCAGCGAGGCCGAGCAAGATGGCGACATCCGCCCCGACGCCGACCCGACGGTCACCGCCCGCCTGCTGTTTGGCCTGGTCAACTCGATTGTCGAGTGGTACCGGCCGTCCCGGCGCGCGGCCGGGCGCCCGCTGGCCGACACGGTCTGCGCGATGGCGTTCGACGGCCTGCGGGTCCGCCGGGCCTGACTGGGCTGGTCAGCAGGCCGGTCCGCGCTGGTAGGTTGCGCCCAGACGGGACAGCTGGGGGAGGTCGTTCTGGATCAGCCCGACCGTGCGGACTTCGAGCATGTGCTGGCGTTCCGCACGAGCCTGCGACGGTTCCAGCGGTGGAGCGAGGACGAGGCGCGTGCCGCCGGGCTGACGCATGTCCAGCACCAGCTGCTGGTGGCGATCAAGGGCCATCCGGGGACCGGCGCCCCGACAGTCGGTGACCTGGCCGGCTACCTGCTGCTGCGGCCGCACAGCGCGGTGGAGCTGGTGGACCGCGCCGAGGCCGCGGGCCTCGTGCGCCGGGTGCCCGACGCTGCGGACGCGCGGGTTGTCCGGGTCGAGCTGACCAACCGCGGCGACCAGCTGGTGACCAGGCTGACCCGCAATCACCTGGCAGAGCTGCACAAGCTAGCCGCCGTCCTGGGTCAGCTGACCGAGCGCCCCAACGGCTCCGGGCCGATGCCCGGCGGCGGGTGACCACGCGGCGCAGTGCGCTACGGGCTGGCCTTCTCCAGCGCCTGGGCGAAGTCGCCGACCAGATCCTGGATCCCCTCGATGCCCGTACTGACCCGGATCAGGTCCGCGGTGATGCCCAGGCTGTCCCGGTCCTGCGGGCTCATACCCGCGTGCGAGGTAGCGGCGGGCCGGGTGACGAGCGTTTCCACGCCGCCCAGGCTCACCGCCGAATACGCCAGGGTCACCGCGTCGGCCAGCGCCTGCGCGGCCTGCTCGCCGCCGTGCAGCCGCAGGCTCAGCATGCCGCCGAAGCCGGACAGCAGTTCCGCCGCGTGCGCATGGTCAGGATGGGAGGCCAGCCCCGGGTAGTTCACCGCCGCGACCGCCGGGTGGTCCTCCAGGAACCGGGCCAGCGCCAGCGCGTTGGCGTTCTGCGCCTGCACCCGGAGCGACAGGGTCTTGATGCCCCGGGCCAGCAGGAAGCCGGCGTGCGGATCCAGGGAGCCGCCGAAGAGGTTGACCGTCTTGCGCACCCGTTCGACCAGGTCCGTGCCGCCCATCACCGCGCCGGCGACCAGGTCCGAGTGACCGCCCAGGTACTTGGTCGCGCTGTGGAAGACCAGGTCGAAGCCGGCCTGCAGCGGGCGGAAGTTCACCGGGGACGCGAACGTGCTGTCGATGACGGTGACGATCCCCTCGCGGCGCCCGAACGCGGCGACCCGGTCAAGAAGGCCGACCCGCATCAGCGGGTTCGTGATCGTCTCGACGAGAAACACCCGGGTCCGGTCGGTGCGCGCGGCCTCCCAGGTCTCCGGCCGCCCGGCGTCCACGAAACTGCACGTCCAGCCCAGGTCGGCGGCATGGCCGGTCAGGAAGTCATGGGTTCCGCCGTAGAGGCACTCGCTGGCGATCAGGTGATCCCCGGCGCGCATGAGGCTGAGCAGGATGCTGGTCACCGCCGCCATCCCGGACGACGTGGCGACGGCCGCCTCGGCACCCTCGAGCGCCGCGAGCTTTCCGTGCAGGTACCGCTGGGACGGCGTCGAGTTGAGCCGGATGTACTTCAGGTCGTGGTAGCCGGCGCCGGGCTCGGTTTCGTACACCGTTCCCTGGTAGATCGGGAAGACCACCGAGCCGTCGGGCCCGGGCCGGGGCTCGCCGCCATGGACCGCCACGGTGTCCATAGATTCGCCGTTTCCGCGCACGCCACGCCACCTCCTGCTGCCTGCTGCGTCGTAACCTCCGCATCCATCACAACAGGCGCGCCGTGAACAGGCGAGCGATCAGCGCCATGGTGACCAGGGCCCAGGCGGCGAGCGCTGGCCAGGCGGCCAGCCAGCCGATCGAGTGCACGAACCCGATCCCGGCCTGCTGGCCCAGGCGGAGGCTGGCGGCGGCGTACATCCCGGCCGGGAACACCACCATCCACAGGTCCGGCCGGTAGCGCAGCGGCACCCGCTGGCGAAGGTGCCGCCACCCGCTGCGGGCCGCCAGCGGCACGATCAGCACGGTGGCCATCGTCCAGCAGGCCACCGCCAGGCCGGTGATCAGCCCGCGCCCGCCCCCCGTGGCGGCGGGCACCGTGAGCAGTTCCGCGCCCGCCAGCACGGAGATCGACGCGGCCCCCATCGCCACCCAGTACGGCGCGGTCGGGTCCGCTGCGGGCAGCCCGGCCCGCCGCAGCCGGGCCGCGATCAGCGTCGAGGTCACCAGGTACGCCGCCAGGCCCGCGCCCCACAGCACGGCCGCGGCCAGCCAGAAGCCGGCCCGCACGGCCGGGTCCGGATCCGGGGCCGGGTCCAGGACCGAGGCGGCGTACACCGCCGCGGCGATGGCCAGCGACTGCAGGCCCACCGTCGCCAGGTACGCCGAGCCGTTGAACTGGCTCCAGGTGATCGGCACGGCGCGGAAGGCCAGGCGGCCGGGCACCATCCAGGCCAGCGCCAGCCAGCCGGCCAGCGCCAGCGCGCCCAGGCCCAGGGTGGCCACCGGGTGGCCGTCCAGCCCGAAGCCCGCGCCGGTCACGTCGGCTGCGGCGACGAACGCGAAGCCGGCGAAGGCCACGGCCGGGTCGCGCAGGTCGTCCCTGACCACCCCGGGAAACACCGCCAGCCGCACCGCCGAGGCCGCGGCCAGCCCGGCGAACCCCAGCGCCGCGATGGTCAGCAGCAGCGCCGACACCAGGCGGAAACCAGCCAGCTGGAGCGCGGTGGACACGATTGCGGTGGCCATCACCACGGCGAAATACCCTGGGGCGCACCGGCGCACCAGGCTCACCAGCAGACCCCCGTCAGCCACCGCGGCGGCTCACGGCCAGGGCCGGGCCGGGCTCATATCGTCCTACGGTATCTCGGTGCCGCGAGTAGCCGTCAGACTTCCCGCCACCGGGACTCGCAGAAGGAGTACGCCCCGAACAGGACCAGCCCCGCCGCAACCGCGACCAGCAGCCACGGCCCGGCCGGGGTCCGGGCCAGCGTGCGCAGCGCCGAGTCAACCCCCTTGGCCTGATGCGGGCTGGCGTCGATCCCGGCCACGACCAGGAACACCCCGGCCGTGCCGAACACCGCCCCGCGGGCGATGCCGCCGGCCTGCCCGGTCCGCTCCACCCCGCGCGCCGTGGCGGGCGACGCCGTCTCCATCCGCAGGTGCTTGCGGAACTTCTTCTTCCAGGCCCGCCAGGCCAGGTAGCAGCCGCCGCCCAGGAAGCCAAGACCCGCCAGCACGACGATGACCTGCCCGCCCGGGTAGTGCAGCGCTGTGGCGGTCAGGTCGCGGGACTGCTTGTCGCTGGAGGATGGCGCGCCGATCCCGATCGCGTACTCGAGCACACCGGCGGTGACCACGCCGTAGAACACCGCGCGAGCCGCCGCGGCCGCCCGCTTGGATGCCTTCTTGCCGTCCTGGCCCGGGCTGCCCCAGATTGCCTGGGACGCCCGCCACAGGCACATGCCCGCGAACCCGATCGTGAGCAGCCACAGCGCGGCCGCCCCGAACGGCGAATGCCCGACCAGCCGCAGCGCGCCGGCCCGGTCCGCCTCGTGCCCGGAACTGCCGAACGCGATCTGCACCGCGAGGGCCCCGATCAGCACGTAGATCACGCCCCGGGCGGCCAGCCCGGCGCGGGCCAGCCAGGGCATCACGGACCGGTGCGCCTGCCGGATCTGCGGGCTGCTGCCGCCCGTCAGGCCCGGCCGCCGCCAGCGACCCGCCCGTGCCACCATCGGTGCCTCCTGCTGCCGTGAGCTGGTCATAGCGCCGCCAGATGCCCGGCCCGCCGCCGCCGAAACCTGCCCGGCCGGGATCAGGCCCCGTCCGGGCGGTAGACGAGCAGCCCTGCAGGCCGCTTGCGGACGGTCAGCGACGGCTCGGTCTCGACCGCCTCGCCGTCCACCGACAGCAGGACCTCACCGCCGTCCGCCGCGGCGATCCGCAGCGAGTCCGCGGTCCAGGTCCGGTACACCCGGGACCGGGACAGCGTGCCGAGCAGAACGGCGAGGATCAGCCGGGTCCTGGCCAGCGGCTGCTGACCGTCCACCAGGCGGATGTCGAGCTGGCCGTCGGCCAGGTCCGGGCGGTACGAGGGCGCGGCGCCGGCCGGCTCGTACCTGCAGTTGCCGGCGAACAGCAGCCAGACCCGCCGCGCCCGGCCGTCCACCGCCAGGTCGATGGGCCGGCTGCTGCGCAGCACCTGGACCAGTGCGACCAGCACGGCGGGCCATTTGCCCAGCCGGTTTTCCAGCGCCTCCCGGGTGCGCACCAGGTCCACGTAGATCCCTGTGCTCGCGGTGTTCAGGAACGCCTGGTCGCCGGCGTCGGCCACGTCGACCAGCACGCTGTCCCCGGCCCGCAGCGCTGCGATTGCGTCCGCCGCGGACCGCACGCCGAGGTCGGTGGCGAAGTGGTTGAACGTGCCGGCCGGCACGACCAGCAGTGGCAGGCCCTTGTCCGCGGCGATCCCGGCGGCCAGCCGGGCCGAGCCGTCGCCGCCGGCCACGCCCAGCACGCTGGCGGTGGCCGCGGCCTCGTGCAGCAGCGCGGGCAGGTCGCTGCCCGTCTCGGCGCGCACCACCCGGGCCTGCGGAAGCTCGGCGGCCAGGAAGCCGGCCAGCTCCTCCGACGAGGTGCCCGACGCCGCGTTCATCACCAGCACCAGGCCCGCGCCGTCCGGCACCGCGGGTGCCTCCCGGCGCGGCCGCGCGGCGCCGGCCGGGGCCTTCGCGCGCCGCGGCCACCAGCGCAGGGTCAGCGTGCCGGCCGCCACGCCGACCGCGAACCCGGCCGCCACGTCGGACGGGAAGTGCACGCCGGTCACCACCCGGGACGTGCCCACCGCCGCGGCCAGCGCGCCCACCGGGACGGCCAGCAGCGGCCGTTCCAGCGCCACGCCGGTGGCGAAGGCCGCCGCCGAGGCGGCGTGCCCGGACGGGAACGAGGTGGTCCGCAGCCGCCGGGACAGCTGCCGTGCCGCCGGGATCTCCGCCTCCGGCCGGACCCGCCGGATCATCCGCTTGGCTGCCACGTTGGTCGCGGTGCTGGCGATCGCGACCGAGCCGAGGCCGCGCAGCGCTGCGCGCCGGGCCCACTTGTCCCGGCTGGCGGCCAGCCCCGCGGCCACCCCGAACCACAGCACGCTGTGGTTGGCGGCCTTGCTGAGCGCGGGCATCGCCCGGTCGAGCGCCGTCGAGTGGGTGGCGTGGATCCTGGCCATGACGGCGCGGTCGCCGTCAGCGATCCGGGCCCGCAGGGACCTGCGGTGGGCAGCGGCTGGCACTGATCATCTCCTCGGGTGCCCGCGCCGCCGCCGGGCGGCGCGGGCTGGGGTTCGCGGTCAGGAGCCGCCAGATACCCCCGCGGGGCTGTGCTAGTCGCTCGCTGTGCTTGCTGGGCCGGCTCCGCTGGCTGGCTGGCTGGCGGCTCCGCCGGCTGGTGCTGTGGTGGTGGTTCACGCCGAGGCTGGCCGCCGAGCGCCGCCGCCCGCGCGGCCGCTCCCTTGACAGCTCGTCTACCGGGAACCACGATCACGCTTAACGTCCCTGGCCAGCGAGCTGGACCCACGGCCCGTCCGCGCGGGGGCGGCAGAGCGCGGGAGGCGGTCGGCAGATGGGCAGGGAACGGCTGGCGCGGTACAGCCTCGCCGGACCGGAGAACCAGGCAGCGGTGGACGCCGGGCTGGCCGGCCGGAACTGGTTCCGCAGCGCGGTGCCGCGGCCCCGGATGAAGCAGCTGATGCGGCGCAGCGACGGCCCGGCCCTGCGGGACACCGCGATCTGGTTCGGCCTGCTGCTGGGACTCGCGGCCGCGGTGATCGCGCTCTGGGGATCCTGGTGGGTCCTGCCGTTCGTGCTCGCGTACGGGATTCTGTACGGCTCGTCCTCCGACTCGCGCTGGCACGAGTCCGGCCACGGCACCGCGTTCCGGACCCGCTGGCTGGCCCAGGCCCTGTACCAGATCGCGTCCTTCATGATCATGCGGGACCCGACGACCTGGCGGTGGAGCCACACCCGGCACCACACCGACACGCTCATCCTCGGCCGGGACCCGGAGATCGCCGCGATGCGCCCCGCGAAGCTGGCCAGGATCATCGCCAACCTCGTCGGCCTGGTCGACGTGCCGGTCGCGTTCATGCTGATGTTCCGGCACGCCGCGGGCCGGCTGACCGCCGACGAGGCCGACTACGTGCCCGAGCAGGAACGGCACAAGGTGTACCGGACGGCCCGGATCCACCTGGCCGTCTACGCGGTGACGATCGCCGTGGCCATCATCTTCCGTACCTGGCTGCCGGTCGTGCTGATCGGCGGCCCGCGGCTGTACGGCGCGTGCATGCTGATCGTCTACGCGCTGACCCAGCACGCCGGCCTGGGCGAGAACGTGCTCGACCACCGGCTCAACACCCGCACGGTGAAGATGAACGTGGTCAACCGGTTCCTGTACTGGAACATGAACTACCACGTCGAGCACCACATGTTCCCGATGGTCCCGTACCACCGGCTGCCCGAGCTGCACGAGGAGATCAAGCACGACCTGGCCCCGGCCTACCCGTCGATCCTGGCGGCCTACAAGGAGATCATCCCGGCGATCCTGCGCCAGCTCCGCGACCAGGACTACTACATCCGCCGCGAGCTGCTGCCCGGCGCCGCGCCCTACTACCAGCCCAGCGCGGCCGCGGACGGCCGGGCCCGGCCGCTGGCCCCCGTGCCCGCGGCCTGAGTGCCCGCGGCCTGAGGAGGAGCCGATGGCCCAGTGGGTCGCCGCCTGCCAGACCAGCGACATCGACCCCGAGGACGTGATCCCGTTCGACCACGCCGGGCGGGCGTACGCGATCTACCGCTCGCCCGGCGACCGCTACTACGCCACCGACGGGCACTGCACGCACGAGCAGACGCTGCTCTGCGACGGCCTGGTCATGGACGACGTGATCGAGTGCCCGATGCACAACGGCCGGTTCGACTACACCACCGGCCGGGCGCTCGGCGCGCCGGTCCTGACCGACCTGCGCTGCTACCCGGTCCGCGTCGACGACGGCACGGTCTACCTGGACCTCGGCTAGCCCCGGGCAGGCCCGGGGCTAGCCGGGCTTCTCCTGGGCTACCGGCGCGGCCGGGGCCACCACAGCTCACCGGACAGCGCCTCGGCGACGAGGCCGTCCCGGCTGACGCCGTCGGCCATGATGTACGGCTCCAGCTCGGCCAGCACCCGGCGCCGCTGGCTGGGCCGGGTGCCGTAGAGCGTGAGCCGCACCTGAGCGCCCTGCCGGTCGGTGAGCACCATGAACCGGCGCCCGGTGAGCCACCGCTCCGGCTTGGCCGGGGCCGTGACGCTGACCAGCTGGCGCAGGTCAACGGACCGGCTGGACCGGAACTGGTCGCGGAAGTCAGCCGGCCGTCCTGAATCCGGATCTCGAACAGGGCAAACACCACGGCCCAGGATCGGGCCGCCGATGATGAGCGCCCCAGAACGGATGCGCGCCCCAGCTCGTATGGCGCAGGGTCACAGAACGCCACGATGCCCGCGAACGTGAGGGCCAACTCGAAGTACATGAAGTGCGGCGAGCCTCAGGACGACTGGCCCGGATGCGGTACGGGAAGTGCTGGCCGTGCTGGGTTCCGATGGTGCCTGGTTCATTTCGTTTCCGGTCCTTCCCGGGCCAAGGGGACGTGCATTCAGGACGGCCGCGGCCGGGGTCTACCAGAGCTCCCCGGACAGCGCCTCGGTCACCAGCCCGGTCCGGCTGACGCCGTCGGCCATCACGTACGGCTCCAGCGCGGCCAGCAGCCGCTGCCGCCGGCCTCCCGTGGCGCCGTAGAAGTTCAGCCGCAGCACGTGGCTCTGCTCGTCCCGCAGCTCCAGCCAGCGCAGCCGGCCGAGCAGCGCCCGCGACCAGAACGGCTCCCGCCGGTCCGGGGCGGTGACCCTGGCCAGCCGGGTCAGGTCGACCGTCTGCCGGGTTCGGTGCATCTCGGTCGCGACGAGCTGGGCGCCCCGGATCTCGTAGCGGTACGTGGACGTGACGACGATGCCGAAGAACAATCCGACGGTGCCCACGATCGCGACGCGATGCAGCGCGGTCTGGCTCGCCGGGGCCAGGAAGTACACGGTCACAAGCGCCACCGCGAACGCCGTTTCGAACAGCGCCAGCGGAGGTTCGGCAGCACCACCTCGGCGGGCGGGGAGGTCACGGGGGCTGCTGCGCGTTCATGCGCTGACCGCCGGCCGGGGGCGAGGCCACCAGAGCCGGCCGCCGAGCGCCTCGCGGACCAGGCCGGACCGGGACTACACCGTCGGCCATGACGTAGGGCTCCAGCGCGGCCAGCAGCCGGCGCCGCGGGCCCCTCCCGGTGCCGAAGAAGCTCAGCCGCACCTACGGATCCGCGCTCGTCCCGCAGCTCCAGGTAGCGCCTGCTGGCCGAACAGGGTCGAACCCCAGAACTTCTCCGGCTGGTCCGGGGCGGTCACGCCGGTCAGCCGGGTCAGGTCGACTGACCGGGGGCCGCGCAGCTGCTCGCGGGCGGTGATCCGGCCGCCCCTGACTTCGTAGCGGAACCTGGCCGTCAGGACGACGACCACCAGCGAGCCGATGGCGGCCCCGCCGGTCACCGAGCGGAGCAGGTCATGCTGCGCGGGGATGAGGAAATGGGCGGCCAGCAGTGCGCCGCCGATGATGAGCTCAGCCACGGTCCAGCTCAGCTGCCGCAGCACGGCGGCAGGTCCGGATGCGGTGCTGGGTGTGCTGGCCGGCCTGGGCTCGGCTGGTGCCTGGTTCATATGGGTTACCGGGTCCTTCCCGGGTCAAGGGACGCAGTTCAGCAACCCGGGGAGGACCGGCCGCCAGGGGCCGCTCAGAGGGCCGCCAGGGCCGTGCTGGTACTGCCCGTTACACGCAGCGGGGCAGGCGCCAGTTCAGCCGGGCCTGACTTCGGCGTCAGCCCGGGCCGGGCCGGGCCGCGGCGGGCCGGGCCGCCGGGCGCCAGCGGCCGTGGGCGGTGCCGGTTTGGCCGGCCCGGATCAGCTCCAGCCGCGGCTTCGCGCCGTCGGTCCGGCCGGTCTGCGGCCGCCGCGCGCCGGGGCGCCACGGATCCGGCCAGGGCGCGCCCGGGCCGTCGTACTCCTGCTCGGCCGCGGCGTGCAGGGTCCAGTTCGGGTCGTACAGGTGCGCCCGGCCGAGCAGGCACAGGTCGGCCCGGCCGGCCAGCAGGATCGAGTTCACGTCGTCCCAGGACGAGATCACGCCCACCGCCATCGTCGCCAGCCCGGCCTCGTTGCGGATCCGGTCCGCGTACGGGGTCTGGTAGGACCGGCCGAACGCGGGCTGCTCGCCCGCGTCGACCTGGCCGGTCGATACGTCGATGATGTCCGCCCCCGCAGCCGCGAAGGCCCGGGCGATCTGCACCGAGTCCTCCCCGGTGATCCCGCCGTCCACCCAGTCGGTGGCCGAGATCCGCACGCTCATCGGCCGGTCCTCCGGCCACACCGCGCGCATCGCGGTGAACACCTCGAGCGGGTAGCGCAGCCGGCCGGCCAGCGACCCGCCGTATTCGTCGGTGCGCTGGTTGGCCAGCGGGGAGATGAACGAGGACAGCAGGTAGCCGTGCGCGCAGTGCAGCTCGAGCAGGTCGAAGCCGGCCTCCGCGGCCCGGGCCGTGGCGTCGGCGAACTGCTGCCTGATCTCCGCCAGGTCCGCGGGCCCCAGCTCGCGCGGGACCTGGCTGACCCCCGGCCGGTAGGGCAGCGGCGACGGGCCGACCACGTCCCAGTTGCCGTCCGGCAGCGGGTCGTCGATGCCCTCCCACATCAGCCGCGTCGATCCTTTGCGCCCGGAGTGGCCGAGCTGGATGCCGACCTTCGCGCCGCTCTCACCGTTACAGAAATTCACCAGTCTTCGCCAGCGCAAGGCCTGCTCATCGGTCCAGATCCCGGTGCAGCCGGGGGTGATCCGCCCGTCGGCCGACACGCAGACCATCTCGGTCATCACCAGGCCGGCCCCGCCCAGCGCCTTGCTGCCCAGGTGGACCAGGTGGAAGTCGTTGGGCAGGCCGTCGGTGGCCCGGTACATGTCCATCGGCGAGACCACGATCCGGTTGCGCAGGGTCAGGCCGCGCAGCCGGAACGGCTGGAACATCGGCGGGCTCACCTGGCCGGTGCCGTGCCCCCGGTCCCGCTCGTGCCCGGCGAACCAGCGGTCCACCGAATCGACGAACTCCGGGTCCCGCAGCTTCAGGTTGCTGTAGGTGACCCGGCGGCTGCGGGTCATGATGTTGAACGCGAACTGGAGCGGGTGCTGGCCGGTGTACTGGCCGAGGTTCTCGAACCACTCCAGGCTGGCCTGCGCCGCCCGCTGGGTGGACAGGACGACCGGGCGCCGCTCGGCCTCGTAGGCCGCCAGCGCCGTCTCGGTGTCCGGCTGCTCGTGCAGGCAGGCGGCCAGCGCGAGCGCGTCCTCCATGGCCAGCTTGGTGCCCGAGCCGATGGAGAAGTGCGCGGTGTGCGCGGCGTCGCCGAGCAGCACCAGGTTGCCGTGCCGCCAGCGCTCGTTGCGGACCGTGGTGAACCGCAGCCACTTGGAGTTGTTGAGGAACAGCTCCGCGCCGCCGAGCACGTCCGCGAACAGGTCGCGGACCAGGCTGACCGACTTCTCGTCCGACTCGCCGGGCCGCAAGCGGGCGATCAGCGAACGCGGCGAAGCCGGCTCGCTCCCACACCTGCTCGGTCATCTCCACGATGAACGTGCTGTTGCCTGCGTCGTAGGGGTAGCCGTGGATCTGCATGACGCCGTGCGGGGTCTCCGCGATGTAGAACTTGAACGCGTCGAAGACCTTGTCCGTGCCGAGCCACATGTACCGGCAGCGGCGGGACTCCAGGGTGGGCCCGAAGACGTCCGCGTACCGGGTGCGGATCATCGAGTTGGCGCCGTCGGCCGCGATCACCAGGTCGTGGCTCTTGCGAAGTTCCCCGGGGTCCGGGGCCAGCGCGGAGAAGTGCACGGTCACCCCGAGCTCCGCGCAGCGCTGCTGGAGGATCTGCAGCAGCCGCTTCCGGCTCATCGCGGCGAAGCCGTGCCCGCCGCTGGTGTGCACCTGGCCGCGGAAGTGCACGTCGATGTCGTCCCAGCGGGCGAACTCGCGCTCCATCGCCGCGTAGATGCTGCTGTCGGCGTGCTCGATGCCGCCGAGCGTCTCGTCCGAGAACACGACGCCGAAGCCGAACGTGTCGTCGGCCGCGTTCCGCTCCCAGACGGTGATCTCGCTGGTGGGGTCCAGCTGCCGGGCGAGGGCGGCGAAGTACAGCCCGCCCGGGCCGCCGCCGATGACTGCTATGCGCACCCGGCTGCCCGCCTCAGCCGGCCGTGGCCTGGGGGCCGGTTGCCTGCTGGCCCGGTGCTTGCTGGCCCGGTGCTTGCTGGCGCAGCACGTAGCGCTGGACCTTGCCGGTTGAGCTGCGGGGGAGCGCGGTCACGAAGTTGACGGCCCGCGGGTACTTGTAGGGGGCGATCTGCTGCTTGGCGAAGTCCTGCAGTTCGGCGGCCAGTTCCGGCGCGGGGGAGAGGCCCTCGCGCAGGACGACGTAGGCGGTGACCAGCTGGCCGCGCTCGGGGTCGGGGAGGCCGACGACGCAGCATTCGGCGACCGCGTCGTGCTGGAGGAGGGCTTCCTCGACCTCGGGGCCGGCGATGTTGTAACCCGAGGAGACGATCATGTCGTCGCTGCGGGCCAGGTAGATCAGGTAGCCGTCCGGGTCCTGCACGAACGTGTCGCCGGTGAAGTTCCAGCCGTCCTGCACATAGGTGGTCTGCCGGGCGTCGGCGAGGTAGCGGCAGCCAGTCGGGCCCTTGACGGCCAGGCGGCCGGGGGTGCCGGGCTGGACGGGGTGGCCCTTGTCGTCGAGGACCGCGGCCTGGTAGCCGGGGACCGGCTTGCCGGTGGCCCCGGGGCGGATGTCGTCGTCGGCGGCGGAGACGAAGATGTGGAGCATCTCGGTGGAGCCGATGCCGTCGATCAGGCGGACGCCGGTGGCCTCGAGGAAGGCGTGCCACGTGGACTCGGGCAGATGCTCGCCGGCGGATACTGCGCGGCGGAGCGTGCGGCGCAGGGCCGGGGCGCGGCCGGATCGCAGCATGGCGCGGTAGGCGGTCGGCGCGGTGAAGCAGATGGTCACGCCGTGCTCGTCGATGGCGTCGGCCAGCTGATCGGGGGTTGCCTTTTCGACGAGGAGCGTGGCCGCGCCGACCCGCAGGGGGAAGAGGAGGAGCCCGCCGAGCCCGAAGGTGAACGCCAGCGGGGGAGTGCCGGTGAACAGGTCGCCGGCGCTGGGGCGGAGAACGTGCTCGGAGAACGTGTCGGCGATCGCGAGGAGATCGCGGTGGAAGTGCATGGTGGCCTTGGGCTTGCCGGTGGTCCCCGACGTGAAGGCGAGCAGGGCGACGTCGTCCGCTGCTGTGGCCACGGCGGTGAAGGCGGCTTCGGCCTGGCTGGCCAGGGCGGTGAGGTCGTCCTCGCCGGGGCCGCCGTAGGTGATGACCGGGGCCCCGCCCAGGTCGGCGGCCGTGAGGTCATCGGTGAAGCGGGCGTCGCAGATCGCGAGCATGGGCCGGGCGATCGAGGCGATGGCGGTCAGCTCGGAGGCGCGCAGCAGCGGCATGGTCGGCACGGCCACGGCGCCGGCCTTCAGCACGGCCAGCCAGCAGGCGGCCAGCCAGGGGTTGTTCGGCCCGCGCAGCAGGACGCGGTTGCCGGGGACGACGCCAAGCCGGTCCGTCAGCACCCGCGCAATCTGGTCGGTGACGGCCCGGAGCTCGCCGTAACTCCAGCTGGTGCCGCCGGGGGTGAGCAAGCAGCGGCGGCCGGCGCCGAGCCGCTCAGCGGTAGCGTCGAGCAGCTCGGCGGCCGCATTCAGCTGCGCCGGGTAGCTGAGCCCGGGCAGGTCAAAGACGAACTCCGGCCACTGCTCGGGGGGCGGGAGGTTATCCCGGCAGAAGGTGTCCGCATGCGCGGACGGTCCGAGCACCGGGCCCGTGTATTCCGGCATGCCCACCAGTATTCTCCTATCCTGACGGCAGTCAATATTCCGAACCAGCAGCTTCCGGGAGTGCGGTTGACCGGCGAGGTTCCGGGTGGCGCAGCCGGCGGCGCCCCGGGTGGCGGCGCCCCCGGTGGCGGCGCGCGGGGTGCGGGCAGTGGCCCGCGGGACCAGCGGCCGCGGGCCCTGATCGTGACGCTCTACGGCCTGTACGCCCGGGAGGCCGGCGGCTGGCTCAGCGTGTCGTCGGTGATCCGGCTGCTGGCCCACTGCCAGGCCGACGAGCCCGCGGTGCGGTCGGCGATCTTCCGGCTGAAGCGGCGCGGGCTGCTGGAACCCGCCCGGGTGGACGGCGTGGCCGGGTACGGCCTGTCCGCCGAGGCCCGGGCCATCCTGGACGAGGGCGACCGGCGGATCTTCGCGCGGCGCCGCGCCGCGGCGGGCGACGGCTGGCTGCTCGCTGTGTTCAGCGTCCCGGAAAGCGAGCGCTACCAGCGGCACCGGCTCCGCTCCCGGCTGGCCTGGCTGGGCTTCGGCACGGTGAGCGCCGGGGTCTGGATCGCCCCCGGCCATCTGCTCGGCGAGACCCGCGACGTGCTGCGGCGGCACGGCCTGGACCGGTACGTCGAGCTGTTCCGCGGCAGCCACGCCGCGTTCGCGCCGACCGCCGAGCGGGTCCCGCAGTGGTGGGACCTGCCCCGGCTGCGCGGCCTGTACGCCGACTTCCTCGACCGTTACGGCCCGGTGCTGGAGGCCTGCCAGCGCGCGGGCGGGGCGGCCGGCGAGCCGGACGAGGCCGCCGCGTTCGCCGACTACCTGGCCGCGCTCACCGACTGGCGGCGGCTGCCGTACGCCGAGCCCGGCCTGCCCGCCGGGGTCCTGCCCGCGGACTGGAACGGGTTCCGCGCCGCCGACACGTTCTTCGGCCTGCGCGACCTCCTGGCCGGCCCGGCGCACCGCTTCGCGGCCAGCGCCCTGGGGGCCGTGCCGCGACCGGCCTGATCAGCCGGCGAGATACCCGCTGTCTCCCGCGCCCCGGCGGCGGGCGGCGGCTAGCGCTACGGCGGCCTCGACAGCGAGCCCGAGCCCGGCCCCGCCCGCAACGTCCAGCGGGAGATGAGCGCCCACGTAGATGCGGGAGAGGCCAACGACCGGCACGACGGCGGCAACAGCAGCGCGCCCGGACGGGCTCAGCCGCGGGAGGGCCGCCGCGCCCATGGCTACGGCCACGCCCGCGTGCCCGGAGAGATACCCGAGCCCGGAAGCTTCGGGGCCACGGGTCCGGGTCCCGCTGATCAGCGCCGCTGGCCGAGGCCGGCGTACCACCCGTTTGACCAGCTTGGCCAGGGCCCAGCTGGCCGTGCCGCCGGCCAGAAGCCGGCCCGCAAGCTCGCGATCGTGAGCCAGCAGCGCTGCGGTGGCCGCCGCGGGCACGGCGCCGAGCGCACCGAGTTGCATGACGACCCACACGGGACGGTAGAGCGAGTCGGGCAGGCCGTTGACGGCCCGGAAGGCCCGGGCCTCGCGGTGCCCTACCTGGTCCCGGCGCGCCGATAGCGCGGTGACCAGCACCGCTGCCGTGCCCGCGCCGAGGCTGACCCCGCTACCGGTCAGCCAGCGCGCGGGAGAACCATTCCTGATCAGGCGATCCTCGCACACCAACGCACCATCACCCACTGACGCGGGCGGCGCTGGGGCCGTTGGGGCCATTGCCCGGCACGCCGAAGACGAGGTTCAGCACGCCCCCGATGAATACGCCCAGGCCTGCCCCCGCGATGACGTCCAGCGGGAAGTGCGCACCGAGGTACAAACGCGACAGGCAGACCGCGGCGGCCAGGGCCCAGAGCAGGGCCTTCCACCAGCCCTTCAGATAGGGGGACACCAGTACGGTGATCGCGAAGATCACCATGGCGTGACCAGAGGGAAAGCCCAGCCCGTGGGCCGCGGCCCGGCCCCGCAAGATCACGTCCGGGAGCGTCTCGGCCGGCCGGTGCCGCTGCACGAACATCTTGACCGTGTCTTCCAGCACTACCTTCAGCACTGTCGCGACGGCCAGGGCAGCGGCCAGGCGCAGTCTCCTGAGCAGCGCGGCGGCGGCCGCCGCCAGGGGAAGGGCCCCGATCACTCCCGACAACTGGACTGCCCCCATCAGTAGATACAGGGACTCTGGCCAGTGATTGATCCGGAGGAACACGGCCGCTTCTGTGCCCGCGCCCAGCCGGCGGGCTACGACCACCCCGCACACGACCAGTACGACCAGCCCGGCCGCGGCGGCAAGCCCGTCGGCCAGCCTGCGCCGGTAGGTCCTTCCGTCCGGGGCCTGGGACCACCACCGGGTCAGCCCTCTGTCCCGGCTCCGTGCCCGGCCAGCCTGACCCGCGGGCGCCGGGGGAGCCGGCTCGCCGGCTGCGCCTGTCGTCATCGCCCCCTCACCTGCACCGCAGGTTCACCCCGTTCCAGGCAGGATACTGCGCCGTTCACCCGGTGGCGGCCGGGTGATATCGGCCGCCACCGGGTGAACGGGTGATGTCACCCGGCCGACATCGTGCAATCCTGGCGGTTAGGACCCCGGGGGAGTCATGACCAAGCCGCCTGACATCCAGCCCATATCAACCCCGGCGGCCGCGAAGCGGGGCGACCGCCTTCTGTCGCCTGCCCGGTACCGGCATCCGGGTGACGTTATCCGCCTGATCGTCGCTGGGCTGGTGCTCGCCGGGGCGGTTGCGGCTGCCGCCGTCACTGATGGCGTTTATGCGGGTGCACCTGCTGCGGCTGCGGACGCTGTGCTGCCTTCCACGGTGGCGGGCCGGGCCCTGGCGGGGCTGGTGCAGGCGGCCTTTGCCCTCGCGGCTGTCGCCGCCGTGGCCGTGACGTTGCGCTATCGCCGGTTCAGGCTGCTGGCCAGCCTGGCGGCCGGTGCCGTGCTGGCGGGCGCCGTGCTGACCGGGATCGTTTATCTCGCGGGCGGGGAGCGTCCGCGTGCTCTCGCGGCCGGAGCCGGCTCGTGGTGGTGGCTTACCGGCGCGTCGCTGCTGGGCCCGGCGCTTCTGGCCGCCGCCGCAGCCGTCACGGTCGCCGCCGCGCCGTGGCTGAGCCGTCCGTGGCGGCGCACCGCCTGGATCGTCTTGTGGCTGGCCGCCATAGCCCGGCTGATCACCGGCACCGCCTCCCCGGTGGAAGTGATCCTGGCCTTCGCCACGGGGATAACGGTCGGCGCTGGCGTGCTCGTCCTGTTCGGCGTGCCGGACCGGCGCATCGGCCCCGCGGAGATCGCGGTGGCGCTTGGCTCGGCGGGCCTGCCGGTCACCCACGTCGCGCCGGCTGCCGTCGAGGCGAAAGGCTCGCGGCCGTTCACCGCGGACGCCGATGACGGGGAGCCGCTGTTCATCAAGGTCCTTGGGTCGGATCAGCGGGACGCCGACCTGCTCTACCGGGCGTACCGGTTCATCCGCCTGCGCGACGTCGGCGACACCCGCCCCGCCGCCTCCCTCATCCAGGCCGTGGAGCACCAGGCGCTCGTCGCGGTCATGGCTGACCGGGCCGGAGTGGCCGTGCCCGCCGTCCGCCAGGTGATCAAGGCCGGTGACGGATCCGCGCTGCTGGCCATGGCCCGCGTGAACGGCGGCTCCCTGGGTCAGCTCCCCGCGCCGCGCGTCAGCGACTCGCTGCTCAGGGAACTGTGGAAACAGGTGGACGGCCTGCACCGGGCCAGAATCGCGCACCGCTCGCTGCGGTCGGCCAACATCGTGGTCGACGCCGTCGGACGACCCTGGATCGTCGACTTCAGCTTTTCCGAGCTAGGCGCCACGCAGCGGCAGATCGCGCTCGACACCGCCGAGCTGCTCGCCTCCCTGGCCAGCATCGTCGGGGCCGACCGGGCCGTCGGCAGCGCCGCCGCGGTGACCGGCCCTGCCGGGGTCGCGGCCGCGGTGCCGATGCTGCAGCCGCTCGCTCTTTCCGCCGGTACCCGCCGCGCGATCGCACGCCAGAAGGGCCTGCTGACCCAGACCCGAACCGCGGCCGCCGCGGCGAGCGGCCAGCCGGACGAGGACCTGGCCCGCATCCAGCGCGTCCGGCCGAGAACACTGCTGGCGATCGCCGCGGCCTCGGGCGCGTTCTATTTCCTGCTGCCCCAGCTGGCGCAGGTGAGCAGCAGCTGGCGGGCCGTCCAGTCGGCCGACTGGGCCTGGCTGCCCCTGATCATCGCCCTGTCGGCGGTGACCTACCTGGCCAGTGCGGTGGCCCTGATGGGCGCGGTGGCTTCCCGGATCCGGTGGTGGCCGACGGTGCTGGCCCAGGGGGCGTCGTCGTTTATCAACCGGGTCTCACCGGCCAACGTCGGCGGGATGGCGCTGAACGTCCGGTACCTGCAGAAGTCCGGGGTGGAGGCCAGCGCCGGGGCCGCCGCTGTCGGGGTAAACGCCCTGGTAGGCGCCCTAGTCCACGTGGTCTTGATCGTGGTGTTCTTCGCCTGGGCGGGCCACGATCTCAGCAAAGCGCTGAAGCTGCCCTCGAGCAGCAAGCTGCTGCTGATCCTGGCCGTCGTCGCCGCGATCGTCGGCATCGTGCTCGCCACCCGCCCGGGCCGCCGGTTCGCCGCCGGCAAGCTGATCCCGGGCCTGCGCTCGGCCGCCGCGAGCCTCAAGTGGGTGGCGCGCAGCCCCGGCAAGATGATCATGCTATTCGGGGGATCGACGCTGATCACCCTGGCCTACATCGGCGGGCTCGCCGCTTCCCTCCAGGCCTTCGGCGGAGGAACTGGCCTTGTCCTTATCGGCGCGGTCTACCTGGGGGCTTCGGCTCTTGCCGCGGCCGCCCCAAGCCCCGGCGGGCTGGGTGCCATCGAAACGGCCCTGATCGCGGGCCTGACGGGAGTGGGCGTGGCGGCCGGGCCCGCGGTTTCCGCGGTGCTGCTGTACCGGCTGGCGACCTACTGGCTTCCGATCGCGCCGGGCTGGCTGTCCTGGCGGGTAATGCAGCGGCGGGAGTACCTGTGAGGGCCGCCACGATGCTCCGCGCGGCGTGCCTCGGGCTGGCGGCCGCGCTGACGGCATGCACGTCCGCAGGCGGCCCCGCCCCGTCCGCCGCAGCGCCGGCTGGCCGTCACGGCATGGTCCTCTCGGTCGGGTCGTTCAACTTCCCCGAGAGTGTGCTGCTCGCCGAGATTTACGGCCAGGCGCTGGCCGCGGCAAAGTTTCCGGTCCGGATCCTGCCGAACCTGGGCCCGCGCGAGGTGGTGGATCCAGCGCTGATGGACGGCCGGCTCCAGCTGGTGCCCGAGTACGCCGGCTCGGCGCTGGAATTCTTCAGCCTGGGAAGGCAATCGGGTATCCCCGATCCCGGGGCGGCGAGCAAGGCACTGGCGACCGCGGTGGCGGGCCGCGGCCTGACGCCAGCGCGCCCGGCACCCGCGCAGGATGCCAACGCGATCGTGGTCAGTGCCGCCACCGCGGCCCGCTACCGGCTCCGGTCGATCGCGGACCTGGCCACGGTGGCGCCGGGCCTGACGTTCGGCGGCCCGCCCGAGTGCCGCGGACGCGCCTACTGCCTGCCCGGGCTGAAACGGGTCTACGGGCTGCGTTTCAAGGCGTTCATCCCGCTCGACGCCGGGGGCCCGCTGACCCTGCAGGCCCTGGAGGCCGGGTACATCGGCGCCGCGCTGCTGTTCACCACCGATCCGAGCATCCCGGCGCAGCATCTGGTCGCCCTGGCCGACGACCGCGGGCTGCAGCCGGCCGAGAACATTACTCCCCTGGTGCGCACGGACGCCATCGTCCGTTACGGTCCCCGCCTGCTCGCCGTCCTCAACCGGGTTTCCGCCCGGCTGGACACCAGCGCGCTGCGTGCCCTCGACGCGCAGGTTGAGCTGGCGGGCCGCAGCCCCCGGCTGGTCGCGGGCCGCTGGCTGCGCGCCCACGGGCTGATCCCGGCGGCGGAAGGTGAGGCACGGTGAGCGACACCGGGCGCGTGACCGCCGGGGACGGCCGGTCCACCCTGCCGCAGGACCCGGCCGTCAGCAAGGGCCGGCGCCAGCGCCGCCCGACCGGTGCGCCGCCGCCGCTGCCGCACCCGTTCACCATCACCACCACGGCCTGGCTGGTCCTGGCGGTCCTGATCCTCACCGCCGCGTTCGTGGCCGCCCAGCACGGTCCCTCGCTGCGGGCCGAAGACCAGGCCGGCGCGTGGCTGCTGCGGCAGCTGGCGGCGATACGAACGCCGTGGCTGACCGACGTGGCCAACGGCATCAAGGCGGCGGGGACGGGCTGGATCAGCGTGCTCGGCGGGGCGGTGATCCTGCTGACCATGATCTTCCGGCGCTGGCGGCACCTGCTGGTGTTCCTGGGCAGCGTGCTGTTCCTGGACATCACCGGGTCGATGATCTATGAGGCGCTGTCGCGGCCCCGCCCGTACGGCGTAACGATCATCGGCAGCTGGGCCGGCTACGCGGGGGCGTCGCCCCCGGTGGCGGTCCTGACGATCTTGCTGATGGGCGCCGTCTACTGCCTGGCCGTGCCGGGCCGCGCCCGCACCTGGGCCAAGGCCGCCGTGACCGCCGCGGTCGCCCTGTTCGCTCTGGCCCGGCTGTACCTGGGCGTGGATCACCCTGGTGATGTGCTCCTCGGCGCCGCGTTCGCGGTGGCGGTCGCGGTCACCGCGTTCCGGTTCTTCACCCCGAACGAGGTGTTCCCTGTTGTGTACCGGCGGGGCCGCAGCGCGCACGTCGATGTGACCGGCCGCCGGGGCGACGCGATCCGGAAGGCCGTGCGCGACCAGCTCGGGGTGACCGTGACCGAGATCAAGCCGGTCGGCCTGGAGTCGTCCGCGGGCTCCACCCCGCTGCGGCTGCGGGTTGCGGAAGGCCCGGAGGAGTTCCTGTTCGGCAAGCTGTACACCAAGGGCCACGTCCGCGCCGACCGCTGGTACAAGCTGGGCCGGACTCTCCTCTACGGCTCGCTGGAGGATGAGGTTCCCTTCAAATCGGTGCGGCGCCTCGTCACCTACGAGGACTATGCGCTGCGCCTGCTGGATGACATCGGGGTCCGTACGGCCAGCCCCCACGGCATCGTCGAGATCACGCCCGAGCGTGAGTACCTGCTGGTCACCGAGTTCTTCAAGGATGCCGCCGAGATCGGCGAGGCCGAGGTCGACGACGCGGTGATCGATCAGGGACTTCTGCTGATCCGCAAGCTGTGGGACGGCGGGATCGCCCACCGTGACATCAAGCCGGGCAACCTCATGGTCCGCTCCGGGGAGCTGCTGCTGATCGACGTGGCCTTCGTGCAGGTGCGCCCGTCGCCCTGGCGGCAGGCCATCGACCTGGGCAACATGATGCTGGTGCTCGCGGTGCGCACCGACCCGGAACGTGTCTACCAGCGGGCGCTAAGTTACTTCACCCCGGACGAGCTTGCCGAGGCCTTCGCCGCCACCCGCGGGGTGGCCAGCCCGACCCAGCTCCGCGCCTTCATGAAGCGCGACCCGCGCGACGTGCTCAGCGAATTCCGCGCCCTCGCCCCGCAACGGCCGCCGATCACCCTGCAACGCTGGAGCATTCAGCGGGTTGCACTGGCCGCCGGGGTGCTCGCTGTCGCTTTCGTCGCCGTCCAGGTCGGAGTGGAGACCGTCGGCCCGGTCGGGAACCTGGGCGCTGCGGCCCCCCGCTGCGGCACCGGCCACTCGATGATCCTCAGCGCCCAGTCCGTACCCTCGGCCGCCATGCTGCCCTGCCTCGCGGCCCTCCCCTCCGGCTGGAGCACCGGCGAAGCCGATATCGCCAGCGGGCACACCAGGTTCTGGCTGGACTCCGACCGCGCAGGAACGCACGCCATCACCGTCACCCTGACCGCGGCCTGCGACACCGCTGGCGCCCACCAGATCCCCTCCGACCAGCCCGGCATGCGCCGGTTCGAGCATTCGATCAGCCTCGTCCCGCGGTTCTCTGAACTTCGCATCTACACCTTCCCCGGCGGCTGCGTCAGCTACCTGTTCAGCTTTGTGCCCGGCACATCCCCCACACTGGCCGACGCGGCCGCAAGCGCACTGTCCTTCCAGCCACGGTCGCAGCTCGTCGATTTCGTCCAGCGCACCGAAGGCCTCGCCCTCTGCGGGAGAGGCGCGGCATGCCCAGGGTGAGGCGCAGAACCGGCTGCGACCCGTGGATCAGCTGCCACCAGCGCTGCGCTCGGGCAGGATCGCGTGGCCCTGGAGCTCGACCAGCGCTTCTTCGTCCCACAGGCGGCTGATGCCGATCGCCGCCATGGCCGGGTAATCCCGGCCCACCAGCCGCCGCCACACCTGGCCGATTTCTGCGGCGTGCGCCCGGTAGTCGGCCAGGTCAGTGGCGTACACGGTCAGGCTGGCCAGCATGCCCGGCTCGCCGCCGGCCGCGCGCAACGCCGCCAGCAGATTGCCCAGCGCCTGCTCGAACTGCGCCGTGATGCCCTCGCCGGCGATCTTCCCGGCGCTGTCCAGCGCGGTCTGCCCGGCCAGGAAGATGACCGTGCCCCGCCCGGTGACGGCGTGCGAGAACCCCTTCGGCGGGGCCAGCTCCGCCGGGTTGACCCGTTCCAGGCTCACTGCACCGTTCCTCCGTCCACGTTGATGCCCTGTCCGGTCACGGCCGCCGCGGATACGCAGAACCACACCGCGTCCGCCACCTCGCCGGGCGCGATCAGCCGCCCGATCGGCTGCTTGCGCTCCAGCGCCTGCCGCGCGTTCTCCTCGCTCCGCCCGGACACCGCCGCGATCCGGGCCACGGTCCCGTCCGTCATCGGCGTATCCGCGTACCCCGGGCACACCGCGTTCACCGTGATCCCGGTCCGGGCCAGCTCCGCCGCGGCCGACCGGACCAGCCCCAGCACACCATGCTTGCTCGCCGCGTACGCCGCAATGTACGGCTCGCCGATCCGCGCCGCGGTGGACGCGATCACCACGATCCGCCCCCATCCGCCCGCGCGCATGCCCGGCACCGCCCGCCGGGCGCACCGGAACGGCGCGGTCAGGTTGAGATCGAGCATGCGCTGCCAGTCCGCGTCGGAGGTCTCCTCCAGCCGGGCCGAGAAACCGCCGCCCGCCGCGGCCACCAGCACCTCGACCGGCCCCCACGCATCCTCCACCGCGCCGAACGCGTCCTGCACCTGCCCCTCGTCCGTCACGTCGGCGGGCAGCGCCAGCGCGGGACCGGCGCACAGCGCCGCGGTCTCCGCCAGCTGCCCGGCGTCCCGCGCGACCAGCGCGACCCGCAGGCCCTCCGCGCTCAGCCGCTGCGCGACCGCCCGCCCGATACCCCGCCCGGCCCCGGTGACCAGCGCCACCCGCGCCCCCCGGCCGTCTCCGCACCGCCGGCCGTCTCCGCGCCGCTGCCGGCGCCGTCATCTCAGCGGCCCTGCCACCGCGGCGGCCGCTTCTCGTTGAACGCCGCGTGGAACTCCGCGTGGTCCTTCGTGGTCATGAGCAGCGCCTGGGTCATCGCGTCGAGCTCCATCGCCGCGCCCAGCGGCATGTCCAGCTCCCTGGTCAGCAGCGCCTTGGTCTGCGCCAGCGCCAGCGTCGGCCCGTCGGCCAGCGTGCGCGCCAGCTCCGCGACGGCCCCGCCGATCTCGTCGTCCGCCACCAGCCGGGACACCAGCCCGTACCGGTCCGCGGTGGCCGCGTCGATGACCCCGCCGAGCATCAGCAGCTCGGTGGCACGCCCCAGCCCGACCACCCGCGGCAGCAGGTAGGCCGCGCCCATGTCCCCGCCCGACAGCCCCACCTTGGTGAACAGGAACGCGAACCGGCCGGACGCGGAGACCACCCGGAAGTCCGCGGCCAGCGCGATCACCGCCCCGGCCCCGGCGGCGATGCCGTGCACCGCCGCGATGATGGGGACCGGGCACTCGCGCATGGCGCGGATCACGTCCCCGGTCATCTTCGTGAACCGGATCAGGTCCCGCGGCTCCATCTTGATCAGCTCGCCGATGATCTCGTTGACGTCGCCGCCGCCGCAGAAGCCCTTGCCCTCGCCGCGGATGACCAGCACCCGCACGTCGGTGTGATGCGGCAGCTCGGCCAGCAGATCGCGCAGGTCCGCGTAGCTCTCGAAGGTCAGCGGGTTCAGCTTCTCCGGCCGGTCCAGGGTGACCGTGGCGACCCCGTCGGCCACCGCGAACCGGAAGTGCTGCCAGTTCCCCGTCAGCGACGGCGAGGCGCGGAATCGGTACTCATCGGTCACGGCCACGCTCCCGGCCCAAGTTGATCTTGAGAATCACCGCAAGCATATCGCCGGCCGCTCAGGCCGTCCCGTACGCCCGCCGGCCAGCCCGCCGCCGCCGCACGCGGAAAGTTCACGAGCAGGCGGTAACCATTTGCTGGCAAAGGCCACGTAAAGTGGGCGGGTGACGGCCGAGCAGGAAGCTTCCCCCGTTGCCCTCCCGGCCCTTCTGATCCGTATCCAGGGGTACGACCGCGCGCTTCAGCCGGGGTCCCGGTACCGGATCGGCCGCGACCCCCAGTCGGACCTCGTGCTGGACGACCCCACGGTCTCCTGGCTGCACGCGGTCTTCCGGGCGGACAGCGGCCAGTGGCTGCTGGAGGACGCCGGCAGCACCAACGGGACGTTCGTCGGCCGCGACCGCGTCGAGCGGGTGGAGATCACCGGGGCGTGCCTGATCCGCCTGGGCCACCCGGACCTCGGCCCGGCCGTGTCCTGCTCGCTGGCGGCCGCACCCGCCGCACCCGCCGCGCCGGCCGCACCCGCCGTGCCGCCCAGCCCGGAGACCACCGAGCTGGCCACCGGGGTCCAGCCGCGCCCCGCCCCGCAGGCCCCGGCGGCCGCCATTCCGCCGACCCGCCCGGCCCCGCCGGCCCCGGCCGCGCGCCATCCCGGCGCCCCGCCGCGCCAGCCGTGCGCCGAGCGGCATCCTGCCGCTCCCGGCCCGGGCCCTGAAGATCGGCCGGGCCCCCGACAACCAGGTCGTCGTCCCCGACCTCGGCGTCTCCCGCTACCACGCCGAACTGCGCAAGATCGTCACCGGCTACGAGATCGCCGACCTCGGCAGCCATAACGGCACCTACGTCAACGGGCAGCGCGTCAGCACCGCCCCGGTCACCGAGGCCGACGTCATCGGCATCGGCCACGCCACCTTCCGCCTGGTCGGCGGCGAGCTGCAGGAGTTCATCGACACCGGCGACGTGTCGCTGGAGGCCCGCGGCCTGACCGTCCGGCTGCCCGGCGGCAAGGTGATCCTGGACGACGTGAGCTTCCCGCTCGGTGAGCGCTGCCTGCTCGCCGTGATCGGGCCCAGCGGCGCGGGCAAGTCCACCCTGCTCGGCGCGCTGACCGGCATGCGGCCGGCCACCTCAGGATCGGTCCTGTACGACGAGCGCGACCTGTACGCGGACTACGACGAGCTGCGGCACCGGATCGGCCTGGTCCCGCAGGAGAACATCCTGCACACGCAGCTGTCCGCCCAGAAAGCCCTGGGCTACGCCGCCGAGCTGCGGTTCCCCCGGGACGTCAGCAAGCCGGAGCGGGACCGGCGGATCACCGAGGTGCTCGGCGAGCTGTCCCTCACGAAGCACGCGGAGACCCGCACCTCGGCGCTGTCCGGCGGCCAGCAGAAGCGGGTCAACGTCGCCCTCGAGCTGCTCACCAAACCCTCCCTGCTCTTCCTGGACGAGCCAACGTCCGGGCTGGACCCCGGCCTGGACATGTCGGTCATGGAGATGATGGCCGACCTGGCCCACGACGGCCGGACGGTCATCGTCGTCACGCACAGCGTGGCCAACCTCGACATCTGCGACCGTCTGCTGGTCCTCGTGCCCGGCGGCAAGATCGCCTACTTCGGGCCGCCCGCCGAGGGCCTCAAGCATTTCGGCCAGCCCGGCTGGGCCCAGGTGTTCCGGGCCTTCGAGGCCGAGCCGGACCGGGACTGGGCGGGGGAGTACCGCAGCTCCGCGTACTGCGCCCAGTACGTCACGGCGGCCGTGCAGGCGCCCCGGGCCATCCCGGCGGCCGCCAAGGCTGCGCCGCCGCCGAAGTCACGGAACCGGCTGGCCCAGCTCTCCACCCTGGCCCGGCGGTATCTCGCGGTCATCGCCGCCGACCGCAACTACGCGGTGGTGCTGACCGTGCTGCCGTTCGTCCTCGGCGGCCTGATCCGGGCCGTCCCGGCCGCCAAGGGGCTGACCGGCCCGGGCAACGTCGACGCCCAGCCCGTCCTGCTGATCCTGGTCATGAGCGCCTGCCTGATCGGCCTGGCGAACGCGGTCAGGGAACTGGTCAAGGAACGGGCGATCTACACCCGGGAACGGGCCGCCGGCCTGTCGCCCGGCGCCTACCTGTGGTCGAAGCTCGTGATTCTTGGCCTGATCAGCGCGCTGCAGGCGGTCGTGATGGTCTACATCGGGATGCTCGGCCGCAAGCTGCCGCCCTCCGGCGCCTTCCTGACGTCCCATCCGCTGGTGGAGCTCATCGCCGCGATGGCGCTGCTCGCGGTGGCCTCCATGGTGCTGGGCCTGCTCATCTCCGCGGTGGTCAACTCCTCGGACAAGACCATGCCGCTGCTGGTGCTGGCGGTCCTGGTCGAGGTCGTGCTGAGCGGCGGCGTGTTCGCCATCAACGGCATCACCGGCCTGGAGCAGCTGTCCTGGTTCGCACCGTCCCGGTGGGGCTTCGCCGCGATAGCGTCCACCGCGGACCTCAACCACATCCAGCCGCTCAGCCCGGACACCAAGCCGGACCCGCTGTGGAATCACACCCCGCACCAGTGGCTGCTGGCGATGGCGATGCAGGCCGTGCTCGCCCTCGTGCTCATCCTCCTCACCTGGCGGCGGCTGGCCAGGACCCGCCCCCGCACCCGCTAGCGGCGGCGGCCGGCAGAAAGTTCTTTACGGATCACGGGAGCTGGGTGGCGAGCCACCGGCCCCAGGTCAGACCAGCCCGGCCGCGGTGAGCATGGCCCAGCCCAGCTCGGGATGCACGATGTCGCTGTGCGCGCCGGACGGCGGGTCGCCCTTCTTGACCACCGAGCTGCAGTCGATGTTGGTGAACTTCCCGGCCGTGAACTGATAGGGCTGGCCCACCTTCTTGACCGCGACCGCGGCCGCCCCGACCGCCTGGGCGCCGTCGTGGCCCATGCCGCCGAACCGGAACTTCAGCGCGTCGGTCAGCCCGGCCGCGTCGTCGCCGGACGTCATCGAGGCCACCGGGTAGAAGATGGCCAGGGCCAGGTCGAAGGACGAGAAGCAGGCCAGCAGCGGGCCGTTGACCCGGGCCGTCATGCCGTTCAGCGCCCCGGACCGGCCTTTGTCCTGCGGCAGCGACGCGGCGAACGCGAAGTGCGAGAACGCCCCCTCCAGCAGGGTCAGCGAGGCGACCGGGGACGGCTTGCCGGCGGGCAGGCCCGCCAGCGTGAACGAGACCAGCCGGCCGCCGAAGCTGTGCCCGATCAGGTGCACGCGCAGCCCGGCCGAGCGGCTGGCCAGGTCGCCGAGGAACGGGCCGAGGCCCTGCTGGCCGACGGTCCCGGCGCGGTCCTTCATCTGGAAGTAGGTGAGCTGCCGCAGGGCTTCCTTCATCCCGTTCCACAGCCGGCCGGTGATCGCGCCGAACCCGGCCGCGCCCTGCCCGTCGTCGCCCGCCCCGCCCAGGTCCGCGGCCCCGCCCAGGTCCGCCGCCCCGCCGATGTCGGCCGCACCGCCCTGGTCCGCGGCCTGCCCGGCCCCGGGCCCGGCCGCGTCGTCGAGGGCCGCGGCGAACCGCTGCGCGAGCACCTGCGGGTCCTCGGTGAGCATCGTCTGCGGGCCGCTGTCCTCCGGGCCGATCGCGGCCGGCTCGCTGGCGGCCAGCTGGACCATCAGCGCGTGGAACTTGGCCAGCTCCGCCGGGTCCGGCGACTGCGCGTCGAGCAGCGCGGCCAGCTGGCCGAGGATCTGCTGCTGGTCCTGATCGGGGTAGACGGCGTCCAGCGCGGCCACCGGCGCGCCCGCGCCTCCGCCCGGCCCCGCGCCGGCCAGCCCGGCCGCACCGCCGCCCCCGCCACCGCCCGCGCCGCCCGGCGGCGTCTCGTCCGTCCAGAGCATGGACGGCCAGATCACGCCCAGTGTGCCGATCTGGGCCGGGGTCCCGTCGGGGACGAGCTTGTCGAGCATGCCGAACCACTGCTTGTACAGCACCCGGGAGTGGTCCGGCGAGGAGTTCCAGCCGTGGCTCATCACCACCAGGTCGGTGATCCCGGCCCCCGGGATCTCGGTGAGCAGCGCGGCGCGCGCCGCCGGGTCGACGTTGCCGGACCGGTCGAACTGGATTTCCCAGGTCGGCCAGGTGGTGAGATCGGCCATCGGGAACCCCCTCCCTAGACGGACTGAATGGCCCGCATCAGATCGACGAGCCCGTGCCCCTCGAAGTACCGCTCCCGGCCCAGCGGCGTCGCCGACCGGGTGAAGATGTCCTTGACCTGCTCGGGCTGCCCGACGAACTCCTGCCGGATAGACAGAAACGCGGCGATCGCGCCAGATACATGCGGGGCGGCCATGCTGGTGCCGCTGTCCTCGACGTACACCGCCTCACCGGGCTTGCCCCCAGCCCCGGCCAGCGCGTCGCCCGCGGCGCACGAGGTGATCCGCTCGCCCGGCGCGACCAGGTCCGGCTTGGCCCGGCCGTCCCCGGTCGGCCCCTTGGACGAGAAGTAGGACACCCCGTAGGTGTGCGGCATGTCCCGGTGCGTGGCGCCGACGGTGATCGGCAGCTCGGCGTTGCCCGGGTCGTTGATGGTCATCGTGAAGCCGACCGAGGTCTGCCGCTGGATGGAGCTGAGCACGCCGTAACCGGTGTTGCCCGCCGCGACGACGACCACCACGCCCGACCGGACCAGCCGGTTGACCGCCACGCACAGCGGGCTCTGCCCGCAGGCGAACCACTTCGGGTCGAACTCGTAGCCCACGCTCAGGTTGACCCCGTGCACCCGCATCAGCTTCGGGCCGTTGATCTTGGTGCGGATGTGCTCCAGGGCCCGCACGATGTTCATCGAGCTGCCCCGCCCCTGGTCGTCGAGCACCTTGAGGCTGACCAGCTTGGCGTGCGGCGCGATACCGGACAGCAGGGCCGGGTCGACCTTCCGCTCGTGCGTCGTGGTGCCCTGCGGGTTGTCCGGGTCCTGCAGCTGCTGGAGCACCCGGACGCCGCGGGCCCTGGGCGCCATCCCGCCGGCGATGATGCCGGCGACGTGCGTGCCGTGCCCCATGCCGTCGGTCAGCGGGTCGCCCTTGCCGTCCGGATCGGTGAAGTCCCTGTGCAGGTGGGCGACCTCGCCGAGAAGCGTGCCGTACTGCTTGAAGTGCGGGTGCTGCTGGTCGATACCGGAGTCCAGGACCGCCCAGGTCACGCCGTGCCCCGCCGCGGCGTAGGAGCGGAAGGCCGCGTCGGCCTTGATCGTGGAACCGGACCGGTCGATCAGCGGCTGGACCGGGAAGTCCGGCCAGACCCGGTACACCACCCGGGTGGCCGGCACCTGGTTCCGCAGGTCGTCCTCGACCAGCGCCTTGACCTGCGTGACCGTGAGGTCCGCGCAGTAGTAGAGGTCGGCGGTCTGCTCCGGCACCGGCGTCCCGATGACCGCGGTCCATTTCGCCGCGAACCGCTCGGTGACGGCGTCCAGGCCGTCCTGGTACTGCAGGTTGAGCTCGATGACCACGGGCAGGGCCGGGTCCGGGTTGTCCGGCTGGCCGACCGGCAGGCCGATCGCGGCGCGGTCATCGGGATCCAGAAGAGCCTGCGAGACGATCTCGTTGCGCAGCAACGGGCGGCGTGCTCGCCGTTCTGGTCCTGGCTGCGGATCCGGTGGCTGCCCCATGCCCACCTCCCCCTAAGTGGGCCCTTATTATCCGGGCTGGCGCCATTTCCCGCCAGCCCCGCGCTCAGGTACTGCCCTTTATGCCTCGCCGCCGTCCTCGCCGGCCAGGCGCTCGTGCTGCTCGATCAGCAGCCGGGTGAACTCCTTGCCCGGCATCTCGCCCAGCGTCAGGAACGTCTCGGTGCGCTGCACCCCGGGGATCTGCCAGACCTGCTCGAACATCAGCGCCTTGAGGTGGCTGTGGTCCCGCAGCCGGATCCGGGCCAGCAGGTCCATCGACCCGGCCACCACCGCCACCTCCTCCACCTCGGGGATGCCGTGCAGGGCCTGCAGCACCCCGCCCAGGTTGGCCGACGCGGTAATCGACAGGTACGCCTGCAGCGGGTAGCCCGCCGCCGCCCAGTCGACCCGCACCGAGTACCCCTGGATCACCCCGGCCCGCTCCAGCCGGGCGATCCGGACGCCGACCGCGGGGGCCGACATGTTCAGCTCACGGCCGAGCTTGCGCTGGCTGGTCCGCGAGTCCGCGGCGAGCAGCGCGAGCAGCCGCAGGTCGGTGCGGTCCAGCGTGGCCGCGGGCAGCGGGCTGCCGACGACCCCGCTCAGGCCGGACAACGGCCCGGCTTCCACCGGCCAGGCCGGGCCAGCCTGTTGGTCAGGGTCCTGTGCAGCAGCCATGCTGGTCACTCCTCACTCGCCCGAACCAGCCGGGCCGCCGCTTTTCGCCGCCGAGAGTACCGTGGATGGCCGCCGTCCCTAGCCCGATGCGCCCGGGCCTGGCGGGCCGGTTACCCCGGTCTGTCCGGCGAGTTCCTCCGCGAAGTGGCAGGCCGACCAGCGGCCGCCGGTGACCAGCCGCAGCGCGGGTTCCTCCGCGGAGCAGACCGGCCGGGCCAGCGGGCAGCGCGGATGGAACCGGCAGCCCGGTGGCGGGTCCATGGCGCTGGGCACCTCGCCGGGGATCGGCGCCTGGGTACGCTGCCGCTCCACCCGCGGGTCCGGGTACGGCGCCGCCTGCATGAGCGCCCGGGTGTACGGGTGCAGCGGCTGGCGGTAGATGTCCGCGCGCGGCGCGGTCTCCACCACCTTGCCCAGGTACATCACCGCGACGTGGGACGCCACCCGGCGGATCACGCCCAGGTCGTGGCTGATGAACAGGTAGCTCATCCCGACCTCGCGCTGCAGCGCCAGCAGCAGGTTGAGGATCTGGGCCTGCACCGACACGTCCAGCGCCGAGGTCGGCTCGTCGGCGATGATCAGCTCGGGCCCGGGGGCCAGCGCCCGGGCGATGTTCACCCGCTGCCGCTGCCCGCCGGACAGCTGCACCGCCGGCTCGTCCATCATCTCCGGGCTCAGGCCCACCCGCAGCATCAGCTCGGCCACCTTCTCCCGCAGCTCGCCGCGGGCGGCCAGGGAGTGCACCACGAAGGGCTCACGGAGCGTGCGGACCACGGTGTACCGCGGGTTGAGGGAGTTCAGCGAGTCCTGGAAGACCATCTGGATGCGCCGCCGCATCGGCAGGAAGGCCCGGTCCGCCAGCCCGCCGATCTCGGTCCCGCCGAACCTGATCTCCCCGCCGGTCACCGGCTCCAGCTTGACGAGGCTCTTGGCCAGCGTGGTCTTCCCGCTGCCGGACTCGCCGACCAGGCCCAGGGTGACCCCGCGGGCCACGCTCAGCGTGACCCCGTCCACCGCGCGGACCACGCCCGCCCGCAGCCCGGCCTGCCGCGGCGCACGGTAGTGCACCTGCAGGTCGCTGATCTCCAGCAGCGGCGGTGCGGCAGGGGCCGGCGAGCCGGCCGTGGGCTCACGCGGCGCCGCGCCCGGTCCGGTCAAGGCTCACCTCCGGCCCCAGCCAGCAGGCCGCGCGGTGCGCGGGCCCTCGGTCCTGCAGGGCCGGCCGCTCCTCGCAGGCCGCGAACGCGTGCGGGCAGCGCGGCCGGAAGACGCAGCCGGACGGCAGCGCCCGCATATCCGGCGGCTGGCCGGGGATGCCGATCAGCTCCGCCTCCGGGTCCGGCGCCATGTCCGGGATCGAGGCCAGCAGGCCCGCCGTGTACGGGTGCCGGGGCTGCTCGAACACGCCCAGCGCCTCGCCGTGCTCGACCAGGTAGCCGCCGTACATGACCATCACGTCGTCGGCCAGCCCGGCTACCACGCTCAGGTCGTGGCTGATCAGGATCAGCGAGATCGCCATCTCGGTGGTCAGCTTCTTGAGCAGCTCGAGGATCTGCGCCTGCACCGACACGTCCAGCGCGGTGGTCGGCTCATCGGCCAGCAGCACCCGCGGCTCGCAGGCGATCGCCATCGCGATGACCACCCGCTGCCGCATGCCGCCGCTGAACTCGTACGGGTAGGACCCGAGCTGCCGGGCCGGCGCCGGGATGCCCACCGTGGCCAGCAGCTCCGCGGCCCGCTCCCGCGCCGCCCGCTTGCTCAGCCCCAGGTGCAGCCGCAGCGGCTCGCAGACCTGGGCGCCGATCGTGCGGACCGGGTTCAGCGCGGCCATCGGGTCCTGGTACACCAGCCCGATGTCCTTGCCGCGGATCCGGCGGATGTCCGACTCACCCAGAGTCAGCAATTCCTGGCCATCCAGCCGGACCGACCCTGTCACCCGGGCCGAACGGGGCAGCAACCGTAGCAAGGAGAGGCAGGTCACGCTCTTCCCCGAGCCTGACTCCCCGACGATTGCCGCGGTCCGGCCCCGGTCCAGGGTAAAGCTGACGCCGTTCACCGCGTGCACGGTGGCGTGCGGGGTCCGGAACCGGACCGTCAGGTCGCTGACCGCCAGCGTCGGGATTACTTCCAAGTCAGCCCGCCTGCCCGCCACCGAGGTCGTTCCGGTACACCTGGCCGTCCTTCATCACGAACCGGGTCGCTTCCACCGCCGCGATGTCCGCCACCGGGTCCCCGGCGACCACGATCACGTCCGCCAGCCGCCCCACCTCGAGCGTGCCGACGTCCGGGTCCAGGCCCAGGTTGCGCGCGGCGCTGCTGGTCGCGGCGACCAGCGCGGCCAGCGGGTCGATGCCGTACTCCACCATCAGGGCCAGCTCCTGCGGCAGGAAGCCGTGCGGGTTGAACGGCGTGCCCGCGTCGGTGCCGGCCGCGATCCGCATCCCGGACTTGACCGCCGCGGCGAAGCTGGTCTGGTGGTGGCCGGACTCGCTCTTCGCCTTCTCCACCACCCAGTCGGGGATCTGCCCGGTGTCGCCGTTGTTCACGATCTGGTTCACCGCGATCAGCGTCGGCACCAGCGTGGTGCCGTGGTCGATGGCCAGCTGGAGCGCCTCGTCGTCCAGGTAGAAGCCGTGCTCGATGGAGTCGATGCCGGCCCGGATCGCGTTCTTGATGCCCTCGTTGCCGATCGCGTGGCAGGCCGCCCGCTTGCCGGCGTTGTGCGCCTCCCTGGCCACCTGCTCAAGCTCGTCCTGCTGCAGTGCGGTCTGGGTGGGCACGACGCCGGGGGTCAGCACCCCGCCGGTGGCCATCGCCTTGATGAAGTGCGCGCCCGCCTTGAGCTCGGCCCGGGTGGCCCCCCGCACGCCGTCCGGGCCGTCCGCCTCCCGGCCGATGAAGTGGCCGTGCCCGCCGGTCATCGTGATGACCCGCCCCGCGGCGCGGATCCGCGGCCCGGGCACCAGCCCGTCGTCCACCGCCCGGGCCAGGTCGATCGCGATGCCGTTGGCCGCGCCGCAGTCCCGCACCGAGGTCACCCCGGACTCCAGCGTGACCTGCATGTTCAGGTAGCCGCGCAGCGCGGCGGTGGTCACCGAGTCCCTGGCCGCCTGGCCGAACAGGTCCGGCGACCCGTCGTTGGCCAGGTGCACGTGGCAGTTGATCAGCCCGGGCAGGATGGTCCCGCCGCCGCCGTCGATTGCACCCGTTTCACTGCCCGCGGGCAGCGAGCCGTCCGGGCCGATCCAGCTGATCCGCCGCCCCTCGGCGATCAGCGCCTGGCCGGGCACGGGCGCGGCTCCCGTGCCGTCGATGAGGGTCACGTTGCGGATGACGACGGGGCGTCCGCTGTCGGTCACGTCAGCTTCTCCCTACTGCTACTTGTACGACTGGGTGGACCAGCGCAGCGTGGCGACCTGGTTCCGGTCGTGGCCGTAGATCATCTGGGCGTTCTCCTGGGCGGCCCGGTCGCGCAGCATCAGCGCGCTCACCCTGGCGGTTTCCGGGTCGGCCTGGCCGCCCCACGCGTCGTGGTCGTAGTTCTCCTGGCAGTACACGGCGTCGCCGCAGATCACGATGTTGCCGGTCTCGGGCAGGCGGAGCAGCACCGACTGGTGCGCGGGCGCGTGCCCGGGGGTGGGGATGACCTCGAGCCCGGGGAACAGCTGGGACGGGCCGTCGACCAGCTCGTAGGACAGGTGCGGCAGGTTCCAGTACTGGTGCGGGAAGACCTCCGGCGTGTTCCGGGCGAACTCGTAGTGCTCCCGCTGCACGAAGAACGTGGCGTCCTTGAGCAGGTCGTTGTTGCCCGCGTGGTCGAAGTGCAGGTGCGTGTTGATCACGTAGTCGACTTCCTGCGGCGCGATGTCCAGCTGGGCGAGCCGGAACAGCAGGCTGTCCTCCGGCCGCATGTCCGGCACCAGCAGGTCGGCCAGCGGCGAGCCGCGCCAGGTGTAGTCCGGGTCCTTGATGTGGACCCGGTTCATCCCGGTGTCGACCAGGACCAGCTTGCCGTCGTCGAGCCGGATCAGGCAGGCCGGGACCGGGATGTGGATCCGCTTGCCGTCGGCCACCCCGGGCGCGATGACCTCGTAATTGCAGCAGCATCCGCCCAGCGGCAGTATGAACAGCTCCATCAGCCTTCTCCCGCGATGAGTGTGGTCGTGTCCTTGATCTTGCCCCGGTCCTGCTGTAGCCGGGCCGGGTCGGTCATGCTGGCCAGGAAGTCGCCCATGTAGTTGGCGATCAGGATCGTCACGGTGATCGCGATGCCCGGCGCCGCGGAGATCCACCACGCCTGGCCGAGGTACTGCACGCCGGCGGACAGGTCGGCGCCCCAGTCCGGGGACGGCGGCCGGATGCCGAAGCCGAGGAAGTCCAGCGTGGCGGCGAGCAGCGTGGTCCACCCGATCGCGCTGCTGATCACCACGATCAGCTCGCTGGACAGCACCGGCAGCACGTGCCGGCCGACGATCCGCATCGGCCGGCAGCCCACCACCTTGGCCGCGGAGATGTAGTCCTGCGCCCGCACCGACTTGGTCGGCCCGTACGCCACCCGGGCGAAGATCGGGATGTAGGAGATGGCCACCGCGACCACTACCGTGGTCACGCCCGGGCCCAGGACCGTCACGATGACCAGGGCCAGCAGCAGCCCGGGGAACGCCAGCAGAATGTCCATCACCCGCATGACCACGCTGGACTGCCAGCGGTACAGGTAGCCGGCCAGCACGCCGAGCGGGATCCCGATCGCGGCCGCCAGCGCGGTGCTCAGCACCGCGGTGACCAGCGTGTGCCGGGCGCCGTAGACGGTCCGCGACAGCACGTCCCGGCCCAGCTGGTCGGTGCCGAACAGGTGCGCGGCGCTGGGGTGCAGCTGGCCGGTGCCGACCAGCGCGGCCGGGTCAGGAAGCGGCAGCAGCGGGGCGGCCAGCGCGATCAGCCCGATCAGCACCGCGGAGATGGTGGCGACCAGGCCGACCGGGTCGCGGCGGGCCGCCAGCATGAACCGGGCCCGCAGCACGGCCGGCCGGTTCCGCGGCGGCGCGAGCCGCGTCCGGGTCGCGGAACCAGCCGAGGCGACGGGCGCGGTCACCGCGACCAGCTCCGCCGGATGCGCGGGTCGAGCAGCGCGTGAATCACGTCCACCAGCAGGTTCGCGATCAGGTAGACGACCGCCACGAACAGCACCACGCCCTGGATGGACGGCACGTCCTTCTGCTGGATCCGGGCGACGAGGAACGCGCCGAGCCCGGGCCGGCCGAAGATGACCTCGATCGCTACCGCGCCGGCCAGCAGGTAGCCGAACTGGAGCCCGACGATCGTGACCGTGGAGGAGATCGCGTTCCGCAGCGCGTGATGCCACAGCAGCCGCCACTCGGACAGGCCCTTGGCCCGGGCCACGATCATGTACGGGCTCTGGTACACCTCGATCAGGTTGTTCCGCAGCAGCCGGGCGATGATCGCCGCGAACCCCCAGCCCAGCGCGATGGCCGGCAGGATCAGCGCGTCCACCGACCCGGTGCCCAGCGCCGGCAGCAGCCGCAGCTTCACCGCGAACAGCAGCACGAGCAGGATCGCCAGCCAGAAGTAGGGGATGGCGACCCCGAGCACGGCCACCCCGGTGGCGACCTTGTCGGTCACCCCGCCGGGCCGGACGCCCGCGGCGATGCCCAGCGGGATGCCCACGCCCAGGGCCACCACGAGCCCGCCCAGCGCCAGGTTGAGGGTGTACGGCAGCTGCTGGCTGATCTCCGTCAGGACCGTTTCGTGGGACGCGTAGGAGTAACCCAGGTTCCCGTGCAGCAGCTGCACCACGTAATGGCCGTACTGGGAGAAGATCGAGCCGGTCAGCCCGAGCTGCTTGTCCAGGTTGGCCACCTGCTCCGGGGTGGCCCCGGAGCCGAACAGCAGGATCTGCGCCGGGTCGCCAGGGATCAGGTGCAGGATCAGGAACACCAGCACCGTGATCCCGAACAGCACCGGGATCGCGGCCAGCAGCCGCCGCAGGATGAAGACCAGCATGGGCGCCCGCGCCGCCGGCGGTCAGGCCGTGGCCGAGTGGAACAGCGGCTGGCCTACCGTGGAGAACTTGAGGCCGGCGATGTTCGGCTGGGTCACGACGATGCTCTCCAGGTTGTAGATCGGGATGACGCTCGCGGACTTGGCCAGGGTCAGCGTAATCGCCTCGTACCGCTGGGTCCGCGAGTCCGTGTTCGGGTCGGCGTTGGCCTTGGCGATGGCCGCGTCCACCGACGGGTTGCTGTAGTGCGACCAGTTGAACCCGGCCTTGATCTGCTTGCTGGTGAACACCGAGTTGTACAGGTACGGGTCCACGTCGTAGTAGAACCAGTCGGCCAGGTTGTGCTTGCCCTGGTTGTAGGTGGTGCCCACGGCCGGGAAGGCCTGGTCGGTGATCGTGGTCTTAAAGCCCACCTCGGCCAGCTGGGCCTGCATCAGCTGGGAGATGCCGTCGAAGCCGAAGTTCGCGATGTTGATGAACTGCAGCTCCAGCGGCTGGCCCTTGCGGGACCGGGTGCTCCCGGACTTCGTCCAGCCCGCCCCGTCCAGCAGGTGCGCGGCCCGGGCCGGGTCGAACTTGTAGAGCACCTGGTCAGTGTTGTAGCCCTGCGTGGTCGGGGTGAGCACGCTGGTGGCCGGCGTGTACAGGCCCTTGAACAGGGTGTCGATGATGGCCTTGGTGTTGACCGAGAACTCGATGGCCTGCCGGACCGCCAGCTCGTCGGTGGGCGGCTTGGCGTTGTTGGCCAGGATGCAGTAGGGCATGCCGGTGGACAGCGCGGTGAGCTTCTTCTTGCCCGCGCTGACCGCGGACTGGACGTCGCCCGGGTTCAGGTTCTGCGCGATCTGGATCTCGCCCGTGGTCAGCGCGTTGGCCTGCGAGGACGGGTCGGGCAGGATCCGGAACGTGATCTGGCTGAGCTTCGCGGGCCCGCTGCCCAGCGGGGTGGGCGCCCAGTTGTAGTCCGGGTTCCTGGTCACGACCACGCGGTCGTTGTTGATGAACTGCTTGAACACGAACGGCCCGGTGCCGACCGGGTGCTGGTTGTAGCCGCTGCCGTACTTCTTCAGCGCGGCCGGCGAGGAGATGGCCATGGTCAGCTGGCACATCTCGTTCACGAACGCGGCGTTGGCCGCGGAGAACACCACCTGCGCGGTGTACTTGTCGACGACCTTGGTCTCCTGGTACGGGCCCAGCGCGCCGATGGCCGACAGCGACTTGGTCTTCGGGTCCACGATGTGGTCGAAGGTGGCCTTGACCGCGTTCGCGTCGAACGCGGTGCCGTCGTGGAACGTGACGCCCTTGCGCAGCTTGAACGTGTAGGTCTTGGCGTCGGGGGAGACCGTGTAGCTCTCGGCCAGGCCCGGGTAGTACTTCGGGTCGTTCGGGAACTTCCAGATCAGCGTGTCGAAGATCGTGCTCAGGACCTGCGCCACGGTGATCAGGCCGGTCTGGCCCGGGTCCAGCGAGTCCGGGTTCTGGAACACGCCGACGGATATCGCCGCGGCCGCCGGGCCAGACGAGCCGCCGCCCCCGGACGAGGACGGGCTAGAGCCCTCCGCGCAGCCGGCCAGCGCTCCGCCGGTGATCCCGAAGGCGCCGACCGCGGCCGCGCCGCCCAGGAAGGTCCGCCGGCTGAGCCGTGATGCGGGCATGCCGGGGTTGCCTGAATCGCCCATGATCGTTCCCGTTCTGCTGTGAGTGACGCCAGGTCGGGCCGCCTGCCGCCGTCCCGGCGGTTCTCTCGCCGCCCGGAAGCCGGCGCAGGCAGCCATGCTCAGCCGCGGCCCGGAGAGCCGTGGCTTACGAACGCGTTGTCAAGGGCCCTGTATATCGAATCGGTTGATAGGAAAGCTAACTAAGTGACAGTCGTGCGTCAAGAGATTTGCCCTGCTAGCAGTGCAATTGATATCTGCCGAGGTCACCGCATGCTGGCTGCGGGCACGCCAGACTGGGGGTGCCGCTCACCCCGCGCAGCGCGAGTTCCCGCGCGGGAACTCACATTTGCATACAATAAACGACCATGACGTCGATTACCGAGGCGGGGAACGTCGGCCGGTCTCACCAACCGCTCCGCGATCTCGTCGCGACCGAGCTGCGCAGGCTCATCCTTGACGGGACGCTGCGGCCGGGGGAGCGGCTGACCGAGGACCGGCTGGCCGAGCAGCTCGGCGTGTCGCGGAACCCGATCAGGGAGGCCATCCGGCTGCTCGAGGGGGAGGGGTTCCTCGACGTCACGGCCCGTCGCGGGGCCTTCGTGGCGACCCTGTCCTCGGCCCAGGCGGCCGACCTGTTCGAGGTCCGGCTGGCCCTGGAGCCGCTCGGCGCCCGGCTCGCGGCCAGCTCGCCGGACCGCAGCCACCTCGAGCGCATGCGGGCCATCCTGGCCCTGGTGGAGTCCTCGGCTGAGGGCTACGACCTCGATGCACTGTCCCTGCTGCACACCGAGCTGCACTCGCTGATCTTCGAGATGACCGGCAACACCTATCTGATCGGGCTCGCGATCCCGATGGTCAGGAGGGGCCAGTGGCTGCTCCGGCAGAGCGCCCCGCTGCAGACCCCGGCGGCCTGGTCGGAGCACCACTGGCTGATCAACGCGATCGAGGCCGGCGACCCTGACCTGGCCGAAGCGGCCGGCCGTCACCACGTGCTGAGCGTCCGCTACGAGACCAACCGGCGCCAGCGCGGCCCGTCAGGCCCGCCCGCCGGCTGGTAGGCAGAGGCCGGCCGCCGGTTCAGGGCACCCACCGGCCGGCCCCCACCAAGTCTCTTGTCCCGCGGCCGTCCGGCCCGCGGATCCCGACCGCCGGGGCGGTGCGCCCCACGTAGCGGTCGGCTACCAACTGTATACGGGTTTCATCTTACTAGAGTCAACCTGGGGTTCATATGCTAGCCTTGCTTCCACGAAAGCAGCTGATTTGCCAGGCTGAAGCGGTCCAGCGCTTGACATTTGCGTATACAGGATACAGATCGCCTCAGTCTTGGTGCCCCCTGCCCCGTTTCCCCGCGGTCACTGAAGGAGCGCGCCGATGAGCGATCAGATCCGTCCTCAGATTCCCGGCCCGATGCCCGCGGCCGAGGTGCCCGCCGGGCTGGTCTCGCGACGGCAGGCACTCGGCGCGGGTGCCACCCTCGCGGCCGGGCTCGGGCTGGCCCCGCTGCTGGCTGCCTGCGGCAGCAGCAGCCCGTCCGCGAGCTCGGGCAGTAGCTCAGGGACGTCGGGCGGCACGCTGACGATGGGCATCTCCGCCCCGCCGGACACCCTCGACCCCGGCGCCACCGGCCTGGCCCTGAGCCTGATGCTCAGCCTGGCCATGTTCGACCCGCTGGTCTGGTGGCTGCCCGGCGAGGGCGGCCAGGGCAGCCGGTTCGTGCCCGGCCTGGCCGAGAGCTACACGGTCTCCCCGGACGCCTCGGTCTACTCGTTCAAGCTCCGCAAGGGCGTCACGTTCCACGACGGCACCAAGTTCGACGCCACCGCGGTCAAGGCCACCTACGACCACGTGGTCGACCCGGCCACCAAGTCCAAGAGCGGCCTGGGCGCGCTCGGCCCGTACAAGGAGACGAAGATCATCGACCCGTACTCGGTCGAGATCCACTTCAGCGAGCCGAACGCCTCGTTCCTGCACCAGCAGGCGGCCGGCAACTTCGGCATCTCCTCGCCGACCGCGCTGAAGAAGTACGGGCCCACCGGCTACGGCAACCACCCGACCGGCACCGGCCCGTTCAAGTTCGTCAGCTACCAGACCGGTGCCGCGCTCAACCTGGAGCGCAACCCGGACTACAAGTGGGGCCCGGCGGCCATCGGCAGCACCGGCCCGGCCAAGCTGGACAAGCTGATCTTCCGGATCGTCACCGACGACAGCGGCCGGTACAACGCGCTCCAGTCCGGCCAGCTGCAGATCGCGATGAGCCTGCCGCCCAACGACGTCTCGGCGGCCAAGCAGTCCGGCAAGTACCAGCAGCTCACGGTGCCGGCCATCGGCACCCCGGCCGGGCTGCCGATCAACGTGACCAAGGCGCCGACCGACGACCCGCTGGTCCGCCAGGCCATCATGTACGCGGTCAACCAGGAGAAGCTGGTCAAGGACGTGCTGTTCGGGGTCGACGTGGCCGCGCACAGCGTCCTCACGCCGATCACCCCCGGCTACAGCAAGGAGTCGGCGCAGCTGTACTCCTACAACCCGACCAAGGCCAACGACCTGCTCAGCCAGGCGGGCTGGAAGATGGGCTCGGGCGGCGTGCGGACCAAGAACGGCGAGAAGCTGTTCCTGAACGTGATCCTGTTCAGCAACGCCGGGTTCGAGCTGCCGGTGCAGTTCGTCACCTCCGAGCTGAGCGCGGTCGGCTTCAGCTCGAAGACCGCGGTCCAGCCGTTTGCCACCGCGCAGGCCTCGTTCAACGGGGGCTTGCACAACCTGGGTGCGTTCGGCTACTTCGGCATGGACCCGTACCTGCTGAACATCTGGGTGAACTCGGACGCGATCAAGTCCGGGTTCAACTGGTCGCATTACGACAACCCGAAGATCGACCAGATGATCGCCAAGGCGAACCACACGGCCGACGACGCCCAGCGCAACGCGCTCTACGAGCAGGTGTCCATGCAGCTGATGAAGGACACGATGTACCTGCCGATGTGGGATTCCAACTTCCCGTTCACCATGCAGCCGCAGGTGAAGGGCGTGACCACGACATTGAACGGATACCTCATGTTCCATACGGCCACCGTCTCCTGACGTGGCGGCGTACGTCCTTCGCCGTCTTGCCGCCGCGCTGCCGGTGGTCCTCGGGATCACGCTCATTGCGTTCCTGCTGGTCCACATCGTCCCCGGCGACCCGGCCAAGATCATCCTGTTCGGGACCGAAGCGACGCCGGCGCAGCTTGCCAACCTGCGCCGGCAGCTCGGCCTCGAGGACCCGCTCTGGCAGCAGTACGTGGACTTCCTCAAGCAGCTGCTGCACGGCAACCTGGGCACGTCCTACCTGACCCAGAACTCGGTCGCGCACGAGATCCTCTCGCGCACGCCGAGCACCCTGGAGCTGGCGTTCGCGGCGATCGCGGTGGCCATCGTGGTCGGTTTCCCGCTCGGCATGGTCGGCGGGGCCTTCCCCGGCACGTGGATCGACAGGGTGTCCCGCGCGGTGTCGTTCCTGGGCGTGGCCATCCCGTACTTCTTCCTGGCCCTGGTGCTGGTGCTGATCTTCAGCGTCCGGCTGCACTGGCTGCCCGCGATCGACAACGGGCAGTTCAGCGGCCTGATCCTGCCGGCCATATCGCTGGGCTGGGGCTACGCGGCGATCCTGACCCGGCTGGTCCGGGGCCGGCTGATCGAGCAGTACCGCAGCGAGTACGTGAAGTCGGCGCGGGCCCGGGGCTGCACCGAGTGGCGGGTGATGATGCGGCACGCGTTCCGCAACTCGTCCATCCCGGCCATCGCCACCATCGGCCTGCAGTTCGGCAACATCCTGACCGGCGCGGCGATCACCGAGGTCATCTTCGGCCGCCCCGGCCTGGGCAGCTTCCTGGCCACCGCGATCACCAACAAGAACATCCCGGTGGTGCAGGGCGCCGTGGTGGTGATCGGCATCGCCTACGTGATCATCAACCTCATCATCGACCTGATCGTCGGCGCGGTTGACCCGCGGACCCGGTCGGCCGGGCTCGCCTGATGGGCCCGGCACCGCAGCGCCACGGAAGGGGCTGAGCATGGCTACGACGACCGCGACGGCCGGCGCCCTCGTCCTGGGTGAACCCACGCCGCCCACCCCGGTCTTCAAGCGGCTGGGCCAGGCGGCCCTGGTCGTCGCGACCCTGGCGACGATCGTGCTGCTGCTCTTCCCCGGGCTGATCGCGCACACGTCGCCGATCGCGACCAGCGACAATATCCTCAAGCCGCCCAGCTCGGCGTACTGGTTCGGCACCGACCAGCTGGGCCGCGACGTGTTCAGCCGGACCGTCTACGGGGCGCGCCCGGTGCTGGTGGCCAGCCTGCTCGGCGTGGTGCTGGCCACGCTGGCCGGGGTGGCGCTCGGCGTGATGGCCGGCGTCGCGCCGCGCTGGCTCAACTCGGTGATCATGCGGATCATCGACGTGCTGCTGGCGCTGCCGGTGCTGCTGATCGCGCTGATCCTGATCTCCGTCGCCGGGGCCGGCATCCCCAGCATCGTGATCGCGATCGGGGTGGCGTTCACCCCCGGCTTCGCCCGGATCGTGGAGGCCTCGGTCCGCACCCTGCGGTCGGTGGAGTACGTGCAGGCGGCCCGGGTGATGGGGTCGACCGGCGCCCGGACCTCGTTCCGGCACCTGATCCCGAACCTGCTGACCGAGGTCGTGGTGCTGGGCACCAGCGCGATCGGCTGGGCCGTGCTGACCGCGACCACGCTGAGCTTCCTCGGCCTGGGCGTGCAGCTGCCGCAGCCGGACTGGGGCAGCGACCTGGCCGCGGGCGCCAATCAGCTGTCCACCGCGTGGTGGCTGTCCACCTTCCCCGGCCTGGCCATCACGGTCACGATCCTGGCCGCGAACTTCGTCGGGGACTACCTGATGACCGCCCTGGACCCGCGGGACGGCGTCCGGTTCAGCCTGTCCACGATGCTGACCGGCCGGACCCGCCGCGGCGGCCTCGCGGCCCTGGCCGCCCGGCAGGAAGCGGACGTGCCGCGGCCGGAGGAGAGCGCATGAGCCTGCTCGAGGTCACCGGCCTGCGCACGGAGATCGTGACCAGGGAAGCGCGGGTCCGCCCGGTGGACGGGGTCACGTTCAGCATCGGCAAGGGCGAGATCCTCGGCCTGGTCGGCGAGTCCGGCTCCGGCAAGACCATGACCGGGATGTCGATCATGCGGCTGCTGCCGGCCGGCGGGTCGGTCACCGCCGGGTCGGTCAAGTTCGACGGCGTCGAGCTCACCGCGCTGGACGGGGCCGCCCTGCGCCGGCTGCGCGGCAACGACATCGCGCTGATCTCGCAGGACCCGATGACCTCGCTGAACCCGACCCGGACCATCGGCAGCCAGCTGCGCGAGGCCTACCGGATCCACACCGGCGCCTCGCACCGGGCCGCCACCACCCGGGCCGTCGAGGTGCTCGGCCTGGTCGGCATGCCGCGCCCGGCCGAGCGGCTCACCGACTACCCGTACCAGCTGTCCGGCGGCATGCGGCAGCGGGCGATGATCGCCATCGGCCTGCTCAACGAGCCCAAGCTGCTGATCGCGGACGAGCCGACCACCGCGCTGGACGTGTCCATCCAGGCCCAGATCCTGGAGCTGATCGACGGGCTGCGCTCGCGCCTGGACATGGCGGTGCTGCTCATCACCCACGACATGGGCGTGATCGCGGGTTACGCGGACCGGGTGGCGGTCATGTACGCCGGGCGGATCGTCGAGCAGGCGCGGACCGTCCCGCTGTTTGCCGACCCGAAGCACCGCTACACCGAGGCGCTGTTCGAGTCCATGCCCACCATGGAGCTCGACTCGCAGGCCAAGCTCGCGGTGATCCCGGGATCGCCGCCGCGGCTGACCGGCCGGCTGACCGGCTGCCGGTTCGCGCCGCGCTGCCGGTTCGCGGAGGACGACTGCCGGACCGAGGATCCCGGGCTGCGCGCCGCGGAGCCCGGTCACCTGCACGCCTGCCTGCACCCCAAGGAGCCCGCGATCAGCGCCCTGGCCCAGGCCGCGCTGCGCGAGCGGGGCGCCAACGGCGACGGTGCGGGCGCCCCGCTGCTGACCGTCAGCGACGTGTCCAAGGAGTTCCGGGTCCGGTCCCGGAAGCTGTTCCAGCCGGCCTTTGCGCTGAAGGCGGTCACCGGGGTGTCGCTGGAGGTCTTCCCGGGGGAGACCCTCGGCCTGGTCGGCGAGTCCGGCTGCGGCAAGACCACGATGGGCCGGATGATGGTCGGCCTGGAACGGCCCACGGCCGGCCAGGTGATGTTCGGCGGGCAGGACATCGTGGCCATGCGCGGCGCCGAGTTCCGCCGCAAGCGCCGCGACCTGCAGATGATGTTCCAGGACTCCTCAGCCGCGCTGGACCCGCGGATGCCGGTATCCGCCCTGGTGGCCGAGCCGCTGGTGGCGCAGAACGTGGGCAGCCGGGCCGAGCGGCGGGCTCAGGTCGCGGAGCTGCTGGACGCGGTCGGCCTGCCCGCGGACGCGGGCCGCCGCTACGCGCACGAGTTCTCCGGCGGGCAGCGGCAGCGGATCGCGATGGCCCGGGCCCTGGCGCTCCGGCCGAAGATCATCGTCGCGGACGAGCCGGTGTCCGCGCTGGACGTGTCGGTCCAGGCCCAGATCCTGAACCTGATGCGCTCGCTGCAGGACCGCTACGGGCTGACCTACGTGGTGATCTCGCACGACCTGTCGCTGCTGAAGTACCTGGCCGACCGGATCGGCGTGATGTACCTGGGCCGCCTGGTCGAGCTGGGCACCAGCGACGAGGTGTACGGCGCGCCCCGGCACCCGTACACGGCCGGGCTGATCGAGTCGATCCCGCTGCCCGACCCGGAAAGCGAGCGGGCCAAGGCCTCGGCCGGCCTGGGCGGCGAGCTGCCCTCGGCCATCAACCCGCCGTCCGGCTGCCGGTTCCGCACCCGCTGCCCGCTGGCCACCGACAAGTGCGCGGCGGAAACCCCGGTGCTCGCCGCCTCCAACGGGTTCCACGCGGTGGCCTGCCACTACCCGCTGACCGGAGGGCCCCAGGAGTGACCACGCACAAGCTCGACCCGGCCCCGGAGACCACCGCGGACGTGTTCAGCCCGGAGCACACCCCGGTGCTGGACATCGAGCCGGGCGACACGGTCGTGGTCCGCTCCCTGGACGCCCTGGGCTACCTGGCCCGGCAGACCGCGCCGGGCGAGGAGCAGCCGAAGATGTTCCCGGCCGGCCGGGGCCACTGCCTGACCGGGCCGATCCGGGTCCGTGGCGCCCAGCCCGGTGACACCCTGGCCCTGCGGCTGATCGATCTGCGCCCGGATCCCTGGGGCTGGACGACGGCTGCGCACCTGGACACCCCGGTGACCAGGCGGCTCGGGATCGAGAAAGGGCCGCCCGGCTGGCTGCTCTGGGACCTCGACCCGGACGCCGGCCGGGGCACCTGCAACCTGGGCCTGTCCCGGCAGCTTGGCCCGTTCCTCGGCGTGATGGGGCTATCCCCGGCCGAGCCCGGCGAGCACTCCACGATCCCGCCGCGGGCCGCCTGCGGGGGCAACATCGACTGCAAGGAACTCGTCGCCGGCTCCACCCTGTACCTGCCGGTGTGCGTGCCCGGCGCGCTGCTCTACCTGGGCGACGGGCACGCCGCCCAGGGCGACGGCGAGGTCGGCGGCACCGCGATCGAGTGCCCGATGACCACCGAGGCCCAGGTCAGCCTGGCCACCGGCCCCCCGGTGCCCGGGGTGCACGCGGAGACCCCGGCCGGGCGGATCACGTTCGGCTTCAGCGCCGATCTCAACGAGGCCATGGGCGACGCGCTCGACGCGATGGTCAGCTGGATGCAGCAGATCTACGGGACGGACAAGACCACCGCGCTGTGCCTGGCCAGCACGGTCGTGGACATGCGGGTGACCCAGGTGGCCAACCAGACCTGGGGCGTGCACGCCCTGCTGCCCGACCGGCGCACTGGCCTGACGGAACACTGGCCTGACCGGAACCGCTCGCCAGGCGGCTCTGCGTCCTATTGGCCAGGAAAGCGGGGCCAGTGAGAGGTGCGTATGCCGAATCTGTCCTTCCGCGGGCGGCGCTGGCTGCCGGTGGTCATGATGCCCGTGCTGATGATGACCGCGGCCGCGCTGGCCGCCGGGTCGTTCACGGCGCAGGCCAGCGCGCGGCCCGCCGTGCGGTCAGCCGCGCACTCGCCTCCGCCCGTCCGGCCGGGCACCTCGTGATCAGGAAGATCCGGGTGGGAGCACGCGATCCCGATTGAGGGTGCCATTACCTTCATCCGCGTCAAGCGCCCCTCCGGCCGGATCGTGCTCACCCGGCGCCTGCCGGCCAGCGACCGCCGATCACGCTCCCACTCCGGCCTGGCCGGTACCGGCTGGTGAGCTGGCAGCGCCTCTGCGACGCGAACTGCGGCACCCTGGACCCGCCCAGCGACCGGTGCGCGCGGTCGCTGACCATCACGGCGGGAGAGCGGCTCGGGCCACCATCCGGGTGAACTACGCCGTCGGCTGCGTGATCAGGCTGCGCCGCTAAGGCGGCCCTGCTTGCCGACGGGCGTCAGCGGACCCCGCGGGCGAACTGCGCGATGCAGTCCGCGACCTGCGAGCGCCCGCTGGCCTTGGCCAGGCAGTTATCGAACCGGGTGAACACGTCGGTGTTGCTGGCCACGAACGTGCCCAGCCGGACCGCGAACACGATCCCCACGGCCAGCCCGAGGATCCCGCAGACCAGGCCGGCGGTGGCCTGCCCCGGGTTGGCCGTGCCGCCGGACCGGCCGCGGACCAGCGCGGCCGCGCCCAGGCAGATCGCCACCAGGCTGCCCACCAGGCCGATGGGCAGCAGCACGAACGACAGCGCGGCAACCAGGCTGGCCACGCCGACCACCAGGGCCGCGATACCCAGGCCGTACCTGGCACGGGCCGGCTGGCTGACGGCGGATGGGGTGGGGGACTCGACACTCATCGGGCCTGCCTCTCCCGCGTACGGCCCGGCAGGCTCCGCCCCGGTAACGCCCTGGATCCGCCGCGCCGCCGCAATGGTCCCGATACCACTATGACCCCAGGGCCGATGGCAACGAAAGGGTCAAATGTGACCGGAGATCAGGAGCGCTACGACATCAGCACGGACGGCGAGACCTGGACGGCCACGGTTCCGCAACTCGGGCGGCGACATTTCTGACCGGCAAAGCACCATTTTCCCGGCCCTACACTGGCCGGCATGTCACCCAGCGCGGCTGCGGTGTCCCTGGTGGAGCCGAGCCACTTCCTGCCTGCCGGCTGCTGGACTGCCGAAACTGATCCGCGTTCGCCCGGTACGGGCACCCTCTGATGGCGGCGTGTCCGCCCGGCTGGCGCTGGCGGGCGGATGCGCCGCCGTGCTGGCCCTGGCGGCCTGCTCCAGCGGCCCGTCCACAAACGGCCTGACCCGGCCGCGCCGGGCTCGTCAGGATCGCCCGCGGCGGGGTCGTCCAGCCCGGCCGCGCCCGCGGCGGCTCGTCCGGGGCGGTCATCCCCGGCCAGCCCGGCGCGCCGCCCAGGATCGGGGGCGGGCTGAGCCCGGCCCAGCTCGTCGCGGCCTACGACACCGGTCCGCTCTACTCCCGGGGCATCACCGGGAAGGGCCAGACGATCGTGATCGTCGACCCGTTCGGGTCGCCGACCATCGAGCGGGACCTGGCCGCCTACGACAAGGCCTGGCACCTGCCCGCGCCGCCGTCGTTCCGGGTCATCGCGCCGGCCGGGCCGGTGCCGCCGTTCCGGCCGACTGGCGCGCGGACCGGCGCCGCCGTCGAGACCACGCTGGACGTCGAGTCAGCGCACCTGCTGGCGCCCGGCGCGGGCATCCTGCTGGTCGAGACGCCCACGGCGGAGACCGAGGGCACGGCCGGCTTCCCGGAGATCGTCCGGGCCGAGGAGTACGTGATCCGGCACCACCTGGGCAGCGTGATCAGCATGAGCCTGGGGGCCACCGAGCGCACGTTCCCGTCCCGTCCGTCGATCATGGGCCTGCGCTCGGCCTTCGTCGACGCGTCCAGCGGCAGGAACATGATCACCCTGGTCGCGGCCAGCGGTGACGACGGCGCCGCGGGCCTGATGCTGAACGGCAAGACCGTGTACCGCACCCCGCAGATCGGCTGGCCGGCCAGCGACCCGCTGGTCATCGCGGTCGGCGGTACCCAGCTGGGCGCGCAGTCGCCCGGCACGGCCACCGCCCCGGCGACCGCCTGGCCGCAGAGCGGCGGCGGCCGGTCCGTGGTGTTCCCCCGGCCGCAGTTCCAGAATTCGCTCGCCGGGATCGTGGGCCGGACCCGGGGCATCCCTGACATCTCGATGGACGCCTCCTGCGACAGCGGCCTGGAGATGTACGCCACGCCGGGCTCGGTCGGGTCCTCGCGGCGGTGGAACGTGGTCTGCGGGACCAGCCTGGCCGCCCCGCTGTTCGCGGCCGTGGTCGCGCTGGCCGACCAGCGGGCCGGGCGGCCGCTCGGGCCGATCACCCCGCTGCTCTACCACCTGGCCAAGATCGGTGACCCGGGCATCATCGACGTGCAGGGGCCGGGCAACACGTTCTCCCACGACGGCACGACGGTCCGGGGCTTCCCCGCGGGGCCCGGCTATGACCTGGTGACCGGGCTGGGCACGATCGACGCCGCGAAGTTCGTGCCCGACCTTGCCGCGCTGGCGCTGCAGGAGCTGGGCGGCGGGTAGCGGACCGCCCGTCGCCCCTGACCGGGCCGTAGTCCCCGGTCAGGGGGCGACGGCCACGTAGACCTGGATCGCGCCGATGACCAGCGCGACCACGGCCAGCAGCACGGAGATCCAGCCCAGCCGTCCCGCCGCCTGGGACAGGCTGATCTGCGCCTCCTGCGCGCGGTAGTTGCTCATGGTCTCGCTGAACGCGGCGAACTGCTGCACCGACTCCAGCGCGGACCGGCGGCGCTCCTCCACCCCGAGCAGCCGGACCAGCTCCGGCACGACCAGGCCGTAGAACGTGTTCCTGGTGCCGATCAGCAGCAGGCTCGGCTCGGAGATCACCGCGGACGCGGCCATGACCTTGCGGATGTCCTCGGCAAAGCCGCCCGACCCGGGCTGGCTGGCCACCTCGGCGGGGGTCTGGTGGTACTGCGCGGACCGCTGGCTGCTGGCCCACAGGGCCATCGAGTCCCTGGCCGCCCGCTGCAGCAGCAGCACCGCCGCGGCGATCATCACGTCCTCGAAGAACGCGATCTCGGTCCAGTCGTCCCGCTCGGGGAAGCAGCGCACCAGCCGCTCGCCGGTGACCGCCCACAGCTCGTCGCTGCGGTAGCCGAGGTCGGCCCGCTGGAGCTCGTCCACCCGGGTGTTCTTGTGGTCGGTGGCCGCGGCCTCGGACATCCGGGTCAGCGCGACCAGGTCCATGCCCGGCACCGACGCGGGCGGCCGGTACAGCCGCTTGATGTCGTCCACCCCGGTAACGGTGCCGTCGCCGGCCGCCATCCCCATGTCGATGTCGACCAGCTCGTAGATCTGCACGTAGGGCCACAGCTCGGTGTCCGGCGGCCGGCGCAGGCCAGGCCAGCCCGGCGTCCGCCCAGAGCCGGGCGAACGCGTCCAGGCCGGCTTCCACCGAGGCCCGGCTGAGCTGGTACATCCGCCGGTGGTCGCGGATCACCTGGACGACCGGGTACCAGGTATCCGGGTCGGCGTGCCGCGACTCGTGCACGAAGCACAGCGCGCCGCGCGGGCTCAGGAAGACCCGGTCCAGGCTGCCGGTCATGCTGCCCGCGGTGATCGTCTCGCCCGCGTAGCCGAAATCCAGCGGGAAGAAGCTCTGCCCGGGCGGCTCGGCCAGCGTCGACCGGTACAGGCCCCAGTCGGTCTTCGCGTACTCGGACTCCAGCACCCCGCGCAGCAGCAGCCCGTGCGCGGGCTCGGCCGGCATCCGCAGGCGGATCGTCTCCCGCCAGTTGCCCTGGGTCCGCCACTCGTTGTAATTGGTCAGCGTGTCCCGGTCCGCGAGGAACCCGGTGTCCAGGCAGAACAGGGTCTGGATGCGGACGTCCCGCAGGACCAGGTCACCGTCCACGGCCGGGTCACCCGGCGGGGAAGGACAGCAGCACCGCGGTGGCGTCGTCGGAGTTCTTCTCCTCCGGCGGGGCCACGTGGATGTCCTTCTCCAGCTCGCGCAGGGTGAGCCCGGCCTGGCACAGCGAAAGCTCGCCGGTGGCCATGGCCGCCAATGCGGTTTCCTGGCCGAGCTTGCGCAGCCGCCCGAACCCGTCGGAGAACAGCAGCACCCGGGACAGCCCGTCGGCGGCGAACGAGCGGGTCGCCACCGCGGCGGGATGCAGCGGCGGCAGCGTCAGCACGTGCGCACCGTCGTGATCGTGCAGGATCGCCTGGCGCTGCTCGTGCAGATCGGCGATGTCCCCCCAGCGGACCAGGCGGCCGTCGGGGCCCGGCAGCAGCCGGTCCGCCAGGTGGTTCGACACCAGCTCGGTCTGGCCGGTGCGGCGCACCGCGAGGGCCTCGACGTCGCCGACCACGGCGAGCTGGACCTGGCCGCCGGCGGCGGCCAGGTACACCGCGGAGGCGGACGGCGGGTAGCGGGTGCCGCCCAGGCCGGCGGCACGGATCTCGGTGGCCAGCCGGGCCTGCGCCGTCCGGACCAGCCCGGCGGTGTCCAGTGCGGCCGCGTCCAGCGCGGCAGGACCCGTTCCGGCCGGGCCCGCGGACAGCGCGGCAAACTGGGCCGACAGCCGCTGGGCGAACCACGCCGCGCTGGTCAGCGGGCCCGCGGTGTACGGCTCGCCGAGCGGGGTGGCGCCGTCGATGACCCAGGCGGCGCCCGCCGTCCACCCGGCAACGTCCTCGTTCATCGGGTCATCGCCGGCCAGTGAGACAACCTGCTCGACACTGAACACGCGGTCATCCCCGTCCGGCTCGGTGCGCGGCAGCGCCGGAACCCCGGCGACTTGCCCGTGATGCTACCGGCGGTGCCGGGTGGGGCCGGCCGATCGTGTTGCACCGGGGTAGGTGTCAAGAGGATGATCGGTTTGATTTCTGGCAGGGGTCAAATCGTCCGGTCATTCCCGCCCAGACGGGATGCGTGAGGGGAGCCGCGTGTTCCGTCGCCGTGGCATGTACGGATACCGGGGTGGCTGACGGTCCCGCTGAGCCGTGGGCCGGCGCCGGCTTCCCGGTTGGGTTCCGGATCGCCGGTTACCGGCTCACGGAGCAGATCGGCCGTGGCGGGATGGCGATCGTCTACCGGGCTCAGGACGAACGCCTGAACCGTGAGGTGGCGCTGAAGGTCCTGGCGCCTTCGCAGGCCGCCGATGGCGCCTTCCGGCAGCGCTTCATCCAGGAGTCGCACGCGGCCGCGGCGGTGGATGACCCCAACATCATCCCGGTGTTCGAGGCCGGCGAGGCCGCGGGTGTGCTGTTCATCGCGATGCGGCTGGTGCGCGGCGGTGATGTCAGGTCCCTGGTGCGCCGGGACGGCCAGCTGCCTGTGCAGCGAGCGGTGCGGATCATGGCCGCGGCGGCCTCGGCGCTGGACACTGCGCACGCCGCGGGCCTGGTGCACCGGGACATCAAGCCCGCGAACATGCTCCTCGACGTCCGCCCGGGGCGCCCCGATCACGTGTACGTGTCGGACTTCGGGCTGAGCAAGAGCTCGCTGGGCAGTGGCGGGCTCACCGGCAGCGGCCAGTTCCTCGGCACCGTGGACTACGCGGCCCCCGAGCAGCTCTCCGGCAAGCACGTGGACGGCCGGGCTGACCAGTACGCGCTCGGCTGCACGGCCTATGAGCTGCTGTGCGGGCAGCCGCCGTACCGCCGCGACCAGGGCCTGGCCGTCATCTACGCCCACATGACCGCGCCGCCGCCCCAGCCCACCCGCGTGCGCCCGGACCTGCCCGCCGGGGCCGATGACGTCTTCAGGAAGGTGCTGGCCAAAGACCCAGCCGACCGCTACGGCTCGTGCCAGGAGTTCGCGGACGCCCTCCGGCAGGCCCTGGGCCTCGGATCCCAGGCCGATGAGACCGGCGCCGCGCTGACGGCGGTCACCGGCGAGGCCCCGGCTCTGGCCGGATCGTCTCCAGGGGCCGGCGGCCAGGGCGCAACCGGCCCGGCCGGGTCCGGCGGGGCCGCCCATACCGTCCTTGACGGCCAGCCCACGCTGGGCGCCGTGGCGCTGGCGGGGTCATCCCTGCCCGGGCCGGTATCGGTCCCCCCGGAATTCACCCGCCCTGGCCCCCGGATGCCGGCGATGCGCCGGCGGCTGGCGCTGGCCGGGGCCCTGCTCATGCTGGTGGTCGCCGGCGTCGTCGCCCTGATCCTGGCCGGCCCATGGTCGGGCAGCCCTGCCCATTCGGTGGCGCAGACCCCCAGCGTGAGCCCGTCGCCGAGCCCGCCCGCGGGCCTGCGGTCGCTGCGGATCATTCCGGACGCCATCCGGCTGACCCCCGGGCAGACTCAGGTAGTGCGGCTGACCGGCCGGCTCTCTGACGGATCTGCGGCCACGGCGGTCACGCTGAATAAGGCCGTGTGGACCGCGGACAACGGCACCGTGGCCGCGGTCAGCCCGGCCGGGGTCGTGACCGGGCTGACCGCGGGGGAGACCCGGATCCGCGCCCGGATTGGCTCGGTCCGTGCCGTCGTGCTCGTGACCGTCGCCGGGCCGTCGCAGCCCGGCGCCGGGCCTCCGGTCCAGGCGCAGCCGACGCCCCGCCAGTCGCCCCCGCCGAGCAGCCCCAGCCCTACGCCCACCCCGACCCCGACGCCAACCCCCACACCCACGCCAACCCCGACGCCGACCCCCACCCCGACGCCGACGCCGACACCCACCCCAACTCCCAGCACACCGTAGGCCGGGCCGGCTCAGCGGCCGCGGAACTGCGGCTCGCGCTTGTCCACGAAGGCCTGGGCGGCCTCGCGGTGGTCCTCGGTGAACGCGGTGTGCGTGTGGTGCGTCACCTCGAGGTCCATGCAGTCGCCCAGGTCGCCGGTCACCGCCCGGTTCAGGTTCTCCTTCATGTACCGGTAGGCGATCGACGGCCCCTTGGCCAGGCGGCGGGCCCGGGCCATGACCTCCCGCTCGAAGTCCTCGGCCGGGAAGATGCCGTTGACGATGCCCAGCTGCCGGGCGTCCTCGGCGGTGAGCCGGTCGGAGAAGTAGTACAGCTCCTTGGCCACGGCGGGCCCCACCAGCTGGGTCAGGAACCAGGTCCCGCCGTAGTCCCCGGCGAACGCCACCTTCGCGAACGCCGTGGTCAGCACCGCGCCCGGCACCGCGTACCGCAGGTCGCAGGACAGCGCCAGGGACAGCCCGGCGCCCGCCGCGGGCCCGCCGATCGCGGCGATGGTCGGCTTGGGCATCGCCCACAGCCGCCCGCTGGTGGCCCGCTGGCTCAGCCGCTGCCGGTGGATGGCCGCGTCCACAGAAACGCTGGCCCCGGAACCGTTGCCGCCCGCCCGCGCGGCCATGCCCTTCACGTCGCCGCCCGCGCAGAACGCACCCGCGGCCCCGGTCAGCACCACGCAGCCGACCGCCTCGTCGGCCTCCACCTGGGCCAGCACCGACGCCATCGCGGACAGCATGGCCGCCGAGAACGCGTTCCGCCGCTCGGGCCGGTTCATGGTGAGCACCGCCACGCCGTCGTCGATCTCGGCGCGCAGGTCCTCGGTCCCGGTGTCGATCGCGGTCATATCATCCTCCCTCGCCGGTGAACCGGACGCCGCCGATCACGCGGGCCGCCTGCCCGGCGGGCAGCCCGGCGACCGATACCGCGGTGATGCCTTCCCCCTGGCCGGGCCGGGCCGGCTCGAACCGCAGCCGCTGCCCCCACCCCGCCAGCTCGATCCCGGCGGCCGTCCCGTTGGCCGCTCCGCCCAGGTGACCCCGAGCACCGCCGCCCACCGCGCCGCCGCCGCGGCCGGGTCCGCAACCTCGATTGTCACCCCGGTCACGCCGCCGCCACCCGGATGCTCCGGCACCCGCCCCGTCCAGGCCGGGCCCGCCCACCGCCACGACCCGGCCGGCTCCGCCCAGTCCAGCGACACGATCGCGCCCGGCACGTCCTTCGGGTGCAGGTGCGTGCCCGCGATGTCCGGCAGGTCGGCCGTCCAGACCACCCGCACGCCAAGACCCGGCAGCCGCGCGCGGGCCGCCGCCAGGTCAGGGACCTGGAAGATCGCCATGTAGCCGCCGTCGCCGCCGCGCCGCTCCAGATACCGGCCGGCCGTCGTGCCCGCCTGCACCGGGGCCACCACCTCGACGAACGTGTCCCCGGCCGCGAACACCGCGTTGGTCAGCCCGAACCGGCCCACCCCCGGGTCGTGGAAGGGCTCACCCCAGCCGAACGCCGCCCGCAGCTCATCAGAAACCTGCCCGCAGTCGTGCGCCACCAGGGCCACCTGGCGCAGGCGGGGGCCGGTCAGCACACCCCCACCTTAAGAGGTTTGCCCCGGTCTGGCCCAGATGCCGGCCCGTAGGCTAGGGCGGAACACCAGGGAAAAGGCGGCAACGCCAGGGACAAGGGAGGCCAGCCGTGGACCGTGCGGGCGGGATCGCCGGGATCGGGAACACGCCAGTGGTCCGGCTGGCCAGCCAGGACGGCACCAGCAGCGCCGAGATCTGGGTGAAGCTGGAGGCCGCCAACCCGACCGGCTCCTACAAGGACCGGATGGCGCTGGCCATGATCGAGGCCGCCGAGGCCGATGGGCGCCTCCAGCCCGGCCAGCTGGTGGTGGAGTACACCGGCGGCAGCACCGGCTCGTCCCTGGCGCTGGTCTGCGCGGTCAAGGGCTACCCGCTGCGGATCGTCTCCTCCGACGCGTTCGCCGCCGAGAAGACCGCCACGATGCGGGCCCTCGGCGCCGAGGTCGAGCTGATCCCCAGCCCGCAGGGCATCACCCCGGACCTCATCCCCACGATGATGAAGCGGGCCGCCGAGATCGCTGCGGAGACCGGCGGCTTCGCCACCGACCAGTTCAACAACACCGACATGGTCGACGGGTACCGCAAGCTCGGCGAGGAGGTGCTCGGGCAGCTGCCCGGCGAGCCGCCGGTCAGCGCGTTCTGCTCCTACGTCGGCACCGCGGGCTGCTTCCTCGGCGTCAGCCAGGCCCTGTCCGCCGGCCTGCCGTCGCTGCACCGGGTCGTGGTCGAGCCCGCCGAGTCGGCCGTGCTGTCCGGCGGCCCGCCCGGCATCCACCACATCGAGGGCGGCGGCATCGGCTACCGGCCGCCGCTGCTGCACCCGGACGACTACGACGAGGTCATCGCCGTTGCCGACGCCGACGCGTTCGCCGAGGCCCGCCGCGCCGCCCGCCACGACGGCATCTTCTCCGGCCCGTCCACCGGCGCGAACCTCCTCGCCGCGGCCCTGCTGGCCCGCCGCCTGGGCCCCGGCCACCGGGTCGTCACCGTCCAGGTCGACAGCGGCCTGAAGTACCTGGCCGGCTCGCTCTACGCCTGACCAGGGCATGATGGCCAGCATGCCCGACGCTGATCCGCCCGCGCTCCGTCCCCGCTACCCGGTCACCACGACGCGGCTGCTGATCCGCCCGCTGACCCCCGCCGACGCCGACGGGCTGCTGGCCTACCGCAGCATCCCTGACGTCTGCCGGTACGTGCCGTTCGAGCCGCAGACCCGCGAGGAGCTGCTGGAGCGCATCGCCACGCGGTGGACCCGCACCGAGCTGACCGCGGAGGGCCAGGTGGTGATCCTCGGCGTGCAGGTCAGGGACACGGGCGCGCTGGCCGGCGACGTGATGCTGGCCTGGCAGAGCCGGGAGCACGCGTGCGGCGAGATCGGCTGCGTCTTCAACCCGGACCTGAGCGGCCGGGGCTACGCCACCGAGGCCCTGGACGCCCTGCTCCGGCTCGGCTTCGAGGGCCTCGGCCTGCACCGCATCATCGCCAGGATCGACGAGCGCAACGAGCCCTCGATCCGGATGGTCCGCCGCCTCGGCATGCGGCTGGAGGCCCGCCTGGTGGAGAACGAGTGGTTCAAGGGGGAGTGGACCACCGAGCTCGACTTCGCGATGCTGGCCGGAGAATGGCAAGCCCGCCCCGCCCCAGCCCGCGGATCAGAATGAAGGATTACGGGATTTGCCGCGCGGGCCGGCCCGTCCCGGGCCAGCCGCCCGGCGGCGCACCAGCTGAGCAGGCCCACCGCCGCGACCGCCAGGCTCAGCAGGGCCGATCTTGGGTAAGGGAGCGGCATGACCGATGGTGGCGGGGCCGGGCCCCGGCTTGTGCTCGGCCCGCTGCTCCGCTACGTGGACGAGACCGCGGTCACGATCTGGGTTGAAACCGACCGCGAATGTCAGGTGGAAACCCTCGGCCGCCAGGCGCGGACCTTCGAGGTCGCCGGGCACCACTACGCGCTGGTGGTGATCGACGGCCTGGCGCCGGGGACCGAGACGGAGTACCAGGTAACGCTGAACGGCACCGTCTGCTGGCCGGAGCCGGATGGCCCGGGGCGGCCCAGCGTGCTTCGGACCCTGGATCCCGGCCGGCCGCTGCGGCTCGCCTTCGGTTCCTGCCGGATCGCCGAGCTGCCCGCCCGGCCTCGCCGCCGCTGGTCCCGCGCCCGGCCCGGTCCGGGCCGCATCGGGCCGGACAGCGCCAAGCCGGACAGCAATGCGCCGGACCGCACCGAGCCGGACCCCAGCCATGGCACGGACGCGCTGGCTGCCTGGGCCCAGGACCTCGCCGGGCAGCCCGCGGCAAGCTGGCCCGACACCCTGCTGCTGATCGGCGACCAGGTCTACGCCGACGACACCGGGCCCGCCACCCGGCAGTTCATCGCCGGCCGCCGCGACCCGTCGGCCCCGCCCGGCTACCAGGTCGCGGACTTCGCCGAGTACTGCGCCCTGTACCGGGAGGCCTGGACCGAGCCCTCGGTGCGCTGGCTGCTCTCGGTCATCCCGACCGCGATGATCTTCGACGACCACGACGTGCACGACGACTGGAACATCTCCGCGTCCTGGCGCCGCGACTACCAGGCCAAGCCGTGGTGGCCAGAGCGGATCAGCGCGGCCTTCCAGACCTACTGGATCTACCAGCACCTGGGCAACCTGTCCCCGGCCGACCTGGCCAAGGACGAGCTATGGCGCCAGGTGACCGCCGCCCCGGGCGACGCGGCCGCCCTGCTCCGCGACTTCGCCAAGCGGGCCGACCAGCCGTCCGGCGGCGTCCAGTGGAGCTTCGGGCGCTCCTTCGGCCGGGTACGAGTGGTCACGATCGACTCCCGGGCCGGCCGGGTGCTGGACAACGGGCCGCGGCGGATGATCGGCGAAGCGGAGTGGGAGTGGGTGATCCAGTCGGCGGCCGGGGACTGGGATCACGTCGTGCTCGCCACCTCGCTGCCGCTGCTGCTGCCGCACGGCATCCACGCCGTGGAAGCCTGGAACGAGGCCGTCTGCGGCGGGGCCTGGGGCAAGCGTTTCGCCCGCGTGGGCGAGCGGCTGCGGCGGGCCGCGGACCTGGAGCACTGGGCCGCCTTCGGCACGTCGTTCACCGAGTTCGGTCAGCTGCTGGCCGGGCTCGCGGCCGGGACGCACGGCCCGCCGCCCGCCTCGGTCACGGTCATCTCCGGCGACATCCACCACAGCTACCTGGCGCAGGTCGGCTTCCCGGCCGGGACGCGCCCGCGCAGTGCCGTCTACCAGGCGGTCTGCTCGCCGATCCACAACCTGCTCCCGCAGTCGTTCCGGCGCACGCAGAAGCTGGCCACCTCCCGGGCCGGGGCCCTGCTCGGCACCGCGCTCGCCCGGCTGGCCCGGGTTCCCCGGCCGGAAATCAGCTGGCGGATCACCCGCGGCCCGTGGTTCCGCAACATGCTCTGCGCCCTGGAATTCGACGGCCGCGCGGCCCGGATCCGCTTCGCCGGCGCGGGCCAGGAAACGCCCGGCTCCTCCCGCCTCGAGACCCTCTGCGAGACAGAGCTCAGCGCACCGCGGTGAGTGAGGTCGTCAACTGCCGGAACACGGCCGCGTCGACGTATGCCCCGGCGTGGCGGAGGGCGAGGACGCAGACGCCGACGGTCCCGTCGGCCACGGCATGGACCTCCTCCGCGCCGCTGCTGGCGGCGAGCCGATCGGCGAGCTTGGGGCCGCGCCCCAGGATGCCGCCGCCGAGCACCAGCGGACCCGAGACGGCTGGGGACCTGACGGCGGTGAGGGTCCGCGCGAGCGCTGCGGCCGCGTCGTCGAGGATGCGGTCGGCGGTCCCGTCCCCGCCGGCCTCGAACACCAGCCCGGCGTAGTCGGCGAGCCGGACCGGCGGGCTGGCGTACAGCGCCCGCACCACCGCCACGATCGGCTCCCGGTCGCCGGCCTCCGACGGCGCGGGCACGCCGAGCCGCGCGAGCATCAGCGGCGTGAGCGCCGTGGCCGGGCCACGGCCGTCGAGGTCGGCCAGGGCCGCGCGGACAACGCGTTGCCCGATCCAGAAGCCGGAGCCCTCGTCGCCCAGCAGCCAGCCGAGCGCGTCCGCGACGGCGACCTGGCGCCCGTCCTCCACCCGGATCGCGCCCGCTCCGGTCCCGGCAACGACGGCGTACCCGTCCGGCCGGTGGGTGCCGGAGAAGTACGTCGCCAGCAGGTCGGACTCGAAGACCAGCGGCGCGTCCAGGCCGATGCCCGCGAGCCGGCGGCGGATCTCTGCGGCGACGGTGGTCGTGCCCGCGCCCGCCATCGCGAGCACGACCAGCCGGATCCGCGTGCTCGGCACATCCGCCCTGCGCAGCGCCCCCAGGACGCTCTCCGCCACGGACGCGGCGGCGGTCTCCGGCCCGACGGCGGTCGGGTTGCCGCTGCCCGCGACGGCGTAGCCCAGGCACTGGCCGGGCGGATGGACGACCACGGCGCGGGTGCTGGTGCCGCCGGCGTCGACGGCGACCAGTTCGGTGGACGGCTGGGTCATCGTTACCTATTCGTGGCTTCCAGGTGATTGCGACTTTGCCCACATGGAAATAGTTTTTGTCAACCAGTGGCATCACTGAGAAGGATTTTCATGACTGCTCCTGAGGGTCCGCCGGCTTCTGCGCTGGAAGGCTACGGCGCCAGCAGCAGGATCCGCGGTGCTCTTACGCAGATGCCCGGGGGCATGGCCAAGGTCGGCACGCTCCTGCTCGAGGACCCGTCCCTGCCGCTGCGGCTGTCGATCACCGAGCTCGCCGAGCGAGCCGGCACGTCGCCGGCGACGGTTACCCGGTTCTGCCGCGCGATCGGCTACACCGGCTACCCCGCCCTGCGGGTGGGCGCAGCGGCCGAGCATGGCCGGTCGAGCGCCCACGAGACCTGGGACGCCGACATCGGACGCGCCTTCCACCCCGATGACACCGCGACCGACATGATGCGCACGCTGGTGAACGCCCACACGGTGGCGCTCATGTCCACCTCCGAGCGGCTGGACCCCGCGCTCGTCGGCCGGGTCGCGGACGCCGTCGCCCAGAGCACCCACGTCGACATCTACGGCATCGGCGGCAGCGCCGGCATAGCGACCGAACTACGGGACCGGCTCTACCGGATCGGGATCAACGCGCACGTATGGAACGAGGTGCACATCGGCCTCACCAGCGCCGTCCTGCTGGGCGATTCGAGCGTCGCGATCGCCTTCTCCAACACCGGCCGCACCGAGGAGACCATCGAGATGCTGGCCCTGGCGAAGTCGTCAGGTGCCTACGCGGTCGCGGTGACCAGCGACCCGGCCTCCCCGATGGCCCAGGTCGCCGACGCCCACCTGACCAGCTACGCGCCGGGCGAGTACCTCCAGCCCGACGACCTGTCGGCCAAGCACGCCCAGCTCTTCGTGATCGACCTGCTCTACCTCCTCGTGGCCCAGCGGGACTTCTCGCGTACGACGAGCCTGCTGGCGGCCTCCGCAGCGGCCGTCGCGCCGCATCGCCGTCCGCTTCGGCCGGCGACCCGGCCCCGGTCCGTGCCCTCGCCGAAGGAAACCGCCACAGCATGAGCGCACTTCTCGCCGACTTCGGCACCGAGGTCCGCCGCCGGCTCGACGACCTCGACCAGGAGGTCCGGGCCGGCGGCCTCGACCCGGCCATCGACCTGATCGTGTCCGCACTGCAGCGCGGGGGCGTTCTCCAGGCCTTCGGCACCGGCCACTCCCAGGCGTTCGCCATGGAGATCGCGGGCCGCGCCGGCGGGCTGATCCCGACGCACGCCATCGTGCTGCGCGACGTCGTCCTGCGCGGCAGCCGGGACGTCTCGGTGCTCAAGGGCGCCACCCTCGAGCGCGACGAATCGGTCGCTGACGAGCTCTACGGGCTGTACACCTTCGAGCCGGCCGACGTCTTCCTGATCGCGTCGAACTCCGGCGTCAACGGGTCGATCGTCGGCCTCGCCCTGCGTGCCAAGGCCGACGGCCACCCCGTCATCGCGGTGACGAGCCTGGAGCACACGAACGCCGTCACCCCCAAGCACAGCAGCGGCAAGCGGCTCTCGGAGATCGCCGACATCGTGATCGACAACCGGGCGCCGTTCGGCGACGCCACGATCGGCCTCGGCGACGGGCTGTCCGCCGGTGCGGTCTCCTCGATCACGGCCGCGTACATCGCCCAGCTCCTCACCCTCGGCGCGGCTCAGCGGCTCCGGGACGCGGGTGAGGTCCCGCCGCTCTACATCTCAGCCAACATCCCGGGAGGTGACGCGCATAACGACGCCCTCAAGGCGCGGTACGGCGAGCGCATCGCCGGCCTGGCCTGACCGCAGCGATCGGCAGCCCGCAGCTGGGCAAGCGCACGACCCGAGCATCCGACAGAACAGATCATCACGAAAGGGACCCCCACGATGAGCCGAGAAATCCCACAGTTCGACCGCCGGACCCTGCTTCGTGGCGCCCTTGCGACGGCGGCGCTCGCGCCGCTCGCCGGAACGCTCGCCTCGTGCGGGTCGTCCTCGGGCGGCGGTGGTAGCAGTACTGCCACGAAGTCGGCCACCAACCCGTTCGGGCTCGGGACGACCTCGAGCGTGGAGGCCGTGATCTTCAACGGCGGCTACGGCTACGACTACGTCACGTTCGCCGCCGACCAGGTCAAGAAGCAGAAGGGCTTCTCTGGCGTCACGCTGAAGGTGTCGCCGTCGACGCAGATCGCCCAGCAGCTGCAGCCTCGCTTCGTCGGCGGCACCCCGCCCGACCTGATCGACAACTCGGGTGCGAACGCCATCGGGTTCAGCACCATCCAGCAGCAGCTCGAGACGCTCGACGACGTCTTCGAGGCCAACAACTACGAGGGCACCAAGATCTCGGACACGCTCTACCCGAACGTGAAGCTCCCGGGCACCTTCGGCGGCAAGTTCATCGCGATGAACTACGTGATGACGGTCTACGGCATCTGGTACTCCGCGTCGCTGTTCCAGCAGAACGGCTGGACCGTGCCGCAGACCTGGGACGAGATGATAGCCCTCGGCGCCAAGGCCAAGGCCAAGGGCAAGTACCTCTTGGTGTGGGGCAAGGAGGCGGCGACGTACTACCAGACGATGTCCGTCAACTCCGCCATCAAGGAGGGCGGCGACGAGGTCCGCCTGGCGCTGGAGAACCTCCAGCCGAAGTGCTGGTCGCTCCCGCAGATCCAGAGCGTCTTCCAGGCCCTGGGCGAGATAGTGAAGAAGGGCTACTTCGTCCCCGGCGGCGCCGGCACCCAGTTCACCGCCGCCCAGGCGAAGTGGAGCAACGACGAGCAGGCGATCCTCTACCCGTCCGGCGGCTGGATCGAGAACGAGATGAAGGACGCGACGAAGTCCGGCTTCGAGATGACCGGTGCCCCGGAGCCGACCGTCACCTCCAGCCCGAAGCTGCCGTACGCGGGGCTCCGTGCCGCTGCCGGCGAGCCGTTCATCGTGCCGTCCCAGGCGAAGAACGTCGCGGGGGGCAAGGAGATCCTGCGCGCGATGCTGTCGAAGGCGGCGGCGACCAACTTCTCCAAGACCCGTCTCGCGCCGACGATCGTCAAGGGCCTGGTGCCGGCCGACGGGTTCGGGTCGACCGCGCTGGTCTCGCAGACCAAGATGCTGGACGCCGCCGGCTCCAACACCTTCAACTACCAGTTCGTCGACTACTACGGCATGAACACCGACCAGCTGGTGGTGTGGAACTCGTTCCTGTCCGGCCAGACCGACGTCGCCGGGCTCACCAAGGGCCTGCAGACCATCACCGACAAGATCGCCAACGACCCGTCGGTGAAGAAGCAGAAGATCACGTGACCAGCACCACGACCAGCGTGACGCCGGCCGCCGGCGGCCGGCCTCGGCCGGCCGCCCGGCAGCGCCGGATGGCCGGCCGGGGCCGGCGGAGCTTCATGGCGGTGTTCCTCGGCCTGCCGCTGGCGATCTACCTCATCTTCGTGATCTACCCGTTCGGCCAGGCCCTGTACTACTCAATGACCGACTGGAGCGGCTTCTCGACGACGTACAACTTCGTCGGGCTGGGCAACTTCACGAAGTTGTTCCACGACGCCACCTTCATGCGCGCGTTGCTCAACAACGTGGAGCTGGCGATCGTGGTGCCGCTGGTGACCATTGTGCTGGCGCTCGTCATCGCGATGGCCGTCACCGTGAACGGGCCCACCAGGGGCAGCATCCGCGGGATCAGCGGCTCCGGGTTCTACCGGGTCGTGTCGTTCTTCCCGTACTGCGTCCCGGCCATCGTCATCGGCCTCATCTGGGCGCAGGTGTACGACCCTTCGGCCGGCATCCTCAACGCCTTCCTCACCAAGATCGGGCTCAGCGGGTTCGAGAACTTCGCCTGGCTCGGCGAAGTAAAAACGGCGATGCCGGCGTCCATGTTCGTGATCATCTGGAGCTTCGTCGGCTTCTACACGGTGCTGTTCGTCGCGGCCATCAAAGGCATCCCGGCGGAGATCTACGAGGCCGCGCGCATGGACGGCGCCGGCCGGTTCCGCACGGCCATCAGGATCACGCTCCCGCTCCTCCGGGACACCGTGCAGACGGCGTACATCTATCTCGGGATCCTCGCCCTCGATGCCTTCGTCTACATGCAGGCGCTGAACCCGAACGGCGGCCCCAACAACACCACGCTGACGATGAGCCAGGACCTTTTCAACACGGCGTTCAGGAAAGGCCAGTTCGGCTACGCCACCGCGATGGGTGTCGTGCTCGCGGTCGTGACGCTGCTGCTCGCCGCGATCGTGTTCGCGATCAACCGTCTCACCGGAGGCGGCGAGAGGAGGCTGCGCCGATGACTGCCGTCGCCACCGGCGAGAGCATCGTCACCGGGAACCGCAGGGTACGGACGGGCGGTGACAAGGCCGTTGAGGCCACCTCGCACGTGCTCCTGGCCGTCTGGACGATCATCGTCATCGTCCCGTTCCTGTGGGTCGTGCTGTCGTCGTTCAAGACGACCAAGGAGATCCTGGCCTCGCCGTTCTCACTGCCGGCGCACTGGCAATTCGACAACTACGCCCATGCGTGGACCGACGCCGGGATCCGCCAGTTCTTCCTGAACACGGTCATCGTGGTGAGTGTCGCCCTCGTGCTCGTCATGCTGCTGGGAGCGATGTGCGCCTACGTGCTCGCGCGGTTCACGTTCCCCGGGTCACGAGTCCATCTACTACCTGATGCTCGCGGGGCTGACCTTCCCGATCTTCCTTGCGATCGTGCCGCTGTTCTTCATCCTGAAGAACATCGGGCTGATCAACACCCTGCCCGGGCTGATCATGGTGTACGTCGCGTTCGCCCTCCCGTTCACGGTGTTCTTCCTCTATGCGTTCTTCAGGACCCTGCCGGACGACGTGTACGAGGCGGCGCTGATTGACGGCGCCGGGGAGTGGAAAACCTTCTTCCGGATCATGCTGCCGATGGCGCGGCCCGGCATGGCCGCCGTCGCGATCTTCAACTTCCTCGGGCTGTGGAACCAGTTCCTGCTGCCGGTGGCGCTGAACACCGACCAGAGCAAATATGTGCTGACCCAGGGGATGGCGTCGTTCGCCTCGCAGGCCGGCTACGCGGTCGACTTCGGGGCGCTCTTCGCCGCGGTCGTCATCACGGTCGTGCCGGTGCTGATCGTGTACGTGATCTTCCAGCGGCGGCTGGAGGGGTCGGTGTCCCGGGGCACGTTCCGCTGACCTATGCGTGGTCAATCACCTCACCCGTCACCGGCACCTCCTGTGCCGGTCATCCGGAAGTCGAGATGCGCGGGGAGTGCGGCGCCCGGATGCAGCGCGTCCCAGACCTCGCCGAGGACCGTGTCTCCCTCGGCGAGATCCTCGACGACCAGCGACTCCATGATCCCGGCGGCACGCTCGCGGTCCCCCTCGGCCAGCCGCGCCCGGGCCTCAAGCAGCCGGGTCCGGCCGTGTTCGCGCATCGCAGGGTCCAGGGCCGCGATGGCGTCCAGGCAGTCACCTGGCCGTCCGGCGGCGAGCAGCCGCTCGAGGTGCTCCACGGCCAGCCCGCGGCAGTCCGGCCGGAGCCGCCGAGCCCGCGCGTACAGGTCGCACGCGCGATCATCATCGGCCAGCAGTGCCAGCCCTCGCAGCGCCCACGGGTTCTCGCGGGCGGCCAGGCTCGCGTCGTACTGCTCGGCGGCGCGGCCTGGCTCGCCCCGCACGTGGGCGTTCACCGCGCGGGCCAGGTGCACCCACTCGGAGTCCGGCGCCGCCTCGAGGACGGCGCGCCAGCGGTCGGAGACCGGGGGCACCGGCAGCCGGCGGGCCGATTCCGCGAGTCCCTTGGTGTCACCGTCGAGCAGATGGCGTGCCGGGAGGCTGTCGTCGTCGACCGGTGGGAACGGCAGGGCCCGGGTCGGTACGGCCTCCGGACGGGCCCGGAGCCTGAGCTCGGCATGACCCCAGCCGGACCCGGTGCTCACCTGCTCGGCGACCGCGGCATCGGCCACCTCTGTGAGCCAGCGCTCGTGGATGGCCTCGAGGTGATCGGGATCCGTCGCCTCATGCACGGCTGCCTGCGCGGCCGCGCACGCCTCGGAATATCCGCCCGCCACCGCTCCCGGGTCCAGGTCGACGCCGCCGAACGCCTCGGTCCACGACACGCTCGCCCCGCCAGCCAGCCGGTCATGCTCGAGCTGCGTCGGGCACCATCCCGCCTGGATCTCGGCGTACCTCGCGCCCGGACCGCAGAGCCACTCCTGCCACCGCGAGCCGGCCGGGCCGTTCCCCCACAGGAACAGCTTCCGGCCCCGCAGCCCGCGCGTCGACGTCTGGGCGAAGCCACCGCCGTCGGGCTCGACGGACACGATGTGCCGGCCGCGCTGGCCCTGCAGGTCGTAGAAGTAGTCGGCGGGAAACCTGGAGGCCATCGGATGGCTGATGTCGACGTCCGCGCGATCCGGGTGCGGGACGGGCACCCGGATCAGGGCGCCGGTGTACTCGGTGCGCCAGGCGGCGTCCGCCGTGGTCAGCACGCGGGTCCCCGGCGATTCTGGTATCGCGATGTTGGTCCAGTAGTAGAGCGGCTTCTCCTCCGGGTCCGGGTTGATCACCCGGGTCGAGGCGTACAACCGGTCCGACCCTGGGAGCAGGGAAAGGTCGACCTGCAGCACCAGGTCACGGGTCCGCTCCCACTCCCACAGCCGCAGCACGTCACCGCCCGGGCCGGCAACCACTGCGGCGTGCATCGGCCGGCAGGACAGCGTCGTGTGGCCGGTCGAGCCGAGGTTCCACTCGATGCCCCCGGCGAACCAGGCACCGGTCAGCCCGAAGTTCGCGAACTGCAGCACCGGATTGCGGAACAGCAGCTCACGCCCACGGGCGTCGTCGTGCAACGACCAGACCCGGCCGCCGAGCGCCGGCAGCACGGTCGCGCGCAGCACCCCGTTGTCGAGCACGTACGCCGGGAGCTCGACCTCGCGCAGCGACCGGTCGTAGTCCTCCTGCAGGGGGTACGGGAGAGGGCTCTCCAGCCTGCCGTAGGCAACCCGCTCGAGCATGTCCGGCGGGGCACCCGGGCCGACGTCGGGGTAGGGCAGCTCCCGCAGCCGGGTGAACCGGGGCAACGGGCTCGCGGGACCGAGGGTCGCCGCCGGCACGGTCACGGCGGTGCGGCGGACCGTCGCCGCCGAGGAGGGCATGGAGACCACAGCGTCAGTCCACCCGCTAGCCGGGACAATGTCGACCATCGTGCCGCGGAGCCTGGCCCGTTCCATCATCCTGGACTCGTGAACGACGACGGCGGGCTCGCACTCGCCGTCGACGTCGGCGGCACGACCATCAAGGCGGAACTGGTCGACCGCGCGGGGACCGTGGTGGCTTCCGAGCAACGGCCCACACCACAGGGGGACCGCGCACGCGACGAGGTCGCCGAGGTCGGCCGCAAACTGCTCGCGCAGCGGCCCGACGTGCCCGTGGTCGGCGCAGGCGTCGTCGTCCCTGGCCTCGTCGACCGCGCGGCCGGCATCGCGACGTACAGCGCCAACCTCGGGTGGCGCGACCTCGAGCTCGTCCGGTCACTCGGCGCCGAGTGGCGGCTGCCGGTCCGGATCGCCAACGACGTCGCCTCCGGCGGTGTGGCCGAGCACAGGCTCGGCGCGGGTGCCGGCACGCAGGACCTGGTGTTCGTGCCCATCGGCACCGGGATCGCCGCTTCGATCGTTTCCGGGGGGCACCTGGTGACCGGGCACCGCGGCGAGACCGCGGAGATCGGGCACCTGGCCGTCCGGACCGGGGTCCGGTGCGCGTGCGGCCGTGACGGGTGCCTCGAAGCCATCGCGTCCGCGGCGGCGATCGCCCGCCGCTACACCGGTCTGAGCGGAAGCCACGTCACCGGCGCCGATGACGTCGCCGCCCGGCTGAGCACGGACGCCGTCGCGCGGCAGGTCTGGCAGGACGCGGTGGAAGCGCTCGCGGACGCGCTCGCCATCGTCTCACTGCTCGTCGGCCCGGCCCTGGTGGTGATCGGCGGTGGACTCAGCCGGGCCGGCGAAAGGCTGCTGGACCCGCTGCGGGTCGCGCTCCGTCAGCGGACCCCTCTCGTCCATCCCGCCGACGTGACCGCGTCGGCCCTCGGCGACCGGGGTGGCGTGATCGGTGCCGCGCTCCTGGCTCGCGACGGATGGGCCCCTGAGTCATGACCGCGCTGGCGCTGGCCGGGCGGCTCGTGACGACCGCCGGGATCCTGGACGGGGGCGTGCTCGAGGTCCGCCCCGACGGCACGATCGGATACGTCGGCCCGGCGTCCGGCTGGTCGGGCCCGGTCCCCGAGCCGGTCGGCACGGTCGCGCCCGGGTACGTCGACATCCACTGCCACGGCGGTGGCAGCCACACCGTCACCTCGGGTGACCCGGCCGAGGTCGCCGCCGTCGCCGCGCACCACCTGTCCCGCGGCACCACCACGATGCTGGCCAGCCTGGTGAGCGCGTCGGCCGCCGAGCTCGTCGCCGCGATTACGGCGATCGCCGCGGTCGCGGCGACGGGGTCAACAGTCGTCGGGTGCCACGTCGAGGGGCCCTTCCTGGACCCGGCGCACCGGGGCGCACAAGACCCCGCTCACCTGCGCCTGCCCGGGTCCGGCGAGCTCGCCACCTGGCTCGCGGCGGGCGCCGACGAGGCCGGCCGTCCGACGGTCCGGATGGTGACGCTCGCCCCGGAACTGCCCGGTGCTGCCGCGGCCGCCGAGCACCTCGAGCGCTGTGGGGTCGTGGTGGGTCTTGGCCACACCGGCGCCGACGCACGCGGCTTCGGCGAGGCCCTGCGGTCACTGCGCAGGCCCCTGGTCACCCATCTGTTCAACGGCATGGAGCCCCTGCACCACCGCAAGCCGGGCCCGGTCGCCGCCGCCCTGGATGCGCTGGCCCGCGGGGCGACGCACGTGGAGATCATCGCGGACGGCGTGCACCTTGCCGACGAGACCGTGCACCTGGTGTTCGCGGTGGACCCCGGGCGGCACGTCGTACTCGTCAGCGACGCGATGATGGCCGCCGGGATGCCCGACGGCGACTTCGAGCTCGGGTCCGTACGGGTGCGGGTCGCGGACGGCCGGGCGTGGACGCGCACCGAGCCGCCGTCGCTCGCGGGAGGCACGTCGCACGCCGCCGACCTGGTCCGCCGCTGCGTGGTGCAGGCCGGCGTCGATCCCGTCGCCGCGGTGGCCGCGGCCACCTCCACACCCGCCGCCCTGCTCGGCCTGGACGACCGCGGCAGCCTGGCCACCGGTCTGCGCGCCGACCTCGTGGTACTCGACCGCGACTGGCGGGTCCGCCGGGTGATGCGCGGGGGCGACTGGGTCCGATGATCGTCAGGGTCAACCCAGGACGGCGGAGGCAATGACCGACCATTTCGACTACGACGTTTTCGTCAGCTACCGGCATGCCGACCCGGACGGCGGCTGGGTGCGCGGCCGCCTGGTGCCCCGGCTGCGCGCCGACGGCCTGGCCGTGTGCATCGATGTCGATACCTTCCGGCTGGGCGCGCCGCTGGTCCTGGAAATGGAACGGGCCGTGCAGGCGAGCCGGTACACGCTGGCCGTGCTGAGTCCGCAGTATCTGCAGAGCGGCTTCACCGAACTGGAGAACGTGTTAGCCGAGCACCTCGGTCTGGAACGGGCCGAGCGCCGCCTGCTAGCGGTCATGTATGAGCGGGCCAGGCCGCGGCTGAGTATGCGTGCCCGGCTCTACCTGGACATGACCGATCCGGCCGGGTTCGAGACCGCGGCGGCCAGGCTATGCGCTGAGTTGCGCCGCAGCCCTGACGAATGACCGTTTTAGCACCCTTTATAGCGATAGCCTGACCAGCCATTATTACCGTATCGTGACGGTATCTTGACCGCCGCCTGAAAGGGGCGGCGCAGGTCGACGTGCCGGGGGTGCACGTGCCACCTGAATTGTTTGTGGCGTATGCGGACGAGGACCGTGAGTGGGTCCACGGGTTCCTGCTGGCCGAGGTCGGCTTAGACCGGGCGTGCGTCGTGACGCCGGACGACTTCCGTCCCGGTGCGGTGCTCGTCGAGGAGTTAGAGCGCGCGGTCACCAGCGCGCGGTTCACGGTCATGGTGCTCACGCCCGCGTTCGGCACGAGCCCGCTGGCGGCTCTTGCTGAGCTGCTGGCCTCGCACGACAGCCTGCGGCGGGACGCTGACCGGCTGGTCCCGCTCCTGCTCAAGCCCTTCGAGCTGCCGCTGCACCTGGACTTCCGGGTCCGGCTGGACTGCACCGACCCGGCTCGCTGGCCAGCCGAAACGGCCCGGCTGCGCGAGCTGCTGCAGCGCGGCGCCCCGCCGCCCGACGAGCTGGCCTGCCCGTATCCCGGGCTGATCGCGTTCGGCCCGGAGCAGGCCGGGCTGTTCTTCGGCCGGGACCGCGAAAGCGACGAGATCAGCCGCCTGGTCCGCCAGCACGGCTTCCTGCTCGTGGTCGGCCCCTCGGGTTCGGGAAAGTCGTCGCTGGTGTCGGCCGGCGTGCTGCCCCGGCTGCGGGCGGCGGACGGGGATCGCTGGCTGGTCCGGACCGTCCGCCCAAGCGCGAGTGTGTCTCCGCTGGCCAGCCTGCTCGGGGAAGCGCAGCCGCGGCGCGCCGCTGGGCGACAGCGTCGCCGCGCTGCTGGCCACGGTGCCCGGGACCGAGCGGCTGCTGCTGTTCGTCGACCAGGCCGAAGCGATCTTCGTGCTGCCGTCCAAAGAGAACCGGGACCAGTACCTGGACCTGATCGGCCAGCTGCGCCGGACCGAGGGCCTGCACGGTGGTTCTCGCTGTGCGGGCGGACTTCTACGGCGACCTGATGACCTCCCCGCTATGGCCGGTCAGCCGCGGCGAACGGGTGGAGATCACCCCGCTGCGCGGCGCCGCGTTACGCGAGGCCATCGTCCGCCCGGCGGCGGCCGTCGGCGCGCATATCGAGCCGGTGCTGCTGGAGCGGCTCCTTCACGACGCGGGCGACGAGCCCGACGTGCTGTCGCTGATCCAGGAAACGATGGTGCTCCTGTGGGAGCGGCGGTCCCGGAGGCTGCTGACCCTGTCGGCGTACGAGGACCTGGGCGGCGACGGCCGCAGCGGGCTGGCGGCAGCCCTGGCCACCCGGGCCGACGCCGCGCTCGCGGATCTTCTGCCGGCTCAGCAGGAGATCGCGCAGCGGATCTTCGTGCGCCTGGTGCAGCTAGGAGAGGGCCGTCAGGACACCCGGCGCCAGCAGCCGGTGGACGCGCTGCGGGTGTACGGCGAGGATCCCGGGCTGTTCGACCTCACCCTGGGGCACCTGACGAACCGGCGCCTGGTCACGATCGGCAGCCAGGACGACGGCCAGCCCACCGTCGACCTCGGCCACGAGGCGATGATCGCCCACTGGCCCACCCTCCGGGACTGGATCGCGGAGAGCCGGGCTACTGAAACGGCCCGCCGCCGCATCGAGCGCGACGCCGCAGACTGGCAGCAACGCGGCAAAGACCGGGGCGACCTGTACCGCCGTCACCGCCTAGCTGATGCCTTAGACGTCACGGCGGCCCGCGAGAACGAGCTAACCCAAACAGGGGCCCGTTTCCTCACCGCCGCCCGCCGCCGTCGCCTGGCCGCCCGGCTCGCCTTCACCATGGCGATCGTCCTGGCCCTAACCGGCGTCGCCTGGCTAGCCAAGACCCCAATCCGGGACGCCTGGCTCAAGCACGAGGCCATAGACCGCCAGCCCGCAGGTCCGCGTCCCAGGCGGCATAGTGCAGATGGTGACCCGGCCTCCAGCCGGAGAGGGTAGCGACCCTGCTGGCTGACCGCCATGAGGTCACCAACCAGCAGTACCGCTACTGCGTCGAGGCGCAGCGGTGCCAGGCGCCCGACGAGCCCCCCAGCAATGGCCCGAGCTTCGCGAACGGCAATCGCGACCTTCCCGTGGTGTGGGTCACGGCCTATGACGCGGCGGACTTCTGCGCCTGGATCGGTCGGCGGCTGCCCACCGTAGCGGAGTGGCGCCGGATCGCCTACGGGTCGGGCGACATCCAGTATCCCTGGGGCAATACAGCCCCGCGCTGGGTCAGGTCAACGCAGTGTTCAGCGGGCAGAAATCGCACCACCTGCGTCGCGGCTGATTCTCTCCGGTATCAAGGTGGCGATTCCAGAAATGGAGTCGAGCAGCTTCTGGGTAATGCTGCAGAATGGACCGCAACCCTGCTCATACAGAGACGCTCCAGCCGGTAGGTAACTGGAACGGGCATGATCGGGTGGTGGCGCTGGCTGTCATGGGTGGCGGCTGTCAGGACGGTCCGTCGGAGACTCGCGATGTCCGCTCGACCCGGCTGTCCCTAACATGAGGTCGACGATGAATCGGTTTCCGGTGCGTCCAGACAGAATGAGGTGTCAGCGTAGGAAGGCATATCACGCGACGGAGGCCTGCGGGCTGATCGGTCTCGAAGCTGCAGACGCCTCGAACTTCAGGTCGGTCAGCGACGACGGTCACACGGTGACCTACCGCGCGATCGTCCGTCAGAGCAGAGCCACTCGAACCGGTGTTCGCCGCTGACGGTGGTCACGTGCGTCACCGAGGACGACGCAGAATCGGAGAGAGCTGCCCGGATTCCTGCGGGCAGCTAAGGGCAGCGTTTCTCGCTCGCTGAGCGCCGAAACCGAGGAGGAGGATATCGTGGGGGAGCTGACGATCCGATCCCATTCGACCCGAGCAGCGAGATCCTCATTAGCGCAGAGCTGGTTAGCGTCAAAGCAGAAGGTCACTTTGGCGTTGTCATAGCCGTTGCGTCAGCCATTGAGGAATATGGCGGCCCAGCCCATCGCTGGCGGTCTGCAGTCCTCCGCCTGTTCCAAGAGGATCGCGTCGGATCATCTCGCCTTCAAGAAACTCAGATTTTCGAGTCCACTGTCAAGAACGAGGAGAGGGCATAAGAGGAGAAGCGATAGGGACTGGATTGCAGTTCCGGTGCGTCCGGATGTACCTCGCCAATGGCTATCCGCGCACTCAGAGGCGGTCCCGGATATCCAAAAACATCCCGGAACACTAGGACGATCACAGTAATTGGCACAGAAGTGCGCGGTGTCAGATTTTGTGGTGGAGGGTAATTTTGCAGCTCATAGCCAGGAGGCAAACAGAAGAATTAGCATCGCTCCGGCCCGGGGACCCGCTGGGTGCCTGCGCGGGACCCTGGGGAGGCAGGCGGCGGCTGGGCCTGGGCCAGCCGGGCAGCCGCTAGAGGGCGGATGATCTCGCCACAGCACCCAGCCCCGGGCCGATCAGAAAATCCGTAACGGCTGATCAGGCCCGGCGAATGCGGGATGATCTGTCCGAGGGCTCGAAGCCCTGGACGACACGGGGAGCCTGCCGATGAAGACACCGACGCCGTACATCACGCTGCTGACGGGGGCCGGGCTGGGGCTGGTGCTGCTGATCGCGAGCACGCAGGCCACGCGGACGGACGCGGTCGCTAACGGCTCACCGAGCCCGGCGCCGGCCGCGACCGCTGAGCCCAGCGGTTCGGCGAGCGGCGGGGGAACCGCCGCACTCAAGCCCGTCGGGCCGCTGCCGGCGATTCCCGGCTGCGACTCGGGCATCGCGTCCGCGCCAGACCTAAGCAAGGTGGAGCACGCCACGACCGGGATCGGCGGTCGGCCATTCTCGGTCGCCGTCACCTCGGACGGGAAGTGGTCGTTCGTCACGACGGGCCACGCGCTCGCGGTGCTCAGCAACGGCAGCGGGCTGGCCCCCACGCTGGCGCACACCCTGCCCATGGCGGGCGCGAACAAGGGCGTGGCGGTGACCAGCGACGGCCGGTACGTGCTGCTGGCGGCCGGCGGCGGCGCGAAGGTGCTCAGCGCACCTGACGCCGAGCACGGCACCGCGCACCTGATCGGCAGCCTGCGCAGCCCGGGCGGCACCGGCGCGGTCCAGGTTCAGCTGTCCCCTAACAACCAGTTCGCCTACGTGACCCTGCAGGACAGCAGCGGCGTAGCGGTGTTCAACCTGCGCCACGCGCTGGCCTCCGGGTTCGACGCGGGCAGCCTGGTGGGCACGGTCAACGCCGGGCCACAGCCGGTCGGCATCCGCCTGTCCGCCGACCCGGGGAACAAGTGGCTGTTCGTGACGAACTGGGGGCAGCAGGGCACGGTCAGCGTGCTGAGCCGGCACCTGGCCGAGACCGACCCGGGGCACGCGCTGCTCACCAAGTCCCCGGCCCCGGCTGGCTGTAACCCGTCCCGGATCGTGCCCTCGGCCGACGGCAAGTGGGTGTTCGTCACCTCGCAGTCAAGCAACGCCTTGCTCGGGTACGACGCCACCAAGCTGCGCACCGACCCGGCGCACGCCCTGGTTACGGTGGTGCCGGTCGGCGAGAACCCGATCGGCATGCAGTACATCGACAGCGGCCACCAGCTCTTGGTGGCAAACTCCGGCTCCTCGCACAACCTGATGGTGATCGACACGCACGCCGCGCTGTGCCGTGCCGACCACGTGGTGACCGGGTCGATCACGGCCGGCAAGGGCCCGCGCGACTTCGGCCTGGCCCGCGGCGCCAGCACCGTGTACGTCACCAACCTGGGCGCGGGCCTGCTGGAAGCGGTCCGGCTGGACGGCATCCCGCCGGGCAGCCAGGCCTCGTCCTGCGGTTAAGGCCAGCGGGCCGCGGCTGACCGGGGCCTGGTCAGCCGCGGCCCGGGGCCGCACGCGGCCGGGATCAGGGAACCGCGTACACCACCGTGACGGAAACGCTCAGTTGCTGGGTGCCCGGCGAGATCGGCACCGACGAGCTCGCGGCGCCGGCCGCGGACTGGGCGGCCGCGGGGTAGAAGGGCCCCGAGTCGGCCGAGTCGGTGATGCTCACCACCGGGCCGAGTGGCTGGCCGAGAGCGGCCGCGTACTGGGACGCCTTGGTCCGGGCGTTGGCCACCGCGGCCTTGCGGGCGCTGGCCAGCAGGCTGCTGGTGTCGGTCAGGTTCAGCGAGATGCCGTTGACCGTGACCGCGTTGCCGCCCGCCCGGATCGCCGCGTCGATCTGCCCGCCGGCCGCGCTGACCTGGCGCAGCGTCGCGGTGACCGACTCGCTGACCGTGTAGCCGTTCGGGGTCTGCGCGGAGCCGCGCAGGTCGGGGGAGATGTACAGGTCAGCGGTCTGGATGTCGGCCGCGGCCACGCCGTGGTCGCGCAGCGCGCCGGTGACCCGGCTGACCGCCTGGTTGGCGTCGCTCAGCGCCGTGCTCACCGAGGCCGCCTTGACCTGCACCCCGATGGACAGGATCAGCTGGTTCGGCACGCCGGTCACCGTGCCGGTGCCGGTGACCGTGATCCGGCCCGACCCGGACGCCGCCGTGAGCTGGGCCCCGGTGAGGTTCGTCCCGGCGTCCCCCTGGTTATCCGAGGTGGTCGCGGGGCTGCCCAGGCCGGCTGGGTTCTGCCCGCCCGAGGAGGACCGGCCCGTGCCCAGACCGAGCGCGAACGCGCCGATCAGGACGACGGCGGCGGTGCCGCCGAGGGCCAGCGCCCGCTGGGCTGGCGTAAGCGATATCGGCATGGTGCAGAGCTCCGGGTCCATGAGCCTCAGCGAGGCTAGCTGGACCTAGGACGCACCAGCCGGGTCCGCCGGTTCCCCCTTTTACACCGGAGCAGCGCGGAGTGGCCGATCGAGAGGCCGCTTTCCGGGTCGAAGAACTGCAGGCCCGAGGTGTCCACGGCCAGCTCGGCCCGCTGGCCGGGCACGATCGTGCTGCGGGCCGCGGCCCGCGCGGTCCAGATCGCCTTGTCGCCGGTGACCGGCATCCGGGCCTCGTCCGCCGCCGTGGTCTCGGCCGCGCTGAGGCTGGCGTGCTGGACCGGCGGGGCGTCCATCGTGAAGAGCACGAGCTTCTCGCTGCCGAGTTCCTCGGTCACGGTCGCGGTCACCGGCAGCCGCGGCCAGCCGGGCTCGGCCAGCGCGCCGTCCTCGAAGTCCGACGGGCGGATGCCGAGGATCACCGGCCGGCCGAAGTAGCCGTCCAGGCCCGGCCGGCCCTCGATCAGCGACTCTGGCATGGCCAGCCGGTGCCCGGCGAACACCACCGCGGGCCCGTCGTCGCGCACCAGCTCGGCGTCGGCGAAGTTCATCGCCGGGGAGCCGATGAACCCGGCCACGAACAGGTTGACCGGCGCCCGGAACAGCACCTGAGGGGTGTCGACCTGCTGCAGCTTCCCGGCGGACAGGACGCACACCCGCTGGCCCAGCGTCATCGCCTCGACCTGGTCGTGCGTGACGTACACCGTGGTGACGCCGAGCCGCGCGTGCAGCTGCGCCAGCGACGCCCGCATCGAGACCCGCAGCTTCGCGTCCAGGTTCGACAGCGGCTCGTCCATCAGGAACGCCTGCGGCTTGCGGACGATCGCCCGGCCCATCGCGACCCGCTGCCGCTGGCCGCCGGACAGCGCGGCGGGCTTCCGGCCGAGGTACTCGGTCAGCCCGAGCATCTGCGCCACCTCGCCGACCCGCTGCTTCACCTCGGCCTTGGGCGTCCGCCGCTGCTCGAGCCCGAAGGCCAGGTTCTGGGCCACGGTCATGTGCGGGTACAGCGCGTAGTTCTGGAACACCATCGCGATGTCCCGGTCCTTGGGCGGCAGATCGTTCACGATCCGGTCGCCGACCGCGACCGTGCCCGAGGTGACCTGCTCGAGGCCGGCGATGGACCGCAGCGCGGTGGTCTTGCCGCAGCCCGACGGGCCGACGAAAACCATGAACTCGCCGTCGCCGATCTCCAGGCTGAGATCGTCGATCGCCTGAACCCCGCCCGGGTACGCCATCGTCACCTGGTCAAAGACAATCCGTGCCATGGCCTCATCCTGCCGTCTCGTCGGCCGCAAGGGCCGTAGCTTCCAGCGCTGTATCTTCCAGAACCGTAACTTCTCTGGCCGTCGCCTTCGCCGCCAGTGCGCTGGCCGTCGCCAGGTCCGGGCAGCTGCCGGTGCCACCGGGCGCCTGGGTGGACAGTACCCCAGCCGCGCAGCCGAGCGCGGCCGCGCCGGGCAGGTTCAGGCCGCGCAGCAGCCCGGTGATCAGCCCGGCGTTGAAGCAGTCACCCGCGCCGGTGTCGTCCACCGGCGTCACGGGCGGCAGCGACACTTGCTGCCACCCGCCGCGGTCCGCGCACAGCGCCCCGCGCGCACCCCGCTTGACCACCACTCGCGCGGCTCCGCCCGGGCCGGCCGCCGCGCCGCCCGCCCGGCCGGCCAGCACCCGTACCGCTCCCGCCAGGTCCGGCTGGCCGGACAGGGCCAGGGCCTCGGCCTCGTTCGGGAGAAGCAGGTCAGCCTGGGCCAGCGCGGCCCGCAGCCACGTGTCCTCGCCCCACCGCCCAGAGGGGTCCCAGTTCGTGTCGACCGACGTCGTCGCTCCCGCCGCCCGGGCGCCCGCGAGCAGCCCGGCCAGCCCCGGCCCGAGCGAGTCCGCCATCAGGAAATAGGAGCTCACGTGCACGTGCCGCGCCCCGGCCAGCAGCGCAACCGGGACGTCGGCAGCGGTCAGCGACCCGATCGCGCCCAGCGCGGTGAGAATGGCCCGGTCCGTGCCGCCGGTCAGGACGACGGTCAGCCCGGTCGGGGACGCGGCACGGACCGCCAGCGACGACGTGCCCACCCCGGCCCGGGCCAGTTCGCCGCGCATGAACTCGCCCGCCGGGTCCGGCCCGATCGCGGCCACCAGCGCCACGGAAAGACCCAGCCGCGCCGCCGCCACCGCGGTGATCGCCGCCGACCCGCCCACCGCCAGGCTCCCGCTGCGGACCAGCTTCTCCTTCTGCCCGAACTCCGGCGTGACGTCGTCCCCGATCACGAGCACGTCCGGGTTCGCGTCCCCGATCACGACCAGGTCCACCCCGGCCGGGCCGCGGGTCGCCTCAGGCGACGACAACCTCGACCCCCTCGTCCTCCAGCTGCCCGCTGGTGGCGAGCAGCTCGAGCAGCTCGTTCCACCGCCGGTAGCGGCTCACCGGCGCCTCCTTCCGGCTGGTCACGGGCGGGCTGGTCACGGGCGGGCTGGTCACGGGCGGGCCAGTCACGGGCCGGCTAGCCACGGGCCGGGCCGTCACGTGCTCACCCGCACCGCGCCGATGACCCCCAGCAGGCGGGTCACCTCCGCGGCAATAGCGTCCCGCCCGGCGGAAATGTACCGCCGCGGATCCGCCACCGCCGCGTCAGCCGCCAGGCGCTCCCGGACCGCCGCCGTGAACACCTTGTTCAGCTGCGTCGCCACGTTGATCTTGGTCATCCCGGCCCCCACTGCCGCCGCCAGCCCCTCGTCCGGCACCCCCGACGAACCGTGCAGCACCAGCGGCACGGGCACCGCCGCCCGCAGCGCCGCGATCAGGTCCAGGTCCAGCACGGCGTCCCTGGTCAGCATCGCGTGCGAGCTCCCCACCGCCACCGCCAGCGCATCCACCCCGGTCGCCGCCACATACCCCGCCGCCCCCGCCGGATCGGTCCGCGCGGTGGGGGAGTGCACGCCGTCCTTCCCGCCGATCTCGCCCAGCTCCGCCTCGGCCCACAGATCCCGGTCGTGGCACCACCGGGTCACCTCCGCCGTCGCCGCCACGTTCCGCTCGTAGGGCAGCGACGACGCGTCGAACATCACCGACCCGAACCCGGCCGACGCCGCCTCGGCCACCAGGCCAGGGCTCGTCGCATGATCGAGATGCAGCACCACCGGCACCGAAGCGCCCCGCGCCAGGGAGACGCACGCCGCCCCCAGCGCCCCCAGCCCCCCGTGATACCGCACGCAGTTCTCGCTCACCGCGAGCACCACCGGCGCGCCCGCCGCCTCCGCCCCCGCCACGACCGCCTCGGCGTGCTCCAGCAGAATCACGTTGAACGCACCAACCGCCCGCCCCGCCGCCATCGCCGGCCAGGCCACCTCGCGCATCCCGACCGCGGGCATCAGCCGTTCGCCACCTGGGTCACCGCCACCCCGGCCAGCGCGGCGGCGTAATCGGATGGCCGGAACTCCCCGGCCGCGGGCGCGGCCACCGCCGCCGAGCCGAGCGCGACCGCGTGCCGCAGCCGCTCCTCCCACGGGCGGCCGGTGACCAGCCCGTGGATCAGGCCCGCCGCCACCGCGTCACCCGCCCCGACCGGATTACCCGCCACCGGCGCCGGCGGCACCGCCCGCCAGGTCCCGGAACGGGTCGAGGCCCACAGCCCGGCCGGCCCGAGGGTCACCACCACCGCCCCGGGCCCGGCCGCCCGCAGCCGCCGCGCGGCCCGCGCCACGGCCTGGTGATCCGCCGACCCGTCCGGCAACGACAGCGCCAGCCCGCTCGCCGCCTCGAGCTCGGCCAGGTTGGGCTTGACGATCGCGGGCCCGGCGGCCGCACCGTGCAGCAGCGCCTCCCCGTGCGCGTCCAGCAGCACCGGCACCCCGGCCGCCGCGGCTCGCCCGGTCAGGTCCGCGTACGCGTCATCCGGCACACCGGCCGGCAGGGACCCGGAGAAGAACGGCAGCCGCGCACCCATCGAGGCATTTTTCCAGGGTTACGGTGAACGCGGCCCACTCGCCTGCCTCGACCGCAGGCCCCGGTTCGTGGAACGACGCGGCCTGCCCGCGGGCCCGGTCAACCACGGTAAAGGTCCGCCGGGTCGCCCCGGCGATCGGCGTGAACCGGCACGGCACGCCCGCCGCGTCCAGCCCGGCTTTGACCTCGTCCCCGGCGGGCCCGCCGGCCAGGCCCAGCACCAGCACGTCCGCGCCGAGCGCGCGCAGCACCCGGGCCACGTTCAGGCCCTTGCCGCCGGGCCGGTCCCGGACCTGCTCGGGCCGGTTCACCCCGGCCCAGTCCGCGCCCGGCACGTCGTGCGTGATGTCCAGCGCCGGGTTGAGCGTGACGCACAGGATCACGGCGCGCGGCCCGGCTGGGCCGGGGTGAGGATCACCGAGCGGGCCAGGTTCCGCGGCCGGTCCGGGTCAAGCCCGCGGGCCCGGCCCAGCGCGGCCGCCACCCGCTGCACCCGGACCAGCTCGGCCAGCGGGTCGAGCCGCGACCCCCAGGCCAGCCCGCCGGCCGCGGTGACCTCGCCGGCGATCCCGTCCGGCGCGGCGCCGAGCAGCCACACCACGCTGCCCGGGCCGGTCACCGCCATCGGCCCGTGCCGGTACTCCATCGCCGGGTAGGCCTCGGTCCACATCCCGGCCGCCTCGCGCAGCTTCAGCGCGGCCTCGCTGGCCAGCCCGTACGTCCAGCCGGTGCCCAGGAACGTGAACTGGCGGGCGGCCAGCAGGTCCTCCGGCAGCGGCGCGGCCAGCACCCGCTCCGCGTCCTGCGCGGCCTGCTCCACGTCGTGGCCCAGGCTCGTGCGCAGCAGGGCCAGCTCGGTGGTGGCGAACCGGGTCTGCACCACGGACTCCTCGTCCGCGAAGTCCAGCACGATCGCCTCGTCCGCGGCCTTCGCCACCGGGGACCCCGGCACCGCGGTCACCGCCACCGTGGGCACCGTGCCGCCCAGGTCGCCGAGCAGCTGCAGGATCTCCGTGGTCGTGCCGGACCGGGACAGCACCACGACCCGGTCGTAATGCCGCCCGAGCGGCATCTCGGACGCGGCGAACGCGTCGGTCTCGCCCTGCCCCGCCTGCTCCCTGGCCGCCGCGTAGGACTGGGCCATGAACCAGGAGGTGCCGCAGCCCGCCACCGCGACCCGCTCGCCGCGGGCCGGCAGCAGTTTGGCCACCTGGCCGTCCACCTGGCTGGCCAGCCGGGCCGCCCGGCGCCAGCAGCCCGGCTGCGACGCCACCTCGGCCTCGGTCCGGCCCGCCCCGGCCGCCCTCACGTCCTGCTCACCCACGCCGTCGCCCCTTCGCTCGGCCAGTCCCACGTCGGTCCCCGGTTCCGCTCAGCTGCCGGCCAGCCCGGTGGCGGCCACCGACCTGATGAAGTACCGCTGCGCCAGGAAGAAGATCAGCAGCATCGGCAGCAGGCTCATCACGTTGCCCGCCATCAGCTGCGGGATCTGGGTCTGGTGCGCCCCCTGGAACGTGGCCAGGCCGAGCGGCACCGTCATCTGGTTCGTGGAGGTGACCGCGATCAGCGGCCGCTGGCGCTGTCCCCGTTGCTACCACCGCCGCTCCCGGTCCCGCAGCCCGCCAGGGCGATGATCACGGCACCTGCCAGGCAGGCCGCCAGCCTCGTCCGGGGCATCCTGACCTCCACACTGCTGCTCAGTTGTGCGCGAACCAGGAAATGTTCCCGCAATACTGAGCAATGTGCGCCGCTGGTGTCAAGGCTCGCGCCCCCACCTGCGTACATCGTTATGCAAGAGCCGGAACGGACGGGTAGCCAAAGCAGGCGGGGCGGACGGTCGGCGGTCCTCAGCGGCCGTGCGGCCGGTCACCGCAGTCCGGGGGATGCTCGATCATGCGCGCTATTGCGCACTTCCGGGCACGATGGAACACTGGCGAGCTGTGATCAAGGTTGCGTTCATCGGGGCCGGCAGCGTCGAGTTCACCCGGAACGTCGTCACCGACCTGTGCAGCTACCCGGAGCTGAACGGGCGGCTGCACTTCGCGCTGCACGACATCAGCGCCGAGCGGCTGTCCTGGGCGGACCGGCTGACCCGCCGGATCGTGGCGCAGACCGGCGCGAAGGCCGAGGTCAGCACCACCCTCGCACGGCGCGAGGCGCTGCGCGGCGCCGCCTGGGTGGTCAACGAGATCCAGGTCGGCGGGTACGCGGCGACCAGGCTCGACTTCGACATCCCGGCCCGGTACGGGGTCCGCCAGACGATCGCGGACACGCTCGGCATCGGCGGCATCTTCCGCGGGCTGCGCACGATCCCGGTCGTCGTCGGGCTCGGCCAGGACATGGCCGAGGTGTGCCCGGAGGCGTACCTGCTCACCTACACGAACCCGATGGCGATGCTGCCCTGGGCGGTGTACGAGGGCACCGGGTTCTCCCGGGTCTACGGGCTGTGCCACTCGGTGCGCGACACCGAGGCGTTCCTGACCGGGCTGGTCGGCGCGGACCCGGAGCGGGTGTCGTTCGTCACCGCGGGCTTCAACCACCAGGCCTTCGTCCTGAAGTTCGAGCAGGACGGCCAGTCGCTGTACCCGAAGCTGGCCACGGTGATCGAGGAGTCGCCGGAGCTGCAGCGGCGGGTGCGGGTCGAGCTGTACAAGCGGTTCGGCTACTTCCCGACCGAGTCGAGCGAGCACTCGGCCGAGTACGTGCCCTGGTTCATGCGGCACGACGAGCAGGTGTCCCGCTACCGCATCTTCGTCGGCGACTACCTGGCCAGGTCCGAGGAGAACCTGCGCGAGCTCGAGGCGCTGGAGCAGGCGATCTCGTCCGAGGCGCCGCTCGAGCTGGAGCCCGCGAACGAGCTCGCGTCGCTGTTCATCCATTCCGTGGAGACCGGGCAGGAGCGCGGGCTGCACGTCAACGTGCGGAACGGCGGGCTGATCTCGAGCCTGCCGGACGAGTGCTGCGTCGAGGTGCCCTGCCGGGTCGGGTCGTCCGGGGCCCGCCCGCAGCCGGTCGGGGCACTGCCGCCGCAGCTGGCCGCGCTGAACCGGACGTTCCTCAACGTGGTCGAGCTGACCGTGCGGGCCGTGCTGGACGGCTGCCGCGACCACGTGTACCAGGCCGCGCTTCTCGACCCGAACACCGCGGCCACGCTCACTGTCGATCAGACCGTCGCCATGTGCGACGACCTGCTGGAGGCGCACCGGGAGGTGCTGCCCCCGGCGCTGCTGCGCTGAGAACCCCCGTGCTTAGCCAACACTGCCTTGGAGTGATCAGCATGATGCGTGCCCGGTGCCTGGCAAGTCTGTCCGCAGCGGCGCTGGCGGCGAGTGTGCTGGCCGCGCTGCCGTCCGCGGCCGGTGCTTCTGTGGCCGGTGCTTCGGCGGCCAGGGCTGGCGCGAAGCCGGCGGCGGGCGTGATCCCGGCACCGGTGGCGCGCGGGCGGCTGCGGATCACCGGGCTGCTGCGCGACGGCGGGACGGTGACCGCACGCGGGGCGAACTTCGGCCCACCGCCGCTGCCCAGCGGGGACGTGCTGCTCAGCTTCGGGGTCAAGTACACCTGGCGGCGCTGTCCGGCCCAGGGGAGCGGCAAGTGCGTGCTGGCCGCCGACTCGGTGGCGACCCCGTTCGCCGCGCGGTCCTATGTCGTGGGGCACGCCGACGTCGGCAGCCGGCTGCGGGTCACGGTGACCGCAATCGCGGTGGTGCAGACCGACCGGCACCCGTTCACGTTCCGGGTCATCCGTGCCTCTTCAACGGCGACGACCAGGGGAGTGGCCGGCGCGTTCCCGGTCTTCGGGCGGCCGTGGGCCGCTCTCATCAACGGGACGCCCGAGGCGCGGACCGCGTCGGCGGAGGAGTGGTTCCAGGTCAGCGCGCCGCACTGGAGCGCGGCGGGCGGGCGCCCGGTGCAGTGGTTCCGGGTCGACCGGAGCAAGTGGCAGCGGCTGCACGCCAGCCGGGTGTTCTACACCGGCAAGCTCAGGCCGGGGGTTCATTCCGTGGCGGTCCGGACCGCGAACCGGTACGGCCTGACGACGATCCATTTCCGGTGGCGGGTCGTGCCGCTGCCTGCGCCGGTGGCCTGCCAGCCCGCGCCCGGGCGGCGCTGCTGGTATCCGCCGCACCTGGCCTCGAACGGCAAGCCGATGCGCTGGGACTGGCAGATCGGCCGGACCGATCCGCTGCAGCGGACCGGGCGGCGGGCGGTCGACATCTACGACATCGACGGGTTCCTGACCACGCGGGCCCAGGTGTCGGCTATTCACTCGCGCTGGCAGGCGAGCACGCTGGCGCATCCGAAGGCGGTCTGCTACCTCGACCTGGCCTGGGAGGACTACCGGCCGGACGGGTCGCCCGGGCAGGTCTTCCCGGCGGCGGCGCTGGGGCACGTGTACTTCGGCTTCCCGCAGGAGCGGTGGGTCGACCTGCGGCAGCTGAACGCGCTCAAGCCCATGCTGCGCGAGCGCCTGTCCCGCTGTGCGAGCAAGGGCTTCGACGCGGTGGAGCTGGATGACATCGACAGCTTCGACCCGCCGTCGACGACCGGCTTCCGGCTGACGCCCGGGGACGCGCAGAACTTCCTGGCCTGGGCGTTCAACGAGATTCACCGTCTCGGGATGACCGGCCTCTGGAAGAACTCGCCCCTGCTCGCCTGGTGGGGCCGCCAGTACTCGGACGGCGCGGTCGTGGAGGAGTGCTACACGTTCGGCGGGTGCTTCTCCTCGTCGGCGAAGGGCACGAAGGCGGACGGGATCACCTGCACGTCTCTGCGCGGCCCGCAGCCGTGCGGCTGGGACGCCTTCACGGCGGATCGCACGCCGACTCAGCCCACCGGCAAGTGGGTCGGCGAGGCCGAGTACGGGGCCGACGGCGTCGTCTGCAACCCGGGCGCCCGCTGCCACGGAAAGCGTGCGTACGCCGCTTTCTGCCGGACGGTGTACGGGACGCCGAACGGCTTCGCGGCCGTCAAGTTCAACGTCGACCTGGACGGGAGCGTGTTCTATCCCTGCCCGCGCGGCATCTAGCGGGTGATGGGGCACCGCTGGGTCCGGCAGCTAGGCTCGCGCCGGACCCAGCGGTGCTGCGGCGGCAAGGTCAGCCCATGCCGCCGGGGCGGGCTGGCCCGCTACTTGCCGTTGCCGTCCCCGTTTCCGTCGAGGACCGGGGCGGGCATGCCGCGGTAGGCCAGCGCCGCCCTCTTGCCGAGCACGGCGACGTCGATGGTGCAGGCGCCGAACAGGGCGTCGCCGCGGAGGCCGGTGTTGGCGCAGATCGCCTGGGCCCGGTCGCGGATGTCCGGTGGCAGGTCGCCGGAGAAGAAGGGCTTGCCGGGAACGCCGGGCCTGACCTTCTCGCCGCACGGCGCGAGCAGCGAGGCGTTCGGCTTGACGCGCCAGCCCTTCGTGTAGCCGCCGTAGAGGTCGGCGAAGGGGACGGGCACGTTCAGCACGGCGCCGCCGCTGGTTTCGAGCTGGCCGACGTTGCCGTTGGCGTTGGCGAGCAGGCCGCGCACCGGTTCGGGCCAGGTGCCCAGGCCGACGGAGAAGTCGATCCAGGAGCCGTTCATGACGGCGCGGAGGCTGTCGCCGCTGCGGCCGGTGACCAGGTAGACGTTGCCCCGGCGCAGGATCTCGGTGCCCGCGGGCAGCGACCTGACGTGACCGTCCGCGAGGGCGGCCGGGTGGCCGTTGATGACGAGCCGCGAGGGCGCGGTGCAGAACGCCACGCGGGACTTGCCGATCTGGGCCGCGACCGCCTGGTTCACCGCGGCGTCTGGCCAGGTGGGCGCCCCGGAGACCTGCCGGGACTGCACGGTGAAGTTCTTCGCCTGCGCGAGCAGGAAGTCGCCCGAGGCCTGGAAGTCGTAGAGCAGGCCGTTGAACGTCCGCAGGTGCGTGTCGCCGATGGTGGTGGCCGCCGCGCAGTCCGAGGCCGCGCCGCCCGCGGAGCTCTCGTTGAACTCGACGGCGGGCCCGGGCTGGGACGCCGTCGGGCTGGTCGGCCCGAAGCTGAGGTTGTTGGTCTCGCCCGTGAAGCCCTGGGCCACGCAGGTCGGGGCGGCCCGGCCGCCGTAGATGGTCCTCGTCCGGACGGTGACCGCGGAACCGCTGTTGAAGCTGGCCTGACCGCCGCCGCTGCTGTTGCCGCCGTCGCCGAACACGTTGAACTCGGCGGTGGTCCAGCCCCCGGCCGCGTCGACGGCGTTGTCGCCGGTGGCCGTGAAGGCCGTGTTCCCCACGAACAGGGTGACGCTGTCGCCGCTGGTGCTGACGGTGCCGGACAGGCTCAGCTGCCCCAGGTTGGTGATCGGCTGGTTGGGCACGGACACGGCCCCGGCGCTGTTGTTCTTGAAGCAGTAGATGTCGGTCGACCCGGTGAACGAGAACTGGTTCCAGTTCTGCCCGGCCGGGCAGGTCGTGTTGTACTTGATCAGCCAGTACTGGATGTACGCGCGGCCGGTGGACCCGTTGTTCTCGAACACGAACTGCTGCCAGCCCTGGCACGACGGGTTCGGCGAACCGGTGCAGCCGGTGCTCATGAAGTTCGTGTTCAGCTGGAGCGTGTACGCGTTGGCGACGGCGGGTCCCGTGTTGCCGATCGGGCCGCTCTCGCTCGTCACGCCGGTGACGCTGTCGAACGAGCCGATCGCGGTGGAGATGTGGCTGCCGCTCGGCACCTGAGCCGCGACGTCGTCACTGTTCCCCACGGTGAACGGCCGCGCCCCGTGCCGCGGCGGCTGCGGATACGACGGCGTCCGCACGCAGGCGGCCTTCTGCCACTCGAGCGCCGGGAAGGTGGCCGTGAAGCAGCCCTTCCCCGGCGCCCGGACCTTGGCGATGTCCGCTCTCCAGGCCGGCCTGGTGGCCGGCGTGCCCGAAGCCTGAGCGGCGACTGCCCCGTGCGCCGTGCACACCGAGGCCAGAATCATCACCGCCAGCGCTATGACGCCGAATACTCCGTGCGCCTTCTTCACCCCGTGCCATCGCATAACTTCCCCCAGCGATCTGTCGGCGAGCAGCCGTCTCCGCGAGCGTTGTCAGGTAACGACCGCGGCGGCCGCTCACCTGCGCCAGAGGATCGTGCGGCCAGCCAGATACCTGCAGCTCAGGTCGGGCTGCCGACGGCGGCCTGGCGGACTGCTGCGGCGGGCCTGGCACCGGTACGCTGTGCGCCCTGAGGGAAGGGCGCTAAATGCAGAAACCGGCCTACGATAAGGGATCCGTCCGGAAACACGTGGCGGCGGTCCGCGGCCTGCTCAATTCGGCGGAATTGAGCGATCTGGCCGCCAGTGCCGCACAGCAGATTCCCGGGGGCGGAGATGCCGCCGCCAAGCTCGCGGCCGCGCTGCCGCACGTGGATCAGGCCGAGGTCTCTTCGGGTGGCGCACGGGCCGGGGTGCCGTACATGTCGCGTGACCCGCTGGTGAGCCTGATCCAGAGTTCGATCGAGGAAAAGCTGATCGAGCGGAAAGGCGTCACGGACGAGCCGGGCCACGGCCTGTGGGCGTGGATTGTCCATTTCGCCGATCGCTACCTGAATCTTCAGCTGGGCCGCTTCCAGCCCGATGACCCGGAGTGGTATCTCCAGATCGCCCGGTCGTCGCTGGAGCACCTGGCGCGGGGAAACCACCCGTTCAACCCACGGCCCGCGGAGCACCAGATCAGCGACACGGCACGGCTCGTTGTCGTGGGGGACTGGGGATCGGGCCTGGGCCGGGCCCGCCAGGTCGCGGTCCACATGCAGGAGGAGATCGCCGGCGCCCTCGCGGAAGGCCGGGAGGCGCACGCCGTCCACCTCGGCGACGTGTACTACTCCGGGCTGGCGAGTGAGGACCAGCGGAGGTTCCTCGCCTACTGGCCCGTTACCGCGGCCCAGGCCGCGTCGGGAGTGACGTCATGGTCGCTGAACGGCAACCACGACATGTACAGCGGCGGCTACGGGTACTTCGGGACGCTGCTCGCCGATCCGCGCTTCGCGGCACAGCACTCGCCCGATGGGCAGCCGACCAGCTTCTTCCGGCTCACCTCCCCGTCGTGGGACTTCGTGGCCCTGGATACCTCCTGGGACCAGAACGTCCTGACGACCGGTGCCGTTGCGGTCCTGCAGGACCCGCAGGCCGGGTACGTGGCGAAGGTGGCGGGCGAATCGGCGCGGAAGCTGGTGCTGCTCAGCCATCATCAGCTCACGTCCCTGTACGACCAGCACGATCTCGGTCCCGAGCTGGGCGGCAAGCTCGCGCCGGTGCTGACCACCAACCGGGTCACCGCCTGGTGGTGGGGCCATGAGCACCGGGCGATGACGTTCCGGCCGTTCGGCGGCGTCCAGTACCCGCGGTGCCTCGGCAACGGCGGCATACCGGTCCTGCGGGATCCGGCCCTGACCGAGCAGGGGCGCACGGTCGCCGACTGGGAGAGCCGGCGGTACATCTGGTCGGGACTGCGGCGCTGGGCACGGTCCGGGTTCGCCGTCATCGACCTTGCCGGTGACACGATCAGCGTGCGCTACCGGGACGACGACGGCAGGCAGGTTCACCGCGAGACGGTCAGCTAGTCCTCAGCCCGTGCGGACCCACAGGCTGAGACAGACGTTCGTGTACCAGTGCTTCGTGACGCGGGTGTAGCGGCTCAGCAGGAGCAGGCTCTCGGCGCGCTCGGGCCCCGGGGGCAGGAGGAGCGACGGGAGCGACGGGAGGCGCCCGATCACCCAGATCCGCTTCCGGGCGAGCATGAGCGGAATGATCGCCTGCAGGGGCTTGTCGGTGCCCTCGAACGACGCCGCGGCCGCGGGCGGTACCGCGAGCGCGATGTCGCTGATCCCGCGGAACTGGGCGGGGTAGGCGAGTTCGGCCTTGCGGTAGAAGGAGTTCATGAACAGCACGGCATCGCCGGGGCGGGAGTGCGCCGCCAGGTAGAAGGACGGCCCGCCGAAGTTGAACTCGCGGCTGGCGGGCAGGCGGGCGTGCTCCTGGGCCGGGAACTGCAGCAGCAGCGCGAACAGGCACAGCGCCGCGCCGGGCACCACGATCAGCACCGGCCGGCGGGCGGCCGCCGCCAGCCACTGGCCGGCCCGGGCGGCGCCCGCGCCGGCCAGCAGGGCCGCTCCGGCCTGGCCGTAGAGGACGTACCGGTCCTGGTACAGGGGCAGCCCGGTGCGCGACTCCAGCAGCAGCAGCCCGGCCGGGACGAGCAGCAGCGGCACCGCCATCGAGGGCACCGAGACCCCGCCGGGCCGGTGCCCCGGGTCCTTGTGCCCCGGGGGTTTGTGCCGCAGCCGGCCGGCGCCCACCGCGGCGGCCGCGCAGGCGGTGACCAGCAGCGCGCCGGCGAACGTCGCGCCGAAGTAGTCGTGGTACAGAATCCAGACGTCGTGGGCGCCGGGTCGCGGTATCCAGGACACCGCGCTCTGCTGGGTCGCGCTGAGCCACAGCAGCGGCGAGACCAGCGCGACGCTGACGGCCGACGTCACCGCCCAGTGCCGGACCGCGGCCCGGCCGTACCGGGCCAGCCCCACGGTGACCGCGTGCGCCGCCAGCACCAGCAGCGCCATCTCGTTCAGGTAGGCGCCCACGGTCACCAGCGCCCCGTAACACAGCCACCGGCCCGCGATGCGGGCGCGCCCAGTGCCGGCATGCTCAGTGCCGGCCTGCTCAGCGCCGGCGTGCTCGGCCTGCAGGGCGCTGAGCAGGGCCAGGCACTGGCCGAGGACACACGCGTACACCAGTGCGTACGAGCGTGCGGTCTGTGCGTAGTAGCTGACGACCGGGGACAGGGCCACGACCAGGCCCGCGAACAGTCCTGCGAGCTGACCCGCCCGGCCCGGCCCGGTGAGCCGCCGGGCGAGGATCACCATCAGGGCGGCCGCGGCCACCATGGCGATCACCGAGGGAACCCGCAGCACCGCGGGGCTGGTCCCGGCCGCCATCCAGCCGTGCAGCAGCAGGTAGTACAGCCCGTGCACGGCGTCCACGTGACGCAGCAGGTGCGCCAGCTGAGCAAGGCTCAGCGACGCCGCCCAGCGGCTGGCTGCCTCGTCGTTGCCCATCGCCGACTGGCGGGCCAGCCCCCAGAGCCCGAAGCAGGCCATGACCGCGGCGGCCGCGGTCACCGGCGCCCACCAGACCGCGGCCGCCGCCCGGCCCGCCGGTCCCGCCCGGTGCGGCGCCGCGGCAGCGGCCGGCGCGGGCCGGCGGACGGTGCTCACGGCAGGACGGGCGCGGTCTCGCGTACTGTGCTCCGTCATTCCCGGCCCCCGCCCGGAGAGAGACGCGGGTTCCTCAGCAACCCTTGCTTAATGCTCGCCCGCGTCCCGGCGGGCGATCTACCGGCGACTGGTAAAGATGCTGATCAGCCTGGGCAAAGAGGATCCTGGTCACCCCTCGCCGGGGCCAGACCGGCCCAGGGCCCCTGGGCCGGCCCGCGCGGGATCACATAGGCGGGACAGGCGGAACAGGCGGGACGGGCGGGACGGGCGGAACAGGCGGAACGGGCGGGACGGGCGGGATAGGTGGAATGCTCCCGGTGCTCGAGGTTGAGTGGGACATCCTGATGTGCATCAGGCGCTTGACCTCCGCGGCTACCGCGCCCTTCCGGTCCCAGAGCGGCCCCTGGAGCTTCCCGCCCACCGAGATCCGGTCGGCCGGGCAGCTGCGCGTGGTCACCGTGATGTCCGGCTGGGACCCGATGCCCGTGAACGACATCCGGTAGCCAAAGGTCGCCGCTGGGCAGCTCGTCCTGGCCTGCTTCGCCGCGGGGAGGCTGTTGACGATGCGGGTCAGCCGGGCGATGACCGCGGGGGAGCGGACCTGCTTGTTGAGACTGAGCCCTGACTCCCTGAAGTTGACGGTGACCATGCTGAAGCTGGCCGGGTCGAGGTGCATCGCACCGTGGCGGGGCTGTGACTGCGGGGCCGGCGCGGGCTGGCCGGGCTCGGCTGGCTGACCGGCGTCTGCTGAGATACCGGGGTCTGCGACGGCTGGGGGCTCTGCTGCGCGACCGGGCTGCCGGAGTGGGCCGGCGAGCAGGCCGACAGCAGCCCGGCGGTGGCGATGATGGTAAAGGCGGCCAGCGCCGTAACGGGCTGTTGAGCCCGGAGGTTGTTCCGCATAGCCGTATTCCTATGGGTGAAGAGCGGGCCCGGGGACCGGCTCCGGTGCCGCGCTGGCTGATCTTCTCTTCACCCGCTAATACGGCTCTGTGCACCCTCTGGTTCTGCTGGCTCCGGGCGATGAACAGCCGGGCCCGCCGGGACGCCGGCCGGCCAGGGAAAGCCCGGGCCGGCCGGCCCGTGTTCAGGAGCCTGCGGGCAGGTTCAGCAGGCCGCGGACGGCCGCGGCCAGGGTGCCGGTCTTGTCCATGAGCGGCGGATGGACCTTCCCGTTCACCGAGATCTGGTCGGTCGGGCAGCTGTTCGCGGTCACCGTGGTGTCCGGCTCGAACCCCCGGACCGCGAACGACAGCCGGTACGTGGCGGTCACCGGCGGGCAGCTGGAGGCGGCCTTCGTGGCTGCGGGGAGGCTGTTGACCATGCGGGTCAGCCGGGCGATGACCGCGGGGGAGCCGATCACCTTGGAGACCTTGCGCAGCGACCCGTTGCTGAAAAGGTTGGCTGACACGGTCACATACCTGAACCGGGCCGGGTCGAGGTGCTCCGCGCCGGGGGGCAGCGGCTGGGTGCTCGGCGCCGGGCTCGCCGGGCTAGCCGGGGACTGCTGGGACACCGGGCTCTGCGACGGCTTCGGGCTCTGCTGCGCGACCGGGCTGCCGGAGCCCGACGGCCCGCAGGCCGACAGCAGCCCGGCGGCGGCGGCGATGGCGAAGGCGGCCAGCGCCGTGAAGGGCCGTCGGGCCCGGGGGGTGTTCCGCATGGCCATCTCCTGGGGTGAAGGCGGTCCGGGGACCAGCGCCGGTGCCGCTCTGGCTGATCTTGCTTCACCCGCTTGGACGGTTCCGTGCACCTTCCGGTTCCGCTTGCCCCGTCCGGTGATCAGCCTGGGCTGCCGCCGCTGATCCTCGTTCGGACAGGATCCAGCGGACGGGGCGGTCGGGGTCCGGGTCGTAGCGGCAGATCGTACCGGTGGTAACCGTTGCGGACAGAATCCGGCCAAGAGCCGGGTCAACGGCGGAAACCCGGCCGATCGCGCTGGCGATTGCCGTGCGGACGGCGACCACCCAGCGGTGCTCCGCAGCAGAAACCGGTGCCCGCGCAAAATCCCGCCGCCCGGTGACAACCGAACCCGGCGGGGAACGCCTCTAAGCACTGTGGAGCAGCAGATGAGGCACGACGGCCGGTGAGCGGCAGCCGGGACACGGAGTACACCGAGTACGTCGCGGCCAGGCTGTCGTCGCTGCGGCGGCTGGCCGCGGTCCTGTGCGGCGACTGGCAGCGCGCCGATGACCTGGTGCAGTCCACGCTGGCCAAGCTGTACGTGCACTGGGGCCGGGTCCGGGCGGCCGACCACGCCGACGCGTACGCCCGGTCCGTGCTGGTCCATGAGTTCATCCACGAGCGGCGCTCCGGCTGGGCCCGGCGCGTCAGCCTGAGCGGCCAGGTCATCGACAGGCCCGCCGCCGCGGTCGACCAGGATGCCGTGCTCGACCTGCGGGCCGCGGTCGCGGCGCTGCCCGCCCGGCAGCGCGCGACGCTCGTGCTGCGCTTCTACTGCGACCTGAACGTCGACCAGTCAGCCGCGGTCCTCGGCTGCTCACCGGGCACGGTGAAGAGCCAGACGGCCAGGGCGCTGGACTCGGTGCGCCGGGCCCTGGGGCCGGCGCATGCCGCCGACGGAGGCGGCCCGCCCGCCGGGCCCGCGGAGCACAAGGTCTACCGGGGGAGCCCCAGCCATGATTGAGCAGCAGATCCGCGACCTGTTCGCGGAGACCGCCGGCCGCGAGCCGCCAGCCCCCGCCCAGGTAGACCTCCACCTCGCCCGCCGCCAGGGCCGCGCCCGGCTGCGCTGGCGCCGGGCGATCGTGGCCGGCGGCTCGCTGCTGGCCGCGGCCGCGGTGACGGCCCTCCTCGTGGCGGTGGTCCCGGGCCGCACGGGCGCCGGCCCGGGACCCGCGAACCCCGGCCCGCCCGCGCCGTCCCAGTTCAGCCCGCTGATCACGAACCTGTCGTTCGGCTGGCTCCCGCCGGGGATGTCGATCGAGCAAGGCGGCGTGGTGCCCACGGAGGCGTTCCAGGATGTGGAGCTCGTCCAGTGGCTCGGGGGGCTGGGGGGTCTACGTCTTCTCCCGGGGCCGGTGCCACGTCACCCGCTCGGCCCGCCTGCTGGCCTGCCCGCCTGACCCGCCCGGGGGAACCAACTCCGTGGTGCTCACCGGACCCGCGCCGTCCGTGGCCGGGCACCGCGCGTTCTGGTCGGCCCGCGAGCTCGTCTGGGAGTACGCCCCCGGCGGCTGGGCGCAGCTGATGGGCCCCGTGGCGGAAGGCCAGACGCTGCGGCACGACCCGGCCCTGCGGGCCACCGCGTTCAGGATCGCCGCGAACCTGCACGTCGGCCCGGATACCCCGCACCTGATATTCGCGGAACGGTTCCCCGGGCTGAAAGGCCACCCGCGGTTCACCGACCTGCACTACTTCGCCGATCGCGGAACGCTGCAGGCCACGCAGTTCATCCTGCTCAGCGAGGCGTCGCGGTTCCTCCGGCTGCGCCGGCGGCTCGGCTCTCTGGACCAACGCGGCCTACGTCATCGGCGAGCGCGCCCCGCATAACGGCACCTGCTCCCCGGGCGACCCGAACACCCAGAGCACCAGGGTGATCATCAACGGCTACCACATGTGGGTGAAGCGCGGAACCTCCGGGGCAGCCTTGCCAAGCAGGAAATCTGCGGCGCGCACGCCGGCGGTCTCTGGTTCGACATCCAGGAGTTCGGTCCCCATCCCGCCGTCGGCGTGACCCGGCTGTTCCGGGACCACGTGCGGCTCCTCGGCCGCAACCTGGCGCACTGGACCCAGGACCCCCTCGGCTGACGGCGGCTGCTCCTACCGGCTCCTGAAGATGGTGAACAGCACCTGCAGCACCAGAATGCTGGCGGCGATAAGCAGGTTGCCGCCGATCACCTGGAGAAGGGTGACGCCCGGGGTGACCTTCGGCCCGCTGGTGATGGTGAGCAGGATCGCGGCGACGACGCCGATGGCCACGCCGATCACGGTCTGCAGGAACAGGTGGGTGAGGCCCGTGATCATCCGGCGGTCGCGCTCGTCGGCGAGCAGCCGGACATTGACGCTGAGCCTGCCCTGCTCCAGGGCGCCGGTGACGCGATCGATCCGGCGGGGGAGCCGGCGCAGCACCGGCAGCAGCGCGATCAGCTCGTCGGCGGCCGTCTTCCCCACTGATTCGGGGGAGAACCGCTCCATGAGGTGCGCAGTGGCGTACTGGCGTGCCTCGGCGGCGATGTCGAACCCGGGCATGAGCTGGTCGAGCGTGCCTTCAAGCGTGCCCAGGGCGCGGAAGACCGTGCCGATCTGGGCGGGGATCGGCAGCTCGAAGCGGGAGATCAGCCGGACCAGGTCGGCGAACATGTCGACGGCCGGGGCCGTACCGCCCGCGAAGTAGTTGGCCATGAACTGGCCGAGAGCGCGCTCGAGTTGCTGCTCGTCGATCTCGTCAGGGCGGGTGAGCAGGTCCAGCAGGGCATCGCACAGCGCAGTCGGGTCACCGCGCCCCATCGCGAGCAGCAGTTCCTGGAGCGACGACCGGAGCTGGGCGTCGAGGCGGCCGACCGAGCCCAGGTCCAGCAGGCCCAGGCGGCCGTCGGCCAGCAGCAGGATGTTGCCCGGATGCGGGTCGGCGTGGAACACCCCGCCCTCGGTGATCTGGTACAGCAGCCCGTGCAGCAGCGAGCGGGCGAGCTGTGCCCGGTCAAGACCGCGTTCATCGATCAGCGGTCCGGCCGTGCGCAGGCTGACGCCGTCCAGCCAGCTGGTAACCAGCACAAACTCCGTGCTGAGAGGCTCGTGCACGGCAGGAATGACCACCGCTACGCCGCCCGGGGCGGCACGCTGCCGGTCCGGCCAGGTGGCGGTGAGGGCGGCTACGTTGCGGGCCTCGACCCGGAAGTCGAGTTCCTCCCGCAGAGAGTCGGCAAACCCGCGGGCGAGGCTCAGCGTGCCAAGGGACCGTGCCCAGCGAGTGCGGTCCTCGAGCCGGGCCGCCATCCGCAGCACAATGTCCAGGTCCCGCTCAACGGTCGCGCGGATATCCGGGCGCTGGACTTTCACGGCTACCTGTTCGCCTGGCCCGGACCCCGACCCGGAGCGGAGCCGGGCCTTGTGGACCTGGCCGATCGACGCCGCCGCGGCCGGCTCAGGCTGCAGCTCCGCGAAGACCTCGTCCGCGGGCCTCCCGAGCGACTGGGCCAGCACCTCTTCGATCTGCCCCCATGGCACCGGCTCGGCCTGGTCCTGCAGCCGGGCCAGCTCCGTGGTGAACTCCTCCGGGATCAGGTCGCGGCGCGTGGAAAGGAGCTGGCCCAGCTTGACGAAGGTCACGCCCCCCTCCTCGAGGGCCTGCCGCACAGACCGCGCCAGCGCAGCCCGCCCGCCGGGCCCGGCCTGCCCGTCGGCCGCGGCGGGGCCGCGCCGCGGCCCGCGCAGGTACGGGCCCAGGCCATGCCGCACCGCGATCCGGCTGATCTGCGAATACCTCCGCGAGCGGGCCACCGCCCGGCGCGTGCCGCGGACCGACTCCATGAGCCCGGGCCAGGTGCCGCTCGGCACCAGCGCTTCCGCCACCACGATGAAGATCATCGCCACGATCAGCGGCACGCCCAGCGCCACGGTGAAGAACGCGGCGGCGTGCCCGGACCGCACGTCTTGCAGCGACCGGCTCAGCGCCTCGGCGACGGCAAAGCCAGCAAGCGCCGCCAGCAGGGCCCGCAGCCCGCCCACCGGCAACCCGAGCAGCCGCCGCGACGCCCACGCCAGGCCGGCCACCAGCACAATGCTGATCGCCAGCACGGCCAGGGCCTGCGCGACCCCGCTAACCGGCGGCAGACTTGCGGCAAGCACCGTGTTTCCGGCAAGCACCGTGTCAGCACCCCTGTCGGTCCACGAGGTGGAACTCGACCCGGTACACCAGCGTCGCGTCCGTGATCGGGCCCGCGTGGGCGGCGCGCTGGCGCAGGGTCTCGAGGTCCGGCTCACCGGACCGGCGGACATCCTCCGGCGTGATCGCGGCGAACGGCATCAGGTCCACCGAGTCGACCTCGATCTCCGCGGGCCCGACCCAGTACCGGCCGCCCTCCTTGACCTGCGGCCGCTGCCAGAGCCGGAACGACACGGTGATGTCGCCCGCCATCACCTGATCCCGCAGCTCCTTGCTGAACTGCATGTCAGCGCGGGAGGAAGTCCAGCAGCAGGGCGCTGACCTTGTCCGGCTCCTCCAGCTGCATCCAGTGACCAGGCCCGTCCAGCCGCTCGTACCGCCACGGCCCGGCCATGTTCTCCGCCGAGTCGGTCATCTGCACCTCGCTGAGCGCGAAGTCGCCGCTGCTCCACACGCCCATGACCGGCGCCTGCACCGGCGGCAGCTGCAGCGGCGGCCCGGCCCACGACTCGGCCGCGACGTTGGCCCGGTACCAGTTCAGGCCCGGCGTGAGCGACCCGTTCGCCTCCAGGTCGGCGATCACCTGATCGGCGTCCGGGTGGCCGCCCCACGTCCGGAAGTTGGCCCAGTCATCGTCGCTCAGCCACCGCTCGGCCACCCCGGCGAACTGGAACAGCAGCATGTACCAGGACTTCTGCCTCTGCTCGAGCGTGCGCAGGAACGTGACCGGGTTCCCGACCGACAGCACCGCCACGTGATCCACGCTCCCCGGCGCGAACGACGCCAGTGCCCAGGCCAATGCGGCCCCCCAGTCGTGCCCCACCACATGGGCCTTGCCGATCCCAAGATCGGCGAGCACCGCCAGCACGTCCCCGGCCAGGACCGGGATCGAGTAGGCGTCCACCTCCCCGGGCTTGTCCGAGCGCCCGTACCCGCGCAGGTCAGGGACGATCACCTGGAATCCCGCCCCGGCCAGCGCCGGAACCTGATGCCGCCACAGCCGCCCGCTGTCCGGGAACCCGTGCAGCAGCACAACCGGGCGCCCCTCCCCGGTGACCTCGTACTCGATCCCGACCCCGTCGACGTCAACCCGGCTCATCCGCGCTCCTTGCTAGCGGTCAGGACTTAATGATCAGGGCTTGCGGGCGACTCCGCACCACATCGACGACGGCCGGTCGGCCTCGACGTCGCTGTGCGGCCGCCACTTCGCCACCGCGACCACCCCCGGCTCGACCAGTTCGAGGCCCGCGAAGAACCGCACCGTCTCGTCGTGACCGCGCAACGTCGCCTGCTCCGCCACCCGCTCGTTGTACCGCTGGATCGACTCGCCCTGCCGGTTCGGGTTGAAGTCGTCCGTCGGGTGCGAGACCACCAGGTAACTGCCCGGCGGCAGCGGCGCCATCAGCTGAGCCACCAGCCCCCACGGGTCCGCGTCGTCCGGGATAAATTGCAGGATCGCCAGCAGCATCAGCGCCACCGGCTGCCCGAAGTCCAGCGTCCGCCCGGCCTCGGAAAGAATCCGCGCCGGATCCCGCAAATCAGCCTGGATGTAGTCGCACGCCCCCGCTGCCGTACTCCGTAGCAATGTCTGTGCGTGCAGCAGCACGATCGGGTCGTTGTCGACGTACACGATCCGGCTGTCCGGTGCCTCCCGCTGGGCGACCTCGTGCGTGTTGTCGGCGGAGGGGATCCCGGTCCCGATGTCGAGGAACTGCCGCACCCCGGCCGGCCCGGTCAGGAACCTCACCGCCCGGGCCAGGAACGCCCGGTTGGACCGGACCGCCTCGGCCAGCTGCGGGTACGCCTTCAGGGCCTGCTCGCCGGCCTCACGGTCGGCCGCGAAGTTGTCCTTGCCGCCCAGCCAGTAGTCGTAGACCCGGGCCGGATGAGCCGTGCTGGTGTCCAGAACCGGCCCGCCCCCGGCTCGCTGACCTGCCGCCGGGCCGCCCTCGCGGCTGGCCTCGCTCATCCCCATGGTTGACGCTCCCTGGCTGCCCGGGGCCCCTGTCCAGTCGACCCTACCGCCCGGAAAGCCCCTGTTTCCCCGGCATTACCGAGACCTGAGGATCGGGCACGGCGCTTCGCGGGGTATGACTGGGAGCACACCATTTGCGGATCGGCGAGGGGCGAGATGACCGACACGGTGGCCGGCCAGAGCCAGGACCAGAGCGACCAGCAGACCCCGGCCGGCGGCCGCTACCGCTCCACCCGCGGCCTCGACTACGACTCGGTGCCGTGGAAGCTGTGGGAGAAGTCCAAGAAGCTGTTCTGGGACCCGGCCGACCTCGACTTCTCCCAGGACGTTCTCGACTGGCAGACGATGACCGACGACGAGCGGCAGCTGGTCGCCTTGTCGGCCCGCGGCTTCATGGTCGGCGAGGAAGCGGTGACGCTCGACATCATCCCGCTGCTCCAGTGCATGTCCGACCTCGGACGGCTCGAGGACACGATGTACCTGTCGATGTTCGCGATGGAAGAGGCCAAGCACACCGACATGTTCCGCCGGTGGTTCGACGCCGTCAGCTTCGACCCGTCGATCCTCGACGACCTCGCCCGGTCCCAGCAGCAGGCCGCGGCTGGCCAGCGCCGTGGCGTCTTCGACGGCCCGCTGAGCCGGGTGATGCGCCGGCTCCAGACTGACCAGTCCCCGCGGGCCATCCTGGACGCCACCCTGATGTACAACCAGCTGATCGAGGGCGTCGCGGCGATCGCCGGCTACCACCGCTGGGACCAGACCTTCCAGCGCCTGGGCAAGCTGCCCGGCCTGCAGGCCGGGATCAAGCTCACCCAGCGCGACGAGCGCCGCCACATCGCCTACGGCACCTACCTGGGCCGGCGCATCATCGCCGAGAACCCGGACCTGTGGGAGTGGGTCGAGCAGCGCTGGGCCAAGCTCACCGCCGGCCTGAGCGGCTACGGGGAGGCGGGTGAGCCGACCCAGGAGCCCGGCCTGGGCATCGACTTCGAGTACCAGCGGCAGCTGGCCCGGCGCCGCCTGGAGGCCCTCGCCGTGGCCCGCACGATGAACCTCAGCGAGGTGGACGCCAGCGCCGTCGAGGCCTTCGAGCCGCAGGAGCTCCAGCACGTCAGCTAAGCGGTTCCGGGCACGGGCGCCAGGTCACGGCCGCCATATCACGGGCGGTAGTTGCTGAGCTCGATCAGGTTCCCGTCCGGGTCGCGCAGGTAGCAGCTGGTGATCGGCCCGGTCGCTCCGGTGCGCGGCACCGGCCCTTCCTCGGTACCGACCCCGGCGGCGGCCAGTTCGGCCATGACCTCAGCGATGCCGTCCTCGACGATGAGGCAGATGTCCGCGCTGCCCGGCGTGGGCCGCCGGGCCTTGGGCTCGAACTCCTTCCCGGCCTCGTGGAGGTTGATCTTGCTGGTCCCGAAGGTCAGCGCCGTGCGGCCGGCCCCGAAGGTCACCACCCCCATGCCCAGGACCCGCGTGTAGAACTCCGCTGCCGCTTCGATGCTGGCCACCGTCAGCACCAGATGATCAAGCCGGTCGATGCGCACGGACCAATTTCACCAGAGCGCCAGCCGGGCGCAGGCGGCGGGCCGCGCTCAGCGGCGCCGGCGGTGATGGCCGTGACCGCGCGGCCGGCGGCGGCCCGGACCCGGGGGACCGGGTCGTCGCGCAGGGCCGTGACGGCCAGGAGAGCGTCGCCGACGCGGTGCCGGGCGACGACCTTGGCCGTCATCTCCCGGACCCGCCAGGCGTCGTCGCCGGTGGCGGCGATGATCGCCGCGGTGGCCTGGTCGTCCCAGGCGTGCAGCAGGCCGCGGGCCGCCCAGACCCGGGGCCAGTAGCCGTGCGGGCCGCCGTCGCGGCCGGCCAGCACGTATCCGGCCGCCTCGCCGCCAAGAACGAGGATGAGGCCGTCGTCGGCCTCGCCGCCCCCGAGCAGGGCGACGCAGCCCGCCACGAACTGCGGCTTCCCGCGCTGCTCGCACTCGTGCAGGACGCGCTGCCGCGGCGTCATCCCGGCCATGGCGCCCGCATGGGCTAGTAGTCCTCGGGACGGGCTGCCAGGGGAGCGGGTTCTGCTACCCGGATTGCCGCCCGCTGCCGCGGCCCCGTGACGGCAGCAGCACGGCGATCAGCCAGCCCACGCCGAAGGCGATGAGCACCGCGGCGACCGGATTGGCCTGAATGCCGCGGCGGGCCGCGGCGGTAACCGTGCCGGCCGTTTTGGCCGCCGACGAGGTGGCCGCGGTCACGGTGCCCTTAGCCGAGGACACGGTGTCCTTGGCGGTGGACGCGGCCGGGGCGGCGGTCCCGTCGGCCGTGGCGGACTTCTGCGCGGCGTTGCCGGTGACGCGCTCCTTCATGGAGCCCATCGCGGTACGGGCCCGCTGAAACTTGTCATGGACGATCCGCTGCGGGCTGACCTTGGCGGTCAGCGCATCGACGTCGGCGCTGAGTTCCCGCTGGGTCTGCTCGATTTCGTCGCGGATCTGGTCCGGGGTCTGCTCGACGCCGTCGCGGATCTGGTCCGGATCCTCGGTCATGCTGAGCTCCCTGCCTGTCCTTTGAGCGCGTCCGGGATTTCCTTCACGGTCTCTACGGTCCGCTCGGGTGTCGGGTGGATCTGCCGGGCCTGCCGCAGGCCGGCCGAGAAGGCCACCGCCCCGATGACTGCCCAGACCCCGGTCACGATGAGCGCCGCCCAGCTCTGATCCATCACGTTGGCCAGTCCCCACCAGGCCGCGATCGATGCGAAGAGCAGGACCATGTAGCCGGCGAACCCGGCCGCGCCGAACATCCCCGCGGCCTTGCCCGACTTGATTGCCTCCTGCTTGACCTCGGCCTTCGCCAGGTCGAGTTCCTGGCGAATCAGCGTCGAGAAGTCCTTGGAAATGAGGCCGACAAGCTCCCCGACCGAGGCGCTTGACGGGTCCTGGGCGGCAGCCTGAGCCTGGGCGGCGGCTGCGGCCGTCGCCGTCCCCGTTGATGTGCGGCCCGGGGCAGCGGGACCGCTGTTCTGCGACATCTGGCATCGCCCCCTGAAAGTTGCGAGGAAGTCTAATTTTGGCGCATATACCCGCTCCTGGCCAGCGGAACCAGGCGAGGCCGGTCTCCGGTCAGGGGCAGCGGCCGGCGAGGACGCAGAACTCGTTCCCCTCCGGATCGGCCAGTACGACCCAGCTCTCGTCGCCTGCCTGGCCCACGTCGGCGTGCCGGGCGCCGAGGCCGAGCAGGCGGCGGACCTCGTCGTCCTGCTCCCGGTCGGTGGGGTTGACGTCGAGGTGAAGCCGGTTCTTGCGGGTCTTGCCCTCGGCCACGCGCGCGAAGGTCAGCGTCGGCGGCACCGGCCCAGGGCGGTTCCTGCCCTCAGGCACCAGCGGGGAGCCGATGGTGACAACCCCGTCCTCTTCGTCCCGCACCTCGTAGCCAAGGACCGAGCACCAGAACCGGGCCAGGCCGCCGGGATCGGCACAGTCGATCGCAAGCTCGGTGAACTTACTGGCCATGTCAGGACCTCCCGGCCATGTAGCGGGTCCGCCAACGGCCACACGCTAACGATCGTTGACGATAGGGGTATGACTTCTGGACCTATCAGCCTGAGCCAGGCGCTGGCCGCGTTCACCGAGATCTACAGCCCGCGGATCGTCGGCCGGGTCAATGACTATGACGTCAAGATCGCGCACACCCGCGGCGACCACGTCTGGCACGTCCACGCGGACACCGACGAGTTCTTCCTGGTGCTCGACGGGCGTTTCGACATCGCCCTTCGTGACGCCGACGGCCAGGAGCGCACCGTCGAGCTGAACGCCGGCGACATCTTCGTCGTCCCCCGGGGCACCGAGCACAAGCCCTCCTCGCCCGGCGGCGCGATCCTGATGTTCGAGCCGGCCGGCACGGTCAACACCGGCGACCGGCACGACGACCTCCCCGGCCACCTCACCAGCACCACGGGCCAGGACCTCACCGGATGATTGTGGTCGCCGACCGCCACCGACCCGGTGTGCTCGGCCACCTCGCGCTCGGCCTGCGTGCCGTCGGGCTAGCCGACCGCGGCCGGCGGCCGGTGCTCGGCGGCCGCTTCCTCGAAGATGTCGACCACCTCCTCGACCGATCGCCCCTTGGTTTCCGGCAGCCACCGGGCCACGAAGACGATCGCCGCGACCGACAGGACCGCGAAGCAGACCATCACCCAGCTCAGCCCGATCCCGTTCTTCCAGGCCGGGAACGCCTCGATCAGCGCGTAGTTGGCCAGCCAGTCGACCGCGGCCGCGATGGCGGCGGCCGTGCCGCGGACCGGGGTGGGGAACACCTCGCCCTGGATCAGCCAGCCGGTGCCGCCGACGCCGATCGCGAACGACGTGATGAAGAACGAGAAGCCGACCATGACGACCACGGTCTGCGGCAGGTCGGTCAGCCAGGCCACGGCGGCCGCGGAGAGCAGCATGAACACCGCCATCCCGAAGTAGCCCCCGATGGCCAGCGGGCGCCGGCCGAGCCGGTCGATGTAGCGGAACGCGAAGTAGGTCGCGATCACGTTGACCGCGCCGAGGATCGCGGTGACCTCGACGCCCGCCACGGCGGCCTCGACCGCGCTGTTGCCGCTGGCGAAGAACGTCGACAGCACCTGCGGGCCGTAGTAGAACGGCACGTTGATGCCGGTGATCTGCTGGAAGATGAAGAACACGCAGACGATGATCAGGGCCCGGCGGACGCCCGCGGTCCACTGGGTCTTGCGGTGGAGCTCGGCCTGCTGCCGGGCCAGTTCGCCGGCCGCCTGCCGCGCTTCGTCCTCGGAGACCTTCATCCCGAGCAGGCCGAACGCCTTGCTGGTGTCGGCGTAGCGCTCGTGCCGCATCAGCCAGCGCGGCGACTCCGGCATCCGGGACCGCAGCGCGACGGCGATGATCGCCGGGATCGCGCCGAGGCCGAGGATCAGCCGCCAGTCGAGGTTGCCGGCGCCGCCCGGGTTCACCTTCAGCACGACCAGGGCCACGAGGTAGGAGACCAGGATCCCGACGGTGATCATCCACTGCTGGATGATGCTCAGCTGGCCGCGCCGGTCCCGCGGGGCGAACTCGGCGATGTAGGCGGTGGCGATCGCCGAGTCGGCGCCGATGGCCAGGCCGATCAGCGTGCGCGAGGCGAGCAGCATGCCGGCGTTGATGGTGAACGCGGACAGCAGCGCGCCGATCGCGTAGATCCCGGCGTCGGTGATCAGCAGGGACTTCCGGCCGAAGCGGTCGGTCAGCGGCCCGGCGATGAGAGCGCCGGCCGCCGCGCCCAGCGACGCCCCGGCGACCAGGTACCCGGTGGCGAAGCTGGACAGGTGATACGGGATGAACGGCAGCGCCGAGCCGATGTTCGACGTGTCGTACCCGAACAGGAAACCGCCGACGCAGGCGAGCGTGGCGAGATACCAGTAGAAGGTCGTGGGTATCCGCGAGTCCAGCTCTTCCAGCAGGTTGCGCCCTGACGGCCGGGTGGCCGTGGTCTCCGTCATGATCAGCGGACCTCCTCGGCCCGGCCGTCAACCGGTGCCGGCTGGGCTGGCGGCCGCTACCCGCACCGATCTATGACAAACCGAGAAGGATTACGGTGGGCGCGGCGCGGGCCGCCGTGCCGCGGCCAGTCAGGGCCCGGGCCGGTCAGGGCTTGCGGGCGACGCCGCCCCAGGCCGAGGTGGCGTCCTCGGGCGCGGTGTCGAACTCGCCCGGGCGCCAGGCGTGCACGTACACCAGGCCGGGCTCGACCAGCTCCAGGCCCTCGAAGAACCTGGCCACCTGGTCGCGGTCGCGGAGCGTCTGCGGGGTGGACACCCGCTCGTTGTACCGCCGCTGCGCCTCGGCCTGGCCCGGGGCGATGTCGATGGCCGGGTGCGAGATGGCCAGGTAGCTGCCGGCCGGGAGCTGGGCCATCAGCCAGGCGACGAGGCCCCACGGGTCCTCGGAGTCCTGGATCAGGTGCAGGACGCCGATGAGCATGAGCGCGACCGGCTGGCTGAAGTCGAGGGTCTCGGCGGCGGACTCGATGATCGGGCCGGGCTCGCGGGCGTCGCCGTGGACGTACTGGGTCGCGCCGCGCGGGCCGCTGGTCAGCAGGGCCCGGGCGTGGGAGAGGACGATCGGGTCGTTGTCGACGTAGACGATCCGCGCGTCGGGGGCGACCTCCTGGGCGACCTGGTGCGTGTTGTTCGCCGAGGGGATGCCGGTGCCGATGTCGAGGAACTGGCGGATCCCGGCCTCCTCGGCCAGGTAGCGGACGGCGCGGGCGAGGAACCGCCGGTTCGCCTGGATCCGCCAGCGCAGGCCGGGGGAGACGGCCAGGACGCGTTCGGCGGCTTCGCGGTCGGCCGCGAAATTGTCCTTGCCGCCCAGCCAGTAGTCGTAGACGCGGGCCGGGTGGGCGACCGAGGTGTCGATCGCGAGGTCGACGGCAGGGTCCTGCGACCGGTGCCGCCGGCTCCGGTGCCCTCCGCTCCAGCCACGAGGCTGCCTCCATCCGTGCCGCTGCCGCGGAAACCGCGGGCCCGCCGATTTCCCGGTCAGCATAGCCCCGCGGGCGGCCTGCCCGGCTTGCCCGGCCGGGCCCGCGAGTGGTGCGCACAGGGTTGGTTAGGCTAACCTAAGCCGAAGCCCGACCCCTGCAGAGAGCCAGCCAGCATCGTGTTCACCTGTATCTGCCGTGCCGTTACCGACAACCAGATCCGCGCCGCGATCGTGCTGGGCGCTTCCACCGTGGACGCGGTGGCCAGGGAAACCCGCGCCAGCACGGGCTGCGGCGGGTGCCGGGGGAAGATCCAGGACATGATCGATGGCCGCTGCCCGGTCGGCGCCGCGGCGGGTACGGCGGGTTCAGCGGTCCGCGGCGCGGTTTCCGTTAGGGTGGCCGAATGCGCGGTGACGAGCAGGTACTTGAGTTCCTGAACGAGCAGCTCAGCGCCGAACTCACAGCGATCAACCAGTACTTCCTGCACGCCCGGATGCAGGCCAACCTGGGCTGGGTGAAGCTGGCGGCGCACACCAGGGCCGAGTCGATCGACGAGATGCGGCACGCCGAGACTCTGGCCGACCGGATCCTGTTCCTGGAGGGCCTGCCGAACTTCCAGCGGCTGTTCCCGCTCCGCATCGGCCAGACGATCACCGAGATGCTCAAGGCCGACCTGGCGGTGGAGGCCGAGGCCGTCGACCGGCTGCGCCGCGGCATCGCGCACATGCGCAGTGTCGCCGACATCACCAGCGCGAACATCTTCGAGGCGATCCTCGCCGACGAGGAGACGCACATCGACTACCTGGAGACCCAGCTCGGACTCGTCGAGCAGCTGGGCGAGCCGTTGTACCTGGCGCAGCTGGTCGAGCAGCCCAGCGACTAGCTCTGTGCCGCCCACTGACGAGCGCATCGAGCGGTCCCGGCTGCTCTACGAGCAGGCCATCTTCACCGGCGACGCCGGCGCGCTGACCGAAGCCGATCGCGAGCTCGACGCGGTCGAGGCCGACCTGGCCTTGGCTCGCGGCCGCCTGATCCACGGCCGCTTCCTGGCGCAGCGGGACAGCGACCCGGACCACGCCGAACCCGACCCGCAGGCCCTTGCCCTGTTCGAGCGCGCCACTCAGCTCTACCAGCGAACCGGCGACCCCCGCGGCGAAGCCGAGGCCCTCTTCTGGACCGGCTGCTTCCACCAGGTAGAGGGCCGCGACGACACCACGGCCGTCCCGGTCCTGGAACGCGCCCTCGCCCTGGCCCGGCACGCCGGCGACCCGGCCGTGGCCACCGCCGCCGAGGCGCTGCGGCACCTCGGCGTCGCCGCCCACCGGGCCGGCCAGCTGGACCTGGCCCGCCAGCATCTCGAGGAGTCGACCCGCCTCCGCCGCGAGCAGGGCTCACTTCCCGGGGTGGCCGCGAACATGGTCGGCCTCATCTACATCGCCCTCGCCCAGGGCCGCCGCGAGGACGCCCGGGCGCTGGCCGACGAGGCCCAGGCGATCGCCGAATCCGCCGGCGCCCGCACCATAGCCCGCCAGGTCGCCGAAGCCCGCCGCCAGCTCAGCTAGAGCTCACCAGGCGAGCGTGCTGAGGACACCGTCATGGCCAGGTTCGGTACGGCAGCGAGACGTGCGGCCGGTCCATGACGCCGTCACCGGCCGTCTGTTGAGCCGAAGCTGTCGGCAGTGCTGGCTAAGGTCGGCGCATGGCTGAGTTCATGGGTGCTGACCTGCGCGGGTCTGTGTTCGACCACGTCGATCTGAGCGGCGCGGTGCTGCGGGCCGTCGATCTGAGCGGCGCGCAGTTCCGGGTCGTGGACCTGAGCGGGGCCAGGCTGCGGGGTGCCGAGATGGCCAACGTCGAGATCAACGGCGAGCTCCGCAACGTGACCGTCAACGGCGTCGACATCGCCCCGCTGGTGGAGGCCGAACTCGACCGGCGGTATCCCGACCGGGCCAGGATGCGCCCGGCGGACCCGGCGGGGTTCGCCGAGGCGTGGGACATCCTCGGGCGGCTGTGGGACCAGACCGTGGCGCGGGCGCGGCGGCTGCCGCCGGAACTGCTTCACGAATCGGTCGATGGCGAGTGGTCGTTCGTTGAGACGCTGCGGCACCTGGCGTTCGCCGCCGAATGCTGGGTCCTGCGGGTCATCCTGGGCAACCCGTCTCCCTGGGACCCGCTGAGCCTGCCCTGGGACGAGATGTCAGATACGCCGGGCGTGCCACGGGACCGGGCGGCGCGGCCGTCGCTGGACGTGGTCCTCGCCCTGCGGCAGGACAGGGTGGCGACCGTGCGGCAGGTCATCGAGGGCCTGACGGACGAGTCGCTGGCCGGCCAGACCGAGCCGGTCGAGGGTCCCGGCTGGCCGCCGGCCCGCCACTGGCCGGTGCGCGAGTGCTTGCTGGTCCTCCTGAACGAGGAGTGGGAGCACCGTCTCTACGCCGAGCGCGACCTGGCGGTCCTGGAGACCCGCGGGTCGTAACCGGCGCCGCCCCGGCGCCGTCAGCCCCGGCGTGCCCTGGCCGTGAGCCCGGCGCCCGGTGCGATCATGGGCTTCGTGACGGCGTGGCGGGATTTCGAGAAGGCAGAGCCGGAGTTCGCCCAGCGCGTGCGGGCGCTGTTCGACGCTCACCGGCACAAGACGATTGCCACCGTACGGGCCGACGGGTCGCCGCGGATCTCCGGGATCGAGACGGTCTTCGAGGACGGCGAACTGGTCTTCGGCTCGATGGCCGACGCCCGCAAGGGCGCGGACCTGCGCCGCGATCCGCGGTTTGCGCTGCACAGCGCCACGATCGACCCGGTCGAGGGGTCCGAGGCGCAGTGGCCAGGCGAGGCCAAGGTCTCCGGCCAGGCGATCGCCGGGCCGCTCGCCGAAGGCCAGGACGGCGACCGCTTCCTCGCCGACATCGCCCTGGTCGTGCACACCCACCTCGACCCCGCGGCCACCCGGCTCGTCATCGAATGGTGGACCCCGGCCGAAGGCCTCAAGAAAGCCGAGCGCGCGTGACGCGTGAAGCGGCTTCCTGGGCGTTCTTCGCGCCATTCGCCCTGGCCATGACCACATCGGCCCGCGCCCGGCACACCGTATTCCTAAAATCTGGATCTTCTGGGCGTACAGTTCCTGGCCTCCGGCTGGCCTGGTTGCGCCATCCGGCGGCGGGCTGAGCGACCATCGGTAGATGGACCTCCTGGTGACAGAGCGCCTGCTGCTGCGGCAGTGGGCGGAGGCCGACCTCCCGGCGTTCTTCGACATCTACTCACGGGACGAAGTCACGCGCTGGCTGGGCCCGCAGCCCCGCCGGTCCGTGGCAGACCTCGACGAAGCCCGCCGGGGGCTGGAACGGTGGCGCGGTTTCTCGGCGGGCCTGGCGGCCCCGCTCGGCCTGTGGGCGATCGTGCCGCTCGGCCCGGACGCCGAGCCTCAGGCGGAACCCGTGGGAACAGCCCTGCTGCTGCCGCTGAACGACGCCGACGGCCCGACCGGCCTGACCGAGGTGGGCTGGCATCTGCACCCCGGCTACCAGGGCAAGGGTTTCGCGACCGAGGCGGCCGCGGCGCTGCTCCAGGCGGCCGCGGCGGCGGGCATCCGCGAGATCCTGGCCCTGACCGACCTGGACAACACGCCCTCGCAGGCCGTGGCCACCCGTCTGGGCATGCGCGACGAGGGCACCACCGACCGCTGGTTCGGCCTGACCACGCGCCAGTTCAGAACGGGCTGACTTCCCGGGTCAGGGCCCGTTGGCGTCCGGTGACGGATTCTGGCCGGTGCCGGCAATGACGGTGCCGGAGGCAGGCCGTCCGGGTTAGATGCAGTATGTGCCTGGGAAGGGCATATTTCCTGCGCGTTCCCGCGCGTTCCCTTCCCGGAAACGCACCTCCGTGGCTGGTCGGACGGCCGTTCCCCGACTCGAAGGAGAGCTGACCTTGAGCAACCTGCGGGCAACCGATCAGCCTTCCGCTGAAGATCGCCGGCAGAAGGGCCGGCTGTTCTTCGCCAGTTTCCTGATGCTGTTCACCGAACTCGCCCTGATCCGCTGGATCACCGCGAACAACGTGTACGTGACCGAGGCGACCAACTTCGTCCTGCTGGCCAGCTTCCTCGGCATCGGCATTGGCTTCCTGAACGCCAGGTCGGGCCGGGACTACCTGCGCTGGACGCCGGTCGCCCTGCTGGTGCTGGTGGGCTTCGTGCTCACGTTCCCGGTCGTCCTGCAGGTCGGGCCGACGCCGTTCCGCGGCGTCGGGCACATCGCGGCGCTGCCCAAGCCGCTCAGCTTCGGCGCCGTCTTCCTGCTCACCGTGGCGGTCATGGCGGGCCTGGGCCAGGCGGTCGCGCGGGTCTTCGTCGGCTTCCGCCCGCTGAGCGCCTACCGGCTGGACATCCTGGGCAGCCTCGCGGGCATCGCGGTGTTCTCCGCGCTGTCGTTCCTGCAGCAGCCGCCGTTCATCTGGGGCCTGGTCGCCGGGGGCGGCCTGGCGGGGCTCCTGCTGCCGAAGATCAGGTGGTGGCAGGCCGGCGCTGTGGTGCTGGTCCTGGTCCTGCTGGGCATCGAGTCCTACGGCTCCGCCGAGCACTGGTCGCCCTACAACAAGCTCGTCCTGCACAAGCAGAGCGGCAGCGCCGTCCGGGTAACGGCGAACAACATCCCGTTCCAGACGATCCACTCGATCGCCTTTCTGCAGGCGCACGACAAGTTCTACTTCTTCCCTTACCGTCATGTGACGCGGCAGAGCCTGGGCAACGTCCTGCTCATCGGCGCGGGCACCGGGAACGACGTGGCGGTCGCGCTGGCCCACGGGGCCAGGCACATCGACGCGGTGGAGATCGACCCTGCGCTGCCCGCGATCGGCCGCCGGCTGCACCCGGAGCACCCGTACCAGGACCCGCGGGTCACCGTCCACATCGCCGACGGCCGCCAGTTCCTGCAGAACACGACCCAGCACTACGACCTGATCATGTTCACGCTGCCCGACTCGCTGACCGCGCTGGCCGGGCAGTCAGGGATCCGGCTGGAGAGCTACCTGCTCACCGAGAACTCGCTCGCGGAGGCGCGGAAGCGCCTGGCGCCCGGCGGCACGTTCGCCATGTACAACTGGTACGCCCCGTTCGTGCTGAACAGGTACGCGAGCGAGCTGATTGACGTGTACCACCAAACGCCGTGCCTGGAGCAGAGCAACGCCGGCCTGGCGCGGACCGTGGGGGTCCTCACCGTCACGCCGGGGCGGTCGGTCTCGAACTGCGCGAGCCTGTGGCACGGCCAGCGGGTCAGCCCGGCGACCGACAACTGGCCGTTCCCGTACCTGCCCACCCCCTCCATCCCGCTCTCCTACGTGCTGATGCTTGGCGCGATCCTGCTTGCCTCGGTACTGCTGGTCCGGGTCGGCGGCGGCTCCTTCACCCGGATGAGCTCCTACGTCGACCTCGCCTTCATGGGCGCCGCGTTCCTGCTGCTCGAGACCAAGAACATCGTCGGCTTCGCCCTGCTGTTCGGCACCACGTGGTTCGTCAACGCCCTCGTCTTCGCCGCCGTGCTCGGTGCGGTCTACCTCGCGGTCGAGACGGCCAGATGGGTGAAGAGGCTGCCGCCGCCGCTGGTGCTCTACGGCGCGCTGCTCGCCTCGCTGGTCGTGACGTGGATGGTGCCCCAGGAGTCGCTGCTGAGCCTGCCGGTGGTCCCGCGCTTCCTGGCGGCCTCCGCGCTCGGGTTCGCTCCGGTATTCCTGGCCAACCTGATCTTCGCGCAGCGGTTCAGGGAGGTCGCCTCCTCGGGCACGGCGTTCGCGGCCAACCTGCTCGGCGCCATGGTTGGCGGCACGCTGGAGTACCTCTCGCTGATCACCGGCTACCGCGCTTCGCTGATCACGGTTGCGGCGCTCTACGGGCTCGCGTTCGTGACCGGCCGAGGCCGCCCGGCAGAGACCGCACCCGTGCCGGACCCGGGCCCCAAGCAGCCCCTGGGCGTCTCCACCTGAGCTCGGTTACCTGTTCCCGGTCCGGATGCTGCCTGTGCTGCCTGTGCTGCCCGCGCGCTGCGAGTCGAGGAAGGCCTGTTCGGCCGGGTTGGCGGTGAGAGAGCGGGCGGTGGCGTACGCGGCCGCGGCTTCGCCGTCGCGGCCGAGCCGGCGCAGCAGGTCGGCGCGTGCGGCGTGGAACAGGTAGTAGCTGTCCAGGCCCGGGGAACGCAGGCCGTCCACGGCGGCCAGCCCGGCGGCGGGGCCGCGGACTTCGGCGAGCGCGACGGCCCGGTTGAGCGCGACAACCGGTGTCGGCGTGAGCGCGTAGAGCTGGTCGTAGAGCGTCAGGATGGCGTGCCAGTCGGTGCTGTTTGTGCTGGGCGCAACGGAGTGGACAGCGTTGATGGCGGCCTGGATCTGGTACGGGCCGGGGCGGCCCCGCTGGACGCAGGCGCGCACGATGGCCTGGCCTTCGGCGATCAGGTCCCGGTCCCAGAGCCGCCGGTCCTGTTCGGCCAGGCGGACCAGCGATCCGCCGGCGCTGACGCGGGCGGCGCTGCGGGCGTGCAGCAGCACGAGCAGCGCCAGCAGACCCTGCGCCTCCGGCTCGCCGGGCATCAGCTCACCGAGCACGCGGGCGAGCCGGATTGCCTCGGCGCACAGGCCGGGCCTCAGCAGCGAGCCGGCGGTCGCGGCGTAGCCCTCGTTGAAGATCAGGTAGACGACCGCGAGGACAGGCGTGAGGCGGCCGGGAAGCTCGGCTTCCCCCGGCACACGGTACGGAATGCGGGCGTCCCTGATCTTGCGCTTGGCCCGGACGATCCGCTGGGCCATGGTGGCCTCGGGAACGAGGAACGCCCGCGCAATCTCCGGCGTCTCGAGCCCGCCGAGCAGCCGCAGGGTCAGCGCGACCTGGGCGGGCTGACCCAGCGCCGGATGGCAGCAGGTGAAGATCAGGCGCAGCCGGTCATCGGGCACGGTCTCCTCCTCCCGCGCGCTGTCTCCCGCGGCGTCAGCGGCGGTCCCGTACAGGTGATGCGCTTGCGCGTGCCGCTCGTCGCGGACCGATTCGCGGCGCAGCCTGTCGATGGCCCGGTTGCGGGCGGTCGCGACGATCCACGCGCCGGGATTGGGCGGCTGGCCGTCCGCCGGCCACCTGGCGACCGCCACGGTGAAGGCGTCCTGGACCGCTTCCTCGGCGGCGTCGATATCGCCGAGAAAGCGGATCAGGGCGGCGACGCAGCGACCGTACTCGCGGCGGAAGACAGCCTCGGCAGTCACCGCAAGAGACCCTGCGGGGCTGCGCTCACTGCGAGCCGGACGCGTTAATCCGTATCGCGTCGTCGAGGTCCCCTTCAAAGAACGGGCGGACCTCGATCGGCCGCAGCTCCGCGGCCGCGGCGCGCTTGGCCCACTCCAGGGCCGCGTCCAGGTCGGCGACGTCGATGATCCAGAACCCGGCGAGGTGCTCCTTGGTCTCCGTATACGGCCCGTCGGTGATCAGGAAGTCACCGCCGGACTGCCGCACCACGGTCGCCGACTCCGCGCCACCCTGCAGGCCGCTCTTGAACACGAACACGCCGGCGTCCATCATCTGGTCGCCCAGCGCGTTCACGCCGGCCCACACCTGCTGGCTCCGTTCCGGGGGGATGACCTCGTCATCGGACTTGTAGAGCGCGAGAAGGTACTGCGACATACTGATCACTCCTGCTGGCCGTCCGGGACCGGTCTGTGGCCGGCCCTCGGGCCGGTCCGTGGCCGGCCCTCACTCCCGCTACGAAGTGGCCACCGCCGAATCGACACCTGCTTGCCACGATGCCAGAAACTTTGCCCGGGGAGCCGGGGCGGAAGCCCCGTGCCGGTAACCTTCGGCCATGATCGATCACCTTGGTGTGCAGGTGGCCAACGTCGAGGCGTCGCTTGCCTTCTACCTGCAGACGTTCGCGGCGATCGGGCTGCGGGAGGCAATGCGCTTCCCGTTGGGGGACTCCTTCGTCGTGGGCTTGTGCGGCGCCGACGGCATACCGGGCTTCTGGCTCAGCCCGGCGGCCGGCCCGGAGACCAGGGAGCTGCATGTCGCCTTCACCGCCCAGGACCGGCCCGCGGTCGATGCGGTCCACCAGGCGGCTCTCGCCGCGGGCACCGAGGTCCTGCATGCACCGCGGGAGTGGCCGGAGTACCACCCCGGCTACTACGGCGTCTTCCTGCGCGATCCTGACGGCCACAACGTGGAGGCTGTCTGCCACCGGGGCTGAGGGAAGGCGGCCCGTGCGGTCGGCGGTCGGCCGGTGTGCGGTCGGCGGCCAGCCCGGTGCGGCCGGCGGCCGGTCAGCGTGCTGGCTCGATGGTGATGGAGCCGGTGGTCGCCCTGGCCGTGATCACGTGCGGCGACGCCGCGCTGCGCTGGACCCCGATCCGGATTTTGCCGACTGTCGTGCTGGCGTCGACGGCATACCCCACGTTGCCCGGGACACGGAGCAGGACCAGGCCCGCGGAAGTGGTGGCGCTCACGGTGGTGGGCGGGGCCGAGAACGTGATCTTGATCTGGCCCGTCGATATTCTCATGATGGCGCGGGCGGATGACACGTCCTCGCCGACGATCGAACCAGCGCTGCCGGTCGCCGCGATTGGCCCGGAGACCGAGTGCAGCTCGATGGTGCCGGCGCTCGTACCGGCCGTTACCTGACCGGACAGCGATTCCAGCCGGATCGTGCCGACGCTGTTGGTGACCCTGACGGCCATCGTCCTGGGCACCGCGATGTCGTAGCTGACACCGCACGTCTCCAGGGACGGGCAGGTGCTGCTCAGGGTGAGGATGTGCGCGACCATCCGGTGGGTGGTGACCGGCGCCGTCTTACGGAACGTCAGGCGCTCGGTGACCGTCACCTTGCTGCCCGGGGCCCCGCCGGTAACGTGCACGCTCCCCACGTGCGCACGCACGACCAGGGCCCGCAGCGGGCCCGCTACCGAGTAGCTGCTGGTGCGGTGCTGCAGCGGCCCGACGCTGACGGAGCAGGCCCCGGCGAGCAGCGGCATCGCCAGGCCACCGGCCACGGCCGCGGCGAGCGCGGTCAGCCGTCCGGCCCGCGGGCTCAGGCCGGCCCCTGCGTCCGGGCGAGTTGCCCGGCCCGTTGCCTGATAGTGCGCAGCATCTTCGTTCCGTACTGTCCGATAGCTCACCCCTGAGGGATGGTCCCGGCCAGCAGGACGCCTGGATAATAGCCTTTCATGGACCCGGTTGCGCGACTGCGTTCAGTAGGGGACCGGCTGGTTCCCTCCGCGGAGGCGGTGGCTCAGGCCGTCGCGGAGCGTGCGGTTGAGCTAGTGGTCTCCGCGCTGGACATCAATGCGCTGCTGAGCCGGGTCGACATGAACACCCTGCTGGACGAGATCGACGTCGACGGGCTGCTGGGCCGGGTCGATGTGAACGCCGTGCTGGAGAAGGTCGACATCGCCAGCGTGCTGGACCGGGTGGACCTGAATCGCGTGCTCGAACGGGTGGACCTGAACCAGCTCGTAGCCCGCCTGGACCTGAATCATCTGCTCGCCACCGTGGATATCACCGCCATAGTCCAGCGGGTGGATGTGAACCAGATAGTCCAGCAGGTCGATGTGGACGCGGTGATGCAGAAGGTCGACCTGGATGCCCTCATGGGCCGGCTGGACATGAACGCGATTGCGCAGCGCATCGACATTGACGCCATAATCCAGCAGACCGACCTTGGCGCAATCATCGCCAAATCCTCAGGCGGGATCGCGGGCGATGCGCTCGACGTGGTCCGCAGCCAGACCGTCGGTGTCGACGAATTCATCGCCCGGTGGGTCGCGCGTCTCCGCCGCCGCCCCTACACCGGCCCGCCTGGTCCGGCTGATCCGCCGGTCCGGGCTGGTCCGGCTGGCGGGCAGCAGGCCCTGGAGGGGGTATGACCGCACAGGTCGGCGGAGCCGCGCCCGGTAGCCCGCCAGCCGTGACCCGGATGAGCCTTCAAGGCCGCTATGCGGGGTTTGCGTCGCGTTTTGTCGCTTTCGCGGTGGATCAGGGCGTCATCATCGCTCTGTTCGCGCTTGCCCTGGCCGTCATCAATTTTGCGGCTAGCGTGCTGACAGGGGATCCCATCCACTGGCACAGGGGCGACATCTGGGTGGGCCTGGCGTTCGTGGCCTGGGAATTCCTGTACTTCGCCTACTCCTGGTCCGCAAGCGGCAAAACGGCCGGCATGGCGATGTTCGGCGTCCGGGTCGTGCGGCCGGATGGGACCGACGCGAGCGGGCGCCAGGCGGTCGTGCGCACGCTGGCACTGCCGTTGAGCTTCCTCTTCCTCGGGCTGGGCTTCCTGGGCATCGTGCTGGGCGACAAGCGCCGGGCGCTGCATGATGTCATCGCCGGGACCGCTGTCGTCTATTCGTGGGACGCCCGGGCGGCGCGGCTGCGGTTCCTGTCCCGGAACTCAACCACGGGCACGGACGGCACCAGAAATATGTGGTGCGGCCCGCTCTCCTCGCGCTCTACCGTGCAGCGCATGAACGAGAAGATCGGGTCCGGGGGAACTCTGGCTGTCAGCGTGCCCGGCGGGGAGCTGATCGGGGTGCGGTCCGGGTCGGGCCGGCCGTTGCTCGTCCTGCACGGCGGACCGGGCGTGAACGACTACAGCGACTGGTTCGCCGCCGAGCTGGCGGGCTGGGACGCTCTGCGGTACACGCAGCGTGGTGTGGCCCCGTCGGTCGTCGTAGGGCCGTTCACCATTGACCGGCATGTGGCCGACGCGGTGGCGGTGCTGGACCAGCACGGCGTGGCTGCCGCCACGGTGCTGGGCCACAGCTGGGGCGGCTACCTGGCCATGCAGCTGGCCGCGCGAGCGCCCGGCCGGGTCAGCGGGCTGGTGCTGGCCGACACCCTGGGCGCGGTGGGCGACGGCGGTCTTTCCGGTTTCGACGCTGCGCTGGCGGCCAGGGCGACGCCGGAAGCCCTGGCCAGGATCGCGGAACTGGACGAGCTCAGCACCACCAGCGAGGAACAGGAGGCCGCGGTGGCGCTGGAGTATTTCCGGCTGGGCTGGCCCGGCCTTTTCGCGGTTCCGGCGCAGGCGCCGCCGGTCCCGGACACGGTGCGGGTCGGCCCGGAGGGTCATGAGCAGACATCCGCGTCGGTCGCCGAGGCTGCCGAGCGCGGTGACCTGCCGGGCCTGCTGAGCGGATTCACCGGGCCGGTGGAGGTTGTCGCGGGGGAGTGCAGCCCGCTGCCGCGGCAGGCGGCCGAGGCCACCGCCGCGGTGTTCCCGGACGCGCGGCTGACGATCGTGCCGGGCGCCGGGCACCAGGTCTGGCACGAGGCACCGGGCTGCCTGGCGGCGGCGCTGAGCCGGGTCGCCGCCCGGCTGGCCTGGCCCATCGGCGGGTCCACGAGACCTTCACCGTGAGCAAATACCACCTGAAGAGCAGAGTGTGACCAGCGGGTGCACGGGTCAGGCAGATGTCACCGGCTAGCCTGATCCCTTCTGACCTGCGTGCTGCGGTCTGATTCAGTGCCTGCCGCGACCAGTGGCCACGTAGGCTCGCTGGGGTGGCTGACCTGACTCAGGATGAGGCGATCGACCGTTCTGGACCGCGCCGGACGGGTCCGGGTCATGAGTGAGTCGCTGCGGGTCGGCGTGATCGGTGCCGGGCTGATCGCCGGACGCCATGTCCGGGCCTACACGAAGGCCGAGGGCGTCGACGTGGTGGCGGTCGCGGACACCCACCTCGCCAAGGCGGAGCAGCTCGCCGCATCCGTGGGCGCCGAGGCGCGCACCGGCCTCGACGAGGTGCTGGCCCTGGAAACCGACGTGATCAGCATCTGCACTCCGCCGTCGAGCCACGCCGAGCTCACCGTTCGTGCTCTCCAGGCGGGACGGCACGTGCTGTGCGAGAAGCCTGTCGCGTTGTCCCTCCGGGATGCGGAGCAAATTCAAGAGGCCGCGGCGGCCAGTGACCGTGTGGTGATGATCGGTCATGTCCTCCGCTACGAGCCCGACCACCGCGCGGCGAAGGATCTCGTCGAGGCTGGCCAGATCGGGGACGTCGCCATGGTGGTCCACTCCGCGACGACCTCGCTCCCGGGCTGGAGCGAAGACGGCTGGCTGGCGCGGCCGGAGGAGTCCGGCGGGCCGTTGCTCGACCTGGCCGTGCACGGCTTCGACTACCTGGCCTGGGTGATCGGCAGCCCGGCGGTGCGAGTCCATGCCGTCGCTGCGGACAGCCCGGCCGGCCCTGCGACCTACGGCGTGGCCACGGTGCGCTACGCCAGCGGCGCCATGGGCCAGGTCGAGGCCAGCTGGGCCCACCCGGCCGGCCACGGCTTCAGGACAATGGTGGAGATCGCCGGCTCGGACGGGCGGATCTCCTGGGACTCCGACTCGATCAACGGTGGGGCAATCTGCCTCGCCGGCGGGGGCGTCACCCGGCTCGATCCAGTCGGTGAGCGGGGCTACGCCCGCGAGATCGCGGCGTTTACCGAGGCGGTCCGCGTCGGCGGCCCGTCCCCGGTGCCGGTCTCCGATGGGATCGCCGCGACGCGTACGGCGCTGGCCGCGCTGCACTCGGCCCGGACCGGGGAACCGGTCGACCTGACAACGTGGGAGGGACCGTGACCCCGCTCGTGAGGGGGCCCGTGAGCCCGCCCCTGAATGTGGCGATCGTCGGATGTGCGCACCAGCCGCATGCATGGTCGTACGCGCGGGCGCTGACGTCCACGCCCTCGGCCCGGCTCGTGGCCGTATTCGACGAGGACCCAGCGCTCGCGCGATCGGTAGCGGACGATTTCGCCGCGCCCGTGACCGGTGACCTCGATGCGCTCCTCGCCTCGCGCGAGCTCGATGCCGTGGTGGTATGCAGTCCGACGGCACAGCACCGCCGGCATGTGGAAGCGGCCGCCTCGGCCGGCTGCCACGTGTTCTCCGAGAAGCCGATCGCCACGACCGTGGACGACGCACGGGCGATGATCACCGCCTGCCGGGACGCAGGCGTCCAGCTTCATGTCGCCTTCGTCTGCCGCTTCCTGCCGCACGTGCGCTCCATCAAGAAGGCCATCGATTCGGGGTCCCTGGGTGAGGTGATCGGGCTAAGGGCCGGCAACCGCGGCCGGCCTCCGCTTCCCCCGCACTATCCGGCGTGGATCACGCAGGCCCACGAGTCCGGCGGCGGTGCGCTGATCGACCACTCGGTCCACCTGACCGACCTGGTTCGCCACCTGACCGGTCGCGAGGTCGCCTCGGTGGCTGCCGAGACAGGCGCCCTGCTGTGGGGCGCGGGCGTCGAGGACTGTGCGCTGCTCTCGCTGGTGCTCGACAACGGGGCGGTCGCGGGGCTGGACCCGAGCTGGTCGGTCCCGGCGAACAACCCCTGGGACTACGACTTCTTCCTCAGGCTCGTCGGCACCGGGGGATCGGCAGACCTCGACGACCTGGCGGAGTCTGTCCAGGTCGTGAGCGGCAGGCTGGCCGGCGGCCTCCGGCTGGCCGGGTTCGCCGAGGATCCCGACGCGGAGATGATCGAGACCTTCTGCGCGTCGGTCCGGCAGGGAAGGCTGATTTCACCCTGCGCGTCCGGCGAGGACGGGCTCCGGGCGCTCGAGGTCGCCCTCGCCGGGTACGCCTCGGCCTCCAGCGGAGCCCAGTTCGTCGAGCCCGCGAGCGGGACTGCCTGACTCTCCGCCGTGCTGGGTGCCCCTGGGCTTATTTCCGTCGTTTTCTCAGCCAGTACTACCGGGACTCCGTATGAGGGCACCAGGAGGCTAGCTCCTCCGTCAGCAGATCCAGTCCCATGGGGCCGAGATCAAGTGCGGCGGAGTGGAATTCCCGTAGATCGAATAGTGGTCATCGTGAACGTCGTGATCGCCGCCGAGTTGTTCCTGTCGCCGCACACCATCAGGTCGCAGATGAAGTCGATCTACCGCAAGCTGGGGGTCAACTCACGCAATCAGGCGGTCACCCGGGCCCGTGAGGCGGGGCTTCTGGAAGGGTGACGGCCCGGGTTCCCCCCATCGGTGGGATGGCACTTCGCCCCTGCCACGCGGTGGACTAGTGCCTGACGGCGAGCGAGACCCGATGGACCAGGTGTGAGATTCCAGGAAACCCTGCGCAGGCTGGCGATCTTCGACGAGGGGTTCGCCGACGCAGGGCTGGGATCCAGCCTGGGCGAGGCATCGGCCCTGGATGCCAAGACCGCCGCGCTGCTGCAGCTGGCGGTGTCGGTGGCGATCGGGTCATCGGCGGTCTGCCTGGAATGGAGCACCGCCCGGGCGCTGGCCGCGGGCGCGGCCAAAGACGAGATCGCCGACGTGCTGCTGGCGATCGCGCCAGTGGCCGGGCTCGGCCGGGTCGTCTCCGCCGCCCCGGGCGTGGCGACGGCGCTGGAGTATGACATCGACGCCGCGCTGGAAGAACTGGGCGATGAGTAACGGGAAGCGCAATGGCGACCAAGGCTGAGATCAACACGGTTTACGCCGCCGGGCTGGTGCAAGGTATTGCGCTGGTCACCTTCCCGGCGGCGAGCACGATCTTCACCAGTCCCAGCCAGTACGGCCTGTCCAATACCCAGTACGGGTTCCTGTTCCTGCCGCAGGTCGTGACGGCGATCACTACCTCGGTGCTGGGCGGCAGCCTGGCGGCCCGGTTCGGGACCAAGCGCGTGTTCCTGGCGGGCCTGGCCGCGGACCTGGCGTCGATGGCACTGCTGATCGTCAGCGTGTTCTTCACCTCCAGCCAGCCGGTGGCGTACGGGCTGCTGCTGGCGGCCACCGCCTGCCTGGGCGCCGGTTTCGGCCTGACCGCGCCGGTCATCAACACCCTGACCGCCGCCTTTCACCCCGGCCGCGCCGATGCCTCGGTGCTGGTATTGAATGCGCTGCTGGGGCTGGGCACCACGCTGGCGCCGGTGTTCGTGGCCATCTTCGTCGGGCTGGGGTTCTGGTGGGGGCTGCCGGTCACCTCGTCGGTGCTGCTGCTGGCGCTGATCGCCGTCAGCGCGGGCCTGCCGCTGCGGGCAGGGGCGCCCGGGGCGGCGCCAGGGCGCCGCACCGCCATGTTTGTGGTCATCGCGCTGCTGCCCACCCGAACCCCGGCACTGGGCATCGTGGCTTTCGCGCTGGCCGGGCTGGGCTGCTCCGCGCTGCTGCCGCTGACGATCAGCTTCGCCCAGGAGCAGCTCGCGGTCATCGGCGCCTCGGTGGCCGGCGGTGATCGCCTTCTACCAGCTCGGTTACGGCATCGCGGCGTTCGGGACCGGGCCCTGGTGGACGCCGGCGTGGGCCTGCGCCTGTTCGGGTTCGCGGCGATCGCCGCGGTGATCATGGGCGGGCTGAGCTTTGTCCTCGCACGCAGAGCCCCGCAGCCGCGTTGCTCCGCCGCCCCGCCAGGAACAACGGCAGGCGTGACGCGCACTGACCCCGGCACTTCAGGGCCTGCGAGCTGCATGCCCAACCGCGATCGCCACTCCTACGGCGCCCGTTCAGCGCTTACCACCATCGGGGGGATGCTCGCCACCTTCCCGCGCGGACGATGCGTCCGGGGCAGGCGGCCTGGCCGGTGTCGGCAATCACCTGGCCCGAGGGGGCTGCAATGAGTACTACGACTGACGCCGCGACCCGTCCGATCCGGAGCCTGATCCCGGCCCGTCTTGACCGCCTGAACTGGTCGCCGTTCCACACCCGGCTGGTGTGTGGCCTGGGCGGCGCGTGGATCCTGGACGGGCTGCAGATCACCGTGGCCAGTTCGGTCAGCGGTGAGCTGACCAAGTCCTCCACGCTGGGCATGACCTCCACCGAAGTCGGGCTGATCGCCTCGGTCTACCTGGTCGGTGAGATGATCGGCGCGCTGGTGTTCGGCAAGATGTCGGACCGGCTGGGCCGCAAGCGGCTGTTCATTCTCACGCTGCTGCTGTACCTGGTCGGCACCGGGCTGGCGGCGTTCGTCACCGGGCACCACACCGGGTGGCTGGTGTTCTTCTACCTCACCCGGTTCGTCGCCGGGATGGGCATCGGCGGGCAGTACTCGGCGATCAACTCCGCGATCGATGAGGTGATGCCGTCGAAGTACCGGGGCCGGGTCGACATCTGGATCAACGGCTCCTACTGGGCCGGTGCCATTCTGGGCTCGTTCGTGTCCTACATCTTCCTCAACCACTTCGCCCCCAACGTGGGCTGGCGGCTGGCGTTCCTGCTCGGCCCGGTGCTGGCCATCTTCGTCATCATCGTGGGCCGGGTGCTGCCCGAGTCCCCGCGCTGGCTGGTCACCCACGGCCGCCAGGACGAAGCCGACAAGGTGATGGCCAAGATCGAGGAGCAGGTCCGCGACTCCGGTCAGGAACTCGCGCCGATCGATGAGAGCAAGGCGATCGAGATCGTGCCGGAGACCCGGTACGGATACCTGACGTTCCTGCGGCTGGTGTTCCACCGGTTCACCAAGCGGGCCATCCTCGGCGCCACCTTGATGATCACCCAGTCGTTCCTGTACAACGCGATCTTCTTCACCTACGCCCTGGTACTGATCAACTTCTACCACGTGCCCTCGAACAAGGTCCCCCTGTACGGGCTGGCGTTCTCCATCGGCAACCTGGCCGGGCCGCTGGTCCTGGGCCCGCTGTTCGACTCCTGGGGCCGCAAGCAGATGATCGCCGGCACCTACCTGGTCTCCGGCGTCCTGCTGGGCCTGTCGGCGGTCATGTTCGACGCCGGGGTGCTGAACGCGACCACGCAGACCATCATGTGGGTCGTCGTCTTCTTCTTCGCCTCCGCCGGCGCCAGCGCCGCCTACCTGACCGTGTCCGAAACCTGGCCGATCGAGATCCGCGCCGAGGCGATCGCCATCTTCTTCGCCATCGGCTGCATCGCCGGCGCCCTCGGCCCCGCCTTCTACGGCGCCCTGATCGGCACCGGCACCTCCCGGACCCCGCTGTTCTGGGGGTATCTGATCGGCGCCGGCATCATGATCATCGGCGGCCTGGTCGAGGTCTTCCTCGGCGTCAACGCCGCAGGCAAATCACTGGAACAGGTCACCAAGCCACTTACCTCAGTCGACGAAAAGGTAGTGACCGCGCCCGCCGCCGCGGCGTAGGCGCTGATGAATCCGGTCCGCGTATCGGGGAACGGTGCGGAAATGGCCGGTGCAGCGGCCACGGATCAGCAAGCTGATCGCCGACGGCACACGGCGGTGCTCGCTGACCGTTCTCACCGGCCCTCCCGGTGCCGGCGAGACGATGGCCCTGGCGCTGTGGGCGGCGGCCGAATCAAGGACTGTCGCCTGGGTCAGCCTGGATGAGTTCGATAACCGGCCGGAGATGCGCTCGAATGCCTCCGAAGCCGGTGACTGGCCCTGCGGCACGGCGGCAGTCATCGCGTGAGCCGCGATACGGGCTGGCTGTTCTCATCGGCGCCTTGGTCGGCACCCCGGGCGCGGCCTATATCGTCGCCCTGCGATCGGCTCTGGTCAACGGGACATTGGCCCCGCAGCGCAGGCCCTGGCCGTGCGCTGGGTTCGTGCTCATGCGAATTCGGGCTGGTCATCATCCCGTTCGCCTTCCTGGCCGCCACGCCGAGCGCACCATGACGGCGACCCGGCACTTCAAGGACTGGCTCGCCCGCCATGCGCGGGAGATCCTGGCCGCCCTTGCCCTGCTCGCCGGCGGATACATGGTGATCAGCGGCACACTGCGCCTGCTGGGCTGATCTGCACCCTCTCCTGACTAGCGGCGTGAATCTGCCCAGTGCTGCTGCCCAGTACGGGATCGCGGTCGAGGCGTATTCACGCCCCGGCGGTGGCGGTGCACGACCAATCAGGGCCCGCTGCGGCCGGAGACCTCGAAGTAGGGTGGCCAGCTGAGCTTTACTGATCTGGTGGCCTGCCGCGTGTCCTGGCCCGGCGCGCGCCCGGCCGGGGGCGGCGGTGTCATGCAGCCCCTTCACGGGCGACCGCACCAGGCCGTCACCCCGGCTCCCGCCGGGTCCCTGCAGCGAGCACCCTAGCGGTGCCCGCGATAAGGATGGTGCCCTAGTGACCGGTCCCGAGCGCTCCGGCGTCGACCCGGCCGCGCTCCGGCCTGGGCAGATGACCGAGACCGAGTTCCGTTCGCTATATGAGCGGCTGCGCGGCCAGCTGCCCTGGGGACCGGATGACCGGCGCGGAGCGCTGAACTACATCACACAAGCCGAGATCCTCGCCGCCCGGGGCGAGGTCACGCTGGGCCGTACCGTGTCACTGGCCGCCCCGGTGGAGCACCGGCCGGCGGCCGACAATCCCGATCCGGCCCAGCATCAGATGACAGGACCGCTGGGTGCCGACGCCGGTCCGGGGCTGGCCTTCAGCATGGACCGGATCGCGATGAACATCCACGGCAACGCCGACAGCCACGTCGACGCCCTGTGCCACGTGATCTTCGACGGCACGCTGTACAACGGGGTGGCCGCGGACACCGTCACCGCGACCGGGGCGGCCGAGCTGTCCATCGGCGTCGCCGCCGACGGCATCGTCGGCCGCGGGGTGCTGCTGGACGTGCCGCGTTCCCGCGGCGTGCCCTGGCTGGAACCTGGTGACCACGTGACCGAGGCGGATGTGCTCGCCGCCGAGCAGGATCAGCAGGTCCAGATCGGCCAGGGCGACATCGTGTTCGTCAGGACCGGTCACCGGCGGCGGCGCGACGAGCAGGGCCCATGGGACGCCGCCGAGGCCCGGGCCGGGCTGCACCCCACTGTGCTGCCGCTGCTGGCCGAGCGGCGGATCGCCGCCCTGGGCAGCGATGGCAACAACGACACCGCCCCGAGCGCAGTGGCAGGCGTCGACTTCCCGGTGCACGTACTGACCGTCAACGCGCTGGGCCTGCACCTGCTGGACTACTTGCAATTCACGGAGCTCAGGCAGGTGTGCGCGCAGATCCGGCGCTGGTCGTTCCTGTGCGTGATCGCGCCGTTGCGGCTGCCGACCGGGACCGGGTCGCCTGTCAACCCGATCGCGATCTTGTGACGCTCTGGCCTGGCCGGTCAGCGATTGTCCCGGCCCCCGGGCGCGTGAACGCGCCAGGATGCCTGGCCCGGTCGTGGCGGATGGGGTGGACGCAGGTCACCGGGCTGCAGCTGGTAGTCGCGTACCGTCTCATCAGAGACCAGGACCGCGTCGGGCCGCGCCGCCATGGCGGCTAGCACCGCCGTGGGCTGGCCGCCGGCGAAGAACGCGCCGTGAGAAGTCAACAACGTCTAGCGGTCCAGTCGGCACGGCCGAACCCGGCTCCATGCTGCCCCAGGTTTCGGACGGCAGTCTGCGGTACGAAGCCCGCGAGTAAAAGCCCCGCCGGTCTACCTGCCACCAGTCCTTAAAGAGAGATCCGGAGAAATGTATCCGGTAACCGATGGCAGGTGAGCCATCAAGCCAGCCGTAATAATCCCGGCCGCATACCCTCACATAGAGGATTGTTTCACTGGTCAGCGTTTTATCCCGGCATACACGAATCCTCAAAGCGTTCTGCCCGTGAAGCTGGTATCGGTTTTGCCCGTATCCCCGACATAGTGAGCCTTCCAGAACGCCGCATGGATCGCGTGAGTGATCGGGCCGCGAGCTGCGCACGGAGGTCCTTGTGAATGTGCCCAGTCACGTATCCGGGCGTTCAGCTCCGCATCGGCCTTGCTGAGCCGGGACATCAGATGACCGAGATTTTCTGTTCAAGATGCTGGGCAGAGTCAGCCTCAAATCGGCACCAGCAGTTAGAGCGCGTCTTGCCCTGAGCAATCCAGAGACCATCCCCGGTCATGTAGACCTCCCAGCTGGCCCGGTACTTGATCACCAGTGAGACCAGGGCGAGTCTGTCACCCATAGGCCGGGTCTGGCCGGGGAACTGCGCTATCCAGGTCGGCCTTTAGCGGGGTCGGTCCGCCGATCCGCTGCATTGCCTCCAGGAGTATGGCAATGAGCTGCTGCACCGCCTGGTGAGTCTGCTGTCCTTGCTGACGGATCTGCTCGCCCTGCATCCGGCTCGCGTCCGCGTGCAGTCGATCGGCCAGAGGCGTCAGCACACCACCGCGCGCAGCGCGGGACACGATCTCGTCAAGGAGATGCTCGGTCAGCCGCGTTGCCAGCACTCCGCCCGGGATGCCAGCTCACTGACAGCAGACTCTCCGGTGCCGTGTGCTCCGGGTTTTCCAGGCTCGCCAGCCGTGCGGCGATCGCTAAATCTGCACGAGGCGACCCAGGGCACCACCGGGTATCTGCCCGGCGACTCGATCGTGCGCCGCGACGAAGGCCCGGCGGCGGGCGGCGGGCCCGGTTTGAGCGCGGGCCGTCCCCGGCGCTCAGCCTGGTCATCGGCGCCGACGGGCTGCACTCCAACGTACGGCGGCTGGCATTCGGCGAGAATGACTGCTTCATTGAAGACCTCGGCTTGTGCGTGTCGATCTTCTCCCTGCCGGACTGGCCCAAGCTCGATCACGCTGGGCTGCTATGCAGCGTGCCGGGGCGGTGCCCGACCAGGGAGACCTGGGCCGCGCCTGCGCGCCCGTCGCCGCGTCTGCGAGTGCCCTTCGATCATCTGGAGAGGGGAATGCAAGTGAAGCGGCTGGCGATCGTGATCTGCGATGGAACCCCGCTGGGGGTTATGTCGTTCGCTCTCGGGGTGTTCGACCTGGCCAAGCACTATGGTGCGCTGCCCGCCATCGATCTGCGGGTGGTGGCTGGCGAGCCGGGCGCGGTGCTCAGCGGCGGCGGCCTGGCCTGTCCGCTCCCCTATGACCTGGGCGCGGTCCGGGATGCGGACCTGGTTGTCATCGCCGACTGGCGGGATCCGGACGAGATTCCGCCGCAGCCGCTGCTGGAAGCGCTGCGCGCGGCTCACGCAGCGGGCGGACGTCTGGCGGCCATGTGCTCGGGTGCGTTCATTCTCGCTGCGGCGGGGCTGCTTGATGGCCGCCCGGCCACCACGCACTGGGCGCAGGCCGGGCTGCTCGCGGGCAAGTACCCCGCGATCGACGTCCGCCCAGATCAGCTGTACGTCGACGACGGTGACGTGCTCACCGCCGGCGGCGGTGCTGCCGGGATGGATCTGGGCCTGCATCTGCTGCGGGCGCACTTCGGTGCGTCCGTGGCGGCCCGGATCGCCCGGTACATGGTGGTTCCCCCGCAACGCTCCGGCGGGCAGGCGCAGTATCTGGAAACTCCGCTCCTCGCGCCGGACCTGGCCGATCCCGTCGGGGAGACGCTGGCGTGGGCGCTCGGCCGGCTTGACCAGCCGCTCGCGGTCGGGCAGCTGGCACGCCGGGCCCGGATGAGCAGGCGTCATTTCGACCGGCGGTTCCGCGAGGTCACCGGCACTACCCCGGCCACCTGGCTCACCTATCAGCGCGTGCTGCGCGCCCGGCAACTGCTGGAAGAAACCCGGCTGCCAGTCGAGGAAGTGGCCCGGCAGTGCGGGTTTTCCAGTGCCGCTGCGCTCCGGCCGCACTTTCGGCGCATCGTGGGCACGGTTCCAGTCGCGTACCGGGCGACGTTCGCCGTGGACGATCCTGTCGTGCCGTGATCTTGCTGTGAATCGACTATCCGTGGCTTGAAGCTGTCGCGGCTTGTCCGGTTTATGGCTGTCGCCGCTGCCGCCGGTCTCGCGAGGATCCAGTCCATGACCACAGCTGAGAGCAAGATCCGCCCGTTCCGCATCGAGATCTCCCAGCAGAACCTTGACGACCTCCACGACCGGCTGAACCGAACACGGTGGACCGCCGACGTCCCCGGCACGGGCCCCGAAGATTACGGAGTGAGCCTGGCCTGGGTCCAGGACCTGGCCCGGTACTGGACAGACCGCTTCGACTGGCGCGCTTACGAGACGCGGCTCAACTCCTACCCGCAGTTCGTTACCGAGATCGATGGCCAGGACATCCACTTCCTGCACGTCAAGTCACCGGAGCCGGACGCCGTCCCGCTGATCCTGACCCACGGCTGGCCGGGCTCGGTCATCGAGTTCCTCGACCTGATCGGCCCGCTGACCGACCCGCGGGCGCACGGGCTGGCTCCCTCGATCGCGTTCCATCTTGTTATCCCGTCGCTTCCGGGGTTCGGGTTCTCCGCCCCGCTGAAGGACCGGGGGTGGAGCACGCGGCGCACCGCCGCCGCGTGGGCCACGCTGATGCGCCGCCTCGGCTACCAGCGCTATGGCGCGGCGGGCAATGACGCGGGGTCGATGATCTCCCCGGAGCTGGGCCGCCTGGACCCGGACCATGTCATCGCGGTGCACGTCACCCAGGTCTTCTCGTTTCCCTCCGGCGACCCGTCCGAGTTCCAGGGCATGTCCGCCGAGGACGCCGCCGCATTGCAGAAGCTGCAGTGGTTCATGGACCGCAAGATCGCGTTCAACCAGCTGCAATCGCAGCAGCCGCAGACCCTGGCGCACGCGCTCGCTGACTCCCCGGCCGGCCTGCTCGGCTGGAACACCCAGCTCATGACGCCCGACTCAATGGGCGACAAGCTGCTCGACCCCGACTTCGTCCTGGCCAACGCCGCACTGTACTGGCTCACCAACACCGGCGGTTCGTCGATCCGGTTCTACTACGAGGACGCACACGCCCCGCGGCAGACCGAGCCGACCACCGTCCCGCTCGCCGTCGCCGGCTTCGCCGGTGACTTTTCCGGAGTCCGCCGCTTCGCCGAACGTGATCACAAGAACCTCGTGCAGTGGGCCCAGCACCCGGAACCGGGCGGCCATTACGCCGCGCACCTGGAAACAGACACCCTCGCCGACGACATCCGCGGCTTCTACCGCCAGTACCGGTAACGAACGGGCCTAACCGCAGAGGCCGCTTCGCTGGCCACGGCCTGACCCGCGAGGCCTAACCGCCGGCCAGAGCCCACGGACCGGGATCGCCGGGACGTTCACAAGTCAATCTGCCGCCGGAACGGTTCGGCGGAGCGCGAGAAATCGCAACCAATCAGCCAGTCCATACCCAGCGGGCGTTCTTGGGCCGCGCGCGGGATCCGCGCGACCAAAAGGGGTTAGGAGCTTACTTTGTCCTCGGCGCACTCGGTAACCGGGGGTAACCGGGCACCGGATGCCACAGAAAGTGGCCGCCAGCGCCTTACCCTGGCGCTCTTGGTAATCGCCACCGCCCAGCTCATGGTCGCGCCAACGGCGCTCGCCCTGATCACGACCACATTTCCGGAGGGGCCACCGCGCAACCGGGCCATGGGCGTGTACGCAGCGATGAGCGGCGGCGGTGCCGCCGTCGGCCTGGTCGCCGGCGGCCTGCTCACCACCTACCTGTCATGGCGCTGGGTGCTGTTCGTGAACGTGCCCATCGGCGTCCTGGTGGCGCTAGTCGCGCCATACGTGCTCGCCGAGTCCTCGCGCCAGCGCGGCCGGTTCGACCTGCCGGGCGCCATCACCGGCACCGCCGGGGTCGCGCTGCTCGTTTACGGCCTGTCGAACGCCACCACCGACTCCTCCGGTGTCTCCCATTGGGGTGACACGAAGGTGGTCGCCTCGCTGGTGGCCGCGACGTTGCTGCTGGTGGCGTTCGGCGTGATTGAAGCGCGCAGCCGTCACGCGCTGCTGCCGCTGCGGATCCTGGCAAACCGCAGCCGGTCGGGTGCGTACCTGATCATGCTGTGCCTGGCCACGGCGCTGTTCGGAATCTTCTTCTTCCTGACGATCTTCCTCCAGGAGGTGCTGGGATACAGCGCGCTTAAGTCGGGCCTGGTGTTCCTGCCGTTCGCCGCGATGACCGTGGTGATGTCGGGGCTGGTCTCGCAGCTCATCAGCCGCATCGGCGCTCGCCCGTTCATGCTGGCGGGTACCGTGATCGCGGCCTGCGGGATGTTCTGGTTCTCGCAGCTCACCGAGCACAGCACCTACCCCGGCGGGCTGCTCGGACCGATGCTGATCACCTCGGCCGGCCTGGGCATGTTGTTCGTCCCGTTGTCGCTGGTCGCCCTGACCCGTGTCCGCGGTGAGGACTCCGGCATCGCCTCCAGCCTGCTCAACACCGGCCAGCAGGTTGGCGGCGCAATCGGCCTGGCCGCGCTCGGCACGGTCACTTGGACGGCGGTGGCGAACGACATCAAGCACCAGGCCGCCGTAGCAGCCGGTCACGCCGGTCAGGCGCTGCCCGCAGGCAGGCCCGGTGATGCGGTGCCTGCCGTCATGCTCCACCACGCGCTGGCGGTCGGGATCTCGCGCGGGTTCCTGATCGCGGCGGGCATCGCGGTGCTCGCGTTCCCGGTCGTCACGATCACAATCCGGGTCCACCGCAGCGACCTGACCGGCGCCATCGCGGCTCCCACCCCGGCGAGCGAGGTGGACCGGCGCAGCTGAACGTCGCCTTCCCTGCCTTCTTCGTCCAGGGAACTTGGCCCGGGCGAGCAGCGTTCCCATCTCGCTCCCAGCTTCTGGCTTGTGCCCGCGGCTCGCCGGGCCGCTGCGCCGGTGACAGCGCCAGCGATACAGCTGTGGTCACCCGGCACAGGTGATGCCTTTTACAGCGAGTGCCTCCAGCATCGAGTGATGGGGAGTTGCGGGCTGAAGCCGGAGGCGTCCTGTGCTCAGCTCACGCAACGATTTGATCGGAGCACACGTCTATGAGCGAGTTTGATGGGCTGGTATCACGCGATGGGGTGCTCATGGCGGGCAGATTCGGGCCGGACTGGCGTGTCGCGGAAACCAAGAGCAGGGGACTGTTCATTGAGTACCCGCCGGCGCTTGAGGTGATGGGCAGTTTCTGCGAGGCGATTCAATCGGTGTTCAATGCCCTGGCGGTTGCCATGGGTGGCTTCAGTCCCTCGGCCTGGACTCCCGTCCATGGCTGGGCTGCTTCTGGCGGCAGCTACTCGATTGCCGTTCACGGTGACCGGTTCGTGGTCGCTGAGACTGACAAGGTCGGGAGCTTTGACGAGCTGCGCCAGCTGTTGCGGGCCGGGGAGCCCTAGTTGCTGCTCGTACCGCACCTATCCATCCATGCGGCCGGCGGCGGCGATCCAGGGCCTCGCCGGGCCCTCGGCGATCTTGCCTTCCATATTCGTCCTTCCGGATGTGGTCCTGCCACGTCCGGTTCGGGGCGTTCTGCTGGTCCTGGGCCTGGCCTTGTGCTCTGCCGCGGTGGAAGGCGGTGGCCCGATCGTGTGTTCACCGGGAAACCTGCTGGGGGTGGAGGCGATATGCCGAGCGGGGGCTCTTCGAAGTGCCAGGTAGCTGACCGGGATGGTCCAGTGTGCTGCTGGCGGCGGTGGCGGGGTGGGAGTTCAGCTCCGCTGAGGTCCGCGTCGTGAGCGTCTCATCCGGGCCGGCCGCGGCTCCGCCGGTGACCCAGAAGCGGGAGTTCTGGGTCCTGATGGGTTACGCGGTGGCCCTGGGGGTGTTCGGTGCGGTCGCTGGCCTGGTGTTCATCGGGGTGATCAAGTTCGGGGGCAAGTGGTACAGCGATTCTGATCCAGGCTGGTTCGGCGGGCACTGGTGGTGGGTGGCGGTCGCGGCGGCGGCCGGTGCCGTGGTCGGGCTGCTGCGCCGTCTGACCCGCCTGCCCGAGGAGGTTCCTGGCCTGTTCGCCGATCTGCAAACCGGGCACGTCGACCCGCAAAATGGTGCCGGGGATCGTGGCCGTCTCGACGGTGTCGCTGATCGGTGGCGCCAGCCTCGGCCCGGAAAAGGCGCTGGGCGCCATGGGCGGCGGGGCGGGCAGCTGGCTGGCCCAGCGAAGGGCACGGGGCACAGAGGACTCCCAGGTGAACACCCTGGCCGGCTTCGCCGGCGCCTACGGCGGGCTGTTCTCCAGCACGGTGATCGTGGTGCTGCTGATCCTGGAGGTCGCCCGCCCGGGCGGGCAGAAGCTCACCAAGGCCCTCGCCGCGGAGATCGTGGCATCGAGCGTCTCGTTCGGCCTCTACTTCGCCATCGCCGGCGCGGTGTTCCTGGATGACTACCAGGTGCCGGCCTATAAGTTCGAGGACTGGCAGCTGCTCGCCGGGGTTCCCCTGGGCCTGTTCGCCGCCCTGGTGGTGACGCTGCTGGTGGGGTTCATGATGGGAGCGGCGCGGCTGTTTGGCCGGCTCAAGGCCCCGGCCATCGCGAAACCGGTGCTGGGCGGCGTGGTCTTCGGGATCGCCGGCGTGGCGCTGCCGCTGACGATGTTCTCCGGCAGCGATCAGCTCAATACGGTACTCACACACGCGGGGACCCTGGGCCTGGGCCTGCTCGCCGCCACGCTGATCGTCAAGATGCTCACCTTCGCCGTCAGCCAGGGCAGCGGCTTTGTCGGCGGGCCCCATCTTCCCGTCGCTGTTCATCGGCGGCACCGCCGGGGTCCTGGTTCACCAGGTCATCCCCGGCGTGCCACTGGGACTGGCGTTCACCTGCCTGCTCGCCGCCGTCCCCGGGGCGCTCGCGCCCGCCCCGTTCTCCATGGTGCTGATGGCCGCGTTCCTGACCCAGGTCGGGGCGCTGCAGACCGCGCCCATCCTGATCGCCGTCGTCACCGCCTTCCTCACCATGGAGGCCGTCAAATACCTCCTGGCCAGCCGCAAACAGGCCCGCGCAGCCGCGGCGAAACCAGCAGCCCCCGCCTGAGGGCGATCGAGATCCGGGGGCCACATGGCTGCCTCGATCTCCTCTGCCAGCACCTTGATCTGCGCGCCAGTGGCTGTGCCATGACGACGATCTTCGCCATGGCACAGCCCCATGAAAGCGGCCGGGCGCAGTCGTCGGCTTCCTCGAGGTAGCACGCCGCGACCAGCACGGCGCGGGCCCCGGGCGAACGCCGCACGATCGACATCACCCCATTCCTGTGGGATCTGATCTCGGCGCACCTGCGTATCACCGAGGCCGGGCATGCTCGTGTGACCGCTCTAGCGGCTCGCTCGGTGAGGGATCAAGGCACGTGTTCCTGGGCCGCGGGAAAGATCGGCCGGCCGACGGTCGCCAATCGGCTCGCAGGGGAGTGCACCAGCGCCGTTCCGGCTACTCGGCATGGATCTTCAAGCCTGCCGCGACAGGCCGGTACCCGCAGCGCAACCGGCAGCCCGCTCGGCCCGTCCCGTGACAGTCGCCACCGTCAGTGGTGGACTTCCGGGGACACGCACGGACGGCCTGCCGCAGGCCACGCGTGCGGCGGCGCTGGCAGCCTGCGTCGGTACCTGGCTTCGGGACGAAGAGGACGCTCTCAGCGTCGGTGACCTGCCACACACCATCTGGCCTGTGAGGACCGTTCGCGCTGGCTCGCGTTGTTGCCCGGCGTCGTGGCTGATCTGAGTCACTCGTCGGTGTTCTGCTCTACCGGGGAGGGTTTAGCGGGTCGTTCGGGCTCTTCAGGGAGGTCGTCATCGCTGGGGGAGAACGCATCGGCGAGACGGAGCGATCGCACCGGGGGAGGCAACGGGGGCAGGGCACCCTCGACGAGGGGAGATGCCGCAGCGCCGCGGACCAGGCGCCCGATCGGCCCCGGGTCCTCGGCCAGCACCGGTCCCGCGCAGGCGCCGACGACGATGCAGATGGCGGCGCCGGAAAACCAGGCGACCAGGGCGAGCGCCACCCCGAAGATGCCGTATTGGTGATTGTTGCTCGTCACATTGTTCGGCATCCACAGCGTCGACGACAGCGCATAGGCGGAAAGGGCAATCGCCGTGATCAGGCCACTGGGGAATAGAACCCGAAGCCGTACCTGCCCCTTGAGCATCAGCCAGGCGGTGAACCACCAGACGGCAGTGGACAAGGCCAGCGCCACCACGACGAATGCGGCTATCCCCGCGCCGCTCCCCAGGACGTTGCGCGCGCCACCCAGCAGCGCCATGTAGACGAGGAATGCCGCCACCCAGGCGACTCCCCGGACGTAGCTGCCGGCCGCCTTCGCGGGGGGCCGGCGCCAGGCGCGGAGGTAGGCGCGCCGGAGCGCGGTCGTGAACGAGCTGGCGTAGAAGACCGCCAGGACCAGGCCGAGCAGGCCGGTGGCCCGGCGGATGTCCGCTGCGGAGGCGAACGCCTGCTTAACCGTGGCCAGCGAAGCGCCTGTGATGCCGAGGCGATGAGTCAGCGTCGTGAAGATGGACATGCGGAGGTGCGCGGGCACGAAGGCGGCGATGACGATGATGAGCGGGAAGAACGAGATGAACGCCTTGCCCGCCAGGGCGATGCTGCGGTCGATGAACTCCGTTTCGAGCATCCGATCCCATACTCTCCACAGCAGCGTCTGCTCAGCCCAGCCGCGGATGACCTGGACATGGCTCCGGACTTTCTCAAATGCGTGCCGGCTGGTCCTTTCGGTGCTCGGCTCGGCCATGATCCCGTCCTTGGTTTCGACAGATCGCACGCGCTTGCAGGGTACGCCCACCGGGCGAGGTCAGGCACTTTCCGCTCGAGCAACGCGAGGAGGCAATCGCCTGGGCCGCAGGCTGACGCTGCCGCCTCGCACATGCCCAGCCGCACCGATGAGGTCAATGCTCGCGGCCATGGCCGCTCCGCCCTGCGCAGGGGGTGAGTAACGGCCTCCACCTTGCATCGGCTAAAGGTCGGCGAAACGCGCGCCGGGTCAGGTAGTAAGGTGCCAGGCGAAGGCGAGCGGACAAGGCATCAGTTCGCGGGCGCCGCCCTCCTCGGCGGCGCCGACCTCGAGGATTTGCGAATCTGTGCAGCCCGCATGCGCGAGCTTGACCACCCGGAAAGCCCGGTGGGCGAGGACGATTACTGATGTGGGCTGGGCTGTGCGGCCTGTCTTGCTGCACTGCCCAGCACTCGTACCGCGCGAGGGCGTCCCCATGCAGCTCGCAGAGCTTCTCCGCGCCGATCAGCGCCCGCACCTCGACGCTGGCCCGGATGTCACGCACAGTGCGGTGCTAGGCGGCGTCCAGGTTGGCGCGGCTGCCGTAGGCGCACAGCCCGTACAGCGCGACCACATCCACCGCGATGATCATCAGGGACCAGAATGGGTAGGCGGGGATGAAGAGCATCTGGTCGATCGCGTTGAGCGCGAGAACGGCCACCGCGAACCAGCGGGCTAGCTGGTTGCCGGCCAGCACCCCGGCCGCGGCCAGCAGCTGCACCACGGCGATGATGAGGGTGATCCAGCCCCAGGTGCGGAGGTCGCCGAACACGTAGTGGGCGTGGGCGGTGAACACGTGCGATTTGGCGATCGCGGCGATGCCGTAGATCAGGTTGAAGCAGCCGACGATCACCAGCAGCACCGACGCGAACAAGACGAGGCCATAACCCTGGCCCTTCGCGCGGTGCCCGCCGGTGCCCCGGGCTGGCTGGGTTGTTGAGGACGTCATTGTGGCTCCTATGTCGCCGGTATCGCTGGAATATTGACTCCAGCCCTTTACTCACTTGTGGTATCGATTCCACTACGCGCGGCCTTGGCCATATCCCCCCGCTCGCCGTCGGGCACCAGTCCACCTCGTGGCCGGGCGCGTTCCATCCCCCCGATGGGATTAAGAGCGGGCAATCATCCCTCCAGGAGCCCTAGCTCCCAGGACCGTGCGGCTGCCTGACTGCGTGAGCAGACCCCTAATGGGGGTAGATCGGAATGCGCCTCCGGCTTAATCGTCTAGCGGGCAGGAACATCTCCTCAGCGATCTCCGGCAACGGCAGGTGGGTGGACAGCAGCGGCAGCGGGCGCAGCTCGGCGGTCAGGGCCGAAGCTCCGGGCACGCGAGCGCTGAGGCATGTTCGACGTGCCGGACGCCGCAGCGTCTGAGGCTGCGGGCCGCGAATCGAGCCCAGCTTGGCTGGGTAGCGGCCGGGGACGGATCGGGCAACTGCCCGGGCAAGAAGCTGGGGCCTCCGCGCGGAACCAGGCGGTCGTCTGGTCCCGTGCGCTGGGGCTCCTGGGGTGACGACCGTCTTTATCCCATCGGGGGGATGGAACTCGCCCGGCCACGAGGTGGAATGGTGCCCTGACGGCGAGCGGAGGTGTATGGGTCAGACGGCGAGATTCCAGGAGACGTTGCGCAGGCTGGCGATGATCGACGAACGCTTCGTCGAAGACGAGGCTGGGCTGCGGCTTGGCCAGGCCGGGGCATCAGCTCTGGATCTCAAGACCGTGGCGCTGCTGCAGCTAGGGGTGTCGGCGGCCATCGGATCCCCGGCGGTGTGCCTGGAATGGTGCACCGGCCGGGCGCTGGCGGCGGGCGCCACCGAGGACGAAATCGCCGACGTGCTGCTGGCAATCGCCCCGGTGGCTGGGCTCGGCCGGGTCGTCTGCGCCGCTCCCGGTGTGGCGACCGCGCTCGGGTATGACATCGACGCCGCGCTGGAGGAACCGAAAGGTCACTGACAACTCCCGCCGCTCCAGCGAGGCATCGCAGGTGCGTGGTCGGGAGGAAGCCAAGATGTATGAGGCCCGGCACCTTGTTCGTGCTTGCTGCAGCGTATGGGAGCCTCGATGAGGCGGTGGCCGGCTACGGCGCAGTCAAGGCCTCCCAAGCGACGGTCAAAGACATCGCACGACTTCGACGCCGCGGTGATCGCCAAGGACGCCGCGTGGCGTCCCAATCGTGAAGAAGCACGAGCAGCCGGCGGGGCATGGAGCGGCGGCCGGGCCCGGCTGGAGTCGGGCGGCAGGGGTTGCCGCGGTGCTTCCCCCAGTCGGGTGGTCAGCAGAACCCGTCACCAGCATGGGCCATGGATCTGCCGCACGGGGGACAGCCTGGGCAAGTCTGGCTGCGCCAGATGCACTCTGCCTCTGTTAGTACCGTCGGGATGATGCGCTCTGCCTCGCTCGGCGGCAGGGTGGGGCGTGACGCAGGGAACGATGCCGCACCCGCGGGGAGCGTTCGCGTATGGGCGCCGGCTGGCGTCACGGCCAGAAGGGGAGGTGGGCCGGATGGCAGTGCGGAAGATCGCGCATCCGAGCATCGACGAGCGCAAGGCCAGGGGTTTGGAGGCGCGGGAGCAGACGCCTCCGTCGGGTCATACCAGGTGGCGCCCGGCGGCGGACCGGCCGGATCCGGTCGCCCTGCTGGAGGAGCAGAACACCACCCGCGAGCAGGACCTGGTGCCGGTCCGCCACGGCCGGATGATGGCCTCACCGTTCACCTTCTACCGCGGCGCGGCGAAGATCATGGCCACGGACCTGAAGGACACGCCGGTGGCCGGGTTGCAGGCCCAGCTGTGCGGCGATGCCCACCTGTCGAACTTCGGCGCGTTCGCCTCGCCCGAGCGGCGGCTGCTGTTCGACGTCAACGACTTCGACGAGACGCTGCCGGGACCGTTCGAGTACGACGTGAAGCGGATGGCGGCCAGCTTCACCATCGCCGGCCGCAACAACGGGTTCTCCAAGGCCGACACGCGCGCGGCGACGATGGCGTCGGTGCGGGCTTACCGGGAGGCGATGGCCTCCTTCGCACAGATGCCGACGATGGACATCTGGTATGCCCACCTGGACGAGGACGAGCTCAGGACCGGGATCCGCAACGCCGTGGCTGGGGCGGCCAGGCAGGAGAAGAAGCCGGGAAAGGCGGGCAACAAGGCGGGCAAGGCGGCCAGGCAGGAGGAGAAGGCGGCGAAGACGGCCGGGAAGCGGGCGGCCAAGACCCTGGCCAAGGCGCACACGCGCGACAGCCTGCAGGCGCTGTCTAAGCTCGGCGAGCTGGTCGACGGGAAATACCGGATCGTCAGCCAGCCGCCGCTCGTGGTCCCGGCACGTGAGCTGGCCCCCACCTACGGTCTGTCCGCCGACGAGGTCGGCCACGCGATCCGCGAGCAGTTCCGCGCCTACCGGGCCACCCTGCAGGACGACCGGCGCCACCTGCTGGAGCGCTTCGAGGTCGTGGACCTGGCCCGCAAGGTGGTCGGCGTCGGCAGCGTCGGGACCCGGGCGTTCATCGTTTTGCTCCAGGGTCGCGACGCGCAAGACCCGCTGTTCCTGCAGGTGAAGGAGGCGACGGCGTCGGTTCTGGAGGCGAACGGGCGCAAGAGCCGGTATCGGCAGCACGGCGAGCGGGTGGTGCAGGGGCAGCGGATGATGCAGGCCGCCAGCGACATCTACCTCGGCTGGACCAAGGGGCTGGACGTGCGCCGCAACTTCTACTGGCGCCAGCTGCGCGACATGAAGGGCTCGGCGGTAGTCGAGGTGATGTCACCGCTCGGGCTCACGTTCTACGCGCGCATCTGCGGGTGGACGCTGGCGCGGGCGCACGCCCGGTCCGGGGACCCGGTCGCCATGGCCGCCTACCTGGGCGGCAGCGACGCGTTCGACAACTCGATCACCGACTTCTCGCAGCGCTACGCCGACCAGAACGAGCGCGACTACCAGCGAGTTCGTGAACGCGATCCGGTCCGGGCGGCTGGAGGCAGTCGAGGGCGTTAGCAAGATCCGGTAGGGCCCGCGGCGGCCCTCGGCGGGAGATGGCGCGCCAGGGGCGCGGACGACCATCGGGAGCTGACCCTTGTCCAGACTGATCGGGGCGCGCGCACCATCGCGGTGTCGTTCATGGCGTGGGCCCATCGCGCCGCATGCCTGCGGCCCATGTCGCGCTGCGTCACCTGCACAGCGGTCGGACACGCCCGGCCTTCGGTCCCGTGAGCATGCCGCATAGCCACCCGGACGCCGATTGCGGCCGGTGGAGAGTCGCTTTAGTCCCGTCTGGGCGATGGCCCCATCGGCCTGGTCAGGTGAGGCTCGGGGAACGGTCCCGATCACGGGAACCCGGAACTACCGATGGGTGCAAACGATGAGCCATGCCGATGTCGAGCTGGAGCCTGCTCAGCTCACCAGCTTGTCTTGGAATGTGGGACCGCATCGGTGATGGCTCACGAGCAAACGTTCAATGCCCACACTGCCGTTCGGCATACATCAGGCGTAACGCGAGTGGATGAAGCCGGCGGCGAGAGTGCGGGAAAGGGAGGCCGTGGCATGCAAGGCGATGACGTGACAGCGCAGGAAGAAGGCCCACTGCAGCCAATGGGCGGGCCGGACGGAACGGACGACGCGGGCACGGCCGACAAGACATCAGCCCGTGCCAGCCGGGGCCAGCGCTGGCTGGCCCGGCTCGCGTTCGCGGCCGCCGCCGCCGCGGTCGTGGTGCTCCTGGTGTCGGGTGCCCTGCGGAGCATCACCGCGCTGCTCCTTGGCTTCGCGGGACTGGCCATCGCCTGCGCGGCGGCGTGGTGGTTCCTGGCCAACCGCGGCATCCGGCGCTGGCTCGCGCTCGCGGTGCTGGTCGCCGCGCCGGTGTTCGTGATCGTCGTGTACGTCGTCGCCGGGCTGGTGTGGGAGGTTGCGCTCAGCGTCGTGCTCGCCGTCGTCGCGGTGGCTGCCGGGCGCGCGGCACTGAGCAGTGGCGCCTTGCCCGACAAACCACGCGAACACGCGGCGGCGACGCCACGGCAGCCGTTTGTGATCATGAACCCAAGGTCGGGCGGCGGGAAGGTCGCGAAGTTCGGGCTTAACGACAAGGCCACCGCGCTCGGCGCCCAGGTGTCCCTGCTCGAAGGTCCCGGGATCGTCGACGTGGCCGCGCTCGCCCGGCAGGCGGTCGACGGCGGGGCCGACCTGCTCGGGGTCCCCGGCGGTGACGGAACCCAGGCCCTGGTCGCGGGCATCGCCGCAGGCCGGGACATCCCGATGATGGTCATCTCGGCGGGCACCCGCAACCACTTCGCCCTCGATCTGGGGCTGGACCGTGATGACCCTTCCACCTGCCTGGATGCCCTCAGCGATGGCGTCGAGCTGCATATCGACCTGGGCCTGATCGGGGACCGCACGTTCGTCAACAATGCCTCCTTTGGCGTCTACGCCGAGGTCGTGCAGAGCCCCGCCTACCGCGACGACAAGACCGGCACTGCGCTGCAGATGCTGCCCGACATGCTGGCCGGCCACCAGGGCGCGCACCTGGTAGTCCGGGTCGACGGGCAGGTGATCCTCGACGGGCCGCAGGCGGTGCTGGTCAGCAACAACCCGTACGAGAGCGGCGACATCGCCGGC
>CAVYPM010000011.1:0-103422 GCA_963770375.1 uncultured Actinomycetes bacterium | reverse complement strand
CTATCGGAAGGATCGCCCCGGCCTGGACGCTGTCCCGGCTGGAACCCTGGCCCAGCTCTAATCTCGGCCGTATTTCAGCACAATCCCGTAGGCCAGAAGCGCCAAAGCCATCGCAACTTCGTAAGGGCTAGGACCATCTACCTGCGACGCGGCCCTAATTCCCGGCTCGTATCGCAGCACTGCTGCCCCGCCGAGGTACGCAAGGATGAATACGGCGCACGCCACGTATACAGCGATCTCGCGGCGAGATACCCCTAGGCGTTCCTTGCCGGACGGCACCGTTGCAGGCGCAGATCCCGCCTCGGTCAGCTCGGCAACATCGCCCGCGTCATCGATCCACTCGATCTGGGCGCTCTGCTCCAGGGCGGTGGCCAGGCGAAGGCCTTCGAGGGGTCGGCCAGCTTGAACACGTCGGCGCGGCGGGCAGCCTGCTCCACGCCGGCCGCCAGCCCGGCGAAGGCCTTCGAGTAGTCGGCCTGCTTGATCAGATCGCTTTGCTCCAGGGCGGTGGCCAGGCCGGCGAAGGCCTTCGAGGGGTCGGCCAGCTTGAACACGTCGGCGCGGCGGGCAGCCTGCTCCAGGCCGGCCGCCAGCCCGGCGAAGGCCTTCGAGTAGTCGGCCTGCTCGAACAGGGCGCTGTGCTTCTGGGCGGCCGACTCCAGGGCGGCGGGGAAGGCCGTCGACCGCTCAACCTGCTCGATCAAGGCATCGTGCTTCGCGGCAGCATCCTGAACCGCTCTAAACAGCGAATCGTTGACCCGGAACATCATGCCCCTTCGATTAGGCCAGGTGATCGACTGCTCGTATCTAAGCCCGGCAAGATCGAGATTGCGTTCGACGCGTCGTGAATCCTCAGGCCGACCCAGACAGGCAGTCAACTGCGGCGACGACGTGCAGCAGGTCACGTCCCGCGGCGTGGTGTGTGAAGACGGCACCGCGTGATTCTGGGTTGGGACTTTAGGCGGTGATGGCGGTCAGTGTCACCTCCTCCGCGGGGCTGAGCGTCGCGGTCGGTGTGGCGTGCCGGGATTTGGCGAGGATGTCCAGGCCGATGTATCGGCGCATCTCGGTCCATTCGTCGTGCTGCTCGGCCAGAACCGCGCCGACGAGGCGGTCAGGGAGTCGCGGCCAGGGAAGATCCCCACGACGTCGGTGCGGCGGCGGATCTCCCGGTTGAGGCGCTCTTGCGGGTTGTTGGACCAGATCTGCCGCCAGATGGCCTTCGGGAAGCTGGTGAACGCCAGGATGTCGACGGCGCCGGCCTCAGTCGAGGTCGGCGGCAACCTGCGGGAGCTTCTCGGCCAGGGCGTCCAGGACCCGGCCGAACTGGGCATGCACCGCTGCGGCGTCGGGCTGGTCATAGACGCTGTGCAGCAGCGCCCGGACCCAGCCCCACGCGGACTTCGGGGTCACCGACATCAGATTCAGGGCGTAGTGAGTCCCGGCAGCGCTGCCAGTTCGCGCCCGGCAGCGTGGCGCCGATCGCGCCGGTCAGGCCGCGGTGGGCATCAGAGGTGACCAGGGCGACGCCGGCCAGGCCGCGGGCGGTCAGGTCCCGGAAGAACGCCAGCCACCCCGCCCCGTCCTCACCGGAAGTGATCTGCAGGCCCAGGATCTCCCGGTATCCCTCACCGTTGACCCCGGTCGCGACCAGGGCATGGACGTTCACCGTGCGGCCGGCCTCGCGGACTTTCAGGACCAGCGCGTCCGCGGCCACGAACGTCTCGGCCCAGCGTCCGGCGGCCAGGTCGTCCACCTGCGCGTCCAGGTCCTTCGCCATCTCGCTGACCTGCGACTTGGACAGCCGGGTGATACCCAGGGTCTCCACCAGCTTCTCCATCCGCCGCGTGGACACCCCAAGCGGGATTACGACGTGGCCACCACCGACACCAGGGCGGCCTCGGCCCGGCGGCGGCGCTCCAGCAGCCAGTCCGGGAAATAACTGCCCTGCCTCAGCTTCGATCGCCAGGTCGATGCTGCCAGCCCGGGTGTCCCACGACCGCTGCCGGTAACCGTTGCGGGTGTTCACCCGCTCGCCGCTGCGCTCGCCATAGGCGGCGCCGCAGACCGCGTCCGCGTCCGCGCTCATCAGCGACTCCGCGAACGACGTCACCATCTGCCGGAGAAGATCCGGGCTGGCCTGCGCCAGCTGCTCATGCAGCCACCCGGACATGTCGATACTGGATCCTGCGGCCATCGCGTGGCTCCTTCTCATCGAGATCTTTGGTCGGACCTCACTGAGAATCACGCGGTGGCCGTCCTCACGTCACGACGCCACGCCTACCAGGCCAAACATCGAACACCACCTCCGTGGACGCAACCGTGCAGCAACGCCGCCGCCTGGAGCGGACCAACTAGATCCGCTACGGGACTGCGACCAGCCACAGCAGCCGTCAGCAACCCTCATGCGGCGAGTTCACACCGAGGGGATCCTCGCGGGTTCGCTACTGGGCGCGTATTTCGATCGCCGCTGTGCAGAGGCAACGCCATACTGCATGCATGCCACGCACATCGCGAACCGTCGCCGAACAAGTGGCAGCAGCGAAGGGTGAATCGAGGTCACTCGACTTCAAAGAGCGATTTGACCCCAAGCAGCTATCGGAGTGGCTGGAGCTGATCAAAGACTTCGTCGCCATGGCGAACAGCGGCGGTGGTCTGATCCTCGTTGGTGTCTGCGACGACGGCCAGCCCGCCGTCGGCGACGTGCGGTCTGTTCTTGATCTCGACCCTGCACAGATCACGGACAAGATCGAGAGTTGCACACACGTGCACTTCGCGGACTTCGAGATTTCGGAGGTTACGCGCAGCGGGTCACCGGTGGCCGTCATCGCTGTCGGGCCCAGCCTCGATGCGCCTATCGCGTTCACGCGAGCAGGCACCTACCCGGACCCCGGCCGACAGAAGTACCCGAGAACAGCGTTCGCCAAGGGCACGGTCTACTTCCGGCACGGAGCCAAAAGCGAGCCCGGCACCACCGCTGACCTGCGCCACTTCATTGACCGCAGAGTGGACCGCGTGCGCGAGCAGTGGAAGGCAGGCATTCGGCTGGTAACTGAGACTTGCCGAGGGCGCTCAGCTTCGCAATCGTGGAGGCAGCTGGCACGAATCCGACGGCGCCTCCGACGCGGATCCGCTTGACCAACGATCCCGCTGCACCCGTGTACGGGCAACTCAGCCCAGACGAAACCCACCCGTACCGTCAAGCCCAACTCCTGCCGGAACTCAACACACGCCTAGGGTTCGGTCCGGCCATCAACAGCTACGACCTCCTATCTGTACGAAGGGCGTACGGCATCGACGCGACTACCTGTCCGAACCTTGTCTATCAGCCCCACTGGGCAAATTCCTCGCCGCAGTACAGCGAGGAGTTCATTGATTGGCTCGTCGCGAGAGCCAAGGCTGATACCCAGTTCTTTGAGAAGGCGAGAGCCAAGTTCCAGAAAATGCCCAAGCCACAGGTGACAGCGGTAAACCCGGCGAAGGCTGACCACCACGCCTGACCACAACGCGACCCCGCTAGGGCCATCCTCAGCCGACAGCGCGGGTAGTGAACCGCCTCGCCGCCAGCCCGGCTTCCGACAGCAGAGGCGTACTTTGCAAGCAGGGGGTCAGGGGTTCGAGTCCCCTTAGCTCCACCAGGCAACACATGCCTTCCAAGATCACTGACCGGGCTCGCGTGCCTGTGAGTCTTGGCATGTCGGTACCGGCCATTCCGGCTGGGACCGGCCAGGGTTGGTACTGGTGGCTCCGGGTGACTCTTCGCATGCCTGACCGCCTGGTGGCGTGTCTTGCTAATGACATGTCCGCGGTGCTGCCAGCACCGGCCTGGCCACCCTCGTCTGGCCTGATCAGGAGCTTGTCCGGCCATTTATAGCCGTGACTCATCACAGGATTGCCGCGGGAGTTTCCCTCCAGGCCGGTGCCGCCCTTTCAGGATCGCACCGACGGAGGAGATGAGAATGAGCCTTGCCGAGGACACCGGCCTGATCATCGGGGTCGATACTCACCTGGACACCCATACCGCGGCCAGCTGCGATGCCCGCGGCCGGGCGCTGTCGCAGCTGCAGGTGCCCGCCACACGAGCGGGCTACGTGCAGCTGCTGGCCTGGGCCAGGCTGGCCGCCGGGGCGCCGGGTCGCCTGGGCAGTCGAGGGCACCCGCCATTACGGGCTGGGCCTGGCCCGGTACCTGGCCAGCGAGGGCGAGCAGGTGACCGAGATCGACTGCAGCCGGCACATCGGCAAGCGCCGGGCCGGCAAGAGCGACCCGATCGACGCCGTCCGTGCCGCCCGCGAGCTGCTGGCCCGCCCGCACCCCGCCCAGATGCGCGCCGACGGGGACCGCGAGGCCCTGCGGCTGCTGATGATCGACCGGGACAACGCCGTCCAGTCCGCCAAGACCGCCCGCACCGTGCTGGCCGCCGTCCTGGTCACCGCCCCCGCCCCGCTGCGCGAGCAGCTCCGCCCCTGCCCCGCGAACGCCGGGCCCGCGCATGCGCCGCACTGACCTGCCCGCCCGGCGCCGACCGGCAGACCCGCGTCCTGCACCAGACCCTGATCCGGCTCGGCCAGCGGATCGCCGACCTGGCCGCCACCGCCGCCGAGACTCGAGGCCCAGATCGCCGAGATCGTCGAGGACATGACCCCCGGCCTGGTCGCCGCCGAACCCGGACTCGGCGCCCTGTCCGCCGCGCAGATCCTGCTGTCCTGGTCCCACGCCGGCCGGATCCGCAGCGAGGCAGCATTCGGCATGCTGTCGGGCACCGCCCCGGTCCCCGTCTCCTCCGGCCGCACCGACCGGCACCGCCTCAACCGCCTCGGCGACCGCCAGCTCAACCGGGCCACTGCACGTCATCGCCGTCAACCGGATGCGCTGCCACCCCGCCACCCGTCGCCTACGTCCAGCGCCGCCGCGCCGAGGGAAGAACCGACCGCGAAATCCGCCGCTGCATCAAGCGCTACCTCGCCCGCCACCTCTACCGCGTTCTCAGCCAGGCTTGACAAACATAGGAGCGTCATTAGCCCTGGCGTGCGGCCTTGATCTGACGGTCCAGCGCAGTGGCGATTGCCCGGTCCGCAGCCGCCGTGGCGTGCTGGTAGATCATCGCGGCGCGGGCGTCGTCATGGCCCATCCGCGCCTTGAGGTCACCCAGGCTCGCACCCGGTGCGGCCAGCATGTTGCCGGTGTGCCGCAGGTCATGGAAATGCAGGCCCGGGACGCCGAGCTGGCCGACCGCTGCCGCCCAGCCCGAGGCCCGGCGGAAGTTGCCCCGGCGCAGAACACCGCCAGAGGCTACGCGCGATGATCCGGTCATCAACCGCCGTCATCAGCACGGCGCGCAGCAGCCGGTACGCCTTCGCCGTGGCCGACATAGACACACCGCTGGCCAGCAGGCCAGACCGCCAGTCGCGGACCATTTCCGGGGTGATCTTCGCAACCGCTACGTGGCCCAGGTGGGGGCCGATGTGCTTAGCCAGCAGCCAGCGGTACAGCTCTAGGGTGCGGGGCTGCAGGTTTGGCCGCTGATCGATCCACTTGCTCGCGTAGACAAGACGGCGCGCTGCGCGCGCCGTGGGCCGACCCTTGCGCCGGCCTCCGGCCTTGGGGGCCCCGGCCGGCACGCGCCGGCCCTCACGCCATCGTGCCGCTGATCATGGCAGGCCATCCGGCAGGGCATCCGGTGCTGGACATTGCCGTCTTCCTCGGCGCTTCCAGTGTCCCGCTCCCGGCCACCGCGTCGAGGTCGCTCCCTGCGGTCGCGTCGCATGCGATCGGCTACGCCGAACCTCGACCCGGCACCCGCTCGCCAGGGTTCCGGCGCCTGTCGAGGATGACGGAGGGGACCAGGACACGACCCCGTGACCTGCGCTGTGATGCCACGGCGCAGGACGGACCGCCTAACTTAGTGGAGAAAGTCGAGCGCCGCGGCGCGGAACTCAGCCGACATCAGCGCGCCGCGATGATCACCGGGCACCGGGAGGTATTTCGCGTTCGGAAGGGTCGCTGCCAGCTGGTCGACAGGATCGTCCTCGGTTCCCGAGACGAACAGCGTCGGGACCGTGGGCAGGTCGGCGCTTGCATCGAACGGTTCGGCGGCCAGCGCTTCCATGAGCAGCAGCATCTGATCCCGGTCGAGGTGGGGCTGAGAGATCCAGGCTGCGAGTTCGGCGAGCTCGGGGTCGGGCGCCTCGGCTTCGCCTTTGGCCACCGCGCGGAGCAACTCGATGTCCATATCGGCCAGCCACGCGTCGTTCGTGCCCAGCCCCTCGAGGACCAGGCGCCCTACCCGGCCAGTGGCAGCCAAGGGCCAGGCCAACCGTGCGCCGAGCGAATAACCGACCACGTCGGCCTCGTCTTGGCCGGTGCTGTCGATCGCCGCGACCAGGCCCGCAATGATCGCGCTGACCGAGATCGCGTCGCGATCGGCCGCCGGGCACGAGCCATGACCGGGCAGGTCGACAGCGACCGTCCCACGCCCTTGGGCAGCCAACGCCTGCGGCCAGCCCGGCTCGATCCAGTCGAGCTGGGCACTACTGGTGAATCCATGGACGAGCAGCACCGGACGCTCGCCCGGGAAGCTGTGGACGGCGAGCCTGAGTTGCGACGTCATAGGTTCTCCGATTCCGCTGCTACCAACGCGCCCGCAGAACCTTGCATGAGTACCTCCTCCGAGGTGACAGCCATGATAGCTCTGGCCGGGCGCGGCCAGCTAGCGCCGGACCGGGCCACGCATGGGCCACACGCCAGAGAGACTCACGGTCAGCAATGGTCACTCACGCGTACTCACCGCCCTGATACCAGCGGCAACATCGGACCTGATGAGACCTGTTCCGGCATCACCGATCTTCCAAGCTGGTGATCTTCGGCGTGCTATCCGCGTGCGATAGCGAGAGGTATGACGGAGGCAAGAGCGGCTTCTGACGGTGACTCATGCGCAATACCCGCCGCTCGGAGAAGCAGGCAATCGTGCAGGTCAACGCGCTGAGATAGTGGTGGTCAGGGGCGGGGTCGAACCGCCGACCTTCCGCTTTTCAGGCAGTAGCTAACAGAGCATTACGGACGGTCAGCAGAAATGATGATGAAGTTCGGAAAATGCCTGTAGGCGTCTATCCCATCGAGTCCAGCGGACGCGATCTCGGGGTCCAATCCGGGTTCCGCGACTTCCCGCAGGTGACACCCCAGGCGGATCAGCTCGTTGAGGTAGGCCGAGAGCGGGCGGTGGAAGTCAGGAGCGTACGGCCCGGTGATCTCGTACTCGGCCAGGTACTCCCGGGTGCGGTACTGACCGTGCTCACGCCAGGAGGGGGCGAGCTGCTCAAAGCAGGGATGGACCAGGGAGAACACGAACCTGCCCCCGGGCGCCAGTGCCGCCACGCACTGTGCCATCGCGGCCCTCCACTGTGGGATGGCCATCAGGACCATGTTGGTAACCACCGCGTCGAACGAAGCGCCCAGATCGAGCTGCCCGCACAGGTCAGCCCGCAGGTAGCGGATGCCCTGGCTCTGCTGGGCTTCCTTCTCCACCGCATAGGCGATCAGGGACTGCCCGGGCTCTACCCCCACCACCTCGGCCCCGCGCTCCGCCAGCATCCTGCTGAAGTACCCCTGGCCGCATCCTGCGTCCAGGACCCGGCGCCCGCGCAGATCCCCGAGCATGCGCAGCACGACCGGGTTTAGCAGATGGCGCTTAGCGAAGTCTCCCTCCGGCTCCATCGCCTCAAGCACCGCCCGGGGCATTGCACCCCACCGCGCAATCGCAGCATCATTCGTCCAGCTCGTCACCACAGCTATCTTTCTGCTTGTCAAGCCCCGACTGGAACAGCCGCAGGGCCCGAAACAGCGTAAGGGGTGCCCGCGGCGGCCTTATTGGCGCCAGCCCGAGCTGATGAGAAGCGGTCAACGTCTCACAACCCTCTCACAAACTGGTGGGCCACCCCTGGACCAGGCGAGCCAGGCTGGACACTCGATAGACCCTGACCTGCGGGTACGGATTCCTTGCCACTGGCTGGACCGCCCGCACTGATCTACGGATCAGAAGGCTGGGGTCGGTCCCTCGCAGCGCGTCCTCGCCCGTACCGGCCAGAAATCCCAGGCCAAGCTCGCCTCGGGAACATTTAGGCTGACGGCATGGTCACGCGGGCCAGGGACGGCAGCACGTGGCGCATTGGGACGGCTGCCGAGGTCGCGTGGATCGCTAATGGAACCTCCATCGGCCGGACCATCACCGCGGCCATCCCGGCTGTCTTCGAGGCCTACGCCACGGTCCTGGTGGCCTACGGCGAGGAACGGGACGCGCATGACCGGGCTCTGCTCACGCTGCTGCGCCAGCAGTCGCCGGACCAACGGTGGTGGCTGGGGTATCTCGACACCGGCGCCGATGACATCGTCTTCCCCGACGCGCCGAAGGTGACCTTGTACGCAGGGTGGCACTACGTGCTGATCGAGGCGGGACCAGACCAGGCCGTGGCCTGGCGCCCTAGTGACGGCCGGGCGTTCGGGACGGGTGACTTGCCCAACTTGATGTTCCCCGCTGACCGCTCCTGGCTGGTGTCGACGCTGTGGGACGACGACTGGACCTGCATCGGCGGCCCAGCCGGGCTCGTGGACAGATTCCTGCACCATCCCGATCTGCAAGCCACGCCGGTAGCCCTCGGCCAGGACGCCACACCACCCGGTCACCAGGCGCTGTGACAGTGCACTTGGCACAGCCAGGCAGCCGCGAGCGCTCCAGCCCAAGACCGCCGTGCCATTAACGTGCCATTACCCTCGGTCAGCAGCGGTACGCCACGGGCACTCACGGACAGTCCGCTGACCAGGTCAGCGCCCTAGCCATAGGCGGAGAACCCGATTTGCAAGCAGGGGGTCAGGGGTTCGAGTCCCCTTAGCTCCACCCAAGTTTCCCTAGGTCAGCGGCTTGATCCGTGATCAAGGTCACGCGAGCTGCGTTGCTTTTGTCCGATTCTGGGAGCCAGGCGGGAGCCGATCTTGCCTGGAGGCGATCCGCTACGGCGACCGGCCCGAGGCCAGGGCGCAGCTGCACCAGGTGATCGATGATCAGATCGGTGAAGGGCTGGACAAGCTGCCGGCCGAACGCGCCCTGCACCGTGACCTGCTCACCGCCGCCGACGTGGAGCAGACCCGGCTGCAGATGGAGGAAGCGCGGTCCCGCCGCCACAATGAACCGCCTGTCCGAGCGCGATCTTGCGTTACCCGGGACGATCGCTGGCCGACGGCCTGCCACCCGGTGCGGGCGGGGAGGCCGGCGCCGCTAGGCGGAATCCGACGCGTGCGGCGGGGATGCGTTCCTGCTCACGGGCCAGCAGGGTCAGCGCGCGGACGTCGGCCGGGGTCGGGCGGGTCAGGTCAAGGGCGCGTGGCCACAGCCGGGCATAGCGGACGGCGGCGACTTCGGCCGCGTACACCAGCGCCTGACCCACCAGGTAGAGCAGGGCGAACATCCCTGCCACGGTGGCGAAGCTGCCGTAGACGGGCCCGGCCTTGGTCACCAGCCTGGCCAGCAACGGCGCCCCGACCGTGAGCACTATCGTCACCGCTACCGCGCCGACGACGGCGCCCGGCCACAGGGCCCGCACCGGCGCGGGCCGCGCCAGCAGCACCTTTGCGCCGAGCAGCAAGACGGTGAAGACGACCAGCGCCGACCCGAGCACCGAGGCGGCGCGTTGCACGGCGGGCTGGCCGGGCAGCGCGGTGGCCACCACGGTGAGCGCCCCGGTGGCCAGCGCGCCGACCATCAGCGCCGCCAGCACCGCGAATACCCGGACGTACCGCGAGATGAAACTGGCCCGGAGACGGTGCCGGACCGCGGCCACATGGTTCAGCGTCTGGTAGGCGGAGAACACGACGCCAGTTCCGGAGAACAGCAGGCCAATCAGGCCGACGACGAACGGGATGGTCGAGGTCGGCAAGGTGGCCAGCGAGTGCTCGATCGTGGGCCGCAGCGCCTGCGGCACGATCTCGGTGATCAGCCGCCTGCGCAGGTCCGGGTGATCGGCCAGCACCCGGGACAGGACCGCCACCCCGAGCAGGAGCAGCGGGAAGATGCTCAGGAATCCGTAGTAGGTGATCAGCGCCGCCTGCCGGCCACCCTCATCATCGCCGTACTTCTTCACCACCGCATAGGGGAACCCCAGCACGCCATGCTCGCGCTGCAGGCGGTCCGCCCAGGCGATGACCCGGTTCACCAGGCCGCTCAAGCCGTCCACGTTCATGGATCCAGCCTGCCCGGCCACCCGCCTTCCGGGTGCCACCACGAGGATGCTCATACGTATTCGCGGCGGGCCCCAGAGCAATCGCCCTCCACCATGGATGGCAGTCACACGAAGTAATCGCGCTGGCCGCCACTGGGCAGTTCGGCATGGCTGCCCCTGATCCAGCGGCCAACTGATCATGCCCTGAGGCGCAACGTACGCCGGCTCAGCGTCAGGGCGGCCAGGTATCCAGCCACCGCGGTCAGTGGTCTGGGCGCGGATGCCTGCCGATCGCATAATGGGCGGCAACGCACGGATCGGCATGATGAGCGTGCGATGCGAGGCTGCCCATGGGGGCAGGGCCTGAACCGTGAAGGCAGGAGCCCAGATCGACCTGTGGTCGAACGACGGTGGGTTCGAGGTCCATGATGGTGGCCAGCCCGTAACTGGCGGATTGTCTGCTCGTGACAAGGGGAGCGCGGTATGACACCTCAGTCCAGTCAGAGCGTCCTGATCAACGGGTTCGGGGTGCTCTTCGTGATCCTGAACGCGTTCGGGCTGGGTCTGCGGCTTCCGATCGGCAAGCTGCTGGCCGAGGTCTTCGCCCACTGGAAGATTGCCGTGTGGGCGCTGGTGATCAATTTCGTCATCATCCCGCTCGTGTTCATCGGCTATCTGCTGACGATAGCCTCGTCCATTCCTGGAGGGATCAAGGTCGGGTTCTGTGTCGCAGCCCTGAGCGCAGGAATGCCTTTTGCTCCCCTCCTCGCCCGGCTGGCCAAGGCGGATGTCAGCCGCTCCACCACGCTGCTGGTGGTCCTGACGGCCGCGACTATTATCGCGCTCCCGCTTGGTTTGCCCCTGGCCATCGATGCGGTTGACGCCTCACTCAAGGTCTCTGCCTGGGATGTGGCCTGGCCGCTGCTGCTCTTCTTGCTCCTGCCGGTCGTTCTCGGGTGCGGCTTCAGGATCTGGTGGCCCGACCTGACCCCGCCATTGGCACAATGGGTTGTCCGGGTTGCAATTCTGTGCCTGCTCTTCAATCTCAACTTCACGCTGGTTGCGTACTGGAGCCAGTTCACCAGCACCTGGGGCACCGAGAGCTACATCGCGGCCCTGGCCGGACCATTCATCGGCCTGGGGTGCGGCTACCTTCTCGTTTCCGGTCTCCGGGTCAAAGACATGGGAATCAGGCATGCGACCGAGGCAACCACGGCGGTACGCAACATCGCTCCGATGCTCCTGATGATGATTTTTCCCTTTGCCGCCGACCCGCTGGTCACGGTGTCGATCACGATCCTCAACACCGTCGGCATAGTGATCGTTATCCTCTTCGTCCTGATGTGGAGGCGCGCCGCTTCACCATCGGACACTCACGCAACACGACCAGCCAGCCAGACTGAGGCAGGTCGTGCGAAAGATCCGTGCGACCTGCGACGAATCGCACTCACATGCATGCCGCGATCCGTGCCCTGGACTGTCGCAGATCAGCTGACGGACGAGTGTCGCGCATCACCCGACGGAGGATAGATCCAGGCTTCCCGATCTCACACCTGCCAGTGACCTGCTTACAAGACCGTGGCCGGGGGGTTCGCTGCCGGGCCTGGCGTGCTGGCCGGGGCTCGCTGGGGAAGGAACAGGCTGAGCGTCACGACAAAGGCCAGGATCTTTGACAGCACATTAAGCGCGTAGGGAGCCGGAGCGGAGGGGAATGCGAATCCGAACAGCGCCCAGACCGCGAAAACCGCCAGCATCAACGCAAACGAAAAGAAAGTCGCCCTAGTCAACTTCACCATCGGACACAACGTCAGGAGCGACAGCGTGGTGAATTCGACGAGAAACAAAGGCGCGAAGAACAGGACTCTGTACAAGGCCGGATCGGGAGGAAGCGGGGGATAGGTTCTGGTCATGACAATCAGGTCGAACGGGAACTCGAAGATCATCGGTGCCGCCGCAGCACCAATGGCGGCGCTCATCAGCACGGCCTGCTGGCCGTGCGAGCGGCTCACGAGAAGAATGACAACGAAGATTACTACTACGCAAGTGGCAGTAATAGGGAAGATGGGAGTCGGCGGCGCGCCGTGATACAGGTGCTCCGCGCGTGCATGGCGAACGTATATGGGCAGGCATACCAGAAACGCTGTGATCGCAAACCCCCAGATCACCAGCATGAAGGCCCTCGCTGCCTCGCCGGGTCTTGCTGGCCGGAGCGGGAGAGGCAGCAGGGTTCCCGCATACACCACGCCTCCCGCGGCGGCCACCATGACGACGGCCAGCACGATCCTGGCGGTGCCGCCATAGCTGACCCACGTGCCGTACTGAGGCATGGCCGCGTGTACCTCCTTCCCGCAGTATCGACGGGTCAGACGGTCTTCGTGAAGCCGTTTCCCGGCATACTTCGCTGATCCGCGCCCAGATCCTTACCTCCTCCTCCTCCTCCTCCTTAGGAACAGGGAGATTTCCTAACGGCTGGCGGCTTGAGGCAAGCAAGGACGAGACCTTGCGTGGTACGCCAGCGATCAGCAAGACTTCAGTATTGGTGAAGAAATGAAAGGGCGTGAGTGGCCATGACCGCAACGTCCCATGACGGCGACACCGGGCAGGAGCCTCCATCCCAGACCGCAGCCCCGCAGCCGCCCGTGCGGCAGGCGGCAAAACGTAGCCGGATCAGCTCGCTGTGGGTTGCCTTTGCGCTATTCGCCGTCGTCTTGGTGCTGCTGCTGGTCTTCATCCTGGAAAACAGCCAGAGCGTGGACATCAGCTTCTTCGGTGCCCATGGGCACCTGCCGCTCGGTGTCGCACTCTTGCTGGCCGCTGTGCTGGGGATCGTGCTCGTTGTGCTCGCATGGTTCGCGCGCGGTGTCCGTGTCCGGGCCGCCGCCCACCGGAAGCGCACCACCTGACCGTGTCATCCGATCGGGCGTCATGACGGTACGCCGCTGGACCGGGATGCTAAGTGTGCGTAGCTAGCGCCCTGATGCGGCCGTGTCGCATTCTCCTTGGGGGGGCTTGGGCGTCCCGGGCCAGTCAATGGCCCGGGGCACCCAAGGGGGGATCGGCTGCGGTGCGGGCGAATGACTTGTAGGACATAATCTCGCCCGCCTTGATCACACCGTCCTCGATCGCGCGGGCGAGCAGCGCATCCTTGCTCGGCGCGGTCCGCCCGGTAGCCGCGTACTTGGCGCGGGCGCGGTTGATGTACTGCCGGACCGTGTTCTCGCTGATCGACATGCGCCGGCCGACCGAGGCTTTCGACATGCCCTGGAACCACAGCAGCAGCGCTTGCTGCTCCTGCTGCGACAGCGCGGGCCGGGCCGGGCGCTGGTCGGCAAGCATCGCCTTGGCCTGCGAGCGGGTCACGTAGGGCCGGTCGGCGGCAGCCGCCAGCACCGCCTCGACCAGGTGGTCGCGGCCCTCCTCCTTGGACACGTAGGCATGTGCGCCACTGTCCAGCGTCTCCATCACAATCGCCGGATCGCTGTGGCCGGAGAAGGCCACGACCCGGTACCCGGCTGACACCAGCCCGGGGATCTGCCTGGTGACCAGCTCGCCGGACAGCTCCAGGTCCAGGATGACCACCTCGGCCGACGGCCCCGGTGCGGTGCGAAGCCCGGCCAGGTCACGCGCCGTCTGCACCAGCCGTACCCGCTGGCCGGGATCGGAGCGGATCCAGGACGCCACTCCCTCGGTGACGACGGGATGGTCTTCGACGATCGCTGCTGTCACGGGCTGTTCCATCGCGCCTCCGCCCAGAGCATGGCTCCGTCCTGCTGATGTTCGATGGAGACCCCGTCGCCGATCGCGGGCAGCAACACGACCGCGCCGGTATCGGCGACGAAGCTGACGGCTATGCCGGTGGCGACCGCCGCCAGGGTGATCCGAACCCGGCTGCGCGCGGCGGTCAGGATCGCGATGGCAGCGTCGGTGATTACCCGCCGGGCCGGGCCGGGCACCGGGGGCAGCGGCCCGGCCGTCTCGATCTCGACGGCAACTCCGCGCCGCTCGGCCACATCCGCACTCGCGTGAAGTTCGTGCACCAGCGATCCCGATACCTCGTCTCCCTCGGCCAGCAGCCGGCGCAGCCGGGCCGCCTGGACCGCGCACCTGATGCGCACCTGCGCGTCGCCCGGGTCAGCCGTCCCCTCCGCCAGCTCGGCCACCAGCGGGACGGCGCTTTCCTGCAGCGCCAGCCAGCGGGCGTGCCGGGCGGCCTGGACGATCCCCGCGGTAGCAGCTCGCTCGCGCGCGGCATGTTCACTCTGCGCCGCCGCGGCGGCCTGGCCGGCGGCGAGCCGCAGGGCCCTGACCCCGGCGGCGACGGCCACCTGAGCGCCGGTCGACCAGGCCAGCAGCGCGAGAAACCCAGCCAGGTCGGTGCGGTGCAGCCCGTCCCCCACCTGGACGGCCAGGATCGCCGCGGCCTCGGCAGCGAGGAACCAGGCCAGCTCGGTGAACCGGCGGCGGAACAGTACGAGCACGCCGATCCAGCCGGCACTGCCCCAGGCCCAGTTGACCGCCAGCATGTGGCCGTCCGGGCTGGCCGCTGCCGCGGCGGTGCTGGCGGCCAGCGCGATCACGGCCACCGCCCAGGCCGGGCGCCAGCCGGGCACATCCTGCAGCACGAGGACCGAACCAGCGATGACCGCCAGCGCCATGATCAGCCACATGGCGGCCTGGAAGGCGAACGAGCCGTAGGCCGTCCGGTTATGCAGCAGCTGCCCGCCCGCTCCGGCGAAATGCCAGCCCGCGACCAGGAATACGACGGCGATGGTGAAGGCCCGCTGATAGCGGCCGGACATCAGGGCCGTCGGCTGCGCGGCGTTCATGCCGGCCAGCTCACGGTGACGGTCGTGCCCGCGCCGGGACGGCTGGCGATCGCGGCCCGGCCGCCAGCCGCCAGCATCCGGCCGGTGATCGACTCGCGGATGCCCCGGCGGGATTCCGGGATGGCGTCCGGGTTGAACCCGCGGCCGCGGTCAGTGATCTTGATGACCGCCCAGCCCGCGCCGCCGGCAACACTCACGTCCGCCCGGCCGGTTCCGGCGTGCTGCCTGACGTTGCGCAGCGCCTCACCGACGCAGGAAACGAGCTGATCTGCCACCGGAGACGGCACGGTGACGGGGGCGAGCTCCAGCCGCACGGCCAGGTCCTCGGTGCTGGCCATGGCCAGCTCCAGCTTCGGTCTCAGGTCAGTCAGCGGCGCCCGCCCGTTCGCCACGGCCGGGGCATCGGCAAGTCCTTGCAGCACGCGCAGATCCCGGGCCGCCTGCGCGGTGAGCGCCGGGGACGGTTCGGCAAACGCGCCGGCCGCGACCATCGTCAAGGTCGACAAAATGGTGTCGTGCAGCTGGCGGTGCTGCTCTCGCTCGTCAGCGCGCCGCGCCTCCTCGGCCCGGATCTGCCGCTCGGTCTCCAGGCCAGCGGCCACGATCTCGTCAGCATGCCGTGCGCCGCCGCGGACCACCGCAACCAGCCCGGCGGCGACGATCGCCTCCACCACCAGCAGCCAGGCATCGGCGGGGTGGCCGGCGCCGAGGCCGTAGGCGACGACCACTATCGCGGCCGCGGGGAGCCCCAGCCACGGCCGCAGTGCGAGCTGCAGGATGTACACCGAGGTGCAGGCCAGGGGGAGTGTCCAGGTCGTGTCATCCGTGATCAGCACGGCCGGGACCAGGTGCAGCTGCGCCAGCAGCAGCGCCGAGATAACCACAGCGTCGGCCAGTACTACCGGCGGCGTCAGCCCGGACCGCCGGACCAGCCAGGTGAACAGCGCCGACCAGAGGCATAGCCCCGTCAGCGCTGCGCCCAGCCACCAGCCGGATATCTGCTCCGTTGCGGCCAGCACGGCGATGGCCGTAAACAAAAGCGCGCCGCCGAGGCGCAGGGCGATCGCGTACCAGCCCGCCAGCCGGTTCAGGGCCTGGTCAGATGGCCCTGCCAACCGCGGGCGACGAGCCAGCCCGCGGCGGCCCGCGGAAGGCCGGATCTGCCCCCCGACAATATCGGCTGCCGATTCCACTGAACCAGTATGGCGCCAGGATCAGGTGATGGAACGGTTACTTTCTGCATTTGGGGAGCTGCCGGGCGAGGTCGAATACGCGCTAACCAAACCCGAATGGCAAGCCTGCGCAGACAGCTGAAGGAAATGAAAACCCCGCGGCGTGACCTCAGAGGTCGTACTTGCTCCCGGCCGGCTTGCGGACGCGGAAGCGAAGGATGGTGACGGCTTCGGACTGCGCGCTGCCGAGCGGTCAGGGCAGACCAGGCGATCGTCGACGGGTTCCTGAACCCAGCCGGTGCCATCGATCGCGCAATGGGCCGCCGGGTCCGTCAGCACCGCGAACACCGTCGCGGCGGGAACGGCGACAGTCAGGGTGGCGCTCACGTTCTCCTGGTCCACGGTGTGCACACTCCCTGTCATCTCATCCCGCCCTCCCGCAGGCGCGGAAGGGCAGCGATCCCAGCCTGCAGACGACACGGCGAGGCCGGAAGTCACCAGGCCTTACGGGGCGGGCGGTGCTGGGCATGGCTCAGGGAGCGGCCGCTGTGGATCCGGCTCATCATCGAGTTCATAGGGACATTCGTGCTGGTCACGGTCGCGGCGGGATCCGGGGTGATCAACCACTACGTGGGCGGCGGCCCGATCAGCCGGACCGCGGCGGTGATCGCGCCCGGCGCGGTCGTCATGGCCATGATCTACGCGTGGGGCCCGCTGTCGGGACTGCACATCAACCCGGCGGTGACGGCAGCCTTTGCCGGCCGCGGGGTGTTCCCGGCGCAGTGGGTGGTGCCGTACTGGGTGGTTCAGCTGGGCGGGGCGATCTGCGCTTGCCTGTTCCTGCAGAACATGTTCGGGAACGTGGACGCAGGCGGGAACTACCCGATCACCACCCCCGGCGGCGACTGGAGGTCGCTGGTGATGGAGGCCGTGCTGACCGCGATCCTGGTCAGCATCATCCTCAACACGGCCACCGGCAGCCGGAGCATCGGCCATAACGCCGCCCTCGCGGTCGGCTCCACCGTTGCCCTGCTCGGCCTGTTCGCCAGCCCGATCAGTGGCGCCTCGATGAACCCGGCCCGCACTCTCGGGCCGGACATCGTCAGCACCAACTTCACGGGCTGGTGGGTATACATTGCCGGGCCGCTGATCGGCGCCGGTATCGCCGTCATGATCATCGGTTTGGTGCGCGGGCTGCCGAACAAGGACGAACGCGACGCCGCCCAGGGCGGGGCGCTGCCGATCCTCGGCCGCGCATCCGGCAACGGCCGCGGATCAAAGCATTAGGCCCGGGAGGCCGGTGCGGCCAGCTCGGCCAGGTGGTGCAGCGAGTTGGCGAGGTGCTCAGGGCCGAACGGCGGGAACGTGATGCCGCGGTCGCGGATGTACCGCGGCACCGCCGACCAGTCGTAGGTGAGCGTGACGTCCGTCCCGGACGGGCCAAGCGGGGCCAGGTCGTAACGCCAGAGCCAGCCGCCGAACTCCAGCTGGCCGTCGCCCAGTTCCTGCCCGGTCAGCCAGCCGATGGCGCGGGGCGGGTCGAGCACCGCGACCTTGTTGACCGTCTGGTAGTTACCGTCGGGATGGCCGCGGTGGTACATGCCCATCCGGAATATCTGCCCCACCTCGGCCAGCGGCGCCCGGTCGACGGGTTCCTGAACCCAGCCGGTGCCATCGATCGCGCAATGGGCCGCCGGGTCCGTCAGCACCGCGAACACCGTCGCGGCGGGAACGGCGACAGTCAGGGTGGCGCTCACGTTCTCCTGGTCCACGGTGTGCACTCTCCCTGTCGTCTCATCCCGGCCTCCCGCAGGCGCGGAAGGGCAGCGTTCCCAGCCTGCAGACGGCACGGCGAGGCGGAATTCACCGGCCTGCCGCGGTCCCCGGCAGCTAGCCCGCCAGCTCGCCGACCAGGTCACGCAACGAACCGGTGCCCATTTCCCGCACCTCTCTGACGGTGGCCGTTCTCCGGGCAGACGCTGCGGGGCAGCCGGAATCACCGGGCCTTACGGGGCGGGCGGTGCTGGGCATGAAAGCGGTGGTCACGGATGATCAGCTGCTCGAGTGCGGCCCGCTCGGAAGGAGTGACCGACACCGGTGAGGCGTCCAGCATCCTCAGCAGTTCCCGGACGGACGTGCAGATTTCTACGGTCGGACGTGTGCAGCGGCCCAGCTGGGAGCGCGGGTGGACGAGGGCGACCACGCGGCCGATCGTGACGGGGTGGCCGCGGGCGGCGAGGAAGCCCTCCAGCAGGGTGGCGGGCTCGTTGAGCTGCACACTCGGGGACCGTCCGCGCCGGTCGCTCATCTCCCGGCGGGTCTCGACCTGGTTGCCGTACTTGTCGTACCTGGTCGACCACCACTGGTCCCCGTGGCAGTCGATCCGCCCGTTCTGGTTCTTCACCTCGATGGCGAACAGCCCCCGGGGGCCGAGCAGCACAAGATCGATCTCGCCGCGGCGGTTGCGGTAGCCGCGCAGCAGGATCCACTCGTCGTCGAGCGCCCGGCCCAGTTCCCCGGCCACGAAGCTCTCCCCGGCCACGCCGGCGGCCAGCTTCCCCTCCTCGTCGGTCGGCTGGCTCGCCCGGGGACCAGGCACGGGGAGCGGGCGCCGCGCCCGGAACACGGCGAACAGGCCGCGCAGCCAGGCGCCCCAGCGGCGCTGCGACCGCGCCGCATCCCGCGCCGCGCGCCGTTGCCGCGCATCCCGGAGCATGGCGCCTGGGTGATCCGACAGCGGCACAACGCGCATCAGTGACCAGGCTCCTGCGCGGCGGCCTGCAGGCGGGTCCTGGCCAGCCGCACGTACTCGCTCTTGATCTCGGCGCCCCAGTAGGAGCGGCCGTGGCGGAGCGCGCTCAGGCACTCGGTGCCGCTGCCGGCGAACGGGACGACCACCAGTGCTCCGGGGGCGGAGAAATGACTGACCACGCGGTCGGTCAGGGCCAGCGGCTTCTGGGCCGGGTGATCGACCCGTTCGCCGCTGAACCGGCGTCCCGCCAGCGTCGGGAACGACCACACGTCGCCGGCCAGCCGGCCGTCCGGGTGCGGCGTCCACTCCTTGCCGTTCTTGATGATCCGGTGGCGGAGCCGGTCCGTGCTCTTGTACGGCTCCCTGATCGGGCGGAAATACGAGTCCGGCCGCTTGGAGAACCACAGGATCGGCTCGTAATGCGTGGCCAGGTTCCGCCGGTAGGCGGTGAAACCGTTCTCGTAGTGCCAGATGATCTGGCGCCGGTAGCACATGCCCATCTCGTAGAGCCGCACCTGCAGCAGGCAGAGATAGTGATGGATGCCGTAGACGAACAGGTTCCCGTCATCAGACAGGATCCGCTGGCACTCGGCCAGCCATTCGCCGCACCAGTCCAGCCATTTCGGGTCCCGCAGCCACTCGGTCGCCACCCCGAACCGCGGGCCGAGGTTGTACGGCGGGTCGGCGATCACCAGCTGGGCGCAGCCCGCGGGCAGGGTCCGCAGCAGCTCGACGCAGTCACCCTCGTGGATCGTGCCGAGGCCGGCTGTCACGCGCTTCTCTCGTTCCGCAGCACGACGACGTTCTGGTGGTGCACGTTGGGCACGTAGGCCGCCGGGTAGCCGTAGGGGAAGACCCGCTTCTGCCGCTGGTACAGCACGTTCATCGCCTTGAGCACGTACCCCCGGCCCTCCATCGCGCGGGCCAGATCGGCGTGCAGCGGGAAATACCGGCCGCCGTGCCGGAAGTCGCCGACGATGACCACGCAGTATTTCCCGTCCCGTAGGACACCGGTGCAGAGGCCAAAGAACTGAGCCAGGCTGGCCACGAACTCACCGTAATCCGGGATATTGGCGAAGTCGCGCGAATCATCGCTGTACCTGGTCGCGAGGCCGTTTCCGAGGCGCTCCTGCCGGACCTTGTGATCCGGTTCCTTGTTGAGGATCCCCCAGTACGGCGGGCTCGTGACGATGAAGTCCACCGAATCCGCGGGCAGGCCGCCGATCAGCTCCCGGGCGTCGCCCTGCTGGATCACCTGGCGGGTGCCGCTCAGCACGCCCGGCGGGACCTCGCTGCTCAGCCGCTGCGCGGCCAGCCCGGCGAACCGGCCGTTCAGCTCCATCCCGATCCCGTGCCGGCCCTCCAGCGCGCACGCCTTCAGCGTGGAGCCCACGCCCGCGAACGGGTCGAGGACCGTCATCCCGCGCTTGGTGAACAGCCGCACCAGCCGGGCCACGTCGGTGAACGAGAACGGGGCGGGATGCTCGCGCTCGATCTGCGCGTCCGCGTGCCCGGCGCCCAGCCCGCGCTGCGTCCACACGCTGACGCTCTCGCTCATCCACTCCCGGGCGCTGAGGTCGTTGAGCTTGTTGAGCCTGTTCACGGGCTGTCCCAGGTCAGGGATCCGTCCGCCAGTGCCTGGCGGATCGCGGTCACCCAGCGCAGCTCGGCGCTGGTGACCGCGTGCAGGTACTCGATCTCGACGAGGGCCACGCGCGGGAGGGGGGCGCCCTCGAACTCCGCGGTCAGCTCCGTGTCCAGGTCGGCGACGCGCTGGGTGAGAAGGTCGCGCCGGTGGCCGAGCAGTTCCCCGGCGGTGCCGGGGGTGAGCAGCATCAGGAAGGACAGGGCCGCGGGGAACTCGGGGAACTCGTTGCGGGGGGCCGAGATGATCTCGGCCAGCCACTGCCGGGAGACGGCGCGGCCCGTGCCGGTGAGGTGGTAGGTGGTCCGCTCCGGGTAGCGCTCGTCGCGCTCGGTGCCGCCGGCCGCGATGAACCCGGCCTCCTCCAGCCGGTCGATCATCCGGTACAGGCTCGCCCGCTGGCCGACGTTGACGACCTGGTCCTTGCCCCACTGCCGGATCAGCCGCTGGATCCCGTAGGGGTGCATGGGCCCGTTCTCCAGCAGGCCGAGGATCGCCAGGGCGAGAGGGGAGCGGCGGAAGTCTGCGGTCACGTGCACCACCGTACCGGGGAGATCAGTTTCAAAAATACTAGTTGCATTGAAACTAGATTCTGTGTGACTATCAAGTCTCATGCCCACCCCATCCGAGCGAGGACTGAGATGAACGACTCCGCAGCATCGATGACCAGCGGCCGCGTGATCTCCCGCGACGGCACCCCGATCGGCTACCTGAAGACCGGGCACGGCCCGGCGATCGTGATCATGCACGGCAGCATGGAGTCGGCCCGCAGCCATACGCTGCTGGCCCAGGCTCTCGCCGGCGAGTTCACCGTGTACCTGCCCGACCGCCGCGGCCGGGGGATGTCCGGGCCGCACCGTCCCGGCCACAGCGTGCGCACCGAGGTCGAGGATCTGCAGGCCGTCCTGGCCGAATCCGGCGGGCAGCTGGCCTTCGGGGTCAGCGCCGGCGGCCTGATCGTCCTGGAAGCCGCCCGCACCCTGACGGACCTCCGCAAGGTCGCCGTCTACGAGCCCGCGCTGGTCGCGGACGCCGCCCCGCACCTCACCTGGCTGAAGCGCTTCGACCAGGAGATGGCCAGCGGCGACGTCGCGGCCGCGATGATCACCAGCATGTTCGGGCTGCACCTGGCGCCGCCGTTCCTCAAGGTTCTGCCGCGCCGCCTGCTGGCGTCGGTCACCGAGAAGGCCATGAAGAGCGAGGACCGGAAGGCCGCCCCGGACGACATCACGATGCGGAAGCTGGCGCCGACCATTCACTACGAGGGGGCGCTCATCGCCGAGATGGCCGGCACCACCGAGGTGTTCCGGGCCGTCACCGCCGACGTCCTGCTGATGGGCGGCAGCAAGGGGCTCCCGTTCCTCCGGCCTGCCCGCGATGCGCTGGAGCGGACCCTGCCGCACAGCCGGCGCGTGGAGTTCCCCGGACTGGACCACGGCGCCACCAGCGATCCCAGCCGGACCAACCCAGGCGGCAAGCCCGCGACCGTCGCCCTCGTCGCAGGTGAGATCCGGTCATTCTTCGCCGCGCACGCCGGGTCGTTCCCGGCCTGACGCTGGCCGGCCGTCATTTTCAGTTGGCTCACCACCCGCGACCCTGAGAGGCTCCGTCCATGTCCTCCGCGTCTTCCGCGCCCGTGACGTCCACCGAGGACGTCCTCGATCAGCCCGCCCGCGCCCAGTTCGAGGCGTTCCTCGACGAGCACCGCCGGGCGCTCAGCGACAGCCTGGACGGGCTCACCGAGGAGCAGGCGCGCCGGTCGCTGGTGCCGTCCCGGACCACCCTGCTCGGCCTGGTCAAGCACGCGACCTTCGTCGAGAAGGTCTGGTTCGACGAAGCGGTCACCGGCCGGCCGCGGGCCGAGATCGGCATCCCCGCGACCCCGGACGAGTCGTTCGTGCTCGATGACCACGACACCATCGGCACCGTCCGGCAGGCCCACCGTGAGGCCTGCGAGGCAGCACGCCGCGCGACCTCCTTCCTGGGCCTGGACGACGTGGTCCGCGGCAACCGGCGCGGCCCGCTCCCGCTTCGCTGGGTGTACCTGCACGTGCTGCGCGAGCTCGCGCAGCACTGCGGGCACGCCGACATCCTGCGGGAGCAGATCCTGCGCGACGACGCGGAGCAGGGCGGCGCTTAGCGAGCGGCCCCGCGGGATCCTCGGCACCGACCGGGGCAAGGGAAAGAATTTTTAGATTTACGGTGGATGCGGCGCGGGGCAGGCAGTACAGCCGGACCATCGCCGCGGCGGGCGATGAGTTACGGCGTCCTGGCGGGTCACACGGGCATGGACGCAACCAACCTGGCCGGCCTGTACGACCTGCCGCTGATCGACTGGGCCCGGATCGAGGCCCGCCTGGACGCGGGCCTGAGCCAGGCCCCGGGCACCGGCGGCCCGGACCGGCACACCTGCTGGCTGGCCACGATCAACCCGGACGGGAGCCCGCACGTCACCGGCATCGGCGCGCTGTGGGCCGACGGCTGCTGGTGGTTCGAGACCGGCCGGGACACCCGCAAGGGCCGGAACCTGGCCCGCGACCCGCGCTGCACGCTCAGCGTGTCGGCCCGGGAGTTCGACCTGGCGGTCAGCGGCGAGGCCGCCCTGGTCACCGACCCGGCCACGGTCGCCGCCATGGCCGGGCGGTGGGCGGCGGACGGCTGGCCGGCCCGGGTCGACGACTCGGGTGCCGCGCTGACCGCCGAGTACAGCGCGCCGTCGGCCGGGCCGCCGCCGTGGCACGTCTACCGCCTGACTCCGCGCACCGCGACGGCGCTGAGCACCGTCGAGCCCGGCGGCGCGACCCGCTGGCGGTTCTGAGCCGCGCCGCCGGGCCGCGCCGCCGGGCCGCGCCGCCCCGGCGCGGCGCCCGCTCAGCCCGCCACGGGCCGGCCGTAGGTCACGGCCTCGCGCACCTCCGCGGGCAGAGCCTGGGCGAGCAGCGCGTCGGGCTGCGCGCCGAGGGCGTCGTTGATCGTGGAGAACGCCAGCCGGAGAGCCACGAAGGCGGTGACGGCGAAGATCTGCCCGTCGTCGAAGCCGGCCTCGCGGAGCGCCTGGACGTCGGTGGCCCCAGTCGCGTTCGGGTCCCTGGCGACCTTCCTGGCCCACGCGGCCAGGGCCTTCTCCTGGTCCGTCAGCCCGGTGCCGCTGCCGTCCAGCACCGCAGCCACCAGCGCGTTGTCCTCGGCCTTGCCCAGTTTCTCGCTCCAGGCCAGCGTGCAGTACGAGTCGCCCAGGGCCATGGCCGCGGAGACCACCAGGATCCCGCGCTGGCGGAAGCTCAGCCCGCTCCGCTTGAAAGCCTGGGACATCAGCGCAAACAGCTGCTTCATGGTGTCGGGCTGGTGCGCCCACAGCCGGGACACGTTCCACACGTAGCCGCTCTCGGCGAGGTCCTCGTCGTAGAGCTCCTGCGCCTGCGCTGACATCGTGGGCTCAGCGAGAAAGCTGCCCGTCATGCCCGTCACTTCCCTTCCGGCTTCCTGGCCAGGTAGCCCACCACGTTGATCTCGGCCCGCAGCGGCAGGCCGTCCCGCAGCTGAGCCCCGGCCAGCTCGACCGCGATGCGGCGGAACTCGTCCTCGCCCGCGTTGAGGATCGCCTCGTAGGCCGGGCCGGTGGCGCCGAGCCCACGGGCGTACAGCTCCGGGTCCGCGTATTCCATCGCGAACGGCACGTCCACGCGCTCAATGCCGGTGAACCCGTGGGCGCCGAGTAGCTGCTCGCCCGCGCCGGGACGGCCGAGTGACACCATCGCCGCCTGGTTGCCGACCTTCTCCTCGGTCGCCAGCCGGAACGGGGCCAGCGCCCACGCGCCAGAGGACACCTTGATGTGGCCCCACACCGTGATCCCCACGCGCCCGCCAGGACGCAGGACCCGGTAGATCTCGGCCACCGCGTCCGGCGTCGTGTTCCAGATGCCACGGAAGCTGGTGACGACGTCGAACGAGCCCGCGTTCCACGGCAGGGCGTTCATGTCACCGGTCCTGATGTCGCTGCCCGGGTTACGGTCCCTGGCCACGGCGACCAGCCGCGGCGACGCGTCGATGCCCGCGCAGGACGCGCCGCGCAGGCTGGCCAGCTCGATCGCGAGCCCGGACCCGCAGGCGACGTCGAGCAGCCGGTCCCCGGCGTCGACGCCCAGCCGGTGATGCATGGATACGTACTCCCGGCAGTTGCCGGGCTCGCTGAGCGTGGCGAAGTCCACCGCCTTGCGGCCCCACCCCTCGTCCACCGTCGTCCACTGCGGGGTTCCCGTCCCCGTCTCCGTCATCGCTGCTCCTTTGCTTCACCGGGCCCCGTGGATCGGCGGCGGGCCCTACTCAGGAACGTACCGGGACGGTCGCCGGCTCACTCCGGCCGTCCCCCGGCCTGGCCTGCCGTGATAGGGAGGAAGCCATGACCGTGACCGGCCGCGTCGCTGAGCTGTACCGCTTCCCGGTGAAGTCGATGGCCGGTGAGCCGCTGACCAGCGCCGACGTGTCCTGGAACGGCCTGGCCGGGGATCGCCGGTGGGCGTTCATCCAGGCCGGGCACGAGCGCAGCGGCTTCCCCTGGCTGACGATCAGGGAGCAGGCCGAGATGTCCCACTACCGGCCCCGGTTCACCGACCCTGACCGGCCCAACGGCTCGCTGACGCTGGTCCGCACCCCGTCCGGCGCCGAGCTGGACGTGGCCGACGCCGCGCTCGCGGCCGAACTCGGGCCCGGCGTGCGGGTCATCAAGCAGGACCGCGGGGTGTTCGACACGATGCCGCTGTCCCTGCTGTCCCGGCAGACCCTGGCCTGCCTGGGCAAGCGGATCGGCGCCGAGCTGACCGCGCTGCGCTTCCGGCCGAACATCGTGGTGGACATCCCCGGCCAGGAGTACCCCGAGGAAGCCTGGATCGGCCGGGTCGTGCGCATCGGCGGCCTGCGGATGCGGGTGGACCAGCGGGACAACCGGTGCGTGATGATCACCATCGACCCGGTGACGCTGGACCGGAACCCGGAGATCCTGCGGGTCGTCGCGCAGGAGCGGGACAACCAGTTCGGCGTCTACGGCTCGGTCGTGGCGCCCGGCCGGATCGCCGTCGGCGACCCGGTCGAGGTCGAGCCCTCCTGAAGCGTGCTGGTCAGCTCGGCCCGCGACAGGCCGGCGTAGACCCGCAGCGCCCGCAGGAACCCCTGCCGGTCGGCGGCCGGGAGCAGGGCCAGCAGGTGCTCCTCGTTCGCCTGGATGCCGGCTTGCACGGCCGCCCGCCGGGCCTGCCCGGCCGGGGTGATCGCGAGAAGCCGCACCCGCCGGTCGTCCGGGTCGGGCTGCCGGGAGATCAGCCCGGCGGCCTGCAGCCGGTCCAGCGTGCTGATGATCCGCGTCTTGTCCGCGCTGATCTGCTCGGCGAGCGCGGCCTGGGTCCGCACCGGCCCGCCGTCCAGCGCGTTGAGGACCACGTAGCCCCACATCGTGAGCCCGTGCGCGGCCAGCACCGGCAGCTCCGCGTCGATCAGCGCCTGCGTCAGCGGATGGAGGACCGCAGCGAGATCGGGCCGCGCGGCGTCCTGGCCGGTCATCACCCGATCATAGCGCTGGACAAATAATAAGCTAAAACATACGATCTGCGTATGCATACGGATTCAGCGACCGGACCCGCCCTGCCCGGAGCCGCTCTGCCCGGGCTCACCCTGCCCGGCCTCGTCCTGTCCGGGCCGGAGCTGATCGAGCTCGACGCGACCGCGGTGCGGGCCAGCGTGGACCTGGTGACCCAGCTGACCCCGGCCGACCTCACCCGTCCCACCCCGTGCGCCGGCTGGACCCTGCACGGGCTGCTCGCCCACATGACCACGCAGCACTACGGGTTCGCGGCCGCGGCGGCCGGCCAGGAGGGGCCCGGGCCCTGGCGGCTCCGCCGGCCCGGACCGGACCCGGCCCGGGACTACCGGGACGCGGCCGGGACCGTCCTCGCCGCGTTCGCCGCCGACGGCGTGCTCGCCCGGGACTTCACGCTGCCCGAGTTCGCGCCCCGGCAGCGGTTCCCCGCGGCGCAGGCCATCAGCTTCCACTTCATCGACTACGTCGTGCATTCCTGGGACGTGGCCAGGACCCTGGGCCTGCCGGTCAGCTTCGGCCCCGGCCTGCTGGCCGCCGCGCGGGGCGTGGCCAGCCAGGTCCCCGGCGGCGAAGCGCGCCTCCGCCCCGGCGCCGCCTTCGCGCCGGCCATAACGTGGCCCGGGCCCGGTGGCCTCGATGAGATCGTCGCCCTCCTCGGCCGCTCACCGGCCTGGCCCGGCTAAAAGAAGTTGCGCCCGGCCGCCCCGGCCCGCCAGGCTCCGGCTGCCCACGTCCACATCCCGATGGAGCACCCATGACGTCCGCCGTGCGGCTGATCCGCAGCCAGCAGCTGGCCCAGACCGCCCCGTACGCCTACGCGGCCACCACCGCGGGGCCCGCCCGCGCCGTATGGGTGGCCGGCGCGTGCCCGCTGGACGCCAGCGGCGCCACCGTCGCGTCCGGCGACTACGCCGGCCAGACCCACCAGGTCATGCGCAACCTGGCCACCGCGCTGGCCGACGCCGGCGCCGCGCTGACCGACATCGCGAAGACCACGATCTACGTCGCCTCGGCCCGGCGCGAGGACCTGGTCACCGCCTGGAACGTCTACAAGGAGTACATGGGCGCGCACGACGCCCCCAGCACCCTGCTCGGCGTCACCGTGCTCGGCTACGACGACCAGCTCGTCGAGGTCGAGGCCATCGCGGTGCTCCCGGAAGCCTGAACTCGCCAGATTTACGGATTACGGGGTTTGCGGCCCGGGTCACCGCCCAGGACCGCGATCGAGGCCGAGCGTGGCCAGCAGGTCCTCGTGGAACTGGATCCACACCAGATGGCAGGAGTCCCGGTCCGGCGCGTCGATCCAGGCGTACTGCCCGGCCTGGGCCTTCACCACGGCCGTGCCGTACAGCCCGGCGTACCCCCCGAACCGGCTCAGCCGCCCGGCCAGCGGCTCGCACACCCGGTGCAGCGAGGCGCCCAGCGAGGCCAGCGTGGCCAGGACCCGGTCGTCCCAGCGCTGGTCGGTGTGGTCGTTGGCGGCCAGCGGCTCGCCCGGGGCCGGGCGGATCTGCCAGTTCGTGCAGGCCGTCCCGAGCCGGTCGTTGAGCGGCAGGAACCGCTGGTGCGCGGTCACGACGTCGTCCCTGGCCCCGGTCCCGGCCACGGCCAGCTCGGCCACCAGCCGGCGCTCGTCCTCGGCCCGGCCCGCGTCGGTCAGCGACCAGCCGGAGTTCCCGCCGAATCTGGTTCGCCGCACCCAGCCCCGGGCCTCGTGGTCGAGCAGGTACTCCTGTACCTCGCCCGGGTCGAGCCTGTACCGCCCGGCGATGCGCGGCGCCGCGGCGAAGCCCAGTACCCGCAGCCCGTGCAGGGCCAGGTCCTCGGCCGTGGACTGGTGCGCCATATCAGGAGACTAGAGAGCCGGGCGGTTACCTGGCGAGGCGGGCGCCGGCCCGCAGGGCAGCCTCGGCCTCATCCACCAGGCGGCGGACGACCTCGCGGGCCGGCCGGACCTCGTGGATCAGCTCCACCGACTGCCCGGCGAACGGCAGGTGATCCTCGCCGCCCCCGGCCCTGACCGCGGCCAGCAGCTCCGGGCCTGCGACCGCGGGATCCACCGTCCCGGGATCGTATTCCAGCGTCTCGATCAGCGGCGTGCGGAGCGCCCGCGGGGCGAACGGCAGTCCCAGCTGGGGGAGGTTGAACGGCGGCATCACCCGCTCGGCGTTCTGGACCTTGACCGCGTCCAGGGCTCCCGGCCTCGGTGATCCGCTGTTTCCAGGCGGCGCTGACGCGCATCTCGGCGGGCGACCGGATGGCCGTGCCGAGGCTGCCGAGCGCGCCGGACTCGCAGACCGCGGCGGCCAGATCGACCTGGTCCCACGGGCCGAACGGCGCGAGCACGATCGGGACGGAGATGCCCAGCAGGTCGCACAGCGGTGTCCGCAACATTTCCGGACTCTACCGCCGGGCTGCTAGCCGGGGCCGGCGATGCCGATCCTGGCCGCCTCGCGGGCCGCGGCGGTGCGGCTGCAGCGGCTGCCGGCCGTGCCGCACTTCTGGCCGGCTCAGTTCATCGAGGCCGGCTGGCTGCTCGCGGTGTCCGCGCTGCTCGTCGCCGCAACCCTCGGGCTGGTCCGCCACCGCGTGGCCTGACCCGCCCGGTCAGGGCCGGCGGCCGGGGGCGGGCTGGTGGCCGGCCAGGGACTGGTGGGGGTCGGGGCTGGCGACGTCCGGGTCGGCGTGCACCTGGGCGGCGGCCAGCCGGGGGATCGCGTGCAGCAGGGCGTGCTCGGCGTCCACGGTGATCTGGTGCGCCTGGGCGGCGGGGATGTCCGGCGGCACGAGGACCGCGCACTCGGCGCGCATCAGGTGGCCGATCCAGCGGAGCCGGATCTCGCCGGTGCCCAGGACGCCGGGGGTGGCGCGGAGGGCCTGCTCGGCGCGGTCGACCAGGTCCGGGTCGACCGCGTCCATCAGCCGCCGGTAGACCTCGCGGGCGGCCTGGCGCAGCACGGCCAGGATCGCCACCGTGATCAGCAGGCCGACGGCCGGGTCGGCCCAGTCCCAGCCGAGCGCCGCGCCGCCCGCGCCGAGCAGCACGGCCAGCGAGGTCAGGCCGTCGGTGCGGGCGTGCAGCCCGTCCGCGACCAGGGCGGCGGACCCGATCCGCCGCCCGGTGCGGATCCGGTAGCGGGCCGCCAGCTCGTTGCCGGCGAACCCCACCAGCGCCGCGGCGGCGACCGCGGCCAGGTGGGTGACGCGCTGCGGGTGGATCAGCCGGGTGATCGCCTCGTAGGCGGCCAGCGCCGCGGACACCGTCATGAGCACGACGATCACGACGCCGGCCAGGTCCTCGGCCCGGCCGTAGCCGTAGGTGTACCGGCGGGTCGGCGGGCGGCGGCCCACGGTGAAGGCGATGCCCAGCGGCAGCACGGTCAGCGCGTCGGCGGCGTTGTGCAGCGTGTCGCCGAGCAGGGCGACCGACCCGGACAGCGCGGACACGACCGCCTGGATGACCGCGGTCAGGCCGAGCACGCCCAGCGAGATCCACAGCGCCCGCATGCCCTCGGCGCTGCCCTCGAGGACCGCGTCGACCTGGTCGGCGGCGTCATGGGAATGCGGCCGGACCAGGTGCCGCAGCCAGGCGACGGGACCGGATCCGCCGTGGTCGTGATCCTGGTCGTGCCCATGGTCGTGGTCATGCCCATGGCCGTGCCCGTGCTCGTGGTCATGCCCGTCTGTCGTGCCATGGCCGGTCTCCGTGCTCGTGCTCGGCGCCGGGGTGCGTCACTAGCCTGCCCCGCCCGCGGCGGCCAGGGCTTCGGTGGCCTGGGCGGCCAGCAGGGCGACCAGGTCCGCGGCCGGGACCAGCCCGGTGATCAGGTCGATGGCCTGGCTGGCCCAGACCGGCACCGGCGTCACCTCGCCGCGGGCGACCGCGTCCCGGTAGGCCTGCCGGGCGGCGGGGTCCGCGGCCAGTTCCTCTTCCCGGCCCTGCCACTCGTCCAGGAACGGGTCGCGGAGCGACCGGCCGGGGAACCGGGACGGCCAGGGCGAGTCGCGCAGGATGTCGTGCACCCGGTTGCGCGCGGTGTCCTCGCCGTGGCCGTCGACGATGGCCTTGGTGACCGCCGGGTCGGCCAGCGTCTCCGGCGTGACGAAGAAGCGGGTCCCGATCAGCGCCCCGGCGGCACCCAGGCACAGCGCCGCCGCGATCCCGCGTCCGTCGGCGATCCCGCCCGCGGCCAGGACCGGGGTGGGCGCGGCCAGGTCGGCGACCACCGGCACGAACGACATCGTGGACCGGCCGCGTTCGCCGCCGTGCCCGCCGGCCTCGGTGCCCTGGGCCACGATCACGTCGGCCCCCGCGTCCAGCGCCTGCCGGGCCTCGTCCAGGTCGGTGACCTGGATGATCAGCGCCGCGCCGGCCCCGCGGATGAGCTCGGTGTACGGCGCCGGGTCGCCGAACGACAGCATGATTGCCCGCGGCCGGTAAGACAGCGCGTGCTCCACCGCGCTGGCCTTGATGGCCCAGGTCAGGAACCCGACGCCCCACGCCCCTTCGGTGCCCCCGGCCACGATCGGCAGCTCACGGTCCAGCCAGGCCGGGTCGCCCGAGGCCGCACCGACCAGGCCCAGGCCGCCCGCGCTGGCCACCGCCGCGGCCAGCGCACCGCCGGCCGACAGGCCCATCGGGGCCAGCGCGATCGGGTGCTGCAGATCGAACATCTCGGTGAACGGAGTGTGCAGCGTCATGCCTGCCATCATCGCGCAGCCGCCCCGCAGCACACCGGGGCGAGAGCTGCGGCGGGCCGGTGCGCCGCGGCGGGCGCGGTGCGATGCTGGCCGGGTGCCGTCTGCTGACTCGACGGCTCGGAGGCGCTCCGGGCGCGGCGACCGGAACCGGTCGTGCGGTAGCTCTGCCGCGTACGTACCTGTCACGTTCGCGTCCGGCCGGGTGTCAGGGTGGTGACACCGGCGATAAAGGACTGACCGTGATGACGCAGAGCGACTGGCTCGCCGCCGAGTTCGAGGAGCACCGCGACCACCTGCGCGCGGTGGCCTACCGTCTGCTCGGATCGGTGAGCGACGCCGAGGACGCCGTCCAGGACACCTGGCTGCGGCTGACCGGCGCGGACACCAGCGGTGTGGAAAACCTGGGCGGCTGGCTGACCACGGTGGTGGCCCGGGTCTCGCTGAACATGCTCAGGTCCCGCCGCCACCGGCAGGAGGAGCCGGTCGGCGGCACCTGGCCCGGTGCTGCCGAGCAGGCGGCGCGGGCCGCCGCCGCGGACGGGCCCGGGGCGGCCGCCCCGGCCAGCCTGCCCGCAGACCCGGAGGACGAGGCCGTGCTGGCCGACTCGGTCGGGCTGGCCCTGCTGGTCGTCCTGGACACGCTCACACCCGCCGAGCGGCTGTCGTTTGTCCTGCACGACCTGTTCGCCATGCCGTTCACCGAGGTCGGGGCGGTGCTCGACCGGTCGCCTGAGGCGGCCAGGCAGCTGGCCAGCCGGGCCCGCCGCCGGGTCCGCGGCGCGGCCGCCGAGGGCCCGGCCAGTGACGATCGGGCCGGCCAGGAGCGGGCTGCGGACCTGACCCGGCAGCGGGAGGTGGCCGCCGCGTTCCTGGCCGCGGCCCGGGGCGGCGACATGGCGGCGCTGGTCGCGCTGCTGGACGAGGAGGTCACGCTGTCCGCGGACGGGGAGGCCACCCCGACCGGCCGGGCGGCCGTACTGCAGGGCGCGGCGCGGGTGGCCAGGGGCGCCAGCCTGGCCGCCAGCCGGGCTGCGGAGTCCCGGCTGGTCCTGGTCAACGGCAGCGTGGGCGTGGCCTGGGAGCCGCAGGGCTATCCCGAGCTGGTGCTGGTGTTCACGGTCAGCCCGGCCCGGCTGATCACCGCGATCGACGTGATCGCCAGCCCGGACCGGGTCCGCGCGCTGGACCTTGCCGACCTGACCGGCCAGGACGAGCCGTATTCCTAAATCCCGGTGCTGCCGTCGATCCGTTCCCTGATGAAGTCGGCGTGCCCGAGGTGCCGCGCGTACTCCTCGATCATGTGGATCATGATCCAGCGCAGCGAGTACTCCTTGCCGTTCTGCGTGCCGGACCAGGCCGAGCAGCGACAGGCTGGACGGCGGCACGGAGCGCTCCCTGAGCTGCTCGTCGGTGAGCCCCGCGCACTTGACCACGAGCGTCTCCCGCTGGAACTCGAGCCAGGCGACGAGCATCGCGCGTTCGCCGGCTTCCAGCGGCGGTATCTCCCGGTTCACCGTCATGGCCGCGAGTATGTCTCGTAGCCTCGGTGAATGGCGACTGAGCAGGACCGGCGCTGGGCGGGGTCGATGCCGGACGCGTACGACCGCTACCTGGCTCCCTCCGTGTTCCGCCCGTTCGCGGTGGAGCTTGCCGCCCGGGCGGCCAGGCTCGCCCCCCGGCGGGTGCTCGAGATCGCGGCCGGCACGGGGGTGCTGACCGCCGAACTTCTGGCCGCGCTCCCGGACGCGCACGTGACCGCGACCGACCTGAACGAGCCCATGGTCCGCTACGGCGCCGGGCAGGCCCCGGGCGCGGACTGGGAGCAGGCCGACGCGCAGGCCCTGCCCTTCGACGACGAGCAGTTCGACCTGGTCGCCTGCCAGTTCGGGGTGATGTTCTTCCCCGGCAAGGCGGACGCGTTCGCCGAGATCCGCCGCGTGCTCACCGCGGACGGCCGGCTGCTGATGTCCACCTGGGGCCCGGTCGACACGCACGGCTTCGCGGCGGCGCTGATGGCCGGGGTCGAGCGGGCGTTCCCGGCCGACCCGCCCGCGTTCGTGGCCGCGGTCCCGCACGGGTATCCCGACGTCAGCAAGGTGACCGCCGATCTTGCGGCCGGCGGCCTGGAGCTGGTCGCCGCGGAGACCGTCACGCTGACCGGGCACGCGGACTCGGCGGCGGACGTCGCGGCCGGGTTCTGCACCGGGACCCCGCTGCGGATGGCCATCGAGAGCCGCGGTGACCTGGCCGCGGCGACTGCGGTGGTCGGTGCGGAGATGACCGCGCGGATGGGGACGGGCCCGGTCAGCGCCCAGATGCTGGCCTACTTCATCGAGGCGCGGCCGGCCCGCGGCTAGTTCGCGGGCTCCAGGCCCATGCGGGCGGCTTCCCTGGCCGCGGCGGTGCGGGACGAGACGCCGATCTTGGCCAGCACGGACGAGACGTGGTGGTTGACCGTCCGCTCGGAGATGAACAGCCGCTCGGAGATCTCCCGGTCGGCCAGTCCCTCCGAGACCAGCACCAGGACCTCCTGCTCGCGGGCGGTCAGCCCGGCCGGCCCCGACCGGGTGGTACGGCGCGGCCCGCGCGGGATGGCCCGCAGGCCAAGCTCCCGCATCTGCCGCCGGGCCACCGCCGCGGGGGCCAGGGCGCCCAGCTCGTCGAACACGGCCAGCGCCTCGCGCAGGCCGGTCTCGTCCCCGCCGAACAGCCGGGCCAGCGCCGCGTCGTACGGCCGGCCGAGCCCGTCCCAGGCGCGGGCCGCGGCCTGCCAGTGCCCGGCGGCCTCCAGGACGAACGGCTCGGGCAGGCCGTCAGGGAGATCGATGTCCCGGCCCAGCCGCGGCAGCCAGATCGCGGCGGAACCGGTGGTCCACGGGTCGACCTTGCCGGCCGCCGCCGCGAACGCGGCCACCGCCTCGGCCACGGCCTCTTCCTTATGGCCCGCCAGCCAGTGCAGCTCCGTCCGCGCGGTCCGCAACGGCACCAGCCAGGCCGGCTCGCCCAGCCGGGTGGCGGGCTCCAGGGACTCGTCGAGCAGTTTCCAGCCGCCCGGGTCGTCGCCCCGGCGGCCCCGGACGAGGCCCAGCACGCGCAGCGGGTTCAGCCGGTTCACCGGCGAGATGTGCGGCCAGTCCAGCATGTGGCCGGCCATCTCCGCGGCCTCGTCCCAGCGGCCCTGCAGCAGCAGTGAGCAGGACCGCCAGCCGAGCAGGCAGGCGCTGAACACGCCCAGCTCGCGTCCCTCGCTGTAGGCCAGTCCCTCGGTGTAGTAGCGCTCCGAGACGGCGAACTCGTTCAGCGCCACGCTGAACTCGTGCAGGTGCAGGTAGGCCCGGCCGGCCGCCTGCGGCAGGTCGGCTTCCAGGGCCAGGTCCAGGGCCTGCTTGATGTAGCCGCGGCCGTCGCCCCGGCCGCCGATCACCAGGGCGCAGCCGAAGTTGTTCAGCGCGTAGCTGACAACCTCGGTATCGCCCAGCTGCCCGGCCAGGTCGCGGGACCGGCTGAAGGTCGCGAGCGCCTCGTCGATCCGGCCGTTGGTCAGTTGGCTCGCGCCCGCGTTCGCGTAGGCCCAGGCCAGCTCCGGTCCGGCCGGCAGGGCTTCAAGGACGGCCACCGCCTCGTCGCCGGCCTGATCCGATTCCGGCCCCCGGCACAGCCGCCACAGCGTGCTGGACAGCCGCCGCAGGTCCTCGCCCACGGCCAGGCTGTCACCCGCCGCGCGGCGCAGCGCCAGCGCGGTGCGCAGCTCCTGCTCGGCCTCTTCCCACCGGTCGAGCAGCGCGTACTCCCCGGACAGGCCCTCGTGCAGGGCCGCCACCGCGGACCGGTCGCCGTCGTCGCTGAACCGCAGCGCCCGCTCGTAGTGGGCGGCGGCCTCGCGGTGCGCGCCCAGCGTGCTGGACCGGCGGGCCGCCTCCGGGGCGTGCCGGCGGACGGCCTCCGCGTCGCCGGCGCCCTCGGCATGGTGCGCGAGCAGCGTCGGGTCGGCGCCGTCCAGCTCGAGCGCGGCCAGCAGGCGGGCGTGCAGCTCGGTGCGCCGGTGCGGGGCGATCCCGGCCTCGACGGCCATCCGCACGAGCTCGTGGCGGAACCGTACGGCCGGGCCGTCGGCCACCAGGATCCCGGACTCCAGGCCCTCGTCCACGTGCTCCCCGGCCCCGGAGCCCGCGCCGTCCAGCGCCGCGGTGAGCAGGCCCAGGCTGATCCGGCCGCCGATGACGGCGGCGGCCTCGAGCGCCCGGCGGCAGCCCGGCGTGGCCCTGGCCATCCGCGCGCCGACCGCGTCCCGGACGGTGGGCGGGATCGAGGGCCAGCCGGCCTCCAGGATCTCGCTGACGTAGAACGGGTTGCCGCCGGTCACCCGGTGCAGCTCGGCGGCGTCCACCTCGCGCGGCCCGGCCAGCGCGGCGACCGACGCCACCGACAGCGGCGGCAGCCGCATCCGCCGCGTCGAGCGCTGGGTGGCCAGGTCGCCGAGCACGACCCGGAGCGGGTGGTCCACGGCCAGCTCGTCGTCACGGTAGGAGACCAGCAGCAGCGCCGGGATCCGGCCGAGCCGCCGGCCAAGCAGGCTGAGCAGGTCAACGGTGGCCTCGTCGGCCCAGTGCACGTCCTCGATCACCACGACCGTGAACGTCTTTGGCGCGGCCAGCTCGGCCAGGAACGCGGCGAACAGCTGATCCCGCGGCGCGCCCTGGCGGCATAGTTCCGCCAGCTCACCGTCCAGCTGCGACCCGATGTCGAACAGCGGCCCCAGCGGCCGCGGCGTCAGCAGCCCGTCGCAGGAGCCCCACAGCCAGCGAGCGCCGGCGAACTGCTGCTGGAACGCCTCGAGCAGCACGGTTTTGCCCATGCCGGACTCACCGGACAGCAGCACCAGCCGCCCGTTGCCCTGCCTGGCTTCACCGGCGTACTCGGCCAGTGTCTGCAAGAACGGCGTGCGCTCCAGCAGTTTCATTGCCTACCCCCGGCCTCTCGCCGGCATTGTGACCCGCCGTGGCCAGCGATTCAAGCCGGGGGCCCGGCCGTCCCTGAGACCAGCCCGCCGCCCGCGCATACCTATCCGAACGGATCCCGCGCCGTAACGGTTTTCCGCCCGCCGCGCGAACCTGCCCGGGTTCGCCCGCCGGCCCGGTCCCTAGCCCCCGGCGGCCAGGTCGAGCAGGAGGACGTCGAGCAGGGCGGCGGCGGGCGGCTCGGCGTGCTTGCGGGCCGCTTTGCGCCAGCCCCAGCGCTGGTAGGCGCCCTGGGCCGGGGCGGCGGCGACCGGGATGGCCGCGGTGGCGCGGTCCTCGGCCCGGCCGTCCAGGATCAGGTCGTGCAGGTCGCGGCCGATGCCCTGGCGCCGCCAGGCGGCCCGGACGGTCAGCTCGGCGAGTGCGAACGTCCGGCCCGGATGCTCGGCGGTGAGCTCCTCGGGCAGCGGCGCGGTCAGGTCCCGCCACCAGGACGTGGCCGGGCGGAGCGGCACGCCGAACGCGTACCCGACGAGGTAGCCGCCGTGCCGCGCCTCGGCCAGCACGAACCCCGGCTGCCGCCGCTGGCGGCCGAACCGCCGGCCGAACCCGCCGTCCGCCCCGTCCCGGCTGGCCCCGTCCCGGCCTGCCGTCCCGGCCGGTGCTGTCCCGGTGCGGCGATGCGCCGCACACCTCGGCCCGCAGCGCGGCGACGTCCTCGCCGGACCCGGCGGCTTCCACCCCGCCGAGCAGCCGCAGGGTTATCTCCGGCGCAGGCACGGCAGCGGTCCTTCCTGGCAGCTCGTTGTCTCACTATTCGGACATCTAGTATCACTATATGACCAGGACCCCCCGATCGCCGCTCCCACCGGGAAGGCCCGGGCCGGACCCGGCTCCAGCACTGCCCACGCCAGCACTGCCCACGCCAGCACTGCCCACGCCAGCACGGGCCACGCCAGCACTGCCCACGCCAGCACGGGCCCAGCCTAAGCCAGCCCCGGCCGGCCCGGCCCAGCCGGATCCGCCGCGGCGGCGCTGGCTGATCTTGTTCGTCGGCCTGGCCGCGCTGACCGCCGGGTGCACGTTCCAGTACGGCCTGGCGTACCTGATCCCGGCGCTCAGGCACGAGGGCTTCACCCTGGAAACCGCGGGCATCCTGGTCGCCTGCCCGACCGCGGGCCTGCTGCTGGCGCTGATCGCGTGGGGCGCCGCGGCCGACCGGTGGGGCGAGCGGCTGGTCCTGTCGGTCGGCCTGGGCCTGGCCGGGCTGATCCTGCTCGCCGCCCGCCAGGTGCCCAGCACCATCGGGCTCGGCCTGCTGCTCGGCCTGGCCGGCGCGGCCGGCGGGTCGGTGTTCGCGGCCAGCGGCCGCCTGATCATGGGCTGGTTCGCCCGCAACGAGCGGGGCCTGGCTATGGGCATCCGGCAGGGCGCCCAGCCGCTCGGCGTCGCCATCGCCGCGGCCGTGCTGCCTTCGCTGGGTGCGCACGGCCTGTCCGCGCCGCTGCTCTTCCTGGCCGTGTTCTGCCTGGTCGCTGCGGTGGCCGTGGTCGTGCTCGTGCGCGACCCAGCCCGCCCGCAACCCGTCGCGGGCCAGCCCCGGCCCGCCTCCCCGTACCGTCAGCCGGTGCTGTGGCACATCCACGCGGCCAGCGCGCTGCTCGTTGTCTCGCAGTTCACCGTGGGCACGTTCGCCCTGGTGTACCTGACCGACGCCCGGCACTGGCCCGTCGCGACGGCCGGCCGCCTGCTGGCCAGCGCCCAGTTCTGCGGCGTGGCGGCCCGGCTGGGCGCGGGCTGGTGGTCGGACCGGGTGGGCAGCCGGATGCGGCCGATGCGCATCCTGGCGATCTGCACGGCGATCGGCATGGTGGCGCTGGCCGTGACCGCTGCGACCGGCTCGGTGGCCGCCGTCCCGGTGCTGCTCGTCTGCGGCGTGGTCGGGCTCAGCACCAACGGCCTGGCCTTCACCGCGGTCGCCGAGTTCGCCGGCTCCGCCTGGGCCGGCCGGGCCCTCGGCGTGCAGAACACCGGCCAGAACGCGCTCGCCGCGGCCACCCCGCCGGTCCTGGCGCTGACCATCGGCTCGCTCGGGTTCGGCGCCTCGTTCGCGATCGTGGCCGCGTTCCCGCTGGTTGCCGCCCTGCTCGTGCCGGTCGCCGCGGAACGCGCCGCCCTGGCAAGCCAGCCCGCAGCCTGATCGGGCAGGCTCGCCACCCGCCTCCCGACGCGAATCATCACTAAGGAGTACGGAAACGCCACGGCTGGCCCCGGAAACAAGGCCCGGCAACGCTGGGCGGGGGCCCGCCCGGTGCGGGCCGGGAAATTGGATTGCCCGGCCCGCCGGGCGGCGGCGACACTGACAGCCGTTGCCGCGCTGGGGCCAGGACAGCAGAGGCTGGGCTGATGATCTTCAACCACATCGGGATCCCGACCACCGGGCCGTTCAGCGGCGAGATCCCGCTGCCGCACCTGAAAATCACGGTCAGCGACCACCAGGACAACCCGTACGGCATCCAGTGGCAGCGCTACTGGGACGACGCGCCCTACCCCGAGCTGGTCAAGACCGTGCCGCACGTCGCCTTCGAGGTCGACGACCTGGCCGCCGCGCTGGCCGGGCAGCAGGTCATCATCGAGCCGAACAGCCCGAGCCGCGGCGTGCTCGTCGCGTTCGTCGAGGTCAACGGCGCGCCGGTGGAGCTCATGCAGATCGACCACGAGATCCGGCCCGACCTGGGCCCGGCCGGCCAGGGTCAGCCCAGCTGGTGCATGAGCGCGACGTAGCCGTCGTCTACGGCCGGCTCGGCCGGCTCGGCCCCGGGTCCCGGCGGCGCCGCGCTGATCACCCGGTAGCACACGGTCCCGCCGGGCTCCGGGGTCACCGCGACCACCGGGCCGTCCGGTGCGGGGACCCAGCCGCCCGGCGGACCAGCCACACCGACCCGGCGGCCTGGCCGGCCAGGTCCGCGGTCGCGCCCTGGAACACCACCGTGCCCTGGCGGACCACCACCACCCGCGGGCAGGTCTGCACGATGTCGTCGACGATGTGGGTGGACAGCAGCACGGTCCGGTCCCCGGCCAGGCCGGCCAGCAGGCCGCGGAACCGCAGCCGTTCCTCCGGGTCGAGCCCGGCGGTCGGCTCGTCCACGATCAGCTCGGGGTCCGCAACCGGGTGGAGATCGCCGCCTGGGCCTGGGAGAGCCGGCTGGTCGGCGGCGGCGGGGCGTAGCGGGGCCGCACAGGAAACGGATGGGCGGTGACGCTGGGGCCGCCTGCCCTGCGTCACCGCCCGGTCTGGTCAGCGGGTTACCGTGCGACGTTCTCGTGCGTCTGGCGGAAGCCCCGCGGGATCTGCGGGGTCAGCTTGGCCAGGTTCGCCGCGGTCGGCTGGAGCCAGCGGTAGTCCATCTCGATGTCGCCGAACACGACCCGGACCGGCAGGAAGGTGTCCGGGCTGACGTCGATCGTCAGCTGGTGGCTGGTCAGCTTCGACGTGCTGGTCAGCTTGATGGCGGGCACGCCCTGGACCGTCTCGGTCCCGGCCTTCACCAGCCCGCCGCAGGCCAGCGCGGACTTGATGGACGCCGGCGAGGTGGACAGGTAGGTGCGCAGGACCGCGTCGGGCTTGCTCAGCTTCTGCCGGGACGAGCAGGCCAGCGAGGTCGGCGCCGGCGTGGGCCCGGCCGGCTCGCGGCGGGTGGACGTCGCCCAGGTGCGGTTCCAGTAATCCAGCTCGGTCCACCGGGTGTTCGACATCGTGCCCGGCTTCGTGCTGCTCATCTCGGACGAGATCACCGTGTTCACGTGGTGCGGGCCGGCGAACGTGTTCGGGCCCGTGAACAGCACGGCCGTCATGCGGTTCCGGTAGGAGTAGCCGATGGAGTGCAGAACGGCGATCTTGCGGTGACCGTTCACGTGCTCCAGCGAGAGCACCCTGGCGTTGGTCATCGACACCATGATCAGGTTGCTGGTGTCGAGGGCCCTGTTCGCCTTGTGCACGATGTCCGCCACCGTCTGCACGTGCTGGACCGCCGGGTGGGCCGCGTCCGCGGGCCTGGCGTGGTCGCCCGCGGTGGACGCAAGGCCGCCGCCACCGCCGCCGGCCACGGCTACCGCCAGCGCGACCGTGCCGGCCACGGCCGCCGCCGCGCCGGTGGCCAGCCCGCCCCGGGCGGCCCGGCGGCGGCGCTTGGCCTGGCGGGCCCGCTGGACCAGGTCAGCCGGGACGCTGGCACCGGTGGTCAGCCGGTCCAGGCCGTCCCGCAGGAGTTCCTCGATTTCCCTGCTCATTGCGTTCCTTCCGTAACATTCACGATCGCGTTCAGGCGGGCCGCGGGCCGGGAGCCGCCCGCCGCGGCCGGGCTCAGGCCGGTGTCCTGCCAGGCCCCGGTCAGGTCGCGGAGCCGCTGCAGGCCACGGGACGCGGCCGACTTCACCGCGCCTTCCGAGCAGCCCAGCAGCTCCGCGGTCTGCGCCTCGCTGAGCTGCTCCCAGTACCGGAGCACGACCACCGCCCGCTGCTGCGGCGGAAGCTGGTCCAGCGCCCGGACCAGCGCGTCGCGCAGGTCGACGGTCGCGGTCGCGTCCGTGGGGATATCCCGGTACTGGTCCCGGACCAGCGGCAGCTTGGCCCGCCACCGGCCGCGGCGGCGCCAGTTGTCGGCCGCCAGGTTGTAGAGAGTCCGCCGCAGGTACGCCTCTGGATCGGCGACCTTCGGCCAGTTGCGCAGCAGCCGCTCCAGCGCGGCCTGCAGCAGGTCCTCGGCCTCGGGCCGGCGCCCGGTCAGCGCGACCGCGGCGCGCATCAGGTCGTCCCCGCGCCGGGCCAGGAGCTGCTCCAGGACACTCGTGTCCGGCTCAGCCACGGTTGCCTCGCTTCAGGCCAGACACGGCACCACCGCCTCGTATGGCGCGGCCCGCCGGGAGCCTGCACCCCGGTTGCTCTGCACCTCGGTTGCTCTGTTCACGACCGCCAAGGACGAACACCGCAGCGCGGGGGTTGCCTGGACCAGCCCGGAATTCACGCACCGGGATCCGGGCCGAGCGTCCAGCGGGTGCCGTCAGCGGTGTCCTGCAGCTGGAACCCGGCCGCGGTCAGCGCGTCGCGGATCGTGTCCGCGGCGGGCCAGGCGCCCTGCTCGCGCAGCTCGGCGCGGAGCGTGAGCAGCGGCTCGACCACCGCGCCGAGCGGCCCGGAGGGGGCGCACGACCCGCCGGCCGCGGGGATGAGGCCGGCCAGCCGGGCGGGCCGGGCGGCGCGGGCGGCCAGTTCGGCGGTCCGCTGGCCCAGCGCCGTGATCAGGCCGCGCAGGACCGCGCGGGACTGCGCGGTGCCCTGGTCCTCCTCGGTGTCGGTGGCCCAGTCAGTGATGGCGGCCTCCAGGTCGAGGATCGCGGTGACCATCCCCGGCACGTCGCCGGCCCGGTCCGCGGCCTCGAAACGCTCGCGCGCCAGCGCGGTCAGCTCGGGCAGCGGGAGGGGGGCCGCAAATCCCGTATCCCTATCGTCGGGAGATGCGGGTGAGCCCGATGCCTCCGGGGAGGTGCGGCCGACGGCGCCCGTGACCCCGGCGGCGCGCGCCTCGCCGCGGATCAGGCCGCGGAGGTCGGCCAGGGACAGGATGGTGCCCGCGGGCAGGACAGTGCTCTGGCCGGCGCGGCGGACCGTGACCGTGCCGCGGCCGGTCACGGCGAGCGTGGCGGCCGCCAGGTCGATCACCGCCGCGGTGTGCTCGTCCACGCCGAGCACCGCGGCCCCGGCCGGCAGCTCGCGCTCCATCCGGGCCAGGCGCCGTTCGCCCAGGTAGCAGTAGCGGGTGTCGTGGGTGCCGCCCTCGGTGTTGTTGTAGTGCGGGATCAGCGCCACCGGAAGGCCGAGCAGGCCGAGCAGGTCCAGGCCGCCGAGCCAGTGCGGGTCGGCGCCGGCCTTGTAGATCTCGTACACCGGCAGCGTGGCGCAGCCGATGGTGGCGGCGGCCGCGGAGGCCATCACGGTGAGGCCGTGACCGGCCGCGATCCGGTCCCGCAGAGCCTGGCTGACGCCGCTGGCGTCCCACCGGGCCAGCGCGTACGTCGGGCTGCCCGGGCCGCTGAACACCCAGCCGGCGGTGCGGAGCGGGGCCAGGCGGGCGGCGGCCGGCCCGGCGGGATCCGCGCCGGGGCCGGGGCCCTGGCCGGCGGGCTCGTCGTCGGGGAAGACGCTGACCGTCAGCCCGACGCTGCGGGCAAAGTACTGCCGGGCCCGGGCCGAGATGTCCGCGCAGTTCTCCTGGAACGCGTAGGGGGTCTGCAGGAGCAGCGCCCCGGCGGGCTGGCCGCCCAGACCGGCGACCAGGGCCTTGTGCACGGTGACCATCGTCGGGCTGGTCTCGCCCGAGCCCATGATGGCCAGCACCTGGCTTGCGGCGGCCCGCGCCATAGGCTGCCTCCCAGTGATGACCGCAGCTCGGCGCGCGGCGTCCTGCCCAGCAAGCTCTGGCGCGCAGCGTCGTGTTCACGGTAACCGAGGCCGCAGACAGGGTCATCGGCCGCCGCCGGGGACGCCGCGGGCCGGTGGCGGTCTCGGCTACTCCGCGAGCGCGGCCGCAACAAGCGCGCCGAGTTCCCAGCAGGCCTCCAGGTCCGGCTTGCCCGGCGGGCCGGTCACGCAGACCGGCGGCCGGACCGCCTGCCACTGCAGCCCGCCGGTGATCGACTCGACCGCCCGGACCGCCCCGCCGGTGTCCATGCCGCCGTGCACGTACAGGCCGAACGGCCGCCGCCGGGTGGCCTCCAGGCAGGGGTAGTAGATCTGGTCGAAGAAGTGCTTGAGCGCGCCGGACATGTAGCCGATGTTGGCCGGCGTGCCGAGCAGGTAGCCGTCCGCGCCGAGGACGTCGGCCGCGCCCGCGGTCAGCGCCGGGCGGATGATCACCTCGACACCCGGAACCTCGTCGGTGCGCGCCCCGCTGACCGCAGCGTCGAACATCTCGGCCATCGCGGGCGACGGCGTGTGGTGCACCACCAGCAGGGTCGGCATGGCTGCCCAGCGTACGTCCCCGGGGAACGCCTATCCGGGCCGGAGTCGGACAAGGTCGGACAGCCTGGGGGGAGACATCCGGCCGGGCGCCTGCCTAACCTAGCCGTGCGATTGCACCTACAGGGGCGGACGGCAATCGCTGCGACCGGCAACGGTCAACCGGAGACCGGGGGGATGGGCGCGACGGGGGCCCGGGCTAGATGGCAGCCCGGGCCCCCGGCCGCGATTCACGCTCCGCTCCAGGGCTGGGCTCTGCGCTCGGCTGGCCTGGAGGGGGCGGCCCGCGCCGCAAATCCCGTATCCAGTCCTGAACGTGAAGAGCGCGGGCGGTGGCTGTCCTGGGAGCGGCGGCCGGCCGGTTCAGGCGACGGTCTGGCTGGCCGGGCCGGGCTCGGGGAGGGGCTGGGCGCGGCGGGTGCGGCGGCGGGTGCGGCGCGGCGGGATCGACTCCGCCGCGTCGGCGTCGTGGATGGTGAGGGCCACGACGGCGCCCAGGGCGGCCACGGCGGCCGCGGCCAGGAAGGTAACGCGGTACGCGGTCAGGTTCGCGACCTGGTGGCCGTCGACCTCGCGGGTGGCGCCGATGAGCGCGATGATCGTGGTCAGCAGGGCCACGCCGATCGCGCCGCCGAGCTGGCGGACCATGTTGAACAGCGTGGCCGCACGGCCGGTGGCGGCGGGCGTGATCGTGGCGAACCCGGCCGCCTGCGCGGGCACGAACACCTGGGCCATCGCCAGGCCCAGCGTGAACATCAGCAGCCTCGCCCACCACAGGCTGGACTGGGGGCCGAGCAGGGCCAGGGCGCCGATCGACACGGCCACGCCGAGCAGGCCGAACGCGATGTGGCGGCGCGGGCCCAGCCAGGGGTAGAGGATCCGGGTCGCGATCTGCGCGCCGGCCATGACGCCGAACGCCTCGGGGGCGGTTGACAGGCCGGAGCCGAGCGCGTCCAGGCCACGGCCGTCCTGGAAGTACAGCGAGATCACGAACAGCGTGCCGAGGAAGGCGATCGAGCCGCAGATCATGACGCCGTTGGCCGAGCGGAACAGGCGGTTGCCGAGCAGCCGCAGGCCGACGATCGGATTCTTCTTGCGCAGTTCGACGACGACCATGACGGCGAGGAGGACCGCGCCGGCCGCGACCCCGAAGAGCACCAGCGGGCTGGACCAGCCCTGGTCGGGGCCCTCGGAGACGCCGTACATCAGCAGGCCGAGGCCGGCCCCGGCGAGCAGGAACCCGGCCAGGTCGAAGCGGCCGGGCGCGGGCTGGGTGGACTGCTTCAGGAACACCGCGCCGAACGCGACGGTGGCCGCGCCGAGCGGCACGTTCACGTAAAAGCACCACCGCCAGGAAAGATACGTGGTGAGCAGGCCGCCAAGGACCGGGCCGAGCGCGGGGGCGAACGTGGTCGGGAAGGTGAGGATCGCCGAGGCGCGGATCCGCTCGGCGGGCGGGAACACGCGGAACAGCATGGCCATGCCGACGGGGGCGAGCATGCCGCCGCCGGCTCCCTGCAGGATCCGGAACGCGACCAGCTCGCCCAGGCTGGAGGCCAGGCCGCAGAGCGCGGACGCCACGGTGAAAACGCACGATGGCGCACATCAGGACCCGCTTGCCGCCGAACCGGTCGCCCAGCCAGCCGGACGCCGGGATGAACACGGCCAGGCTGACCAGGAACGAGATCGCGACGCTGTCCACCGCCGTCGGGCTCACCCCGAACTCGCGCCCGATCGTGGGCAGAGCCGTGTTCACGATCGTGACGTCCATGATCGACATGAACATCGCGGCGACGAAAACGGTGCCGACCACTACCTTCTGGCTGGGCCTGGACAGCGTCAAGCTCACACTCACTCCCTCACTCCTTAGCAACACTAAAGGGTGAGGTTTAATCCGCCCCGGCCGGCCGTTTACCGGGCCGGGGCGCCCTGGCCGCCGGCGGTCAGCCGCGGAGGGGACCGCATCAGGCCTGGCCGGCCTCCCGGGCGGCGCGCTCGACGCGGTCGCGGTATTCCACCCAGAACGACGGGCTGAGGTCGGCCGGGATGTTCGGGGTGTTAGGCCGGTCCCCGGCGGAGCCGTCGATCAGTTCGCGGATGATGTCCGCGTGCCCGGCGTGCCGCTGTGTCTCGGCGAGCATGTGCGTCAGGATCAGGTGCAGGGTCACCTCGCGGCGATCTTCCGGCCACCACGGCACCTGCCCGGTCGCGTCCAGGTCCAGCGCATCCAGGGTGACGTCGGCGTGCGCCCACGCCTCGCGGTACAGGCCGGTGATCAGCTCGCGGGACTCCCCGGGGGCGGCGAACATGTCGGAGTTATCCATGTCGGGGTCGGTCAGGCTAGGCGGCACGGGGCCCGGGTAGGGGCGGCCGAAGGTGTCGCCGAAGTAGCCCAGCTCGACGCCGGCCAGGTGCTTGACCAGGCCCAGCAGGTTCGTCCCGGTCGGGACCAGCGGGCGGCGAATCTGGTACTCCGGCAGTCCGTCCAGCTTCCAGAGCATCGCGTCCCTGGCCAGCTGGAGATAGCGGCGGAGGTCTGCCTTGGGATCAGAGGTGGCCATGAGGGCAGTCTGCCACCGGCGACCGACGGTGGCAGACTGCCGCGGCGGGGGCCTAGGAGGCGTGGCGGCGGGCGAAGGTCCGGCGGTAGGCCTGGGGGCTGGTGTGGACCGCCTGGCTGAAGTGCTTGCGGAGGTTGGCCGCGGTGCTGAAGCCGCTGTGCGCGGCGACCGAGTCGACGGTCAGGCCGGTGGTCTCCAGCAGCCGCTGGGCCAGCCGGATCCGCTGGCTGACCAGCCACTGGTACGGCGGCAGGCCCAGGGCCGCCTGGAACCGGCGGGCGAACGTGCGCGGGCTCATCGCCGAGCGGGCCGCCAGTTCCTCGACCGTGACCGGCTCGGCCAGGTGCTCCTGCAGCCACTCCAGCGTGCCGGCGAACAGGCTGCCGCCGCCGGGCTCGGGCATCGGCACGTCGATGTACTGGGCCTGGCCGCCGTCCCGCTGCGGCGGCACCACCAGCTGCCGGGCCAGCTGCGTGGCCAGCTCGGTCCCGTAGTCCTGCCGGACGAGGTGCAGGCACAGGTCGATGCCGGCCGCGCTGCCCGCCGAGGTCATGATGTCGCCCTCGTCGACGAACAGCACCTTGGGATCGACCTGCACCGCCGGGAAGCGCCGGGCCAGCTCGGCGCACTCGGTCCAGTGCGTGGTCGCCCGCCGCCCGTCCAGCAGCCCCGCGCTGGCCAGCGCGAACGCCCCGGTGCAGAGCGACACGATCCGGCTGCCCCGGCTGTGTGCCTCGCGCAGCACGTCGGCCAGCCCGGCCGGGATCTGGTCCGGGGTCACCGTGGGCAGGACGATCACCGTGTCGGCCGCGCGGATCGCCTCCGGCCCGGCCGCGGCCACCACCTGGAAGCCGCTGTCCGCGGTGACCGGGCCCGGCTCCAGCGCGCACACCGTCAGCCGGTACCAGGGCACCCCGAGGACGGGCCCCCAGCCCGGCCCGAGCACCTCGCTGGTCACGCCCAGCTCGAACGCGGTGACCCCGTCGCACACCACCGCGGCCACGGCCGGCCCCTGGCCGGCGGGACGCTGCCGTTGCTTGTGGGCGGGCCGGCAGGCGGGCCGTTTCCGCCGCTGGGCTGACGATGGCAGGATAGTTGCGCATTACGTCAATCCTGCCACTTACCGTCTGACTCTGTCGAGGCGCACAATCGAGGTATGGACATCGACCTGGTGTTCCCGGATAATGCGGCCGCCGACGGGGCCAGGGATCGTGCGCTGGCCCGGCTGCTCGGCGCGTCGCTGGACCGTGAGCTGGCGCTCGGCCTGCCGCCCTGGCGCGGCGGCCCGCGGGCGGCCAGGGCCCGCTTCATCGTGTCGCCGGCCGGGCGCCGCCAGCTGATCCGCGGCTGGAACCGGCTGCTCGACCAGGCCCGCCGTCCGCCGTCGGCGCTCTCCACCCGCGGCCCGCTGTGCCGCCGCGCGCTGGCCGCGGCCGAGCACGACGTTCGCAGCATGCTGAGTGTGGTGGCCGCGCAGCGGCCGATCGCCGCCCGCGGCGCGGCTATGGCCCGGGTCCTGCTGACCGACGGCGCCGGGCCGCTGTACCACGCCCGGTCCGGCCGGGATCTGGGCGAGGAGGTCAGGGACGTGACCCGCTGGCTGACCGAATCCGGGGCCGAGCACGTCTCTGGTGAGCCTGCCGATCTGAGCCTGGCCGATCACACCCGCGCGGCAAATCCCGTAACTCGGTAACTTCCGTGTTACGGTAGCCACGTTGTTACCAACGATGGCAGCCGGGAGGCGCGATGGCGGCAGGCCGGGCCAGCGCCGCGGGCGACCCGTTCGAGGCGCTCGGCGACCCGAACCGGCGGGCGATCCTGCGGCTGCTGAGCGAGGGCGACAAGGCGGTCCAGGCGATCGCCGCCGAGCTGCCGATCAGCCGCCCGGCCGTGTCCCGCCACCTGCGCCTGCTCAAGGACGCCGGGCTGGTCGCCGAGCACGCGGCCGGAACCCGGCGGATCTACCGGCTGCGGGACGAGGGCCTGCGCGCGGTGCAGGAGTACCTGGAGGGCGTCTGGGGGGAAGCCGCCGCGCGGTTCCGGCTGCTGGCCGAGAACACCACCCGGCCGGCCCTGGCCGGCGGGCGGGGTCATGACCGAGCCGCTGCGGATGGCGTTCGACGTGGCCTGCCCGGCCGAGCACGCGTTCACCGTGTGGACCTCGGCGATCGGCACCTGGTGGCCGGCCGGCCACACGGTGTCCGGCGCGCCGTCCGCGGTGGTGATGGAGGGCGCCGTCGGCGGCCGGATCTACGAGCGGGCCGCGGACGGCACCGAGCACGACTGGGGCGAGGTCACGGTGTGGAAACCGCCCCGCCTGCTCGGCTACCTGTGGCACCTGAACGCCGACCGGGCCGACGCGACCGAGGTGGAGATCCGCTTCCTGGCCCAGGGCCAGGCCGCCACCCGGATCGAGATCGAGCACCGCGGGTGGGAACGGCTCGGCGACCGCGCCAGCGGCTGGCGCACCCGGAACCAGGCCGGCTGGCAGTCCCTGCTGCCGCACTTCCTGGCCGCGATCGGCCCGGTAGCCGGCCCGGTAACGGGCCCTTCAGCCGGCCCAGCACCGCACCAACGGGAAGGAGACCGCCAGTGAGCGCTGGCACCAAGGACGACCCGTGGCAGCTGACCACGGCGCCGGGCACGTCCAGCTACACGATGTACAAGGACGAGCAGGCCGACCCGCCCGAGCTGGTCTGCCAGGTCGGCTCGACCAAGCTGCGCTACCGGCTGCAGGCCATCGAGGACCTGCACGCCTGGCTGAAGACCCAGGACGGCTGGGTTCCGCTGGGCGCCGCGGACGAGAAGAAGCCCGCCGCCGAGGGCACCGTCGAGGCGTTCGGCCGGTCCCCGGATAACCCGGTCGGCGGCTGGTACGGGCTGCGCAACGGCTACCGCGGCCGGTTCGGCATGTACCTGCCCCCGCTGCTGGAGGCGCTCGGCCTGGCCGAGCTCACCCACGACGCCCGCAACAACCAGATGCGGGCCATCTAGGGAGGGGCAGCATGAGCGTTACCAAGATCGTCCGTTACACCACCAAGCCCGAGTGCGCAGACGAGAACGAGCGCCTGATCCGGCAGGTGTTCGCCGAACTGAACGCCAAGGACCCGGGCCAGATCGCGTACGCCGCGTTCCGGCTGGCCGACGGGGTCAGCTTCATGCACGTCGCGGTCCTCGACGGCGACCATAACCCGCTGCACGACTCGGCCGCGTTCGCCGAGTTCCAGGCGAACATCGCCGAGCGCTGCGTCACCGGCCCGGCAGGCACCGACGCCGGGATCGTCGGCTCCTACCGGATGCCGGCCGGCTGAGCCGCGCCCGGCCGGGCCGCGCCCGCCGGGGCCGCCGAGGAGGGGAGCCGGTCACCGGCCGGCGGGCGGCCCCGACGGGCGGACCAGGATCTGGTAGCGGACGCCGGTTGTGGTGGCCAGGAAGCTGGCCGTGAGCGTGAAGCCGAGACCGAGGACGACCCGCTGGGCCCGGATGTTGAAGGCGGCGATCGTCATCCGGAACGCGGCGGGCGCGAACTCGCGCTGCCCGAACGCCAGGCCGGCCGAGATAGCCCGCGCGCCCAGGCCGCGGCCGGTCAGGTCGGGACGCAGGCCGCCGCCGGTGTCCAGGGCCGACTCGTCGTAGTCATAGCCGGGCACCCGGCCGTCCGGGCCGAACGAGCGGAAACCGAGCAGCCCGCCGTCCCCGGTCAGCGCCCAGAAGCCGCTCTCCGGGCTGGCCAGGAAGGCGGGATCGGCGCCGGTCATGTCGTTCAGGTCATAGGGCGGCGGGTAGCGCCAGGTCGCGACCTCGGTCGCGTAGGCCAGCGTCATCGGCTCGATGCGCACCCGGATATTCAACGCGAGGCGCAGGACGAGCCGCACCTGGGTTACGCGGAGCGGCCCGCTGATCTCGGCCAGCACCGGGAGGTGGTCGGACCCGGGCGCGTCCAGCACGCGGGCGGTGACCGCCAGCGCGGGCGAGGCAATGCAGTAGTCGATCGCCCGGACCGGCAGGCCGGCCGGGTGGCTGAGCTGCGGCGGGTCCGGGTAGGTCCGGGCCCGCTGCGCCAGCCCGGGCCAGCCCGCCGCGGCCTCGTTGAAGTCCCCGCAGATCAGCCAGGGCTCCTCGAGCTTCGCGGTCAGGCCGAGCAGCTGGCTGAGGGCGGTCAGGCGGACGGGCCGGCGGCTGCTGGGCAGGTGCGTGCTGCCCACCCACAGCGCGCCGTCGCCCAGCGGCACCCGGGCCAGCGCCACCGTGCGGGCCTCGGACGGCTCGGTGCCGTCGTACACCCGCGGCGGCCAGGTCAGCGTCCACTGCTGGACCGCGAGCAGGGGCGGGCGGACCAGCAGCGCGTTGCCGTACCCGCGCTCCGGCGCGTCGCCGCCCAGCTCCACCGCCGGGGAGAACACCCACGCGGACCCGGTCTGCCGGGCCAGCTCGGGCAGCCGGCCCGGCGCCGCCCACGGCTCGCTGACCTCGACCAGCGACACCACGTCCGGGTCCTGCCCGCCGATGAACGCGGCGATCTCCCCGAAGCTCGGCTGGCCGCCGTCGTCCTTCCAGGAGTGCACGTTCCAGTGCAGGATGCGCAGCCCATCGCCGCCGCTGGCGGGCACCGCGGCTACCCGGCCCGGCCGGCCGCTGACCCCGCCGCGGCCGGCGGGGCGCCGGGCTCCTGCTCGGCCTTGGCCTCGGCGAGCCGGTCCTTGGCCACCGCGTAGACCCGGGCTACGTCGATGCCGAGCTTGTCGGCCACCGCCTCCAGCCAGACCTCGGACAGCACGTTGGTCTCGAAGTCGATCTCCGACCTCAGGTCCTGCCGGGCCGACTCCCGGTTCTGGCTGAGCAGGACGAACGTGGACAGGAAGATCGCCTCCAGCGACACGATCAGGGTGAGCAGCCCGAACGGGAACGGGTCGAACCGCGCGATGGTCACGTTCAGCACGATCCAGACCGTGAACCAGCCGATGTGCAGGTAAACGAACTGCATGGACCCGGAGAACTTCGTGATCAGGTCCGCGGCCCGCTCCTCGCGGCGCTGCCGGCGCTGGCTGAGCGCGGCCAGCTCGTGCCTGCATGATGATCTTGGGGTATTTCTGGTCGGGCATCGGGGAGGCTCCTTCGGCAGCCGGCCTGACGAGCGAACTATGTCACGCCCGCCAGGGGCTTACCCGGCCAGCGCGTCGGCCGCGGCCAGCAGCAGCACGGTGATCTCGTTCCGGGCGGACGGCACGTCCCGCGGGAAGATCACCTTCAGCACGGCCGGGCTGCCGTCGGCCGCTTTGACCTCGGCGACGTACGAATCGGTGCCGCCGGACAGCGTCTGGCCGGCCGTGATCGCCCAGTCCCGCTCCAGCGAGGCCACGATGGCCGGCAGATCGTCGAGCCACACGGTCGCCCCGGCCGCCATCGCTTTAATGCGTACTCCGTCCGGAAGATCAAGCACGTGTCAGATGAGCCCCTCGCCGGGGAGCAGCACGGCCTCGGCCTCAAGGAATTGCCGGTTCATCGCCGCCGTCTCCAGGAACGTGAACAGCAGGCGGTCGGCCGGAAGGCGGCAGCGCAGCAGGGCCGCCGCGGCCGAGCGGATCCCGTTGAAGTGGCTCTCGGCCACCGGGCGGGCGAACGTCGCGGAGATGAGCGTGTCCGTGCGGACCGCCAGCCGGGCGCGGCCGGACAGGGCGATGCCCCGGTAGAGCATCAGCCCGTCGTGGTCCGCGCGGGCCCACAGTGCCTGGGTGAACCCGGCCCGCGCGATGATGTGCGCCCGGCGGGCGTCGCGGCTGTACGGGCCGTCCAGGCTGGCCGGGTCGCGGATGGCCTTGCCCCGGTAGTCGCACAGGCCAAGCTCGGCCAGCACGATCAGGTGCGCGCGGACCAGGTCGCCGGACCCCGGGCTGCTGACGTAGCCGGCGGTGAGCTCGGCGTCGAGGGCGGCCAGGTCAGAAGGCGTGGCCAGGCCGGGCGGGGTGGCCTCGGCCAGGTACGCGGCCAGCCAGCCGGCTGCGTCGTCACTGCCGCGGCACCGGGCGATGTACGGGTCCGGGTCGATGCTTTCCGCAACCCCGTGCGCGGTCAGCCAGGCGTCCGCGTGCTCCCGGGCGGCCGCGATCTCCCCGCGGGAACGCAGGCCGGCGGCCGGGTCCGCGGTGATCTCCAGGGGGACGTCCAGCCGGGCGATCGCCTCGGTCATGGCCGCGACCGCGTCCGGGCCGGCGCTTTTCCCCTCGGGCGCGAACTGGTAGCGGGTCACGTCCTCCAGCGGGATCAGCCAGCGCGCGCCGGCGTCCTCGAAGGCCAGGATCTCCGCCTCGAAGTAGCCGTGCGCGAGGTCGAGCGCGGTTACGCGGACCGGCGTGCGCCGGTCATCGAGCAGGCGGCCGGTGTTCCCGGTCACCAGCCAGCGCAGCTCGCCGGGCGCGAACTCGGTGTCGGGCCGGGCCTCCGGATCGCTCTGGTACATGCCCGTCCTCTGGTCAGCGGTCAGCCTGCGCTGCTGACAGTACCGGCGCCGGGCCGGCGGGGAGATCGCGGACCGCGCGGCTGAGCAGCGGGACCACGCCCCGGCCCGCAATTACCCAGAGACCGTGCCTTCTGGACCAGGCAGCGACCTCAGGTAATCCTCGACGTTGTCGAAGTTGGCGAGGAGACCGTCGTATTTGGTCATGTGGTCCCGGCCCGCCTTGTCGCGGAACGCCAGGCTGTACGTCAGCGTCGTCACCCCGTCAGCCTCGTGCAGATCCATCGACTCGACGGCCTCCGCATCTGGCCACCCGTCGAACAGCCACGTCTGGACGGTCCTGGCCGGCGGCTCGACCTCAAGGAAGGTGCCGCGGAACGAGCACTCGGGTCCGCCGTCGGGCACGAAGACGAAGTGGTAATTCCCGCCGACGCGCAGGTCGATCGAGCACTCCGTCACTTCCTCCCCGAACGGGGCGATCGTGTTCCGCACATGCTCGGGCTTCGTGGATACGTCGAAGACGAGCCCGATCGGAGCTCTGAACTCCCGGGTGACGACAATCTCGAGATCGTTCGGGAATCCGATGCTGGCCGGCCCATGCCGATGAGGTGTCACTGCCGATCTCCTTGCCGTTTGCAGCTCTGCGCCGTCCGCAGCCGTCGGCGCACGGTGACCTACCGCGTTGAGACGACGGGAGCCGCGGGTTCTCATCGGCGGCGGCCGGGTGATTTCAGGGGCGAGGATGAGCGCGACGGTCCCGTCGGCCCCTGCGCCATAACCGCGCCGTCCCTTTCAGACCAGCCGGCCGCAATCCGCCCGCATGTGCACACCTGCTAGTGGTCGCCAGGCCCGATCATGAGACGGTGGCTGCCGAAGCCCCTCTCCCGCAAGGAGTTCCGCGATGGCTGTGATCTTCGTGCACGGAGTACCTGAGACCGCGGCGATCTGGGACCCCCTGCTGGCCGAGCTGGGCCGGGAGGACGCGATCACCCTGTCCCCGCCCGGCTTCGGCGCTCCGGTGCCGGGCGGGTTCGGCGCCACCTCCGATGACTACCTGGCGTGGCTCACCGCCGAAGTGGAGAACCTCGCCGGCGCCCCCCACGACCTGATCGGGCACGACTGGGGCGGCATCCACGTGGCCCGGCTGGCGGCGGCCCGGCCGGACCTGGTCCGGTCCTGGGCCACGGACATCGCCGGGACGCTCGACCCCGGCTACGTCTGGCACGACCTGGCCCAGGTCTGGCAGACCGAGGGCGCCGGCGAGGAGTTCGTCGCCGCCATGTTCAGCGGCCCGCCCGGGCCGCGGACCGAAGCGCTGGTCCAGGCCGGGATGACCGAGGCGGCGGCCCGCTCCAGCGCGGAGAACCTCGGCCCGGAGACCGGCCCGTGCATCCTGGCCCTGTACCGCTCGGCCCGGCAGCCCGCGATGGCCACCTGGGGCCAGCAGCTCGAGTCGGCCGAGCGCCGGCCGATGCTGGTGATCAACGCCACCGCGGACCCCTACACCGGCGGACCCGCGCTGGCCCACCAGACGGCGCAGCGGCTCGGCGCGCAGGAAGCCGTGCTCGACGGGCTCAGCCACTGGTGGATGCTGCACGACCCGGCCCAGGGCGCCAGGATCATCAGGGACTTCCTGGCCAGCCTGCCGGGCTAGCCCTGGCCGAGCTCCTTCCGCCGCCGCTTGGACTCGCCCTTGGGCGGCTTGACCTTGACGTCGACGCCGCCCATCACCGCGACCGCCCACACCTCGACCCGCGGGGCGCCGGGCGGCGGGTCCCTGGTGATGCCCTTCGGCCCGTCCACCCCGCCCATGATCGGGATCTGGTGCACGATCACCTCGACGTCCTCGGGGCAGATGACCTCGATGCCGCCCATGATGGCCACCGCGTAGATGGTCAGCACCGGCTCGCTGAACCGGGCCTCGCGCAGGTCGATGCTGCCCCCGCCCATCAGCGCGAGCGCGGTGAACGTGCCCGGCGCCACCCACGGGCCCTTGCGGGCGAAGCCGCCCATCACGGCAATCGCAACGTGCGAGGTGGCGGTGCCCCCGATCCGCCCGCCGGGAGCCGGGGCGGCGGGCCGCTGGCCGGCCACCCCCGGCAGGTCACTGGTCAGCGGGGCCAGGTCGCTGAACGTCTTGGCGGCGTACGCGGCGCCAAGCCGTTCGTCGAGCTCGTCCATGGTGAGCCGGCCCTCGCCCGCCGCGTGCCGCAGGGTCTCAGCGACCTGTTCGCGGTCGGCGTCCGACACCCGCAGCTCGGGCGGGCGGCCGGGCGGCCCAGCCTGGCTGGGAAGATTTGCCACCTTTGCAGCCTAATGGCTGGCTCGGCAACAACGCCAAGATCAACGGGTTACGGTGATGACGGCCCACTCCCGGCACCGGACTGCTCGCGATCCCGCCGGGCGAGCAAGGCCCGCCAGCCGATCTTCTCCACCCGCGCATACTCGACCACGTTCAGCGCAGCCACCCCGGCCGCCAGCACGGCCAGCGCCGCCAGCGCGGGCAGCACGATCGCCACCGGCAGGAAGACCAGCACGCCGGCCGCCGCGGTCAGCCGGGTCCACGACACCAGCCGGAACATCGCCCACCGGGTGAAGCCGAACGTGGCCAGGTACAGCGCGGTCCCCCCGGCCAGCAGGGCGCTGCCCGCCACGCCGAGCGGGTCGCCCGGCTGGGTCACCGCCTGGTGCATGCCCACCGCGACCATGATGATCGCGGCGATGAACAAAAGGTGCCCGTAGGACAGCACCAGCCTGGTGATGTCGGTCTGCACCCGCGCGGTGGCCAGCGAGTGCCGCATGGCGTCCGCGGCGAAGTGGAAGTAGACCCAGGCCAGCCCGCAGACCAGGGCGAACGCGGCGGCCACCGCCACCCCGCTGGCCAGGCTGAGCCGGTCCTCGGACGCCGCCGCGGCGCCGATCGCGACCACCGACTCGCCCAGCGCGATCAGCACGAACGCGCCGAACCGCTCGGCCAGGTGAGCCGCGTCGAAGTGCATCAGCTTCAGCCGGGCCCGCAGCAGCGTGGGCGACGCCAGGTCGAGCGCGGCGGCCACCGCCCACACGGCCTCCCGTGGCCCGGCCGGCAGCAGCGCGCCGATCACCAGCAGCGGCCCGGTCACCGCCATGCTCAGCGTGAACGGGTTGACCGGGAGCACCCCGCTGCGGGCCGCGTCGCGCAGCTGCCCGGCGCCGAGCACGATCCGGCCGGCCCAGTAGGCCAGCGCGAACAGCAGGCCCAGGCCCGTGTAGGCGCGGGGGATGGCGAGCGCCATGAAGATCCCCGCCAGCGCCACCGCGAACACCGCCAGGCGCAGCGACGGGCGGCTGATGTCCCGCTGGTTGACCTGGATCGAGGTGCCCACCCACAGCCAGTAGCACGGCACGAACACGATCACCGCGCGGAGCAGCCCGGCCCCGCTGCGGTCGTGCGCGAGCAGCGTGGAGACCTCGGTCACGGCGAACACGAAGACCAGGTCGAAGAACAGCTCGGCCCAGGTCACCCGCTTCTCGGCGGGAGGCGAATCCGGTTCGGTCACCACTCCAGTGTGCCGGGGCCGGCGGCTGCCGGGGCGAGCCGCGCACTGTCATAGTTGGTGCCAGGAAGCGGCGTTGGCGCCGCACCGGCGAAGGGCGAGGGGATCATGACTGAAGTCCAGGGAAAGCCCGCGATCCAGGGCCAGTGCGCCGGGCCGTTCGAGGCGGTGCGGTCCGCCCTGGAGGCGAACCTGGCCTCCGGTGAGGAACTCGGCGCGTCGGTATGGATGAACGTGGCCGGCGAGACCGTGATCGACATGTGGGGCGGCCACCGTGACACCGCCCGCACGGTGCCCTGGGACGAGCACACGATCACCAACGTGTGGTCCACCACCAAGACCATCACCAGCCTGGCCGCGCTGATGCTGGTGGACCGCGGCGAGCTGGACGTGTTCGCGCCGGTGGCCAGGTACTGGCCCGAGTTCGCGGCCAGCGGCAAGGGCGAGATCGAGGTCCGGCACCTCATGTCGCACACCTCGGGGGTGTCCGGCTGGGAGCGCCCGTTCGTGATCGAGGACATGTACGACTGGGACTCGGCCACCGCGAAGCTGGCCGCGCAGGCGCCCTGGTGGGAGCCGGGCACCGCGTCCGGCTACCACGCCAACAACCAGGGCCACCTGGTCGGCGAGGTCATCCGGCGGATCACCGGGCAGCACCTGAAGGACTTCGTGGCCGCCGAGATCGCCGGGCCGATCGGCGCCGACTTCCAGATCGGCGCGAAGGAAGCCGACTGGGGCCGGATCGCCAACGTGGTGCCGCCCCCGCCGCTGCCGTTCGACCTCAACGCGCTGCCGGACGACAACGTGGCCAAGCGGACCTTCCTCGGCCCGGAGGCGGACGCGAACGCGGCCAACACGCCCGGCTGGCGGAAGGCCGACATGGGCGCGCTGAACGGGCACGGCAACGCCCGCTCGGTCGGCCGGATCATGTCCGCGCTCTCGCTCGGCGGCGAGACCGAGGGGCACCGGCTGCTGTCCCCGGCCACCATCGAGCTGATCTTCCAGGAGCAGGCGCACGGCCCCGACCTGGTGCTCGGCGTCCCGCTGCGGTTCGGCATCGGCTACGGGCTGCCGGTCCCCGAGACCATCGCGAGCATCCCGGACAGCAAGATCTGCTTCTGGGGCGGCTGGGGCGGCTCGATGATCATCATGGACGTGGACCGCCAGATGACGTTCTCCTACATGATGAACAACATGGGCGCGGGCGTGGTCGGCTCGCCGCGCAGCGACGCCTACCTGACCGCGGCCTACCAGGCCCTGGGCGGGTAGCCCGGCCTAAATCGCTGGCCTGCCCGCATCGTCAGCGGGCAGGCTGGCGAAATGACGGGTCCGGCAGCAGAAGGGGTCAGAGTCGACTGGGCCGGGCTGCCCGCCGCGGTCCGTGCCGCCGTGGAGCAGGCCTGCGGGTCGCCGGTGGCCCGGGCGGTGACGCAGCCCGGCGGGTTCAGCCCGGGCGCAGCCGCCCGGCTGAGCTGCGCCGACGGCCGGCGGTTCTTCGTCAAGGCGGTGTCCGCCGAGGCCAACCCGGACACACCGAAGATGCACCGCCGGGAGAGCCGGGTGCTGGCCGCGCTCGGCCCGCTGATCGATGACGGCCGGGTGCCGGCGCCGCGCCTGCGCGCGGTGATCGACCAGCCGCCGTGGATCGCGCTGCTGCTGGACGACGTGGACGGCGTGCACCCCGACCTGCCCTGGCAGCCCGGCCAGCTGGCGCAGGTGCTGGCCGCGACCGACCGGCTGGCCGCGGCGCTGACCCCGCCGCCGGCCGAGTTCACCGCGGTCGGCCTGCGGCTGGGCCGGATGCTGCACGGCTGGCGGGACCTGGCCGCCGCGGGCGGCGCGGACGGGCTCGACGCGTGGTCGGCGAAGCACCTCGCCGGCCTGGCCGCGCTGGAGGCGACCTGGCCCGAGCACTCCGCCGGCCGCACACTGCTGCACGGCGACCTGCGCGCGGACAACCTGCTGCTGACCGGCGACGGCGTGGTCGTGGTGGACTGGCCGCACGCCAGCACCGGGGCCGCGTTCGTGGACCTGGTGATGATGGCGCCGAGCGTGGCCATGCAGGGCGGGCCTGACCTGACCGGGCTGCTGGCCGGCTCCAGGCCGGCCGGGAGGCCAGCCAGGACGCGGTGATCGCCGTGCTGTGCGCCCTGGCGGGCTACCTGACCAGCAGCGCGCTCAAGCCCGCACCGCCCGGGCTGCCCACTCTGCGCGGGTTCCAGGCCGCGCAGGGCCAGATCGCCCGGGGCTGGCTGGCCGAGTTCATCTGACCTGGTGCCCGTGCTCGTGGTGCCCGTGCTCGTGGTGCCCGTGCTCGTCGTGCCCGTGCTCGTCCTGCCCGTGCTCGTCGTGCCCGTGGTCATGGTGGGCGTGGTCGTCCGGGCCGCCGTTCATCATGGCCAGCATCGGCCCGCCGCCGGAGCGGAAGAACCGCACCACCAGGACCGCCGCCAGGGTCAGGAACACGATGTTGAGGTAGGTGGTGTAGTTCCACTGCGGCGTGGCGCTCAGCACCTGGGTGGACCGGTCCTCAGGGATCAGGCCCAGGCCGCCGAACACGAACTCGGTGATCAGCCCGGCGAGCACCATCGACACGTAGAAGATCCCGGTCAGCGTCAGGGCCATCGCGGTCCCGTAGTACTTCCGGTAGATGACCACGATGGGCAGGATGATCAGGTCGGCGAAGAGGAACGAGATCACGCCGCCGAAGCTGATCCCGCCGGACCACAGCACCGCGGCCAGCGGCACGTTGCCGATCGAGCAGACGAAGCTGACCGCGGCGATCACCGGCCCGATCACCGGCCCCCACCAGCGGGCCGCCGGGTGCCCGGCGAGGAACAGGTGCGACCAGAACGAGTCCGGGATCCAGGCCGCGGCCGCGCCCGCGATCACCAGCCCGATGGCTATGTCGCGGATCACCGCGGCCCACTCCATCACGAAGATGTGGCTGACCGAGGTGAAGCCGTCCCGGCTGGCCAGGCGCCGCCACAGGCTGCGCCCGCCGGCGATGCTCATGTCCATCGCGGCGTGGCCCTCCATCGAGCCGGCCACCGCGCGGTCGGCCTGCCGCCGGGCCGCGTCGATCAGCCGGGCCCGGACGAACAGCCGGAAGGCCACCGCAACCGCCACGATCATGATCGGCCCGCCGACGAACTCGGCCAGCGTGAACTGCCAGGAGAGCAGCAGGGCCAGGATGATGCCCAGCTCGATGACCAGGTTGGTGCTGGCGATCTCGAACGCCATCGCGGCGGTGAAGCTGGAGCCCCTCCGCAGCAGCGCCCGGGCCAGCGCCACGGCCGCGTACGAGCAGGACGACGAGGCCGCGCCCAGCCCGGTGGCAACCGCCAGCGAGCGCGGGCCGGTGCCGCCGATCAGCCGGGTCACGGTCTCCCGCCGGACCACCGCCTGGACCACCGCGGACAGCGTGAAGCCGAGGATCAGCGACCAGGTGACCTGCCAGGTCATCGACCCGGCCAGGGCGAGCGCGTGGCCGATCGCGTCAAGCACGGGCATCGTCGGCCTCCGGGACCGCGATGCTCAGCAGCTGGCGCAGGCAGTGCTCGAGCAGCTGGTGCGGGAACCCGTCGCTGAGACGGTAGAACACCATCCGGCCGTCCTTGCGGAAGCTGACCAGGCCGGCCAGCCGGAGCATCTTCAGCGCGTAGGACACCTGGTCCTCGGTGGCGGCCAGGGCCAGCGCCAGGTCACCCACGCACAGCTCCCCGCCGGCCGACAGGGCAAACAGGATCCGGGACCGGATCGGGTCGGCCAGCATGCCGAGCAGCCCGGCCAGCCGCCCGGCCTCGTCGGTGCCGAGCAGCCCGGCCCGGGCCGCGGCGACCCGCTCCGGGTTCACCGGGTGCTCGTGATCGAGGGGCATCTCAGCAAACCTCCGCACATCCGTATGAACGCACGGACATCAGGTTAGCGCGCCGGTCAAATCCGTTTGCCCCCGCCCCGTGTCACAGCCGTTGTAAGCAAAGGGGCCGCATGAGGGACATCGATCGGAGCGGGCAATGGGGACGGAGTACCGGCGGATTACTGCTGGCGATGCTGACGAGCTGGCGGATTTCCTGGCCGGCCGGGAGTGGCCGTTCCACGCGCCGGGCCGGGACCGCGCGGCGATCCGTGCGGCCGCGGCGGCCGGCAAGTACAGCTCGGAGACCGATCAGGCGTACTGGATCACCGTGCCGGGCGAGACCATCGGATTCCTGCACGTGTTCGAGCTGGACGATCCCACGCCCATGTTCGACTTGCGGATCGCGGCTGACCACCGGGGCCGCGGGCACGGCACCGCCGCGGTGCGCTGGCTGACCGGGATGGTGTTCGACGGGTTCCCGGACGCGACCCGGATCGAGGGGAATACCCGGCAGGACAACATCGCGATGCGCCGGACCTTCGTGGCCGCCGGTTACCAGAAGGAGGCGCGCTACCGGGAATCCTGGCCGGGCCGGGACGGCCGCGTCTACGACGCGGTGGGCTACGCGAGGCTCAGGCGCGACTGGCGGGACGGCACGATCACCCCGGTGCGCTGGGACGACGGGTACTAGGACCGCTGGCGCGGCGCCGCGCAGGCTAGCGGGCCAGCAGCCCGCTGAACCGCGCGGGCCGCGGTCCGCACCGCCGGGCGGCCCGGGTGAGCCTGCGCGGCGGACACCGCGGAGACCGGCACGGCAGCCGACAGGGCGAGGGCGAGGATCAGCGGGCCAGGGGCGGAGCGGAGGCGCATGACCAATCCTTCCGGCGGGACCAGCAGTGGCGGCTGCGGACACAATCCACGTATAGCTAACCTGCCAGAACCGGGCGGTATTCGGGCTGCCACATCATCGACCGCAGCTGTCCTGGCAGGTCATCGGCCAGCTTCGCGGTAGCGACGCCGTCGTCGCGGGCCGCGGTGGCCACCGCCGCGGCGACCGCCACCGAGGTCTCGCGCAGTTCCTCCACCTGCGGCAGCAGCGGCGCGCCCGGCACCGACGTGTCGACGAGCTCGGACACGGCCCGGGCGGCCGCGGCGAGCATGTTGCCGGTCACCCGGGTCGCCCGCGCGGCGATCACGCCCAGGCCAAGGCCGGGGAAGATCAGCGCGTTGTTGGCCTGGGCGATGACATAGGTGATCTTGTTGTACGTGACCGCGCCGAACGGGCTGCCCGCGGCGACCAGGGCACGGCCCTCCGTCCACCGGATCAGGTCCGTGGGCACCGCCTCGGCCAGCGCGGTCGGGTTGGACATCGGGAAGAACATCGGCCGGTCCACATGCGCGGCCATGTCCCTGACGATCTCCTCGGTGAACGCGCCCGGCTGCGTCGAGGTGCCGATCAGGATCGTCGGGTGCACCCGGCGGACCGCCTCGGCCAGGCCCACGCCGCCCAGCGCCGGGTCCACCGCCCAGCCCGCCGTCTCGGCCGGGTCGCGGGCGTAGCGCTGCTGGGCCGGGCTCAGCCCGGGCTGGCCCACGGTGATCAGCCCGTGCCGGTCCACCGCCCAGAACCGGGCCCGGGCCTGCAGATCCGTGGCGCCGCAGCGGATCATCTCGGACCGCAGCTGGTCGGCGATGCCGGTGCCCGCGGTGCCCGCGCCGTAGACCAGCACCCGCTGGCTGATCAGCGTGGATCCGGTAGCCCGGATCCCGGCCAGCACGGCGGCCAGGTTCACCGAGCCAGTGCCCTGGATGTCGTCGTTGAACGTGAGCTGGCGGTCCTGGTAGCGCTCGAGCAGCCGCCGCGCGTTCTCCACGCCGACGTCCTCCCAGTGCAGCAGGGCCTGCGGGAACAGCCGCGCGGCCGTGGCGGCGAACGCGTCGACGAACCGGTCGTACTCGTCGGTGGGCACCCGCGGGTGCCGGTTGCCCAGGTACAGCGGGTCGTCGAGCAGGCTCTGCCGGTTGGTGCCGACGTCGAGCATCACCGGCAGGGTGCGCTCCGGGTCGATGCCGCCCGCCGCGGTGTACACCGCGAGCTTGCCCAGCGCGATGTGCATGCCGCCGACGCCCCAGTCACCGATGCCCAGGATCGCGCCCGCGTCGGTGGCCACGATCAGGTCCACCTCGCCGCCTTCGAGGCCGGGGGCCAGCAGCGACCGCTCGATCACCTCGGGGTGGTGCACGGACAGGTACACGCCGCGGGGCCGCCGGTACTCCTGGCTGAACTGCTGGATGGCCTGGCCCACCGTGGGGGTGTAGACGATCGGCAGCATCTCCCGCAGGTGCTGGGTCAGCACGTGGTAGTACAGCACCTGGTTGCGGTCGCGCAGTTCGGTGAGCAGCACGTTCTTGCCCAGGTCGGTGGACTGCCGGTGGTACTGGGTGAGGATCCTTGCGGCCTGCTCGGCCAGCGTCATCCGGGCCGGCGGGATCAGCCCGGTGATGCCCAGCGCGTCGCGCTCGGCCTCGGAGAACGCGGTGCCCTTGTTGATCCGCGGGTCGGCCAGGATCGGCCGGCCGCGCAGGGTGGTCCGCCAGGCCCCGTTCCCGTCCCGCCAGACACTTTTCACGGTTCGCTCCCCGGGTCGTCCTGGCCGTGCCACAGGGCGCGTACGGCACTGATCGTGTCCGCCTCGGCGGCGGTCTTGTCTTCGCGGTAGCGCAGCACGCGGGCGAACCGCAGCGCCACGCCGCCCGGGTAGCGCGGGCTGGCCTGGACCCCGTCGAAGGCGATCTCCACGACCAGCTCGGGCCGGACCCGGACCACGCCCCAGCCGGCCGGCTCGCGGCTGGCCACCGGCGGGTCTGCCAGGTCAAGCAGCCGGCTGGTCTGCCAGGTCAGCATCTCGTCGGTGAGGCCCTTGAAGGTCTTGCCCAGCATCACCATCCCGCCGGTGTCCGGGTCCCTGGCGCCCAGGTGCAGGTTGGACAGCCAGCCGCGGCGGCGCCCGTGGCCCCACTCGGCGGCCAGGATGACCAGGTCGAGGGTGTGCCGCGGCTTCACCTTGATCCACTCGCTGCCGCGGCGGCCCGCGGCGTAGCGGTTGCCCAGCGACTTGACCACGACGCCCTCGTGGCCCCTGGCCACGGCGTCGGCGAAGAACGCCTCGGCCTCGGCCAGGTCGGCGGTGACGATCCGGGGGATGACCAGACCAGCCGGGGCGATCGCGGTGAGCCGGGCGAACCGGTCTTCGCCGCGCTCGTCGATCAGGTCGGTGCCGTCCAGGTGCAGCAGGTCGAAGAAGAACGGGGTGAGCGGCAGGCTGGCGTCGCCGTCCCCGGTGCCCGGGGCGGTGCGGGTAGCGGCCCGGCTCGCGGTCACCTGGAACGGGCGCGGCCGCCCGTCCGGGAACAAGGCCACTGCCTCGCCGTCGAGCACCACGTCGGTGGCGTCCAGGCCCTGGACCGCGCTGGTGATCTCGGGCACCCGGGCGGTGATGTCGTCCAGCGTCCTGGTCCACACCCGGATCTGGTCAGCGTGGCGGTGGACCTGAATCCGCACCCCGTCGATCTTCCATTCGACCGCCGCCGGGGACACCTTGCCCAGCGCCGCAGCGACGTCCGGCGCCGAAGCAGCCAGCATCGGCCGGGTTGGACGTCCCACCCGCAGGGTGACCGCCCCCAGCGCCTCCGCCGCGCGGTCCGGGTCAGCCAGCGCGGCCTGGGCCACTTCGGGCAGGGATCCGCCCAGCTGATGAGCCCGGCGGACGAGGTCCGCGGGCACCCCGGCGGCGCGGGCGATGGCCTCGGTCATCACGCCCTCCTGGGCGCCCTGCCGGAGCTCGCCGGCCAGCAGCCGGGACAGGAAACCGCGTTCCTGCTCGGTGGCCCGGGCGAACAGCGCAGCCAGCAGCTCACGGCGGCCGGCCTGGGTGCCGGGCCCGGTGACCGCGCCGATCGCGGCGAACGCCGCGTCCACCTCGGCCAGGGTCAGGCTGGCCGCCGCGGCCGGCGGGCTGGCCTGCGGGCCGGAGACCGACGCGTAGCCCACCCCGATCTGCCGCTGGCGCAGCTCGCCAGAGAGAAAGGCGACCGCGACCGGCACCTGCCCGGGCGGCACCCGGCTCAGCAGCGCCGCGATGGCCTCGATCTTGGCCCGCCGGGCCCCGGTCCCGGCGACCACCGCCGAGGTGCTGACCAGCTCATCCAGAAGCACACCTGCATTGTTGCCTGCCGCCGGGGCCGGCCGGCTGCTAACCCATCAGGTCAGGGTGTGCTGCGGATGTGCCCGTTCGCGTCGACCCGGCTGTCCTCGGCCGGGCTCACGGCCGAGGTGGTGTCCTCCGCGGCGCCCGTGCTGCTGCCCGGCTCGTCCGCGTCGTCCTCGTCCGGCTGGCTGGCGGCCGACTCGGTCTTCTTGCGGACCACCATGACGGCCACCGCGGCGGCCGCCGCGGCCAGGCCGAGCGCGAGGAGCCCGCGCAGCCCCCGGCGCCGCGGGGCCGGCTCGGGGTCCAGCTTGCGGGCGGCTCTGGTGAGCGCCTCGGAGACCTGCGGCGCGAGCTTCTCCTGCACCAGGACCCCGGTGCGCTCCAGCTGCGGAGCGGCCCAGGACCTGGTCTTGCGCACCTGCGGGCCGGCCCACGCGGCGAGCTCGTCGGCCCCCTGCCGCATGGTGTCGGCCCCCTGCCGCATGGTGTCGGCCCCCTGCCGCATGGCCTCGACGGCCGTCTTGGCCAGCGGCGCGATGTCGGCTGCGGTCTGCCGGGCCCGGGCCCTGGTGAGGTAGGCCCGTGCCCGCGCGCGGTCGGCGACCTGCGCGCCCTGGCTACTGCTCAGTCGCGGCACTTCTGCCTCCATTGCTATGGCTAGCCTGCATTCCGGTCTCTATCCCTGCCCCGGACGGGCCAGATCAACCATGACGCCCCGCCGTGACCACCCCCGCGGACGTGCAGGAATCCCGTTACACCTGTTCCGCGGCCGGGACTGGCGGCCGCACCCCGCCGGGCATGCGAGGATTCTTTTCATGACGAACACGCTGACGGCAACGCTGCGGACGACCAGCGGGACAGTCACAGTCCGGCTGTTCCCCGACCAGGCGCCGAAGACCGTCCGGAATTTCGTGGAGCTCGCGGAGGGCACCAGGGACTGGACGGACCCGGCGACGAGGCAGCCCGGCGGGAAGCTGTACGACGGCACGGTCTTCCACCGGGTGATCCCGGACTTCATGATCCAGGGCGGCGACCCGCTGGGTAACGGCACCGGCGGCCCGGGCTACAAGTTCGGCGACGAGTTCCACACCGACCTGCAGTTCGACCGCCCGTACCTGCTGGCCATGGCCAACTCCGGGCCGGGGACCAACGGCTCGCAGTTCTTCATCACCACCGTGCCGACGCCCTGGCTGAACCGCAAGCACACCATCTTCGGCGAGGTCATCGAGGGCGCCGGGGTCGTCGACGAGATCAGCCGGGCGCAGACCGGGCGCAACGACCGGCCGGTGAAGGACGTCGTGCTGGAGTCGGTGGTCATCGAGCGCGCTGACGGGTAGCACGATGGCCGCGCCCACCAGCCCTGGGGCCGGCAACGAGACCGGGACCCCCACCTGCTACCGGCACCCGGACCGGGAAACCTACGTGTCCTGCACCCGGTGCGGGCGCCCGGCCTGCCCGGATTGCCTGCGCTCGGCGGCCGTCGGCCAGCAGTGCGTGGACTGCGTCAAGGAGGGCAACCAGTCGGTGCGGCAGCCCCGCCGCGGCCTTGCCGCGCGGGTTCCCGGCGGCGCGGTGGTCACCTGGGTGCTGATCGGCGTCAACCTGGTCTGCTACGTGGCCGAGCTGATCAGCATCCGGGTGGCCGACAACGGCGCGCTGTTCGGGCTGGCGGTCGCGTCCGGGCAGTGGTACCGGCTGATCACGAATACGTTCCTGCACGAGCCCGGGCTCAGCGGATTCGGCCCGGCGCACATCATCTTCAACATGTGGGCGCTGGCCGTGGTCGGCCCGGCGCTGGAGCAGTTCCTGGGCCGGGCCCGGTTCCTGGCCGTCTACCTGGCCAGCGCACTGGCCGGGTCGGTGGTGTTCTACGTGGTGGCCTCGCCGGGCGCGACCGCGCTGGGCGCGTCCGGGGCGGTCTTCGGGTTGTTCGGGGCGTGGTTCGTGGTGGCCAGGCGGCTGCACGCGGACAGCAGGCAGGTCATCATGCTGATCGGGATCAACCTGGTGATCTCGTTCGTGATCCCGCACATCGCCTGGCAGGCGCACGTCGGCGGCCTGGTCGCCGGGGCGGCGCTGACCGCGGCGTTCGTGTACGCCCCACGGGACAAGGCGCAGCTGCGGATGCTGATCCAGGTGGGCGCGACAGCCCTGCTGGCGCTGATCCTGGTCGCCGCCGTAGTGCTGCGTGACCATCACCTGGCCGCGGCGGCCGCGCTCTACAGCCAGATCGGCTAGGCCGTGCCCCGGTTCTGGCCCGGCACGCTTGCGCGGTGCGGGCTAGAACCGGGCTAACGCCACTTGGTGGCCAGGCCGACGCCGACGATGATGAACGCGAAGCCGATCACCAGGTTCCACGCCCCGGCCCAGGACTGCAGCGGGTTGCTGCCGCCGGTGACGTAGTACAGGGAGATCCAGACCAGCCCCAGCAGCAGGGACGCCAGCATGGTCGGCACCAGCCACCGCGGGCTGACCTGTGCCTTGGCTGATCTTTTCGGCGGCGTGTAGACCGCCTTGCTTCGCACACGGGACTTGGGCACGGTCGTCTCCTGGTCTATCTGGTCGGTTCTAAGTCGTCAGCCGGAGGTGCGGCGAGGATGACGGCGAGGGCGGGGTGCTGTTGCCCTGGCCGTCCGGAGGGGTCGACGGGGTCGGTGACGGGGACTCCGTCGGCGTGGACGGCGTCGGGGTCGGGGACGGGGTCTCGGACCCGGTCACCTTCAGGGTCACCTGGGTCTGCGGCGGCACGGTGGAGCCCGCCCCGGGACTCTGCGACAGTACGACGCCCGGGCGGGACACCGGGCTGCGTGACCGTCACGATCGTGTAGGTCAGGCCGGCCTGGCTGAGCGTGCTGGTTGCGTCGGTGACCGACTCGCCGACCACGCTGGGCACCTGGACCGCGCCGCCGGACACGGTCAGGTCGACCGAGGTGCCCGGCTTGGCCTGGCTGCCGCCGCCCGGCGACTGCCGGAGGACCGTGCCGGCCGGCTCGGTCGAGTTGCTGTCCGTGGTGATTTTGCCGACGTTGAACCCGGCCTGGGACAGCGCCTGCTCGGCGTCCTGTTCCGATTTGCCGACCACGCTCGGCACCTGTTTCTGGGCCGGGCCGGTGGACACGTACAGGGTGACCTTGCTGTTGGGCGGCACCAGCGTGCCTTCCGCCGGGCTGGCCTTGATGACATGGCCTGCCTTGACCGTCTCGTCGGCTTGCTTGATCTCGGGGCCGACAAGCAGCTTGGCCCCCACGATCAGATTCTCGGCCTTGGTCACGGTTTTGCCGGCCACGCTGGGCACCGAGATCGAGCCGCCATGGCTGGACACGTAGTTGAACACGTAGAAACCGCCGCCCAGGACAAGGGCGGCGACCAGCGCGATGATGGCCCACAGCCAGCCACGGCGGCGGCCCTCACCGTCGGGCGGCTGGTCCTCGGGGCCGTACCGGTAGGCCGGGATCGCGCTGGTCGGGCCGGCCGGCATCATGCCCGGGGCCATCGCCCTGGTGCCCGCGTACATGTCCGCGTGGGTCGGCGCGGCGATCGGCATCCCGGACAGCGCCCGCTGGATGTCCTGGTGCATCTCGGCCGCGGACTGGTAGCGGTCGTTGGGGTCCTTGGCCATCGCCGTGAGCACGATGGCGTCCGCCCAGCCGGGGATCTCCGGGTCCACCCGGGACGGCGGGATCGGGTTCTCCCGCACATGCTGGTAGGCGATCGCCACCGGCGAGTCGCCGGTGAACGGCGGCCGGCCGGTCAGCAGCTCGTACAGCAGGCAGCCGGTGGAGTACAGGTCGCTGCGGGCGTCCACCCGCTCGCCCCGGGCCTGCTCCGGCGACAGGTACTGTGCGGTGCCGATGACCTGGGCGGTCTGCGTCATCGTGGCCTGCGCGTCGCTGACCGCGCGGGCGATGCCGAAGTCCATCACCTTGACGTCGCCGGCCCGGGTCAGCATCACGTTGCCGGGCTTGATGTCGCGGTGCACGATCCCGTTGCGGTGGCTGTACTCCAGCGCGCGCAGCGTCCCGTCGGTGATCTCCATGGCCCGCTCGGGCAGCAGCCGCCGGTCCTCGCGCAGAAGGTCCCGCAGGGTCCGGCCGTCGACGTACTCCATCACGATGTAGGGCACCGGGGCGTGGCCGGCCATGTCCTCGCCGGTGTCGTAGACCGCGACGATCGACGGGTGGTTCAGCGACGCCGCGGACTGCGCCTCGCGCCGGAACCGGGCCTGGAACGTCTGGTCCCTGGCCAGGTCCTCGCGCAGGGTCTTGACCGCGACGATGCGGTCCAGGCGCAGGTCGCGGGCCCGGTACACCTCGGCCATGCCGCCGCGCCCGACGACGCCGTCGAGCTCGTAGCGGCCGCCGAGCAGCCTGCGCTGGGTCATGTCTCGCACTGGAAGCTACCGTCCTGCGTCGTCGCTGCACCGGGGCGGCGCCTCCGGCCCGGTCCTGGGTACTGCCCGCCGCGTCCGGCGGCAAGCGGGTGGCGGGCGGTCACGGGAGCATCCCCTTTTCCCTGAGGTACTCCTGGATGACCTTCACCGCGATGGGTGCCGCCGCGTCCGCGCCGAAACCGCCGCCCTTCACGATGACGCCGACAGCTATCACCGGGTTGCTGGCCGGCGCGAAACAGGTGAACACCGCGTCGTCCAGATTGGTGTTGTTGATGCCGTTCTGCGCCGTGCCGGTCTTGCCGGCGATCTCCACCCCGGCCACGTTCTGGTTGGCCGTGGCGTACGCCGTGCCGGCCGGGTTGTTCGTGACCGAGATCATCATCTGGGTCAGCTGGCTGGCCACGGCCGGGCTGATCGGGCTCCCGAGCTCCTGCGGCGTGGTGGTCAGCACCGGGCTGAGGTCCGGCGCCTGCACCTCGCGGACGAGGTACGGCGCCATCATCGTGCCGCCGTTGGCGATGGTCGCGGCGATCATGGCCTCTTGCAGCGGGGTCACCCGGTCGCTGAACTGGCCGATGGCCTGATAGGCGGTGAACGCCGGATCGGTGACCGGCGGGAAGACGCTCGGGGTCACCGGCAGCGGAATGGTCAGCTTGGGGTTGTTGAAGCCGAACTTGTTCGCGTAGTCGTGCAGCACCGGCCCGGTCACCTTCTGGCCGAGCAGGCCGAAGGCGGTGTTGCAGGACAGCGTGAAGGCAAAGATCAGCTGCGGGTGGCCGTCACCGCAGGTCTCTCCGCCGTCGTTGATCAGCGCCTTGCTGCCCAGCTTGAGCTGCGTGGGAGCGGGCACCGTGGACTGCGGGCTGGCCACCTTGCCTTCCGACAGCGCGGCCGAGCTGGTGATCACCTTGAACGAGGACCCCGGCGGGTAGGTGAGCTGGGTGGTGTGGTTCAGCAGCGGGTGGCCGGGCGCCAGCTGGAGGGCCTTGTCGACCCGCGCCAGCTTCTTGCCGGTGAGCGTGACGTACTTGTTCGGGTCGAACGACGGGAACGAGGCCATGGCCAGGATCGCGCCGGTCTTCGGGTCGAGCGCGACCACCCCCGACTCCCGGCCCTCGGCCTTCAGCGCCGCGTACGCCGCCTCCTGGACGCCGGGGACGACCGTGGTGTAGACCGTGCCGCCCTGCCGGGAATGGCCGGTGACCAGGCTGACCAGGTTATGCACCGTGAGCTTCGGGTCGGTGCCGGACAGCATGGAGTTCTCGGCTTCCTCCAGCCCGGTCCGCCCGAAGGGCTCGGAGTAGCCCGTGATCGGCGCGTAGACCTGAGGGTCCGGGTAGTACCGCTGGTAGTTCCCGCTGTTCCCCTTGACCAGCCGGGACGCCGCGATGGTCTTCGACCCGGCCTTGATCGACCCGCGCTGGTACTTGAACTGCTGGTTGAAGACCCGGACGTTGCCCTTGGCGTCGGCCAGGCTGGTCGTGCGGAAGGCCTGCACGTAGTTGACGTTGACCAGGAGCAGGACGAACATCCCCAGGCAGGCCAGGGACAGCCGGAGCAGGGCGCGGTTCATCCGCTCACCCGCACGATCTGGGTCATGCCCTCGTCCTGGATCGGCTGCGGCGCGGGCCGCCGCGCGGTATCGCTGACCCGCATCAGCAGGCCGATCAGCGCCCAGCTGGACACCAGCGACGAGCCTCCCTGGGACATGAACGGGGTGGTGATGCCGGTCAGCGGGATCAGGCCGGTCACCCCGCCGACGATCACGAAGACCTGCAGGGCCAGCACGAACGACAGGCCGCCGGCCAGCAGCTTGGCGAACGGGTCACGGACCCCGACCGCGGCGCGCAGCCCGCGCTGCACGATCAGCGCGAAGATGATCAGGATCGCCATCAGGCCGGTCAGCCCGAGTTCCTCGCCGAACGCGGAGATGATGAAGTCGCTCTGGGCCAGCGGCGTGAAGTACGGCTGGCCGTGGCCGAGCCCGCTGCCCAGGATCCCGCCGTAGGCCATCCCCTCCAGGCCCTGCACCAGCTGGTAGGCCGAGTGGGTGGCGTTGTCCCCGGCGAACGGGTGCAGCCAGATGTCGAACCGCTCGGTGACGTGGCTGGACAGCTTGCTGGCCGCGAACGCGCCGGCCAGGAACAGCCCGACGCCGATCAGCAGCCACGAGGTCCGCTGGGTGGCGATGTAGATCATCGACACGAACAGGCCGAAGAAGATCGCCGACGTGCCGATGTCGGTCTCGAAGATCAGGATGAGCAGGCTGGCGACCCAGCAGATCAGCACCGGGCCCAGGTCGCGGGCCCGGGGCAGGTCGATGCCCAGCACCCGCTTGCCCGCCAGGGCGAGAACGTCCCGCTTGGCGACGAGGTAGCCGGCGAAGAACACGGCCAGCGCGAGCTTGGCGAACTCACCCGGCTGGATGGAGAACCCGCCCACGGTGATCCACACCTTGGCGCCCTGGATCTCGCTCAGGCTGGCGGGCAGCAGCGCCGGGATCATCAGCAGCACCAGGCCCGCCGCGCCCAGTGTGTAGGTGTAGCGCTGGAGCACCCGGGTCTCCCGGACCAGCAGCAGCACCGCCACGAAGGCGGCGATCCCGATCGCGCTCCAGATCACCTGGTAAGCCACGGTGGTGGAGCTGATGGTGGAAATCCTGACGCCGGGGTTGCCGTGCCGGCCGGACTGCTGCAGCCGGTAGATCATCACGATGCCCAGGCCGTTCAGCAGGGCGGCCAGCGGCAGCAGCAGCGGGTCGGCCCACGGGGCCAGGCGGCGCACGGCGAAGTGGGCGGCCAGCATCAGCGCGGCGAAGGCCAGGCCGTACCCGGCGATCCCGGCGGGCAGCTTGCCGTTCAGCCCGAGGCCGGTGGCGGCGTACGCGGCCAGGACCACGCCGATCGCGAAGATCAGCATGAGCAGCTCGGTCTGCCGCCGCCCGGGGGGCAGCGGGATCGGGCGGGGCACCGCCGGCCCTACCGGGCCGGTCGGCGTCGGCCTGGCCGGCCCCACCGGGCCGGTAGGCGTCGGGCCCGCGTTCGGCTGAGCTGCGGTCACCCGGAGCCGCCCGACGGCGAGCAGTACGACGGGACGACCGGCTTAGGCCGGTACGGCACCGGGACCCTGACCCGCTTGATCTTTCCGTTGACCCGCTTCTTCACGATCTTGGTACTGGACTTGGGCTTGTGCGCCACCCAGTAGGCCAGGCTGGCGTTGGCCTGCTGGCAGGTGTAGTCGTGCCGGATGCCGGTCACCACCGACTCGGCCTTGGTCAGGTTGCTGGGCGGGATCGAGGCGTCGACCACCTGCTGCCGGTCGTTGGCCACCACGTGCGTCAGCGGGATGCCGGTCCGGCGGTACACGCTGGACAGGCTGATGCCGATGATCTTCTCGTTGATCCCGCGGAAGATCACGACCTGATGGCCGTCGGTGCCCACGTAGTACTGGCCCTGGATGTACCGCCAGCCGAGGAAGCCGCCCCCGCCGATCAGCAGCAGCAGCAGGACCAGCAGGAACGAGACCACCGGCCAGCGCCGCCGCGGGTAGCGGGTCTCGACGGGCTCCTCATCGGCCAGGATCGGGCCGTTCGCGGCCGGGAAGTCCCTGGTGGGCGGGCCGGAGTCGGGTGCCCGGTGGGCGCCGCCCGGGGCCTGGCCTGGCCCGCCGCCGGGCGGCAGGGTGCGGCCCGGGATCGTGGCCCGCGGGACGGTGACCGCGCCGCCCGCCCCGGCTGCCGCCGCGGCGGCCGCCACGTCGCCGGCCGGCGGCAGGGTGCTGCCCGGGATCGTGCTGCCCTGGCCGGGGCTGCCCGCGGGGACCGGAGCGCCCGGCATAGTGCCGATCACCGTGTGCGAGTGGACCTGGGTGAGCTGATGGGCGCGGCTGGCCGGGCTGTCGGTGCGCAGCGGCGGGCGGCCGTCGGTGTTCGACGCCGCGCCGACCACAACTGGCGCCCGGCTCGGCGGGACCGGCCCGGTGTCGGTGTCCACCACGTCGGCCACGATGCAGGTGATGTTGTCCGGGCCGCCGCTGCGGATGGCCAGCTCGATCAGCTGCATGACCGCGTCGTCCGGGTCCGTGACGGTCTGCAGCGTCTTGTGCAGGGTCTGGTCGGTGACCACGTCGGACAGGCCGTCGGAGCACAGCAGGTAGCGGTCGCCGAACCGGGCCTCGCGGATCGACAGGTCGGGGTCGGCCTCGGTCCGGCCGTCGAGCGCGCGCAGCAGCAGGGAGCGCTGCGGGTGGCTGGCGGCCGCCTGCGGGGTCAGCCGGCCCTCGTCGACCAGCGACTGGACCAGCGTGTGGTCCCTGGTGATCTGGAACAGCTCGCCGTCCCGCAGCATGTAGGCGCGGGAGTCGCCGATGTGGCACAGCGCCACGTGGCTGCCCTGCCAGAGCATCGCGGTCAGTGTGGTGCCCATGCCCTCGACCGACGGGTCGGCCACGCTCATCTCGTGCAGCGTGATGTTCGCCTCGGCGACCGCCTCGGCCAGCGGGTCGAGCAGGTCGCCGGCGGGCTCGTGGTCCAGGGCGGACAGCGCGGAAATGGCGACCGCGCTGGCGACCTCGCCTGCCGCATGCCCGCCCATCCCGTCGGCAATGGCCAGCAGGCAGGGGCCCGCGTAGGCGGAGTCCTCGTTGCCTTCGCGGAGGAGACCGACGTCGGAGCGGACCGCATAGCGGAGTGCAAGTGTCATCTGCGCAGTTCCAGAACAGTCTTGCCGATCCGGATCGGCACCCCGACCGGTACTGCGACCGGCTGCGTCACCTTCTGGCGGTCCAGGTACGTGCCATTCGTCGAGCCGAGATCCTCCACTATCCACTGGCCGTCCTGCGGGAACAACCGGGCATGCCGGGTGGAAGCGTAGTCATCGGTGAGCACAAGCGTGGCGTCATTGGCCCGGCCGACGGTGATCTGCTGGCCGTCCAGCGGGATGGTCGTTCCGGCCAGATCGCCGGCCGTCACCACAAGCTGCTGCGGGGGCCGGCCGCGCGGCGGCCGGCCGGGCTTGGCGGCCCGGGCCTGCGGAGCCTGCCGGGGCCGTGGCGCCCTGGCCGCCTTGCGGGCCTGCCGGCGGCTGGTGCCGGCCGACCCGAACAGGTCCGTCCGCACCACGCCCACGGCGGCGATCACGAACAGCCAGAGGACAGCCAGGAACGCCAGCCGGATCAGGGTCAGGGTCAGGGCGCTCATCTGGTCATAGTCCTTGGTGGCCGGGTGCTGCCGGGTCCGCGGGCTCGCGGTATTCAGGTCAGTAGCTGTCGCCGTCCCGGCGGAACACCAGCGTGGTCCGGCCGAGGGTGACGCGCGTCCCGTCGGTCAGCGAGATGCGCCGGACCGGCTGGCCGTTCACGAAGGTGCCGTTGGTGGATCCCAGGTCGACCAGGACCACCTCGCCGTCCTCCACCCTCAGCTCGGCGTGGTGCCGGGACACCCCTGGATCGACCAGGCGCAGATCGCAGTCGGTGCCCCGGCCCAGGATAGTCAGTGGAGCGCTTAGCTCGTACGTGCGCTGCGTGCCGCCCGGCCCCTGCTCGGGTCCTGACACCAGCAGCCGGGGCGCGCCATGGAAGCTTCCCGGCGGATGCGGCAGGTCACTGGCGGGGCGCCGGATCTCACCGTCCTCGACGGTGGTGCCGCGGATCACACCGGAGCGGATCCGGAAGGTGCCCGTGGTCAGGTCCCTGACTCCCTCGAACCGCATCCGCACCGGCCCGACGAAGGAGTAGCCCTGCTCCCTGGCGTGCTCCCGGGCCAGCGTGGCCAGTTCGATCCCCAGGCTGTCGGCGTAGACGTCCAGCCGCTGGAAATCGGTGTCGGCCAGCTCGACGACGAAATCGTTGGGCACCAGCGTCCGGCCCTGGGCCACGATGGCCGCGCGGTCGTCCATTTCCCGCTGGACGGCACTGGCGATCTCCACTGGCTGGAGCTCGGACTTGAACGCGCGCGCGAAGGCACCCTCAACCATCCCCTCGAGCCGGTGCTCGAAGCGTTGCAGAACTCCCACAGGGGGCACCTCCTCTCCGTGCTTGCCTTCGATCGTATCGGCGGCGTGGACCCGCTTGCGGACGTGCTAACCTGACTGCCGCACCCAGGGGCGGGTGGCGGAACGGCAGACGCGCACGGTTCAGGTCCGTGTGTCCGAAAGGACGTGAGGGTTCAAATCCCTCCTCGCCCACGAGCCGGCCGAATGCTGGTCGGTGCCCTTCGGGCACCTTCCAGATTGGCCGCGGTACTTTCCCGGGGGCCCGAGCCCCCGGACCCCCACGTCGCGGGTTGCCGTTCGTTGTGCTGAGTACGCGTCGTAGGCCCTTCCCCGCGTCGCGGGTTGGGGTTCGTTGTCTGAGTACGCGTCGTGGGCCCTCTCCCACGCCGCAGACTGCGGTTCGTTGGCATGTTGCGCTGCTCCGGAATTTCCATGGTGCTGGGCCGCAGCTTATGCGGCCGCGGGCGTGCTGTCAGCCGGGCGGCTGACCTGGGCGGATACGACTTGCCCTGGCCGGGCAGAATGAGACTGTGCCGGAACTTCCCGAGGTAGAAGCCCTGGCCGCGGACCTGCGGGAGCGGGCCGTGGGCCGGGTCATCGACCGTGCCGACGTGGCCGAGATCGCGGTGCTGAAGACCTATGACCCGCCGCTGAGCGCGCTGTCCGGGGCGGCCGTCACGGGCACCGGCCGGTACGGGAAATTTCTCGACCTGGTCACGGGACCCTCCGGCGGCGGGCCGCCGCTGCACCTGATCACCCATCTGGCCCGGGCGGGCTGGCTGCGCTGGCGGGAGAGCCAGCCCGCGGCGCCGCCCCGGCCCGGGCGCGGGCCCGCTGGCCTTCCGGGTCCGGTTCACCGACGAGTCCGGCTTCGACCTCACCGAGCAGGGCACCCGCAAACGGCTGGCGGTGTACCTGGTCACCGACCCGGCCCTGGTGCCGGGGATCGCCTCGCTCGGGCCCGATCCGCTGAGCCCGGAGTTCACCCCGCAGGTGCTGGCCGGGATCCTGGCGGGCCGCCGCACCCAGATCAAGGGCGTGCTGCGGGACCAGAAGATCATCGCCGGGATCGGCAACGCGTACTCCGACGAGGTGCTGCACGCGGCCAGGATGTCGCCGTTCCGGCTGGCCGCCAGCCTGTCCGGGGAGGAAGCGGCGGCCCTGCACACGGTCATCGTCAGCACGCTGACCGACGCGGTCAGCCGGTCCGAGGGACTTGCCGCCAGCGACCTGAAGGCGGAGAAGAAGGCCGGGCTGGCGGTGCACGGCCGGGCCGGGCAGCCGTGCCCGGTCTGCGGCGACACGGTCCGCGAGGTGTCCTTCGCCGATTCGGCCCTGCAGTACTGCCCCACCTGCCAGACCGGCGGCAAGCCGCTGGCCGACCGCCGGATGTCCCGGCTCCTGAAGTAAGCACGGGTCAGGCAAGCACGGGTCAAGCAAGCACGGGCCCCGCCCGCGCACGGTGAAGCGGCCCGGGCCGCAGCAGGGAGTGGTTGCTGCGGACCGGGCCGCCCGGTGGCCGGTCCGGCCCCGGTTCGCGAGGGCCGGACCGAGCCTGGCCAGCCCCGGCCCGCGGTCTGCCCACCGCGGGCCGGCGCGACCGGTCAGTGGAAGATCTGGCCCACCTTGTTCCAGCGCAGCACCCCGCAGCCGATCTGGTTGAACCTGGCGTCGATGTGCTTGCCCAGGAAGGTGCCGGTGACGGTGGCCGTCTGCTTGCCCGCCACGATCATCGGGCACTCCTGGTGCGCCTTGGTCGTGGCGAACGGGTCCTTCGCCTTGAGCAGCTGAGCACAGGCTGCCGCCGCATCCGGATGGCCCGCCCCGGTCGCCCCGGTCGGCTTGCAGGTCAGCGTCCAGGTGCGGGCCGTGGCGTTCGGCCCGGACTTCACCGAGATGGTGAGGTGCACCTTGGCGTGGCTGATCTTGGTGCCGGGCGCGGAGCTGCCCGCGCCGGCGTGCACACTGCCGCACGCAGCCACCACGGCGGCGCAGGCCACAGCAGCAAGAGTGGACCGCACCAGGGTCGCGGTCCGGAGCAGGTTGGTGTTCATGCCCGTTGGACGTGACGGGGGCCCAGCCGGTTCCGCCGGTTTGCAAAACCCGGTCGGGCGGCGGGAAATCGGCTCAGGCTAAGTTCAGCACCGTGGATAACACCAGCTCAGGCACGTCCGGCACAGCCGGCTACCGGTCGTATTCCTACCTGGAGCCCGGCGACGACTACGAGGTCTTCGACCTGGCCGACGAACTCGGCCGGGTGCCGGAGCACCCGCCCGCCCTCACCGCGGACCAGGCGGAGCGCACCGCCGCGCTGCTGGCCAGCAGCATGGTGATCAGCCTGCACGACCACCCGGTGGTGCTGCCCAGGGACATCACCCAGGTCCGCGACTACATCAGGACCGGCCGCCAGCACACCGGCTTCGCCGGGCTGGCCGCGTCCGGGCTGACCGCGGTGTTCGACAACATGATGGACGGCACCGGGTGCGTGACCAGCAAGTCCGCGTGGAAATGGGACGAGACCGTGGGCGACATCGGGATGCGCCTGTGCGACCTGGCCCACCAGGACTACGTCACCGTCGGCCGGACCCTGGCCGATCTGGCCGCGGCCAAGCGGACCGGCCGGGTCGCGATCGTGCTCGGCCTGGAGGCGGCCACCCCGATCGAGAACGAGCTGGACCGGCTGGACATCCTCTACGGGCTGGGCATCCGGCAGATCGGCATCGCCTACTCAGAGTCCAACGGGCTCGGCGGCGGCCTGAAGGAGCCGGGCGACGGCGGGCTGACCACCTTCGGCCGCAAGGCGGTGCGCCGGATGAACCAGCTGGGCCTGGCCATCGACGTGTCCCACTCCGGCGACCGGACCTGCCTGGACACCTTCGAGGTGTCGGACAAGCCGGTGTTCATCACGCACGCGGGCGCCCGGCAGGTGTGGCCCACCCCGCGGATGAAGCCGGACGACGTGCTGCGGGCCTGCGCCGCGGGCGGCGGGGTGATCGGCATCGAGGCGGCGCCGCACACCACGCTCTCCGCGGCTCACCCCGAGCACTCGATCGACTCGGTCATGGACCACTTCGAGTACTGCGCGGAATTGCTCGGCATCGAGCACGTGGCGTTCGGCCCGGACACGTTCTACGGCGATCACGTCGGCTTTCACGGCGTGTTCGCGCAGCAGCTCGGGATGGGCGCCTGGTCCGCCCCGCCGCATCCCAAAGTCGGCTACGTGGCGGGAATGGAGAACCCCACCGAGAATTTCCGCAACATCGTCGGCTGGCTGGTGGCGCACGGCTACCCGGACGCCGATATAACCGCGGTGATCGGCGGGAATATCCTCCGGGTGCTGCGCGAGGTCTGGTGAGCGCGGCCCGGCCCCCGGCGGGCGATGCGATTATGAGGCCGTGGGCCTGAGATCCGGAGGTGGCGGACCAGCCCCGGGCAGCGCGCCCGCGCGGGCGGTGCTGGCCTCTGCGGCCGACCCGATCATGGCCTTCGGCACCGACCGGACCACGGTGGCCTGGAACCCGGCGGCCGAGCGGGTCTTCGGCTGGACCGCCGCCGAGGTCCTCGGCCAGCCGCCGCCGATCATCCCGGCCGAGCTCCAGGCCGAGCACAACGCGGTGCTCGAGCGGGTCCGCGACGGCGGCCAGATCTCGTTCGCCACCCGGCGGATCCGCAAGGACGGCGGCGTGCTCGACCTGCGTATCGACGCCAGCCCGCTGCTGGACGGCGGCAGGCTGGCCGGCTGGGTGAACGTGTGCCACACCTCCGGCGGGGACGACGCGGCCCGGCACTACATGGCCGAGCGGGCCCGCGTGGTGCGCCGCCTCGGCGACGTCGTCGCGGACATGAACGCCCAGCTCAAGCTGGAGGCGGTGCTGGACCGGATCGCGGCCAGCCTGCGCGAGCTGACCCGGGCCGACGCGGGCGGGTTCGTGCTCATCGACGGCGACCGGCTGCGCCTGGTCAGCCTGGACGGGCTGCCGGCCGGGCTGCGCGGCCGCACCGCCGACCTGGACAGCAGCATGGTCGGCGAGCTGATGCGATCCGGCAAGACCGTCATGCTGGCCACCGCGGACACCGGCGGCTTCGACGACCTGATCTGGTCCGCGCTGCCCGGCCTGCACACGATCACGCTCAGCCTGTCGCACGTGGCCGGCCGGCCGTACGGCGCGCTGTACGCCCTCTACAGCAGGCGCCAGGTCGGGCACATCGAGCTGGAACTGCTCGAGCTGCTGGCCGGGCACGCCAGCGTGGCGCTGTCGAACGTGACCGCGTTCGAGGAAGTGCTCCAGCAGCGCGCGCACGAGCGGGCGGTCATCGACGCCAGCGCGGACGGCATCGCGGTGCTGGACGAGAGCGGCCTGGTCCGGCAGTGGAACCCGGCCGCGCACCGGCTGACCGGACTGCCCGCGGCGCAGGCGGCCGGCCAGCCGCTGCCGTTCCCGGTGCCCGAGCCGGGCGCCAAGCTGAACTGCAAGCTGGCGAACGGCCGCTGGCTCGAGGTGCTGTGCACCGGCCTTGACGGCCGGGCCGGCGTGGTCGTCGACTTCCGCGACGTGACCGCGGCCAAGGAGCTGGAGGAGGCCAAGGACCTGTTCCTGGCGACGACCAGCCACGAGCTGCGCACCCCGATCACCGTGGTGCACGGCTTCGCCAGCACGCTGGCCAGCCGGTGGGACAGCCTGACCGACGCGGACCGGCGCAGCGCCGTGCAGACGATCGCCGACCGGGCCGGCTCGCTCGGCCGCCTGGTGGAGCAGCTGCTGCTCGGCTCCCGGGCGGGCGACGGCCAGCTGCCGGTCAGCAACGGCCCGTTCGACCTGGTCCCCCTGCTCCGCGCCGCGGTGTCCGCGTTCGGCCAGCTGTCCGACCGGCACAGCCTGACGGCCGACATCCCGGACGGGCTGCCCGCCGCTTACGGGGACCCGATGGCCACCGACTCGATCGTCGGCCAGCTGCTGGAGAACGCGTTCAAGTACTCGCCGGACGGCGGGCCGGTCACGGTGGCGGCCAGCTGTGCCGGGGAGCTGATCGAGGTCACCGTCACCGACCAGGGCATCGGCATCCCCGCGGCCGACACCGAGCGGGTCTTCGAGCGGTTCGTGCAGGGCGACGCCGGGGACCGCCGCCGGTTCGGCGGCATCGGCCTGGGCCTGTACATCGTCCGCCAGCTGGCCCGTGCGCAGGGCGGCGAGGTGCTGGCCAGCGCCGGGCCGGGCGGCGGCACCTGCATGCGGCTGCAATTGCGCTGCGCCGCGGCCTGCGAGCCGGGCCAGGGCACCCCGTAACTCAGGCCGCCCGCCAATCCTCCGCATGATTGTTCCGGCGAATTCGCCGGCCGCGCTGGCTTATAGTCGTCTCTGTCGAAACGGGGCTGGCCAGCCAATGGACCGGACATCTGGCGCCTGGTGTGCCCGTTTGTGCAGATATGCCACGAGGCGCGCTGAATGTGAGGCAATGTCCGGTCAGCCGTCAGGCAGGCCGCCGCCCGCCTGGACCGGCCGGACGATTGAGAGATTTGCTGATGCGCGTTGGAAACGCTGTCCTGCACGTCACGCGGCCTGCCCGCCGGGCCGCGGCACTGGCCGGGCTGGCCACGCTGGCGGTGACCGCGGCTGGGCTCGCGGCCCCCGGCGCGGCGTCAGCGGCCAGCGGCCAGCCCGCCGCCCCGGCAGCGGCCGTAGCCGCGGCGGACAGCCCGGGCACGGTGCCCGCGGCCGGGGTTTCGTCCTCGGCCCGGTTCGCCGCCGCCCCGCGCGACGTGCACGCGGGCGCCAGCGTGCGGCAGGCCTGCGACACGCCCACCCGCCCCGGCCAGATGGCCTGCAACGCGCTGGTGGCCAAGCGGGCCCACACGGACGCCGCCAGCGGCCCGCCGTCCGGTGCCTTCGGGCCCGCGGACCTGCAGAGTGCCTATGCGCTGACCGCGGCGTCGGCGGCGAACGGCAAGGGCCAGACGGTCGCCATCGTGGACGCGTTCAACGACCCGCACGCCGCTGCCGACCTGGCCGTGTACCGGACCCAGTTCGGCCTGCCCGCGTGCACCGTGGCCAGCGGCTGCCTGAAGATCGTGAACCAGGCCGGCGGCAGCGCGCTGCCGCGGAACGATCCCACTGGCGGCGGCTGGGCCCTGGAGATCTCCCTCGACCTCGACGTGGTCTCGGCGATCTGCCCGAACTGCAAGATCCTGCTGGTCGAGTCCAACTCCGACTCGATCGCCAGCCTGGCCAAGGCCGAGCGGTACGCGGCGGCGCACGCGCCGGTCGTGTCCGACAGCTGGGGCAGCGACACCGAGTTCCTCGGCGAGGGTGCCTTCAACTCGGCGTTCAACCACCCGGGCGTGGCCATCGTGGCCGCGGCCGGCGACTCCGGGTACGGCCCCCAGTTCCCCGCCTCGGCGCAGAACGTGACCGCGGTTGGCGGCACCTCGCTGCACAAGGCGTCGAACACGCGCGGCTGGACCGAGACCGCGTGGTCCGGCACCGGCTCTGGCTGCTCGTCGCTGCAGGCGGCGCCGGGCTGGCTGCAGGCGACCGTGCCGGCCGCCTGCCAGAACCGCACCGAGGTCGACGTGTCCGCCGTCGCGGACCCGTTCACCCCGGTCGCCGTGTTCGACACGGTGCCGCAGGACGGCACGGTGCCGAACTGGATCGCGCCGGGCGGGACCAGCGTGTCCACCCCGATCGTGGCCAGCCTGTACGCGCTGGCCGCGACCGCGGCGGCGCCCGCTAAGTACCCGGTGCCGCACACCTACCCGGCGTCCTACCCGTTCGCGCACCCCGGGGCGTTCTTCGACGTGGTCGCCGGGGCCAACGGCCGGTGCGAGACCAGCCGCACGTACCTGTGCCAGGCCCGGGCCGGCTACGACGGCCCGACCGGCCTGGGCACCCCGGACGGTATCGCCGGGTTCGCCCCGGCGTCCCCGACCCAGGTCGCGGTGGTCAACCCGGGAACCCAGGACGTGCAGCGCGGCGCCGCGCTGACGCTGGCCCTGCGCGGGCACAACGCCGGCTCCGGGTCGCTGGCCTGGAGCGCCCACGGCCTGCCCGCCGGGCTGAGCATTAACAGCGCCACCGGGGTGATCTCCGGCCGGACGGCCGCCACCGGCACGTCCACGGTCACGGTCACCGCCACCGACCAGAGCAGCCACAGCAACGGCTCGGTCACCTTCAGCGTCGTCTCGCTGGGCAAGCTGGCCGACCCGCACCCCGGGCACGGCGCGGTCCAGCTCGCCAGCGGCGGCCGGTGCCTGCACGACAACCGGAACAGCGCGGCCATCGGCACGCACGGGGTGATCTGGAACTGCAACGGCTCCGCGGCCCAGCGGTGGGCCTACCTGCCGGCCGGCAACCCCGGCGGCGCGGGCCAGCTGCGCATCCACGGCCGGTGCCTGGCGGTCTCGGGCGGCTCGGTGGTGCTGCAGGCGTGCGCGTCGGCCTCCAGCCAGTGGTGGGCGCTGCGGGCCGGCGGCCAGCTGGCCAACCCGCGCAGCAACAAGTGCCTGACCGCGCCGGCCGGCGGCAACGGCAGCCTGATCACCGTGGGCCGCTGCAACGGGGGTCCCCGCCAGTCCTGGATGCTGCCGGCCGGGCCGGTGATCTCCTCGATCTCCGGCAAGTGCCTGGCCGACCCCGGCAACTCCAGCGCGGCCGGCACCCGGGTGGTCATCGCCGGCTGCAGCGCGGCGCACGGCCAGAAGTGGACCCTGACCGCCGGTGGCCGGCTGAAGATCAACGGCAAGTGCCTGGCCGTGGCGGGCAGCGTCATGCTCAACGGGGCGCCGGTCCAGCTGGCCCCCTGCAACACCCGCGCGGCCACGCAGGTGTGGTCCAGGGATTCCCGCGGCCAGCTGATGAACGGCCAGTCCGGCCGGTGCCTGGCGGTGCCCGCGGGCGGCACCAAGCTGGTCCAGGACGACTGCACCGGCCGCCGCGGCGAGGTCTGGGCGGTCACCTAGCCCCGTGGTTCGCTAGCCCCGTGGTTCGCTAGCCCCGTGGTTCGCTAGCACCGCGGGGCGCGGCCGGCCGGTCATCAGGACTGCGGCCGGCCCGCCGGGCCCGGGCGGGCCGGCGGGCCGGCCGCTTTAGCCTGCCGGCTACTTCCTGGCCCGCGCCGCGGGCTGGTTCCTTGCTGCGGACCCGTTCCTGGCCGTGGGCCCGCTCTTAGCGGCCGGCCCGGTCTTAGCCGCGGGCTCGTTCTTAGCCGCGGGCTCGTCCCCGGCCGCCTTGTCCGTGGGCCCGCTCGTGGCGGTGGCCTCGTCCTTGGGATCGGCGGCAAGCATGTTCCTGGCCGCGTGCTGACGGCCGCCGAGGCGGTGGCCGGTCTCCGGGTCGCGCATCACCGGCTGGCCGCCGGAGGCTTCGATGTACTGGTCGATGATGCCGGTGACGTCGTCGCCCTCCATCACCATCCGGCCGCGCTCCATCCAGATCACCCGGTTGCAGGTCTCCTCGACCTCTTCCAGGTTGTGCGCGACCAGGAACACGGTGCCGGCCTGCTCGCGCAGTTCCTGGATCCGGGCGTGGCTCTTGACCCGGAACTCGGCGTCGCCGGTGGCCAGTGCCTCGTCCACGAGCAGCACGTCGTGGCTCTTGGCCGCGGCGATGGCGAACCGCAGCCGGGCGCCCATGCCCGAGGAGTAGGTCCGCATCGGCAGGTCGATGAACTCGCCGACCCCGGAGAAGTCCACGATCTCCTGGTACTTGTCCCTGGCCTCCTGCCGGGTCATGCCCATGGCCAGGCAGCCGAGGATCACGTTCCGCTCGCCGGTCAGGTCGTCCATCAGCGCCGCGTTGACGCCGAGCAGCGAGGCCTCGCCGGTGGTGTAGATGTTGCCCTGCTCGGCGGGCAGCAGCCCGGCGATCGCGCGCAGCAGGGTGGACTTGCCCGACCCGTTCCGGCCGATCACGCCGACCGCGTCGCCGCGGTAGGCGACGAACGACATGCCGCGGATCGCGTGCACCTCGCGGATCGAGCCGCGGGTCTTGCGGCCCACGATGCGCAGCAGAGCGGTGGCGGCGGTGCCGCGGTCCCCGCCGGCCCCGTAGACCCGGTAGACGATGTGCAGGTTGTCGGCCACCACCATCGGCTCAGCCACGGCCGTACCTCTCCTCCGCACGCCAGAACAGGACGAAGCCCACCACCAGGGCCAGCACCGCCCAGCCGGCCGCGAGCAGCCCAGTAGTAGTGCGAGCTGACGTACCCATGGCAGTACGCGCCCCAGTACTGCTGCACCTTCTGAATCTGCGGGCTCAGCTTCTCGAAGAGCTCAGGGTGCGCCTTATTGGCCAGGAACGTATGGCACTTCTGGGCGGTCAAAGGGCTGGCTGCCGGGCTGGCTCAGCCGGTCGGACAGCATCAGCGAGCTGCGCATCAGCGAGATGTACACCGCGGCCGGGTTGATCTGGAGCAGCTCGATGGCCCACCGGTGGGTGCTGATGGCCAGGCCGGTGATGCTGAAGATCACCCCGGACGCGTACATCCAGGTGCGCAGCAGGAACGGCAGAAGCTGGCTGAAGTCGTTGACCTCGGCGCCGATCCTGGCCACCAGCAGGCCCGCGCCCACGTTGAACAGCGTCTGCAGGAGCAGCGTCGGGATCGCCAGCAGCCAGTACCAGGTCAGCGGCTCGCCGGTGGCCAGCAGGATGACCACCAGCACGGCCATGGACAGCAGCATCTGCTGCAGTTCGATGATCACGTAGGCCAGCGGCAGCGCGGCCCGGGGGAACTGAAGGGCCCGGATCAGCGGCAGGCTGTCGGTGATCACCTTCGAGGTCGTGATGAACGCCCGCTGGGTGAAGTTGAACACGAACACGCCGGTGACCAGGAAGGCCAGGTAGTTCGGTATGCCCCGGTTGATGTGCAGCAGCAGGCCGAAGACCAGGAAGTAGACCCCGGCGTTCAGCAGCGGCGTGAGCACCTGCCACAGCTGGCCCAGCTTGGCCTCGGTGTACAGGGAGATGTTCCGCGCGGTGGCGAAGGCGAGCATGAAGGCCCACCGGCGCCACAGGTCCCGGATGTAATCGCGGAACGGCGGGCGCGCGGCGCTCGGCCGCAGCCCGTGCTCCAGCGCGTACTCGTCCAGCGGACGCGACGGCAGCACTGCGATGCCGGCGTGCGTGCCGTCTGCCAGCGAGTCGTCGGCGTTGCTGAGCTGGCCGGGTGCCGACAGCCTCCGGTCGTTGCTCAACGGCCTCTCCCAGGGGTTGCGGCCGGCCACCGTATCCCGGGGCCGGCCCATGAGTTGTACGCAGCAACTGTCACGGCTGGACTGTACCACCTGACTGGTTGTGCTATACAACTGTTGTCGTGGATGCCGCACTGGACAATACCGAGCTTGAGCAGTACCTGATGCAACTGCTCCGGCTGCTCGGTCCTGCGTCCGGTGCCGCCGGGGCCCCCGGGACCGGTGATTCGCCTGGTAGCGGCGCTGACGGGGCGGACAGCGGCCCCGAGCCGGCCCTGGCCGACGGATCGCTGCCCGCCGTGTCGGCCTCCGAGGCCCGGGCGCTGATCGAGCTGGTCGCCGCCCGCGGTATCGCCCAGGGCGAGCTCGGCCAGCTGCTCGGCCTGGAGAAGAGCACGGTCTCCCGGCTGGCCGCCGGGCTGGAGCGCAAGGGCTGGCTGCGCCGCGGCCGGGACGAGGGCAACCAGCGCTACGTCCGGCTGTACCTGACCCCTGCGGGCCGGGCCATCGCCGAGCAGGTGTGGCGGGCCTGGCAGTCCCGTCAGGCCAGGATCGTGGCCGGGCTGTCCGACGAGGAGCGCGACGGCCTGGCCGCCGGCCTGCGCGGGCTGGTCCGCGGCCTGGCCGCGGAGGGCTTCCTCAGCTCCCCGCCCCCGGCGGGTTCACAGGGGTCACCGGGCGGTACACCGACACCCCGTCCGCCCGGTAGCTGAACCGGAACCCGGTCGCGTCCAGGAACGTCTTGATCACCGGGTTCTGCGTGGTCCACACCAGCACCCAGCCCACGCCCAGCTTCCTGGCGTCCGCCCGGGCCGCGGCCACCTGCGCCGCGGTGACCTGGTTGCCCGCCGCGTTCTTCAGCGGGGCCAGCGGGATGCCGTGCTGCACCTTCTCCAGGGCCGCGTAGAACGGGTGCGCGGCGATCTGCGCCCGGGTCCGTGCGGGCACCCAGGAGGTGTAGGCGATCAGCCGCGGGTGGCCGTCGGCGGTGGCGATCAGCAGCGCCCGCGGGGAGAACGGCCGGCCGTACTCCGGGATGCCGCCGCGCAGCCCGAACGGGAAGTCCACCACGATCGAGCCGGAGTGATCGGCGGCGATCGGGGCGTCGAGCGCAGGCAGCGTGGTCGGCATCGCCCGGACACTGGGCAGCGCGGCGTACCCGGACTCCAGCAGGGCCGCCGCGGCCACCACCACGATCAGCGGCCTGGCGTGGTAGCGCAGCCATTCCACCGCCGCACCGGCCAGCAGCGCCGCAGCGACCAGGCCCAGGATGGCCAGCCGGTCCGCCTCCCGGAACGCGGACAGCAGCGGGATCCGCATCAGCCAGGTGTAGGGCATCACCGGCGACACCCGTACGCCGTGCCAAAGCTGCTCGAACGGCACGAACTGCCGCTGCCGCCACCACAGCGAGGCGCCCAGCGACAGCCAGGCGCTGCCCACCAGCAGCGCGGCCAGCAGCCAGGCGCTGCGCCGCCGCCAGGACACGATCAGGCCCGCCAGCGCCAGGACGCAGAGGACCGTCCCGAACATCGGCATGCCCTCGGCGGTCGCGCCGACATGCTCTGAGGTCGGCGACCAGGCCGCCAGGTCTGTGCAGCCCGTAGTCGGCCACCCGCTGGGCGGGCGCGAACAGCGTGTCCAGGCCCTGGCCGTAGTGCTTGGCGGTCACCGCGAGCAGGTGCGGGTCCACACTGGCGCCGCCGCTGTGCACCTGCTCGGCCATGGCGGCGAGCTGCGGGCTGCCCACCACCAGGGCGGTCAGCAGGCCCACGCCCACCGCGGTCACCTTGACCCGGCTGGGCTGGCGGAGCAGCCACGGCGCCAGGATCGCCACCGCCAGGATCCCGGCCATGACCGCGGACTCCTGGTTGACCAGTACGCAGGCGCCCAGCACCACGCCGAGGATCAGCGCCGGGCGGCGGCCTGGCCGGCGGCGCAGCCGGACCGCGGCCTCGACGGTCAGCGGCAGGAACACGGTGCCCGCGACGATGTTCAGGTGGGCCCAGTCCTGCTCGGCCAGCATCGAGGACAGCCCGAAGAACGCGCCCGCCGCGATCGCCCCGGTCTGCGAGCGCAGCCACAGCCGGGCGCACCGGTACATCGCGTAGCAGAGCAGGCCCGGCATCAGGATCGTGAGCAGGCCGAACGTGAAGCTCGGGCCGAAGGCCACGGTGACCGGCGTGAACACCGCGCCGAGCAGCGGCATCGTGGTCGAGAAGCCGAGCTGGACGCCCACCGGCGCGGCCATCGCGTGGGTCGACCACGGATTGGCCAGGTGCGTGATCTGGTGGGCGACCCACCACAGGTCCCACACGAAGGCGGCCACGTCCCTGGTCTCCGGCAGCCGGCCGGTGATATAGGTGGCCCGCGGCCAGGTCAGCGCGATCCCGGCGGCCAGGTAGACGGCCAGCACGGTCAGGTGGGTGACCACCGGCCGGGCGGCGAACGCGGCCAGCCCGCGGCGGGGCCCCGGCGGCCCGCCCGCCGTCCCGGTGGTTTCCGTCACATCCGCGCCCGGCGCTGCTCCCTCGGCCTCCGGGGCATCCACGGCGTCCGTCCGGTCCTCGGTCAGCGGCGCCCCGGCCGCCGGTACGTCAGTCTGTCCCGGCGCAGCGGCGGATCCGGCTCCGGCAGCGTCTAGCGTTCCCGCTGCCGCGGAGCCCAGCTGACCGCGCTTGCGGCCTGCTCGATCCATCAGCTCACCTTCGGGCTCCTGGCGGACGGCGCGGCCCGCCCATGCTATCCGGCAGGTCCGGTAAAGCCGGCCGGTCTGTTTAACGGCTGAGTCACAAGCTGGCAATTGCGGTTTCCGTGGCCGCCAAGCCGGGCATCGAAGTGGCGCGATCATGTTGTCAACCCTGGACCGACCAGGGTGCATCTGGCTCGTTTCTGCAGGCCAGCACTACGGCGGTGAGCGAGGGAGGTGGCGGAGTCGACCGTTGTGCTGCTCCCGTGCCAGCCCGTCAGCGTAGCGGTCGCCCGGCACCGGATCACCTCGGAGATGCGCTCCGCCGGAACCACGGACGGCGCCGTCGACAACGCCGCCATCGTCGTCACCGAACTTCTGACCAACGCGATCCGGCACGCCAGCCCGCTGTCCGGGCGGTGGCTGCAGGTCACCTGGGACCTGGAGAACGAGTCCGTCGAGATCGCGGTCAGCGACGGCGGCAGCACCACACTGCCGCGGGTCAGCCGCCCGGCGCTGTCCGCGCTCGGCGGCCGGGGCCTGGAGATCGTCGAAACCCTGTCCCAGCGATGGGGCGTCCGCTGTGCCGGGCCCGGCACCACGGTCTGGGCCATCCTGGCCGCGCCGTGCCTGCACGCCAACGGCCATCTCCCCACGTAACATGACCGGTCTGACCGGGATGTCCGGCCTGCCCGAATCCCGGTTACTCAGCGTCGCTGTCACGCTGCATCCCGGCACCGGCCGGTGAGCCGCGTTATGAAGTCGTCTCGCCGGCACTGCCTGCGGGGCGGTAGGGTTCCGGACGTGGAGCTCAAGGTCTCATGCCGATCTCAAGGCGATCACGCGGTCATGTCAGTCGAGGGTGAACTCGATCTGTACACCGCTCCTCGCCTGCACACCGAGCTGACGGCGGCGCTGTCCGGCGACAATATTCCGTCCTGCCTGGTGGTCGACATGTCCGGGGTCGGGTTCTGTGACTCCACCGGGATGAACGTGCTGCTCGCCGCCCAGCGCCGGGCCCGGGAGCAGGGCGGCGACGTCCAGCTGGCCGGCCCGCGCCCGGCTGTCCGCAAGATTCTGCAGGTCACCGGCCTGGATAGCGTGTTCATCGTGCACGACGACCCGGCCACCGTGGTCCCGCCCGCGACGGGCTGACGCTCGTGGGCCGGGGCCCGCGCCCCCGGAACCGTAATCCGTAAATCAGGGGCCAGGGAGCCTGCTGTGGCTCACCTCTGGCCGCCGGATCTGCGCGGACGGCCTTTATCACTCCCGGCCCCGCATTAAGATCCCTTTCTATGCCGCTGACCGGTGATGTCGCCGTGATTATCCCGGCGAAGAACGAGGCCGACCGCATTCCCGCGACCGTCGCCGCGGCCGGCAAGCTGGCCGGGGTCGACCTGGTGGTCGTCGTGGACGACGGGTCCACCGACAAGACCGCGGTCATGGCCGAGCGGGCCGGCGGGACCGTGCTGCGGCACGCGCGCAACCGGGGCAAGGCCGCGGCGATGGAATCCGGGGCCGAGGTGGTCCGGCTGCTGGAGGCCGGCACCGGCCTGCCGCCGCGGCACCTGCTGTTCCTGGACGCCGACCTGGGCGACACCGCGATGGACGCCACCCCGCTGATCGACCCGGTCCGCGCGGGTGAGGCCGACATGACCATCGCGGTGTTCATCGACCGGGTCAAGCGCGGCGGGCACGGCCTGGTCGTCGGGCTGTCCGGGGCCGGCATCGAGCGGGCCACCGGCTGGCGCCCGGCCCAGCCGCTGAACGGCCAGCGCTGCCTGACCAGGGACGCGTTCGAGGCGGCCCGGCCGCTGGCCGCGGGCTGGGGCGCGGAGACCGGGCTGACCATCGACCTGTACCGCCGCGGCCTGCGGATCGTCGAGGTCGAGGTGCCGATGGCGCACCGGTCGACGGGGTCCGACTGGCGCGGCCAGCTGCACCGTGCCCACCAGCTGGCGGACGTGGCGCGGGCCCTGGCGACCCGTGAGCCCGCGGTCCGCGCGGTGACGAGCCACCTGCCGGCCGGCGCCGGGGCCGCGCGGCGGCCCGCGATCCGGGCGGTACGCCCGCCGCAGGGATGACCCCGCAGGCGGCCGGCCGTCTCGGGCTGGCGGCCAGCGCGGCCAGTTTCGCGCTGACGTTCGCCGTCGCCGTCGCCGGTCCGTCCCTGCTGGAGCCCGCGCTGCCCGGGGCTGGCGGCCAGCCGCCCTGGTCGCTGGCTGGTCACCCGTCGCCGTACCTGATGGCCGTGCTGACCGCGGCCGCCGTGGCCTGCGGGACGGCCGGCCTGGCGCTCACCATCGCGGCCAGCCGGCGGGGGTGGGCGGTCACGCCGGCGGCTGTGCTGGTGGCCGGGCTGGTCGCGGCGACGGCGCTGGCGCTGGTCCCGCCGTTCGGGTCGGCCGATCATCTCAGCTACGCCGCCTACGGGCGGATGGTGACCACCGGCCACAACCCGTACACGACCACGCCCGCGGCGCTGGCCCGGCTCGGCGACCCGGTGGCCAGGGCCGTCCAGGACTGGCGCCACAGCCCGTCGGTCTACGGCTCGCTGGCCACCGGCCTCCAGGCGCTGGCGTCGTGGATCGGCGGGACCTCGGCCCGCCTGACCGTCTTCGTGCTGTCCCTGCTCAACCTGGCCGCGTTCGGCGGCACCGCGCTGCTGCTGCACCGGCTGACCCGCGGCAACCGGGCCCGCCAGCTCAGGGCCGCGCTGCTGTGGGCCGCCAACCCGCTGCTGCTCCAGGTCCTCATGGCCGGCGCCCACGTCGACAGCCAGGCGGTCGTGTTCGTCATCGCCGCCGCCGTCAGCTTCTGCATGATTTTCAAGGGTTACGGCAGCGGGGGCCCTGGTCCCGTAGCCGACCCCAGTGCCGTCGGCGCGGGGGGCCAGGCTCGCGGCCGGTTCAGGGCTGAACGGCTCGGTGCCGTCCGTGCCTGACCCTGGGCCGGCCGGTTCGCCGGGGCGGCCGGCGGGCTGGCCCGGCCGCTGCTGGGCGGCGCCGGGGTCGGCGTGCTGATCGGCCTGGGCTTCGCGGTGAAGCTGACCATGGCCCTGGCCGGCCTCGGCCTGGCGCTGGCCTGCGTGGTGGCCTACCGCTCCAGCCGTGCCCGGTCGATGCGCCTGTCCCATCCTGCGGGCTCGGTGCCCGGCGATGCGGCCCCGAACGGGGCGGGTGGACCCCGGCCGGCGGTGCTGCTGGCTGTCCTCGTCGGGCTGGGCGCGGGGTTCGCGGTGACCGCGGGGGCGGCGATCGCGGTGTGGGGGCCGTCCTCGCTGGACCCGGCGCTGCACGCGGGCAGCTACGTGTCGATCGGGTCGCCGTGGCGGGCGGTCAGGTCCGCGCTGCATCCGCTGACCGGCGAGGGGATCGCCGAGGACGTCGTCAAGACCGCGGCCGTGCTGGTCGGCATCGGGCTGTTCGTCCTGCTGGTCCGCGCGTTCCTGCGGCCCCCGGCGCCCGGCCCGGACGGCGCGTCTGGCCTTCCCGTGGTCCCGCTGCTCCCCGAACGCCCGGCCGGCGCCTCGTCTGCTCCCGTCACACCAGCCAGCCCGGCGGCCCCGGCTGCGTCCGTCCCGGCGGCTCCGGGCGGAGCCGGGCCAGCGGCGCTGGCCGGGGTGGGCGGGCTGGGCTGGGCGCTGGTCCTGGCCGTGGCCGTGGCCTGGCTGTTCGCCTGGCCGTACGTGCTGCCCTGGTACGACAGCCTGGGCTGGGCGCTGCTCGCCGCGGCGCCGTGGTCACGGCTGGACTGGCTGCTGCTGGCCCGGACGACCGCGCTGGCGGTGGGCTACCTGCCGGCCCGCGGGGTGGCCCTGCCGGCCGGGCTCGGCTGGCTGGAAACCGTGGTCAGGACCGCGCTCACCCCGGCCGCGCTGCTGGTCATCCTGGTCCTGCTGGTGGTGCCGTTGTGGCGGGAATGGCGCCCGCGGTCCGGGGCTGGCGCTGGCCGGCGATCGCCCTGTAGCGGACCGGACCGCTCCGCGCGGCTGACATCATGAGGGGCATGTCTGTGCGGATTGCCTACTTCGGCCCGGCCGGGACGTTCACCGAGGCCGCCCTCCGTCAGCTCTACACCGAGGACCAGGCCGAGGCGGTTCCGTTCCCGACGATCATGGCGACGCTGGACGCGGTCCGCGAGGGCGTGACCGACCGCGGCGTGGTCCCGCTGGAGAACTCGGTCGAGGGCGCGGTCACCGCCACCCTGGACGAGCTGGCCACCGGCCAGGCGCTGATCATCCGCACCGAGATCCTGCTGCCGGTGGCGTTCGCGCTGCTCGGCCGGGAGGGCACGGACCTGGCCGGGATCAAGGTGGTCAGCGGCCACCCGCAGGCCCAGGCCCAGTGCCGCCAGTGGCTGAACGCGAACCTGCCGCACGCCGAGTGGCGGCCCGCCTCGTCCAACGCCGAGGCCGCCCGGCAGGCCGCCGAGGGCCAGATCGACGGTGCGCTGGCCGGCGAGTTCGCCGCCCGCGTGTACGGGCTGTCCGTGCTGGCCCGCAACGTGCACGACCGCGCCACGGCGGTCACCCGGTTCGTCGAGGTCAGCCTGCCGGGCAAGCCGCCCGCGCCGACCGGGACCGACCGCACCTCGGTGGTCGCCTTCCTGGCCGACGATCACCCGGGGGCGCTGATGGAGATCCTGACCCAGTTCGCCGCCCGCGGGGTCAACCTGACCAGGATCGAGTCCCGGCCCACCGGCGAGCGGCTGGGGAAGTACTGCTTCTCGATCGACTGCGAGGGCCACATCTTCGACGCCCGCGTCGGCGAGGCCCTGATGGGCCTGCACCGGGTCTGCGGCGACGTCCGGTTCCTGGGCAGCTACCCGTGCGCCGACGAGCACGCCAGCACGACGGTCCTGGACGGCACGACGGACGCCGAGTTCGCCCGCGCCGCCCAGTGGCTGCACGGCATCCGCTGACCGCGTCGCTTACCGGGCTCTGGCCGGCCGGGCGGCCGGCGCGGCGGCCTGCGGTGACAGGTACGGAGCGGTTACAGGTACGGACCGGACCGGGAGTCGTCCTGGCCGGGCTGGCCAGGCATGCCGGGCATCATGCCCGGGCCCGGGGTGACGCCCGGCGGCAGCGCGCGGCGCATCTGCTCGAGCTGGGCCCGGGCCGCCATCTGCTGGGCAAACAGCGTGGTCTGGATGCCGTGGAACAGGCCCTCCAGCCAGCCGACCAGCTGAGCCTGGGCCACCCGCAGCTCGGCCTCGCTGGGCACGCTGTCGTCGTCGAAGGGCAGCGAGAGCCGCTCCAGCTCCTCGATCAGCTCGGGGGCCAGGCCGTCCTCGAGTTCCTTGATCGAGCTCTTGTGGATCTGCTTCAGCCGGGCCCGGCTCTTCTCGTCCAGCGGCGCGGCCCTGACCTCTTCCAGCAGCTGACGGATCATGCTGCCCACCCGCATGACCTTGGCGGGCTGCTCGACCATCTCGGTCACCGGCCGCTCGCTGGCTTCCTGGACCGCGTCCGCCTCGATGGCGCCGCCGTCCGGTCCGACGATCACCACCCTGCCCTGCTGCTCCGGCTCAGAGTTCATCTGATCGCTCATGCCCCTAGTCTGCCGGTGCCCGGGTACTGCTGCAGACCGGCCCCGCCCGTCGGTGACCCCCGGCGCCGAGTCTCGCTCATCCAGTTCCGTAAGTGGCGAATGATCTAAATGGGGCTCATGTGGTGATCGTTTGCGTCATTAATCGCTCACTGGATGTGCCATCTGTAATCGTCTGACCTACGCTCGGCTGTAGTGGACGCCTATGCCGCGGTTGCGCCGTTGCGCTTGCGGAGTGAGGAGAACCAGCTGTTTTGGCCGATGAAGCAGCAGGTCAGCCCTCCGCACCCAGCCCGGACGGACCCGTCGGCGACGGCAGCGCCCCGGCCGGCCAGCCTGCTGACCCGGCCACGTCCCACCCGCCCGGCTCAGCGCCACCCCCAGCCCCCCAGCCCTCAGCGTGGGGCCAGCCCACTGAGGCCCGCTCCGACGGCGAACCCAATTCGCCAACCAGCGAACCCAACCCGGCGGCAGATCAACCGGGCCAGTCGACCGGCCAACCGGACCAGCCGACTAGCGGACCCGATCCGGCGACTCGCGGACCGGTCCAGGCGCCCGGCGAACCCGGCGGGTCGGTCTGGGCGTCCGGCGAACCAGATCGTGGCGGCGGCGGGCCGGACCGGGCGGCTGGCGAACTCGGTCCGGCAAGCGGCGGACCCGGTCCGGCGCCAGGTGCCCCTGACCGGGTGGTCGGCGAACCGGATCGAGGGGGTGGCGGGCCGGATCGGGCGGCTGGTGAACCTGACGCGGCGGCTGGCGAGTCTGGCCTGACCACGCCGGTTTCGTATGACCCGGCCGGGGAGGAGCCCGCGGACGCGGGGCCTGCCGGGCAGCAGGCTGCGGGCGGGCCGCCGTCCTCCGGGATCCCGGCCGGCGGGTATCCCGGGGCCGAGCGGGACCTGCCTGAGCGGTTCGAGCCGCTGCACTCGGAACTGCTGCCCGGTCTGGATCCGGGGCCGGGGGCCGCCGGCCGGCCCGGCCAGTCCTGACCCGGTGAGTTACGGGCCCGAGTCGTATGGTGCGCCCGGCCAGCTACGCTCCGGCCGGTGGCGGCGGCGCGGCGGCCGACGATCTGCGCGACCCCTACCTGTACGGGCCGTCGTACTACCCCCGGACCCCTACGGCGCTGCCGAGCCCTACGGGGCGGACGATCCCTACGACCCGGCCGACCCCTACGGCTCGGCCGACCTGTACGGGCAGGCCGAGCCGGGCCAGGAGGCCGGCCCCGACGATGCGGCGGATCCGGGCCGCGAGGCCGGCCCAGTCCGGGCCGAGGCCGGCTCTGGCGCCGGACCTGCCCCGCCGCGCGAGGCGCCACGGGCCCGGAGCGTGTTCCGCGCCCCCGCGGCCGTACAGCCTAATTTTCCGCCCGCGTCGGCGCGGGAGCCGAAGCCGCCGCCGGAAGCGCCTGCGGCCGCTCGCGTCGCGGAGCCGAGCGCCGCGCCGGGCCGCCGCCTCGGCGACAGGCCGATACCGACAGCCTGACGCCGGCCGGCACCGACAGCCTGACGCCGGAGTTCCTGCTGCCGGCCCGGCGCCGGGCGCCTGCGCCGGGCTGGCGCCGGATCCTGTACCAGGCCAGCGGCGGGCTGATCCGGGTGTCGGCGTCCGCGGCCGAGCAGCGGCGGCAGGACATGATGGCCCGGGTGCGCACGCCGGTCGCGGGCGGCCACCACCGGGTCGCCGTGCTCAGCCTCAAGGGCGGCGTCGGCAAGACCACGACCACGGTCGGGCTGGGCGCGACGCTCGCGTCGCTGCGCGGCGACCGGGTCATCGCGGTCGACGCCAACCCGGACCGCGGGACGCTGTCCGACAAGGTCCACCTGGAAACCGCGGCCACCGTGCGTGACCTGCTGAACGAGCGTGGCCAGATCGAGCGGTACGCGGACGTGCGCGCGTTCACCTCGCAGTCGAGCAGCCGGCTCGAGGTGCTGGCCTCGGACCGGGACCCGACCGTGTCGGTGGCGTTCAGCGAGAACGACTACTGCGAAGTGGCCCGGGTGCTCGAGCACTACTACTCGATCTGCATCACCGACTGCGGGACCGGGCTGCTGCACTCGGCGATGGCCGGTGTGCTCCGGCTGGCCGATCAGATCGTCCTGGTCAGCTCGCCGTCGGTGGACGGCGCGCGGAGCGCGAGCGCGACGCTCGACTGGCTGGCCGCGCACGACTACGGCGACCTGGTCAAGAACGCGGTCGTGGTGCTGTCGGTCATCCGGCCCGGCAGCCGCAGCACGGTCGACCTGGACCGGCTGGAGCAGCACTTCGCCGCCCGCTGCCGGGCGGTGACCAGGATCCCGTTCGACGCGCACCTGGAAGAGGGCGCCGAGCTGGAGCTTGACCAGCTCAGCCGGGGCACCGCGGACGCCTACCTGGCCCTGGCCGCGCTGGTCGGCGACGGGCTAGCCACCTCCCGCCGGGCTGAGCCGTCACCTGGGCCGGCTTAGATACGCGCTGAGATACGCACTTAGCCGTGCGAGACCGGCCTGCTCAGGCGAGACTAGGAGGAGCGGGTCCGGGCCTGAGCACAGCCGGGCGGATCGCGCAGTTGGGGGATCGGGCTTCGGCGCGCTAAGTGAGCGCCGGTTGATCAGCTCCGGGCCGAAAGGTGAGGCAGGAAGCACTGTGGAAAACACGTGGGGAAGCCGGGAACTCCCGGTGCTGAGCGCGGCCGTTGCGCTGCTCGAAGAGAGCTACATGGTGACCGTGAGCGACATCGCGGAGAAAACCGGGCTGGAACTGTCGGCCGTGTCGCGTTCGCTCGAGGCCATGGACCCGACGTACGTCGACTTCCGCAAGACCGAGACCGGCGGGGACCCGCGCTTCTGGTACGTGAACAGGGTCACCCCGGCCGCGCGTGAGGAGATCGGGCAGTGGCCGGCGCCGGCCAAGCTGATCGACCGGCTGGCCGCCGCCTTCAGCGACGCGGCGAGCCGCGAGCCGGACCCGGTCCGGCGGGACCAGTTGCGTCATGCCGGTGCGCTGCTCGGCGGTCCGGTCCGTGATGTCGCCGTGCAGGTCGCGGCCAACGTGATGGCGCGGTCGGCCTGGATCGGCTGATCTCCGGGCCCGGGCCGGTCACGGTCAGCGCGATCAGGGCGCGCGCGGCGGCCCCGAATGGTGCGCCTCCGGCGCTGGCCAGCCTGCGGAGCGTGGTGTGCATGGCCAAACTTTCGTAATCCATAAGGGTTGTTAGCCCCGTCGGCGGCATTGTGCTGGCCGGCGCAGCGCCGGTCGGCGCAGCGCCGGCCGGGCCCGTGTGTGGTAACGGCTAGTGCCTGGTGGCGGTCAGGTAGGCGAGCGCCCGGCGTTCCTGGCCGGTCCCGGTCTCGACGAGCGGGCGCAGGTGCGCGGTGAACGCGGTGATCTCCGCGGCGGTCAGCGCCTGGTTCATCGCCTCGGCCATCGTCGGGATCTTCGGGTTGCCGGCCATGGCGAGGAACCGGTCCCAGGGGACGGGAGGTTTGGCGTTCCTGACGCTGACCTGGAGCTCGAGGCCGACCTCGCCGAACCCGGCCTGCTCGGCCAGCCGGACCAGGTCCCGTTCGTCGAAATCGGTCATCGGGTCGGTGTCCGGCGGCTGGTACGAGTCGTAGAGCGCGATGACCTTCGCGGCGATCGCGCGAACCGGGCGGGTGTCGTAGCCGGCGAACCTTTCTGGGCCGCGGCCCGACATCAGCACGTTGATCGGCTCGAACAGGCTGACCCGGCCGCCGGGGCGCAGCACGCGGAGGAATTCGGCGAAGGCGGCGGCCTTGTCCTTCACGTAGATCAGGACGGAGCGGGTGGTGACCACGTCGGCTGACTGGCCGGCGATGCCCGCCAGCGCGTCGGCGGAGGCGAGCACGAATTCGCAGCGGGCGGCCAGGCCTTCCTGGGTGGCGGCGGTGCGGCAGTGGTCGAGCAGGTCCGAAGAGATGTCGGAGAAGATGACCCGGCCTTCCGGGCCCAGCCGCTCCAGCGCCCCGAACGCGATCATCCCGTCGCCGGTGCCCACGTCGAGGAGGGTGTCGCCGGGGCGGAGCCGCGCCTTGTCGAGGACGGTGTCGCGGATAGGGTAAAGAAAGCCGGTGAGCTCGCGCTCGCGGAAGGCGGCGTCACCCCCGAAACGCCTGTCCAGGAGCCACCGGTGCCACCGGTCGGTGTTTTCGGTGCTTTCGGTGTTTTCCGCCACGCGTGCCATTCTGCTCTCCGGCCGCGCGTGGGACGCGGCTGGCGGTGGTCTGGTCGCCTAGCCTTCCGTTATGCAGCCCAACCGCTCGATCCCCGCTTCGCCTGTGGTTCCCGTGCTGATCTACCCGGACGTGCGGGCCGCGGTCGCCTGGCTGACCGGGGCGTTCGGCTTCGCCGAGCGGCTGCGGATCGGGGAAGACCACCGGTCGCAGATGCGGGCCGGGGACGGTGATGTGATCATCGGGGATGTCCGGCGGGATAAGCGGCCGCCCCGGGAGGGCGAGTCGACGCACCAGGTGATGGTGCGGGTCGATGATGCTCGGGCGCACTGTGAGCGGGCCCGGGCGTATGGCGCCCGGATTCTCATGGAGCCGACGGACTTTGAGTACGGGGAGCGCCAGTACGCGGTTGAGGATCTGGCCGGGCATCAGTGGACGTTCTCCCAGACGCTGCGCGACGTGGCGCCGGCGGAATGGGGCGGGGACGATGTCGTCCTGCTGGAGTGATTGGCCGGGGAGCTTTCGTCGGCGGTGGGCTGCGGCGAGGTGTGAGATGGTAGGACGCGGCCCCCGCCCCACCAGGGCCGGAGGCGCCAAGGAGGGTTCGCCTAGTGGCCGATGGCGGCGGTCTTGAAAACCGCTAGGGCTGGTGACAGTCCTCGAGGGTTCGAATCCCTCACCCTCCGCTCATCACCTGCAAAAATAGCGTCTGACCTGCACCCTTATGCGGTCTGCGGGAGCGACGCTTCCTGAGTCAGGCGTATGCGGCTGTGTCCGGCTCGTGGCGGCTGTGTGCGGGTGGCTGTGGCAAATACGTGGCGAAGTTTCACGGGCCCGAGTGCTCCGCATCGGCCTGGTCCGGGCTCGCGCTGCGCTGGCCGGTGCTGTCTGGCTCGTCGGCTTCCAGTGGCCGCATGGCGTCCTCGATGCGGCGCTTGGCCTCGCCTTGCTGCCCGGCGATGCATTTGACGTAGACCCGCAGCAGCACGTCGGTGCTGTGCCCGGCCCACTCGGCGACCTGGGCGGCGGGGACGCCCGCGTTGAGCCAGGTCGAGACGGCGGCGTGGCGCAGGTCGTAGGGCCTGCTCATCAGCGGTGTGGCGGCGTCGGCGTCGCCGAGCGCTTCCTGCCGGGCGTCGTGGAACACCTTCAGGTAGGTCCATTCGGCGACGACGCCGCCGCGCGGGCCGGTGAAGATCCGCCGGCCCGGCCGGCTGCCGAACTCGTCCAGGTGATCGCGGAGCAGGGTCACCAGTTCGGGGTGGACGGGCACCAGGCGGGTGTCACCGACGGCGCGGTGCTTGAGTTCGCGGCGTTCGCGGGACTTGCCGCTGTCGGTCCACTTGCGCCCCGCTGCGCGGCTGGGAGTGGGTCAGCCGCATTTCTCCCCAGCCGTGCTCCGGGAGGCTGATCAGGTTCTCCGGGCGCAGGTCGATGGCTTCCTCGGGGCGCAGGCCGGCGTAGTACAGGCAGCCGAAGAACGCCTTGAGCCGCTTGCCGCGTGGGCCCTGGCGGCCGACGGCGGTCAGGAACCGGCGGGCCTGGGTGCTGTTGATGACCACGGCCGGGTCGACGGTCCGCAGCGTGCGGGGCTTGGTCCACTTGACCCGCTTGAGCGGGTTGGACGGTAAGGCGCCGATCTCGCAGGCGTAGTCCATCGCGTTGCCGAGCACCATCCGCTTGCGGTTGGCGGTGTTCGCCGCGGCGACGGCGCCGTCCTGCTTACGGCTGATCCGGTCGAGCATGCGCCGGGCCAGCGCGGGCCCTGGTCGCCGGACAGGTCGGACATCTGGATCGTGTTGTGCTCCAGCCAGCTGACCACGGGTGCCAGGTCGGGCGGTGGCTGCTTGCCGGTGCGGATCAGACCGCTGAACGTCCACTCGCGCAGCGCCCGGCGCAGGTCGTCGCGTGAGGCGGCGGCGTCGTCCGGGCGGATCAGACCTCGGTGACGTCCGTCAGGGCCTCGGCGATGCCGCGCCGGTGGTTGGGCGAGGCATAGGGCCACTTCATCGCCGGTGTAGGAGCACACGAACTCATACCAGCTCAGCCCGGCGCCTTGCTCCGGTCTCGTCGCGCTGCCAGGAGACCGGCTGCCCGGTTCTGGTGGAGAACGCCTCGCCTTTCCGCGCGGCGGTCATCAGCTCGGAGCGGAAGCTGTCCGACTGCGCGGCCGTGCGGAAGGGCTCTTGCCACTCCGGCCGGCTACCTTCCACCGCACGTAGTAGGTCGTGACCCGTGCTGCCCTTGTAGACGGCCGTCTTGTAGAAGCGGACGTCGTAGCTGGTGGGGTCCGCCATCAGGCGACGTTCTCGCGCGCAGCGAGCCACCGCTGGTACTCGGCCCGGCGGATGCGCAGCGCTCCGTTGGGCAGGCGGATGCACTTGGGTGCTCGGCCCTTGGCCCGCCACTCGTAGAAGGTCCGGCGGCTGATCTCCAGGTCGGCGCAGACCTCAGCGATGGTGAGCATGTCGCTGGGCCGCCCGGCCGCACCGCCGGTCCCAGGCGGGCTCACGGCTCCGCCTCGAAGTCGTCGAGCTGCCGATCCGCCGGGAGGACGGGGAGCCGTTCGGGCCTTGGCCGGAGGATGTCGCTCAGCGCGGCCCCGTTGCGCTGGAGCCTGCCGCGCAGCTGCTCGCTCATCCAGGTGACCACCACGTACTGCGGCGGGCGGGTTCCTGGCAGAGGGTCGGCGTCGTCGTTCTGGGCTTGTTCCATGGGCTCAGGTCCCTTCGGTGGGTCGGCAATGAGGGCTGGGTCATGCGATCTCTCTGGCGGTCTGTGGCGTGGCAGCAGGCTGGAAGTCCGGGCGATGCCCGTGCCGGTGGCGGGCCGGTACCGGCAGCAGGGCCGGTAGCCGGGCTCGTCGAGCTGGTCTTCGTCCAGGCCCGCGGCGGCGGGCCAGTCGTGGCGTCTCGGCCTGGCGCAGCGCCGCGGGCGGCGGCGCGCCGCTCGGCCGGGGTGCGCTCGGGCGGGGTCTTGTCCCACCAGGCGTCCCAGAGCTGGCAGGCCAGCTCGCGCCGGAACTCGCGGGTGACGGTGGCGGGCCTGGCCGCGGACGACCCGGCGGACTGGCGCTGGGGGGACGCCGAGGGCGCGGGCGATGCGGGCGCCGTCGTGGCCCATCGCGACCAGGGACCGCAGCCGCCACATGGTGCCGTTCGCGTCGCGTGCGGGCCGGCCGCTGTCAGCGTGGTCAGGCTGGCCTCGGGTGGGCGCGGGGCGTCTGATGCAGGCGGTCATGGCCTCCCGCGCCGCCCTGATGCTCAACAAGGGCGCCCGGCGGTGCGGCGGGCCGAGCTGATGGTCGCGGCGATCTCCCGGTCGGTGAGCCCGGTCGACGCGGGCGGCGGCGGCCAGCTCGGCCAGGACGGTCGTCGTCGCCGGCTTCGGCGGCGCGGCAGGCGGCCCAGAACAGGCCGTCGTTGCGGTTGCCTTCCGTGCAGCTGCCCGACCCAGGCGGCGAGGTGGCTCAGGTCGCCGGCGCTGCGGCCCTGGCCGGCTGGGCGGCCGGCCTGGCGCTGGGGTTCGAGCAGGCCGGTGACCGTGGCCCAGTCCAGGCCGCCGGGCTGCGGCCCGGTGGCGGATGAGCCGGTAGGGCCTGCCGTCGACCTGGGAGGGCGGGGCGAGGACGTAGCCGCCGCTGGGCGCGGAAGTCCAGGTGGTGGCGGGGCAGCTTGCCGCAGTGCTGGTCGCTGCCGGTGAAGTAGGCGTGCAGCCCGCCGCTCGGCGTGGCGACGATCGCGCTCGCGCCGTCGAGCGAGCCCGGCGCGCGTGAGCTGGTTGAAGGCGGCGAACCCGTTGCCGGCCGGGCCGTGCTGGTCGACGTCGAGCACGTCCGGGCCCGGGCTGCGCCGGTGGCGATGGCGAGGTTGGCGCCGGGCTGGCGCTGCCACCACCAGGTGATCTGGTCCGGGTCGGTGGTGGCGTCGAGGAAGCCGTGCCGGGTGGCGGGTTCCTTGCTGCCGGGCTGGCAGGGGAACACCGGCCAGCCGTGCGCGCGCGTAGGCCAGCGCCTGGTCGACCGTGCGGTCGGGCCGGGCGGTCATGGCCGCGCTCCCGGTCCGGGCGGGTGGCGGTTGCGGGCGGTGGCGTGGGCGCAGCCGCGGGTCTCGCGGGCGAGCTGCTCGGCCGCGGCGGCCAGCAGCCGGGTGTGCCATTCGGCCTGCCCGGCCAGCGTCCCGGTGGTGCGCGCTGGGGCGAGGTAGAGCACCGACCACAGCTCGCTGACAGCCAGTCCAGGATGTACAGGCACAGCGGGTGCTGCTCCCAGCAGTCGCCCAGGCTGGCGGCCAGGTGCCCGTAGCCGGGCCGGTACACCTGCTCGACCCAGGCCCGCAGCCTGGCGATGGCCTCCTCGCGGGCCGGCGCCGTCGAGCTTCCAGAACCGCGGCGCCGCGGCGGCTGGTAGCCGCCGGCTCGCCGCCGTCGCCGGGGCGATCGCGTCCAGCCGGGCGGCCAGGTCGGCGACCTGCCGGTCCAGGCCGATCGAGCGCGGCCAGGGTCTCGGCGTGGCCGGCCGATGGTGCCCTTCATGGCGTTCGCGAGCCGTGGTCAGCGCGGCGATCCGCTCGCCGGTGTCGCGGGTGTCGGCGGCCTGGCGCTGGTCGAGGCCGGACAGCTGCTCGGCGTGATGCCGGCGAGCTGGAGCAGCACGGCGGTCAGGCCCTCGGGTTCGTGCCCGGTCATCGGTCAGCTCCACGGGTAGGCCGGGGCGTCGCCGGGCTCGTCCGCGGCCTCGGGGTCCAGGTCGGGCACGGCGGAACGCAGGCCGCCAGGACGGCAGGCGTCGCGCGGGCCTGGCCGGCGCCTGGTCAGCTACGGCCGCGGGCGGCATGGCCGGCGATGGCGGTGCCGGCGCGGCGGGCGGCCTTGTAGGCGCGGTCCTTCCAGGCGGCGCCGAGCCGGGCGATGACCGGGGCGTAGCCGCCGCGGATGACCAGCGCGTGGCCGGCGGGAAGCTGGCGGATCATGTCCGGCGTCATCACGTCGTGCCAGACCGCCGGTGCTGCCACGGTCGCTCGCCGTGCGCGGATTCGCTCGGTGAACGCGGCCTGGCCGCACAGCTCGCTGGCCATCTTGCAGCGTGGCGGTGTCGGTGATGCCGGGCAGCCAGACCTTGACCCCGCAGGTGTCGAGGATGACCTGGGCGCCGTCCTTGCCCCACCGGGTGCGCAGCTGCGCCTCGCCGTGCGCGACCGGGATGAGCTGGATGCCCTTGCCGCCGGAGTCGGCCAGCCAGGTCGGCAGCGGCACCGGGCAGGTCTGGACGATCTCGTCCAGCGCCATCAGCAGCGGCGGGTCCAGCCGCCCGCCCGGCGAGGCCTGCCCGAGCCTGGGCGGCGGCGTGGTGGATCTCGCCGGCCATCGCGGCGAACAGCGGCGCGACCGGGCTGTCGTCGTGCTCGGACTCGGCGATCAGGTACAGCGTCCCGGACTCGGCGCAGGAACGCCTCGATGTCGAAGCCGTCGCCGTCGCCGCCGGGCAGCACGGAGCTGGGCCAGCGCCGGGTCGGTCATGAACGCCAGCGCCCGGGACAGCACCATCTTGATCGTCGCGGCGGTCTTCTGCGCCTCGCCGCGCAGCTCGGCCAGCTCGGCGGCCCACTGCTCCGCGCCGGCCTGGGCCAGGATGTCCTCGGCCGCCTCGGCGCTGCCCAGCGCCCACCGGGCGACCAGGCGCATGTCCCCGCCGGCCAGCGCGGCGGCGTGGAACAGGCAGCGCAGGTAGCTCTGAGCCTTGCCGGTCCAGAACGAGGCGTCCTCGGTGCCGGACATGCTGACCGCGTTCGCGAACCCGTCGGCGCGGCGGATCGCGGTCGCCGCGTCTGCGCAGCCCGTCGACCGGGTTCCACCGGAACGTCGACGGCACGCCGCCGATCCGCTGCGGGTTGAACACGTGCACCGGGCCGCGCCGGGACCGGATCCCGCGAGGTGAGCTGCGAACACGTCGTGCTTGGTCGTCGTGCGACACGACCGGGCCCGGGTAGTGCAGGATCAGCTTGGCCAGCAGGCCGGTCTTGCCGGTCCGCGGCGGCGCCATGACCAGCACGTGCTCCTCGACCGGGACCCGCAGGCCGTGCCGGTACTGCGCCCGGCCGAGGAGCAGCGAGTGCTCGTCCGGGCAGGCAGCAGCCGCTGCCACGCCGGCAGCGACGGCCGGGACCGGCGCGGACCGGCGGAACGCGGCCAGTCGGCCCCACCGCAGCCACAGCTCGAACGACGGTGGCGTGCCCGCGGCCCGGGTGCAGCCGCAGGTGCAGCCGGAGCCGCAGGTACCGGACCCGGAACCGGGGCAGCCGCGCCGTGCGGCAGGAAGCACCAGCGCAGCGCGGCCAGCACCAGCAGGACCGACTAGGAGCAGGATGAAGTACGTCACGGCGGGCTCCCGTTGCTGCAGCGGCCAGGACGTGGCGGCGCAGCGCGGCGCGGGCGGCGCCCGGGTCGAGGTCCGACCTCGGGGCCAGCTCGGCGCTGACCCGCGACACGTCGGCCAGCGGGAAGCTCCGCGAGCGGCCCGTAGCGGTCGGCGACCAGGGCCAGGAACCGGGCGGTCTTGGTCCCGGCCCGCGGCTCCGCCCGGCGGTGCCGGCCCGGCTGCCCGGGCGGTGATCGCCGTGCCGGGCGTCGGCGCGATCGCCGCGGCTGGCTCGCGCGGTGCTGGCCGGCGCCCGGCGGCCGGGCGCGACCGGGCACTCCTCGAGCACCCAGGCGCGGAACCCGGCCAGCGTGGAGACGGGCGCGAGGCCCAGCCGCAGCAGCCACAGCAGCAGGCCGCCGAGGATCGCCAGCGGCGTGGCCTCGTCGTCGGCCAGCGCTTCGTTCAGCGCCTTCTGCCGGGCGATCGTCCAGGCCCGGACCACGCCGATCGCGGTATCCGACGCCAGCGCGTACGCGACCGGCGGCATCGCCCAGATCGCCAGGTCCCGCCAGCCGTGCCCGGCGGCCAGCACGTTCATCGCCACCG
>CAVYPM010000010.1:0-269715 GCA_963770375.1 uncultured Actinomycetes bacterium | reverse complement strand
GGACGGCAAGGAAGCCCACGATCTGACCGCCGTCCACGGCCACCAGGCTGGCCCCCTCGCCGACAAGCGCCCGGATCTCCTCCGCCCGGCCGAGGCTCAGCGGGTCGATGTCCACGATGCCGCCAGATGTCGCCGCCGGTGCCGCACCGTGGGCTGTGCGTGCACGGTGTTCGGCGACCGGCGGCGGGGGAGGCTGGCTAGCCTGGCGGGGCGTCCGGTGCTCCGGGTGCGGTGTTTTGCTTGCAGGGGGCAGGGAGCGACCAAGTACGGGTATGGGCAGCGAACCGGCAGACACCGAACTGCTGGGCCGGCTCAGTGCCGAGACCCGGCCGCGTTCGAGATCTTCTACCGCCGTCATGTGGACCGGGTCATCGGGTTCACCGCCCGCCGGGTGCGTGACCCGGCGGACGTGGCCGACCTGGTGGCCAGCACCTTCCTCACGGTGCTGACCGCGGCCCGGTCCTACGACGAGGAAGCCGCGGCGGACCAGGGCCGCCTGGCTGCTGGGCATCACGGCCCGGCTGATCGCCGGCGCCCGCCGGCGCCGCGGCCGGGAGGCGGCCGCCACGGCCAGGATCGCCGGGCGGCGGCTGATCGACGCCAGCGACATCGAGCGGCTGGAGGAGCGCATCGACGCCGCCCGGGCCAGCGAGGCCGTGCGCGGAGCGCTCGGCCGGCTGAAACCCCGGGCCCGGGAAGCGCTGCTGCTCGGCCGGCCCGGACGGGCTGACCTCCCGCCAGGCCGCCGCCGTGCTGGGGATCAGCCCGGCCGCGTTCCGGATGCGGCTGACCAGCGCCCGGCGGGCCCTCGCCCGGGCCATGGCCGACGGCCAGGCCAGCTCGTCCCCACCGGCCGGGCCCGCTGCGGCCCGGCCCGCCGATCTGACCGCCCGCGTGAAAGAGGTCATCCCGTGAACACCGCGCCGCCGCCGAGCCGTTTCGAAGAGCGCCTGCTCAGCGCCATCCTGACCGACTTCGACCTGCTCACCGCGGAGCCGGGGGAGCGCGCCCGGCCCGCCCGCCGGAGCCTGCGGCCGGCAGGCGCCGGGGGCCGCTGCTGGCCGCCAGCGCGGCCGCGGCTGCGGTGGCGGCGGCCGTCACCGCGGTGGCCGTGGTCCAGCCCGGGCCCGGCAGCTCGCCCGGCGGCGCCGGCCGCTCATCGGCCGGGACCAGCCCGGCCGGGTCCGTGACGCCCGGCCACGCGGGACCGGGTGCGCCGGGCACCGGGATCCAGACCGCCGCGTACGTGGTGCACCGGATGCGGTCCGCGCTGGCCGCGAACCACGCCGTGCTGCGCATCTCCGACCATGCGCCCGACTCGCAGACCGGGCAGCCGGTCTGGGACGTGATCTGGAGCAGCCCGGACAGCCACACGACACGAACGGTTGACCTGGCCCCCGACGGCCACCCGGTCACCGGCTACCTGGTCACGATCTGGCCCAGGCGGACCGTGTCGATCGTGATCAGCTACGGCAGCAGGACCTGGAGCCGGACCGTGTACCCGTTCGGCTCGGCCACCCCGGCCGGCGGGCCCGCACCGCGGCACGAGACCCCGGCTCAGGGCGCGGCCCGGCTGCGGGCCGAGGTCGCGTCGGGCGAGCTCACCCTGGTCGGCCCGGCCCGGGTCGACGGCCAGCGGGCCATCGAGCTGCGGCAGGGCACGGCCGCCACCGGGCTGCTGCGGATGTGGGTCAGCCCGGACACCTACCTGCCGATCCGCACGGTGTCCACGCCGCCCGGCGTCCCGGCCTCCAGCCCGCAGGCCATCAGGGACGACTACACCTGGCTGCCGAACACGGCGGCGAACCGCCGCCAGCTGACCAGATCCGTGGCTATCCCGGCCGGGTTCCGCCAGGTCAGCCCGACAGCGTGAAGCTGCCCGGCAGGCCATGTGGCCTGCCGGGCAGTGGGGGTTCTGGGGGCGGCGGTGGCGGGTTACCTGACGGTGTGGCGGGCGCGGAACACGACCCAGGCGATGGCCGCGGCGGCGAGCAGCAGCCAGGGCGAGAAGAGGTGCGCCACGATGTTCACGACGGCCAGCGCGACGATGATGACCAGGATCATGCGGAGCAGCGGCAGGCGCGGGCGGCTGGGGGCGGACATTGCGGTGGTCTCCTGTTCGGCAGGGCAGGGGGGTGGCCGGGTCAGCGGTTGCGGCGGGAGTCGAGGAACGACGCGGCGATCGACTGGTCGGCGCCGTCCTCGGGGATCAGCAGCCAGGAGGCCAGGTAGAGCGGCACGCCGGCGCCGCCGACGACGGTCAGGACGACGAAGGCGATCCGCACCAGCGTCGCGTCGACGTCGAGGTAGCGGGCCAGGCCGCCGGCCACGCCGGCCAGCATCCGGTCGTCGGTGGACCGGCGCAGTTCCGGCCGGGCGGGGCGGTCGTAGGTGCTGGTGGACTGGGTGTTTTCTGTCGTTGCGTTCATGCTTCAAGGTTGCCGCCGGGCGGCGTTCCTGGGTATCGGGATCGCCCCGGGTTCGCCCCCTGACCTGCGGCTGGACCTGGATCAGGGTTCTCCCTGACCCACCCCCTGACCGGGGTCCCTGACCCTCGCGCTGACTGCTTCCAGGCCGGAGATGAGGACGTCCAGGCCGAAGTTGAATCGCTCGACGTCATCGTGGCCGGTCATGTCCGGGGCGATGCTGGCCAGGACCGGGTAGCGGTCCGCGGGCAGCGCCGCATAGAACGCGTGCACCCCGGCGTAGTAGCGGAGCATCTCCTCCTCGTCCATGCCGCGCCGGAACAGGCCGTCCTCGAACGCGGTGGCCGACACGTACAGCACCAGCTGGTCCAGGCCCAGCGCGACCACCTTGGGGCACAGGCCGCCGGCCGGCATGATGCCGGCCAGGACCTCGGCGGCGGCCATGGTCTGCGGTGAGGTCGGGATCCGGCCCAGGCCGGCGAGTGCGGCGTCGGTATGCGAGACGAGAACGTCGTGGAAGTCGGTCATGACCTGGCGCAACTGCTCCCGCCAGGTCGCCGGGTCCGGCTCGACCAGCGCCACCTGGCCGACCAGCGCGTCGTAGACCAGCTCGAGCAATTCCTCCTTGCCGGACACGTGCGCGTACAGCGAGGCCGCCCCGGTGCCCAGGTGCTCGGCCACCCGGCGCATGGACAGGCCCGCGACGCCGCCTTCGTCCAGCACCTCGATGGCCGCAGTCACGATGGCCTCGGTGGTCAGCGTGGCCTTGCGCCCGGCCGGGGAGCGGCGCCGGACCGGCCGCGGCGGCGCGGGCAGCGGCGTGGCCGCCCAGGCGGAGGCCGCCGCGGACCTAGCGGCCACCGACGGCGGGGTGGACGGTCCCTGGTTTGTGCCGGGCGGACTTGACGTGCTCATGCCAGCAGTGTAGAACATCGTTCATAACGTAATAACGAACAATGTTCGGAACGTTGGTCCGAAGGAGGATCGAGAACATGGCTCTGAACGAGACCCAGGCCGCGGTGCGGGCCGGGCACCCGCGGCGGTGGGCCATCCTGGCGCTGGTACTGGCCGCCGAGTGCATGGACCTGCTGGACGGGACGATCGTGAACGTGGCCGCACCGACCGTGCGGGCCAGCCTGCACGCCAGCGCGGCGGCACTGCAGTGGATCATCGGCGGGTACGCGCTGGCGTTCGCCGCCGGGATGATCGCCGGGGCCCGCCTTGGCGACCGGTACGGCCGGAAGCGGCTGTTCGCACTGGGCGCGGCCGGTTTCGCGGCGGCCTCGCTGGCCTGCGCGTTCGCGGTCAGCCCGGGGATGCTGATCGGCTTCCGGCTGGCCCAGGGCGCGGCCGCGGCGCTGCTCATCCCGCAGGGCTTCGGCATCATCAGGGAGGTTTTCGCGGGCGACGACCGCAGCAAGGCGTTTGCCGTGTTCGGCCCCGTCATCGGGCTGTCCGCGGTGCTCGGCCCGATCCTGGGCGGGGCGCTGGTGGACCTGAACGCGTTCGGGTCCGGGTGGCGGCTGGTGTTCTTCGTGAACGTGCCGCTGGGCCTGATCGCCGCGATCGGCGCGGCCCGGCTGATGCCCGAGTCCCGCGCCGCGCGGCGGCCGACGGTCGACCTGGCCAGCACGCTGATCGCGGCGGCGGGCATGGGCCTGCTGATCTACCCGCTGATCCAGGGCCAGGAGGCGGGCTGGCCGCTGTGGACCTACCTGATGATGGCGGCCAGCGTGGTGGCGTTCGCGGCCCTCGCCCTGCGCATCCGGGGCCAGGTGCGGCGCGGTCGTGACCCGCTGATCGTGGCCAGCGTGTTCCGGCACCGGGCGTTCAGCGCCGGTCTGGCCTCGATCACCGCGTTCTTCGCCGGCATGATCGGCGTGCTGCTCGCGCTGACCCTGTTCCTGCAGTTCGGCGAGCACTTCTCGGCCATCCACGCGGGCCTGACGCTGGCCCCGCTGGCGTTCGGCATGGCGGCCGGGGCGACCGTGGCCGCCGCCGTGCTCGTTCCCCGGATCGGGCGGATCGCGCTGCAGATCGGCGCCGTGGTGCTGGCCGGCGGCACGGCCTGGCTGTACCTGGTGATCTCCGCAAACGGCCTGGCCACCAGCTCGCTGGACCTGATCGCGCCGCAGCTCACCCTGGGCCTGGGCATCGGCATGCTGGTCTCGCCGCTCTTCGGGTTCGTCCTGGCCTCGGTGACCGACGAGGAGACCGGGTCGGCCTCGGGGGTGCTCAACGCTCTGCAGCAGCTCGCCGGGGCGATCGGGGTCGCGGTGCTGGGCACCGTGTTCTTCGCCGCGCTGGCGCACGGCGGGTTCGTCACCGCCCTGCAGCGGTGCCTGCTGATCGAGCTGTGCACCGCCCCGGTGCTGGCCCTGCTCACCTTCATGCTGCCGCGCCACCCGCGGGACGAGGCCGAGATCCTGGCGGCCGGCCAGCACCCGGCCCCGGTGGCCGAGCCCGAGCTGGTCGGCTGACCGCTACTCCTCGCAGGGCCCGCCGCGGGCCGCCGGTCACCAGGCCGGCGGCCCGCGGCGTTCCGCTGAGCCGGGCGGGTTACCCGGTTCTGAACTCCAGCAGGGGGTCGGTGACCGCGTGGCGCCAGCGGTCCCGGTGGCCCGGTGCGTGCAGCCGGTAGTAGACCGTCTGCCGCGGTTCGCCGCCGGCCGGGCCGTCGTGGTTGCCGATGTTGTGGGCCAGGAGGTAGTGCGCGAACAGCACGCTGCCCGCCGGGCCGGTGACCTGGACCGGGTCGCCGATCTCGACCGGCGGGTACGGCCCCGGGTACCGCTCGGCCACCCCGGGCAGGGCGTCCGCGCCCTGCTCCGCCAGCCAGGCGCCGAAGCGCAGGTGACTGCCGGGCCACACCCACAGGTTGCCCTGGCCCGGCTCGTCCTGGCCGGTCAGCCAGATCCCGGCCAGCAGCGAGAACGTGCCCGGCCGCCCGTCCGGCTCGCCCGGCGTGATGCCGTCCACGTGCGGGCCGCCCGGCCGGTGCGGGTACGGCGGGTAGGTGACGGCCAGCTGGGCAAAGTCCGGCTTGTCCGGGGCCAGGCCGCCCCGCAGCAGCTCCGCGGCCAGCGCCCCAATCCCGGCCGACCGGTACAGGTCCAGTAGCGGATGGCCGCCGGCGCCGAACCGTGGCCACAGGAAGTACGGCCCGGCGTGACCGGGCTCCGGCGGCTCGGCCGCCAGCAGCGACGCCACCATGGCCCGCGCCGCGCCGAGCTGCCTGGTGTCAAGAACCGCCGGGATAATTCCGTATCCCTTACTCCTGAAGGTCGCGATGGCCGAGCCGGTGATCCTGGTCACCGGGCTAGCTCACCTGGCCGCGTCGTGGCCCGCAACCCAGTTTCCTGGCGGGCGGCCGCGGCTGGCATGGTTGCCTTATGAAACGCTCCCTGGCGGTAGTTGACGTGTTCGGGGCCGAGGCCGGCAGCGGCAACCCGGTCGCCGTGGTGCTCGACGGCGAGGGACTGGACACCGCGCAGATGCAGCAGTTCGCCCGGTGGATGAACCTGTCCGAGACCACGTTCGTGCTGCCGCCGTCCGGCCCCGGCGCGGACTACCGGGTCCGGATCTTCACCCCTGCGGCCGAGCTGCCCTTCGCCGGGCACCCCACACTGGGCACCTGCCACGCGTGGCTGACCGCGGGCGGGGCCACCCGCGAGCCCGGGGTGGCGATCCAGGAATGCGGCGCCGGGCTGGTGCCGGTCCGCCAGACCGAGAGGGCGGACGGGTCGCTGGCGTTCGCCGCGCCGCCGGTGCTGCGGGACGGGCCGGTCGAGGACGGGCTGCTGGACCGGATCGCGGGCATGCTGGCGGTCAGCCGGGCCGACATCGTGGACGCCGAGTGGGCCGACAACGGGCCCGGCTGGGTCGCTGTCCTGCTCAAGGACGCGGACGCGGTGCTGGCCGCGCGGCCCACCGGGGTGGACATCGACCTGGGCCTGGCCGGGCTGTACCCGCCGGGCTCCGAGGCGGCCGTGGAGGTCCGCGCGTTCTTCCCGGTCAACGGGACCGGGGTGGAGGACCCGGTGACCGGCAGCCTGAACGCGTCGCTGGCCGCCTGGCTGCTGCGCACGGGCCGGCTGACCGCGCCGTACGTGGCCAGCCAGGGCACGGTGATCGGCCGCCGCGGCCGGGTGCGTGTCTCGGCCGACGCGGCCGGGGCGATCTGGGTCGGCGGCCGGACGGCCACGCTGATCACCGGGGAAGCCGATCTGTGACGGACGCGGACGGAGCGGCCGGCGGCGCGGGCTAACCTTCCCGGCATGAGCGAACGCGGAGATATCCCCGCAAACGGGATAAGGCTGGCTTACTTCACCAGCGGGCGCGCGGACGGGCCGCCGCTGGTCCTGCTGCACTCCCTCGGCGAGCCGTCGGCCACCTGGGACGAGATCGCGCCCGGGCTCGGCCGCGAGTACCGGCTGATCGCCTTCGACCTGCGCGGGCACGGCGACAGCGAATGGCCGGGGGAGTACTCGTTCGAGCTCATGCGCGACGACGTGCTTGACGCGCTGGACCGGCTCGGCCTGGAGCAGGTCAGCATCATCGGCCACTCGCTCGGCGGCACGGTGGCCAGCCTGGTCGCCGAAGCCCGCCCGGGCCTGGTCCGCCAGCTCGTCCTGGAGGACACCTGCCCGCCCAAGCCGCCCGCGCCCAGACCGGCCGGCGCGGCGGAGCAGGCGGGCCTGCCGCGGACCATGCCCCCGGCGCCGCCAGAGAAGCTGCCGGTGGACTGGCCGCTGGTGGTGGCCATCGCCGGGCAGCTGAAGGACCCCGACCCGGCCTGGTGGGCCGGGCTGCCCTCGATCACCGCGCGGACGCTGATCATCGCCGGCGGCGAGGACAGCCACGTGCCGCAGGTCCAGCTGGCCGAGGCGGCCCAGCTGATCCCGGACGCCACGCTGATCACGATCCCGGCCGGGCACCGGGTGCACACCAGCCGCCCGGCCGAGTTCACCGCGGCCGTGCTGGACTTCCTGCGGGCCGGGCCGGCGTAGCGCGGGCCGGCCGGGCCTGGCGCGAGGCCGGCCCGGCGGCCGGGCTCAGCCGCCGCTGCGCAGCTTGTTGATGAACGCGATCATGCCGTCGAAGTAGACCTGCTGGTCGTCGTACATGGCCAGGTGGCTGCCCTGCGGGCAGTACAGGTACTCGCCGCGGGGCAGCTTGGCCGCCATGGCCTCCATGTGCCGCGGGTCCATCGTGTCGTACTCGGCGCCGATGACCAGCGCGGGCACGTCGATCGTGGCCAGGTCCTCGAACCGGTCCCAGTGCGCCAGCTTCGCGTCCGCGCTGATGCCCAGCTCGGACGGGCCCTGCATGGACACGTAGATGGCCGGGTTGATGTGCGCGAAGCCGCGCTGCACCCCGTCCGGCCACTCGTCCGGCGGCATCCGCAGCACGTGCTTGACGTAGTGCTGCTCGAGGAGCAGCTCCATGTAGCGCGGGTTCTCGGTGTCGCCGGCCGCCTCGAAGGCCTTGATCTCGGCCAGCTTGGCCTGGTCCATGGGCGGCATCAGGACCTGCTCGGCGTATGCGTTGTACGCCGGGACGCTGGCCATCATGTTCGAGATGATCAGGCCGCGCAGGTTCTGCTGGTGGGCCAGGGCGTACTCCATGGCCAGGATGCCGCCCCAGGACTGGCCGTAGAGGACGAAGTTGCTGGCGTCCATCCCGAGGGCCTGGCGGACCTGCTCGACCTCGCTGACGAACCGGTCCAGGTCCCACAGCGACGGCTCCTCGGGCTGGTCGCTGAACCCGGACCCGAGCTGGTCGTAGTAGTAGTACTCGATGCCCGCGTTCGGCAGGAAGCTGTCGCACGCCTCCAGGTACTCGTGCGTGGCGCCCGGGCCGCCGTGCAGCAGGAGCACCTTCAGGCCGGGGTCGTTGCCGGTCCGCTTGGTCCAGACACTGAACGTGCCCTTGGGGGTGGTCACCGGGATCTTCCGGGCGCCGCCGCCCAGCACGTCGTCCCGGCCCGAGTAGTCCAGGTAGCTGCTCGCTGGCACCGCGGCTCCCTTCCCGCAGGCCGCCGGCCTGCTGTCGTGCAGGCCGGAGCCCGCCCGGCCTGCCCAAGATCATCAGCATAGGACGGGCAGGCCGGGCGGGGCGATGGCTGCGGTCAGCCGGTTTCCCAGAACGCGCGGACCGGCTGGTTCACCGGCGCGGCAAAGCGGCGCCCGGCCACGGGCCCGGGGCTGTCCCGGGCCCGTGACCGGGCGCAGAGCTGACCGGCCTGCAGGCGCACGCCGGTCAGGCGGCCGTCCACAGTTCGCGGAGCGGGCGGTTCAGCTCGTCGGGGCGCTCCATCGGGAAGAACAGCTTCGCGCCGTCCACCTCGACGATCCGCTGCGCGCCGGGGATCGTGTCGGCCAGCCACTGGGCCCAGGACAGGGCGAAGAACTCGTCCCCGGTGCCCCACACCATCTGGGCCGGCACGGTCAGCTTGGCCAGGTCGTCGCGGATGGCCACGGTCACCGCGTTGTCCATGCCCGCCACGTAAGCCTGCACAGCCGCGGCCCGGGCCGGATCAGCGAACGGGGCGAAGAAGCTGAGCAGCACGTCGTCGGGCACGGCCTCGGGGTGCTCGAAGCTCGACCCCACGCCGGACCGGATCTGGCCCACGTCGCCCGCCAAGGCGGGCAGCACGGTGGCCAGACCCCCTGCCGGGCCAGGTCGACGATCGGCATGAACGGCGGCGGCGGCCAGTTGTCGTGCACGTCGCAGTTCGTCAGCGTCAGCGACCGGAACCGGTCCGGCGCCATGACCGCGGCCAGCTGGCAGATGGCCCCGCCGGTGTCGTTCCCGACCAGGTCGGCCTGGTAGACGCCGAGCGCATCGAGGAAATCGATGATCATCCGGGCCTGCGCGCGCAGGTCCAGCGGCTCGCCGCCGGCCGGGGCCAGCGCGCTGCCGCCGTGCGCCAGCAGGTCGGGGGCCAGGCACCGGCGCACGTCGGAAAGCGCGGCCAGCTGCGCCGCCCACAGCCCGTGGTGCAGGAACACGCCGTGCACGAACACGGCCACCGGGGCCGGCCCGGACCCGGCCTCGGCGTAGGTGATGGTTCCGGACGCCGTGGTCACCGTCCGGACGGGCGAGGAGAAGATTGACCGACTGTCAGTCTGTGAATGACTCATAGTCGGTCAGCGTAGACTAGTCGGTCATGGCAGGCAAGTCGCGGCGGGATCTGTACGCCGAGCAGACCCGCGCGGCGGTGGTCGCGGCGGCCACGGCACGATTCGCCACGGACGGCTACGCGGCCACGACGATGGACGCCATCGCCGAGGACGCCAACATCGCCAAGGGCGGCCTGTACCACCACTTCGCCAGCAAGGCCGAGCTGTTCGAGGCGGTGTTCATCGACATCGAGACCAGCCTGCTCGGCAAGGTCGAGAAGGCCGGCGAAAAGATCTGGGACGAGCCCGGCGGCAGCCACGACCCGCTGGACCTGCTCACCACCGGCCTGGACATGTTCCTGGCCGCGTGCGCCGAGCCGGCCTACCGCCGGATCGCCTTGCAGGACGCCCCCGGGGTCCTCGGCCAGGCCCGTTACCGGGCCATCGGGGAGAGCTTCTATCTCGCCGGGCTGCGGGAGGGGCTGGCCCTGCTGACCGCCACCGGCCGGTACGCGGTGCCGCCGGGGGACCTGCCGGCCCGGATGATCCTGGCCGCGCTGGGCGAGGCCGGGCTCGCCGTCGCCGACGCCGAGGACCCGGAAGCCGAGCGCGAGCGCGCCAAAGACGTGATCCTCCGCCTCATCGACGGCTTCCGCGTGCGGGACTAGGCCCGCGCCGCAGCCACCGTAATCCTTCCAAAAAGAGCACGCTGACCTCAGCAAACGTCAGCCGGAGGTCACCTGGCCGGCACCTGCGCATGACAGCCTCGGACCATGACCGAGGCATACAACAGCTGGCGGGGGCACGTGATCGTGTGCGGGCTGCACGGGGTGGGCCTGCGGATCGTCGAGGAGCTGAGCCTGTGCCTGTCCTGGCTGTCCGAAGGGCCTGGCGCCGGAATAGGCCGCTGCTTATGACGGCCTGAAACCGCTGGTGGGCAACAGCGCCGAGTGGATTGTCGAGGCGCCCACCGTCGGCGGCCAGCAGAGCGCGATGGCCGACTACGGCGAGGTGTTCTTCTCGGTCTGCGAGGCCTTCGCGGGCGTGCCCGGCGGCGGCCTTTTCCAGGGCACCACGGTGAACGGCGGCACCGGCGACAACATCAACATGAACGACAGCGCCGGCCACGAGGTCTCGGCCGGCAACCTGATCACCCCCACCGTGATCCAGTGCGAGTACGTGGGCACGCTGCCCTGACCTGGGCCGCCTGATAGTGGCCGCCTGACAGTGCCGCCTGACCACGGCCGGCGGCCGCCGGGAAGCCTTTCCCGTGCGGCCGCCGCTCGCTGTTCCCGGAGGATCTCGGCTATGAGGTCCGCCCGGGGGACCAGGCGCGGAGCTTGTCCGGGTTCCTGATCGCCCAGATGCGCGTGATGCGGTCGCCTTCGATGCCGAAGGCGAGGACGGTGACCGTGGTGCCGCCGCGCTGGGCGATCAGGCCGGGCTGGCCGTTGACCGTGCGCTCGGCGACGGTCAGGTCCGGTGCGCGGGCAGCGATGCCGGCCAGGAAGCGGCTGACCAGCCCGGCGCCCTCGACCGGATGCCGGGCGGCGGTGGCCTGGCCGCCGCCGTCTGAGGTGATGACGGCGTCCGGGTCGAGCAGGGCGACGAGCGCGGCGATGTCGCTGGCCTGCCAGGCTTTCCCGAAGTCGCGGACGAGGGCGGACTGGCGGGCGGTGGGGGCCGCCGGGCGGTGGGCGGCGCGGCTGCGGCGGCGGCCGGAGGAGGCCAGCTGGCGGCAGGCGGCCGGGGTCCGGCCGACGATGCCCGCGATCTCCGCGAAGGGGTAGCCGAACACGTCGTGCAGGATGAACGCGACCCGCTCGGCGGGGGTCATCGATTCGAGCACGACCAGGAACGCCATCGAGACCGACTCGTCGAGCGTGACGCGGTCGGCCGGGTCGGCCGGTGCCGCCGGCGCTGCCGCTGAGCCATTCGGCGGGCTCGGGCAGCGGCTCGGGGATCCACGGGCCGACGTAGCGCTCGCGGCGGGCCCGGGCCGAGCCGAGCTGGTCGAGGCAGATGCGGCTGGTGACCGTGGTCAGCCAGGCGCCGGGCGAGTCGATGGCGTCCCGCCGGGCCGGGGTGAGGGCGTACCAGCGGGCGTAGGTTTCCTGGACGGCGTCCTCGGCCTCGGCCAGGGAGCCCAGCAGCCGGTACGCGACGTTGATCAGCTGACGCCGCTCGCTGATGATCGCGGCCAGGCGCGGTTCTGGCGGTGGGGCGGTCATGGCGCGGCCCCCTCTCGTCGTAGCTGCCTTACCCCTCCGACGAGATACTGCGCCGCATTGTGAGGCTGGATTGCCGCCTGACATCCGGGCGGGCCTCCTCGTCGGAGGAGTGGAAGAGCATCTGCCCGGAAGGGGACTGACGATGAAAGCCATCCGCACGCACGAGCGGACCGGCATCAGCGGGCTCGTCTTCGAGGAAGCGCCCGAGCCCAAGCCGATGTTCTGCGAGGTGCTGGTGAAGGTCGCGGCGTGCGGCATCACGCACAACGAGCTGGACTGGCCCATCTGGACGTGCCGGGCCGGCCACCGGCGGGCCTCGGTCATCCCCGGCCACGAGGTGTCGGGGACCGTCGCCGCGCTGGGGTTCGGCACGGCCGGGATCGCCGTCGGCGACGAGGTGTACGGGCTGACCGACCAGCTCCGTGACGGGGCGGCCGCCGAGTACGTCGCCGTCGAGGCCCGCAACGTGGCCCCGAAGCCGCGGACCGTCGACCACGTCCACGCCGCGGCGGTGCCGCGGGCCGGCCTGACCGCGTGGCAGGCCCTGTTCGACCACGGGAAGCTGGCCAAGGGCCAGACGGTGGTCATCCACGGCGCGGGCGGCGCGGTCGGGTCGATGGCGGTCCAGCTGGCCCGCTGGGCCGGCGCCGAGGTGATCGGGACCGGGCGCAGCCACTCCCGGGCGCTGGCCACCGAGCTGGGCGCGGACCGCTACATCGCGCTGGACGCCGGAACCGGCCCGCTGCAGGACGTGACCGGCCAGGCCGACCTGGTCTTCGACACGATCGGCGGCGAGGTGCTCGCCGGATCCGCCGCGCTGCTGCGGCCCGGGGGAACGCTGGTCACGGTCAAGGCCGACGCGCCGCTGCCCGCTGAGCGGGACGACATCAGCACGCTGGTCTTCATCCAGGAATCCAGCCGCGCTCAGCTGGCCGAGCTGGCCCGCCTGATCGACGAAGGGCACCTGCGCCCGCAGGTCGGCGCGGTGTACCCGCTCGCCGAGGCGGTCACGGCGTACAGCACGAAGGCCGCTGGCGGGGTCCCCGGCAGGATCGTCCTCCAGCCGTGACGCCGGCGTGTGACCGCCAGCTGATCCGCGACGCATGCCCGCCAGCTGACGTGCAACAGGTCCAGAAGCCTGCCGATCACATGACGGGCGGCAGCACACGGATCTGCCGATGTGGGTGCGGGGGCTTGACGGGTCGCAACGGCGATGAGTTTCGCTCTGGTGTCCAGTCTGTATTCTCATGCACCCGATCTCGCGGCTCTCGATGAGAGCGTCATGACCGGTACGTACAGGAGCCAAGCGTGAGGCTTCTTCTCACGTCGGGCGGCGTCACGAACCCAAGCATCCACTCGGCGCTCGTGCAGCTGCTCGGCAAGCCGGTAGCCGAGTGCCACGCCCTCTGTATTCCGACAGCACAGTGGGGTCACCCGATGTGCGGTCCGGCATCGGTGCGGGGCCTGGTAGCCGCCGAGCCCGAGTTCCGGCACCTGTCCGGCCTGGGCTGGGCGTCGCTCGGTGTCCTCGAACTCACCGCGCTGCCCACCATCGGCGCGCAGCGATGGGTTCCCTGGATCCGGGGGGCCGACGTGCTGCTAGTCGACGGCGGCGACGCGACGTACCTGTGCCACTGGATGCGGGAGTCCGGGCTGGCCGATCTGCTGCCTTCGCTGCCCGACAAGGTCTGGGTGGGAGTGAGTGCCGGAAGCATGGTGATGACGCCCCGCATCGGGGCGTACTTCGTCGAGTGGCCGTCCGCGCCGGATGACCGCACCCTGGGAGTCGTCGACTTCTCGATCTTCCCGCACCTGGACGCTTTCCCGACAAACACCCTGGCTGACGCAGAGCGATGGGCCGCCAAAATCGGCGTCCCGGCCTACGCCATCGACGAACAGACGGCCATCAAGGTCGTCGACGGCTCCGTCGAGGTGGTCTCCGAAGGGCATTGGACGAAGTTCGGGTCATAGCCGCCGGCCTGCCTCGCTTCGTGCCCGGCAAACGGTGAACAAGCCGAATAATCCGGACGGCGGTGGGTAACTGGCGGCCATGGCTAGAGCGAGAACTGTAGCGGGGCATGCCATTCCCGGCATCATCGTGTTCTTCTTCTGGGTGGTCGTGGTAATCCTGGCCATCATCCTGCTTGCGTTCATCGTGCACTGGGCCGGCGGCGGAGTACTCAACCTGAGGCTCGGGCATTTCCACCTGGTCGTCGGCTTCACCTGATCAGACCTGCCGCTGTCGCCCGTCACGCTGGTGACGGGCGACAGCGGCTCAACCTGTCGTCGTATGTAGTAGCCGATGAGCGTGCGTCGTGCCACCACGTCCAAGGCGCGCCGAACGCCGGATCGGGCCCACTCTGGCGATGAGTTCTCCCCTCGCCGGGCGTCCTGACACTCGTTCCTGCCTCCGCGGCAGAGCAGGCACGAGCCGCTACCTTGGGGCCTGAGGGCAAGGAGACTACGATGCCAGAACTCCTCATCGACTTCATCACGTCGCTCGATGGCTACGCGGCTGCCGAAGGGTGGCCGGGCTGGTGGGGGCTCGAAGGGCCCCAGTACCTCGCGTGGCTGGGAGAGCAGCCAGAAGCGGACTACACGATCCTGATGGGCGCGACCACGTACCGCGTCATGTCGGGATTCGCCGCCGCAGGCGAGCCAGGTACCGATGTCCTCGCCGGCTTTTCGAAGGTCGTCTTCTCGACCACGCTGAGCGAACCCCTCTCCTGGGCGAACACGCAGCTCGTGGCTCACGACCCCGTCGAGGCCGTCCGGGAGATGAAAGACAAGGCCTCCACGTCGATGCGCACCATAGGCAGCCTCACCCTGTGCCGCTCTCTCCTGAAGGCCGGTCTCGTGGACCGTTTCCGCGTAGTTGTCTTTCCCGTAATCACCGGAAGCAGCGGCCGGGAACGGATCTACGACGGCTATCCCGATGTTGCACTGGAGATGACCAGCAGCCGCACCTTCGATGGCCGCATCCAGCTGCTCGAGTACATTCCGACGATTCTGGCTGGGCCGCCGGGCACTAACACGGCCAGCGCCTGACGGGCAACCACCTGGCGCAGCGAACCCTCGGCCGATCTCAGGAGGTCCTGCTGACGCATCGATTGAAGACGAGGTCCAGATCGACTGCCCGGTGCGCGTTACGAAGGAACTCTCCTGCCGCTGAGCGGCGCTGGCCGTTGTTCCTGGGCTGTCATGTGGAGGGATGCCGGGCGGCGCGCTGCCACGACGCAGCGCCGACCGAGGATGCCCTGTTCCTGGCGAACGCCAGGCGCCAGGTGGCCGGGGCTGGGCGGGTGTTTATTGCGGTGTGCGGGTGGGTGCGGGTCGCATACTCGGTGGTATGACGTCGCCGTACTGGCCGTTGTCGGGCCTGCGCGTTCGGACGCCGGATCTGGAGCTGCGCTGGCCTTCGCTGGCTGACCTGGACGCGCTGGGCGGGCTGGCCGCGGAGGGGGTGCACGACGCTGGGGTGCAGCCGTTCACCGTGCCCTGGACCGACGCGCCGCCGGCCGGCCGGGCGCGCAGTGTGCTGCAGTACCACTGGTCGCAGTGGGGCTCGTGGCAGCCCGCGGACTGGACCCTGGATCTGGTCGCCGTGCGGGCGGGCACCATCGTGGGAAGCCAGGGGCTCAGCGGCGCGGACTTCGCGGTGCGCCGGGAGGTGAGCACCGGCTCATGGGTGGGCCGCCGGTTCCAGGGGCAGGGCATCGGCACCCAGATGCGCGCTGCTGTGCTGCACCTGGCGTTCGAGGGACTGGGTGCCCAGAGCGCAACCTCGGGCGCCTACCAGGACAACCGGGCATCGCTGGCGGTGTCCCGCAAGCTGGGCTACGCCGATGATGGCATCGAGCGGCACACGGTCCGCGGCCAGCTGGCGGTGCTGCGCAGGCTCCGCCTGGACCGGCCGGCGTGGCAGGCCCACCGTCGTCGTCCCGGTGCAGATCGAGGGCCTGGCTCCCTGCCTGCCCGACTTCGGCCTGGAGCCGTAACCCACAGCCAAGGACCGGGCCCCAGCAGGCGCCACCTTCCGCCAGCCGTCAGCGCCCCAGGGCACGCGCCGCGGCGGCCTCCGCGGCATTGGAGTGCCCGGCCATCGCGCCACCTGACGGTGCAGGGTGCGTTGCAGGGCTGCGCCTAGGGTTGGGCGCAACACTTCTGCCGAATAGCGGGCGTTGCGGATATGCATCGGCGTCCGAACGATATGGCGCGCGGAAGAAAACCGGGCTGCACATCGGTCATGAAGTGCCGGATTGGATTGGCGCCGACGCGGACAGGCTGCCGGATTATAGAGCAGTGATGGTCAAGTCTTTGGTCATCCGGATGAAGGTGTGCAGTCCTCCGTTGGTGGCGTGCTCGAACCGGCCAGCCTCGCGGAATCCGGCCCGTTCATATACGGTGATCGCCCGGCGGTTGAACGCCGCCACCGCCAGGGTATAGCTGTGTGCTCCCAGCGCCGCCGAGGCGAAATGCAGGCAGGCGCGCAGGAAAGACTCACCTAGCCCGCGCCCGGTGAGGTCGGGCCGCAGGCCAAGCCCGATCTCCGCCACCGGCCCGGTCAGCTTGACCACCAGGACTCCAGCGAGCGTATGTGCGGCCAGCTCGTCCGCGGCGAAGTAACGCGTCCCCCATCCGGCAGGATCCAGCAACTCAGCCAGGTCGTCCGGATCAGCATCGGCGTCGTAAAAGGAGTACTCATCCGGATACCGCCAGGTGGCAACCGCGTGCGCGTCCACTGCTGTCATAGGCCTGATCGCGAACTCCACCCCCACACCGTTCAGGCTACGCACCCGAGGCAACACCGCCGGGCCTGGGCAACGTCCGGTCATGCCGCGATTCGGTATCTCGCTGGTGCCTACCGGTAATACGCCGCAGGGGCCCAGCGGTTGCCCGGGGATCACGTGGATCTGTTACCCGGCGGCATCTGTATGGCTAGCCGCGGCTGTCAGCGGGCCGGGCTGCCGTTGGCGGCTGCCCTGATGAGGGCGCGGACCTTTGCTTCTGGGAAGAACACGGTGAGATTCCTCGCCGCGGCCAGAGCCCGGTCGCGGGCCTCGCCGCCGGCCTGGAGAGTGGACCGCACGGCATAGATGGCCGCCCGGCGCCGGACTCCAGCGCGGTAGTGCCCGATGTCCATGCTGATCCTCACGCCGTGAGCACCGGCCAGCTCCAGCGCCCCGGCGGTGATCTTGCTGCCCTTGGCCGAGTTGCATTCCTAGTGCAGGAGCTGCAGATTCCACCGGCGATGCGGCCCGCCGTACACCCGGGGGATGATGTGATCGATCGCGGTGCCGCGCGGCGAGTCCGGCAGGCAATCCCCGCACCATGGGCAGCGCCAGTGCTGCGCCTCCACCAGTTCGGTCATGAAGGCCAGGCTGTGTGATGCCCACGGCACAACCTCGTCGTCATACTGGCCATCACCAGCGCGGGCAGCAAACGGCCAGCGGCAGAAACTCTCCCCGGCAGGCACCGGCAACCCGCACACACTGCACCAGCCAGGGTCCGCAGCCATGAGGCCAGGCTAACCGGACGGTCAGACATCACGGCAGTTGCACACGAGGAGCGAGGAGGTCATCGCGACGGCCAGCCTACGGTCGATCTGACGCGCAAGCGATATATGGAGGTGAGGGCCGAGGATCTAGCAGCAACTGGCCCGAGCAGCGCCGCGCCCTGTTCGAGCGGCGCGGCAGCATGACCTCTCCCTCCTCTCCTCGCACTGCTCGCACCAGGATGTCTACCGCGGAAGCCAGTCTCAGCGTGAGGGGTCGGGCACGGCTCACCTACCGCCGAAAGCGGAGCTTCTCCATGGTGCTGGTGGATCCGTCGTGCCCGGGCTCGGCCGCCCCGTCGATGGCGTAGATGGTCTGGCCGAGCACTGCCACGCCCATCCCGTGCCGGGCTACGGGGAGGCTCTGCAGCGTGGACCATTTCTTGGTGGCCAGATTGTAGGCCCGGGCGGTCCTGAACACACTGAACAGGTTTTCACCGCCGAAAGTGATCAGCTGGCCGTCAATGAACGCCGCGCCGAGGTCGCTGTCAGCGACCGGCAGGGGCGTCAGCTGGGTCCACTGGCCGGTCGCCGGGTTGAAGCGCTGCACCGCATTGTGGTTATCAGAGACGCTCAGAGCGCGGCCGCCGATGGTGTAAAGGTAGGTCCCATCGGTCACGCCCGCCAGGTGATCGCCCGGGACCGGAATGTCGGGGGCGTCGTGCCAGCTCTTGCCGTTGTAAATCTCTGTGGTCGTGACCTCTGTTTCGGTTTTGCCGCCGGTCCGCCCCCCAACAACGACGATCTGGTCCCCCACTACCACCGCCGCTCCGGCGGCCCGCGCATGATGGAGCGGGGGGCCCTCGACCCAGCGGTTTTGGGCCGGGTCCAGGATCAGCACATGGTCCGAGGCGGCAGCCTCCAGATTGTGGCCAACGGGCAGGAAACCTCCGATCAGCCATAGCTGGCCGTGGTAATTCACCAGCATCGCGTGATGCACCAGGAAGGGCAGATTCGGGCCGGCGCCCCAGGTGCGGAGCGTCGGATCGTAATACTCGGTCTTGTTCGTTGCCTGGTCAGGGCCAAGCAGACCACCGGCTAGCCAGATCCTGTTGTCCAGCACAGCCGCCTCTAGCTGCTGCACACGGAACGGCGAATCACGCCCCGCCGCCCAGGTCCCAGGCGCCGGAGGAGCAGGTGCGGAGGCCTGCTGGGTAGGCGCAGGGGAGGTGCTGGCGCTGGTGCTGCTGCCGCTGTTAGTGCGGTGGTTGCTGTTGTGCCCGATCAGCCAGCCGCCGGCGGCGGCGATGACCACCACCAGTCCGGTCAGGACGGCCAGGATCCGCCGCATGCGCGGTCGGCCTGTCGCAGGCGGGCCAGCCGGTGACAGGCCAGCGGGCGGCGGGCCAGCGGGTGACGGGCCAGCGGGCGGCGGGCCAGCGGGTGACGGGACGGATAGGGCCGCGTCCGTCGGGCTGGGCGGCCCAGGCCGGGGATAGACCGGGGGTGAGCCGGGGGTGGTCTGCTGACTAACTGCGACGGCAGCGGCGGAGGTGGCGTCGCGGTCGGGTGGGGCAGCAGTGGCAGAGGCGGCAGAGGCGGCAGGTCCGGCGAGTGAAGGGCTGACGGGCTCGGCGGCAGCGGGTCGGCTGGCCAGGACAGTGGCGGAGTGCGGGACGTCGGGGGTGGCGCCGGGCAGGGCGGCGCGGACGGCGGCGACCAGTTCGCGGCAGGTGGCGTAGCGGTCGGCCGGGTCTTTGGCCAGGGCCTGGGCCAGGGCGTGATCGATGCTGGGTGGCAGGGTGGGCTGCACTGAGCTGGGGGCGATGGGCATTTCTTCCACATGCGCCCAGATGACCGCGGCGTTGATGTCCTTGCTGAAGGGCACCCGGCCGGTCAGGCACTCATACAGAACACATCCCAGCGAGTAGATGTCGGCCCGGCCATCGACGGGGCGGCCCCGGATCTGCTCAGGGGAGATGTAGTCAACGGTGCCCATGAACTCACCGGTCGCGGTCAGTCCACTGCGCGAGGCGGCATGCTTGCTGAGTCCAAAATCGCTGAGGTAAACGTGATCGGGCTCGCTTTCGTCATCGGAGCCGCGCTCGATCAGAATGTTTCCCGGTTTGACGTCGCGGTGCACCAGACCATTCCGGTGCGCGGCATCCAGCGCCCGGCCTGCCTGGCCAATCAGCAAAAGTGCCTGATCGGGCGTCAGCACACGCTGGGCTTTCAGTACCACCCGCAGATCCGCGCCCACGACGTAGCGCATCGCGATAAACAGCAGATCCTCATGCGCGCCCATGTCAAAAATCGGGATCACATTCGGGTGATTCAGCGAGGCCGCGATCCGCGACTCCCTCAGGAACCGGGCCCTGAACAGGTCGTTGGTTGCGAGTTCAGGCGCCAGCACCTTGAGCGCCACCGTGCTGCCCAGCCGCGGATTCTCCGCCTCATAAACCACGCTCATCCCGCCCCGGCCCAGCACTCCCCGCAGCCGGTAACCAGCTAGCTCATCTCCCACCATCGGCAATGTGACCATCACATCACTCCGCTCAGGCGAACGTCCGGAACCCCGAATACCATTGGGCCGGGGATGGGCTCAGCTCTGGCGGGAGGAGATGCCCCCTGGCGCAGCGTGGCACGCCGATCAAGCAGTTTACCCCGAGCGCCGCCGACTCGCATATCTGGATCCCCCGAGATCGAACTGAGGCGATTGTACGCATCCGGCACGGCTTGCACTATGCGCGGCGGGGGCCAAGTTGCCTGCTCGGGCGGCGGGGGAGGCCTGGCTAGCGGGGGTGGTGCACGCGCAGAGGACCGTGGCTGGTGAGGGCCGATAGTCGGCCCCGTACCGCTGCCAGGGAGACCATGGTGTACCCCGACCTCGAGATCGCCCGGAACCGGATCGCCGAACTGCACCACCTGGCCGAGCGTGCCGATCTGGCGCTGGCCCTCCGCCGGGCCCGCCGCGCGCTTGCCCCGGACCGCGCCCCGGCCAGCCGCCGGCCCGCCTCCAGCGCCGGGTGACGCACACGACTGGTCCCGGACACCAGCCGCGCCCGGACCCATGGCCACGGTCCAGGCGCGGCCCGGCCGGTCCAGGCAAGCACACGGAAAGGTCCCGGCTGCATGCCGGCCGCAGCGCCCGGAACACCCAAATCGGCGTCCCAGGGGCGGAGAACGCCAAAACACCAGCACCCGCGCAGAACGGCGGTTCTTGGCCGCCTTTGGAGCTCACCGTCGGTGACTTCAGCCGGAGTGCCCGGATGTGACCGGGCGGCGCGGCCTTCCGTCTGTCTCGTTCTGGCCTGCCGTCATGACGTGGTCGCCCACCCTGCGCAGCCGTCCCTGGCGGATAAGGTCGTCGACGAGCGTGTCTGTCCAGTACCACTGCCAGGAGAACCAGCGCCGCAGCTCAGGCTCGGGCGCGACGACTGCTGCGCGCACGCCGGCGGCGAGCAGGTCCTTGAGTGCCTGGCTGGGGTTTGCGTCTGTTCCGCCGGTCCCCGGGTAGGCCTGGTCCCAGCGCACCAGCTCACTCGAATGCAGGTGTCCCTCGCCGGCGGTCACCTGCAGCGAGCGCGAGATGATCGCGCCGCACCGCTCCAGCGGTGCCCGCAGCGACTTCAGCTCCTGCCGCTTGAGCCCGAGCTCGGTGCGCAGGTCGTCGATGCTGGATGGTCCCGCGGCGGCGAGATGATCCAGCAGCCGGGCCCAGCCGCGGTCCGCAGCGCGCATGCGTTCGATCTCCGCACGGCAGATCGGGTCGAGCAGGCGCGCTACCTCGCCGGTCACGAGCAGGTTCTTGCCGTGGTGGACCGCGGTGACCAGGTAGCCGCGCCCAGCGAGCTCGCCGAACCACGGCCATTTCGTCGCTGGCCACGTGGCGAAACCCCGGCTGGCGGGCTTGTACGGATCCTCGTGGCACGCCTCATACAGGCTCGGCAGCGCGCAGTCCGCCGTGCGCGTCAGCAGCCCGCGGTCGCGCAGGAACGCATCCGCCTCCTCAAGTGACCGCAGCGCCCGGCCAGGCGTCAAGCGGCACTGGAACGCCCGCCGCTCCCGCAGCTCGGTCAGCGACTCCACGCTGCCATCCTCCCCCGGCAGGCACCCGAGCGGTTCAGTCATGCTGTCTTGTCCGGCGGGCCTGAGGTGTGGGCGAGCTCACCGGTTATCGCGACGAAACAACAGAACAGCCTGATCTGGGCGACTGTCGTCATGGACGCTCTGACGTCATCCCCATCCATATCGGCGGTTCGCGAGCTGTGACGGCGGACAGTCCTGGCGGCGCCGCGCGGTCATCGGCCTGGCCGCGAGGCGGCCAGGCCAATGGTTCACTGGCTGCGCTTACCGGGGAACTCCGGCGACGTAGGCGGCGACGATGTAGGGGGCATGCCGGTCGAGCGAGGTGCGGGCCCGGTCATAGCGCATCGTGGTGCGCGGATCAGCGTGCGAAGCCGCTCCTGCACGTCCCGGAGCGGGACCCCGGCGTCCAGGGCAGCGGTGATGAACGCGTGCCGTAGGGTGACCCCAGCGCCTGCGTGGCGGCCACCGCGGTGGTGCGTGCTGCGGTCCGCATCGGGGCGGATGCCCGGATCCTGTTCGGCGCCGTGCTCATTGCCGAAGATGGCGTGATCCGGGTCGGCGACCGCACGGTGGTGATGGAGAACGCTCCGCGCGAAGTCGCCGAGTACCTTGCCGCACGCAGAATTCATGCCTGGAACGGCCACAATTACGCGTGGGAGCTGACAGAATCGCCCGGAATCCGCGACTCAGGAAGCGCGGTCCGGGTCGGTTGGTGCGCTACAACGACCCTTCGGACGTGGACTGTCTGCCAGAGGCGGTCGCGGATCTCGATGGTAACCGCGAGTCTTGTGGAGACCTGCCCGGATGACCACGCCTGCCGCCGTTGCCCTTCCTGACCGTGCCCGTGTCGTTGTCATCGGGGGTGGCATCATCGGCACCTCGGTCGCCTACCACCTCGCGCACCTGGGGTTCGGCGAGGTGCTGCTGCTGGAGCGCGACCGGCTGACCTCGGGCACCACCTGGCACGCGGCCGGGCTGATGGCCACCTTCGGCTCGACCTCGCAGACGTCGACCGAGCTGCGGAAGTACACCTGGGACCTGTACTCCCGGCTGGAAGCGGAGACTGGCCTCGCGACCGGCCTGAAGCAGTGCGGGCTGATCGAACTCGCCATCGAGCGGGGTCGGCTGGAGGAGTACCGGCGGGTTGCGGCGTTCAACCGGCTGTGCGGCGTGGAGGTGCACGAGATCTCGCCGGGCGAGGTCGCCGCCCTGTTCCCGCTGGCCCGGGTCGACGACGTGCTGGCCGCCTTCTACATCCCGGCCGACGGCAGGGTCAACCCGGTCGACGTGACCATGTCGTTGGCCAGGGGCGCCCGGATGAAGGGCGCCCGGATCATCGAGGGCGTCGCTGTCACTGGCTTCCTCTGCCACAGCGGTGCTGTCACCGGAGTCCGGACCCCGCGCGGCGACGTCGAGGCCGAGTACGTTGTCAACTGCGCCGGCATGTGGGCGCGGGAACTCGGCGAGCTGGCCGGGGTGACCATCCCGCTGCAGGCCGCCGAGCACTACTACCTGCTGACCGAGCCGATCGAGGGGGTGGACGGCAGCTGGCCGGTGCTGGAGGACCCCGCCAACTACGGCTATTACCGGGAGGAGGGCGGCGGACTGATGCTTGGCCTGTTCGAGCCGGTCTGCGCGCCGTGGCAGGTAGCCGGGGTCCCGGCGGGCTTCTCGTTCGGTGAGATCATCCCCGACTGGGACCGGATGGCGCCGTACCTGGAGCGCGCCATCTCCCGGGTGCCGGTGGTCGAGCAGACCGGAATCAAGAAGCTGTTCTGCGGCCCGGAAAGCTTCACCCCCGACCTGCAGCCGATCGTCGGTGAGGCGCCAGAGCTGAAGAACTACTTCGTCGCCGCCGGGCTGAACTCGATCGGCATCCTGACCGGCGGCGGGGTCGGCCGGGTGGTCGCGCAGTGGATCGCCGACGGCCGTCCTGACATCGATGTGACCGGCATCAACATCGACCGGCTGCACCGCTACCAGGCTAACCCTGAGTACCGGGCGACCCGCACGGTCGAGTCGCTGGGCCTGGTGTACCAGACCCACTACCCGGGCCGGCCGGTGCGGACGGCCCGCGGCGCGAAGGTGTCACCGGTCCACGAGCGGCTGGTGGCGCAGCGGGCGTACTTCAGAGACGTCAGCGGCTGGGAAGGCGCCGACTGGTACGCCCCCGGGGGCGCCGAACCGGAGGCAGGCCCGCTGTCCTGGGGGCGGCCGGACTGGTTCGGCTACTGGGAGGCCGAGCACCACGCCGCGCGCACCGGCGTGATCTTGATGGACATGGCCTTCATGGCCAAGTTCCATGTGCAGGGCCGCGACGCCGGGCGGGTGCTGGAGCGGGTCTCCGCCAACCGGGTCGACGGCCAGCCCGGCCGGATCACCTACACCCAGTGGCTCAACCCCGTCGGCACGCTGGAGGCCGACCTCACGGTGACCAAGCTGGCCGACGACCGGTTCTGGGTCGTCGCCTCCGACACCGCCCACCGGCACGCGGAAACCTGGCTGCGCCGCCACATCGGCGACGCCCACGCCTTCGTCACGGACGTGACGTCGGGCTACGCGCAAATCAACATCCAGGGCCCTCGGTCGCGGGAGCTGCTTGCCGCGGTGACCTCCGCGGACGTGTCCAACGCGGCGTTCCCGTTCCGCGCGGCCGCGGAGATCGACATCGGGTTCGCCCGGGTGCTCTGCATCCGGATCACCTACCTAGGCGAGCTGGGGTACGAGCTGTACATCCCGGCGGAGCAGGCGGTGCACGTGTACGACCGGCTGGTGGCGGCCGGGCGGGCGGTGGGGCTGCGCCACGCCGGCCTCAAGGCCCTCGGCAGCCTGCGGATGGAGAAGGGCTACCGCGACTACGGCCACGACATCGACAACACCGACACCGTGCTCGAGGCCGGCCTCGGCTTCGCAGTCGCGCTCAACAAGCCGGGCGGCTTCATCGGCCGCGACGCGGTACTCGCCCAGAAGGCGCGCGGGCCGCTGACCCGGCGGCTGGTGCAGGTGCTGGTGACCGATCCCGAGCCGCTCATGTTCCACGCCGAGGTCGTCCGCCGCGACGGCAGGCCCGCCGGCTACATCCGCTCCGCGTCCTACGGGTTCACCCTAGGCGGCGCGGTCGGACTGGCGATGATCGATGCGGACGAGCCCATCAACCAGGCCTACCTGGACGCCGGCGAGTGGACGGTACAGATCGGGGACGCGGTCTACCCGGCCACCGTGTCCCTGCGCCCGATATATGACCCGCGGAACGAGCGCATCCAAATGTAGGCCAGCGACGATGTGCCGCAGCCCCACCCGTCGAGCGACCGGACAAGTTAATAGCACCTCACTTCTAATCTCCGGGCCCGCTCGGACGCCCTTGCCGCGGCGGCCGCCACCCGGATCTGCCGGCGCTGGCCTCGCTGATCACCAGCCGCGGCGGCACGATCCGGGCCGGGCACCCCGGTGCGGGGCTTCGCCGTCCGCGACGGCCGGGTTACCGCCGCCATCGTGGGCCAGCGCAGTGCGGGCCAGCACGGGCCGGCCGGCCCCTGCGAGCCGCGGCAGTGGGGCGAGGAGATCACCGCCGACAGCGTCGTCATCGCCGCGGGCGCGCTCTCGGTGCCGGTCACCCGCCTGCTCGGCGCCCGGCTCCCGATGACCGCGGGCAAGGGCTACAGCCTCTCCGTCGCCTGCCCGGAGCTGCCGGAGGCGCCGATGTACCTGGTCGAGGCGCGGGTCGGCGCGACCCCGCTGGCCGGGCGGCTGCGGCTGGCCGGGACGATCGAGTTCTCCGGCCTCAACAGCCGGCTCGACCGGCGCCGCATCACGTCGCTCACCCGCGCCGCCCGCGCCTACTTCCCCGCGCTCGACTGGACCGACGTCGCCGAGGAATGGACCGGGATGCGGCCGCTCCTCCCGGACGGGCTGCCGGTGCTTGACCGGGTGCCGGGCACCGCCAACGCCTTCGTCGCGACCGGCCACTCCACCCTCGGGATCACGCTGGCCGCCGTGACGGGCGCGCACATGGCCGAGTTCGTCAGCACCGGAACGGCGCCGGCGGTGCTCCGGCCGTTCCGGTTCCCCCGCTATGCGGGCCGTCCGCGGTGACGGTCGGCTAGCCCATGACGCTGCCGCTGCTCGAGTGCGGCGCGCGCAGCCGGGAGTAGTGGCTCAGGTCGACGTCGAGTCCAGTGTGCGGGGCACGCCAGATCACCGGGTCGGCGTCGTGGTCGCGGCCGGCTTCGCACTCGGTGATCAGCGCCGTCATGAGCTGCCCGATGACCGGAGCGTTCTTGAACTGGTTTCCGCTGGTCCCGATCGCGACGTAGTACCCGCCCAGCGACGTGCAGTCGTAAACCGGTATCCAGTCGTCGGTGACGTCATAGACGCCGGCGATGCCGGAGGGGCGCGTCGCGACCGGCAGGTCGGGTAGGCGGCGGGCCAGCCGGGTCACCTGCGCCTCGTACACGGCGGTGGTCGGATGCGGGTGATAGTCGTCCGGGTCGTCCAGCCACTGCAGCGGGTCGCAGTCCGGCTCCTGGCCGCCGACGAGCAGCCCGCCGCCGGGCTCCGGGCGGAAGTAGGTGCCGAGGTCGGCGTCGCCGACGTGCGGGAGACCGGGAACCGGCCCGGCCGGCGGCGCGACGTGGTGCACCTCCTGGCGCAGCGGCCGGGTCGAGATCGCGAACTCCCCGCGCACCCCGGCCAGGTCGTTGACGTGGCCGGAGTGCGGGCCGGCCGCGTTGACGACGACCGGGGCCGTGATGATCGAGCCGTCGGCGGTGCGTACGCCGGTAACCCGGCCGCCGCTGGTCTCGATCGCTACGATCTCGGCGCCGAGCACGAGCCGTGCGCCCTCGGCCCGGGCGGCGTGCATCAGGTTCTGCGTGGCCAGCTGCGGGTCGTGCACGTAGCCGCCGTCGGGCGTCCACAGCGCGCGCACCTCCCCGCGGGCGCCGTCCCAGAAGCGCTCGTCGTCCAGCGCTCGCGGCGGGTAGTACCGGCCGGTGTCCAGGGCCGGGAACCGCTGCCGCAGCTGCGCCGCCGAGAGCACCTCGTACGGGATGCCGACGTCGGTGAACAGCGCGGTCACCCGGTCAAGGGCGAAGCCCGGCGAGTCGACGACCAGGCCGCCGGTGGTGATGTAGCGGGCGAGGCCGGCCGGATCCTCGTGGCCAAGGAAGTCACCCCAGCGCTCCCAGCCGAACTTCGACTCCCAGGATGTGATCACGCCCGCCCTGGTGGAGTAGTGGAACCGGACCACCGCGGACGAGGCGCTGGTCGACCCGGCCCCCACGGCCCGGTTGCGGTCCAGCACGGTGACGGCGAGCCCGGCCCTGGCCAGCTGCAGCGCGATGCTGCTGCCCACCACCCCGGCGCCGATGACCAGGGCGTCGGCGGACATTGGCTGCTGGCTGGCCTGCTGCGTCACGTGCTCTCCTTTAGCCGCTGCCACACCGATGCTAAGGATCCAGCGCGAATCGGTCTTTCAACGGCCGGAGCAAGACCCCTGGCCATCTTCCGTCAGCTGCCTAAAGCCCTGGCCGGAGGGCCGGTGCTAACTTCGGCCACACGCGATAGTTGGCATCAATTCCGGCTGATTCCACGTCCGGAGGCGGCATGCGCGCACGGCAGATTACGTTCTTCCTGACCCGCCGTCTCCTGGCCCTCGTGGTCCTGCTCCTGCTGATCTCGTTCCTCATCTTCGGCCTGCTCTACCTCGCCCCGGGGAACCCGATCCAGGTCCTCCTCGGCACCCATCCGTCCAGCCCGGCCGCCATCGCCGCCCTGGAGGCGAAGTACCACCTGAACGACTCGTTCTTCGTCCAGTACCTGCTCTGGCTCAAGGGCGCCGTCCACCTGAACCTCGGCGTCTCGATCCAGAGCGGACAGACGGTGACGTCGCTCATCAGCAGCCGGATCGGCGTGACCATCTTCCTCGGTGTCTTCGCCTTCCTGCTCGCCGTCCTCATCGGGATCCCGGCCGGGATCGCGTCGGCGATGCGCAACCGGACGGCGGCCGACCGGGCCATCGTCGGGATCAGCCTGCTCGGGGTCAGCGTGCCGGCCTTCGTCAGCGGGATCTTCCTGCTGTACCTGCTGGCCATCGACGTCGGCTGGTTCCCGGTCTACGGCCCCGGCACCGACTTTCCCGACCGGCTGTGGCACCTGACCCTGCCGGCTGTTCGCGCTCGCGTTCGGCGTCATGGCCCTCATCGTGAAGCTGACCAGGGCCGCGATGATCACCGTGCTGGAGCAGGACTACATCGCGTTCGCGCAGGCACGCGGTGTCGGGCCGCTGCGGATCATCACCCGGTACGCGCTGCGCAACTCGCTCGGGCCAATCATTACCGCAGGCGGCCTCATCCTCGGGGTCGTGCTCACCGGGGCGGTGCTGGTGGAGCAGGTCTTCGCGCTGCCGGGCATCGGCTCGCTGCTGATCACGTCGGTGGAGTCCAAGGACGTTCCCGTCGTGCAGGGCTTCACGCTGCTGGCCGCCGCGATCCTGATCGGCGCCAACTTCCTGATTGACCTCTGCTACCTGTTCATCGATCCGCGGATCACGGCCGGACGGGGCGTCCGATGACCGTCATCACCGCCCCGGACACGGGCGTCCTTGTCTCCCCGCGCAAGCGCGGCCGCCGCCGGCCCTCGCTGCTCATCCTGCTGTCGTTCCTGATCGTCGTGCTGGTCGTCGCGTGCGCGCTGTTCGGGTCGCTGCTGGCGCCGTTCGGGGCCAACGCGCAGAACCTGATCGTGGCCACGCAGGCGCCGTCGGCCCATCACCTGCTCGGCACCGACGACTTCGGCCGCGACATCCTGTCCCGGATCATCGTCGGTGCCCGCGCGGCCGTGATCGGCCCGGCCCTGATCGCCATCGGCGCGCTCATCATCGGGAACGCGCTCGGCCTGATCGCCGGCTACTTCGGCGGACGGGTCGACTACTTCATCATGCGGCTGGCCGACCTGGTCTGGGCGCTGCCCGGCCTGCTGATCGCCATCGTCGTCGTCGGCGTCATCGGCGGCGGCTACTACGTGGCCGTCGTCGTCCTCGTCGTGCTGACCTTCCCCATCGACGCCAGGATCGTGCGCGGTGCCGTGCTCCAGCAGCGCAACATGCCGTACGTCGAGGCAGCCATGACGCTCGGCATCGCTCCCTCGCGGGTGATGCTGCGGCATATCTGGCCCAACGTGCTGCCGCTGGTCGTAGCCAACACGTTCCTCAACTTCGCGTTCAGCCTGGTGGCCTTGTCGGCTCTGTCGTTCCTCGGCCTCGGCGTGCCGCTGAACACCCCGGACTGGGGCGGCATGCTCGCCCAGAACCTCTCGCTGATCCAGAACAACGCGATGGCCTGCCTCGCCCCGGCTATCGCGCTGGTGCTGACCGCGGTCAGCATGAACCTCATCGGCGACTGGAGCTATGAGCGGCTCTCCGACAGGGGGCGCGCCCGATGACGATCCCAGCCCGGCCCGGCCGGCCGCCGCGCATGGCGGCGCGCCGCTGCTGACGGTCCGCGGCCTGCGGATCTCCAGCCGGCTGCAGGGCGTCGACCGGGTCATCACCACCGGCTCTGACTTCAGCCTCGCGCCCGGCGAGACGCTCGGCATCGTCGGCGAATCCGGCAGCGGCAAGTCCCTGACCGCCAGGGCCCTGATCGGGCTGCTGCCGGCCGGCGTGCACGCCGAGGGCGAGGTGGAATACCGCGGGCGGGACATCCTGAAGCTGCCCGAGCGGCAGCTGCGCCAGATCCGCGGGTCGGAGCTCGCGATGATCTTCCAGGACCCGTTCACCATGCTGAACCCGCTGATGCGATGCGGTGCGCAGGTCGTCGAGCTGATCCGGGACGAGCGCGGCCGGCCGCTCAAGCGGGCGCGGGCCCGCCAGGAGGCGGTCCGGCGGCTGGCTGAGGTCGGCATCACCGATGCCGCGGTCGCCGACGCTTACCCGTTCGAGCTGTCGGGCGGCATGCGGCAGCGGGTGGGCATCGCCGCCGCGATCGCCAGGGACCCGCAGGTGCTGATCGCCGACGAGCCGTCCACCGCCCTCGACGTAACGACCCAGCGCGAGATCCTGGCCCGGCTGCGGGAGGTGCAGCAGACCAGGGGCATGGGCCTCATCCTGATCACGCACGACCTGCGGGTCGCGTTCGCGCTGTGCGACCGGGTTCTCGTGCTCTACGCCGGGTCGGTGCTCGAGGTCGCGGCCGCCGAGGCGATGGAAGCCGAGCCGCTGCACCCGTACACGCTGGGCCTGCTGCTCTCCGACCCGCCGGTGGACCGGCGGCTGTCGCGCATGGCCGCGATCCCCGGCTCGGTGCCCTCGCCCGACGACGTCGCCACGTCGTGCGCGTTCGCGCCCCGGTGCGAGTGGCGGGCCGAGATCTGCACGGCGGGCACGCCGCCGCTTGTCGAGGTCGCCCCGGCCCGCTGGTCGGCCTGCGTCCGGGTGGCCGGGATCGAGCCGCTGATGCAGGAGGCCAGGAGCGACACGCTGGCGGCCCGGCTCGACCACGAGCAGGAGGTCGCGCTCGCCGCAGGAAGCCGGCCAGGACAGCGCCGTCGTCGTGACCCGCGACGTGGAGAAGGTGTTCGGCGGGTCCGGTCAGTCGGCCGGCGGGTGACCGCGCTGAAAGGGGTGTCGCTCGAGATCGGCGCCGACGAGGCGGTCGGCCTGGTCGGGGAGTCCGGCTCGGGCAAGATCGACGCTCGGCCGGTGCCTGGTCGGGCTCGAGACGCCGACGGCCGGCACCATCGTGGTCAACGGCATCGACACCAGCCAGACTGGCCAGGCTCAGTACCGCCGACCGGCGCCGTCTGCGGCGGACCGTGCAGATGGTCTTCCAGGACCCGTACTCGACGCTCAACCCGGTCCGCACCGTCGGCTCGACGCTCGGCGAAGCCCTCTCCGCGGCCGACGGGCAGATCCGGGACGTGCGCAAGGCCGTCGGTGAACTGCTGGAGCGGGTGGGGCTGCCTGCCCGTTACGCCGAGCGCAAGCCGGTCGCGCTGTCCGGCGGTGAGCGGCAGCGGGTCGCGGTGGCCAGGGCGCTCGCGGTCCGGCCGCGGCTGATCGTGTGCGACGAGCCGGTGTCGGCGCTGGACGTCTCGGTGCAGGCACAGATCCTCAACCTGCTCGCCGAGGTGCGCCGCGAGCTTGGCGTCAGCTACCTGTTCATCACCCACGACCTGGCCGTCGTGCGGCAGGTCGCCGAGCGGGTCTACGTCCTGTGCCAGGGAGAGGTCGTGGAGCAGGGCGCCACCGGCGACGTCCTCGACAACCCGCAGCACCCGTACACCCGCAAGCTGGTCGACTCCATCCCGAGCTCGGACGAGACCTGGCTGGCCCAGGCGGACGAGGCCGCGCTGGACAGCGCGGCTCCGGCCGCGAGTACACCGCAGGGAGCGTGAGTATGGCGGCGAGCGAGTTTGACGTCATCATCGTCGGTGCCGGGTCGGCGGGCGCGACGCTGGCCGCCCGGCTGTCCGAGGACGCCAGCCGCAGCGTGCTGCTGCTCGAATACGGGCTCAACTACCGGTCGGAGCAGGCGCCGCCGGAGATGGCCAGCATCGACCCCTATCCGCTGGAAGGCGCCGACTACCCGCCGCCGCCGGGCGTGGAGATGGGGCCGTACCACCACTCCGGGCTGATGGCCCGCCGGACCCCGGCCCAGCCGCCCACGTTCCTGCTCCGGGGCCGTGGGACCGGCGGCAGCTCGGCCGTCAACGGGCTGTTCGCGATCCGGCCCACGGTCGAGGACCTCGACGGCTGGGCCGCGGCCGGCGCCCGGGGCTGGTCGTACGACGAGGTCCTGCCGATGCTGCGGCGGATGGAAACCGACCTGGACTACGGCACTGAGGCGTACCACGGGGACGCCGGCCCGATCCCGATCTCGCGGCCGGCCGGCCCGGACTTCCTGCCGGTCGACGAGGCGTTCCGGGAGGCGTCGCTCGCCGCCGGGCACCCGTGGGCGCCCGACCACAACGCGCCGCACGCGGTCGGGCTGTCGCCGTACGCGTTCAACGGACGGTACGGGCGGCGCTACTCCACGAACGACGCCTACCTCGAGCCCGCCCGCGAGCGGCCGAACCTCACGATCCAGGGCGACACCATCGTCGACAAGGTCCTGTTCGAGAACGGGCGGGCCGTCGGCGTCAGCGCGCTGGCGGGCGGTGAGCTGGCGCAGTACCGGGCCCAGACCGTGGTGCTGTCGGCCGGCGCGGTGCACAGCCCGGCGATCCTCCTGCGGTCGGGCGTCGGGCCGGCCGCGGACCTGCGTGCGCTCGGTATCGACGTGGTGTCCGACCGGCCCGCCGGGGCCGGCGTGCAGGACCACCCGCTGATCAGCCTGGTCATCCGGCTCCAGCCCGGCGCGCACGGCCAGAAGCACGGCAGCCGGCACAGCCGGTACTGCATCCGGTACGGCCTCGGCCTGACGGCCGAGCCCGCCGACGGGATGATCTGCCTGCTCAGCCACGCGGGCGCGGCGGACGTGGCCGAGATCTTCGGCTGGCTCAACCGGACGATGTCGCAGGGGAAGATCTCGCTGGCGTCCACCGACCCGCGGGAGCACCCGTGGTCGAGCAGGACCTGCTTTCCGACCCGCGCGACATGAGCCGGATGCTCGCGATGATCGGGGACATCGTGGAGCTCAGCCGGCATCCGGCCCTGGCCCGGGTCATCACCTCGGCGCACCTGGCACCGGGGCCCCGCGACCCGGACGGGCTGCCGCTGCTGGACCGGGACGTCTCCGAGGCCGAGCTCACCGAGTACGTGCTGGCCAACCTCTACGACGCGGCCCACATCAGCGGCAGCAACCGGATGGGCGCGGCGGACGATCCCGGCTCGGTGGTCGACCAGGAGGGCCGGGTGCTCGGTGCCGACGGTCTCCGGGTGGCCGACGCGAGCATCTTCCCGTGGGTGCCGAGCGCGAACACGCACCTCCAGCGTTCTGGTCGGCGAGAAGATCGCGGACCTGATGCGCGGCGGGTCATGACGGCGCCGGCCGGCCGGCTGCGCAGCAGGTTCGGCTGGGAACAGCACTGCTGCCTGCCGCTGGAAGCGGGCTGCGACATCGGGCCGCTGCGGCGCTACCGCGACGTCGGGGTCAGCTACGTGTCCGTCAACGTCGGTTACGCGCCGCACGACATCGACTCCACGATGCGCGTGCTCAGCTCGTGGCGGCGGCAGGTACTGGCGCGCCCGGACGAGTTCGTGCTCGCGACCACGACCGCGGACCTGCTCGCGGCGCGGGACTCCGGCCGGCTCGCGGTCGGTTTCGACCTGGAGGACACCAACCCGCTCGGCGGCGAGATCGGCATGGTCCGGGCCTACTACGACCTCGGCGTGCGGTCGATGCTGCTCACCTACAACGGCGAGAACCTGACCGGATTCGGCTGCCACGCCCCCAACGACACCGGGCTGACCAGCTTCGGCCGGGCCGTGGTGGACGAGATGAACCAGGTCGGCATGCTGGTCGACGTCTCGCACTGCGGCTACCGGACCTCGATGGAGACGCTGGAGCGGTCTGCCAGCCCGGTGATCTTCAGCCACTCCTCGATGCGGGGGCTGTGGGACCACGAGCGCAACATCCGCGACGACCAGGTGCTGGCGTGCGCCGCGACCGGCGGGGTCATCGGCATCAACGGCGTCGGCATCTTCCTCGGCGAGAACGACATCAGCGTGGCAACGATGGCGCGGCACATCGACTACGCGGTGCAGCTGGTCGGGCCCGAGCACGTCGGGATCGGCACCGACTACGTCTTCGACAGCGACGACCTCAACCGGGAGCTGGCCGACAACCCGCACGTGTTCCCCGAGAGCTACCGGCGGTGGGGCCGGATGGACTTCTTCCCGCCCGAGCAGCTCGTCCCGCTCGAGGCCGAGCTTGCCCGGCTCGGCTACCCGCAGTCGGCCATCGAGGGAATCATGGGCGGCAACTTCCTGCGCGTCGCCGAGCAGGTCTGGCGGCCGCCGGTTCCGGCCGGAGCCTAACCAGGGGAAGCGGCGCCGGAACTGCGCTGGGCTGGTTTCGGTCGTGTGACCTGGGATCCCGATCTCACGAACGAAGCCACCGGCAGGCAGCAGGCGCAAGACCGGGGAGGTCTGCCTGCGGCCACCTTCACGGGGCCGGCTTCCTCATGGCGTCGAGGCGACTGAGGGTGCATTCAAGCGCGTCGGTGAGCCGCTTGCGGTGACCGGTGGCCAGCAGGTCAAGCACCAGGCCGGTGAACGTCGCCTTTACCAGAGACGCCTCGCGTTCGGCGTCCTCGGGCCTGATGCCGTCAGCGATCAGGCGCTCGGCGATGTCCTCGCGCCAGAACGAGATCTGCTCCGCACGCACATCACCGGGCAGACCGCTGACCGTGGCGTCCAGCGTGGCGGCTTCGAGACCCAGTCGCACCAGCGCCAGGTGCTCCGGGCTGCGGTTGATCAACCGCCACCAGCGCCGCTGCAGCTCCGCCGTGGAGAGGTGAGGTACCTGCCGCCGCCACCGCTCTTCGACTCCTCGCTGAATCTCAGCGGCCCGCCGCAATGCGGCGACCACCAGTTCGTCCTTGCTGCCGAAGTGATGCACCAGCGCGTTGACCGACACGCCCAGTTCGCGGGCAACCGGCCGCAGTGACACTCCGGCGACGCCGTGCTGGCCGAGGTAGCCGACCACCTCGTCCAGCAGCTTGGCCCGTCGTTCGCGGTCAGGATGGCGTCCCATCAGACGCGCATGCGATGGCCCGCCGGGTCGAGAACCGGTTCGGGGAGCAATCTCGCCGGACGGCGCTGGCCGATGATCTCCACCTCGAACGTCGCGCCGGGCACCGCGAGCTCGCTCGGCACGTAGCCGAACGCCAGCGAGCGGCGGCTGTAATGCGCATACGCGCCGGACGTCACCCAGCCCACCACCGCCCCGTCGTGCCAGATCGGCTCGTCGCCGACGACGTCGGCCGGTTCCGCCGGATCGGGGGTGATCTCGAAGTAGCCGAGCGTCCGAGCCGGGCCGCGCGCCAGCTCCGCCTCCACCGCGGCGCGGCCGATGAAGTCATGATCGAGCTTGAGCGATCGGTCCATTCGCGCCTCTGCCGGCGTGTAGACCGGACGGTACTCGCGTGCCCACGTGCCGAACATCTTTTCCATGCGCAGCGACATCAGCGCCCGGAACCCGAACAGGCCGATGTCGTATGGCTGCCCGGCCTGCCAGAGCAGATCGAACAGTCCTCGCTGGTACTCCGGTGCGACCCAGATCTCGTAGCCAAGATCCCCGGTGTAGGTCATCCGGCCGACGTAGGCGGGGATCATCCCGACGTCGATCCGGCGGAACGTCATGAACGGGTAATCCTCGGTGGCCAGCGAAGCGTCGGTGACCGACTGCAGCACGTCGCGGGCGCGCGGGCCGGCCAGCGAGAGTCCGACCAGGGACAAGCCCAGCACGTCGAACCGCACTCCGTCAGTGAGGTGGCCACGGAACCAGCGCGAGTGATGCGCCTCGGCGGCCTGCGAGCCGAACAGGAAGAAATCGTCTGCGCCGACCCGCGCCACGGAAAACTCCCCGACGATGTGACCGCCCTGATCCAGGGCGGCGGTGAGGTTGATCCGGCCGGCTCGCGGCAGCCGGTTGGTGAACAGCCGCTGCAGCCAGTCGGCGCTGCCGGGGCCGGTCACGCGGTATTTGGCGAAGTTGGAGCACTCGGTGAGCCCGACGCGTTCGCGCACCGCGGTGCACTCGTCAGCGACGGCCGGGAAGGCGTTGGAGCGGCGGAACGTCACGTCCTCGCGCGGCTCCTCCCCCGGCCGCTGGAACCACAGGGGATGCTCGAGCCCGAAGCCCGCGCCCCATACAGCGTTGTGGGCGGTAAGCCGGTCATAGACAGGCGTGGTGTGCAGTGGCCGGCCGGCCGGGAGCTCCTCGTTGGGGAACGTGATACGGAACCGGCGGCTGTAGTTCTCGCGCACCTTGGCATTGGTGTAGGCGAGGCTCGCCCAGTTGCCGAAGCGGGCCACGTCCATCGCCCAGATGTCCTCACCCGGATCGCCGTCCACCATCCAGCGCGCGAGGGCGAGGCCCACACCGCCGCCCTGCGACAGGCCGGCCATCACCGCGCAGGCCATCCAGCAGTTGCGCACGCCAGGCACCGGGCCGACCAGCGGATTGCCGTCCGGCGCGAAGGTAAACGGCCCGTTGATTACCGTCTTGATCCCCGCGTCGGCCAGCCTCGGATAGTGCTTGAACGCGATCTCCAGCGACGGGGCGATCCGGTCGAGATCGGGGACCAGCAGCTCCTTGTCGAAGGTCCACGGCGTCTCGCGAGGTGACCAGGGCACGCATGCCTGCTCGTACGTGCCGAGCAGTATCCCGCCGCCCTCCTGGCGGATGTAGATCTCGCCGTCGAAGTCCAGGCCCATCGGCAGCTCGCGCCCGGTGGCCGCGTTGTACTCGGCCACCTCAGGCATGTCCTCGGTGATCAGGTACATGTGCTCCATCGCCAGCACGGGCAGTTCCAGGCCGATCATCCGGCCCACCTCACGTGCCCACAGCCCGCCGGCGTTGACGATGTGCTCGGCGTGGATCTCGCCGGAGTCGGTGATGACGTCCCACGTGCCGTCCGGGCGCTGGCGAAGGTCGCTCACCCAGGTGTGCTGGTAGATCTCGGCTCCGGCCTGCCGTGCGCAGCCGGCATAGGCCCGGGTCACCCCGGTCGGGTCGACGTGACCCTCGGCCGGGTCGAAGAGCGCACCGATGAAGTACTGCTCCTCCAGGAGCGGGAACATCCGCTTTGCCTCGGCCGCCGAGATGATCTCCAGGTCCATGCCGAGGTAACGGCCGCGGGCCTGGGCCATCCGCAGCCAGTCCATCCGCTCCCGGTCGCCGGCCAGCATCAGCCCGCCCGGCATGTGGATGGAGCAGTTCTGGCCTGAGCGCTGCTCGATCTCGCGGTACAGGCCGACGGTGTACTGCTGCAGTTTCGCGACATTAGGGTCGCCGTTGAGTGTGTGCATTCCGCCCGCAGCGTGCCAGGTCGAGCCGGCGGTGAGCTCCTTGCGCTCGACGAGCACGACATCGGTCCAGCCCAGCTCGGTGAGGTGGTACAGGACCGAGGCGCCGACCACGCCACCGCCGATGACGACCACCTGCGCGGAAGACTTCATCGAGGCATCCCTACGTCAGAATTTTCCCGGTACAGTCGTACCGACTATAAGACCGTGGGGGTGTCGCGCATGGGTAAGCTTCTCGATCGGCTCGCCGCCGGGCCGGTGATCTGCGCCGAGGGGTACTTGTTCGAGTTCGAGCGCCGCGGCTACCTGCAGGCCGGGGCGTTCGTGCCAGAGGTGGTGCTCGAGGAGCCCGAGATGGTGGCCGGCCTGCACCGGGAGTACGTGCATGCCGGATCGGACGTCGTTGAGGCGTTCACCTACTACGCCCACCGCGAGAAGCTGGCGGTGATCGGCCGCGAGGGCGACCTCGAGCCGATGAACCGGCAGGCGCTGCGTATCGCCAAGGAGGTCGGCGCCGAGCACGGCTCCCTGGTGGCCGGCAATATCTGCAACACCAATGTCTACGAACCGGGCGATCCCGCGACGCATGAGGTCGTCCGCGGCATGTTCGCCGAGCAGGTCGGGTGGGCCGCCGAGGCTGGCGTCGACTTCGTGATCGCCGAGACCTTCGACTATCCCGGCGAGGCGCTGCTCGCGCTGGAGGCAATCAAGGCGCACGGCCTCGACGCGGTGGTCACACTCACTATTCACCGCCAGCCCGTCGTCCGCGGGGGCGACCCGGTCGGCGAGGCCTGCCGTCGCCTGCAGGACGCCGGCGCCGATGTGGTCGGGCTGAACTGCATCCGCGGGCCCGCCACCATGCTGCCGCTGCTCGGTGAAATCCGCGCCGCGTGCGACGGCTACATCGCCGCCTTGCCGGTGCCGTACCGCACGACAGAGGCCGAGCCGACGTTCCAGTCGCTCACCGACCCAGCGTGCGACCTGATCCCGGACGGGCGGCCATTCCCGACAGCACTGGACCCGTTCCTGGCCAACCGCTACGAGATGGGCGCGTTCACGACGGCTGCGGCGGCGCTCGGAGTCAACTACTTCGGCATCTGCTGCGGCTGCGCGCCCCACCACGTCCGCGCGATGGCCGAGGCTCTCGGCCGCACGCCGCCGGCGAGCCGGTTCAGTGCGGACATGAGCCAGGCACGCCTACTACGGCACCAGCGAGCGGATCAGCCAGCACTACCAGGAGTACGCCAAAGAGCTCTAACGACCTGTTACTGAACTGCATTGGCAACACCCCGGGCTTACATTGCGCCGCGCCATCGGCGTCTTGGCCGGGAATGCCAAGGTGCCGTCCCAGTGCAGGATCAGGGTGTGCCGGCTGGCGCTGGTGGTGATGTAGGTACCCACCGCCCATGCGTCGCTTGCGGAGGTGGCGCTCACCGCGTTCAGGTCGTTGTAGAAGCCCGGGCTGGGGGCAGATGACGCGGTCCAGTTCGTGCCGTCAAAGTGGTCGATCATGGGCGGGGACGCGGAGTTGCTGTTGGCGGACTTGCCGACTTCCCAGATGTCACACGCCGACACCGCGGCCACGCCCGTGAAAATGTTGTCCTGGTCGCCGGGGTCGAATAGGTGCACAAGCTTCCCCGGGCAGCCCGCAGCCGACGCCCCGGCCGTCCCGAGCCCGGTCAGCACGCCCGCCAGCATCAGCGCTGCGCAGAGCCCGGCTACTGCCCACGCATTTCGCATCCGCACCAGCATTGTTGGCACTCCCCTTCTCCGGCTCAGCCCGGCATCGCCGCTGTCGGGCCGGGTGGTGGGCAGGATTCCCTGCTACAGCCGCGGGCCATTGTGTCCGGCGGTCCCGATCCGGCGCTGACGCGGCGCTGACTCCCGTGCCGCCGCCCGACAGCGGGCATTCCCCACCACGTTGCTCATGCTCACCTGCGCGGACGCGTCAGGTTGCGGGTGGAGGATTGGCGCCAAACCAGGCCGGAACCTCGCATGTGCCCGCAGGACCACCTCTGGCACAGGGTTCGTGGCGAGCGGCCAATGGCAGCACGCGCCCCGCGGCATACGCTCGGCTGGTAATGAGCACCGGCCCCGATCCGACCAGGTCCGCCGCGGCCGATGCGGCGGCGGTGCCGTTGGACCTGCTGCTCACCGATGCGGCCACGGGCATGCTGCGCCGGGTGAACCCGGGCGGCTCCGGCCTGCGCCTGGCTAGGGACCTATGTCCATGACCATTGACCCGTCCGTTCCCGGGCCGGGCAGACGGAACCGCCTGGCCGCCGGCGCCGGCCGGGTCGCCCGGTGGCGGCTGCGGCCGGTGGCCGCCGCTGAGCGGATGAGGATCCTGACGATCGGCGGCCGGGCCATGCGGGTCGCGGTGCGAGAGGGAGATCCGGACTGCCCGCCGCTGCTGCTGTGCAACGGCATCGGCGCGAGCCTGGAGGCGCTCCAGCCGTTCGTCGATGCTCTCGGTCCGCAGCGGCCCGTCATCCGGTTCGATATGCCGGGTGTCGGAGGTTCGCCAGCCCCGGTCATCCCCTACCACCTGCGCACCTCGGCGCCGCTGCTGGCTGGCCTGCTCGATCAGCTCGGCTACGGGCAGGCCGATGTGCTGGGCATTTCCTGGGGCGGAGGGCTCGCCCAGCAGTTCGCGCTGAGCCGCCAGGACCGGGTGCGCCGCCTAGTGCTGGTGGCGACCGGGACGGGCGCGCTCATGGTCCCGGGTAACCCGCGGGTCCTGCTGCGCATGCTCACGCCGCGCCGCCACCGGGACCCGGGATACACGGCCCGGATCGCCGGCGATCTGTACGGGGGCAGCGCGCGGCAGAACCCGGCCGTGGCCCGTGACCTGCTGCACGCCACGGCCCGCTCGGGGCTGACCCGGGGCTACTACTACCAGCTGCTGTCGGGCATCGGCTGGACCAGCCTCCCGCTGCTGCCGTGGCTGCGGCCGCCCGCCCTGATCCTGGCCGGTGACGACGACCCGATCATCCCGCTGGTCAACGCGCGGATCATGCACTGGCTGATACCGCACAGCCAGCTGCACATCTATCACGGCGGCCACCTCGAGCTGGCCACAGACGCAGAGCGCATCGCTCCCGTCGTGGAGACGTTCCTCAGCCCGGAAGGAGGCGGGAATGACGCAGACCGCTAGCGAGCATCTCGGGGAGTCGCTCGGCACGGACTTCTTCTCCGTCCGCGAGCAGTTCACCGACGAGCAATGGACGCACTTCATCACCGTCCGGCGGTTCGTCGACGAGGAGGTCGTGCCGGTCATCGGCCCGTACTGGGAACGGGCGGAGATACCCTGGCCGCTGGTCAGGCGGCTGCCCGGGCTCGGCGTTGTCGGCGAGGACATCACCGGTTACGGGTGCGCCGGGATGAGCCCGATGGCGTGCGGGCTGGTCACGATGGAGCTGCATCGCGGCGACGGCAGCCTCGGCGTGTTCCTCGGCGTGCATGCGGGCCTGGCCATGCAGTCCATCGCCATGTGCGGCTCGGCGGAGCAGAAGCAGCGCTGGCTGCCTGAGCTGGCACGGATGGACAAGCTCGGGGCGTTCGCGCTGACCGAGCCGGAGCACGGCTCGGACTCAGTCGCGCTGGAAACCTCGGCCCGCCGGGACGGCGACGGCTGGGTGCTGAACGGCCGCAAACGGTGGATCGGGCTGGGCACCGTCGCCGACTTGATCGTGGTCTGGGCCCGCAGTACCGAGGATGGCCAGGTCAACGCATTCGTGGTGGAGCAGGGAGCGCCGGGTTACCAGGCCCGGGTGATCGAGGGGAAGGTGTCGCTGCGCTCGGTGTGGCAGGCCGACATCACGCTGGACAACGTGCGGGTGCCGGACGGGAACCGGCTGCCCGGGGCGCGCTCGTTCAAGGACACCACCCGGGTCCTGGCCACCACCCGGAGCACCTGCGCCTGGGCGGCGCTGGGGCACGCCACCTCCGCCTACGACACCGCCTTGCGGTACGCGCTGGAGCGGCGCCAGTTCGGTGCGCCGCTGGCCAGCTTCCAGATCATTCAGCAGCGGCTGGTGTCGATGCTGGCGGACCTGACCGCGATGCAGCTGTACTGCCTGCAGATCGGCCGCCTGGCCGAGGCCGGCTGACCCCGACCGTGGCTGGGCTGGCCAAGATGCACAACACCCGCAAGGCCCGCGCGATAGCCGCCGAGGCGCGCGACCTGCTCGGCGGCAACGGCATCCTGCTCGACTACCAGGTCATGCGGCACATGGTGGACCTGGAGGCGATTCACACCTTCGAGGGCACCGAGACCATGCAGACGCTGATCGTCGGCCGCGCCATCACCGGGATCGGGGCCTTCACGTAGGACCTGCCTTGGGACCTGCAGGGGCGCCGGCCGCAGGGCGCGTCAGCCCTTCCCTGGTCCCTGGGACGCTTGCAGGCGGCTCCGGGACGCCCCGACTTCGGCCTCGGCGGCGACACGGTCGGCCCAGGACGCGCCCTCGACGCTCTTTCCCGGCTCCAGCTCCTTGTAGATGAGGAAGAAGTGCTCGATCTCCAGCCGGTCGAACTCCGGCAGATCATGGAGGTTGCGCAGGTGCTCCTGGCGCGGATCGCCCGCAGGTACGCAGAGGATCTTGTCGTCGCGGCCTTTCTCGTCGGTCATCCGGAACATGCCGATCGGGCGGCTGCGGATCAGGCAGCCGGGAAACGTCGGCTCCAGCACCAGCACCAGCGCGTCGAGCGGGTCACCGTCCTGGCCGAGGGTGCCGGGACGAAACCGTAGTCGGCCGGGTACTGGGTGGCGGTGAACAGCGTCCGGTCCAGCCGGATCAGGCCGCTGGCGTGGTCGACTTCGTACTTGTTCCGGCTGCCCCGCGGGATCTCGATCAGGACGTCAAATTCCATGGCCGTCAGCCAGGTAGCCCATTCCGGCCCCCTTTCGCGGTGTGGTTCACGACGCTAGGCCGGGGCGGACCTGGGGATAACGTGCCGGCAACACGAGGATGGGCCGCTTCCTCGGGCCACAGGCACAACGGTTGTGCCGCCGTACCAACGGCTGGGAACAGGCTTGATACCGGGGACCGACGACCGCCCTGACCTGCGGCCGGACAATGAGAAGCGTGACGAACCTGGCCAGGAACCTGACCGGCACCGCCCGTCTTCACGCTGGGCGGGTGGCCGTCCGGGTCGACGACGCGGCGATGACCTACCGGGCCCTGGACGAGGCGAGCGCCCGGGTGGCCGGGCTGCTGCGCCGACGTGGTCTCAGGCCCGGCGACCGGGTCGGCATCATGATGCCCAACGTGGCCGAGGTCCCCGTGCTGTACTACGGAGTGCTGCGCGCCGGTGGCGTGGTCGTCCCGATGAACCCCCTGCTGAAGGCGCGGGAGGTCGCCTATTACCTCGGCGACTCCGGGACCGGGCTGATGTTCGCCTGGCATTCGTTCGCGGACCAGGCCCGCGGCGGCGCGGAGCAGGCCGGGGCGGAGTGCACGATCGTGGACGGGGCCGGCTTCCCCGGTCTGCTAGCCTCGGCCGCCCCGGACGGCCAGATCGCGGACACCGGCGACGAGGACACCGCGGTGATCCTCTACACCTCAGGCACGACCGGCCAGCCGAAGGGCGCCGAGCTCACCCACGGCAACCTGATCAGCAACACCGAGGTGGCGCGGGCCGACATCGTCCGCGCGGGCCCGGACGACGTCATCTTCGGCGGGCTGCCGCTGTTCCACGTGTTCGGGCAGACCGTCGCGCTCAACGTCGCGGTGGCGTCCGGGGCGTGCCTGACCCTGCTGCCGCGGTTCGACGCGGCGCACGCCCTGCGGATCGTCGCCAGCCACCGGGTCACCGTCTTCGAAGGCGTGCCGACCATGTACGTGGCGCTGCTGCACCAGCCTGACCGCGCGGACTACGACACCTCCGCGCTGCGGATGTGCATCTCCGGCGGCGCGGCGCTGCCGGTCGAGGTGCTGCGCGGGTTCGAGGAGGCGTTCGGGGTCCCGGTGCTGGAGGGCTACGGCCTGTCCGAGACCTCGCCGGTCGCCTCGTTCAACCACCCCGGGCGGGAGCGCAAGCCCGGCTCGATCGGCACGCCGATCCGGGACGTGCGGATGCGCGTCGTGGACCATGAAGACCACGAGGTCCCGCAGGGCGAGGTGGGCGAGATCGTGATCCATGGGCCGAACGTCATGAAGGGCTACTGGCACCGCCCCGAAGCCACCGCCGAGGCGATCCGCGACGGCTGGTTCCACAGCGGTGACCTGGCCCGGGTTGACGAGGACGGTTACTTCTACATCGTGGACCGGAAGAAGGACCTGATCATCCGCGGCGGCTACAACGTCTACCCGCGGGAGATCGAGGAGGTGCTCTACGAGCATCCTGCGGTCGCCGAGGCCGCCGTGATCGGCCTGCCGCATCCGGCTCTGGGCGAGGAGGTCGGTGCCGTCGTGGCTCTCCGGCCGGGTGCCGTCGTCACCGCCGACGAGCTGCGCGACTACGTCAAGACCCAGGTCGCGGCGTACAAGTACGCGAGGTACGTGTGGATCATGGATGAGCTGCCGAAGGGCCCGACCGGCAAGATCCAGAAGCGGGATATCGTCATCCCGGCCGGCCTGACCGCGCCGTGAGGCTGCTGCTGCTCGCCCCGCCCGGGGCCGGCAAGGGCACGCAGGGCGGGCGGCTGGCGGCCTGGTCCGGCGTGCGGCACATTGCGGCCGGTGACCTGCTGCGGGCCGAGGCCCAGGCCGGGGCCGGCTTGGCCGCGAGATCGCGGCCTGCCAGGCCCGCGGTGATCTCGTCCCTGATCAGATCGTGCTCGACGTGCTGACCCCGGTCGTCACCGAGGCGGCCTCCCGCGGCGGGTACATCCTGGACGGCTTCCCGCGGACCCTTCCGCAGGCCACAGCCGCCGCGGCGCTCGCGGCCCGGCTTGGAGTGACGCTGGAGGCGGCGGTCTATCTGTACGCGCCGGAGGCGGTTCTGACGCGGCGCCTGCTGGACCGCGCCCGCCAGAGCGGCCGCGCCGACGACACCGCCGACGTGATCCGGCACCGGCTCCGGGTGTTCGCCGAGACGACAGGCCCGCTCGTCCCGTACTACACGCAGCGGGGGATCCTGGTCGCGGTGGACGCGGACCATCCGCCCGGGACCGTCACCGCAGGCATCCAGGCCCGGCTGTCCGGGCTAGCGCGTACGGCCGGCCGCTAGCAGTTCGGTGTCATCCCGGCGGGGACCGTCGGCGCCCGGTTCCGGTCAGTGCGCCCGCTCCCGGGGATCATGATCATGACCGGCCGCAGCGGGCTGCAGCACGGAGGAGCCGAGCCAGTGGCTGGCCTGCAGTGCCAGCTCCACCTCATACCGGTTCTCGCCCACCGGCCGGCCCAGGCTCTCCCTCGCCTTGCGGATCCGGTACTGGACCGTGTTCTTGTGCATCATCAGCTGCTCGGCAGTCGTCTTGTAGCTTCCCCCGGTCCTGAGGAAGATCAGCAGGGTCTCGCGCAGCCGGGCGTGGTGCTCGTCGTCGGTGGCCAGGCCCGCCAGCGTGCCGAGTACCCAGGCCCGCAGCAGCTCGGCTGACCCGAGCATCATCGCGATCGGCGCGACCTCACCGAACGCCACCGTCCGCTGTATGTGCGGCCCCGCAGCGAGAGCGACCGCCTGGGCCGCGAGGGCCTGCCGGTGGGTGAGGCGGAACCCCGCCGGTCCCTTCGCCGCGTCGCCGAAGGCGAAACGGACATCCGCTTCCACCCCGGCCGTCGCCGCCGGGTCGAAGGTGCCCCGGACCCCCAGCGGCAGCCACGCCCACGCGCTGGATTCATCGCGCGGCACGAACACCGGATCACCCGGGCAGGACGCATTCCCCGCCACGTGCCCGATCGCGTGCTCCAGCCGGGTGATCTCATCCGCGGCGCTCGCCGTGTCGCCCACCCAGCACACCAGGCCCACGTGGTACTGGCGCAGCCGGTAGCCCAGGGTGACCTCCGTGGCGCCCACATCGATCCGCCCGCCCGCCAGCAGGTCACGGATCCGCGCCGCCCGCGCGGTGCTCCGGTTCCGCAGCCAGTTCTCGCGGGCCTGCGCGTAGGCCGCGACCATCTCCTCCGAAGTCTGGTCGATATAACCAGCCACCATCCGGAGCATGCTCAGCGAGGCCGCGCTGATCAGCTCCGCGTTCCCGGCCTGGCGGGCCAGTTCCCTGAGCATCCAGTCGGAGAAGCACACGTGCCCGACCCGGTAGGCGCGCAGCAGCGCCGTCAGCGGCGTCCCTCGCTGGGCTAGCCGCCGCGCGTACTCGGTCGCCGCGACCGGAGCCCGCACTACGGCCAGGTCGATCCGGTGCTGCATGATCTGCAGGCAGGTATCCACGTTGCTGTCTACGCTCGACGCGAGCAGCGTGAGCACCGGTTTGTCGTCGCGCAGCTGCGGGATCTCCTGGAGTATCGCTTCATAGACGTCCTGGGACACCGCGGCGCTCTGGCGGGCGACCGCCGCCGCGACATCAGCCATCAGCTCAGCTGCCGCGGGACGATCGATCGTCACCCTGCGGATTCTTACACATTCCTGAGTACCTGCCGTCTGTGCCGGATCTGGCTTGGCCATCCCGGGTCAGGCACCCTGGGCGCCGAGCTGGCGAAGGAAGCTGCGGTAGTCGGTTCGGACGTGCTCCTCGATGATTCGTCCCTGGTCGTCGAAGCGGAAGAGGTTGATGAGGTCCATGACGACATGAGCACCGGTGGGTTCGAGCCGCCCGGCGGGTGACTGGGTGAACGGGCGGACGAACGTTCCTTCGATCCAGGTCTGGCAGGCGATGTACTCGCCTTCGGCGACGATGATTCCCGCGCCGGATGGTGCGGTCGTCGAAGGCCGCCCGCAGGGACCGGAAGTACGCGGTCAGCCCGGCATAGTCCGTGTCGAACCCGTCGGGGGCGTGGAAGGCGAAGTTCTCGGTGTCGAAGTAGGTACCGGCCTCGTCCTGGTGCTCGCCAGAGACCTCGAGCTCTCCGGCCCGGACGAGACGTTGCACTAGTTCATCGCGCGTGTAAGGGGTCATGACATTTCCTTTCTACGGTTGGCTCACGGCTGGTGCTGCTCACCAGCCTGATCTGCCCGGAGGTATCGCACAAGCGAGAGTTACTGATGCCAGCCATGCGTTTCAGGCATACGTCGGCGTAAGCTGGGGCGATGTCCGAGCTAAGCCTGGCTGGCCTGCGCGTGGTGCTGGAGGTAGCGCGCACCGGCTCCTTCAGCGCCGCGGCCGAGCGGCTGGGTTACACCCAGTCGGCGGTATCGCGGCAGGTGGCGGTCACCGAGAAGGCCGCCGGCGCACCGCTGTTCGAGCGGCACGCCCGCGGAGTGCGGCTGACTCCGGCCGGGGAGGTGCTGGTGCGGCACGCCGGCCGGGTGCTCGACGGCGTCGCGGCCGCGGACCAGGAGCTGGCGGGACTGCGTGACCGGCTGGCCGGCAAGCTGGTCGTCGGAGGGTTCCCCACGGCCACGGCAGCGCTGCTGCCCCGTGCCATCGCACGGCTGCTCACCGATCACCCCGGTCTGCAGGTTCAGCTCATGGAGGCCCCGACGCCCGCGCAACTGCGGGCCCTGCGCCGGGGGCGGCTCGAGGTCGCCGTCCTGGCCCGGGGCGAGGGCCTGCCCGCGTACGACCTCGACGGGCTGGAGGTCACCGAGCTGCGCACCGGCCAGGGCGCAGGGGTTGCCGTGCCGCAGTCGCATCCCTTCGCCGCTCGCGGCTGGATCGAGGCGGAGGAACTGGCCGGCCAGGCCTGGGTCGTCGGGGCAAGCCACGGCGACTCTCCCGAGTTCGGTGCCTGGCCAGGCACCGCCGACCCGCAGGTGTCATTCGCCGTCCGTGACTGGCCAACCCGCCTGGGACTGGTCAGCGCCGGGCTCGGCATCGCCCTGGTCCCCGGCATTGCTGCCCCCGCCCTGCCGCAGGGCGTCCGCTGGATCCCCGTCCGCCACCATGGCGACGGACTGCGCCGCCAGGTCTGCGCAGTCACCGCCCACAGCGCCAGCCCCGCCGCCCGGGCCATGGTCCGCGCCCTGGAAGAAGAGGTCACAGCACCAGGATGATCTTGCCGAGGGCGGTCCGGCCGGAGGACTCCTCCAGTTCCATGGCCGCTGCCCATCGCCGGGAACCTCGCGGCCATGGGTATGGACCCAGTTTCGGCCGGTCCAGGGACTGGACCTGCGCCGGTGGGAGGCGTCTCGGCCACGCCAATCATTTTGGAGCGGCCTAACTATCGCAACCCAAGTTCCTCCGGGGGCGGCCAGTCGCCGGGCAGCAGGCGAAGCCGCCCGGCATAACCGTCCGGGTCGAACGGCCGCTGCTCGGTCAGCATCTGGTGCAGGTCATCGTTGATCACGGCGGCGATCATGTGCATGACGTTGTGCCAGTCGTACCCGAGGCCGGCCAGCCGCTGGACGGTCCGCCAGGTTTCAGGTGGGTCGCCCGCCAGCACCTGGCTAGCGACTATCTGATGCAGCGTCACGTGCAGCCTGGGACTGAACGGCTCGCCGTTGACGATCATCTCCTCGTCATTGCGGAGCGCGCGGGCGAATTCGGGGTGCTGTGCCTCGATCAGAAAAGTGCGTTCGTCCTCGTCGGCAGGATCCAGCAGTTCCAGGTCCAGACCCCGGTAGATTCCATGCCCGCACGGGACCGCCCACGATCCCTGGTCGCCGGGCAGTGGTTCATCAAACCAGCAGTCCGTTACCTGACTGGCCGCCGGCAACGGCTGATACCCCGGGGACCGCATAGCACCCGACGACCCGCCGCGGCCTGCGACCGGGCGCCGGGCGGGTCCGTGGCGTCGGCCGCGGCCAGGCGGGCGTCCTCGGCTTCGCGGGCTCACCGCACCGATTGTCCCAGCGCTCATACGGCGACGCCACTCGCATTGCACCCAAGCGACTGCCGGGAACCGCGCACGCAGGGGCCAGCGACTCCGTAGCGTGAGGCTGCCCCGCTGGTAGCGGTAGGTGGCCTGCCCTCATGATGATCATCTCGAGGGGCATTCCGAGGGGCAGAATGGTGCTTATGGCAGGTGCGGGCCGGTGTCGTGGCCGACCTGGCCAAGGAAGCTGCCCTCCGGCGAGGCCGGCCAGGGGCGGTCTGCGGATGGCCGGGCAGCGAGAGGAGCCGGACGTGACCTTCAACTTCAATTCAGAGCTCTACGCGGACCCCAACATCGCCGAGGGCGTCGACTACGCGCGCCGCCATCGCCGCCACGAGCGCTTCGACGACACCCTGGCCCGCACCGACGACGTGCCCAAGACCACCATCCTGGCCCCGCACGGAGGAGGGATCGAGCCCGGCACCTCGGAGCTCTGTCTGGCCGTCGCCGGCTACCACCCGGCCAACCTGCCCCAGATCCCGCCCGCCGGGGTGACCTATGACTACTGGATGCTCGAGGGCGTGCGGGAGCGCGACAACGCCGAGCTCCATGTCACTGCGGTCGGCTGCGACGACGGCGTGGCCGTCTCGCTGTGCGCGGGCTCGCTGAACGCCCTTGCCCTGCACGGCTTCCAGCCGGGGCCGCCCGACATGTCCGAGGACGACCAGGTCGTGCTCGTCGGGGGCGGCAACACCATCTTGCAGGATTACCTGCTGGAGGGGTTGCGCAGAGCCGGTTTCGACGCCAGGGACGCCGGCCTGCACGGGGAGCTCAACGGCGACGCCAAGTGCAACATCGTTAACCGCACCCTGCTCGGCATGGGCGCGCAGCTGGAGCTCAGCACCCCGTTGCGCGATGCGATGTTCGCCGAGCACAGCCGCTCGCGGCGCAAGCACACCACCACCCAGCTGTTCTGGACCTTCGTGGCGGTGTGCCGCGACGCGCTCGACCGGCTCGAAGCCGAGCAGATCGTTGTCACGCCCGGGCTTCGATGTCTAGAAAGCTGACCCTGTTAAAGCTGATGTCGCACGCGGATTGCACTACTAAAGGCGCGGCTGGTGTGCTGTGTAGATCGCGGCCAGGCTGCGGGCGACGGCCGATATCCGGGCCCGCAGTTCGGCGGGCTCGATGATCTCGACGTCCGCGCCGAGCCGCAGGAACTCGGACTGAGCGTTCTCGGTTGACTCGATCGGTACTACGGCCCTGACCCAGCCGTCCTGGTCCGGCGGACTCGCCGTGGCGCGGAGCGCGCGGATGGTTTCGGTGTTGTAGAGCACCGCGGCGCGATCCCGCCCAGCGGGGGAGATCCGGATCGTGGCCTGTCCCTGGTGCAGCCCAGCACGGAAATTAGTGATCCCGGCTGCCCAGTACTCGGCGAGATCGAAGTCTTCGGCCCGCTCGAAGTGCTCGGCTAGCACGGTCAGGCGCAGGATCTGATTGACCCGGTAGGTTCGCATGCCGCGATGATCCCGGGCGACGAGATACCACTTTCCGGCCTTCAGCACGATCCCGTGCGGATCCAGGCTCCTGGTCACGTCGGTAGGTGCCCGCCACCGCCGGTACTGGACCTCGATCCGCCGCTGCTTCCAGACGGTGTCAGCGACTGTGCTCAGATGCGGCACCGAGTCACCGTCGTAGTACCAGCCGGGCGCGTCCAGGTGGAACCGCTCGCGGACAAGCGCCGCCCTGGCGCGCATCTCGGCGGGCAGCGCGGCATCAAGCTTGAGCTGGGCCGCGGCAAGCACACCGCCAAGGCCAAGATCGGCGGCCGGCCCTGGTATTCCGGCTAGCGCGAGTGCTTCCGCCTCGGCTGCTGTCATGCCGGTCAGCCGGGTCCGGTAGCCGGCCACTAGCTGGTAGCCGCCTGCAGGCCCGGCGTCGCCATAGAGCGGTATGCCGGCCGCCTGGAGTGAGCCGACGTCCCGGTAGATGGTACGGACCGACACCTCAAGCTCGGCGGCGAGCTGCCCGGCGGTCATCTGGCCGCGGGCCTGCAGCAGCAAGATGATCGAGACAAGCCGGCTCGCGCGCATATCACTGACACTAGATGTCAGGGAGACGTGATTAACGTCGGGACATGTCGATAACCGGGAAATTCCTCCGCGCGCCGGGTCCGATCGAGATCAGCGGGTGTGTTCGACCGCAGGTGGACCGGCTGCATCTGGGAGCTGGCGCCGTTCGGCCACGAGCGATCGTCCTGGTGCGGCACATTCTCGGGCCAGACCTGCCTGACCTGACCGGATACATCAACGACACCCTGCCCGAGGGCAGGACCGGAGGTGCACGGTGAGTGACCGAAACGGAGTCGGCGACTTCGATTTCCTCGTCGGATCTTGGAACAGCATCCAGCGGAAGCTCAAGAAACCGCTCGCCGATTGTGATGAATGGGAGGAATCCTCGGCCACAACGCGATGCTGGCAAGTGTTCGGCGGCGCGGCGAACGTCGACGAAGTTCATTTCCCGGACTGGAGCTTTTCCGGCCTGTCGGTCCGGCTGCTTAATCCTGCGACCGGGGAGTGGTCCATCTACTGGGTGAACAGCCGGAACGGCGAGCTGGCCCTGCCGCCGGTGACCGGTCGGTTCAGCGACGGGGTGGGCATGTTCTACGACAAGGAGCAGTACGAGGGCCGCGACATCACGGTGCGTTACAAGTGGTCAGACATCACAGCGACGACGGCCCGGTGGGAGCAGGCGTTCTCGCTCGACAACGGCCAGACCTGGGAAACCAACTGGACCGCCGACTTCACCCGGACCGGCTGAACCGGAGCCGGACCTGCCGCATAGCGCATGCCGTCCGTCCCTGGCACGGGTTCGGGCTGGAGGAGCGCAAACCGCTGGCTTAGGCGGGTTCGGCCCAGGCCGGGTCGAAGAAGATCTCGAGCTGGATGTTGTTGGGGTCGCGGAAGACCACGACGGCGGCGCCCGGGATGGAGTTCGCCGTCGTGATACGCGAGTACTCGGCACGGGCGGCTTCCAGCCGCGTCACCCACGCGTCGAGTTCGTCGCGGTCGGTGACGCCGAACGACAGGTGGTCCAGGCCGATCCGCGTCTCGTCGAACACGTCCTTGCTGCCGGCGCGGTGCTCGGTCAGGCCGATGCGGGCCGGGAGGTTGTCGTGGCGGAGGAATACCTTCCGGAACGCGCCGTCGGGGGCCTGGTGCTCTCCCACCCGGCGGAAGTCGAGAACCTCCACGTACCACGCCGCGCTCGCCTCGGCGTCCCGGACGGTGAAGCCCAGGTGGTGGATTCCCTTGATCACGCCAGCATTCTGCCAGCGCCGTCTGCGATGTCGGCTTCAGGCAGGTCCATCCGCGCAGCGACGGTGTCATTCTGGTGCTGCGCACTACGAACCACAGGGTCGGTGTACTCGATCCTCAGGCGGCGCTTCGGTTCATTTCCTACCATCACCGCTGTCCTGCACTCTTGAGGCCAGCGACCTCTTTGCTGGCGGCTAAGAGGCGGCGCTTCCTTCCCGGACCAAGTACCTGCTGCTCGTCCATGGCTTCCTGCGCCGGCTCCTCGACCTTCGTCTTGAGTTCGTGGACGATCTCGAACGTGAGCTAGCCCCAGACGAGTCTGCCGCGCTGGAGTGAGAAGGCCCTGAGGGCTCCTCATTACTGACTCGCATTACCGACCTTTGCGCTGCGTCAGGGGAACCCCCGGTGGGTCACTAGATCGGCTTAGCCAATACTGGATGGCCGGCTGGCCGCCGATGGGGCGGTCGCTGCCGGGCTTGCAGGCGCATGACGGAGTGGGCCGCGGCGAAGCTGGCTGAGCTTCGCCGCGGCCCACTGACGACAGTGCGATTCCCGTCGGCAGGACTGGCGCGGGGCGGGGGTGAGTCCTCAGGCCGGCTTGATCAGGCCCAGCTGCTGGAGCACCGTCACGCCGTCGTCGAGGCCGATCTCTTCGGTGATCAGGCCGTCAACGACCTTGAGGACGGTGGTGCCGGTGAACCGCATCGACTTGCCGCTGCCGGCGGGTAGCTCGCCGATCGGCATGTCGTCGAACGCGTCACCGGTCTGGGTGCCGCCACCGATCCACTGCCCGACGACGTAGTCGCCTTCGGCGATCAGGTCGGCGGTGCCGCCGAAGGCCAGGTCGGGGAACGCAGCCCTGAACTTTGTGGCGAACGCGCGGACCTCGTCACGACCGTGGCACGGTGCGTGCAGCGAGTACTCGAAGTGGATGTCGGGCGCGGCGAGTTCGTCGATGACGGCCGGGTTGAAGTCCGGGCCCCAGAACTCGGTGAACCACCGTCCGACAACGGCCTTGTTCTGCTCGATCGACATTGATCGTCCTTTCCTGTCAACGGATGTGATGGCGCCTCGATCCGAAGCACTCAGCCAGAAGACGGCCAGCACCGGTGCGACGTGAGGTCACTGGCTGAGGTCAGGGGAGCCACAGCGGGAGTTGGCGCCACCGGCATCCGCGGGTGTGCGGCAGCCTTTGGCTCTGGGCGGCATCGCTGAGGTCCCGGTAAGTCACCAGACCCGACTGGGATCGGGCATCACTCGCTCCGGCGGTACGCGGAGCTCAGCAGCCAGGCGGCCGGAACGGGTTACAGGGTGGTGAGCAGGCCGCCGTCGATGACGTAGTCGGCGCCGGTCACGTTGCCGGCCCGGTCGCTGGCCAGGAACAGGACCACGTCGGCGACCTCGGCGGGCCGGGTGAAGCGGCCGGTGACCATCTGGCTGGCGGCCCCGCGCTCGACGTCCTCGGCGGAGGCGCCGGTGGCGTGGCTGACGGTCTGCGCGACTCCGCCCGCGCCGAGCCAGAGATCGGTGGCCACGGGACCGGGGCTGACGGTGTTGACACGGATGCCGTGCGGCCCGAGTTCCTTGGACAGGGCCTTGCTGAAGCTGGCCAGGCCGGCCTTGGCCACGCTGTAGTCCAGGACGGCGGGGTCGGGGAGCCGGGCGTTCACCGAGCAGATCGTGATGATCGCGCCGTGGCCGGCCGCGAGCATCGCGGGCACAACGGCACGGGTCGTGCGCACGGCGGCCAGCAGGTTCAGGTTCAGCGTGGCCAGCCAGGCCTCGTCGGTAATGGCGAGGAACCCGCCCGTCCGCGCCGGGGCGCCGCCGACGTTATTGACCAGGATGTCGACCCGGTCACCAGCCACGGCAGCCAGCCGGCCCGGGCCAGCCGGGTCCGCGAGGTCGACCTCGATGGCCTGCACCGATCCGTCCCCGGTCAGGTCCCTGAGCTCAGCCGAGGACGTGCGTGCCCCGGTGACCACGTGGGCTCCGCTGGCCGCCAGGCCGCGCACGACGGCCAGGCCGATCCCCTTGCTTCCGCCGGTCACGACCGCCATCTTCCCGGCCAGGCCCAGGTCCATCGGGATGCCTCCTCCGCTCGCCCCGCACTGAACGACAGATACGACCGTATGCCGGGCCGGGCGGCCCGGCTTAAGTCAGCCGACTGAACTACTGAGTGCACTGTGCGGTCATGACCGGCCGATCCCGGAGCAGCGACGGACGAGCGCAGCCGGCCGTGGCTGAACGCATCGTCTCAGCTGCGCAAGCCTGACCGTGTGCCGCGGATTTCTAATTCGTATGCGCGTTCGGGAGGTGCTTGCCTATGTAGCCCACGTAGATCCTCTCCGTATGACCGGCGTCGTCGTAGTAGTACATCCGCGGGGAGACCACGCCCTTCCGGGCTATCCTGAAATGCGCGCCCATGAAAATGGCGCCGTCCGGCCGTACGTCCCGCGGGACGGGGAGGACCCGAAGCTTCCGGAGCCTGGGCGAGCGTTCGGTGGAGTCGGATTCCTGCGTGGAATGCGCGCCCGGCGCATAGCCGGGCTGCCCGGGCGGAGTATGTACCAGGTAGGCGTGTACGCCTTTGCTGAAGTCACCGCGATGCCGCGCGGCCGCGTACCCGTCGAGGACTCGCAGCATGTCCCAGGTTCTGGCAGCCCAGGTGCCAAGCGGGTCAAAGTCGTCCAGTTCGAGCGCGTACTTCGGGTCTCCCGTGAATACGACGCGGGAAAGCACGTGATCATCGAGCCGCTCAAGTAGCTCGGCGAATGATCCGGGCGACTGCGCTACTGCCATCGCGGCCCGGGTCTTATCAACGCGGCCAGATCGGGCGAGAACGCCGCGAAGCCGGTCGAGCTCCAGCTTCGCGTTCAGCAGCTCCGCCTGCGTCTGGGCGTGGTCCAGCTGCTCATCCTCCAGCCGGGCACGGACATGATCGCGATCATCTTCTGCCTCCTCGAGCATGTCCTGGAGGGCTGCGAAGCGCCGCGATATCTCCCGGTGACCGCGTAGCACTCCCCGGCCTTCAGCCAGCAGTTCCCGGTACTGGGCGCTCATGTCGTCAGGGCCGTCGGCTGTGTCGGCGCTGGCGGCGCGAGACTGGAACTCACCCACCAGGCTGGTGAGCAGCTCGCCGGTAAACGCGACCTCGCGGACCGCCGTCGTCGCTACCTGCCCCGCGGGAACCGGACCGCCCGGCCCATCATCTGGCGGCTGTTTCCGGGATGGCCCGCAGGATGGCGGCCGGCTCTTCCCTGCACAGCAGGCGATCGACTTGGGTGACATGCGAAGGCAGCGGAAGACTCAGCGCGCGGTACCGGTGCGCTCGCCCGAGCAAATGCGCGAGCTTGCCGGGAGCCTTCTCAGCGATCGTCCGGGCGAGCAGCACGCGGTGCCGCCGGGCATCGACGGCGCTGGCTGGATCGGCCTCCGGCAGGAACGTGCGAATCGCTCCCGGCGGCACCGAGTGCGAGGGTGCGAATGATTCCTCAAGCTTTCCGGCCGCCTCACGGTCCAGCACGTAGATCCCGGCCAGCCCGACGCACTCGCGGGTCAGCCGCTCGACATGGCCGATCAGCCGGGGCGCGGGAACGTCCGGCATAGGGGCGGCAACGAGGGCTGTACCGCGGCGCTCGGGATCGCAGATCACCGAGATCAGGCCGTCGACGTCACCCGCGGTGACGAGAGTCGGCTGGGTGGCCAGAGTCATCTGACCGTCGCATGCGTCGGCCGCCGACAGCACCTCCCTGACCATGTGCGGGACCCCGATCCACCAGGCGCCCTCGGCTTCGACCTCCTTGACAGGGCTTTCATGTGCCACCGTCGGCCTTGGCGCTGACGGCGGCACGCTGACATCGACCCAGACCCAGTTATCCTCCGCCCCGTCACCGTGGACCGTCACGGTCGTCATCCATCCACCCATGGCTGATGGCTCCGTGAGCCGGTATCGCAGCGACCGCGACCCGGCGTGCGGATAAAGCTCGGTCACGACGAGCTGCGCGTGCTCGGCTACTTCGTGAACTCCAGGGGCGATTGACGCGAAGTCATATCCCTTGAGCGCCAGCCACGAACGGAGGTGCTCTGCCGCGAGCTGCACCGCGTCCTGGCCGGGACGCAGCGAGAAAATCGACCGGTATCCAACTGCCATCCAGATCCCAATGACTTCCTAGGGTCTTGCTCAGCGACGGTGATGAATTTACTTCAATAACGGAATAGAGTTACCGCGGCATCCAATTTATTGGAAGGTGCGTGGCATCCGAATTCCCCGTCCCGGCTTCCAGCCCACCGCTACGTGCCTCGATCCTGGCACAGTATCGAGCCGCCCCTGTCTCAGATCGCGACAAGCGTTTGCAGTGACTCCTGGTATGACACCGCAATTGCGGCGCTGCGCCTGAGTGGTTTGGCCGTGGCGCAGGCTAGGGCGGTCGCTGACGCCCGGCAGGTTGCTGGTTGCGCCGGGCGTTCGCGTGCTGGTCCTTGCGTGCTCGCTGGCTCGCGCTCTACGTTTCGCCCATGCACAGCGTGGACGCGGTAACCGAGCAGATGATCCGGTCTGTTCTGGCCTATGCGGAGAACCGGCTGCGGCTGGACCCTGTTCCGCTCGACCAGGGCTCGCAGGATCCGGCGGAACTTGACGCCGCGATGGCGGGGCTGCCGGGCGAGGAGGCGCATAACTCCGATCAGGTTCTGGGTGTCTATGCCTCGGTGATGGCGCCCGCGGTGATCTCGGCGGACAGCCCTCGTTTCCTGGGCTTCATTCCCGCCGCGCCGACGAAGGCATCGCTGCTGTTTGACATGCTGATCTCGTGCGCGTCGATCCAGGGCACCTCCTGGCTGGAGGCCGCTGGGGTCATCCATGCTGAGAACAAGGTGCTGCGGCTGATCGCCGACCGTGCCGGGATGCCTGGGTCCGCTGGTGGGTGCTTCGTCTCCGGCGGCTCCGCCGGTAACCTATCGGCGCTGGCCGTCGCCCGCGAGGTGGCCAAGCGCAAGGCGGGTACTTCCGCCGCTGGCCGCCGCTGGCGGGTTGCCGTCGGAACGGACGCTCACTCATCGATCATCAGCACGCTGAAGATCCTGGAGATGGACGCGCTGACCGTCCATGCTGACGATCATCGGGTCACGGGTGCCGCGCTGCGGGCGGCCATCGAGGAAGACGGTGATCCGTCATCGGTGGCTGCGGTGGTCGCCACGTCGGGCACGACCAACGCTGGCATCATCGACGATCTGGCCGGTGCCGCGGCGGTGGCCCGTGAGCTCGGCGCATGGTTCCACGTGGACGGGGCCTACGGCGGGGCCGGGCTGTTCGCGCCAAGTGTCCGGCACAGGTACGACGGGATTGAGCACGCCGACTCGCTGGTTGTCGATCCGCATAAGTGGCTGTTTGCCCCGTTCGACTGTGCCGCCCTGATCTACCGCGAGCCAGATGTAGCGCGGTCGGTGCACAAGCAGGATGCCTCCTACCTCGACGTCATCCATGACAAACCCGCGGAGTGGAACCCGGCCGACTATGCCTACCATCTGACCAGGCGAGCCCGGGGACTGCCGCTGTGGTTCTCCTTGTCGGTCCACGGTGTCGCTGCCTACTCCGAAGCTATCGAGGCAGCGATCCGGCTAGCCGAAGAGACGGCCGCTGAGATCTCTGCGCGTGACTACCTCACGCTGATCCGGGAGCCTGAGCTGGGCGTCGTCCTGTTCCGCCGCCAGGGCTGGGCTCCTGATCAGTACACCGCCTGGGCCGGCCAGTTGCTGCGCGACCAGGTCGCGTTCGCTCCCCCGTCGATGTGGGAGGGCCAGATGGCCGCCAGGCTCGCGTTCCTGCATCCGCACACCTCCATGGACCTGGTGCGCGAGATACTCGACCGGATGGCCTGAGCTGCCGGCCACGCCGTACGGGCCACGCAGGCCGGTCATCGGGCTTCCGTCGGGTTGGTCAGGGTGAGCTGATCGCCTACCCGCCGTCAGCGGGGGCAAACGGCCAGCTAGGTGCATCTGTTTGGCCTCCGTCTCCAGGGAAGCTGCAACGGCATGTGCGGCCGGACTGCCGCCGGAGACGAGGGACGAATGCTCAGGGGAACAGACAGCGCACCGGTCATCGCGGGCGTCGAGACGGCGGTCTACACCGTGCCGACGGACGCGCCGGAGGCGGACGGGACGCTGTCCTGGGACGAGACCACGCTGGTCCTGGTGACCGTGCACGGCGGCGGCGAGACCGGCCTGGGCTGGAGCTACGCCTCCGACGCGGCTAAGACGGTCATCGACGGGACCCTGAGCCCGGTCGTGACCGGCCGGGACGCGCTGAGCATCCAGGCCATCGCCGAGGACATGAGCCGGGCGCTGCGCAACATCGGCCGGCCCGGCATCGGGGCCACCGCCTTGTCGGCCGTGGATATCGCCCTGTGGGACATCAAGGCCCGGCTGCTCGGCGTGGCGCTCACCGATCTGCTCGGCCGGGCCCGCGACCGGGTGCCGGTTTACGGCAGTGGCGGGTTCACCAGCTATGACGACGACCAGACCGCCAGACAGCTGGCGGGCTGGACAGAACACGACCAGATCCCCCGGGTGAAGATCAAGATCGGCGAGTCGTGGGGCCGGCATGAGGAGCGTGACCTGCACCGCGTGGCGCTGGCCCGGAAGGTCATCGGCCCGGCAGTCGCCCTCTACGTCGACGCCAACGGCGGTTACCAGGCCGGCCAGGCGGTCAGGGTCGGCCAGCGTCTCGCGGAGTACGGCGTGAGCTGGTTCGAGGAACCGGTGTCGTCGCAGGACCTCGCCGGGCTGGCCGCCGTACGCCGCCAGGTGACGCCCGACGTCGCCGCGGGGGAGTACAGCTGGTCGCTGGCCGACTCGGCCCACCTCATCAGCGCGGGCGCCGTCGACTGCCTCCAGCTGGACGTCACCCGCTGCGGCGGCATCACCGAGTTCCTCCGCGCCGCCGCCCTGGCTGCGGCCCACAACCTGGACGTGTCCGCCCACTGCGCCCCTGCCCTGCACGCCCACGTGGGCGCGGCGATCCGTAACCTGCGGCACGTCGAGTACTTCCACGACCACCAGCGGATCGAGAGCCTGCTTTTCGACGGCACGCTCCGCCCGGATCACGGCGACCTGGTCCCGGACGTGGCCCGGCCCGGCCTCGGCCTCCAGTTGCGCGGCCAGGAGGCGGAGAAGTTCCGGGTCGCGTGAGCCTCGGTTGACCGGGCCCCTGGTTGACCGGCCCGGGCCCGGGTAGCCGCCAGCCTGACGCAAAGAGACCAGACAGGCGACTCAGCAGAGAGGCGGCCGCAGATGCGGGAGCAGACCGTGGTGATCACCGGGGCCAGTGGGGGGATCGGGCGGGCTACCGCCCGGCTGTTCGGCGAGCGGGGCGCGCGGGTGGTGCTGATCGCCCGGGGCCAGGCCGGCCTGGACGGGGCGGCCGCCGACGTGGCGAAGGCGGGCGGCAAGCCGCTGGTCATCGCCGCGGACGTGGCCGACTATGCGCAGGTCGCCGCGGCCGCCCGGCAGGCCGAGGAGCACTTCGGGCCCATCGACGTGTGGGTGAACGACGCGTTCACCTCGGTGTTCGCGCCGTTCAGCGAGATCACCGCCGGCGAGTTCCGGCGCGTCACCGAGGTCAGCTACCTGGGCTTCGTGCACGGCACGATGGCCGCGCTGGAGCGGATGCGGCCCCGCGACCACGGCACGATCGTGCAGGTCGGGTCGGCGCTGGGGCAGCGCAGCATCCCGCTGCAGTCGGCCTACTGCGGCGCCAAGCACGCGGTCAACGGGTTCACCTCGTCGCTGCGCTGCGAGCTGATGCACGAGGGCTCCGGGGTCCGCGTCACCGTGGTGCAGATGCCCGCGGTCAACACCCCGCAGTTCTCCTGGGTCCGGTCCCGGCTGCCGCGCCACCCCCAGCCGGTGCCGCCGATCTACCAGCCCGAGGTGGCCGCCCGCGCCGTGCTGTTCGCCGCCGGCCACCCCGGCCGCAAGCAGTACTGGGTGGGCATGAGCACGACCGCCACCTTGCTGGCCGAGAAGTTCGCGTCCCCGCTGCTGGACCGGTACCTGGCCCGGACCGGGTACGGCTCCCAGCAGACCAGCCAGGCCGTCGCGCCGGGCCGGCCCGGCAACCTGTGGGAGCCCGCCGACGGGGCCGGCGGCCGCGACTACGGCCCGCACGGCGTCTTCGGCGACCGGTCGCACCCGCGCAGCGCCCAGCAATGGCTGTCCCAGCACGCCCGGCTGACCACCGCCGCGGCCCTGGCCAGCGCGGCCGCCGCGGCGGGCAGCCTGGCCGCCGCCCGCCGCCGGTGAGCGCGGCGCGCTGATCGGGCCATGACCGGTCACGGTCAGCGGACCGCCAGCGCGAGCGCGCCGCCGAGCACGGCCAGTCCCAGCACCGCCCAGGCCACGTAGTCGTTCACCACGCCGCTCTGCACCACCCGCGAGGCCCGGGCCAGGGCCGGCGAACCCGGCCACGGGCCGCGCCGCCGCCGCAGCAACGGAAGCCGCCGGCGGTACAGGGCTACACCGGCGAGCAGCACTGCACCGGCCGCAGACCCCGCGCCGGTGGCCAGGTCGGCGGCGCTGACCTCGGTTTCCTCCGGCGGCTCCGGGGCGACGGGGTGCGCTACTCGCGCTCCGGACAGGACGGTGGCCGCGTACCCTGCCTGGTCCTGCAGCCGCACCGCCGCGCCCTGGACGGAGGTTCCCAGCTGCGGGAGCAGCCCGAGTACGGCCGCCGCCGCGGTCAGGATGAGCGGCGGGGCGAGCATCGTCAGCGGGGTCCGGCCCCGGCCCCCGGCGGTCTCGCCGGTCTCCTCGGACGCTTCCTTCCTGGTCTCCGGGTCCTCACCCGGGGGGTCGCCCAGGCCGAAGAACACCCCGCCGGCCACCCGCAGGACCGCTCCGCCGACGACGGCCGTGCAGGCCAGCAGCACCACGGTGACCAGCGTGAGGCCGTGCGCCGCGGCGCTCTCCTCGATCCAGCCCTTGCCCAGGTAGGTGGCGAACGGCGGCAGGTCGGCCAGGCCGAAGGCGGCCACCGTGAAGATCACGCCGGTCCACCGCAGCGCGCGGCCCCGGCCGTGCAGCCAGGTCTCGTTCACCGACCCCAGCCGGTGCAGCACGATCCCCACGCACAGGAACAGCGCGGCCTTGATCAGGGCATGACCCGCTACGTACACGGCGGTGCCCGCCAGGCCCAGGGGCGTGAGCAGCGCGATGCCGGACAGGAAGATCCCCGCGTGGCTGATCGTGGAGAACGCGAGCAGCCGTTTCAGGTGCCGTTCCCGGAAGCAGAACAGCGCCCCGGTCACCGCGGTCAGCAGGCCGAAGGCCAGGAAGGTGCGGTTCAGCGCGACCGGGTGGCCGAGCGCGGCACCGAACATCGACCAGTACACCCGGGCCACCCCGTACAGCCCGAGCTCGACCATCACCCCGGAGAACAGCACGCAGGCCGGGGTGGGCGCGACCGCGTGCGCGTCGGCCAGCCAGAAGTGGAACGGCACGATCGCGCCCTTGACCAGCAGCCCGGCGATGATCAGCACGAAGGCCACGACGACCAGGCTGTCGGGCCGGTGCCCGGCCAGCGCCCGGCCGATCTGGGCCATGTTCAGCGCCCCGGTGCGCCCGTAGACGATCGCGATGCCGGACAGCGACAGGTACGCGCCGACGCTGTTGCTGATCGCGAAGTTCAGCGCACCCTGGACCGGGCCGCGCTCCTCGGGCCGGTAGGCGGTCAGCGCGTACGCCGACACGCTCATCAGCTCGAACCAGACGAACATGTCGAAAATGTCACCGGTCAGGCAGAACCCGGTCATGCCCGCCAGGAAGGTGAGCATGAGCACGTGGTAATAGGTGCCGGTCTCGTCGAAATACCGCCAGGAGAAGATCATCGCGGCGGTGACCAGCAGCGCGGCCAGGGCGGCAAGACCGGCCGGCAGCGGCCCGGCCGCGAAGTCGATCCCGATCGCCGCGCCGTGGGCCGGCCGGAACCCGGCGAACCAGTACACCTGGTCCCCGCCCGCGGTGCGCGCCATGATCACTACCAGCACGGCCGTGACCACGGCGGCGACCGCGATCGCCGCGGCGTCCAGCACGCGCCGCCGGGAGCGCAGCACGGGGCCGAGCCCCGCCAGCACCGCCGCCGCGAGCAGCGGCAGCACCGTCGGCACCGGCAGCAGCTGGTCCATGGCGGGCCCGGTCAGCCCTTGATCTGAACCAGCTCGTGCGGGTCCAGGGTGCCGAACCGCTTGTGCGCCTGCACCGCGAAGGCCAGCAGCAGTGCCGTCACCGCCGCCTCGACCACCACGTCGGTCAGCGAGAGAGCCTGCACGACCGGGTCGACCGCGGGCGTGTGCACCGGCACGTCGGAGAAATACGGCGCGACTGCCCCGGTCCGGTAGCCGACGGCCAGCAGCAGCACGTAGGTGGAGGACTGGACCACGATCAGGCAGACGATCTGGTGCACCAGGTGGCGACTGGTGACGATGCCGTACAGGCCCACGACCAGCACCCAGGCCACGACCAGGAACGGGAGGAAGCCCATCACCGGCCGTCTTCCCTGACAAGCAGCGCCTGGTCCGTCAGCTCGGTCACGATGAGCAGGAACGCCGCCGCGACCTCAAGGCCGACCAGGAAGCTGATCAGCGCGATCGTTCCTGACGACGTCACCGCGCCCGGCATGCCGCCCAGCGGCAGGAAGTTGCTGAGGTAGGGAAGGCCCATGATTACCGCGGCCACGCCAACCGCGGCGAAGCCGCCCGCGCCGATCGCCCCGGCCACGTCGGTCAGGTCGGCCGGGCTAGCCCGGCGGAACAGCAGCACCTGCCCGGCCAGGAAGATCAGCACGAACGCGGTGGTGAGCAGCACGCCGCCCTGGAACCCGCCGGACGGGCTGGTCTGCGCGTGCGTGGCCAGGAACCAGCCGAGGACGATGACCGGGCCGGTGGCGGTCAGCGCGGCCACGCGCACCGCGTCGCTGGCGGGCGGAGCGACCCGGTCCAGCGCCGCGCGGCGGGTCCTGATGACGTGCTCGCCGCGCAGGCGGCGCAGCACGGTCGCGATCCCGGCGGCTGCGGTGAACAGGATGAACTCCTCGCCGAGGGTGTCGAATCCGCGGTACTCGAAGTTCACCGCGGACACGACGCCGGTGGCGTTGGTCTGGGCCACCGTGATCCGGTTGATGATGTCCCCGTACGGGCCGGGGTAGTGGCCGAAGGCGGGCAGCCCGGCCAGCCCCCACAGCACGAACGCGGCCAGCCCGGCCGCCCCGGCTACGAAGATCCACAGGCGCAGGCGCCCGGTCACTTCTCCCGCCTCCGGATCCGGCCCAGCGTCAGCAGCAGGAGTGCGGGCAGCAGCACCGAGCCCACGGTCAGCTCGGAGAGGGTAACGTCGGGCGCCTGGAAGGCCAGGAACAACAGGGCCAGGATCAGCCCGTAGGCGCTGAGGACGATCACCTGGCGGAGCGGCGACCTGGTCAGCACCACGGCGGTCGCCCCGGCGGCGACGAGGACGAGCAGCACGGCCTGGAGCACGTCCATGAGTCCGGCGGGCACGGTGTACGGCGTGCTCACCGCGAGCAGGCCGCTCACTGCCGGTCCCCGTCTCTGGCCGGGCCCGCGGTGCCCTGACCCGCAGTGCCCTGGCCCGCGCCGCCGTTCTCCCTGATCCAGATGGCCCGGACCGTGGCGTGCGCCAGGAGTGGGCTAGTGATCAGCATGATTGCCACGACCAGCCAGGCCTGCCCGCTAGCCGCCGTCCAGCCGGACTGCACCAGTACGGCCAGCCCGGCGAGCACCGGTGCGACCATCGAGACCGGCGTCACATAGTGCAGCTTCTGGTAGGCGTCCCGCATCAGCAGCACCCCGGCCGAGCTGGCCAGCACGACCAGCACGGCCAGGCCGAGCAGCACGTCCACGGCGACGGCCCTGGCCACTAGCGCCACCGTTCCAGGAACCGGGCGAACACCAGCCCGCTGCCCAGTAGCAGCGCGGCCAACACCGCGGCGAGCTCGAATTCGCCGGGGCGGCCGAACCCTTCGGCCAGCAGCATGAGCACCAGCACCGCGACCGAGCTGATGGCCTCGTAGGCCACCACCGCTGACATTACCCGGGTCCGGCACAGCACCACGCCGAGCGGGATCAGCGCCGCCAGCATCGCGATAGCCGCGACCACGAAGGCAGTCACTCCGGCGCCTTCCTCGAGGCCGGGACCAGTTCGTGCACCAGCAGGACGTCCCGGTCGTCCCGGAGGCCGACCGCCAGCATGTTCGGCGCCACCGACCGGCCCGCCACCAGCAGCACCCGCTGTGCGGCGTGCTCCGCGCCGGTCTCCCCGTTGCGGGGAACAGGAAGCTCACGGAGTCTGCTGGCTGGCTCCTCGCCGCTAGCCACCCGCCGCCACAGCGCCGCCATGATCACGCCGGTGTCGCGCAGCACGGCCCACGGCAGCCGGGCCGCCGCCAGCCCGCGGGGCCTGATCCGGAACGTGAAGCTGGCCCCGGCCCGGCGGCAGACCCACTGCGCGAACAGCGCCGCGACCGCGGCCGCTCCCGCTCCGGTCAGCACCTCATCCGGCGCGGCGGAGCCGTCGAGGATCATCCAGAACGACATCAGCGGAACCCACCAGGCGAGGAACACCCCCGCCCGGCGGGCCGTGGGGCCTGGGCCGGCTATGACCTGTCCCGGTGCGGGAGGAACTCCTGGACCTTGGTCTTGATGCCCTCGACCAGCACGCTTGTGCGGTCCTCGTCGCCCTTCAGCAGCGCCTTGGCGGCGTCCCTGGCCTGCTCGAACGTGGCGTGCGGCGGGATCGGCGGGACGCTGGGATCGGTCCGCACGTCGAGCACGGACGGGCGGTCGGCGGCCAGGGCGCTGTCCCAGGCCGGGCCGACCTGGTCGGGCTTGTCGACGTGGACCGCGGCCAGGCCCAGGCTGGCGGCGAACGCTGCGTAGTCGACCTCGGGCAGGGTCTGCGACTCGGTGAACTTCGGTGCGCCCTCCATCGCGCGCATCTCCCAGGTGACCTGGTTGAGGTCGTTGTTGTGCAGGATCGCGATGATCAGGCGCGGGTCGTCCCAGTCCCGCCAGTAGCGGGCGATCGTGATCAGCTCGGCCAGGCCGTTCATCTGCATCGCGCCGTCGCCGGCGAACACGATCGCGGGCCGGCCTGGCGCGGCGAACTTGGCGCCGATCCCGTAGGGAACGCCGGGGCCCATGGTGGCCAGGGTGCCGGACAGCGACCCGCGGACGTCGCCGCGGAACCTGAGCTGGCGCGCGTACCAGTTGGCCGCGGACCCTGAATCGGCGGCGACGATCGCGTCGCCGGGCAGCCGCCGGGACAGTTCATGGAACAGCAGCATCGGGTTGACGGGGTCGGCCTCGACCATGGCCTCGGCCTCCATGACCTGCCACCAGCGGGCCACGCCTGCCTCGATGCCCTCCCGCCAGCTCTGGTCCTGCTTGGCCTGGAGCAGCGGGATCAGCGCGCGCAGCGTGGCGGCGGCGTCGCCGACCAGGTTGACCTCGTACGGATACCGCATGCCGATCAGCGACCCGTCGATGTCGATCTGCACCCCGCGGGCCTGGCCGAAGTCCGGCAGGAACTGGGTGTAGGGGAAGCTGGAGCCGACGGTCAGCAGCGTGTCGCAGTGCCGCATCATCTCGTAGCTCGGCCGGGTGCCGAGCAGCCCGATGGACCCGGTGACGTACGGCAGGTCGTCGCTCAGCACGTCCTTGCCGAGGAGCGGCTTGGCCACGCCGGCGCCCAGGAGACCGGCGACCTGCTCGAGCTCGGCGCGGGCGCCGCGGGCGCCCTGGCCGGCCAGGATGGCGACCTTGCGGCCGGCGTTCAGTACGTCGGCGGCGCGCTGCAGGGCGGGCTGGCCCGGGATCGCTGACGGCCAGTCGATGCCGAGGCTGGACGGGACCATCTTGAACTCGTGTCCGGGTGCCTCGTAGGGCAGTTCCTGCACGTCGGAGGGGATGATGACGGCGGTGGGGGAGCGCCGGGCCAGTGCTGTGCGGATGGCGCGGTCCAGCACGTTGGGCAGCTGCTCGGGGACGGTGACCTGCTGCACATAGTCGCTGGCGACGTCCTTGTACAGGCTGAGCAGGTCGACTTCCTGCTGGTAGGAGCCGCCCATGGCGGAGCGGCTCGTCTGGCCGACGATGGCCACGACGGGCACGTGGTCGAGCTTGGCGTCGTACAGGCCGTTCAGCAGGTGGATGGCGCCCGGGCCGGAGGTGGCCATGCAGATGCCGGGGCGGCCGCTGAACTTGGCGTAGCCGGTGGCCTCGAACGCGGCCATCTCCTCGTGCCGGGCCTGGATGAAGCGGGGCTGGTCGTCCGCCCGGCCCCAGGCGGCCAGGATGCCGTTGATCCCGTCGCCTGGGTAGGCGAAGACGTACTCGGTTCCCCACTCCCGCAGCCGGGTCAGCAGGTAGTCCGCGACGGTTGGCTTAGCCATACCGGTTCGCTCCTCTCCTCGAGGTATTCGTCACCGGGCGGTGGCCATCTGGTCGGCGGCGCGGGCGGCGAGGGCCATGATGGTCAGCGCCGGGTTGGCACTGCCCTGGGTCGGCAGCACGCTGCCGTCGGTGATGTACAGGTTGGGCACGGCGAAACTGCGGCAGTCCCGGTCCACCACGCCGGAGGATTCGTCCGCGGCCATCCGGGCGCCGCCGACCAGGTGGGCGTAGCGCTGGATGGTGATGACCTCGGTGGCGCCGGCCGCGCGCAGGATCTGCTCCATGACGTCCTGCGCGGCGTGCGTGAGCAGCCGGTCGTTGTCGCACAGGGAGTAGCTGAACCGGGCGACCGGCAGGCCGTACCGGTCGTGCTCGTCGTCGAGGGTGACCCGGTTGCCGGGCTGGGGGAGGAACTCGCACAGCGCGCCCAGGCAGGCCCAGTGCACGTAGTCCTCCATGTAGCGGCGCAGCGCGGCGCCCCAGTGGCCCTGGGCGGCGACGTGCTCGGCCCAGGTGATCGGCAGCGGTGACACGTTCTGGATGGCGAACCCGCGCCGGTAGGGCTTGGCCGGGTCGGTCTCGTAGAACTGCTCGCTGCTCACCTCGGGGGGCGGGGCCTTGTACATCCTTACCTCGGCGGTGAACCTTCCTGCGGTCTGCGGCGCGCCCTGGACCATGACGTAGCGGCCGACCTGGTCGAAGTCGTTGCACAGGCCGTCGGGGAACCGGGGTGATGCGGAGTTCAGCAGCAGCCGCGGGGTCTCGATGGCGTAGCCGGCCACGGCGACCGCGGCCGCGCGCTGGAACCTGGGCACGCCGCCGCGGAGGTAGTGGACGCCGGTGGCCCTGCCCGTGCGCTGGTCGATTCCGACGCGGTGACCATTGAGTCGGCGCGGATCTCGGCGCCGTGGGCGAGCGCGTCGGGGACGTGGGTGATCAGCGGCGAGGCCTTGGCGTTGACCTTGCAGCCCTGGAGGCAGAAGCCGCGGTAGATGCAGTGCGGCCGGTTGCCGAAGCGGCCGTTGGTGATGGCGACGGGACCGGTCTTGGCGATGATGCCGAGCGCGCGGGCGCCGCGCAGGAAGATCTCGCCGTTGCCGCCGACGGGGTGCGGGCGGTGCGGGTAGGAGTGCGGGTCGCCCCACGGCCAGCGCTCGCCGGAGACGGGGAGCTCGGCTTCGATGTCGTGGTAGTAGGGCTTCAGGTCGTCGTAGCTGAGGGGCCAGTCGGCGCCGACGCCGTCGCGGGTGAAGGTCTCGAAGTCGCTGGGGTGCAGCCGCGGGGTATAGCCGGCGTAGTGGACCATCGACCCGCCGACGCCGCGGCCGGAGTTGTTCGAGCCGAGCGGCACCGGGTCGTCGCCGGTGATGACGCGCGGCTCGGTCCAGTACAGGTGGTGCGAGCCGGCCTCGTCGCTAACCCAGTCCTTGTCCGGGTCCCAGAACGGGCCGGCGTCCAGGGCGGCGATGCGCCAGCCGCGGCGCGCCAGCCGCTGCGCGAGCGTCGCGCCGCCCGCGCCGCAGCCAACGATGACCAGGTCGAGCTCGTCGGAGTCGGCGAAGCGGCGCATCCCGGCGCGCAGGCGGTGGTTGGTGCGGGTGCCGTCGTTGGGGAGCAGCCAGGCCGAGGCGTTGCGCGCTCTTACGGCTGTCATTAGGTGGATTTCACCGGGTCGTCACCCGGGCGGGTGTCGGGGACCTCGAACGGCTCGCGGCGGTCGATGCCGGTGTTCTTGTAGCCGCGCGGGTAGGCGGGGCCGGGGAAGCCGATCTCGTCCCAGGCCCGCGGGTGCGCGTAGAACGCGGTGCACGCGTACCGGGTCCACAGGCTCCAGACCCGGCTGGCGTGCAGGCCGTGCCACTGCCCGCCGCCGAGATCCTGGACGGCCTGGATGATGGCGCGCTGGTCGGCGGCGGGGCACTCGGGCGAAGCCGTCGCCGGTCTTGGCGCGGGCGTCGTCGTCCAGATAGCGGAGGGTGTCGCGCCAGGCCTGCCCGTCCTCGGGCAGGTCGGCGTAGCGCCAGCCGTCGGTCTGCTGGCCCGCCAGCCGGGCGTCGATCATCGCGACGACCGGGATGGCAGCTCGGCGCCGGGGCCGCTGTCCTGGTCCAGCAGGCGGTCGCACAGAGCGGTGGCGATCGCCTCCTGGGACGGGGTGAAGAACCGCAGGTCCGGCGGGCGGCCCAGGCGGGACAGCACGACCCCGGCGGTGACAGGGTCCCAGTGCCGGGACTGGGCCTCGGCGCTGAAGCCGGGGAAGCGGCTGCCCGGGTCCTGGCTGCCTGGGTCCTGGCTAGCCGGGCCGCGGATGTCTGGGTGGCGGCTGGCCGCGGCTCACTGCTCCCGCCGCAGCACCGCAGCCAGCAGGCCCATCCCGCCGACCATGGTGACCAGGAGCGGGGCCAGCAGCGGCGGGCCCATTTCCAGGTTGTAGCGGGCGTTCGACCAGCCGCCTGGCTTCTGCGCGATACCCCGGGCGTGCAGACAGAAGCCCTGCACGCCGTTGACCACGATGGCGGCCGAGGCGAGGGGGAGCGCGGTCTTGGCCATCCGGCGGCTGAAGAAGCCGGCGACTCCCGCGGCCGCGCCGACCGGGCCGAGCACGACCGGCAGCCACATCATCTTGTTGCCGAAGCTGGCGCTGTCGTGCTCGAAGAAAATCTCTGCCGCGGTGACCAGCGCCCCGGCCGCGGTCAGCGCGGACAGCGCCCGCTCAAAGTGGCCGGTCTCGACGTTGGCGATCATCCGGTCAAGGCCCGACGTCCGGCTGGGTCCGGCTCGCATCCTGCGGCTCCTTCCGAGCGCTGGTTACCGGTTCCGAAGGCTGATCCCCGGCGTGACGACAGAACCGCGGCTACCCCTGGCCCCCGTCGGCAAACCGCGGACGGTCCGCGGCCGCCGGGGGCCGGGGGCTGGTGCCTAGGCGCCCGGGGATGCGGAAGCGCTGCCAGGCGGAGGGGGCAGCAGGCAGCCCCGCAGGTAGTCCAACGTGCGGCGGAGAAGGTTCGTCGGCTGAGGCGGATGCGGATCAGTCAGCGGCCGGTCCCTGGCGGCCTGGATCCCGGCGAGCAGTTTGAGAACGGCTTCCTCGAACGGGCCGTGGGTGGCGGGCCAGCGCGGGCCGACGAGCATGTGTAAAAACGTGCGCCACGGGCACCAGGGCGGCCATGTCCGCCACAGCCGCAAGCCGGCGTCCCCCTCGCTGCGCTAGCCGTCGTCTCCGTGGCGGTGTTCCTCTTCGCGTTTCTCCTCCTGGTGGCTGCCTGGGCGTCCGGCATCACCCGGCTGGGCTCTGCCGCCTTCGCCTAAGAGCCATTTCGCCAGGCCACGGGAGCCCCCGTGACCGATCCGGTGACCGGCGGCCCTGAACCCGAGGCCCGCACAGACCTCAACCAGCACAACCGGAGACCACCATGGATCATGACCGGGCCCGGAAGAACGGCCGCATCGCTGCTGGGGTCGTGGCGATGTGGGTGCTGATCGCCGGGGTCCTCGCCGGCATCGGCAAGCTGATCATGATCACCCGCAACGGGAATGGCAATCTTCTCGATGACCATGCGATCCCGCATTGGTTCGCCGCGCACCGCACGCCGGCGCTGAACCACTGGAGCCAGATCGCCAGCAGCCTCGGTGCGACACAGGACATCCTCATCGTCAGCGTCGCTACCTGCGTCGTGTTCCTCGCCATCACCCGGCGCTGGCGACCGGTGCTCTTCGTCGCTGTGGTCATGTTCGGCGAACTGAGCGCCTTCCTGACGGTCGCGGCCATCGTCAAGCGGCCGCGGCCAGACGTCTCCCACCTCGATTCGAACCTGCCCACCTCCGCGTTTCCGTCTGGGCACACGGCCGCGACCACGTGCCTGTATGTCGGCCTCGCCATCCTGGTCATCGGCCACGCCCATGGCTGGTGGCGCTATCTGTTCCTGATCCCCGCGGTTGTCATGCCGGTCATGATCGCCCTGGCCCGCATGTACCGGGGCGAGCACCACCCCACCGATATCCTCGCCAGCCTGGTGTTTGCCGCGCTGTGGCTGACCGCCACCACGAGGCTTATCCAGCCGGCTAAGGACGGCCTGCGCCGCGGCGGGCGCCTGCCCCTGGGTCTGCCCCGCCGGAAGGGCCACGGCCACAGCCGTGAAGCCGAGCCCGCCAGTCGTTAGGGCGAGGCCGAGACAACACTGGGCCGACCGCCGGCCCTGGGCCCGCGGGCGGTCAGTTCACGGAGGCGGGCGAGCGGTCAGCAAGCGCGGGCGAGCAGCGGAGAAGGGGCTGACATGATTACCGCGAGAACCTGGGAGCGGATCGAGCGCCAGAAGCTGCGCGGACAGAAGCGGCGGTCACGCCATCACCGGCCGGGCGACCGGCCCGATCCGTCCCGCCCGGCCGGCACCGACATGCTGCCGCAGATCAAGCACATCGTCGTCCTGATGATGGAGAACCATTCCTTCGACAACTACCTCGGCACGCTCGGCCGGGGGGAGGGATTCCCGCTCGGTGACGACGGCACACCGGATGCCGGGAATCCCGATTCTGCGGGTGCCACAATCAGGGCGTATCACGCGGACTCCACCGTGCAGGAAGACGGCGTGCCCTGCCAGAGCTGGAGCGCCAGCCACACGCAGTGGGCTGACGGGAAGATGACCGGCTTCGTGACCTCGACCGAGCAGAACGCACCTGAGGGCAACAGGGCCGCGGCCATGGCCTACTGGACCGAGCAGGATCTGCCCTTCTACCACGGGCTGGCCCGTACCTTTCCGCTGGCCGACCACTGGTTCAGCTCGTGCCTCGGGCCGACGTTCCCGAACCGCCGGTTCCTGCTGGCCGGGACGGCCAATGGCCTGATGGATGACCTGCCCTTCAACCTGCTGGACCGGCCGCGGGCCGGCACGATCATGGACATGCTGACCCGGCACGGGATCTCCTGGGTCAACTACCGGCCGGCCAGCACCGACCATTCCGATTTGCGCCGTTACCTGCGGTACCGGCGCCGCCGCACCCGGCACCATCTGGCCGCCCTGGGCCGCCCGCTGCGCAAGACCAGCGAGGTGTTCAAGCGGGATCTCCAGTTCACGTCGGCCATTTACCCGCTCGGGATGGCCGGCTACATGGCCCACGTCCGCAGCTTGGAGCAGTTCTTCGCCGATGCCGACTCCGGCAATCTTCCGTCGTTCTGCATCGTCGACCCGGACTTCCGCAGTTTCTCGGAGGAAAACCCGCAAGACGTCCGCAAGGGGGAAAGCTTCGCCGCCGAGGTGATCAGCCAGGTCATGCGCGGACGGGGCTGGGCAGACACGCTGCTCATCTGGACCTACGACGAGCACGGCGGCTACTACGACCACGTCGCCCCGCCCGCGGCGGTGCCGCCGGACGACATCCCCGGCCGCAGCCGGGTCGCGCATCCGTCCCTGCTGCGCAGCCTGCTGAAGGTGCTGTTCCCCGGCTATGTCCGGCAGGCCGAGCAGCTCGTCGCGGGCCCGGATGCCTACGACGTCTACGGATTCCGGGTGCCCGCCGTGATCGTGTCTCCCTACGCGCGGCCGGGGTGCGTCCTGTCCGACGTTTTCGACCACACATCGGTGCTGAAGCTCCTCGAGGAGAAATGGAACCTGCCCGCGCTGACCCAGCGGGACGCGGCGGCGACCGCGCCGCTCGGCGCGCTTGACCTGATCGCTCCGCCGGCGTTCCTGACGCCGCCGGAGCTGCCGCCGCCGGCGCTGGCCTGGGGCACCTGGGAGGTCTAGCCACCGCATCACGGGAGGACGGAGACGCCGATGAGCCGGGCTGCGGTCGTGGTGAACCCGACGAAGCTGGATGGTGTCAGGCCCGCCCGCGGCGGCGCTCCCCGGCTCCACCGCCCCGGGAGCGGCGCAGCAGCAGCACGATCCGCCGTTCCTCCAGGTGCTGGGTGTGCCAGCTCAGCCAGATGCATACCGCCGCCAGCGGCAGTTCCACGAACGCGGCCAGGCCGATGGACTCGATCCGCTGGCCGGCGGGCGTCGTCAGGACGTCGAACCAGGCGTCCACCACCAGCAGCGCAGCCGCCGCGCTGGCCGCCATGGCTAGGTAGCGGGACCGGCGGAGCGCGAAGTAGCCCGTGCTGGCCAGCGTCAGCATCAGCAGCACGTCGAAGCCGGCCCAGGCGGCGTCATAGTTGGTGGACACCTGCCTGGCGGGCAGCGAGCCGGCCAGGTAGATCGTCCACGGCAGCAGGATCAGCGAGAACAGGGCGAAGAACGGCCCTGTCCAGCGCACGACGCGGGCATCGTCGGCCAGGACCGCGTTTTCCGGCTCGGGGGCGCGGTCCACCATAGCGTCGATCTTGCCGATGATCTCATCGGGGCCGGGAATGGTCACGACGGCTCCTTAGGCGAGCGGGAAGGATGGCGGCAATCCCCACCCCCAGGTCCCGTCTACCCGCGCGGACGCCTTTGGAACTCGTCAGGCGCCTGCGTGTCCGCCCGGAAGCAACCTGAGGGGAAATTCGCGGTCGAACCGGGTCGGGTTCCTAGCTGGCGCGGATGCCTCGTGCAGCAGGCGGCTGATCTGCTCGAGCATGGCTAGCCGGGTGGCCCCAGGGATCCCTGGGGCCACCCGGCTATGACCCGTGCCGGTGATTAATACCAGGACTTCATGGCGATGTTCCCTTTCGTGCGTTGCCCTGTGCGGATAACTCCAATGCCGGGCTAAAGGGCTGGTCGCCGCATCGGCCGGTCGCCGTATTGTCCGCGGTAACGGTGGTTCAGATACCGCGCCCCGTTGCCTAGCCTGCATCCTCGGGGGGTTTACCGCGGAACGGGGACGTGCTTACCGGCTGGGCGGATGCCTTACTCAATCGCCCGGGCCGGCTGGTCACGACCCTGGTGACCCGGTGGTGAGACCGGACCTGTGGGCGACGGCGGCGGCCTCCACCCGGCCGGTGACGCCGAGCTTGGCCAGGATGTTGGAGACGTGCACGCCGGCGGTCTTCGGGCTGATGAACAGGGCCTGGGCGATTTCCCGATTGGTGTGCCCGGCGGCGACCAGCAGCAGGATCTCGCGCTCGCGGCCGGTGAGGCCGAGCCGGGGCCACCGGTATGCCGGTGGCGGCGTGCGCCCTGATACCAGCGCTGACCTGCTGACCCAGGAAGGCCTGACGCACGTCTGCGTCCTGGCCCGGCGGTCAGCCTGACTGCTGACTCGCCCGGCGGGATGCTCGCCCGCGCCGGGCGGTTCGTCCGGCGCAGGATGACGGGCATGCTGCTGCGGGAGCTGGCTACTGCGCGGTCATGGCGGGGTTGAGCCGGATGAGCCGCCCGGGGTCTGTTTCATCGAGTTCGGCAACGGCCTCCCGTGACTTCACGAAGTCGGAGAAGGAGCGGTAGCCCAGGGCCCTTTCGCTGAAGGACGGGTCCATGCGCCTCATCTGGCTCTTCACCGCCGAACTGTGCAGCCAGTCCGCGTCATCCTTTTCCTGGCCCAGCCGCAGCGCCCGTTCAAGGAGCCTGGTCGCCTGCTCCTGGGGGTCTTCGGGCTCGGGATCAGGCTCGTCGCTCACCGCGGCCGCTGGCTGCCTGGTGCGCCGCGTGCCCCGTGCGGACCGCGCGTCACCGGGCTCCTGCGGTTCCGCTGGTTCGCCGTCCGCCGGTGCGGGCGGCGGGGAGGCGCCGGCCGCAGCGACGCCGGCCGGGGTGATGCCGGGAAGCGCATCGTAGGTGACCAGTTCGTCGCACGCCGCCGCCAGCGACCTGCTGGTCGATCCGGCGACCCCGACCCCCACGACGTAACGGCCCAGCCGCCGGCACCGCTGAGCCAGGGCGATGTAATCGGAATCCCCGGCCACGATCACCACGTGGGTCAGGTCCGGAAGGCGGAACATGTCCTCCACCGCATCGACGGCCAGCCGGATGTCGGCACCGTTCTTGGCGTAGGCGGCGGCGGGAAAGAGCTGCACCAGGTCCACCGCGCGGCTGACGAGCTGGCCCCGGTAGTCCGCGTTCACCGGGGCCGACCAGTCCGCATAGGCGCGGGTCAGCACCAAGGTGCCGAACGACGAGGCGAAGTCGATCACCGCACCGACGTCCACCGTGGCGCGCCGGATCTTGTCGGCGGTGTCGGGATCGGCCAGCCTGCCGTCCCTGCTGAACCCGCGCACCTTGTCACGCTGGAACTGGCCGCGGCCATGAACCTGGTCATACCGTGAGATCACGATGTTGTCGAAGTCGATGTAGACCGCCACACGGGTATCGCCGGGCTCGGTCATGACTGCTCATCTCCTCGGGACGCCCTGGCCAGCGAAGCCACTGTTGCACCGCAGCCAGGCCCAGTTGGCCGACTGGAAGGGGCGAGGTGGCGGGCCTGAACCGTACCCTGCCGCACAGGAAGTGTCACGATGGCCTGACGGGGCCGCTGGCGCATAGCCTGACCATCGAGGGGCACATGGGACACGGCGGCGCGCCCGCCGCCACTCGCAGTCAGGCAGTGCGCCCGGGCCCTGTCCAGGTTCCGGATGGAGGGTGAGATGGCCAGTCCGGCTGCTGTCAGCCGCACTTTCCGCCATCTGGCCGTGCTCTACCGTGGCCGGCCCGGCTACGCACTGGCGCTGCGTGGCTGTGTCCGCGACAGCCTGGCCCGCGATGAGTCGCTGCTCGTCGCCGTTCCGGACCGCCACGCTGACCTTCTGCGCGCGGATCTGGGGGCCGAATCGTCGCGTGTGACCTGGATGGATATGACCACGCTGGGCCGTAACCCGGCCCGGATCATCCCGGCGGTTCTCGCCTTCGCGGCCCAGTACCAGGGCAGGGAAGTCACCTGCGTCAGCGAGCCGGTCTGGCCCGGGCGGTCGGTCGCGGAACGGCAGGAAGCGGCGCGGCATGAAGCGCTGGTCAATCTGGCGTTCCGCCAGATTCCGGCGATGATTCTGTGCCCTTACGACATCACGGCGCTGCCCCGGTCGGTCATCGCTGACGTCGCAGCTACCCACCCGGACCTCATGAGCGGCGGGCAGGAGGAGGCCAGTGCCAGCTACCGGGATCCCGCCGCGCTCCCCGCGCACTGTGACCGCTTGCTGGCGTCTCCGCCCCCGCGGTCTGGGGAATTGCACTACGACAGCGACCTGCGCCCGGTCCGCAGCTTCGTCGCCAGCGCTGCTGAGCAGGCCGGGCTCTCGGCGTCGCGGACGGCTGACCTGGTACTGGCGATCAGCGAACTGGCCGCCAATACGCTGCGTCACACCGGAGCCGGCGGGACACTGCATGTCTGGCGCAGCACGAAGGCTCTCATCTGCCAGGTGCAGGACACCGGCCAGATCATGGACCCGCTGGCCGGGCGCCGGCTCCAGCCCGCGGACGGGGTAGGGGGCAAGGGCCTGTGGCTGGTCAACCAGGTGTGTGATCTGGTCCAGACCAGAACCCGGCAAGGTAATACGACGATCCGGCTGCACATGCGGCTGGCTCAGCCCTGAGCCCAGCTGTCAGCGGCCCCAGCCGCCGGCGGCCCTGACGACGGGCGTGTTCCACCGCTAGGGTGGCGCTGAGTCTCTTTCCCGGTCGGCGAGCTGGAGTCCAGGGTGGAAGAATTCCGGCTGTCGTCGGAGTCCCGTGACGGCGTCGCCATTGTGAAGGCCCAGGGCTACCTCGACGTGACTACGCGCGGTGAGCTGGACGAACTGCTGACGGACGCCCGTCGCCAGCAGAACTGGGTCATCCTGGATCTGACCGACGTCCGTTTCCTGGATACCAGTTCGGTGGCGGTCATTGTCTCGCACTGGAAGAAGCTCGAAGCCCGGGGCGGCAAGCTGATGCTGGCCGGCGCACAGCAGCGCTACATCAGGGCCCTGTGGATTACCGGCCTGGCCAGCCGGATGTCTCTTTACGATGACGTCGAGAAGGCCATCGCCGCCGCCGGGTCGGCGAGGACTGCCAGTTCAGGGGACTAGCCGGGTCCGTCGGCCAGCGCCGCTTCCAGGGTCGGGTAGATGGGCATCAGCTGATCCACTCCGACCAGCGTGAGTATGCGCACCACTGCCGTAGCGACCAGCCGGAGCCTGGTGCGGGCCGCTGCGGCCTGGTTGTAGGTGTCGATGATGACCTGTACCCCGGCCGAATCGCAGAACGTCGTCCTGCTCATGTCGATGATCAGTACTGCCGCGTCGTGTCTGGCCCCGGCGAGAAGGGCCTGGCGGACCGTGCCGGCGTTGACGGCATCGATCTCGGCCGGCAGCGTGACCACTGCCTGCTGACCCATCCAGCGAAACTGGACGCCCTCGGCGGTCATGGCTGCTGGCCGGCGGACGGCTGGCGGCGGAAGACCAGCAGGGCGATGTCGTCGGCGGCTGGCTCGCGGCCCACCATGGCACCCATCACCGTGGCGCAGACGGACTCGGGCGGCTCCGCGGTTACCGCCTGGCACAGCCGGGTCAGGGCGTCGTCGATCAACTCGCCGCGGCGCTCGATCAGGCCGTCGGTAAAGAAGCACAGCACGGTGCCCGGGCTGATTCCGATGGTGGTCACGCGCCGCTGCGCTCCGGGGACCGCCCCGATCAGCAGGCCGGACGGGATGCCGGCCAGTTTCGCGGGCTGCCCCGGGGTGACGATGACCGGTGGCCAGTGCCCGGCCGAGCAGATGCGGACCCGGTCCAGGTCCTGGTCGAACACCGCGTAGGCCACGGTGGCCAGGGCGCCGGGTTCGAAGTGCTGCATCTTGGCGTCCAGCCGGGCCAGGACCTCGGCCGGGTCGGTGGTTTCCAGGGCGTAGGCGCGCAGCGCGCTGCGGATCCGTCCCATGATCACCGCCGCCGGAAGACCGGAGCCGGTGACGTCGCCGATGACCATGCCCAGCTGCCCGGAGGGCAGGGTGAACACGTCGTACCAGTCTCCGCCCACCCGCCCGTGGCCGGGGACGTAGCGGACGGCCATCTCGGCCTCACCGGCAGGCGGGAGCGCGGCGGGAAGCAGGCTGCGCTGCAGAGCCTCCGCCGCGACCCGGTTCTCCTGCGCCATCAGCGAGGCAATCACCGCGGCGACCTTATCCGCGGCCAGTTCCAGCAACACGACGTTTTCGCTGGTGAACGCACGTTCCGTCAGCGAGCCGACATGCAGTACGCCAATGACCTTGCCGCCCGTGATCATCGGCACGCCCATCAGCGCGCGGATCCCCTTGGCCAGCAGAATCGGGTTCAGCACCGTGGAGTGATCGACGTGATCGAGGATCACCGGCCGGTGCTCGGCGGCGATTCGCCCGGCGAACCCGCGGCCCACCGGGATCCGCACGCCCTGGCTTATTTCCTCCTCCAGCCCGGCCGCGGCAGTAGCGAGCAGCTGCCCGGACGAGTAGTCCAGCAGCAGCGCCGCGGCCGTGTCAGCCTGCAAGATGGTCCTGGTGCGCTCGAGCAGCTCGGCCAGCAATTCATCATCATCGAGACGGGAAAGGGCAGCATTGGTGATCGACTGGATGTCCCGCAGCCTGTCCTTCAGCTCGGTGGGGATGACTGTTGCCAACCGGTGCCTCCTCCACCTCTGCGGCCCCGTGTCCTCAGTTTGCCTGCTGAGCCGTCAGCGTAATAGAAGTTGTCGACCTTGCGGATCGCGTCAATGAAGAGGTCATCTTCAACCAGGAGCACATCCAGGACCTGCAAAGCTACTGCGCCGATCATCCAGGCGGCTCCTTGCGCAGAGCATATGTGCCATGGGGCTGATGCCGCTGACGGGCTTTCTTACCGGGCTGATCACAGACGGGCCAGGCCGGCCGCCGCCGCGGGCGATCAGCGGGATTTAGGAATACGGAATTTGCGGGGCTGGCGTAGCCAGGGATCACCCGGTCGAGTCGGGACGCCGGCCACAACCGGCATGCCCCGCTCCTCCCCTCCTGCTTGAGACGAAGCTCTACGTCCCGAGGTCTCTGGCGCGATATCGCATCAGCTCTTGACACTGTCGCGCAGGCGGGTCTTAATGAATCGCGGTCGGTTGTCGACAATCGACCGCAATCGATCGTGTGCCTCAGGCTAGCCAACGCGCGTTCGAGGAGGTCGAGGGTGTCTGAGCAGCTGCCGGATGCCGCGCAGGCGGACCTCGGCCCCGCGCACCGCTGGGGCGATCTGGCCGGCGGGCTGGCCACGGCCGGCCCGCTGCTGGACGATGCGGTCGGCGCGGCCGCCGCAGGGGGCGCCAGCTACGCCGACGTCCGGCTGTCGGAGACTCAGGAGCTGCGCCTGTACGCGGTCTCGGGCGGCGTGCCCGACGAGCGAATCGAGGGCAGCCTCGGCCTCGGCGTCCGGGTTCTGGTCGACGGCGTATGGGGTTTCGCGTCCCGGCCGCTGCGCGACGCGGCGGACGCGGTCGCGGCCGCCCGGGATGCGCTCAGGAACGCGCGCGCGGCGGCGGTGGGCTCGCGGGAGCGGGTGACGCTGCCTGCCGCGGGCCGCGGAGTGCGGTCTGTACCAGACGACCGCCGCCGTGGACCCGTTCGCCGTCGGCGACGCCGTGCGCGAGCGCGTCGTCGCCGACGCCCTGGCCGCGGCGGCCGCGACCGCCGGCGTCGTACAGGCGCAGGCTGGAGTGAACGCCAAGCGCAGCCACCGGTACTTCGCCAGCACCGAGGGGTCCCGGCAGGAGCAGCACTTCGTTGAATCCGGCGGCATGGTGCTGGCGATCGCTGCTGGCGGCTCGGCCACGCAGCGGCGCAGTTACCCGAACTCGTTCTTTGGCAACACCGCGGCCGCCGGCTGGGAGTACGTCGAGGGACTACAGCTGGCCGAGCAGGCGGCGCGGGTGGGTGCGGAAGCCGTCCAGCTGCTGACTGCGCCCGTGGCCGATTCCGGGACGGCGGACATCGTCATCGGCCCCGCCCAGCTCGCGCTGCAGATCCACGAGTCCACCGGGCACGCGCTCGAGCTCGACCGGATTCTCGGCGATGAGGCCAACTTCGCCGGCCGGTCGTTCATCGGGCCGGACGCGGTGGGCCGCCTGCAGTACGGCTCGGCGGCGGTCAACGTGGTGGCCGACGCGACGGTGCCGGGCACGCGGGGCAGCTTCATGTTCGACGATGAGGGCACCCGCACCCGGCGCACCATGCTGGTCACCGAGGGCGTGATCACCAACTTCCTGTCCAGCCGCGACAGCGCGGCGCGCATCGGTGCTGAGTCGACGGCGTCCGCGCGCTCTGACGGCTGGGGCTTCCTGCCCTTGTGCTTCGCGACGAACGTGTTTCTCGAACCGGGAACGGGCAGTACCGATGACCTGCTCGACCGTATGGGCAGCGGTTACTACCTGGATGACAACCGGAGCTGGTCAATCGACAGCCAGCGGCTTAACTTCCAGTTCGGCACCGAGGCCGCCTGGGAAGTGCGGAAGGGCAAGCGCACGCGGCTGCTGCGGAATTTCTCCTACGGCGGGATCACGCCGCAGTTCTGGGGATCGCTTGAGGCAGTGGCCGGGCCGGCTGACTTCCGCACCTTCGGCATGCCGTGCGGTAAGGGCGAGCCCAAAGAGTGGGGATTCCTTTCCCACGGCGCCGCGCCGGCGCTGTTCCGCGGCGTGCGGATCGGGGTGGCCTGATGCCAGGGACGGCGCTGCAGGCGTGGGCTGGCCAGGATCAGGCGCTCACCGCCCTGGAGAATGCCCTGGCCGCGGCCGACGCTGATCACGCGGAAGTCTTCGTCGCGGCCCGCACCGGAGAGCACACGCGGTTCGCCGGCGAGCGCGTGCACCAGCCGCAGACCATCATCGAGTGCCAGGTCATGGCGCGCGCCGTGGCCGGCACCGGCAGCGCCAGGGTCGCGGTGAGCAGCCTGGCCGGGGCACGGGACGCGGTCGCCGCCGCGTCGGACATGGCCCGTCGGCGGGATGGTGCGGGCGGCGGCGGCAGGCCGCACGGCGTGGCCGGGCCCGGGGGCATCTCAAGCGCAGCCGGGCTCTGGCACGACAGCACGCTGGCCTGGGATGCCGGGGCCCGGTCGGCTCTGGCCGGCCGGATCATGGATGCCGCCCGCTCGGCCGGCGTGAGCGCGGCAGGCGTGCTGACCGCCGCGATCACGGAACTGGCCGTGGTGACCAGCGCCGGTCAGCGCTGCTATGCGGCCGCGACCGAGGCCGGGTTCTCGCTGACCGCGCGGGCCGGCGAGGCCTCGTCCTACACGGCCGACCTCGGCCGTGACGTCAGCGCGCTCAGCGTCGAGGAGCGAGCGGAAACGGCGGTCAGCCAGGCGGCGGCGACCGGGAACCCGGTCCCGGTGCCGGACGGCGTGCACGACGTGGTCTTTGGCGGTCTGGCGACCGCCGAGCTGATCGGCTTCCTGCCGGACTTCGGGTTTACCGGGCCGGCTGTCGCGGCCGGGATCGGCCTGGCGGCCACCCGGCCGGGCGCGGTCCTGGCCCCGGCCGGCATCACCGTGGCCGACGACGCCACCGCCGGCGCGGGCCTGCCGTTCCCGTTCGATTGCGAGGGGACGCCCAAGCAGCGGGTGGAGCTGATCGCAGCCGGCCATGTCGGCGGTGCGGTCAGCGACCTCGCCTCCGCGATGGCCACCGGCGGGCACTCCACCGGGCATGCTCACATCGCCACGGGAATCCTCGCCGGCCCCGAGGCGGCGAACCTGATCATGATGCCCGGCGCGGCCAGCGAAGCCGACCTGATCGCCGGCGTCGAGCGCGGCCTCTACATCCAGCGGCTGTGGTACAACCGCCTGGTCGACGCCGAGGCCGGAACGGTCGTCGGCACCAGCCGGGATGGCTGCTTCCTCATCGAGGACGGCAAGCTCACCGCCGGGCTGAGGACCGGCCGGTTCACCGAGAGCGTGCTCGGCGCACTGGCCCGCACCGACGGGATCGGCTCGCGGCTGATCAGCCTCCCGGTGCCGAACGTATGGAATGGCTGTTCGTCTGCTCCGGCGATCCGGGTGCGCGGCTTCAGGTTCGGCAGCCGGCCGGGAAAGGTATAGAAACGCTGGAACGTCACTTCCAATGCGGAGCAGCTGATCACCCAGATGCTCGCCGGCGAGGTCTGGCCGCCGCTGGCGGACCGGAATGGCTTCCGGGTTGATCCGGACGGGCACGCCTTCTGCTGCCTGGTGGGCGCCTACGCCGGGCTTCCGCCGGCTCTGGATAGCAGCTGCCGTTCACCGCAGACCGCCGGCATCGGGGAGGATGTGCTCATGCCAGGCCCGGATGATCCCAGGGCGCTGCCCGTCATCGATGTGAGCCCGCTGGCTGGCCCGGCGCCGGCTGCGGCGCGGGCCAGCGCGACTGCCCAGATCCAGGCTGCCTGCCGGGACCGGGGCTTCTTCTACATAACGGGCCACGGCGTGCCCGCCGGGCTGCTGGATCAGCTGGCCGACGCGAGCGCTGAGTTCTTCGCGCTTCCGCTGGCGGACAAGCTGGAGATCGCGATGGAACGCGGCGGCCCGGCCTGGCGGGGGTATTTCCCGGTGGGTGCCGAGCTGACCTCCGGACGGCCGGACCTCAAGGAGGGTCTGTACTTCGGCACCGAACTGGCCGATGACGACCCGCGGGTGCTGGCCGGGCTCCCGCTGCACGGCCGCAACCTTTTCCCGCGGCAGGTGCCCCGGCTCGGGCCGCTGGTGCTGTCCTACCTGGAGATTCTGACCCGGGCGGGACAGGCTGTGCTGACCGGAGTGGCGCTGAGCCTGGGCCTGGAGGCGGACTACTTCGCGGCCGGCTACACCGCCGATCCCACCATCTTGTTCCGGATCTTTCACTACCCGCCGTCGCCGCCGCAGACCCAGGACTGGGGAGTGGGCGAGCATACCGACTACGGGCTGATCACCCTGCTGGCCCAGGACGACAGCGGCGGGCTGCAGGTTGCCGCGCCGGAGGGCTGGATCGATGCCCCGCCGATCCCGGGCACGCTGGTCTGCAACATCGGTGACATGCTCGACCGCCTCACCGGCGGCTGGTACCGGTCGACACCGCACCGGGTCCGCAACCTCAGCGGCCACGGCCGGCTGTCGTTCCCCTTCTTCCTGGACCCGGGCTTCGGTGCCGAAGTACCGCCTTTGCCCCACCGCGCGGCGGCCGGGGACGACGGGCACCGGCGCTGGGACGGGCAGGACCTGCAGGCGTTCTCCGGCACCTACGGCGACTACCTCCTGGGCAAGGTCGCCAAGGTATTCCCCCAGCTCCGCCGCAACGTCCTGAAATCACGGTGAACGGAAGCCGATCGCTTTATTTTCCGGTCGGCTGTGATGATCGGTTACAGGTCGGAGGGCTGGGAAGATGAGCGACATTCAGGTGACCAGGGCCCGGGACTTCGGGCAGGTGACATTCCATCAGGACGGCCCCCTCGGGATCGTCACGCTGAACCGGCCCGAGGTGCTGAACGCCCAGGGCTACGAGATGCTGGCGCAGATCGACCAGGCATTCGACCTGGCGCGAGCCGAGCCGGAGGTCCGCGTGGTCATCGTGCGGGGATCCGGGGGCGTGTTCTCGGCCGGGCATGACCTCGAGCCCGGACCGGCAGGAGGCCGAGGACCCGCTGGAGCGGTACGACGAGTTCAAGAAGTACAACCTGGACCTGCTCCTGAAGTGGCGGGACTTCCCCAAGCCCACGATCGCGATGGTTGACGGTTACTGCATCTACGCCGGGTGGATGCTCGCGGCGGTGATGGACCTGGTTTTCGCTTCCGACCGGGCGCAGTTCCTGGGCGGGTTCGTTGAGTACAACTCGATCCCGTGGGACCTGGGTTTCCGCAAGGCCAAAGAGGTCTGCTTCGAGAGCCGGTTCATGACCGCCGAGGAATGCCGGGCCGACGGGTTCGTCAGCCGGGTTTTCACACCGGAGGACCTGGAACGCGAGACCTGTGCCTTCGCCCGCCGGGTGGCCGAGAACCACCCGTTCACCCTGCGGATGACCAAGGTCCAGATCAACAAGGCCCAGGACGCGCAGGGCTTCCGGTCCCTGCTGGAGGACAGCCTGGGTGACTACCTGGCTATGAGGTACATGCCCGGGTTCAGCACGATCCTGGAAGGCAGGAAGCGGCTGCGCTCCGTCGACCTGGCCGTCCGCGGGCGGCGCGGTGAGCGCTACGGGCAGAGCAGCGAGCCGCCCGCCCGTTGATGCGTGGCGCCGGCTGCTGGAGCTTCCCATCGGGAAATGCGCCGCGCCTGCTGGTGCGATGAGTTGGGTGCCCCGGCCGGGTCTGTGCTGGTGACACTCGGCGGAGGAGGAACTATGAGCAAGGTCATCGCTTCCATCACCACGTCGGTCGATGGCTACATCACCGGTCCTGGCGACGGCCCGGAGTACGGCCTGGGCCGGGGTGGCGAGCGCCTGCACTACTGGGTGATGGGCGGCCCGTGGACCTACGAGGGTGGCCACGATTTCGCGATGCACGGCCCGGACAAGGAGTTCTACGACGGGCTCGTCTCGACGATGGCGTCCGGGGTGGTCGGCCGCGGCATGTACGACGCGGCCGGCGCGTGGGGCGGGACCAACCCGTTCCCCGGGCCCCTGTTCGTGCTCACTCACCGCACCGCGGACCAGCCGGCGCCCGAGACCGGCTTCCGGTTCGTCGCGGACCTCGAGACGGCACTGGCCCAGGCGGCTGAGGCGGCCGGGGACGGCGACATCGGCGTCGGTGGCGGCGCCGGCGTCATCCGGCAGGCGCTGGCGGCGGGGAAGGTCGACGAACTGGTCATCTCCACGGCGCCGGTGATCCTCGGTGCGGGCAAGCGGCTGTTCGACGGCTTCGACCGCGACATGGACCTCCAGGTGGCCAGGGTCTACAGCTCGCCGTACGCCACCCACGTGCGCTACACGGTCACGAAGTAGCCGCAGTTATCAGCCGGGAGACAGGGCTGCGGCCCCCGCGAGCGGCCTGAGGTCGATGGCTATGAATCGCGCTGGATTGCAGTCAGTCTCCGGGGATGTCTGTCAGGTGCGGGGAGTACGGCCGCCCGGTGCCGAATGTGCGGTGGATGAGTCCCTCGGGCAGATGCATCCTGAGCATCATGTGCTCGACGTGCGGGGGAATGGCGCGCTGGGTGAGAAGCGATGTCGCGATCATCACGCTGAACGCGAGCGGCACGGTCCAGACCGCTGGCTGGCCCAGGAGAGCAGCGCCCCAGCCATGGGTGGCAGCGCCGAGCATCGTGGCGATGATGGCACAGCAGCACGCCCCGCCGCCGACCAGGACACCGGCCATGGCGCCGATCCAGGTCAGGCGCCGCCACCATATTCCGAGCACGATCAGCGGGCAGAACGAGGACGCCGCTATGGCGAAGGCCCAGCCGACCAGCAAGCCGAGTGAGAAGCGGTTGACGGGGAGAGCCATGACCGTGGCGACGGCCCCGGCGATGACGGCGCACAGCCGGAAGGTGCCCACGCCTCCGCGCATGACATCGTGCGACAGCGCACCTGCGACGCTGACCAGCAGGCCGGAGGAAGTGGACAGGAAAGCGGCGAAGGCGCCGGCCGCGACCAGGGCCCCGAGCAGAGCGCCCGGCCGGCCGGGCATGAGCAGGGAGGGCAGGGCGAGGACGACGCTGTCCGGGTCCTTGGACAGGTAGAGCTCCGGGGCCCGCAGCCTGGTCAGGACACCGAGGGCAGCGGGGAAGAGGTAGAAGGTGCTCAGCAGCAGGACAACAATCAGGGTTGTGCGCCGTGCCGCCTCGCCGTCCGGGTTGGTGTAGAAGCGGACCAGGATGTGCGGCAGGCCGATGGCCCCGAAGAGGGTGGCGATGATCACGCCGTAGGTGGCGAGCAGCGGGTGGGATCCTTCGGTGCCTGCGGTGAGGAACGGGGAGTCCCACGCGGTGGCGCTGACGTGCGCCATGCTGAGGCTGGCCGGGGCGGGTGATCCCGCACCGAAGACGAGGACCGTGCCCGCTCCGGCGCTGTGGCGTCCCGCCGCCAGTTGCACCGCCTGATGGGTGAGCGGGGCGCCGTCCAGCCTGCCCGTGACACGCACCGTCGCGCCGCGGGCCAGCGTGAACTGTGTGCTCGTTTGCACATCCACCGTTGTGCTGTGGGTAAAAACGGGCTGGCTGTCCGGCGACAGATTCCTGGTCGAGCCGTGACCGGCAGCTGCCAGCAGGACCAGCGCCGGAATCCCGATCGCGCACAGCTTCAGCCAGTACTGGAAGCACTGGACGAACGTGACGCCTTTCATGCCGCCCATGGCGATGTTGGCGCTCACCACGACGCCAAGAGCCACTACCCCAACCCAGTACGGTGTCCCGAGCACCAGCTGCAGGGTGATGCCTGCCCCCTTCATCTGGGGCAGCAGGTAGAACCAGCCGATGACAAGGACCAGGACGGTCGTCGCCCGGCGCAGGCCCCGTGAGGCGAGGCGGCCTTCGGCAAAGTCCGGGATGGTGTAGGCGCCGAAACGGCGGAGCGGGGCAGCCACCAGCAGCAGGAGAACCAGATAACCGGCGGTGTACCCGACGGAGTACCAGAGCGCGCCCAGGCCGAGCGAGACAATGAGGCCGGCAATCCCGAGAAATGAGGCGGCCGACAGGTATTCGCCGGAGATGGCGGCTGCGTTCAGCCCAGGTGGCACTTCCCTTGCCGCCACCAGAAAGTCGTCTGACGTCCGGGCGATACGGACACCCCGGGCGCCTACGGCGACGGTCAGCAGAGTGACCGTCGCGATAGCCGCGACCGCGGGGACATTAATCATCGGGCCGCCGGCCGGCTGGGTCGACCAGGTCGATGAAGCGTGCCTCCAGCTGGCTGGCCTGACGGTTGTAGAACCAGCCCACGGCCAGGAGCACGGGAAAGATCCCAGCTCCCAGAACGACGAGCGTCAGGGGGAGGCCGGCCACTCTCACCCTGCGGGCGCTGGGCAGCAAGGCCATGATCACCGGGAAGGATCCGATTGTCGCGACCGCGGCCGCGAGGCACATCAGGGACAGGCCAAGCTGTGCCCGGGTCAGTGACCGGACGAGCAGGCGGCCATAGACCGTGTCGCTCTGGACATCGCCTATCCCGATGACGTCATGCTGCAGCCGTGCCTGGTCATGCTGCCATTCAACGGTCTTCCTGGCCTGCGGGCCATGATCAGGGGGCGGTATCAATGCCGCCGTCCGGCGCGGAGCAGCCTGTCCCGGACATCGCGTGCGTGGCGCCGGCTCACCGGGAGCCACTGGCCGGATACTTTGACGCTGTGGTTATTTCCGGCCACGGACAGCTCGGCGATGTTGCCCACGGACACCAGGTAGCTGCGGTGGATGCGGATGAAGCCATGCGCTGCCCACCGCTCCTCCAGGTGCGAGATCGGCATGCGCAGCAGGTGGGAATCGCCCTCTGCAGTGTGCAGCCGGACGTAGTCGCCCTCGGCTTCCACCCAGCGCACCTGCCCGGGCGTCACCCACCGGGTCCGGCCCGCCGCTTCCAGGGGAATCGCGGCCGAGTCGCCGTCCCCGGGCTCGCCCGGCCGGTCACTGCTGCGGCCCAGGGCCCGGCTGAGTGCTGTGCTCAGGCGCGTGCGGGAGACCGGTTTCAGCAGGTAGTCGCACGCGCCGATATCGAACGCGCGGAGAGCATATTCCTCGTAGGCGGTCACGATGACGACGGCGGGCGGGGAAGCGAACCGGCCCAGGACGCTGGCGAGCTCGATGCCGTTCAGTGAAGGCATGCGGACATCCAGGAAGACGACGTCGTAACGGCGCGCCTGGAGGCTCCGCAGGGCTTCGCTGGAACTTTGCGCCACATGCACGGCAGAAATCGCCGGCATCGCCCGCAGCAGGTACGAAAGCTCGTCCAGCGCCGGGGCTTCGTCATCGACGACGAGCGCGGTCGCCCAGGCGCCGGGGCGAAGCCCGGGAACCTCACCCGGTAGCGGTGAGGCCCCATCCGCGGCACGTTCCCACGTCATTGCCCGGCCAGCGCCGCACTGGACTTGGGCAGGCGCATTGTCACCTTCGTGCCCGCACCGACCTCGGTCTCGATCGTCAGGCCATGCCCGGCCCCAAAGGTTGCGCGCAGCCGCTCGTCCACATTGCGCAATCCGACCGAGTCGCTGCCGCGCCGCCCAGCCAGCACATCGGCGAGTTGCCGCGGGTCCACGCCCACACCGGCGTCCTCAACGGTCACGATTGCCTCATGGCCGACATCCTGGGCCGTGATGCGCAGCTGGGCAGTTCCGGCGAAATGCTCCAGGCCATGGCGGATGGCGTTTTCAACCAAAGGCTGGAGTACTAATGAGGGGACCTTTACCGGCAGCACCTCTGGTGCAACCCGCAGGCTCACCTCAAGCCGATCACCAAAGCGAGCCCGCTCCAGCTCAAGATAGGTATCCACGAAGCGGAGCTCTTCGGCGAGAGTGGCGTACTGACTATGCTCACGGAACGTCCACCGGATGAATTCGGCGAAGCGGACGAGCAGTTCCCTGGCACGTTCCGGATCCGACCGTACATACGATTCGATGGCGGTAAGTGCGTTGTAGATGAAATGCGGGCTGATCTGCGCCCGGAGAAAATTGAGCTGCGCCTGCACCGTGCGGGTACGTGAAGCATCGAGCTCCGCGAGGGCCAGGTGGGTAGACACGAATCTCGCCACCTCGCCCGCGGTCCGCAGCAGCACTGCGTCCGCCGATGGGGCCAATGCCGCCAGGGCTCCGACGACCGATCCGTCGACGGCGATGGGCGCGGTGACCCCGGCCTGAACAGGGCAATCGGCTCCGTGGTCACACTTCAGGTCGGCCGCGGAGAGGATCTGTGACCGGCCTGACCGCACTACTTCGAGCAGGCAGCGGCGCAGTGCGCCGGAGTGAAGGTCGCTGCCCTCGTAGGCGATGAGGCCCGCCTGGTCGGCGATCGCGACAGCGGGGGTGCCAAGCAGCTGCCGCAGGGCGGGGGCCGCCTTGACCGCCGAACTGGACGTCAGCCCATTGCGCAGGGCTTTTGCACGCTGAGCCGGCGGTGTGCAGGGTTTCGTAGGTCGCTCGCTGCGGCGGGGTCCCCACCCGCCGGGCTCCGCGTTTCCAGAACAGCACCGCGCCTGCCAGCGCCGCGGTGACGGAAAGCAGAATGATCGCGAGACCGACCACCGGCGAAGTGTATCCAGCTATAGACGTGTTTGAGAAGGTCCGGCGGGGGCAGGCCCGGGCCGTCGCGGTTTCGTGGCAGTTCCTTGACCAGCGCATGCCCGGATCGTGGTACGAGCCGGGGGAGCGGCCAGGTGGCCACTCCTCGCCCCGCATTGCCGTTCCTCGCGCTGAGACGACCGTTCCTCGCGCCGGATAGCGCGTTCGTCGCACGCGCGTTATTCGGGCGGCACCGCCGTCGTACCGTCCTAAGTACTCCAACGGCATTAGCCGTGGGCCCCTGGCCACGACACGTACGGAGGACCAATATGGCCGAGGAGTTCCGCACCATTCAAACGCCGCCCGCTGCCGATCCTGCCGCGCTGGGCCTGGCCGCTTTCGCCCTCACCACCTTCCTGCTGTCGGCCGCCAACGCGCACCTGATGGACAGCGCCAGCGGCGATGCCTGGCTTGGTTACGCGTTCGCCTACGGCGGTCTTGGCCAGGTGCTGGCTGGTATGTGGGAGTTCCGGAACCGCAACGTGTTCGGCGCCACCGCGTTCACCACCTACGGCGGTTTCTGGATCGGGCTCGGGCTCTGGGCCTTGCTGGTGGCCCCGGCCGCGGGAGCGAAGGCGGGCAAGGACGTCGCCTGGATCCTGCTGGCTTTCGCCATCTTCAACACCTACATGCTGCTGTGGAGCTCGATGGTGAACGCCGCCGTGTTCGCCGTGTTCCTCACCCTGGAGGCGACCGAGATCGTCTTGTTCATCGGGAACTTCGCGGGCAACGCCAGCATCGTCAAGGTAGGCGGCTACATCGGCATCCTGACCGCGCTGGTGGCCTGGTACGCCTCGGCCGCCGTGGTCGCGAACAGCATGTCCGGGCGGGCGATCGTCCCGGTGGGCCAGCCGCTGTGGCGCCCGGCAGCGGCTCCCGCCGCGGCCGCCGCGCCCGCTGGCCGCGTCTGACCCAGCACGGCTGTGCAGGCCCGCGCGCAGGCCAGGCGCCTGCGCGCGGGCCTGCGCCGGACGCCGTAGCCAGCGAACGGACATGCAGCCCTGCCAGGTCGCGGCCACCTCGGACCCTGGCCGCACCCGGCCGGCCCGGCAACCGGGTTTCGCGCCCCCGGAACCGTAATCCGAAAAAATCGTGAACCCCATCCCGGCGGAGAACCTGAGGTCTTCCATGGCAGAGCACGCGGAACGGGATACCAGTCCGGAGCAGGCCCCGGAGTCGCCGGAGCAGGTCTCGGAGTCGCAGATTGCTGTGCACTGGCGCGAGGAGGAGTACTACTACCCTCCCGACGCCTTCGTGCGCCAGGCGAATGCGAACGACCCCGCTATTTTCGACCGGTTCAGCCAGGCCAGGTTCCCTGACTGCTTCACCGAGTACGCGGAGCTGCTGAGCTGGGACACGCGCTGGGACACCGTCCTGGACAGCAGCAATCCGCCGTTCTGGAAGTGGTTCACCGGCGGCAGGCTCAACGCCAGCTACAACTGCGTGGACCGGCATGTCGCAGGCAGCGGCAACAAGGCCGCGCTGATCTGGGTGCCGGAGCCCGAGGCGACCGACCCGGTAGCCATCACCTACCGGGACCTCTACCACCGGGTGAATGAGGTCGCGGCGCTGCTGCAGGACTTCTGCGGGCTCAAGGCGGGCGACCGGGTGACCCTGCACATGCCGATGGTCCCCGAGCTTCCGGTGACCATGCTGGCCTGCGCGCGGCTGGGGGTCGTGCACTCCCAGGTGTTCGGCGGGTTCAGCGGCAACGCCTGCGGGACCAGGATCGCGGACTCGGGCAGCCGCGTCCTGATCACCATGGACGGGTACTACCGCAGCGGCAGCCTCACCGACCACAAGGTCAAGGCCGACGAGGCGGTCGCCGAGGCGGAACGCCAGGGTCAGGAGGTCGACAAGGTGCTGGTGTGGCGGCGCCACCCGGGCCAGTACGCGTCGGAGACACCCATGGTGCCGGGCCGCGACTTCTTTGTGGACGAGGTGATCGGCCGGTACCGCGGCCAGCTGGTGGACCCGGTCTCGATGCCCGCCGAGGCGCCGCTGTTCCTGATGTACACCTCGGGCACCACCGGCCGCCCCAAGGGAGCCCAGCACAGCACCGGCGGCTACCTGTCCTACGTCGCCGGGACGTCCAGGTACTACCAGGACATCCACCCCGGCGACACCTACTGGTGCATGGCCGACATCGGGTGGATCACCGGCCACTCCTACATCGTGTACGGCCCGCTGGCGCTGGGCACCACCAGCGTGATCTACGAGGGCACGCCGAACTACCCGGACGCGGGCCGCCCCTGGCGGATCGCCCAGGAGCTCGGGGTGAATATCTTCCACACCTCGCCGACCGCGATCCGGATGCTCCGCAAGGTGGGCCCGGACGAGCCCGCCAAGTACGACTACCACTTCAAGCACATGACCACCGTGGGTGAGCCGATCGAGCCCGAGGTGTGGCGCTGGTATCACTCGAGGTCGGCAAGGGCGAGGCGGTCATCGTCGACACCTGGTGGCAGACCGAGACCGGCGGGTTCCTGGGCAGCACCCTGCCCGGTCTCAAGCCGATGAAGCCGGGCAGCTGCGGCCCCGCGGTGATCGGCATCTTCCCGGTCATCCTGGACGAGGAGGGCAACGAGGTCCCCGACGGTAAGGCCGGCAACATCTGCATCACCAACCCGTGGCCGGGGATCATGCAGACCGTCTGGGGCCAGCCCGACCGGTTCGTCGAGGTGTACTACGCCAAGTACAACAAGGACCCGGACAGCAAGGACTGGCGCGACTGGCCGTACTTCGCCGGCGACGGCGCGGTCCGCGCGCCGGACGGTTACTACCGGATCCTGGGCCGGGTGGACGACGTGATCAACGTGGCGGGCCACCGGCTGGGCACCAAGGAGCTGGAGTCCGCCTCGCTGACCGTGCCCGAGGTCGCTGAGGCGGCGGCCGTTCCCGTGGTGGACGACATCCGGGGCCGGGCGGTGGAGATGTACGTCTCCCTCAAGCCCGGATACCAGGCCAGCGACGAGATGGCCGGCAAGGTGACCCGGGCGATCGAGACCGAGATCGGGAAGATCGCCCGGCCGAAGAACGTGTGGATCGTGCCGGACATGCCCAAGACCCGGTCCGGCAAGATCATGCGCCGGGTGATCGCGGCGGTGTCCAACTTCACCGACGTGGGCGACGTGACCACGCTGGCCAACCCGGAGGTGGTCGACGGGATCCGGCGCCAGGTCCGGGCGGCCAAGGTCGCCAAGGGTGATGTGCCCCGGGAGCTGACCGAGACGGAGAAAGCGGAGATCAAGGCGTTCGGGGCGGAGTCATAGGGCCGCGGTTCCTGGCCCAGCAGCTCAGCCCTGCGGCTGACCTGTGATTACCGCTGCTGAACGTGGTCAACCACTCGCAGGACGGCGGTTGTGACCTGTTCGGGACGTTCCTGGTGGATCGCGTGCCCGGTGCCGGCCACGATGATGTGCTCGCCCCCCGCGGCCGTCGCGGTGAGACCGGCCTGACGTTTGGTCCACCGGCTGCGGATGCCCTTGGGCAGGCCCTTGGTCGCGCTCAGGACAACCACGGGAACATTGGGCAGAGCCGAGGCCGAGCGGATCTGGCGGATGAGCGGAATCGCCGTGCTGCTCAGCCGGTTCTCGTCCCGGAGCATCCGGACCTGGGTGCGCTTCGTATAGCAAGACGCGTACGCATCGAGGATCTGGGCCTGAAGGTGCGGATCTGCGGTCAGCCGCCGGGCGAACGGCCCGAAGGCGCCCCGGATCACACGGCCCAGCAGGCCCAGCCGGTACGCGAGCAGGGCCACATTCCCCGGCGCTGACATCGCGGCCCGCATCGCCCACGGGACGCCAGCCAGGATCTCCTCATCCGCCGGGTCGACCAGCACCAGGCCCGCCACCAGGTCCGGGTGCCTGAACGTGGCCAGCTGCACCAGCAGGCCGCCCCAGCTGTGACCCGCCAGCACACAGTGCCCGTCCGCTGCCTCGCCCATCAGCGCGGCCAGGTCGCCGATCTCGTCGTCCACCGTCAGCGGCGACACGGGGTCGCTGGCACCTGTACCGGCCCGGTCATAGGCGATCACCCGGGTGTGCCCGGCCACCGCCGGCAGCACGCCCGCCCACGCCAGCGATCCGGGCTCGCCAAGGCCCGCGTCGAGCACCACGGCCGGGCTGCCCGAACCCGCCTCAACCCAGCGCAGCACCCGGTTTCCGCGCCGCAGTTCCCCGCGCCGGACCCCGCCAGGAACAAGCTCGCCCAGCACCCTGACCACAATGTCGTCCACGGTCTTTCCTCCTGCTCCGGACAAGCCAACTGCAGCATGCCAGAACAGGGCAATCAGCCAGGATCACGGCGTGCGGGAGCAACTCGCGTCCCGCGATCGCGGTGCGTGACCGGGCCGCAGGTCACTGTGGAGCGCCGCAGCCATGCGAGGAAGTGTGCCGCGGCGGGTCGCTGAGGTCCTGGCTTGACCGGGGGGCGGATTGCTGGGCTCCGGGCCGGCGCGGTGGGTGAGTACTTCGGTCACGTAAGCGTCGATCACTTCCTGGCGTGTGGCCATCGCGATCGACACCCGGTGGTGCCCGTCTTCGACGAAGTGCAGGCCGCCGACCCGGTACACCTGGATCGGCGGGATCGGCTCGCCGCGCCGCTGGGCCAGCGCGAGCCGTTCCCAGCGGGATCGCACCCGGTTGGAGGTGGGCCGGAACCGGTGGTCGAAATCGCGGCGTGCGTCGAGCGTGCCGACGATCGTGTCCAGCCGGATGGTCTGCAGGCCAAGCTGCCGCTCACCGCGCCTGCCAAGTGCGCCGACCACCTCATCCAGCGGCACCAGGCTGGCGCTGGCCCGCTGGCCGCGTAAGGAGTGAGCCAGCTGGTCTGCGACCTGGCGCCGCCGGGCGCGCAGGAAGTCGTTTGCCACATCCGCCTGGGGGAATCCGGTTTCGCCGCGCAGCGTGCGCAGGGCACGGAAAACGCGGCGGGCCGGGGCCTGGCGGACCGGAGCCAGCGAGGACATTGGGTCATCACCTTCAGGTATGAATCGTTCCGTGGCCAGCAGCGGGCGGGCCGTGTTGCCTTAAAGAGCTGGCTGGATGCCGCTCAGTGCCATATCGATGACGTCCTGGGTGAAGCGGTCGGTCAGTGGCGCGTGGCCGTGCAGCAGCCGGTGATAGAGCGGGCCGTAGAGCAGGTCGAGTGCGACCTCGACCTTGGTGTCCGCGGGGATCTCGCCGCGCTCGATGGCGCGGCGGAAGATCGCGCGGGTCTGGTCCCGGCGCGGCTCGACCACGCGGTGGCGGTACTCGGCGGCGAAGACCGGGTCGGTCTGCACCTGGGTGAGCAGCGCCGCAAGGACCCGGCCGTACGGCCGGCTGCTGATCAGCCGGACCCAGGGGCGCAGCAGCGCGAGCAGGTCGCCGCGCAGGGTGCCGGTGTCGCGGGAGTAGGGACTGACGGCGGACCACTCGGTGAACAGCGCATCGAGAGCCAGTGATTCCTTGGTGGGCCACCAGCGGTAGATGGTGGCCTTGCTGACCCCGGCCCGCTCCGCGACCGCGTCCATGCTGACCGCGGAGGGGCCGCGGGCCAGCAGGAGTTCCGCGGCCGCGTCCAGGACGGCCTTGCGTGCCTTTTCGCTGCGCGGCCTGCCCCGTGGCGCAGGCGCGGCCGGTTCTGGGCTCGCAGGCGGAGCCCCGGTGCGGTCCTTACCGCCGGGCGGCTGCCCGTGCTGCGGGGCCGGCCTGGTCATGCCGCCGGTCACGCTGCCCTCGGCCCGGCACCGGCCGTGTTCACGGCTGGCTCGCCCAGCGCGGACGCCGCGCCGCGCTCGGCCAGCAGCACCCCCTCGCTGAACGCCACCTGTGCGCTCGCGGCCACCTCACGCGGGCTGTCCCGCCAGATGAGGCCCTGCCGGATGAGCGCGCTGGCCCTGGTGCGGTTGGTCCCGTAGACCCGGTTCTCCTGGAGCAGACGGCCCGCGAGCGGGGCGCCCATGGATCCGAGGCCTATGAATCCGATGGTGGTCATGGTCCTCGCCCCGGGCTGCGTTTTCTGCATGATTCCTCCAGTTGTCCCAGCGGCCCGCTGGGGGAGCGCGCCCGGGGTTGTATCCGTCATATTAGAAACTGTACTATCAGTTTCGATAACTGTCCAGGCACTCCGCTGACCGCCGGGCCCAGGCCAGGCCGCTGTCTCCCGTCGGGCCGACCTCACCGCAGCTGACCAGGTCGTCGGGGAGCGAGAACAGCTGGCCCACCCGCTCGTGCTCCACATACGAAACGATAAGTTCAGTTTTATATCAAGAAGGAGTTTGCTGTGACGATCCTCACGCTGACCCGCCCGTCCGCGCACCGGGACGAGCGGTCGTTCCTGCTGCAGCGGGCGCAGCCGGCGATGACCGGCCTGATCGACGGCTCGCTGTCCACGCTGGCGCCGATCTTCGCCGTCGCGTTCGCCACCCACCAGCCGCACCTCGCGTTCTTCGCCGGGCTGGCCACCGCGATCGGCGCCGGGGTGAGCATGGCTTTTCCGAGGGGCTGTCCGACACCGGGGACCTGACCGGGCGCGGCAGCCCGTACCTGCGCGGGTCGATCACCGGGGCGGGCACGTTCCTCGGCGGCGTGCTGCACACCCTGCCGTTCCTGATCCCGCAGTACCGCGCCGCGCTGATCGTGGCGCTCGCCACGATCGCCTTTGAGCTGGTAACCCTGGCCTGGATCCGGTGGCGCTTCTTCAGCACCGGCTTCCTGCGCTCGTTCGTGTCCATCGCGATCGGCGGGGCGATCATCGCCAGTGTGAGCGCCGCGCTCGGCGCGGTCAGCTGACCCGGCCCATTGGGAAGGATCGAGTACCCGTGGCTGTCCCCTCTCCGCTCACATCCCGCCAGACCGTCGCCGCGCTGCTGACCCTGACCGCGGTCACCGGGCTGGTTGACGCCGTCAGTTACCTGCGGCTGGGCCACGTGTTCGTGGCGAACATGACCGGCAACGTGGTGTTCCTCGGCTTCAGCACGAACCCGCACTCAGGCCTTTCCCCGGCCGCCGCGGTCATCGCGATTGCCGGGTTCATGGCCGGCGCGCTGGCCGGCGGCCGGGCGGCGCATTCCCTGGCCGCCGCCCGGCCAGGCCGATGGCTGGCGACCGCCGTTGCGGCGGAGGCGCTCATCCTGGGCCTGGCCGCCGCGCTCACCGGTGCGGGCGTGCTGCCCTTCGCCGGTGACGGCCGGTTCGCCACCATCGCCGTGCTCGCCTCGGCCCTCGGCGTGCAGAACAGCACCGTCCGCCATCTCGGGGCTCCCGACCTGACCATCACCGTGCTCACGCTGACCCTCACCGGCCTGACCGCGGACAGCAGGCTGGCCGGCGGCCCGGGGGCCAAGCCGCACCGCAGGCTCGGCTCCGTCGCAGCCATGCTCGCCGGCGCGGCCGCCGGCGCGAGCCTCCTGCAGTGGTCCCCGGTCGCGGTCATCTCGATCGCGGCCGCCCTGGCCGCCGTCGTTGCCGGCGCCTTCTGCACCACCATCCGGGCCACCAGGCCGCCTGGTGGGCAGCCCGGCCGGCGGTGACTGCCGCAGGTCAGGGCACGACCGTGACGGGCCACCAGCAGGCCCGCACCAGCCGCACTGCCAGCGACCCCACCAAGCGGTGACCGGCCTTGGCGGAAGCGCCCACGATCACCGCATCGGCATGTATCTCGTCTGCTACCCGCACGAGTTCGGTGAACGGGTCACCCTGGGCGGTGATGAAGGTCGCCGCGATGCCCAGCTCCCGCGAGGTCTCATCGATGCGCCGGCGGATATCCTCGGCGATCTCCCCGAACGACTCGCGCTCCACAGCCGCCAGCCCGGCCCCCGCCGCGGGCAAGGAGCTGGCGAGAGTGGCCATCGGCTGCACATAGACCGCTACCACCCGGGCCCGCTGCCCGACGGGCGAGCCCGGCGGCATACCAGCCCGCCCGCGCCGCCGTGGTGGATCCGTCGGTGCCCACGATCACACCCGGCCCGTCCGTGCCCAGCTCGAAGGAGCCCGCACCGCTGGCCGTCAGAAGGACATGCTACGTACCACGGAGACCCCGGTGCGGACGGTGATCGCCGGACGGATCATGATGATCCGCCCGCCCTGGCTGGGTGCCCGAGCATGCGGGCGCGGATCTGCGCCGTGGCGGTGGCCACCGCCACCACGGCGCCGTCCTGGTCAACGAGTTCCCCGGCCAGGAAGGCCACGTCCCGGCCGCGCCGTACCACCCGTCCGCGCCCGACCAGGCGTCCTGCCCGGCTGGCCGCAGGAACTGCACATGCAGGTCCGTCGTCGGGGCAAAATCACCCGGCTCAAGCCCGCAGACAAGAGCCGGGTCCATCGTGTCGTCGAGCATGGCCGCCAGGAAACCGCCCTGCACGACCCCGGCCGGGTTCAGGAACGCTTCGCCCGCCGTGAACGCGACCTCGATCGTCCCCTCGTCCGGGCTGACCGACACTAGTTCCCAGCCGAGGGTCACCGCGGCCGGCGGGCGCGGCGCCCGGCCCTCAACCGCATCCCAGAACGGGCCCTCACGCGTCACGATCAGCATCCTGGCAGACTCGTCGGCCCGCAACTGGCGCACTGGCGGCCAGCCAGGTTTCACCGCAGCACATCACCGCACCGATGCCTGGTTTCAGGCGTTCGCCGCGTGCTGCCAGAAGTCCCGCATCAGCGCGGGCGCGGTCGGTCCGTCCGTTTGCAGCTGCGAGCAAGATGGTCACCGCGCCGGTGGACGCATCGATGTGCGCTGCTGTTCCGGTGCCGCCGACCCAGCCGTAGCGCCCCGGCACGTTCCAGGGGTCCATCGCCTCGACGTCGACCGAGCCGCCGAAGCCCCAGCCCTGGCCCTCCAGGAACAGCCGGCTGGCATCGCGCTGGGACTGGGTCAGCTGGTCGGTGGTCATCTGCCGCACCGCCCCAGGGGACAGCAGGCGGCGGCCGCCAGCGGTCCCCTGGGCCAGCAGCATCCGGGCGAAGGAGTGCCAGTCATCGGCGGTCGAGACCACCCCCCGGCGCCGGACGGGAACGCTGGCAGGCTGGACCACTGCCCGCGGGGAGCGTCAACCAGCTCTAGGCCGCGCCGCTGGGTCCGCCGGTAGCCTGGTGATAGCCGGTCGAAGCCTTGCCGTCCGGCACCTCGACCCGGTGTCGGCCATGCCGAGCGGCTGAACAGCCGCTCAGCCAGGAACTCCGGCAGCGGGTGCCCCCAGACCCTGGCCATCAAGTACGCCAGGATGTCGGGAAGAAGGTGTCGGAAAGCCACGCTTCGCCCGGCTGGTGCAGCAGCGGAAACGGACAGCGCCGCCATCCATCTCGTCCGGTGCCGCGACGAGTGCGGCTGCGGGCGGTCCTTGTTCGAGCTCGTCGAACAACAGCCCGACCGCCGGCAGCGAGAAGTCGGACGGGAAACCGTACCCGGCACGGAAGGTGAGCAGGATCGATCACGGTGATCGGCGTACCCGCCGGAACCACATCGTCGACCGGACCGGCCGGCGTGCGGACGACCATCGGTACGCCAGTCCCGGCAGCCATTCGGCCGACCGGCTGTCCAGCGCGTACCGGCCGTCCTCGACCAGGATCATGACCGCCGCGGCGGTGATGGCGCTTGGTGATCGAAGCGACGCGGAAGATCGAGTCGCTGGCCATCGGGGAACTGCCGTCGGCGCTGGCCGAGCCGACGGCTGGGACCTCGACCTGGTCGCCGCGAAGCCACCAGGCCGACCTGCTCCCGGGACCGCATCCGTCGCTGACGTGGGTCCGCAGGATGTTATGCAGGCTGGTCATCGGTCCCGATCACGAAGAGTGCGCTCGAGGAAGACGATCGCCCGGCGAATAATCATCGGTCACCGCCGAATACGGCCTGGTGCCGGTTCTGTTCCCGGCGCCGGCATCTGATGGCTCGAGCGCCGCAGCTCCACCAGCTCTCCCGGCATGATGCGGGCCAGCCCTTCGTATTCATCGAGCCTTCGCGAACCCGCCAGGAGCAGCACGACTGAGCGTGACGCTCAACCTCAGAATCTGAGCCGGGCACGGGGATTCAGGGCCGATCGAGGTCCGGCGGGGCGAGGCGGTGCGCGATGGCGGCCGCTTCGCGCCGGCTGGGCGCGTCGAGCTTGTGCAGGATGTGCGAGACATGGACGCTGGCGGTCTTGACGCTGATGACCAGTGTCGTGGCGATCTCGCGGTTGGTGCAGCCGCGGGCGACGAGGGCCAGGACATCTGCCTCGCGCGGGGTCAGGCCGAGGATCTCTTCCAGCGCTGGTTTCCCGGCGAGTGCCCCTGGCTCCGGCGGCGCAAGGTCGAGCCTTGCGCGTTGGGCGGCAGCAGCTGAGCTCTGATGAGGCGCTTAGCCCCGATCCGGCCGCGATGGCATGCGCGTCCCTGAGCGGCGCGCCTGCCTCTGCCCGGGACGCGCCTGGGCGGCGACCAGCGCCTCGGCCTGGCGCCAGCGGAGTAGGCGGCGATGGGCGTGGGCGCTCTAGCCGCTCCCAGGTCGTGGCCGCGTCCGCCCACACCTCCGGGTCCACCGCTGCCGCTGGCGCGCTCGTACTCGGCCCTGGCCAGCGCAAGCCAGCCGGCCAGTTAGGTGTGATCGCGGCGGCCTCAGCCGCGGCGCGGCGAGCGCCGTCGAGCAGGCTGCCGCGCGCGGCCGAGCCGGTCACGCAGCGCATCGGCGTCCCGGCGGGCGCGTGCCAGCACCGCAAGCTCGGCCTGAGCGCGCAGTCCCTTGGCGCACAGCTGGACCCGGATCTGCGCGGCCTCGGTCGACCGCGCTTGCGCCAGAGCGTTGTCAACGGCCGCGTCGGCGTCCGCCCAGCGGCGTTCCCACAGGGCGAGTTCTGCGAGGTAGGCGTCGTACAGTCCCAGCCCGCGGTCCTCGCGCAAGGTGGCGCTCGCGGTTTCGAGGTGCGCCCGCGCGGCGTCGAAGCCGCCGCGGCCGATCTCCACGTCTGCGCGGATGATGAGGAGCATGTAGGGGTAGCTGCTGGTGATGGCGCGCAGCGCGGCTGCGCTGGCCCTGTCAGCCTCGTCCCAGTCGCCGATCGCGAGCAAGGCCTCGACCTGGTTAGCCACGAGCACGGTGGTGCTGACTCCGTAACTGCGCATGGCCTCGAGCCCCGTCGGCCAGCGCAGCCGACTCCCTGGGCCGTCCCAGCATCGTCAGCACGTCGGTCAGCGAGATGTACGCTCGCTGGAGAGCCGCTGGATCACCGCTTTGGGCCGCGAGCTGCACCGCCTGCGAGAGCCGCGCGAGGCCCTCGTCGCTGCGGCCGAGGTAGGCGAGATCGCTGCCGAGGACGGTGAGTGCCGAAGCTCGGCTGGGCGGGCTCCGGTCGCACGGGCGAGCATGAGCGCCTGCTGGCAGATCGCGAGCGACTCCCCGTGACGCCAGGCCATCTGCAACCCGGTCCCGAGCGCCGCGAGAGCCTGGGCGCGCTCCGTGGAGGGCGGCCGGGCCGGGGCGAGTCGACCGCGTGCTCGAGCGCTGCGAGTCCCGCGTCGTTGCTGCCGGTTGCGCATGTGTACACCCCGAGGTGCACGTGCAGGAGAGCCGCACGTAGCGGATCCTTGTCACCGGCGAGGTCGATCGCTCGCCGGGCGAGCTCGATCGCACGTGGCGACGACACCGGTTCGACTGGCCATCTCGGCCGTCCAGGAGCACAGCTCGGCCAGGTCAAACCCCGTGAGCCCGGCAGCGTCGGGCACGGCGGACCAGAGCGCAAGCGCCCGCTCCAGGTGCGCGAGGGCCTCCGCCAGGCCGAACAGGGCCTCCGCATGGCGCGCCGCTTCGACAGAGGCGGCCAGTGCCTCCCTGCTGCGGCCTGCGGCTGCCCAGTGCGGCGCGAGCTCACCCGCTGACGCGGCCGCGGTGCGCGAGCTCGTCGGCCAGCCGGCGCGTGCAGTTCCTCGCGCTCGCCAGGGAGGATCCTCGTGTAGATCGCCTCTGCCAGGAGCGCGTGCCGGAAGCTGAAGATGCCCTTGGCCTGGTCGGGGACGAGGACTTCGTGGTCGACGGCCTGGCGCAGTGACTCGCGCAGGTCGTGCTCCGGAAGCGCGGTCAGAGCGCGGAGCAGCGGGTAGCCGACGCCCCGCCCGGCCGCGGCCGCCAGGCGCAGCACGCTCTGGGCGGCAGGGCCGAGCCGGGCGACGCGCTGCAGCAGCAGGTCGCGCAGGTGGCGGGTAGCTCGCCGCTCAGGTCGCCAGCAGCGGCGAGGAGCTCCTCAGCCGAAGAAGGGGTTGCCCTCGGAACGAGCGACGATGACATCGGTCAGCGTAGCTGGTATCGAAGCATGGTGCGGGTCGTGAGCAGCGCCGTCAGCTCGCGGCGCGAGCGGCCCGAGTTCGAGGACGTAGACCTAAACCCGAGCGCGACGCCGTCGGCGAGGTGGCGCATGCGCCGGCCGAGGAGAACTCGGCTGCGCGACAGGTCCCAGTAGTAGAACCGGCGGCCAGCGAGGTCGTGGGCCAGAAGAACGACGAGATCGAGCGTCGACGTACGGCCAGCAGATCCTCGAGCACGAGCAGCACCGGGTGACGGCTGCGTGACGGTCAGCAGCGCGAGCGTTTCCTAAAGACGCGCAGCTGGGAGTCCTGCCGCCTGTCCATCGGCTGGCGCCGCCGAGCGGCGGAGGGCTTCGGCGAACGGCTGGTAGGGCAGCTCGTGCCGACAAGATCGATCGATCGTCCGAGCAAGACATCGACGCCCGCGTCGCGCGCGCGGCAAGCTCGGCACGCGAGCCGGTGCTCGCCGATACCCGCCTCGCCGGCCACGAGGGACCGTCGCACCGCTGCCCGCCTGTGCTGCTTCGAGTGCATGCGCCAGTTTCGCTAGCTCTGCTGCACGTCCGACGAACGCCGTCTTCGCGTGAGCCTCGACGCGGCGAGTATCGCGCGGCTGGGACGGGGAGAAGGCGCCCGTGAGCATCCCGCTACCTGCAGATAGGCAGCCCGGCGGCGATAGATAAGGCGCTCTGCCCGACGTGCTCGAGCCGCTCAGCGGTGACGATCGAAGCCGTACAGCCAACCGAGGAGGCGCGAGACGGACAGTGGCAGAGCAGGCGACGGGACGGACGAAGACGGACACAGGCGGGGTGGTGGCCGATTTGCAGTTGCATGTGCGCGAGTGGGGAAGACGGACGGGCCGCCGATCGTGTTTATCACGGCGGTCGCAGAACGATCTCGCCGGGCGAAGCAGACGAAAGCGCGCTCCGCGACGAGTTCCGCTGGTGGCCCACGATCTCCGCGGTGACGGCATGTCCGAGGCGCCGCTCGGGCCCGGGCACTACACCACGCTGAGCCCTGGGCTGACGACCTGGTGGCGATCATCGGCGAGCTTGGGGTCTCGAGCGGCCGGTGCTCGTCGGCGGTCCTACGGTGCCTTCGTCAGACGTGGATACGTGCGTACGTACGGTCAGGACCGGATCGCGCGGTTAATTTCGCGAAGGTGCCGTCAAGCTGGGAGAGGCCGTGTTCGGCACACTGATCGGCCCCGGCTTCCTCGACCATCTCGTGGACCTCACAGCCGACGACCCGCCGACCAAGTTCCGCCGGCATGCGTGCTTTCCTCAGAGCGTGCACGGCAAAGCCGCCGCGGCCGATGACTTCGAGACCGCGCCGTGCCGGAACATGGTCGTGCGCCACGATCCGCGCCAGCCTCGCGGCGCGCATCGACGGCGACCATGTCCTGCGTACCCGACGGGCCGTCGCTGGTACCCAGGGCCGCGCCGATACGGTCGGGCTTCCAGCGATGGCCGAAACATCCGCGCGATTGCCCGGCCGCCGAGGCCTCGTGGTACGAGGGTGCCGGCGACCTGCCCGCACCTGCAGGAGCCGGAGCGCTTCAACCGCGAGTCTGGCGGCGCCGACGCGCGCGTCCGCGGCTCAGGATGATCGGCGACCAGTGTGTCCGAGGGCCGCGGCAGGTGCGGATAGTCCGGCGAGCGGTGCTGGAAGGACAGGATGCCGGTCTCGATGACACCGTCTCGGACCTCGATCGCCCGCCGGACGGTCTGGTTCGCGTCCCAGCCGCGGGACCGGCGAGCACCGGGCGCAGGTACGGCAGCAGCGCCTCGCTGATCTCCCAGGTCGCGGAGTCCCACAGGTGCGACGGGCTGTGATCCACGCCGTAGTAGCGGACGTTATTGCCGACTGTGAGCATCGGCTGAGAAAAGGATGTCGGACGCGCCCAGCTGAAACCCATGCCCCTGTCGCAGGACACCTCGACGATGGGGCTGCCGGGTGTGAAGGCGTCCAGGTCGGCGCTGGTGACGAACATCAACGGCGCCTCGGTGTCCTGGAGCACGCAGTTGACCACGATGTCGTGCCCGGCGAGGTACACCGCCAGCGGCACCGGGCCGCTCTCGCGCAGCGCATGACAGTGACCAGGGTTGCCTGGGTCCTGCTCGAAACGCACCATGCGCGCTGAGCTGGATCGGCGAGGCGACCGCGTCGATGTCGCGATGGGTCAAGACGTCAACGTCATCGACGCCGCGCGCATCAGGCCGCTACCGTGCCCGGCCGGAGAGCCCCGAAGCGATGAGAGCCGCCGCAGCCGCGGCGAGAATCGCCGTCACCCCGACGAGTTCCAAGCATGCAGGTCCGAGCAGAACCGGTCATCTCGTTGCCTATGAAAGACGTGCAGCCTAAAGGAACGACTGGCCGACCAGTAGTCCATTGCCTCGAACGCGACCAGCGTGAGCCGCCCGTCGACGCGGACCTGGGTGGATCTCCTTGTCCTGGACACATGCGGCCAGCCCCACAGGACCTGCCCCTCCCGCATCCCCGCGAGGTCGAGTGGCGGCGGCTTGGGCAGCAAGATGACATCGCACTCCGCGACAAGCCCGCACGGGTGCGAAGCCGCTGCCACGCGGGCCGCGAGACGCCGTCCGGACGCCGAAACGCTGACCGTAGCCGTGCGCCAGGTAGACGCGCTCCCGCAGATCAGCAGCGACCGCTCGACATGCAGCGGATGGATCGTGAGCCGTCGTTCGTTCTCCTTCAGCGACCGCGCCATGACCCCCAGGCTGAGCTGGTCCGCGCGCCCCCTTGCTCGGATCCTTGTGTAGCACACCGGCCCGCAGCCGCGTGGCACGCCCGGCAGCCACGCCGCAATCGCGTTCGCCGATTGCGGCGCCGATCTGGGTACTCGCGCGGCTGCTTCCCGCACCGCTGGCCGGAATGAGTCATCCTGGAGCCGGTGCTGCACGTCTCTCCGCTGAGAGCGACGCTTGTGGGAGGGCCCGGCGAACGCAAGACCGGACTGCAGGGCCCAGCGGCTATGGGGGGCATGCCGATGACAGAGCCAGCTAGCTGGATCCTTCCGCGCCGGGCCGGGTTCCGCCGGTGAGTCAGTTGCTGGTCCTGCGCGCAGGGCAGGTGTTTGACGGGGAGCGCGTGCAGGGCGCAGCGGGGGTTGTCATCCAGGACGGGAAGTTCCGTGGCCTGGACGCAGGCGGGGCACAGGCCCCGGCGGGGCGGAAGTTACTGACTTTGGGGCGAATGCCCGCCCGCTCGCCGGGCTGATCGATGCTCACGTGCACCTGCTTTCGATGCGTCGGCGACGTGATTGGTTGCTGCGGCTGTGGCGACAGTACCTGGCCTGATCGACGGAGGCTGGCGTGGTCCGGGCCCTGCACGCGGGCGTGACCACGGTCCGCGACCTGGGTGACAGGAATACCTGACGCTGCAGCTGCGCCAGCGCAGCGGGTCAGCGGCGCTGCGGCACATCCTGGCGGCGGGACCGCCGATCACGACCGACGGGGGGCACTGCTATTCCTGGGCGGGGAGGCCGAGGGCCAGGCCGCTTTGCGGGCCGCGGTGCGCCAGCGCGCCGAGCGGGGCTGTGACGTGGTCAAGGTCATGGTCAGCGGGGAACCTAACCCGCCGGCAGCGAGCCGCACCAGTCCCAGTACGACCTGGCCGCCCTGCGGGCCGTGGTCGGGGAAGCCCACCGCGCGGGACTGCCGGCCGCCGCGCACGTCCACGGGGCCCAGGCCGTCGCCGATGCCGTCGAGGCCGGGTTCGACATGCTGGCAGGTTGTCACCTTCTTCACCGCCGGCGGCGTGAGCGTGATCCGGCTCTGCTGGACCAGATCGCGGCCAGTGCGTGGTGGTCAGCGTCATCCTGCTGGAACTACCCCCGACAGTCTGAGCTGAAAACTGTGATCGCCCTGCGGCATGGCGGCGATCGCCGCTGAACGACAGCCGGACGTCCTGGTGGCCCCACGACGGTGCTGGTGCCGACGCCCTGCACACCGGGGAAGCCGCACGACGAGATGGTCCTGGACGGACTGGAAGGGCACTGGTCCAACGGATCGGGAGGATCACCCTCCAGGCCTGGAGTCGGCTACTTCCGTCGCCGCGGCGATCGGGTCGGCGGGGCGAAGGGCCGCATCGCTCCTGGCGCGCCACGCCGACCTCGACCATCTGCCTGGTCTGGCTGACATCCTACGCCACCGATGCAGCAGTGGTCACCGAGCTGGACCAGCCTCCGCTGACAACCGACAGCCGATCCGCATCCCAGACGCTGCCCCTGGCGCTGCGCTGGAGCAGCGGGCGCGGCAGGTGGCGCGAGGCGCGCGCCGGGCGCTGGAAGTGCGCCGCGGCGCCGGCAGAGCCACCGAACCTGGGCAGATCGTTGGCCATGGGGGGAGGCGGCGATCATGCGCAGGGAGGATAATGCGGCGATGCCACGGAGCTGCAGCAGCCACATGCGGTGATCGCGGAACTCTTCGAGCACTTCCCGTACGGCGACCCGAGAACGTCGAGCGGCTTTCTCGATCCATGCCGGCGCAGGCGCACGCAGTGGGTACGGCATAGCGGCGAGACAGTCCTTGGTCGGGAGAATGATATCCGAACCGGATGTTCCAACCGCGACTGAGCTGGAGTCCTGGCGGAGATGCCGCGAGCCCCGCCGGAGGACTGCTACGGTCCCTGGCACAGGCTGGAAAATGAACATCAGGGTGGAGGTGGCCGTCATCGAACGGCACCAGCAGGCGGCTTCCGCCCTGGGCTGGGAGGGTCGCCCGCAGGGCGAGCCCACTGGGCTTGGGTCCTCCGGAAGAGGGCTGGTGCTCGTCGTCGGCGGCCGGTATGGACGGCGTTCGTAGGCCTAGCATGGTCGAACTGCCTGGGATCGGGGGTGGGTTCGCTGCGGCCGGGGAGATGCGCGACCTGCCCCGCCCAGCGCCGCACCGACTCGGCGAAAAACGCCCGCGGTCGCCGGGCTGCTCGCCGACGATGCCGTGGAGCCGGCCGAACAGCTCGACGATGAGGTGCCGAACAGCGCCGCCAACGCCATCAGGCCCGCTGCAGCAGCGCGTCGGTGATCCTGACCTGCCGATGGAGCGAATCGGCGCCAGCGTTCTGGCTGCTGCAAGGGTGATCGCTCCTCGTCGGCCACGCCGGCGGGAGGTGCTGGTGGCGTCGTAGAGGATGCCGAGCACACGCTGGGAGACGCGGCGGCGGGCGCGATCGTGGCAGCTGGTGGGATGTAGCCGGGCACGGCGGCGCCCGTAGATCAGGGCGTACTCGTTGGGGATCGGCCAGGCCCAGCCCGGGACCGCGTCGAGGATAGCTCGACCAGCGGCCGGCGAGGCCACCGCGGGCCACGGCCGCTCCTGGCCCTGGCAGCGGTGCCGAGCGCGTCGTAGGCGGTGATGATCAGCCTGGTCAGCAGCTCGTCGCGGTGGCGACATAGTGCCAGCACCCCGAACACGACACCCCGAGCTCGCGGCGATCGCCGGCAGGCCAGCCGCAGGAACGTCGCCCAGATGCCGCCGCGCAGCGCCGAGGATCTCGGCGGGTGATCCGCGCGGGTCCGCTCCCGAGCGGCCGCAGCACTCGATGGTGGCTGTTGTTCTGCCCGATGATCAGGATCCTGTCGCAGACCGCGACGGACCACGTTGCCAGCAGGCCCTGACAGGCGACGGGGCAGACAGTGTGGAAGAGCAGCGGCTCTGGATCAGACATGCGTCGTAATGGGCTGTAATGGTCAAGACTCAAGTTGAATCCAGGGCTGTGGGGATGTGCTGTCAGATCGCCGAGTGTGACCGGAGCTGGTGGAGGTCCAGCTTCAGCGTGGCCGTGATCTGGAGCAGGGCCGGTGACCGCCGGGCCTGCGGCCTGACCTGCTCGACGGCGCCGGTCATCGGCGGCGGCCAGGCCGGCCTGGTCATGGGCTATACGACTGGGCGAGTTCGGCGGAACCTTCGAAACCGCTGGACGTCGCGCCCGAGATCGGCCAGACGCGGCAGGCATGGGTGGAACTGCTCAGCCGTCCACCTCGAGCCGGACAGCGAGGGCGCGCTCAGCGTGCCGATTGCAGCGGCGGCCGAGAGAGCCTGGGCCCGTTCGCCGCGAGGTGGCCCGCCATGGCACACCAGAGCCACGCCACGCCTACCCGCTGACGGCGGCAGTCCGACGCCGGCACCGGGGCTCGGTGGGCATCGGCGGATCGGCGCCATCCAGGCCCACCGCCCCTCGCCCTCTGGCTGCTCGACCAGGGAACCGTCCAGGCTCTCCGCTCAGCCCTGATCGCGCGCGGTCTACATCGGTTTCGCCGTGGTAGATGGCAGTTAAGGTGATCGCTGGAACGAAGACCGTCGCTGGGACGTTGTCCTGCTCGCCGCTGCAGCACCGGGTCGGCCTGCTTGTCATTGGCCACGCAGGCCACGAACCAGGGACTTCTGGCAGGTACGCCGCCACGACGTTGTCAGAGCATGGTGGCGGCCGCCATCCGCCGCCGTCATGGCTGTCGCTGCGGCGATCGACCTCATCGCGGAACCGTATTCACGCATCAGCCAAGCGAGGGCGAAAGGCCTGCCGATGCAGATACCTGGGACACTGGAGATCGAAGCCCGACGCTGTGGAAGACCAAGAGCTGTCACTGGATGTCGCACTCGACAACGAGGAGGAAGCCATGGATCACAGCTATCCCGTACAGGTGCGGGCGCGCCTGGATGAGCCGCTGAGCCGCTGGCTGTGGCTGGTCAAATGGCTGCTGGCGATCCCGCACTACATCGTGCTGTTCTTCCTGTGGATCGCGTTCGCCGTCGTCACCGTGATCGCGTTCTTCGCGATCTTGTTCACCGGCCGGTATCCGCGGGCGCTGTTCAGCTTCAATCTGGGGGTGCTGCGCTGGTCGTGGCGGGTGGGCTACTACACCTACAGCGCCCTGGGGACCGACCGGTACCCGCTGTTCAGCCTGGATGAGGAGCCGGACTACCCCGCGACCCTGGACATCGCCTACCCCCAGCGGCTCTCCCGCGGCCTGGTCCTGGTCAAGTGGTGGCTGCTGGCCATCCCGCAGTACGCCATCGTCGCGGTGTTCGCCGGCGGCGCCGCCTACACCGCGACCGGAGACATGTGGCAGGCCGATGTCTTCTACGGCGGGCTGATCGGGCTGCTGGTGTTCTTCGCGGCGATCGCGCTGCTGTTCACGGGCCGCTACCCGCGCGGGCTCTATGACTTCGTCATCGGCATGAACCGCTGGGTGCTGCGGGTCACCGCCTACGCCGCCCTGATGACCGACGCCTACCCGCCATTCCGCCTGGACCAGGGCGGCACCGATGAGCCCGCCCCCGCACCCGACGACCTCGCACCAGCTTCGGCCGCCTCGGCCACGGGACCTGCCGTACCAGTCGGCTGAAGGACCCTGCCCGCCGCGGGCCGCTGACAGCCAGGCACCGGCACGGCGGGTAGCGGGGAGGCGGCGCCTCCCCGACCACGAAACCGGCACAGAGGATGATCATGACGGCAGCAACAGGCCCGGACCCCCAGGGCGCGACGCCCGCCGATACCGGCGTCGGGACCGCGCCGGTATCGCGCAGGCCGACGATGCAGGCGATCGTGCAGGCCCGATACGGATCCGCCGACGTCTGGCGGCTGGAGAGATCGGCCAGCCAGCGGCCGCAGGCGGTGAGGTCCTCCTGCGGTCGATGCCGCCGGGCTTGACCGGGGCACCTGGCACCTGATGGCGGGCCAGCCCTACGCAGTCCGCCTGGTCTCGGGCTTGCGCGCCCCCAGGAACCCGGTTCCCGGCCTGGACGTGGCAGGTACGGTCGTGGCGGCCGGGGCCGATGCCACCGGGTTCGCCGTCGGCGATGAGGTGTTCGGTATCGGCCAGGGTTCGTTCGCCGAGTACGCACGCGCCCGCCAGGACAAACTCGCCCGTAAACCGGCGGGTCTCACCTTCAGCCAGGCCGCGGCCGTCGCGGTCTCCGGGCTGACCGCCCTGCAGGGCCTGCGTGACGCCGGGCGCCTCCAGCCAGGACAGCACGTGCTGATCACCGGCGCGTCCGGCGGTGTCGGCACCTACGCCGTGCAGATCGCGAAGTCCCTTGGAGCGCAGGTCACCGGCGTCTGCGGGACGGCCAAAACCGATCTGGTCACCTCGATCGGCGCCGACCACGTCCTTGATTACACCCGCGATGATTTCGCGGACGGGTCCCAGCATTACGACCTGATCCTGGACATCGCCTGCAACTCGCCACTGAACCGGCTGCGGCGCGCGCTGACCCCGGCCGGGACACTGGTCCTCGCCGGCGGCGAAGGCGGCGGCCGCTGGACCGGCATGGTCCGCCACCGCCGGCCCTGGCTGCTCACCGTCGACCCGCCGAGCCGGCTCTACCATGGTCATCTCCCGGCAGCGCCGCGCCGACCTGGTGTCCTCGCCCGGCTCATCGAAGCTGGGCCAGTCATCAACCACTTCCTCGGCAGGACCTGATCCGCTGGGACAAAACACCCGATGCGATGCGAGATCTCCACGCTGGTGACGCCCGGGGAAGCCGTTCGCGCACGATGACCAACGCCCATCAGCAAGCGCCGATCACGCACGCACACAGGGCACGACGATATGAGGTGACCTGATGAAGGCGATTGTTCAGGAACGGTTCGGGCCGCCGGACGTGCTCCAGTTTGCGGACACTGAACCGCCCGAGGCTGGCGCCGACGACGTGCTGATCCGGGTGCACGCGGCCGCGCTGAACCCGTACGACTGGCACATCATGCGAGGCGACCCGCTCATGGCGCGGCTCATGGGGGAAGTGGGCCTGACCAGGCCAAAGGCCCGGGTGGCCGGGTCAACGCCAGGCCGGACGGGTGGAGGCGGTCGGCGCGAACGTGCGCGGGCTGCGGCGCGGCGACGAGGTGCTCGGCTTCTGCCGGGGCGCGTTCGCCGAGTACGCGCTCACGCAGGCAGGCAAGGTGGTGCCCAAGCCGGTGAGCCTGACCTTCGAGCAGGCGGCGGCGGTCCCGATGGCGGGGGCGACAGGCACTGCGGGGGATCCGGGATGTGGGTGCGGTGCGGCCCGGGCAGCGGGTGCTTGTCAACGGGGCCGCGGGCGGCATGGCGCACCTACGCCGTAGGAATCACGCCGGCGGCGATGGGCGGCGGTCGCCGGGGTATGCAGCACACGCAACGCCGGGCTGGTGCGCTCGACTGGCGCCGCGCACATCATGAGCACGGCGGAGGACTTCACCGATGGGCTCTCGCGCTACGACGTGATTCTCGACGACGTGGGCAACCGGCCGCTGAGCAGGCGCTCGCCGGCTACTGGCCCCGGCGGGGACCCTCGTGCTGAACGGCGGCGGCGCACCCGGCCACGTGCTCGGGCCCGTCGCCAGCATGCTGCGGGCGGTGGTGGTCAACGGGTTCGTCCGGGAGCGGCTCCGGCTGATCCCGCACGAACAGAAGCGGGAGCAACTGCTCACCCTCACCGCGCTCATCGAGGCCGGGAAGCTCACACCGGTCCTCGACCGGACGTACCCGCTGGCCGACACGGCCGAGGCCGCCGCCGCGTGGAACAGGGACACGCACGCGGCAAGGTTGTCATCACCGTGGCGTAGACCGGCTCGGGGACCAGCGAACGTCCTGGTCCATCGGTGCTCCGCCAGGCCGCGCGGGCCCGGCAGCGCGAGCCGCCCGGGCCCATGGCCTCGGCGCCGTTCTTGATGGCCTTGCCGGTTACCGCGGGCTTGGCCTTACCGTGACGTACCTGGATGCGCGTTGCGTGCATATCCTTCGCCTTGGGCGCCACAATCTGCAGAACGCCGTCCTGCGCCGAGGCCTCAATCTTGTCCGCCTGCACATGGCTGGGCAGGGTGATGGACCGGCGGAAGGTGCCGTAGCGGCTCTCGGACCGGTGGACCTTCTCACCGGCGGTGCCGCTCGCCGGGTGCCGCTCGCCCTGGATCGTCAGCAAGCTGTCCTGGAACTTGATCTCCAGGTCCTCGGCCCCGACGCCGGGAAGTTCGGTGGGCCACCACGTAGGCGTCCTCGCGCTCGAAGATGTCGACCGGGGGAGCCCATGGCTGGGCGGCGGAGCCGGTGCCTGGCTGATAGGCGAACTGTCCGAACTGTCTGGGCAGCCTGGTCATCCGCAGCAACTCGTCCTGCGCGCTGCGCAGATCGCCGAACAGATCCCAGCTGGTCATGGTTGTCATGCCGTTCTCCCTTGTGTCTCGCCGGGCCAACGACCCGGTGACCCGGGAAAGAAATGCAATTCGGGTGAACGACATTCGCTCCAAGGAACACTGTTACTGTAGTGTGAACATCGTTCACTGTCAAATCAGGCGCCGGAGGTGACCATGACGGACCCGCCGCAGGCCGCCGGAGCGGACCCGCGCGGCTGTGGTTCGCGCCGCCCGACGGCGCACAGCGACCGCGCCGCGTGCTGACCCGCGAGCGAGTCGTCGCCGAGGCGCTCACGGTGATCGGCGCTGACGGCGCTGGCGCCCTGAGCATGCGGGCCCTCGCCAGGCCGCCTCGGCGTCGCGCCTGGTGCGCTGTACCGTCACGTGCGCAGCAAGGAGCAGCTCTGCGACCTGGTCGTGGACGGGGTGCTGGCGGAGGTCGATTGCGGTGCCGACCCGTCCCTCGCCTGGCCAGCGCAGGTCAGAACACTCGCCGCCCGGCTGCGGACGGTCCTGGAGAACAATCCCGGCATCGCCGCCCTGCTCAAGACCCGTGACCCGCTCGGACCGCACTCCCTCGCCCTGGACTGAGGCATTCCTCACGGCGCTGCAGCGGCCGGCCTGCCCCATCGGGAGACCGCCCTGGCGTACTCCCTGATCTACGACTACATCCTTGGCTTCGCGCTCAGCGACCGCACCACCGCCAACGAGCAGCGCGTCCGGGACACCGTTACCAGGCACCAGCTGCACGCGTTCTTCCGGTCCCTGCCAGCCGACCAGTTCCGTCCTGGCCGTCCTCGGCGAGCATGTGTGGACCGACGATCGCGACGAACGATTCACTGCGGGCCTCGACACGCTCCTCATGGGCTTGCAGGCAGCGCGGCGGCCCGGCCCGAGGTGAGGTCAGGGAACCGGCAAGACCAGATCGCCGGATCCTGGCGATTGCGGAGCGAGGCGGGGGCCAGGCGCGGGCGGAGATCCTGAGGGCGGCTATTTGCTGGGGTGTATCTTGCAGGTAATTTTCGGGGTGCACACCGACATTGCTGAGGGACCCGCCAGGATGGTGACCGCGAGGCCTGGCGCAATTGGTGCGAGAACTGTCGTAGTAGTGGCGCTCGCCGCCGGGACTCACCTGATGCGCTGCCGGGGCCGGAAACAATTCGGGTGCTGCCGGGTTCAGGGAAAATTGCTATAGGCTAGTCGTTCCGGCGCCTTCGGAAAGGCCCGCCAGAACGGCAGTTTCACCGGCTTTCTCGTCATGGGCCGGGAGACTCCCGGCGCTAGCATTCGGAGCGCTGGTGTGGATGAGCCCTGGCGCAAGCCGCCACGTAAGGCCGGCCAGGATACCCAGCGGAATGGGGGGCAGGTAGGTGACGGCCCGGTACACGAGCACGGCCGCGATCACCTGCACGCTGGTGCGGTGATCGGCGCCGGCGGCAAGGATGCCGATCAGCCCGAGCTCGGTGACCCCGAGGCCGCCTGGGGTGACGGGCAATACCGTGGCCAGCCGGACGAACGCGAAGGCAGCCAGGGAGAGCTGCCAGGGCACCTGGTCCTGAGACAGGCCGGTGCCACGCAGGCACGCGAGGAGGCACAGCCACAGGACGAGCTGGCTGGCCGCTGTGGTGGCGGTGATCCGCCAGCCGCGGGCGGCGAGCAGGGCGGCGGCCCGGTCGCGGAAGGCAGTCAGCAGTCCGGCCACGCTGGAGGGCAGCGGCAGGCGCGCCACCGGCAGGCGATGGGCAGCGCGCGCTGCAGCCAGCAGTCGGCGCGGAGCGCGGCGGACTTGCTGCGCAGCAGTAGGCCGAACCCGCCGACCGTGGCCGCAAACAGCACCAGGCCCACCACCGCGCCGGCCACCAGGCCGGCCCCGGGACGGCTGGCCGTCGCCAGGACCAGCAGCGCGACGACCGGCAGGCTGACGCGGACAACGACGTTCCAGATCCCCGATACCAGGGTGTAAAGCACGAAGTCAGCCGCGCTGACACCCCAGCTGGACAGCATCGCCCAGCTGACCCCCATGGCCAGGGCGCCACCCGCGGGCAGCGTATTGGCTACCGCCGTGGAGCCAAGGTTGGCCACCGCCGCCTCGCGTAGCCGTATCGATGGCAGCACCGCGCAGATCGCTATCCAGGACAACACCATGCTCCCGGCGGCCGCTGCGCCAACGAGCAGAGCCTGCGCCCACGTCATGGCCTCGATGGTGGCCCATACACCGCGGTAGGACGCCAGATGCGGGACGGCGAACCCGAACGTGGCCACGACAAGAGCGGCCGATACCCCGATGCGGAGGATCTTCCGGCCACGCGCCCGCCGGGGCCCGGCGGGCGCTGGCCGCCGGGGCCGGACCAGGACAGCGCGGTCCGCTCGGTCCGGCGCGATCACGGCGGATGGATCTTCGGCTGAGTAGTACAGGGGCGTCCCTGGCCGGGTACTCACCGCTCGTCACGCTGACGTCCGGGCCCGTCAGGGTCGACGAGCCGGCCGTCCTCGCGCAGTCCCGTAACATCCCCCGAGGCGGCGCTGTGAACGTCGTGCCTCGGGCGCTGCGCTACCGTCGGCAGCAACAGGCCGAGGATGCCGACGGCCATCATGATGACGCCCACGACGTGCAGGTTCAGGCCGAAGCCCGAGCCTGTCCGAAGGGCCAGCAGCAAGATGCCGCCCAGCGCGATCAGGAAGAGGCCCATACCGGTGCTCATCCCCCGCCCGGCGGCCGGCGGTGCGCGCCCTCCCCGCCCGGTCAGGATTCGCATAGCTGCTGCCAGCCGAAAACCAGCCCGGCCGCTATGGCCATAACCAACTCCTCAGAAAGTGCCGGGCCTGGCTCTCGCAGCGGTCGCTCCGCCGGGCAGATCCCGATGGCCGGGGCAACTTCCCGGAAGGTTTCCATCGCTTCCCGGCGTTCTCCGGGCATCGGCCCTTGCACAAAAGAAACCCCGGCGCCCTGCTGCCGCTCGCGGTTTCGCGAGATCCAGCTGCCGGGGTCCGGAGCAATGACCTCACCATACGCTCCGCCGGGCTTCGCGGCTAACCGGACTGAACGGGCCCTTGCGGGCACGTGAGCACCCTTACCGCTAGGCGGACCGGGACGGCGGATGGAACCTGCGCAGCCAACCGGGGGTGGGGCCTGTCGTCGAGGCGGATGTCACGACTCCCGGCAGGAGCGAGGCGCTGGCCGCAAGACTGAGCCCGGTGCCTTGCTACGGGCTGATTCCGCCGATGGACACTAGGGCCGCGGCGGGGTAATCTAAATCATTGCTCCGGACCCCGGCAGCTGTCCCCGAAGGGGGCAGGGAAGGACCGGGGTTTTTTCGTGTTCGGGCCAGCGCCAGGAAAAGGTGCGGCGGCCCAGAAAAGGGCAAGAGACTGCGGGAGATCATTTCTCCCACCGCGACCTGTCGCGCAGGACCGGCTACCCAGCGTGTCATTCCGTCACTTCCTGAGGAGCCGGTTATCGGGGTTATCGCATGGATCGTTGCCGGCCCTGGGACAGGCCCGCGGGCCGATCGGAAGCCATGAACGTCGTTGCGGGGCTAGCCCTGGTGCCTTTGGCGCTGCTTGCTGTGATGGGGCTGTCCTGGCTGGAAAAGCACCTCCTGCCCCGGCCCGCCCAGCCGGGTGTCAGCCGTCTCGGCTCGCGCCGTACCTGCCGTACGGCAGGGCGAGTCCTGGCCCCGGGAGGCGGCTGTGCCCCCGGAGGCCAGCAGCCGCGGGCCCCGCCGGCTGCCGATGGCAGCAACTGGAGAGAAGCACCTATCATGCCCGCTCAGCCCGCCGCTCTCAGATCCGCGCAGCGCTTCGTGTCCCATGACGGTAAGGCGCCGTTCCCCGGCGGCGGCGAACCGCCCCTTACCGCTGTGGGCCGCCTCCGGGCGGGGGTGACCGTCGGGTTCCACCGCCGCCACCACGCGTTCACTGACCGGCCCCGGGCCGCCCTGCCGCCACCCGGACGGTGAGCGTGCCCGCCCGCGAGCAACGGGTCCTTAACGAGATAGAGGTCATGCTGCAGGCCGGCGAGGAAAGGCTGGCCTCGATGTTCGCGCTCTTCACACGTCTGGCCAGGGATGAAGGAATGCCCGGGACCGAGGATCTGGGGACCCGGTCCCGGTGGCCGTGCCGCTGGCTGAATCCGCTGCTGGCCACGGGTCAGGACGTGCGGGATGCCAGCCGGCGGTCAAGGCCGACAGGCCGGCCGGAGACTGGCGGGCCGGGCTGGCGATCACGCGGCTCCCGCTGGCGGTCACGGCCATAGCGTCGCCGTGCCCCTTGGCGTGAGCATAATCAGCGTGACCGCATGCGGACCGGCGCCCGCGGGGCACGGCTCCGGGCCTGCACTTAGTCGGTACGGGCCGGCGCGAGAGGACTCTGTTTGCCGGTCACGGCCTGGGCCACGAGCGGGGCTGGGGCGCGGGCCGTACCTGCCCGCCGGGCCGCAGCCGGGCCCTGGCCACTGCGTCGCCGGTGAGCGGTTCGGTCCCGTCGATGAAGGCCTGGGCCAGGTCGGCCAGGCGCCGGTTGCGGTCGCGGGCGGCGCTGCGCAGGAGGCTGAATGCCTGGGTCATGTCGATGCCGAGCCGCTCGGCGAGCTTGCCTTTGGCTTGCTCGATGATGACCCGGCTGTTCAGCGCGGTCTGCAGTTGCTCATTGAGGGTGTCGCTCTGGCGCATGCTGCGCTCGTGCAGCAGGCTGATGGTGGCCACGTCCGCCAGGGCCTGGCCGATGCGCACGTCTGCGGGATCAAAGGCGCCTGGGGTGGCGCGGAACAGGTTCAGCGCGCCGATGACCTGGTCGCGAAGCCGCATCGGCAGGGCCTGCACAGCGGCGAATCCGGCCTGCCGGGCGGCGGTGGCGAACCGGGGCCAGCGGTGCGTTTGGGCGTCCAGGTCGGCGGCGGTCACCGGCTGGCCGGTCCGGAAACAGTCCAGGCAGGGACCTTGGTCGTTCTGCAGCTGGAACAGCTCCAGCAGACGGGCTGCTTCGCTGGAGGCGGCTACCACACGGAGCTCGCCACGCGGGTCGGCCAGCAGAAGCCCGGCGGCGGAGACGTCCAGAAGCGCAACGCTGCGGTCGGTGAGCACGTGCAGGAAGTCGATGACGTCGAAGTCGTCGATCATAGTGTCGGTCAGTTCGACGAAAGTTTCTGACAGCAGTTGCCCGTCCATCCCACTCACCCTCCTAGAAGCGCCGCAGGTACAGGTCGCGGGAGCCCGTGCAGGGCGGTGTGTGCGCTGGCGCAGGGCGGGTTTTCACGATTCACCATCCTGGGACGGGCCGGGGTCCGGGTACAGCCGCAGGCGGCGGGCGACGATATCCCGGGCAACATCGGTCAGCCGGAGGTCGTTGACGTAAGCATAGGCCCGCAACCGTATGAAGGCGTCCGCGATGCCGGTTCCGAGTTGCTCGGTGAGCATCCCGGTGGCCTGGTCGATCTCGGCCCGGTGCAGTGCCAGGTCCGCAGGCTGCCCGCCGGGACCGGCCTCCGCCCCAGAGCCGCCCACGGCCTGGCCGGGGGCGTCAAGCAGCAGGAGAGTCGCGGTGTCGGCGAAGACCAGCGCGTCGCCCAGCTGGGATGTGCTGAGCGGGCCGGGCTGGGTCCGGTACATGCCGAGCACGCCGGCCCGGATCGCCCCGATCCGCAGCGGGAACGCGAAGATCGCCCCGGCTCCGGCCTGACATGCCGCGGGTGTGAAGGCCGGCCAGCGATGCGCGGCTTCCGCGGTGCCAAGGTCCGAGGCCAGAACGGGCCCACCGGAGGCGGACGCATCCAGCGATGGTCCTTCCCCCAGGGTCAGCTGGAGCTCAGCGAGCTGATCGCTGACCACATCAGCAATCCATATCAGATGGACGGCGTCCCCATCGCCGGCCGCCGCCAGCCAGCCGCCAGTGACGCTGACCGCGGCCACGGCCGCCGCGCACGCATCCGCGGCGGACACGTGCCCGCCCCGCCGGGCCGCCTGGACGGCGATCAGGCTCCAGATCCTTCCCGCCCGGCTACCTATCATCCGCGCAGCCAGCCCAGCAGTCCCGTCCGGCAGGGGCCGGCTGGCTCGCATAGCGCGCAGCGGGCTGGACGAGCCAGGCCATCCTGGACGACCGGAGCCATGTGACGCAGGAGCGGCGAAGCTCCCGCCCCTTCCGCTCGTTCTTCGCGGGTCACGATCCCCCTCCCCGGTATGCATGGCTGACCGCGTGGCGGCGGGCGCGGCCAGCGTATCTCGCTGGGCCACCCCTGCAGCACGGGCTCCGCCGCTGGGAACCCGGGCTAACACGCCCCCATCGCAGAATCAGCGCTTCGCGCACGTAGGCGATAACACCGGCGTGGCGGACAAAGAGGCCGCTCTTGACGAGCGGCGTCGCACCCCCGGCGCCAGCCATCCTCAGGTGCTTCCCGTGACGGGCCGGGGCGGGCGCAAGGAAGGCGGGCCGCCACGACTCGGTAGTAACGCCTCGATCACCTTCAGCTCCTAGCAGTACTGGCCGTCCTTCGGCCATGAGCCCCTGGAAGCAGTCCGTTCAGCTGAGGAAAATACGAGCTCCGGCCCCGGGCCGCAGCCCTCCGGCCGGGCGGCGGCGGCCCGCGCCCGCGAGCCGTAATTCTGCCAAAAACTAACGCTGAAAGCCCGTTCCGCTATGCCGCGCAGCTGGGGCCCATGGTGGCGCTGAGAAAGCCGTCGGGCAGGCGGATGGGCCTGTCGGCCCGGTGACATGCTGGGCAGGTAGGTTTCCTGCCCGCAGGGCCCGGCCGGGCAATCGCGGCTTGGCGGGCCGGCCTGCGGCGCGGCAAAGCGGAGGCTGAGCCCGAGCCCGGGCAGTGCGCGCAGGAACCACAGGGCCGATACGCCAGTTCCGGCGACGACTGACTCGGTCAGGCTCCACGCGATGGTGGCCAGCAGCCGCAGCGGCCGGGGGAGTTCCAGGTGCCCGGGGATGCGCAGGCCGGACATCAACTGCGGGGCAGGCGTCAGCGGTGTGAGTACCGCCTGGCTCGGCCGGACCGCCGGGTTCGCCCGGACTGGCTGGTGACCAGGTGGAAGATCAGCAGCAGGACAGCCGCCCCGGCGATGGCGGTGAGCCAGGTCGACAGGTTGAAGAACCCCTTCAGCGGGTGGTGGAGGTGGAACAGTTCCGTGGCGACCCAGCCGCCGGCCAGTGCCCCGGCGACGCCGATCAGGCAGGTCAGGATGAGCCCTTGTGATCTCCTGCCGGGGATCAGCATGTTGGCGATCAGGCCTGCTCCCAGGCCGAGGATAATCCACGCAATAATGCCCATAACCGACTCCCTTTAGTCAGTAACAAGGTGAGGTACGCGGTAGCCGGTCATGCTGGATAGATCGCGGTGGGAGAAGGTTCTCCCGGGGAATTTCACCCTCCTCTTCGCTCCGCGGCGTCTTGCCTGCACCGTTTCCGTGTACAAAAACAGAACTCCGGCCCTTCAGCTCACCCGCTGATATTCAGGGAATGAGCCACCGAGGTCCGGAGCGACAATCTAAATATTACTCTTCTTTTGCTTTGTTGCATAGGCCATTCCGCTGAGGCGGCGTGCCGGGATTCGCCGGGCACGACGCGGCCCTGGAGGTGACACGGGGCAGTGGCTGGCGGCTGCCTGTGCGGCAGCAGCGATGGCCTGGCCGGGCGGATCCTGGGCGACCGGTGGTGGGTTACCCGCTCCTGGCGGGCAGTGTGGCGGTGAGTCCGGTGAGGAGGATGTCGAGGCCGCGTTCGAGTTCGGCGGCGCCGTCGTAGCGGGCCAGGACGGGGGCGAGGCTGCGGATCAGGGGAAATTCGCCGATCGGCAGCCGATGCAGTCCCAGCCGCAGCAGGTCGTCGGTTTCCTCGGGTTTCTCGACGAGTTCCTGCAGTTCGTTGAGCACGTGTCCGTGCAGGAACCCGAACAGGGCACGGTAGATGTGCAGGGCCTCAGGTCCGCTGAATCCGGCGCGGGTGAGCAGCGTGAGGATGTCCTCAAGCGGGCGCAGGGTGCCGGGCGGGCGGAGCCCGAGCGGGGTGGCCAGGGGGCGGGTGACGAGCATCGGTACCGCACGCGGGTGGGTCAGCGCGAGCGCCCGGTAGTCGCGGGCGACGGTGCGCAGCTGGGCGGCCCAGTCGGGGTCGGCAGGGTCGACCCTGAGCTGCGCGAGCACGATTTCAGCGACGCCGTCGAGCAGGGCGGCCTTGCTCGGCGCATGCCGGTAAAGAATCATCGGGTCGCGGCCCAGCGCACGGGCGAGGCGCCGCATCGACAGCCCATCGGCCCCGTCGGTGTCGATGATCTCCAGCGCAGCCGCCAGGACGACGTCCCGGGTGACCTTGCGATCCTCGCGGGTGGCCTTGCCATCCTCGCGGGTGGCCTTGTCGCTGGCAACGGGGCCGGGCTGCGGTCGGATCATCGCAAGTCACCCTTCTCTGCTGTCATGGGAGCTGCTGTCATGGGAGCCAGCTGCTCCCGTGTGCCTAACATGTAGGTCTACGGTGTTGACACAGCTCAATCCGCCGTGTTCTGCTGTAGGTCTACAGTGTAGATCATATGGAGTCGACATGCTGGTCATTTTCGGGCTCATCATCGTGGTCGCCGCGGTGGTCGTCGGCGCGGCCGGGGTTCTCGGCAACGAAGGTGGCGCGCACGGTGCCGCTCACGGGTTCTCGGTCCTGGGCTACCACGTAAACGGCTCCGGCACGGTGTTTCTGTACGGCATCGCGGTCGGGGCCGTCGGCCTGTTCGGGCTGTGGCTGCTGCTGGCCGGCGCGCGGCGTACCGCCCGCCGCGGCAGCGCGGCACGGCGCGGTCTCCGGCAGTCCCGCCGCGAGACCGCCCAGTCCCGCCAGGAAACCGCCGCTGTCAGCAAGGACCGCGACGACCTCATCGGCCAGCGCGACACCGCCCGCGCCGACACCGCCAGCGCGCTGGCCAGCCCCGCGCCGGGCAGCCGCAATGGCCCCAGCGCGGACCAGGGCCATCAGGTGAGCCCGGACAAGCGCCGCCGGATCAGGCCGCGCCTGTCCGGCCGCTGGGACGCTGCCGCCTCGCAGGCCGGCACGCCGCAGGCCGCCGCTGCAGACCCGGAGCCGCTGGCCGCCCAGGCCCCGGCCGATGCACCGGCAGGCGCGCCCAGTCCTGCAGCTGGCTCACGATAGGTCAGCCCGCAATGAACCCTGCCAGAAAGCTCGCGCACAGACCCGGCCACTGACTTATGTGCCTGACGGGCATGCTGCTGCGGGAGCTGGCTACTGCGCGGTCATGCCGGGGTTGAGCCGGATGAGCCGCCCGGGGTCTGTTTCGTCGAGTTCGGCAACGGCCTCCCGTGACTTCACGAAGTCGGAGAAGGAGCGGTAGCCCAGGGCCCTTTCGCTGAAGGACGGGTCCATGCGTCTCATCTGGCTCTTCACCGCCGAACTGTGCAGCCAGTCCGCGTCGTCCTTTTCCTGGCCCAGCCGCAGCGCCCGTTCAAGGAGCCTGGTCGCCTGCTCCTGGGGGTATTCGGGCTCGGGATCAGGCTCGTCGCTCACCGCGGCCACTGGCTGCCTGGTGCGCCGCGTGCCCCGTGCGGACCGCGCGTCGCCGGGCTCCTGCGGTTCCGCTGGTTCGCCGTCCGCCGGTGCGGGCGGCGGCGAGCGCCGGCCGCAGCGACGCCGGCCGGGGTGATGCCGGGAAGCGCATCGTAGGTGACCAGTTCGTCGCACGCCGCCGCCAGCGACCTGCTGGTCGATCCGGCGACCCCGACCCCCACGACGTAACGGCCCAGCCGCCGGCACCGCTGAGCCAGGGCGATGTAATCGGAATCCCCGGCCACGATCACCACGTGGGTAAGGTCCGGAAGGCGGAACATGTCCTCCACCGCATCAACGGCCAGCCGGATGTCGGCACCGTTCTTAGCGTAGGCGGCGGCGGGAAAGAGCTGCACCAGGTCCACCGCGCGGCTGACGAGCTGGCCCCGGTAGTCCGCGTTCACCGGGGCAGACCAGTCCGCATAGGCGCGGGTCAGCACCAGGGTGCCAAACGACGAGGCGAAGTCGATCACCGCACCGACGTCCACCGTGGCGCGCCGGATCTTGTCCGCGGTGTCGGGATCGGCCAGCCTGCCGTCCCTGCTGAACCCGCGCACCTTGTCACGCTGGAACTGGCCGCGGCCATGAACCTGGTCATACCGTGAGATCACAATGTTGTCGAAGTCGATGTAGACCGCCACACGGGTATCGCCGGGCTCGGTCATGACTGCTCATCTCCTCGGGACGCCCTGGTCAGCGAAGCCACTGTTGCACAGCAGCCAGGCCAGCGGGCCGACTGGAAGGGGTGAGGTGGGCGGGCCCGGGCCGTACTCTGCCGCACAGGAAGTGTCACGATGGCCTGACGGGGCCGCTGGCGCATAACCTGACCACCGAGGGGCACATGGGACACGGCGGCGCGCCCGCCGCCAGTCGCAGCCAGGCGGCGCGCCCGCCGCCAGTCGCAGCCAGGCAGTGCGCCCGGGCCTTGTCCAGGTTCCGGGATGGAGGGTGAGATGGCCGGTCCGGCTGCCGTCAGCCGCACTTTCCGCCATCTGGCCGTGCTCTACCGTGGACGGCCCGGCTACGCACCGGCGCTGCGTGGCCTTATCCGTGACAGCCTGGCTCGCGATGAGTCGCTGCTCGTCGCCGTTCCTGACCGCAACGCAGACCTTCTGCGCGCGGATCTGGGGGCCGAATCGTCGCGTGTGACCTGGATGGATATGACCGCGCTGGGCCGTAATCCGGCCCGGATCATCCCGGCGGTTCTCGCCTTCGCGGCCCAGTACCAGGGCAGGGAGGTTACCTGCGTCAGCGAGCCGGTCTGGCCCGGGCGGTCGGCAGCGGAACGGCAGGAAGCGGCACGGCATGAGTCGCTGGTCAATCTGGCGTTCCGCCAGATTCCGGCGATGATTCTGTGCCCTTACGACACCACGGCGCTGCCCCGGTCGGTCATCGCTGACGCCGCAGCTACCCACCCGGACCTCATGAGCGACGGGAAGGAGCAGGCCAGCGCCAGCTACCGGGATCCCGCCGCGCTCCCCGCGCACTGCGACCCCTTGCTGGCGCCTCCGCCCCCGTGGTCTGGGGAGCTGCACTACGAAAGCGACCTGCGCCCGGTCCGCAGCTTCGTCGCCAGCGCTGCTGAGCAGGCCGGGCTCTCGGCGTCGCGGACGACTGACCTGGTACTGGCGATCAGCGAACTGGCCGCCAACACGCTGCGCCACACCCGAGCCGGCGGGACACTCCAGGTCTGGCGCAGCACGAAGGCTCTCATCTGCCAGGTGCAGGACACCGGCCAGATCATGGACCCACTGGCCGGGCGCCGGCTCCAGCCCGCGGACGGGGTAGGGGGCAAGGGCCTGTGGCTGGTCAACCAGGTGTGTGATCTGGTCCAGACCAGAACCCGGCAAGGTAGTACGACGATCCGGCTGCACATGCGGCTGGCTCAGCCCTGAGCCAGCCGTCAGCGGCCCCGGCCGCCGGCGGCCCTGACGTCGGGCGTGTTCCACCGCTAGGGTGGCGCTGAGTCCTCTTTTCCCGGTCGGCGAGCTGGAGTCCAGGGTGGAAGAATTCCGGCTGTCGTCGGAGTCCCGTGACGGCGTCGCCATTGTGAAGGCCCAGGGCTACCTCGACGTGACTACGCGCGGTGAGCTGGACGAACTGCTGACGGACGCCCGTCGCGAGCAGAGCTGGGTCATCCTGGATCTGACCGACGTCCGTTTCCTGGATACCAGTTCGGTGGCGGTCATCGTCTCGCACTGGAAGAAGCTCGAAGCCCGGGGCGGCAAGCTGATGCTGGCCGGCGCGCAGCAGCGCTACATCAGGGCCCTGTGGATTACCGGCCTGGCCAGCCGGATGTCTCTTTACGATGACGTCGAGAAGGCCATCGCCGCCGCCGGGTCGGCGAGGATTGCCAGTTCAGGGGACTAGCCGGGTCCGTCGGCCAGCGCCGCTTCCAGGGTCGGGTAGATGGGCATCAGCTGATCCACTCCGACCAGCGTGAGTATGCGCACCACTGCCGTAGCGACCAGCCGGAGCCTGGTGCGGGCCGCTGCGGCCTGGTTGTAGGTGTCGATGATGACCTGTACCCCGGCCGAATCGCAGAACGTCGTCCTGCTCATGTCGATGATCAGTACCGCCGCGTCGTGTCTGGCCCCGGCGAGAAGGGCCTGGCGGACCGTGTCGGCGTTGACGGCATCGATCTCGGCGGGCAGCGTGACCACCGCCTGCTGACCCATCCAGCGAAACTGGACGCCCTCGGCGGTCATGGCTGCTGGCCGGCGGACGGCTGGCGGCGGAAGACCAGCAGGGCGATGTCGTCGGCGGCTGGCCCGCGGCCCACCATGGCACTCATCACCGTGGCGCAGACGGACTCGGGCGGCTCCGCGGTTACTGCCTGGCACAGCCGGGTCAGGGCGTCGTCGATCAACTCGCCACGGCGCTCGATCAGGCCGTCGGTAAAGAAGCACATCACCGTGCCCGGGCTGATTCCGATGGTGGTCACGCGCCGCTGCGCTCCGGGGACCGCCCCGATCAGCAGGCCGGACGGGATGCCGGCCAGTTTCGCGGGCTGCCCCGGGGTGACGATGACCGGTGGCCAGTGCCCGGCCGAGCAGATGCGGACCCGGTCCAGGTCCTGGTCGAGCACCGCGTAGGCCACGGTGGCCAGGGCGCCGGGTTCGAAGTGCTGCATCTTGGCGTCCAGCCGGGCCAGGACCTCGGCCGGGTCGGTGGTTTCCAGGGCGTAGGCGCGCAGCGCGCTGCGGATCCGTCCCATGATCACCGCCGCCGGAAGACCGGAGCCGGTGACGTCGCCGATGACCATGCCCAGCTGCCCGGAGGGCAGCGTGAACACGTCGTACCAGTCTCCGCCCACCTTCCCTTTGCCGGGGACGTAGCGGACGGCCATCTCGGCCTCACCGGCAGGCGGGAGCGCGGCGGGAAGCAGGCTGCGCTGCAGCGCCTCCGCCGCGACCCGGTTCTCCTGCGCCATCAGCGAGGCAATCACCGCGGCGACCTTATCCGCGGCCAGTTCCAGCAACACGACGTCTTCGCTGGTGAACACCCGATCCGTCAGCGAGCCGACATGCAGTACGCCAATGACCCTGCCGCCCGTGATCAGCGGCACGCCCATCAGCGCGCGGATCCCCTTGGCCAGCAGGATCGGGTTCAGCACCGTGGAGTGATCGACGTGATCGAGGATCACCGGCCGGTGCTCGGCGGCGATTCGCCCGGCGAACCCGCGGCCCACCGGGATCCGCACGCCCTGGCTTACTTCCTCCTCCAGCCCGGCCGCGGCCGTAGCGAGCAGCTGCCCGGACGAGAAGTCCAGCAGCAGCGCCGCGGCCGTGTCAGCCTGCAAGATGGTCCTGGTGCGCTCGAGCAGCTCGGCCAGCAATTCATCATCATCGAGACGGGAAAGGGCAGCATTGGTGATCGACTGGATGTCCCGCAGCCTGTCCGTCAGCTCGGTGGGGACGACTGTTGCCAACCGGTGCCCCCTCCGCCTCTGCGGCCTGTGTCCTCAGTTTGCCTGCTGAGCCGTCAGCGTAGTAGTAGTTGCCGACCTTACGGATCGCGTCGATGAAGAGGTCATCTTCGACCAGGAGCACATCCAGGACCTGCAAAGCTACTGCGCCGATCGTCCAGGCGGCTCCTTGCGCAGAGCATATGTGCCGTGGGGCCGATGCCGCTGACGGGCTTTCTTACCGGGCTGATCACAGACGGACCAGGCCGGCCGCCGCCGCGGGCGATCAGCGGGATTTAGGAATACGGAATTTGCGGGGCTGGCGTAGCCAGGGATCACCCGGTCGAGTCGGAGACGCCGCGCACAACCGGCCTGCCCCAGCCATCGCACTGGGATAGCCAGCCGGGCCGATGACGTATTCGACGACGCAGGTGATCACGCCTTTCAGGCTAGCCGGATCGCTCATCCGCACGACCGGGCCGACTGCGGTAGCAGGCAAGGATCACCGCGAGCGGCCACAGCGCCTGCGCCCCGGCCAGCATCCGCTCGGCCAGGCCGGTCAGCCCGCCCCCCGCGCTCAGCTGCACGCCGAACCACACCAGCAGCGCGAACAGCACCGTGCTGGCTGCCGCGCAGGCAGCGGGCCGCAGCAACACCGCTGCGGAAGGCCCCCGCCGCCGGCTCAGCAGCGGCCAGGCGGCCAGGGCGATGAATCCAGCCGCCGCCGCCAGCGTGTGCGGCAGCGAGCCTCCCCGGCCAGCAGTCTCCGGGTTCGCCGCGACCAGCACCGTCGCCACACCGCCGGCCGTCAGCAAGAGCCGCCCGGGCGCGGCCGCGGGCCGCAGCGCCAGGGCGGTAACGACATAACAGGCGCCCGTGCCAGCCAGCGCCGCCGTCATCACCCACCGGTCGGTGGCACCGTACGCCGCCAGCGCACTGATGGTGCCGGTTACCTGGCTGAACGACCCCGGCTGCAGCGCGGCGGCCACCGTCCACCCGCCCATCAGCAGCACCGGGGCGCCAGCCGCCGATAGCACACCCCACCAAGGCACCCCCCGCACACGGCCACCGTAAACCCGCCGGCCCACCGCCCACGACCGAGAGCCAGGACTGATGAGTTCCTTTGGGCGACCCGCGCCGGCTCGTGGGCGATCGGCCGGTATCGAGACATCCGGCCGGTGGGGATGCTGGGCACCACGATTACTGCATTAACCGTAACCTTGGCCAGGAAGGGGTTTTCCGTCGTGGGCTGGTGAGGTACTGGGGACGAAGAAGCCCAGGATTATTTCGCTGATTCTTTCGGAAAGGAGATGGCCTGGTGCCCGCTCCTCCCCTCCTGCTTGAGACGAAGCTCTACGTCCCGAGGCCACGACGTGATCTGGTGCCGCGGCCGCGGCTGAGCGCACGGCTGGACCGCGGGGCCGCGTCCAGGCTGATGCTCGTCTCCGCCCCGGCGGGCTTCGGCAAGACGACGCTTCTCACCGAGTGGCTTGCCGCCAGGCCGGCTGCGCCGGCCGCTCAGCGGCTGGTCGCATGGCTGTCGCTCGACCGGGGCGACAGCGATCCCGCATCCTTCTGGGCCTATGTCATCGCCGCTCTGCGGACGGTGGCACCCGGGGTTGGCGAGAGCGCGCTGGCCCAGCTGCACGCGCTGCAGCGGCCTCCGATCGAGACGGTGCTCACCGCACTGCTCAACGACCTGGCCGCCATCGCGGCCGACATCGTGCTGGTGCTTGACGACTACCACGTCATCGACGCGCGCGAGGTCCAGGACGGCATGGCGTTCCTGCTCGGCCATCTGCCTCCGCGGCTGCAGGTGGTGATCGCCAGCCGCGCTGATCCGGCGCTGCCGCTGGCCCGGCTGCGGGCGCGCGGCGAGCTGGCCGAGATACGCGCGGCCGACCTGCGCTTCACCCCTGATGAGGCAGCGGCGTACTTCAACGAGATGATGGGCTTGCAACTGGCGGTGCAGGATGTGGCCGCGCTGGAGGGCCGCACCGAGGGCTGGATTGCAGCGCTCCAGCTGGCCGCGCTGTCGATGCAGGGGCGGGCCGACATCGCAGGCTTCATCGCCGGCTTCGCGGGGGATGACCGTTACGTCGTTGACTACCTCTTCGAGGAGGTACTCCAGCGTCAGCCCGATGATGTCCAGGCCTTCCTGCTGCAGACCTCCATCCTGGGCGAGCTGACCGGACCGCTGTGCGATGCCGTCACCGGGCACGGTGGCGGCAAGGTCATGCTGGAGGCGCTGGACCGGGGGAACCTGTTCCTGGTCCCGCTCGATGACCGCCGCCAGTGGTATCGCTACCACCATCTCTTCGCCGACGTGCTGCATGCGCGGCTGCTGGACGAGCAGCCCGGCCAGGTGCAGGACCTGCACCAGCGGGCGAGCGCGTGGTACGAGCGCAGCGGTGATCAGCCCAAGGCCATCGGCCACGCGCTGGCCGCCGGGGATTTTGCCCGCGCGGCGGCCCTGGTCGAGCTGGCGATCCCGGTCATGGCGATGAGCAGGCAAGAGGCCACGGTGCGCGGCTGGCTCGAGACGATCCCTGACGAAGTCGTCCGCGTGAGACCCGTGCTCAGCGCTGGCTTCGCCGGCGTTCTGCTGACGACCGGCGAGCTCGAGGGAGTTGAGGGCCGGCTGCGGGACGCCGAACGGGGGCTGGACCCGGCCGCAGGTGCCCGGGAGGGATCCCAGTCCCCGCGATCGCAGATGGTCGTGGCCGACGAGGAGGGATTCCGCAGCCTTCCGGAAACGATCGAGATGTACCGAGCCGGACAGGCTCTGGCCCGGGGCGACTCAGCCGGCACAGTCCGGCACGCCCGGCGGGCGCTCGAGCTTGCGCCTGAGGATGACCTCCTCCGCCGTGCCGGGGCATCCGGGCTGCTCGGGCTCGCATCCTGGGGCGACGGGGACCTGGCGGCCGCGCACCAGGCGTACTCCGAATGCGCGGTGGGGCTGCGGCGGGCCGGTTACATCGCTGACGTGCTGGGCTGCGCGATCGCGCTGGCGGACATACGGATCGCGCAAGGCCGCCTCGGCGAGGCGATGCGCACCTACGAGCAGGCCTTGCAGCTTGTCGCCGAGCACGGCCAGCCGGTTCTGCGGGGAACAGCAGGCCTGCACGTCGGGCTGAGCGAGCTCTGCCTCGAGCGCGGCGATCTGCGAGCTGCCATCCGGCACCTGCGCAACAGCCAGGAACTGGGCGAGCACACCGGATTGCCGCAGCATCCCTATCGCTGGCGGGTCGCGACGGCCCGGGTGAGGGCGGCCGAGGGAGATCTGAGCGGTGCCCTTGACCTGCTCAGCGAGGCGGAGCGGCGGTACGTGAGCGACTTCTTCCCGAACGTCCGGCCGGTCCCGGCCCTGAAGGCCCGGGTCTGGATCGCGCAGGGCAGATACGGCGCAGCCCTCGACTGGGCGCGTGAACAGGGCCTGTCCGCTGACGACGACCTCAGTTACCTCCGTGAGTTCGAGCACATCACTCTGGCCCGGGCGCTCGTGGCGCAGTACCAGGGTGAGCGCGCAGAGCGCGCCGTCCAGCAGGCGGCCCGGCTCCTGGAGCGCCTGCTGCCGGCGGCGGAAGCCGGAGGCAGAACGGGACGCGTCATCGAGATCCTGGTGCTGCGGGCGCTGGCGCACCAGGCACTCGGGAACGGACCCGCTGCGCTTGGCTTCCTGGACCGCGCGGTGGCGATGGCCGCGCCGGAGGGCTATGTCCGGGTCTTCGCGGATGCGGGCCCGTCCATAGCTTCCCTGCTGAGAGCGGCCACGAAGCAGGGGATCAGGCAGGACTATGCCCGTCGGCTCCTGGCCGCGGTGAGCGGGCCCGAGCGCAGCAGCGCTGCCGGCCGCAGCCCCGCGGACCAGGCCCTGATCGAGCCGCTCAGCGAACGCGAGCTCGACGTCCTGCGGCTGCTCGGGTCAGAGCTGGACGGGCCGGCCATCGCCCGGGAGCTCATGGTGTCCCTGAACACCATAAGGACCCACACCAAGAAGATTTACGCCAAGCTCGCGGTGACCAACCGCCGGGCAGCGGTCCGCCGGGGTGCCGAGCTCAACCTCCTGTCGCGAACCCGCCGGTAATCGCACCCGCCGCCTGAACCACCACATCAATCACCACATGTGGTGATGCCTGCTCACCACAACCGCTCATAGCTTCCGGTCAGACCAGGATCGGAAGGAGCGTTATGAGCGACAGGCCTGCCGGCCGCCACACCGGCCCCGGGCAGTACGAGATCCGCCTGAAGGGGCGCCTCGGCAGCCGGTGGGCGGCCTGGTTCGACGGGCTGAGCATCGCGCACGGCAGCGACGGCACCACCACCATCCATGGCCAGGTAGCGGACCAGGCCGCGCTGTACGGCCTGCTCCAGAAAGCGCGCGACCTGGGCCTGCCCCTGATCTCGGTCACCCCGGTCGAACCCGGCCACCCCCGGCCGCCCGCCGCGGAGACCCGGTAACTCAGCAATTCACGAAAGGAAAACCGTCATGGCCAGCACCATCCAGCCCCCAGCAACGAAGGCAACGAGAGGAGTCCCGATGGACTCGCTAAGGAAAACAGCGCTCGTCGCGGGCATCTTCTACCTCATCACCTTCATCTCGATCCCCACCCTGGCCCTCTACGGCCCGGTGAAGAACCATCGCGACTGGATCCTCGGCTCCGGCGGGCACACCGGCGTGCTCGTGGGCTGCTTCCTCGAGGTGATTGTCGCCCTCGCCGGCATCGGCACCGCCGTCACGCTGTACCCGGTGGTCAAGCGGCAGAACGAAGGTGCCGCCCTGGGCTTTGTCGCCTCCCGCACCCTTGAAGCCGCCATGATCTTCACCGGGGTCGTCAGCCTCCTTTCGCTGGTGAACCTGCCGCACGGCGGAGCGACCGGAGCAGCCGCGGCATCGCTGGTCACCACCGGCGCGTCGCACGTCGCGACCTACAACGGGACGTTCCTGCTCGGGCAGACCCTCATGCCGGCCATCAACGCACTGCTGCTTGGCTCCTTGCTGTACCGGTCCCGGCTCGTGCCCCGTGCCCTGCCCGTGATGGGGCTCATCGGAGCCCCCCTGCTCCTCACGGCCGTCGTGGCAATCCTCTTCGGCGGCATCGAGCAGATTTCCGTGTGGACGGCGCTCGCCACGCTGCCGGTGGCGGCCTGGGAGTTCTCGCTTGGCGTGTGGCTGGTGGTCAAGGGCTTCAGGCCCTCCCCGGTCACCGCGGGCATGGCTGCTGACCGCCCGCTGCCGGCCTATCAGGACGCCGCCGTCTGAACGCCACCGCGACGAGGCGGCCAGGTCCCACCAGGGCCTGGCCGTCTTTGCGCAACCGGGCACGCGGGTGCGGATACCGATGGCCATACGGCACCGGCCCGGGTCAGTTACCGGACGCGCCGCACCGGCAGAATGGCGACGGCCCCGACGAGGGCGCAGAGCCCGGCGACCGCATACAGCACGGTGTAGCTGCCGTTGCCGATCGCCAGGATGGCCGGCGCGATCGCGGGCGCGACCGAAAACGGAAGCGCGGCCGCGATGTTGAACACGCCGAGATCCTTGGCGGCGCTGCGCTTGTCGTGCAGCACATCCACCACGAGAGCAAGGTCGACGGCCACGTACACGCCGAAGCCAAGCCCGCCGATGGCCATGCCGACCAGGAAGCCGTTGAAGCTGCTGGCGACGGCGATGCTGAACAACGCCAGTCCATACACCGCCGACGCGGTCAGCACGAAGATCTTCCGCCGGCCCGTCCGGTCAGAGACCTTCCCGCCGATGAGCGAAGCGGCAACGACGAAGGCGGACTGGGTGAGCGTGCCCAGGAATATCTGCTGCGGCACATCGGCCGCCGCGCTGCCGATCTTGTCCAGCAGGTAGTAGGCCTGATAGGTCACCAGGAACGCGTAGGCCATGACGAACATGAAACGGCTGGTAAAAGCCCAGGCGAAGTCCGGGCTCTGCCGCGGGTTGACGTAGAACGTGCGGGCGGCTTCCCGCAGCGACCAGGCCGGCTTCTTCTCCGGGCCAAGCCGGCGATCCTTCAGGGTGACCGCGAAAAGGAGAATGAAAAACCCCGCGATTGCGCACGGGCCCAGGAACATGGCGAGCAGGTTGCCGGTGAAGAGCTTGACCAGGAACGTGCCGCACACCGACGCGATGGGCAGGCAGACCCCCAGGACACCGGAGACCACGCCGCGCTGGACGGACGGGACCTGGTCCGGGAGCACCGCGACCATGGCGGCGAGCAGCGCGTTGTAGAACAGCTGCGCGATGCACCATCCGGCGAGGACGACCGGGATGCTGGGCGCCAGCGCCACGATGAGGATGCCAGCGGAGCCGCCCACCAGGCCGATGACCATCCATGGCCGCCGCATGCCTGCGCGGGCCGCAGTGCGGTCGCTCAGCTTGCCGAAGACCGGGTTGCCGACCATCGCCACCAGGGCGCCGGCGCCAGCGACTAGCGCCAGGCTGGCCGGTGCCTGCTCGATCCCGACGAGCGAGTTCACCTTCAAGGCCAAGGTGACCAGCAGGGGCGCGATGAACAGCAGCGAGGTACTCATGTACGCCAGCGTGTACAGCGAGATAAAACCCCAGCCGACCCCGCGTGCCGCAGGTGGCCCAGGCTCCAGCACAGCCTCGGCCGCGTTTGGGTATCTCAATCCGCGCCGCGCGGTATCCAGCCGGGCGCCAGCGCAAACCGCACAACCCGTGAAGCCATGATGGCCCGCAAGGCCATGGTGATCCCCCTCGGGCACCGTAACCCGCACCGTCCTGGCAGGGCCACCAGCGCACGAGTGACTGCACAATGCCCCGAGACGCACCGCAAGGCAGCGCGTAACACGGGATCATGCTGGCACCGCCGCCAACACTCGCACCGCCCACAACCGCTGTCAACGATGGTCGCGCTCTCGCTGCGGCCACGGAAGAGACGGCCTCCATCGATGCCAGATCTCAGCAGACGCAGGGCAAGTGCCCCGCCCTCGATATCACCGTGCTTCCCTGACCCCACCCCGATGACTGGCTACCCGGCACCGCCGCATCGGCCGGCAGCAGATCGCGGCATAGCACGCGGCATATGCGCGCGATGATGGATGAACCAAGCGGCAAACGCAGATGATCCGCCGAGGTCAAGCACGATCCGGGGCAACAGCCCCATTATTGAAGTGGCCCGTAGAACGCCTGCAGGTCCGCTGCCAGCTGGGCCGGGGCCTCCATCGCCGGGAAGTGCTGGCCGCGCGGGAACTCGCTCCAGTGCGCGCCGGCCGGTGCGGGGACGAGCCTGCGTACCGTCTCGTCAGCGCCGAAGACCGCGAAGCCCTGCGGTACGGCCGGCGGGGCGCCCCAGTCGGAGGAGTGCGCCTGCTCGTACAGGGTGTGCGCGGCGCTGGCACCGGAGCCGGTGAACCAGTACAGGCTGACCGTGGTGAGCAGCTGGTCGCGGTCGACCGGCAGGTCGGTCCACTCGTGGACCTTCTCGGCGATCCAGGCCAGCTGCAGCAGCGGTGAGTCGGCCAGGCCGTAGCCGATGGTCTGCGGCCGGCTGTTCTGGATCGCCAGGTAGCCCGAGCCTTCTTTCCTGAACGCGTCCATCCGGCCCAGGATCAGCTTGTCGACCGGGTCGCCGGCGTCGAGCCGGCCTGCCATCCCGGGCAGGAAGGTAGCGGTGGCCGCGGCGGTCAGCGGATCGGTGACCACGTGCACGCCGATCACGTGCTCGCCGTCCAGGCCGGCGACCAGGCCGGACACACCGGCGCCGATGTCGCCGCCGTGCACCCCGTACCGCTGGTAGCCGAGCCGGCGCATCAGCTCGGCCCAGGCGCGTGCGGTGCGGCCCATCGTCCAGCCGGTCGCGCTCAGCGGCGTCGAGAAGGCGTACCCGGGCAGGGACGGCGCTACGACATGGAAGGCCTGGCCCGTGGCCGGGCTGGTCAGCGGCTCGATCAGGCGCAGGAACTCGGCGACGGAACTGGGGAAGCCGTGCGTGATCAGCAGCGGCTTCGCGCCGGGCCGGCCGGATCTGACGTGCAGGAAGTGAATGCGCTGCCCGTCGATCTCGGTGGTGAACTGCGGGTACTGGTTGAGCCGCGCCTCAGAAGTTCTCCATTCATATTCATTACGCCAGTACCCGGCTAGCTCCTTCAGCCAGCCCAGCGGCGCACCGCGGTTCCACCCCACGCCGGTCAGCTCCCCAGGCCAGCGGGCATGAGCGAGCCGGTCGTGGAGGTAGTCCACATCGGTCTGGTCGATCTCGATGCGGAAGGGCTTGATGTCGCCGCTCATCGCGCTTCTCCTTCTCTGGGTCAGTTGCCGCACATAGAGAAGGCTAGGAACAATAGAGGAAAGGATTGTTCCTAGATAGCCACAAGGATCGGGAGAATGCTCGAGACCTCCGCGCGGCTGCTGCGCCTGCTGTCCCTGCTGCAGGCCCGGCGCGACTGGACCGGTACCGAGCTCGCCGCCCGGCTCGGCGTCACGACCCGCACCATCCGCAACGACATGGAACGGTTGCGCGGCCTCGGCTATCCCGTCGACGCGCGGCCGGGCGTGGCCGGCGGATACCGGCTCGGCACGGGCGGTGCCCTGCCACCGCTCCTGCTCGACGACGAGGAGGCGGTGGCGGTCGCCATCGGGCTCCGTGCCGCTGCCAGCGGCTCGATCGTGGGGATCGAGGAGACCTCGGTCCGTGCGCTGGTGAAGCTGCAGCAGGTGCTTCCCTCGCGGCTGCGCCGCAAGGTCAGCGCTTTCCAGTCGTCCGCGCTGCCAATGCCGTCGCGCGGCCCGCGGGTGGACCCGGACGTGCTGACCATGATCGCGAGCGCGTGCCGGGATCACTGGCTGCTCCGGTTTGACTACCAGGCGCATTCCGGCACGGCCAGCCGGCGCTCGGTGGAGCCGTACCGCCTGGTGAACGACCGGCGGCGCTGGTATCTGGTGGCCTGGGACACCGACCGGGACGCGTGGCGTACCTTCCGGGTCGACCGGATCGAGCCGCGGACGCCGACAGGACTGCGTTTCACTCCCCGCGCGCTACCGCCCGACCGGGAGATCGCCGCGCAGGTGGCCCGCGGAATCGGCGAGGCGACCTGGCGATACCGGGCGCGGGTGATCGTGCACGCGCCCGCAGCACACGTGCGGGACCGGATGCCAATCCCCGTGGAAGTGGAGTCCCTGGGCGAGGACCAATGTGCGTTCGAGCCGGGCTCGGACCATCCGGAGATGCTTGCCCTCTATCTGGGACTGCTGGACGCGGACTTCACGATCGCGGACTCGCCGGAGCTGATAGACGCGCTGCGCAGGCTGACAAGGCGCTACGAGCGCGCGATCGGCTCCAGCGAGCAGGCAACTGACTAGCTCCCCGTGCGCTGGCCGGACTGGCGAATCGGCGTGCGTCGGCCGGCGTAGCGGCGCTCAGGACCATGGCGTGACCGGGCGCTCCAGCCGCTGGCCGTCGACGGTCAGGTCGACCCGTTCGTTGCGGAAGCAGATCAGTCCTGCGATGCGCGGGTTCTCCGGGACCGGTGCGGGATAGCTCCATGCGATGTCCTCGATCACCCGGTCCCCGATCCGTGCCGACCACCATGCGGCCACGCCCTTGTACGGGCAGACCGATCGCGTCTGGCTGGGCACGAGCTCGATCCGGACATCGTCGGGAGGCAGGTAGTAGCGCACGGGCAGGGCGGTCTCGAACAGCAGAAGGGGCCGGTGGCTTTCGGCCAGCAGCACGCCGTCGATCCCGGCCCGGACGGCTCTCGAGCTTGCTACCACGTCGACCCGCTTGTGCGGATCGCGAGCGTGCGCGACCAGCGGCTCCTCCTCTTCGAACCAGGTCAGCGGGCCGGCCCAGGAGAACGTCACCAGGCCGGCGAGTGCTTCCAGCGGCTGCGGCGGCCGGTGGTGCATCCACGCTGCGTCATCGGCGCGAAGGCCAGCGGCTGCTACCGCCCAGACGGTTAGCCCGGTCTCGGCCTCCACGGGGTCAACCAGCGCGGCAGGCAGGACGTCGTCCACCGGGACGTAGTAGGTCGGCAGGAAGCTGCGCGGTAGTGCGCCGTGCCCGTACTGAACGTGCAGCAGGGCCCGGCGGGAGTCGGCGATCAGTTCGTCGCCGATCCGGACCCGGATCCACCGCGGCGTCGGCTCAGCCAGCGGCCACCAGGGCCGCTGCCCGGCCAGCGCGGCCAGCCGCTCACCCACATCGCCGCTGGGAGGAACGTTGCTGGGAGGGACGTTCACGGGTCCAGGATCCCTCCCGCCACATCGTCAGCTCAAGGGGCCCTGGTCCGCTGACCGGAAGGAGGCGTGCCCTAACGGGCCGGCCTGGTCAGCGGGGCCCGGGCCGCGGAGAACAGCACGTGGCGGCGGAACCGGAACCCCAGTGACTCATACAGCCGGATCGCGTTCACATTGGACGCTGCGACATGGAGGAACGGTGTCTCGCCCCGGGCCCGGATGCCGGCCGCCACGGCGAGGACCAGCCGGGTGCCGAGCCCGCGGCTGCGGTAGGCATCGTCGGTGCAGACCGCGCTGATCTCCGTCCAGCCCGGTGGGTGCAACCGCTCGCCTGCCATCGCGACGAGGGCACCGCCGCGCCGGATGCCCAGGTAAGTGCCCATCTCGATGGTCCGCGGCAGGAACGGCCCCGGCTCGGTGCGCGCGACGAGGTCGAGCATCTGCGGCACATCCGGCGCACCGAGGCGGACCGCCTCGTCATCCGGTGCCGCGGCGGCTCCCGCATCGAGCATCTGCACGCAAGGGATGCTCAGCACCACCTTCCACCCAGGTGGCGGCGGCATGGTCACGCCGGCCAGCGGGACCAGCCCGCCCGGGCCCGCCAGCGCCGCGGCGTCGGCCCAGTCACGGTCACCGGGCTGGTCCGGCAGCGCGGCGAAAGGCGACACCGGCGGCAGATAGCGCAGCACACCACCGTGGCGCTGCGCGAAGCGCGCATGCGGGCCGAGCAGCGATGAGCGCACCGGGTTGTCCAGCGACCGGGCGTCCGGCCCCGCGCTCACCCGGCCCCTCCGGTCACGGGCTGGCCGCATGAGATAAAGTCGATCATTCCTATAGGTTTACCCATTTCATCCGCGGCGTCAGGGAGTTCATGGACGCGGCGGCGGGCGATCCTGGCCCGGCCGCTCCGCAGGTCGGGCGCAAAGAGTGGTCATGCCGCTGGGCGGGCGGCTCGTGCCGCGGCGAAGAGGAAGATGCCGCAGGCGGTGACGATCAGCCATCCGGGGTGGGATGCCCGGGCAAGGAGGCCTGGGGGGGTGCCGGCGGCGAGTCCGCCGGCGATGGCGATGCCGATGGCTGATCCGAGTTGGCGTGCTGTTGAGGTGATTGCCCCGGCGACGCCTGCGCGGGCTGGTGGCAGCCCGGTTACCGCGGTGTTGGTGATCGGGGCGTTGGCGAAGCCGAATCCGGTGCCGATGAGCAGGTAGGCCAGCAGGAGCAGGGCGACGTTTGTGTGCTGCCCTAGGTTGACCAGGCTGGCGCCGCCTGCGGTGATGAACATGCCCGCGAGGAACAGCGGCCGTCGCGGGCCGAAGCGGCCCACGAGGTGGCCCGATAGCGGAGCGCACACGGTTGCCCCGAACGCCATGGGGAGGGTGGCGATGCCGGCGGTGAGTGGTGTCCATCCGCGGGTGTGCTGCAGGTAGAGGGTGCTGAGCAGGAGAGTGAGGGTCAAGGCGGCGAACAGCGTGACGGCCCCGAGGACTGCGGTGCTGAATGACGGGCGCCGGAACAGCCCGAGGTCCATCAGGGGCTCGCGGCGGCGCAGCTCGACGGTGATGAACGCCGCCGCGGCCGCCGCGGTGATGAGGTATCCGGCCCAGGCAAGGGGCGAGGCCCAGCCGATGCGGGGGCCTTCGATGAGGACGGCTACCAGGACGCACACGGCGGCGGTGAGCAGTACCTGGCCGGGTAGGTCGAGCCGCCGGGGGTGTGCCGCGCGGGACTCGGGCAGGACTTTGGCACTCAGGATGACGGCGGCGACGATGACCGGTGCGTTGATCCAGAACACTGACCGCCAGCCGAGGGCCGCGATAAGCGCACCGCCGGCGACTGGGCCAACGGCCATGCTGAGCCCGAAGACCGACGCCCACACGCCGATCGCCTGCGCCCGTTCCCGCGGATCGGGCATCGCGTTGACCACAATCGCCAGGGCCACGGGGCTGAGCATCGACGCCCCGGCGCCCTGAACGGCGCGTGCTGCGACGAGGATGCCCAGCGACGGGGCGAGCGCGCAGGCCAGCGACGCCGTGCCGAACACGGCCAGGCCGCTCTGGAAGAAACGACGGCGGCCAAAACGGTCCGCGAGCGCCCCTGAGGAGATGAGCAGGCTGGCCAGGACCACGGTGTAGGCGTCCACAACCCATTCGAGGCTGCTGGTTTCTGCGCCCAGCCCGCGCCCGATCGTGGGCAGCCCCACGTTGACGATGGTGGTGTCCAGGCCGACCAGGAACAGGCTCAGCGCGCAGACGGCCAGCACCGTCCACCGCCGCCGCGCGCTCAGAGCGGGCTGAACAGCCAGGGTTGCCGTGGCCATAAGAGCACCTTCCGGTCCAGGAACTTCTGCCACGCCATGCTCAGATCAGGGGGCTGGGCCGGTCCAGGAAACTTGCGGAAACTGCAAAACTGAACCCCATGGAAGCTGAACTCGCGGAGATACTTGACGGCATCGGGCCACGGCTGCGCGCCCTGCGCCGCGACCGGGGACTCACTCTCGAGACGCTCGCGGCAGGAACCGGGATCTCAGTGAGCACCCTGTCCCGCCTTGAGTCAGGCAGGCGCCGCCCGACCCTTGACCTGCTCATCCCGCTGGCGCGAGCGCACCGCGTCGCGCTGGACCAGCTGGTGGCAGCGCCGGCGACCGGCGACCCCCGCGTGCACCTGAAGCCGTACCGCCGGAAGCAGGGCAGCGTCCTGGTGCCCCTCACCCAGTACCCGGGCCGGGTCCAGGTCTTCAAGCAGGTCCTCGCACCCAGGAAACCGGGACTCGTCACGCACGCCGGCTACGAATGGCTCTACGTCCTGGCCGGCGAACTCCGCGTCATCCTCGGAGACCGCGACTTCACCCTCCGCCCCGGCGAGGTCGCCGAGTTCGATACCAGCGAACCGCACTGGTTCGGGCCAGCCGGCGCCACCGCCGTTGAAATCCTGCACTTGTTCGGGCCACACGGCGACCAGGCCGTCATCCGCACCGGGCCGTCAGCAGCACCCTGACCCGCAACGGCCAGGCGTTCCCTGTACGTACCATGGCTGGTTGTGGGACACGAGGTGCGGACCTCGAACGCCGCTGGCACGCTCAGCCCTGTCATGGTCGGACGCGACCGCCAGTTTGCCCACCTTCAGGGCGCGTGGCGGACGGGCGGCCAGATGCTCGTAGTGCGCGGACGAGCCGGGATCGGCAAGAGCCGCCTGGTCAGGGAGTTCGCGAACTGGGTACGGGACGCGGGCGGGACTGTCCTGGCTGGCCGATGCAGCCCGACCGCCGGGGACGTGCCGTTCCGTCCGCTGCGGGAGGCCCTGCTCGCTGCCGCCCGTGTCGGACTGGCCCCATCGTCGCGGCTTACGGCATTCCGGCCGGTCCTGGGGTCGCTGGTGCCTGAGTGGTCGGGCGAGCATGCCGGGGGTTTTGACGGCGGGCTGATGGTCCTGGCCGAGGGCGTGCTCCGGCTGATGGTGGAGTGGTCGTCATTGGCGGCCCCCGCGCTCCTGGCCATCGAGGACGTGCACTGGGCTGACCGGGAAACGCTTGAGGTGATCGAGTACCTTGCCGACCACGTGCCCGGGCACGCCGTCCTGGTGGTCGTTACCTTGCGCGATGATGAGCCGGGACCGGGCAGCGAGCTGATGTCCGCGCTGCGGGCTCGCCGGGTGGTCCGCCACATCTCGCTGCCTCCGCTTGATCCGGCGCAGTCCCGGGTCATGCTGCGGGAGTGCCTCAGCGCCGCGACGTTGCGGCCGGAACTCGTCGATGCCGTGGTGACCCGCAGCGATGGCGTCCCGTTCTTCATCGAGGAGCTGCTGGCGGCTGCGCTGGGCGAGGCGGATTCAGGGCGGCTCGTTCCGGGGTCCATCGCCGCGGCCGTCGACGCTCGCCTGGAGTTGCTGCCGGAGCCGGCAGCGCGCTTTCTCGGCTTCGCGGCGATGCTTGGCCGCAACTTTGACTGGCATGTCGTGGCCGCGGCGACCAGGTGCCCGCCGCAGGAGGCGATCGGCCGGCTTCGCCAGGCAGCCCGTGCGCAGCTCATCGACACCGACGGAGCGGGATTCCGGTTCCGCCACGCGCTGACCGCGGAGGCGGTGCGATCGCTGCTGCTTCCCGAAGAACGGCAGGCTATCTGCACCAGCCTGCTCGAGACCCTGCAGTTGCTGCATCCGCATCTCGAGGGCGAGACCTGTCAGCTCGCGGCCAGCCTCGCTGTCGAGGCCGGCGACCAGCTACGCGCCGCCGAACTGTGGCTGGAGGCGGCCAGGCGGGCGTTGCGGGAGGGGTCGCTCGGCTCCGCTGAAGCGCTCGCCCTTCGGGCGCAAGAGGCGCGGCCCCTGGAGACGGACCGCGTCTTGCTGTCCATCTGGACCATCGCCGGCCAGCCACTGCGCGCTCTCGAGGCCGGGCACCGCATGCTGTCCGCCGGCGACAGCGACCCGGCGGTGCGCGCCGAGGTGCTCCTGGAGCTCGCGGACGCCATGATCACCGCCGGGCGCTGGGACGACGCTGAGAACTACCTGGAGACGTTGCGTTCCGCAGCCGGGCTGGGCCGGCCGGATACTGCCCGCCGGGACGTTGCGGCGGCCGAGGTGGCCTTGGCCAGGAACGACAAGGCGGCTGCCGTCGGGTTCGCCAGTGCCGCGCTCGCCGACGCGCGGGAGGCCGGGCTCGCTGAGGTGACCTGCAGGGCATTGTGGGTGATCGGCCGGGCCGAGCGCGGGAGGGCCACGGACGTGGCTCGTGCCGCGTTCGAGGAGGCGTACGAGTGCGCCTCGCGAAGCGACCTCCCGGTATTCCGGGTGAAGTCACTGCAGGAGCTCGGCACGATCGACATGCTCGAGACGCTTGGCACGGCTCGGTTCGAGGAGGCCCGCCGGGAGGCGCTGGCCGCGGGGGCCATCTCAATGGTCGCTATGGTCGATCTCCAGCTGGCGGCGGCCTACAGCGCCCGGGGCCAGGCCGGCCTGGCGCTAGAGGCCGCCGGCCGTTGCGAGGAGGCCTCGCGCCAGTTCGGCCTGGCTTCCCTCCCGACGAGCATCGCGCTCCAGGCGGTAGCGCACGGTCTCTCCGGCAACCGCACGGCGATGGAGACCCTTGCCTCGCAGGCGCGCGCAATCGACGGTGACGGCGCCACCGTAGAAATGATCACGCTGGCGAATGGCCTCGCCCTGTACCACCTCGGCGAAGGGCAGTTTCCCGAAGCGCTGGACGCGATGGACCGCGCCATGGACGTACTGCGTGGCGTGGGCGGCGCGCATGACTTCCCCGGCAGGTGGGCGCTGCTGCGAACCGTCACCGACGCGGGCGGGGAGCAGGCCCGGGACGAATGCCGACGACTCAGCTTCGACACCGCGATGAGCCGCGCCACCCTGACAGTGGCTGACGCCGTGGCCGCTGGCCGGGAGGGCGGGGACGCGGCATCGATCTTCGCCGCAGCGGATCGCGCCCTGGGCCGCATCGAGAGCGGATTCACCCGCAGCCTGGCCCGGCTGCTGGCCGCCCCCTGCGCCTACCGCGACGGGTGGGGAGAACCGGCCGTATGGGTGCGGGAGGCCCTGCCGAACTTCGAGCAGCTCGGCCTGCCCAACTTCGCCGGCCAATGCCGGGCAGCGCTGCGTGCCATGGGCGAGCCGGTGCCACGCCGCCCCCGGAGCGAGGCGCCGCGGGTAACCGGCCTGCTGGCCGCCCGGGGCGTCACTCCGCGGGAGGCCGAGGTGCTGGCCCAGATCGCCGCCGGGCGCTCCAACCGGGAGATAGCCGGGGTGCTGCACCTGTCGGTCCGCACCGTGGAGAAGCACGTGGAACGGCTTCTCATGAAGACCGGCCACAGCCGCTCTGAGCTGGCCCGGTTCGCCGAGGGCGCCGGAGTGCTGCCCGCCGTCTGAAGCCGCTACGTACGTCACCGGGCGAGAACCCGGCTAGGTACGTACCCAGAAGGCACAAATGCCGTAGCGCGCCACCGATGGCGGCGCGAACCCGGCACCGGAGCATGGTGGCAGGCCCAAGAACTCAGCCCGCCAGGAGCCCTGACATGGCCGCCAGCACAGCCGGAAACGCGAGCTTCACCGCTGCCTTCTCAGTGGACCAGACACCCGAAGAAGCCTTCCGCGCCATCAACAACGTCCGCGGCTGGTGGTCCGAGGACATCGAGGGTGCCACCGACAGGGGCGGCGGCGAGTTCACCTACCGGTACAAGGACGCCCATCGCTGCCGGATCAAGGTCACCGAGCTGGTCGCCGGCGAAAGAGTCGCCTGGCGTGTCCTGGACAACTACTTCGACTTCACCCACGACAAGAGCGAGCTGAAAGACACCGAGATCCACTTCGAGATCACCGCGCGGGACGGCAAGACCGAGGTCCGCTTCACCCACGTCGGACTGGTCCCCGAGTCCGAGTGCTTCGACGTCTGCTCGAATTCCTGGGATTTCTACCTGTACACCAGCCTGCGCGCTCTGATCCGCACGGGTCACGGGCTGCCCAACCACAAAGAGCAAGCCCCATCCGCCTAATCCAGGCCAATCACCGCTTCAACTCAAGGAGGAAACACCGATGGGCACGACGATCGACGGCAAAACCGTACTGGTGACCGGGGCCAACCGGGGAATCGGTCAGGCGCTGGTCACCGAGGCCCTGCGCCGCGGCGCATCCCGGGTGTACGCCGGGACGCGGCAGCCATACGCCCACCAGGACCCGCGGGTCACCTCACTGGAGCTGGACATCACCAACGAGGGGCAAGTGCGGGCGGCCGCCGCGCAGGTCGAGTCCCTCGACATCCTCGTCAACAACGCGGGCGTATTCCTGTTCGATGACCTCAGCGACCGTGCGGCGCTCGAACGGCACCTGGCGGTCAACCTGTTCGGCACCTACGGCGTGATCCAGGCCTTCCTGCCGCCGCTGATCGCTTCCGGCGGCGCCATCGTCAACAACGTGTCGATAGCGGCCCTCGCCCCCATCCCGGTGACCCCCGCCTACTCGCTGTCCAAGGCGGCGGCGTTCAGCCTGACCCAGTCGCTGCGGATGCTCCTAGCCGGACAGGGGGTGCGGGTCCACGCCGTGCTGACCGGGCCAGTGGACACCGACATGGTCCGCGACCTCGACATACCGAAGGCCCCTGCCCAGTCCGTCGCGCAAGGCATCTTCGACGGGGTGGGCAACGGCGAGGAGGACATCTTCCCCGATCCCCTGTCCGCCACCCTCGCCGACGGCTGGCACGCGGGGCCGGCCAAGGCGCTTGAGCGCCAGAACGCCGCGCTCCTGCAGCCTCAGCCCGTCGCGTCCTAGCCCGTCCCAGGGAACAAGAAAAGGGATAACAAGGAAATGACCAGCCACAAGATCGGAACACGGGAACAGTGGGCAGCTGCCCGCGAGCAGCTGCTCGCCCGCGAAAAGGAGCACACCCGACTGGGCGACGAACTCGCGCGGCAGCGGCGCGAACTGCCGTGGGTCCGGGTCGACAAGGAATACCGCTTCGACACCGACGTCGGCACACGCACGCTGGCGGAACTATTCCATGGCCGCAGCCAGCTGCTCATCTACCACTTCATGTTCGGCCCGAGCTATGCGGCCGGCTGCCCGACCTGCTCCTCGATCGCCGACAGCATCAACGGCGTCCTCCCGCACCTGAACGCACGCGACGTGACCATGCTGGTCGTCTCGCAGGCCCCGCTCGAGACATTGCAGGCGTTCAGGCAGCGGATGGACTGGAGATTCCCCTGGGTGTCGTCGGCCAGCAGTGAGTTCAACACCGATCTCGGCTTCTCCAGCAGCCAGGAGCAGACGCGGGCGTGGGCTGAGCCGATGCGCGATCAACTGCCACCGATCGCCGCCCGTAACGCGAGACAGACCGGCACCGACATCGTCGGGTATCTGACCGAGAGCTTCGGCTTCAGCGTCTTCGTTCTGGACGACGGCGACGTCTACCACACCTATTCGACCGGGGGCCGCGGGGTCGAGTTCCTGATGGGCTATTACCCGATCCTCGACCGGGCGCCGAAAGGCCGCGACGAGGGCGACGGGTTTCAGCTCTGGATCCGCCGCCACGATGAATACGACAGCCACTGACGCGCCTTGGAGGAGCTTTATGGCGAAGTCGGCTCCAGAGGAAGGCGGCGACTATAACGCCAGGATCATCAAGGAGTTCCGGGCGAACCAGGGACGCGTAGCCGGGCCTTGGGCGGGCACCATGCTGATCCTCATCCACCACATCGGCGCCAGGTCCGGGGTCGAGCGCATTACGCCGCTGGGCTGCTCCTCCCCGGGAGACGGTCGTTTCGTGATCGTCGCATCCAGCGGAGGATCGCCTGTCCACCCAGACTGGTACTACAACGTCAAGGCCAACCCAAGGATCACCGTTGAGGTGGATGCCCAGACGTTCACGGTCCTAGCGGACGAGCTGGCCGCCGCCGCCCGCGCCGAGCTGTGGCCGAAGCTGGTCGCGGAGTATCCCACTCTTGGCGAATATCAGGCCAGGACCACGCGGCAGTTTCCGGTGTTCATGCTGACCCGCCAGGACTGAGCTGCGGCGACTGCCGAGCCGATCGCCTAGATCTCCGCGGCATTGCGAATGGAACCACTGCTCCCGCTCGCAGCCCATATTGGCGGATCAGGCGTGCGGTCGGTGCTCACACGGCGCGGCTGGCTGGCCAGGAGAATATGGCTGTGACGACGTAGTCGCGCTCGCGGACGTGGTGGGAGACCTGGAACTCGAGGTGCGCGAAGCCGGCGGGTTCGGCGGTGAAAACCTGTGTGCTGTAGTGGCGGTCGCCTGGCGCACGGCGTGATGTGCTGGCTTGCCAGGCGGTGACCGCGCCGGCGGGGAAGCCCCACTGTGCGGCGTACTGGCTGAGCAGCGCGGCGGTGGCGGTCAGGCTGGCGGGCGGAAGCTGGACCGTCAGCCGGTCCGGGTCGCCGGCGGGGTCTGAGGCGAGCATGGCGGCCATCTGGGCGTGCGCTTGGTAGGCGCGTCCGCCGGGCAGCGTGACCGTGATAGCGGACGGCGCGCGGCGGGCGTCCATCCACACCCGGCTGCCGGCTGCCGGGGCGAAGCCGGCGGATTCGCGCGTGGGCGGGCTGGTCAGGTCGATCACCGTGGTGGCTGCCTGGGAGGGCTTGGTGAGCCGGGCGCCGGAGGTGCGCGGCCCGGGTGCGGCCTGCAGCTTCACGTCCCAGCGGGTGAGCGCGGCGGCGGCGAGCTGGCTGCCCCGCACCAGCAGCCGGTACCGGGTCACCCGCTGCGGCAGGGGGGTTGCCACCAGGGCGCGAGCCCGGTCGGGGTGATCGCGGAGGAGGGTGAGATAGGCCGGCAGCGTGTCGGTGTCGATCAGCTTCCACCGGTCGGTGAAGATCGCGATGTTCCCGTCGGCCAGCGGCGTCCGGGCACTGACGGCGATCCGCGGCAGCCACGCGTCGACCGTGAGCGGGTACCGCTCGGGGTAGGAGCGGGCGCCGGGTACCGACGGCGTTCCGGCGAGCGTCAGCAGGTACGTGAACGCCCGGCCCAGCGGCCACCGGTATCCGAGCATGCGGGCATAGAAGCGGTCGATGATGTCGTACTGCTCGCGGAACAGCAGCGCCCGGTTGCCATCAGCGACCGCGGCGCTGGCGGCGTCGCGGCGGCCGGTGTCGATCTGCCGCCATGCCGTCAGCGTGGCTGCGTCGATGATCCGTGCCCGGTAGAACTCCTCGATCTGCGCCACGCCGCCGGCGAGGTAGGCCTCATGCATCCCGGCCAGGTCCTCGAAGATCTTTTTCTGCATGGTGAGGAACGTCGTCTCATAAAAGCCCAGGTCACCCGCGGCATCTCCGGCAAGCCGCCGCGCTGCCCGCCCGGCCACCGCGGTCACCGCCCCGCGCACCGCGTCCGGGACCAGGCCCAGGTCCTGGAACCCGGCGTAGAAAGCCGGGCCGATCATGCCCGCCAGGCCGGCCCACTGCAGGTACGGGCGGTCAAGAAACAGCCGCCCGTAATAGCCGTAAACAGCCTCGATCGTCCGCCGGTTCTCCTCCACCCCGCGGCCCGGGCGCCAGCTCCCGCGGTCAATACCCGCGCTGTCCAGCGCCCGGTCCAGCCAGGCCTGCTGCAGCTCATGCGCCTCCACCCCCACGACGCTACAACCCAGCGGCGGACCTGGTGCTGGTCCAGCCCGGTCGGGCCCTTGGCGGCCTGGAAGTTCGCCTCCACGGTCCGCCGCCCGGCGACCTGGGCCAGGGCTGCCACCGGGACCGGGCCAGGCGCGTAGCAGCGGTCAAACGCCAGTTCCGGGTGCGGCGGCTGCGGCGGATGAGTTAGGCGCCTCGGTGGCGGGGCACTATGCGGTCATGCTTCGTATGGCGTGCTGTATCGGCGCTTCCTGGTGGCCAGGAAGCGGGTGAGGATGATGTCGTCTTCTGGTCTGCATGGTGCCGCTGGGGCCGATAGTCATCCGGTGACGGTCACTATTGATGGTGAGCATCTCGGGCCAGTGGTGCCGGAGGATTTCGCTGGGCTGAGTTTCGAGCGGGGGCCGCTGGTTAACGGCGATGCGGGTGTGTCGGGGAATGTTTTCAGGCCGGCGAACACCTCGCTGGTAACCCTCTTCCGCAATCTGGGACTGGGAAGCCTCCGGATTGGCGGGGGCACGGTGGATCAGCTGATCCCGGCGGGGGCGGGCAGCGATGGTTTTAGCGGAATCGATGACCTGTTTGCGTTCGCGGCCGCGGCCGGGGTGAAGGTTATCTACTCGCTGCGCCTGCTCAGCCCGGCAGCAAGCCCGATCGGTGACCTGAAAGCGGTGCACGGCCAGGCCGTGAGGTACATCTGGCGCCGCTACCAGCAGAATGTGGCCAGCTTCGCCATCGGGAACGAGCCGGACTGGCATGCCTATCACAGCTACCCCGGCCGCCCGCTGGATCCGGCGATCTATGAAGAGGTGGGCGGGGTGCCGGGCAGTGCGTACCCGTCCTACCTGGCCGCCTGGCGGAGTATCGCCGACGTGGTCGTTCGTGCGGCGCCCGGGGCGGCGCTGTCTGGCCCAGACCTGGGGGCGTACAGCAGGAAGACCTACACTCCCCACCCGGACAGCGGGATGTCGTGGACGGAACGGCTCGCCCGCGATGAACGGGACTCCGGCCGGGTAGCAGAGGTCACGCAGCACTACTACGTGGGGGATTCGCCTGGCGACACAACCGCTCAGCAGGCGATCAGCAACATGCTGTCCCGCGAATGGGTGAACGGCACCGCGATCGGGGTTCAGCCCACAGCCACCACCTACACTCCCTATCCCTGGCTGTACGAAAACAATCTCGCCCCGGTGGCCGCGGCGGGCCTGCGCTACCGGCTCACCGAATCCAATGACTACCTCGGCGGCGTCCAGGGGGCGAGCGACGCATTTGCCTCAGCGCTGTGGGCGCTGGATCACCTGCACTGGTGGGCAGCCCACGGCGCCGCGGGCGTGAACTTCCACAACCGGCGGGGGCTGTGCACGGCCACGCTCGTCCCCAAGGATCCGGCCGACCCCGGCCAGGACTATGTGATCAACCCGAAGGGATACGGCATCAAGGCGTTCACCCTCGGCTCGGCGCGGCAGGTTAAGCCCGTCCAGATCGACAACCCAGGCGGCATCAACCTGACCGCCTATTGCCTCGGGGGAGCCGGCGAGGATTACGTCACAGTCATCAATAAGGCACATGGCGCGGGCGCGCCCGATGCCGCCGTCACGATCCTCCCGCCCAGCCCAGGGAGGCAAGGCGCCCAGATTATGACTCTCGCTGGCGGGCAGCCGGGAGACGCCAGGGGCGCCAGTGTCACCCTCGGCGGCGCCACCATCACCGGCGGCACTCCCTGGAACGGGAAATGGATCACCCTGCCCGCCCACCCACACACGGGCATCACCGTGACCGTCAAGGCCACCACGGCTGCCATCATCAAGATCCACACGGGCTAAAACGGCACTACTCGTGCGCGGATCGCGGTCGGCGGCCAGACAGGTCCTCCACGGCCTGCTCGATACCGGCAACGTCCCGCTCGACATCCTCCAGGTACAGCCGCCCAGCGACGACCTGACCGCCAGTGACCTTAAACAGCGTCACCCCGCGCATCTCAAAGGCGTTCCCGTCGCTGCGGGTGCCGGACCACCGCCATTCGGTCCAGGTCGTGTCACCGTCCTGGACCGACCGGCAGATCTCGGCGCAGAAGTCTGGGATCCCCGCGAACATCGCCTCCCAGTTGGCGAGCATCTGGGCCCGCCCGGCGAAGGCCCGGCCCGGATGCGCCGGCTGCTCGCTGCGGTAATCCTCATGGATGAGACCGGCCACGGCATCAAGATCATGCGCGTTCATGGCCGCGGTCAGCCGATCAATCACTTCGGTCATCAGGCCCTCCCCTCGATGGCGCCCACGTGCCTGGCCATGGTGCCTGCCGCTGGCCGCCTCAGGCGGGCAGGCTCTGAACGGTGCCGGCGGCGATGGCCTTGACGAGCTGGGCGTGGTCCCTTTCGTTCTGGTCGGCGTACAGATCGGCGAACCGGCTGATCTCGGCGGTGAACCTACGTCCCTTCCCGATGTAGCTGTCGATGGCTACCGGGTCGCCGGTGCGGGCGTGAGCGCGGGCGAGGGCCCCGCCGCACGCGGTGGCGAACTCGGCAAGGCGGGGGGCGATCAGCTCAGTGGTCGGGATGATCTTCATGTCGCGGAACTGCCGGATGTAGTAGTCCCTCTCGTGCAGTGAGCCCCAGCCGACGAAGATGTCGGTGGCGCTCTGCACCATCCGCTTGCCGTTGATCACCCGTTCGCCGTGATTGCCATGACGGCTGAGCTGGGTGTGAGCCTCATACACCGACGGCCCGGCCTGCTTAGCCTGCAGGAACAACGGGTCGGCACCGGTCCGGCCCTCCAGCAAGATCAGATAGACCCGCATCCCCACGCTGCCTACCCCCACCACCTGGCGGACCACGTCGACCGTGGTGAACCGGTCGAACAGGCTCCGCCGGTCCTCTGGGAGGGTCAGCCGGTATCCGGCGAGGAGGTGGTGGACGACTTCGGCCTGCTCGCCGTCGCTGATCGTGACGCGAACCGGGGGATCCTCGGTTATCCGGGGGCGCCCGTGCGCCATTGCGGTGAGTTTGGCGAACGCGCCCCGGCTGGTGCGGCGCCTGCGCTTCTTCTCGATGTGGATCGAAACCTGGTCGCGGTCGGCCGGCTCGAAGTACTTGATCAACCTTTCGGCACGCGTGCTGGCGTACCAGATGTCGAGCTCTGGCATCGCCGCATACCGGCGCATGCGCCTGCGGTAAGCCTCGACCCCGGCGGTGACCGATGCAGCAGCCGTGGCCGGCTTGATCCCGTTCTCCCGCGCTGCCACCACAAGACTGGCGGCAAAACGCTTAACGTCCCATTCAAACGGGCCGGGAAGGGTCTCGTCGAAGTCGCGCAGGTCGAACGACAGGTTCCGCTCCGGCGTGGCCCACAGACCGAAGTTCAGCACGTGAGCGTCTCCGCCCAACTGCACCGTCAGCCCGCTGTCCGGTTGGCAGGCGAGGTCGGCAGCCATGACCGCCGCGGCGCCCCGGTAGTAATTCCACGGTGAGGCCGCCATCCGCTGGTGCCGGATGGGAACCAGTTCCGGGACCCGGATCTTGTTCTGGGCCAGAATCGTCTCCAGCGCGTCATGCCCGCGGTCCGCCTCCACCCAGGACCCCAGCGTGCTCCGGCGGACCCGCTTCCTGGCCGCCTTCCCAGACGCCCGCCGCTCGCCGCTCGTCGCCGGGAGATCCTGCAGCAGAGCGGCCGGGCCGGATGGTATCGGTGAGCCGGACTTCATCATCAAACTTCGTTTCAGCTGGTGCGGGGATGATGCCAGAAGGCATGATCAGCCAAACCTACATCCGCCTGATCGTCTCGGGGCGACAGGGCCGGATGGGGGACGTCGCGGGGAGGCAGCGTGGCAGGCGTGATGGGTTCGCGGCCGCTGGGGGCTTCGGGGATGACGGTGTCGGCGTTGTCGCTGGGTTCGTGGCGCACGCTGGAGCGGGTGCCTGCGGCGACGGGGGTGGCCATCATGCGGGCGGCCCGCGAGGAGGGCATCAGCTTTTTCGATGATGCCCGCTATGACGACGAGACGGGCACGGCGCCGATCCGGACCGGGTACTCGGAGGTGGTGTTCGGGGAGCTGTTCCGCGGTGCGGGGATACGCCGGGATGAAGCGGTCGTGGCTAACAAGCTGTGGTGGGAGTTCTGGCCGGGGCAAAGCGCTGCGGCGGAGCTGGATGCATCCTTGCGCGCGGATGGGCTTCGATTATGTCGATGTGATCTACGCGAACCCGCCGCCGCAGGGTCTGCCGGTCGCCGGCCTTGTCAGTGCTGTGGGCGCGCTGGTTGCCTCCGGCCGGGCCCGTGCGTGGGGTCTGGTGAACTGGACTGCTGACCTGGCCGGGCAGGCAGTGCAGGCGGCGGCCGAACGTGGTGTGGTGCCGCCGTGCGCGGTTCAGCTGCCCTACAGCCTGGTGCGCCGCTCCTGGGTCGAGGATCCGGCCATGACACGGGCGCTGGAGTCGGCCGGTGCCGGTGTGGTCGCCTCGTTCTGCCTGGCCGGCGGTGTGCTCACCGGCAAGTACCGGTCCGGTCCCGCAGCGGGGCGCGCCGCGGGGACGCTGGCCGATCCGCGGGTCGCGCCGGCTGTTGCGGCGGCTGAGGAACTGGCCAGCCTGGCGGGCAGGCTGGATACCACTGCGGCGGCGCTGGCGATGGCATTCCCGCTGACCAGCCCAGTGGTGACCAGCGTGCTGTTCGGCGCCACCAGCGCGCAGCAGGTCCAGGCCAACTGCGCGGCGATCAGCCTGGCCGGCCGCCTGGGCCCGGCCGACCTTGCGCACCTGCACCGCATCGGCCTGCCAGAAACCCCACCCGCCTGACCCGGGCATGGCCTACATCATCGGCATCGGGGCGGTGTGCAGGCCCGGCAGCAGCCACGGGAACCAGATCGCCAGGACGCCGGCAGCTATCAGCACGATCCCGGTTGCCTGACCGAACAGCTTCCCGTGGCGCCAGAGCTTCTCAACGAAGATGACCGCGGCCAGTCCCGCCATGACGGCCACGTTCATCACCCCGGTCGCGATCAGGATGATCATCAGGCCCCAGCAGCACCCGACGCACGTCGTGCCGTGGTGGAGGCCGACGCGGATGTCGCGGCTACGACCCTTGAACCCGATGTAGTACATGAGCGCGCCGACCGGCGAGCGGCACCGGCGCAGGCACCAGTCCTTCCACGGGGTCAGCTGGTAGATGCCCGCTACTGCGAAGATCGCCACACCAAGCCACTTTGCTGCCGTCGGGGACACGGTGAGCAGCCGCCCGGATCCGGCCAGAACCGCGAAGGCAACAGCCCCGCAGGCAGCCCAGGCCAGCAGGTAACCGCTGAGGAACTGGCCCATCCTCATCACCCGCGCAGGGCCGGCCGAGAGGCCGCTGATGGACCGGGTCCAGAGCACGGCGACCGGCGCGACCGACGGCAGCATCATGGCCACCATCATCAGGACCCACAAACCCAGGAACGGCAGCAGCGCAAGGCCCATGGTCCCGGGCCCGTTGCCCATGCTCCGGGCTTGCGCGACGGTGATCGCCCACGCCGCAGCCGCCAGCGCCGCCAGGGCGATCCAGGGCAGGGCAAGCTGGCGCGCAGGGAGGCTCCGCACGGGCTCGATGACCGGTGCCGGGCCGGCCTGGTCAGTCACGGCCGGGCCGCTCGTCAGCCTTCGTACTTGAAGTCAGTGATGAAACTGTTGGTTCCGGTGAAGTCGGCGCTCCAGTGGCCGTGGTAGCTCACGTCTTTGGCCGTGCCCTGCCGGACGGGCTGTGTGACGGCGCCGAACGGCGCGTTCGTGATCACGGCCGGTGCCTGGCCGTCCATCCCGACGAGCTGGTCGCTGCTCATCGACAGTGCGCCCGAGACCTCGGCGTGCAGCGAGCCCTCGGACTTCTCGAACGTGATCGTGGCCGGCTCTACCCCGGCTACTTCGCCGATGAGCGGGCCCAGGCCGGCCAGGTAGCCGCCGGCGCCGCCGGAGAATACGGCCCCCAGCGCTTCAGACTGCTCGGCGGAAGCGCGGTCATCCAGGTACAGGGCCACCTTCCAGCCACCGTCGGTCATCCGCTTGGGCGAGTGCACCGCCATGACGGCGTTAAGGCCCGACAGGTCCACGCCGTCCTTGCTGCCGTTGGTGACATGCCACGCCAGCAAGACATCGCAGTTGTCCTGGGTGGCGGTTCCGAGCCATACGCAGTTGCAGCTGACATCGCAGTTGCATACCTCGAAGTAATCCCCCTCGACCGAGAAACTCACATCACCCTCCCTCGCGAAGATTCCGGCTCGCAGCCTGCCGGGCAGACGGCACAACCTCGCATCCACCGGCATAACGAGAGTCTGAGGACCAACATAGTCCTCGGCACGCTAATAGTCCCTGCGTACGGGACTGTGGAAACCCGGCTCCGGGAAACCGGCGATAGCGCAGCAGACCGGGGTCAGTGCTCGTGTTCGTATTTGAACGAGAGCTGAAGCTTGGTCCGGTAGGTGATCGCGCCACCCTCGTCCAGGTGGATGTCCTGCTTGACGACCTCGGCTACCCGAAGATCGCGGAGCGTCCCGGCTGCGGTCCTGATCGCCTCCGCGGCCGCGTCTTCCCACGACGTGCTGCTTGTCCCGATGATCTCGGTCACCCTGTAGACGCTCATACCGCTCTCCTCTGGTGAGCTTGCGGCCCGGTTTTCGGCTGCTGCAGCCAGCCTGTCACAGCGGCACTGCCCGTAGGCGCGCACTTGTCGCGGCCGCATCGATCGGCAGACAGCAGGGGGCGGCAATCATGTGCTGGCGGGGGCGCCTGCCCGCGCGGGTGGGGCCGGGAAGCCGCCGCAGAGCGCCTCGAAGGCGTGCGCCACGCGCAGGCAGGTGGCGTCGTCGAATCGCTTGCCGACGATCATCATCCCGACGGGCAGGCCATCAGCCAGCCCGGCCGGGACTGTGATGGCTGGATGGCCACTGACGTCGAAGGGCGCGGTGTTGGGGATCATCTCCAGGGCGCGGGCGATGTAGGTCTCCCGCGTGTCCGAGGGCATTACCAAGGGGGTGGCCACCATCGGCAGGGTGGGCATGACGAGCACGTCGAAGGACTCCAGTGCCTCGTCGTAGGCGCGGCGTACCTGGAACGCGAGGTTGCGGGCCATTGCGTAGTGCCGGGACTGATAGTGCTCGACGGAGTAGCGGCCGCCGAGCACGACCAGCTTGACGGTTTCTGACCAGGCATCGGGCACCGTGCGGCGCTGGCGGCCGTAGAAGGAGATCAGTTCCGGGTCATACAGGCCATCCCAGTTATGGCCATAGCCATTCCCGTCGACCATCTGCACGGTGGCCCCGTCGGTCGCGATCACGTTCCATACGTGCATCGCGTGCCGGTGCCAGGGCACGCTGACCTCAGCGACCTGCATGCCGGTCTCGTTCAGCCGGACCGCGGCCGCCCGGACGGTTTCGTCCACTCCCGGCTCGGACAGGCCGGGGATGCCGAAACCCTCGTTGACGACGCCTGCACGCAACCCCGCGACATCCCGGGCCAGTTCCCCGACGTAGTCCTGCGGCTGCAGGCCGGCGGGCTGCCGCGGATCCCAGCCGTCGCGGCCCGCGATCACGCTGAGCATCAGCGCGGCGTCCGCCACCGTGCGGGTTATCGGCCCCAGATGATCGAGTGTGGCCTCGATCGGGAACGCCCCGGTGTAAGGGACCAGGCCATGGGTGGGCTTATGGCCGACGGTGCCGCAGAACGCACTCGGGATCCGCACCGAGCCTCCCTGGTCCCCGCCCAGGGCCAGGCCCGCTTCCCCCGCGGCTACCAGCGCCGCGCTTCCGCTGGAGGAACCGCCAGCGGTCCGGGAGGTATCCCAGGGGTTGCGCACCGGCCCGGTCACTGAGGTGTGGCTAGCGCCGGAAAAGCAGAGGTCCTCGCAGACGGCCTTACCGGTGATGGTTGCACCCGCCGCCAGCAGCCGGGTCACCACAGTCGCATCCCGGCTGGGCACGAACCCTTCAAGGGTGCGCGAGCCGTTCATCATCGGCACCCCGGCGACCTCGATATTGTCCTTGACCGCCACGCGGCGGCCAGCCAGCGGTCCCCCGGGCTTCTCCTGGATCTCGGTTTGCACGTACCAGGCACCTAGCGGGTTCTGCGCCGGTTCCGGCCGGGTCCAGGACCGGCCCGCGGGCGGCCGGGGGGCGGTCGCCGCGTAGAGATCCTCGACTGCCTCGTAGGAGGACAGCAGCCCGGCGACCAGCGGCTCGAACGAGCCGAGGTCCTTCTCGGTCAGGTTCATGCCGTAGTGACGGGCGATCGCCGCGAGCTCGTCTCTGCTCGGGGGACGGATAGCCATGTGCGACCTCCAGGCCACCTCTGGGCGGACGCGCACCGTGCCCGGCCGCGATCCGCCACCGGCCGCAGGCAGTGAGCCAGCCGGGCCTCTGACTCTAGGTTTTGGTTTTCCGGCCAGTCAATGCGATGGTGGCTCGCTCGCCATCCGAGCAGGAGTGGTGCCGGGAATTGCGCCTGGTCGCCAGGTGGCGCAAGCCCCGGGCCACGTCGCTTGGCTCAGGGCCGGCAGTAAGGGTTACCCCCTAGAAGGGTCGGGGTAGCACCAGCCCCGGTTCGGGGTCTGGCCCTGATGTGCCGGGCGGGGCCGGCGCGAAACGATCAGAGCATGGCCAGCGCACTGCTCGACCGCCCCGTCCAGGACCCCGTGACCGCCCCGCTGGCGGCCGGCCTGACCGCGCTGCCCAGTGCCGCGGCCGCTGCGCCGGTGACGGTGGCCCCGGCCGCCCGCAAACGCTGGTCCCGGGCCGGTGCGGTCACCATGCTGGCCGCCGCAGCGACCGCGGTCGGCGTCGAGCTGAGCCAGGCCAACCTGGCGGGCGTGCTGGCCCGGGTGCAGCCCTGGCAGGCCGCCGCGGCCGCCGGGTGGATCCTGCTTTCGCTGGTCGCGGCGGCGTACAACCTGACCGGGTTCAGCGCCGTGCGGGTGCCACTGTGGCGCAGCCTCCAGGCCCAGCTTGCGATCAGCGGGCTGCGGGTGTTCACTCCCTCGGCGGTCAGCACCCCGGTGGTGGCCACCCGGTTCCTGATCCGCAGCGGCTCCTCCGCCAGCGACGCGCTTGCCACCGCGGGCGCGGCCCAGGCGGCCCAGCTGGTGGCGACCGTCGCGGTGGTGGCCGGGCTGACCGCGGTCTCCGGCGCCAGCGGCCCCGGCCTGCCCAGCCCGGCCACCGTGGGCGCGATCGTGCTGGGTCTGGTTGCTGCCCTGGCCGCTGCGCTGCTCGCGGGCCGGCGCAGCGAGCGGGTCCGCCGGGCGCTGCTCGGGGCCAGGGCGAGTGCCGCCCGGCTGGCCCGGCACGCCCGCGGGCACCCGGCCCGGGCGCTGGGCGGCCTGCTGGCCTCGGCCGCGCTGACCCTGACCCACGTACTGGCCTTCGCCGCCTGCGTGGCCGCGGCCGGCGGGCGCCTGCCGGTGCTCACCCTGGCCGCGATCTACCTGGGCGCCGCCACAGCCGGGTCACTGCTGCCGACCCCGGGCGGGATCGGAGGCGTGGAGGCCGCGCTGATCGCCGGCCTGACCGCCGCGGGTGTGAGCATGCCCGTGGCCACCGCGGCGACTGTCCTGTCCCGCCTGGTCGCGGTCTGGCTGCCGGCCATCCCCGGCTGGTGGGCCGCGTTCCGGCTGCGCCAGGCTGGCCTGCTCTGACCGCACTACCGCCCTGCGTCGCTGTTTTGGCTGGTCACGCCGGCTTAGTGCGGGTCAGGGAGGGGGCGCGCCAGAGGCCTTGAGCGTCCTGGCCCTAGTCGGCGCTGGGCGCGGCCGGTGATGCCAGGGGTGGTGTCAGAAGGCGCATGTGGATGATTTCAAGCCTGAGCTCGGCGATCCGCTGCACAAGCCCGGAGAAGGCAGCCTGGTCGGCTAGCTCGGCGCGGAGGGTAGTCGTATCCGGGCCCAGGCTGACTTTGCAGTCGTCGAATTGCGCGCAGAGCGTTCTGTCTGCCTGTCCGGTGAAGGTGACCTCGTAGGTGCGTGGTGGCACTGGGATTACCCTTCGTAGTTGGTGATTGACGACCACCGCTAGCGTGCCCTGGCGGCGGCTTTGGGGTCGTCACCCGAAATCGGGTGACGTGGGCCTTCACCCGCCAGCCCTTGCGCTGACCTTTGCCAACGGTAAAATCGCGCCATCGCTGGGACTGGTCCGGTGCCGGCGAAGCCCCCCAGTTGGAGTTGCGTTACAGGAGGCCGAGGCCGGGTGTCTAACGCGACAGTCAAGGCTGAGCCCGAGCCTCGAGGTCCCCGGTTCCCGTCGTCGAAGTTCCGTGCCCCGAAGCTGGCGCCGGGTCTGGTGCGCCGGCCGCGGTTGCTGGACGCGCTGGACCGGGGAGAACAGGTTCGCCTTGGGATGGTGGTGGGCCCGGCGGGGGCGGGCAAGACCATGCTGCTGGCGGACTGGCTGGCAGCGCGCCCGGAGCGGCCATCGGCGTGGCTGAGCTGCGATTCGGCCGATACTGACGCGGCCCGGTTCGTGACTGCCATCATCGAGGCCGCGCGAATTGGGTTCGGCCAGCCATGGATCGGCGAGGATGCCCGCCAGCTGATGACTCTCGATGGTGAGGTCTCGGCCGATGCGGTTGCGGCGCTGGCTGACGACCTTGACGCCCCGGGTGGGGTGCTGGTCATTGATGATTTTCACCTGACCGGTGCGGCCAGCGCTGATGCGCTGCGCTGGCTGGTGGAGTATCACCCGCCGTCGCTGCAGCTGGTGGTGGCCAGCCGGGTGGACCCGCCGCTGAGGGTGCACCGGATGCGGGCACATCAGGATCTGGTCGAGCTGCGGGATGGGGATCTGGCGTTCTCGGTCGAGGAGACCAGGAGTCTGCTTGGCGGGTTCGGCGTGCGGCTAGACGATCCAGAGCTGATCCTGGTGCACGGCCGGAGCGAGGGCTGGGCGGCCGGTTTGCAGATGGCTGCCCTGTCGATCCATGGTTCGCCTGATCCGGCCACTGCGGCGGGCCGGGTCCAGCTGGGCCGCCATGCTGTCGCCGGTTATTTCTTAGACGAGGTCCTGTCGCATCAGCCGCCGCAGGTCGCCGACTTCATGCTGGCCACTTCGGTCCTCGATGAGCTTTCTGTGCCCGCCTGCACCGCGCTCTGTGGTGCGGGCTCGGCGAAAATGCTGGAGTTCCTCTACGGCGCGCACATGTTCGTGGCGATCGTGGATGAGCAGGCCGGCACCTACCGCTATCACCACCTGATCAAAGAAGTTCTCCAGACCGAGTTGCGCGCCCGGGACCCGGCCCGGGAGAAGCGGCTTCACGGGGCCGCCGCGCAGTACATGATCGAGGCTGGCCAGACAGGCGCGGCAGCGCGGCATCTGCTGGCCGCCGGTGACCGGGCCGCGGCGTTCAGCCTGCTCAACGAGGGGGTCGTGCGCGATGTGCTGACCAACCCGGCTCTCAGCAGCGCGCTCGACGTGGATGAGATCCGGCCAGAGCTGTTCGCCGGGGCGCCCGAGTTTCTGCTGCCGCTGGCGGCTGAGCTGCTGTGGCGGGGGGCGTTCGAGCGAGGTTCGCGGGCTGTCGCGCTGGCCCGCCAGTGCCACATCGATCCCGGCAGGCAACCCGGTCTGGCGGTGCGGCTGGCGCTGGTGAACATGCTTCACTGCACGTTCATCGGCCAGTTCGACGAGGCGCTGGCGCACCGGGAGCGGGCGCGGCCGTCCGAAACCACGGCCGATGGTGTGAGCGACTGGACCGTGACGCTCGACACCCTGGCCATGTACTGCCACACCTACGTGGGTCACTTCAGCCGCGCCCGCCAACTCGCCGACGCTCTTGCTACGGCCCAGTTGAGCGCTCCGCTGACGGAAGTCCTGTGCCCTGGGGTGATCAGCCAGGCCGCTTTTCTCGAGGGGAACCTGCACGAGGCTGCCACCCTGGCCGCCAGCACCCACGCCGCGGCCCGCCGCCTGCACTTCGAGCGCCACTATTTCAACTTCCACGCGCTACGTACCACGGCCCTGCTCGCGCTGGAGCGAGAGGATCTGGCTGCGGCCGCCGAACCGGTCGAACGTGCACTGGCGATAGTCAGCGGTGCCCGGCCGGCCTTCAACTATCTTGCCCAGCTGGACCGGGCCCGGATCTGGGCGGCCGGCGGCGACCTCGACCAGGCTCTCGCCTCGCTGCCCGCCGCGCGGGCGGCGCTCAAGAGCGACCACTCCGTCCTGCTGACCGAGGCCGATGAGCTCGAAGCCAGGCTGCGTCTTGGTCTGGGCGACCAGACCGGTGCCGCAGGCATCATCGGACGGCTGCCCGATGACCGGGGCCTGATCATGTCCGCGATTATCGCTCTGGCCGCGGGGAACCCTGCGGAAGCAGCCCAGGCCCTCAAGGGCGCCCCGGCGCAGGGAGCCACGATCCGGTCTGACCTGGAGCTGCGGCTGCTGCGCGCCAGCATCGCCATCAGCCAATCCTCCCCCCACGCACCCGCGCTGACCCGGCAGGCCCTGGCCGTGGCCGAGCGCCACGGTTTCACCCGGACCGTGGTGGACACAGCCCCGCAGCTGGTCGACCACGTCATCGCCAACTCCGACCTGTATCCCCGGACCAGGCAGCAGAAGGCACTGGTCACCGCTGGTGTCAGGGCGCGCAAACGCGCCGCGCCCGCATCCGGGCGAGATAAGCTCATCGACCCGCTGACCGCCGCTGAGCTGCGCGTGCTGGAAAAGCTGCCCGAGCGGCTCACCTACACCGAAATAGCATCCGAGCTGTACGTGTCGCTCAACACGGTGAAAACACACCTGCGCCACGCCTACATGAAACTCGACGCCACCTCCCGTTCGTCTGCCATCAAACGCGCGACCACGCTCGGCATCCTGTGATCCGGCTGCTTCGCGTCTACCCGGCGAACGCCGGCGCGGGCAGGCCCACCGCTCCGGGACGGCAGACGAATGTCGCACCCGCATGCGGCTGCCCCTTCAGCTGGCCGGCGCTCAGCCGGTAGGCAGCCGAGGTCACATACAGATCCGCCAGCCCGGGCCCGCCGAAAGCACAGCTGGTCACCTGGGTCACCGGGAAGACGACCTCGCCCAGTTGCTCACCGGCCGGGGAAAAGCACCGGACCGCCCCGCCGCCGAAACACGCAACCCACAGGTTGCCCTGCTCGTCGGTGGTCATCCCGTCAGGGATCCCGTACGTGCGCTCGATAGTGACCAGCCGTCTCCTGTTGCTGGCCGAGCCAGTGCTGACGTCGTAGTCGAAGACGTCGACTCCCTGGGTGGCCGAGTCGATGAAATACATCTGGGCGCCGTCGGGGCTCCACGCGATGCCATTCGATTGCGTCACGTCACCGGCTACTCGCTCGAATGACCAGTCCGGTTCCACACGGTAAAGCGCCGCGGAATGCGGCGAGAAGTCAAACGCCACGGTCCCGGCGAACAGCCGCCCGGCAGGGTCGCACTTCGCGTCGTTCATCCGGTTGCCGGAGATGCCACGCTCCACCGGTGCGGTCAGCGCGAAGCCTTCCCCGGCATCGGAGGTCACGGCGATACCGTCGCGCACCGCAAGGACAAGCCCGCCACCACACCGGGGAACAACCGCGCCTACCTCTTGCCCGACGGAAAAGGACCCCACCTGCGTCCCGGACCGGTCATAACGGAAGACCGTGCCGCCGGTCAGATCGACGAACAGCAGCGACCCGGCCTGCTCATCCCAGTGCGGCGCCTCACCCACATCGGCACGGAGATCGGCAAAAACCTCGACACTCACACCCGCGGAGCCGGCCACGCACCACCTGCCTTGGGAAAGGGAACAACCCGGGGCGCCCCGAAGCGGCCGCTTTCAGCATTCCAAGCGGCCATCCCGGTGGCAAGCGATCACCGTGGGTGGCGGCTTCCTTACGCGATGACGGCCTGGGCGTCACCCGAATTCGGGTGACGCTCCGGACACCAGCGCTCATGCATGCTGGCCACACGAAACCGCGGCTGCTCGCCACCATCCCGCCGGCAGCCCCGCACAGGAGCAAGACGTGGAGCCCAGGATGCTCACAGACAGCGCTGAAGCAACCGCCGCTGAGGACATCGTCATGGCGGTACAGGACGGCCTGGAAAGAACTACGCCGCTGGCGCTGAGCCACCGGATCCGCCCCACCGGGGAGGCGGTCGTGGAACTCACCGGCGACCTGGATATCGCCACCGCTGAGCTGGCCGTCAGCTACGTCACCGACGTCATCAAGCGCCACCACGGGCCGCTGACGATCGACCTCAGCGCCCTGGACTTCTGCGACGCCAAGGGCCTGGCCGCCCTGGTCCGCATGGCCGGTTACGCCGAGCAGAAAGACCGCCCGTTCCGGCTAGCCTCCCCCAGCCCGGCACTCATCAAGATCATGCGGATCACCGGCCTGGACCGCAGATTCGCCACCGCCCAGATCCCCCCACTGCGCTCACTGCCACCACGCTGAGTCCGCGCGGCTGCGGAACAGGTCATTGCCGGACAGTGGCCGCGCTGCCACGATCGCTGCATGACTGTGACGGACTGGTTCGACGTCGCCAGCCTGTGCGAGGCGTTCCAGAGCACGGTGGCGCGGTGCGGCGAATTTCTCCTGAGCTGACTCCTCAGCTCAAGCCGGGCAGTCCCGAAAGCCGTTATCGTCAGATGGCCTCATCCATCGTTTTGTGTAGATAGAACGCGGGTAAATGCGCTGCGTGCCCGCCCACGCGCTGTTCCATACGGCGCCGCGCTGCGTGGAGATCAGGGAACTGCCCACCCCGAGGCCTGCGGCCGGTGAGGTCCTCGTCCGCACCTTGTGCTCTGGCATCAGCGGTGGCACAGAACGGCTGGTGTACCGCGGTGAGATCCCTGCCGAGCTGGCCCTGGACGACACGATCGACGCGCTTGGCGGCACCTTCTCCTATCCCTTCGCCTACGGGTACGCATGCGTCGGCGAAGCAGCGGAGTCCGGCCAGACGGTCTTCGCTTTCCATCCGCACCAGGACGTCTTCACGGCGCAGGCCGGTGAGCTGATTCCGCTGCCCGCCATCGATCCCGCATCCGCAACCTTGTTCCCGTTGGCCGAGACGGCGATGCAGGTGACGCTCGACGCCGGGGCCGGGTATCGCGACCGGGTCATCGTGCTCGGCGCCGGCGTGCTCGGGCTGCTGACCGGCTTGCTGTTGCAGCGCGCTGGGTGGCGGCCGCTGATCGCCGAGCCGCAGGAGTGGCGGCGCGCCCTCGCCAGCAGCCTCGGCGTCACCACCGCCGCCCCGGCTGAACTGGTCAGCGAGGAGGTTCCGCTGGTCATTGACGCCAGCGGTAACCCGGATGCCCCGGCGATGGCGCTGAACATGCTGGCCCACGAGGGAACCCTGCTGGTCGCGTCCTGGTTCGGCACCAAACCCGTGGTTCTGCCGCTCGGCGGGGCCTTCCACCGGCGGCGTCTGACGATTCGCAGCACTCAGGTCTCCACAGTGCCGGCCCGGCTGTCCGGGACCTGGACCCGGTCCCGGCGCCGCCGGGAGACCATTGAACTGCTGCCCGAACTACCGTTGGCACAGCTGTGCACCCACGTCTTCGACTTTGGCCACGCCGCCGAGGCGTTCCGGGCCGTGGACCAGGGGACAGCCGGGTTGATGCACGCCGTTCTCAACTACGACAGGAGTGCCGCCGGTGACCTGTGAAGTCGGGCTGAGCCAAAGCGTCCGTGCCTTCCACATCATGCCGGGGATGCCCGGGCCCGAGGGGCAGCTCCATGATCACGACTACCGGATTGAGATCGTGGTGGACCGTGAGCAGCTCGACGGCCGGGGCATGGTGTGTGATCTGGATGTGCTGGAAGCGGCTCTCACCGAGCTGACCAACCGGATTGATGGTCGCAACCTGGAAGAAATACGGCCAGCTGAAGCCGAGGCGGTTACCGTCGAGGTATTCGCCCGATGGGTGCATGACACCCTCTCGCCCACTGTCGCTGCCGCAGGCGGCGAGACACTCGCGGTGCGGGTGTGGGAAACCCCTGTCGCGTTTGGCGGATACCGCGCACGGTGCTGACACGCTGCTGAACCGTTCTGCCGGCATCTTCGTCTGCTGTTATAGGACCACACCGTTTTCGCCGCCATCGGGGGGGTCAGCCATATGACACTGGGCTGGGACAACCCCACAGCGGATCCCACCACCACCGTCCTGCTGCGGCACGGCGATACCCAGCTGTCACCCGAGCACCGCTTCAGCGGGGTGCGCGACCTCCCGCTGAGCGCCAACGGCACCCGGCAGGCCCAGGCCGCCGCCGGCCGCCTCGCCAGCGGCGCTCCGATCGACGCCGTGGTCAGCTCGCCGTTGCAGCGCGCTGTCGCCACCGCCGCGATCGCGGCCGGCCAGCTGGGCCTGACCGCGGCCATCGATGATGATCTCCGCGAAACCGACTTCGGCGAGTGGGATGGCTTCACCCTGGAAGAAATCCAGCAGCGATGGCCCAAGGCTGCGGCCGCCTGGCGGCGCGACCCGCAGCAGGCGCCGCCGGGCGGGGAGAGTTTCGCCGACACCTCACACCGGGTGAACCGGGCGTGCGACCGGCTGCTGCGGGATCACGGCGGCCAGACCGTCCTGGTGGTCAGTCACGTCACCCCGATAAAGATCATGCTGTGCCGGGCTCTCAGTGTGCCGCTCAGCACCCTCTACCGGCTGTATCTCGGTTCCGCGTGCATCAACGAGATCCAGTGGCACGGCCGCGGGTTTGCCGCCGTCCACCGCGTCAATGACACCAGCCACCTGCCGTGACTCGCTCTTCCTTGGCTCACTGGGACGGGGCCCGGTTGAAGGTGCTGAGGAACTGATTGCGGAAGGCGTCCATCGGCTCGAGCGGAGCGCCACGGCCCGGCAGCAGCCCGTTCTGCCAGTGCCAGGAAGATATCTGCCTGAGCACCGACGGGTCGCGGGTGATGATCGAGATCGGCACGTCGTGGTTGGCCCCGCCGCCGCTGACGGCCGTGTGCGGCTGGTGGTCGCCGTACAGGATGAGCACGAGGTTCGGGTCGTTCAGCTCGGTGACCCAGGACGTGAGGGCCGTCATCGAGTACTGGATCGACTTGCCGTAGAACTGCTTCACGGTGTTGTTGTCGCGCCAGACCTGGGACACGGATTCGCTCTGCGCGGGCTGGGGGTCGAAGACCGAGCCGTCGCCGACCTTGTTCCACGGCACCATGTGCGGCAACGGGGCCCAGGGCACGTGCGAGGAGGTGAGGTCGATCTCGGCCATCACGGGCTTGTGGCCAGGGGCGAGCTCGTCCCGCTGGAACCTGGACAGCACGTACTGGTCGGGCATCGGGGAGTAGCTGAACTTCGGGCCGCGGTAGCCGACGTTGGACCCGTTGTAGAGCTGGTCGTAGTGATAAAACTGCGTGCCGGGCAGCCAGATCGGGCCGTCCGTAGGGTCGTCGGCGACGGTGTGCCACCCGGCCTTGTGGAAGGCGTCGCTGAGGGTGAACCGCTTGCTAGCGACGAGCTGGGCATACCGCTGCGTGCTGTCGACCCACAGCCCTGACTGGACGGTGGAGTGGGCGAGCCAGCTGATCCCGCCGAAGGTCGAGGACTTGAGCCAGGCGCTCTGCGTGGACCAGCCGGCGCGGGCCAGCAAGCCGGTGCGCTGGCGCAGGACGGCGTCGACACCGGGGGAGAAGCTCGTCCCCTGGACGGCGACCTGCCCGTAGCTTTCGACGACGGCGATGATGACGTCCTTGCCGCGCAATCCGGTCAGCAGATCCGAAGCGGGAACGTTGGCCTCGGGGTCGGGACTGTGGATCGCCTGCCCGAAAATGCGCGGATCGTTAAGCGCCGCCTGAGTGGCGCGCACCTGCGAAACAGCCAGCCCGGTCGCGCTGGCCGAGGCGACCGGGGACCCCGGGACGAGCTGCAGGGACAGGCCCGCGGACAGCCCCCAGAGGGCGGTGAGCGCAGCAAGGCCGCGGACGGCGCCGCGGCGGTGACGGGCGGCCACGGTAGTGATGTGAATCGTTGATGCGGTGATGGTGGCGATGAGCAGGATGAGAATGATCCCGACCGCGGCGAGCGCGATGTTGGTGAGCGTGGTGCCGATGGCGTCGCGTATCACGCCCTCGGCCGGCCTGATGCTGACCCAGTCGTTCACCGGGTTGAACGGCCGGTTGAGCTCCTCGTAGAACACGATGTTCAGGATTTTGTCGATCGTGAGCAGGCCGACGAGGACGCCGGCGATAGTAGCCACAATCCGCCGCAGCCGGGGCGGCAGCACCAGCGCGGCGGCCACCAGGACCAGCAGTTCCACCGGGATGCGGACAAAAGCGCCGAGGCTGAACTGCCACGCACGGTCGGGGGCCAGCAGATCGAACCACACAATCAGGACCGCAAGCGCGGCGAGAGCGATCCGCACCGCCCGCCGGAAGCGCGGGCCGGCACCGGTGCGGTACAGCCAGACCACGTCGCGGCCGAACGACTCGGCCAGCAGCAGCAGCGCGGCAACGAGCGCGATTGTCACGATCAGGCGGCTGGGCACTCCGGATGCGGCCACGGTGAGCACGATGCCCTGGACCGCGGCCACGACCTTGCGCCAGAACCGGGGCGGCAGCGGGGCGGCCAGCCACGGGATCAGCCAGCCGGCCAGCAGGAACGCGTAGCGGGCGGCGCCGATGGCCAGCACCCACCCGCCGTAGCCCCGGGCCACGAAGATGCTGAGCAGCAGGATGAGGAAGGCGTCGGCCTCGCCGTCGAGGCGGCCGCCCAGCGGGGTGGCGGTGCCGGTCCGGCGCGCCACCTGCCCGTCCACCGCGTCGAGGACCAGCGCGACGATGGACAGGGTGACCAGGACGGTGACCGGCACCGGCCGGCTGAACGAGTCCGCGACCAGGCCCGCGACCCCGGCGATCAGCACCGCCCGGGTCAGGGTGACCCAGTCTGCCGGGTGCACGGAGGGCTGGTCGCTGCGCCTGCGGGCGGCGATCAGCAGCGCGGGCGCCGCCGAACCGGTGGCCAGCCCGGCGATCCAGCCTGCGACGCCGAGACCGGCCGTGGCGGACACGACGCCGAGCAGAACGGCTGTGGCGAGCATCCCCAGGATCGACGCACGCAAAATCGCACGCAACGCGTTTTCGCCTGCAGGTTCAAGCGCGGCACCGCCCGCAGGCTCAAGCGCGTCTTCGCCCGCGGACTTAATCGCGCCTTCGCCCGCAGGCTTAGCGTCTTCGCCCGCAGACTTAATCGCCATCGTGCCTCCGTCCCCGCACACACCAGCCGCGGCCGGTCCCCAGAGGGAAACGGATCCGTGGTCACGCCGGTTCACCGCGTTGCCGCATTCTTGCGGACGGCTGAACTATGTGCCCGGCCGGCCCGTGTAACCGTTGTGGCCGCCACACGATCTTCTTCAGCATGGGCTGGTCCGGCCGTCCGCCGGTTCGGCCCGGCGCTGCTGCGCCTGGCCGCCGCCGTCACCGTGCTGTGGTTTCTCTGGCGGCAGGTTGGCTCGCGGGCGTTCACGGATGGGCTGCGGGCGGTCACCTGGCCGGCGGTTGCCGGCGCCGTCACGCTCACAGCCCTGACCACGGTGTGGTCGGCCTGGCGGTGGCGGGTCGTGGCCCGGGCCCTCGGCGCCGGAATCAGCCTGCCCGCCGCGATCAGCGCCTACTACCGTTCCCTGTTCCTCAACTCCGTGCTCGTCGGCGGGGTTGTTGGCGACGTGCACCGGGCGGTCACGCACGGCCGCCGCTCGGGAGACGTGGTGCGGGGGGTGCGGGCGGTGGCGTGGGAACGGCTGTGCGGTCAGGTCATCCAGGCCGCGCTGACGGCCGTGGTGCTGCTCATCGCGCCCTCGCCGGTCCGGCCCGCGCTGCCGTACGTCCTGGCGGGCCTGGCGGCCACGGCCGTAGGTGCCGCGGTCGTTGTGCGCGGCGCGGCCCGCCGCGGCCGGTCGCGGCTGGGACGCACCGCCCGGGCCGTTTCTGACGACCTGCGCTGCGGGCTGCTGGCCCGGGACGTCTGGCCCCGGGTCACCCTGGCCTCGGTGCTGGTCGTCGCCGGGCACACGGCCACGTTCGTCATCGCGGCCCGGGTGGCCGGCGTCAACGCACCGCTGGGCGAACTGGTCGCGCTGCTGCTGGTGATCCAGACCGCGGCGGTGATCCCCCTGGGCATCGGCGGGTGGGGGCTGCGGGAAGGTGCCGCCGCCTGGGCCTTCTCCGCCGCCGGGCTCGGCGCGGCCATGGGGGTCACGGTCACCGTCCTGTATGCGGTGCTCATGCTGGCCGCGGTTGCCCCGGGCGCAGGTTTCCTGCTCGGCGACGCGGTTCGCCGCCGCCGGGCCCCAGTCCCGGCCCCGGGCCAGCCGGGACGGCGCGAGCTGGCGCCGCGGGCGCTGGAGGACGTTCGGTGACCGGCGCGGTCCCGGCGGCCGCGATCCGCCGCCGTATCCGCATCCCGCTGCGCTTCGCGGACGGATACTCAACCAAGGCGACGGTTGTCAGCTTCACGGGGCTGGCCGACGCGCAGCAGCATGTGGCACTTGAACTCGGCCGGCCCGCCGCGGGCGGGCTGCCGCTGGTGCGCCTGCACAGTGAATGCCTCACCGGTGACGTGTTCGGCAGCCAGCGATGCGATTGCGGGCCGCAACTGCGCGAAGCGGTGGAGCGGATCACCAGGCACGGCGGGTACGTGCTGTACCTGCGCCAGGAAGGGCGCGGCATCGGGCTGTATGACAAGCTCGACGCCTACGCGCTGCAAGATCGCGGTCTGGATACCTACGACGCGAATCTCGCGCTCGGTCACCAGGCTGACGAGCGCGACTACACCAGCGCGGCCCAGATGCTGCAGACGCTCGGCGCCAGCCGCATCGCGCTCCTGAGCAACAACCCGGACAAGGGCGCTCAGCTGGCCCGCCTGGGCATCACGATCGCCCGGCGGGTCCCCACCGCGCTGCACCTTAACGGGACCAACGCCGCCTACCTGGCCGCCAAGGCGGAGCGCGGCGGGCATGATCTGCTTTCGCGGGGTCCTGAACGCACCGCCGAGCCGCACCGGCACGCCAACCCGCTCGCCGGTCCGGCACCCCCCGGGATCGCGGACCGATGACAGACATACGCGAGCATCCGCCGCCTGGCACCGGGTCAGCCGCGGCAGCCGCGCCCGCCGCGCTCGCGAAAGCGGACACCCGGCCGGGCCGCGTCGCCGGCCTGGACGGAATCCGGGGCCTAGCCGCCCTGTACGTCGTTACCTGCCACATCTTCCTGCGCGCCTGGCCGGGATACCCCGGCGCCAATCACGCCCCGTTCTGGGCGGCCTTGCTGAGCCACGGCCGGGGCGGGGTCGCGATGTTCATCGTCCTGTCTGGCTTCTCGCTGGGCCTCGGCCCGGCGCGCTCGGGGTGGCGGTTGCCGTCGGCCGCGACGTTCGCGCACCGACGGGCCTGGCGCATCCTGCCGCCGTACTGGGCCGCGCTCGGATTCAGTCTGCTGATGACCTGGTACGTGCTCGCCCAGCCGGGCTGGGCGCGGCCCGACGGGAAGTCGGTCATTGTGTACGGCTTGCTCGTGCAGGACGCCTTCTCCGTGGGCATCCCCAACCGCGCGTTCTGGTCGATCGCCATTGAAGCCCAGCTCTATGTCCTGCTGCCGCTGCTGCTGCTGCTCGTCCGGCGGGTGAGTGCCCGCGCGATGGTGGGCCTGGTGGCCGCCATCGTCGTGACCATCGGCTTGCTGGGGCCTCATGTTCCGCTGATGAACAGCGCCCTGGTCAAGTTCACCCCCGACCTCGCGGTGCTGTTCGCCGTCGGCCTGCTGGCCGCCGGGGTCGTCACCGCCGGTGAGCCCACTCGATCCCGGCCCTGGGGTGGCTACGCGCTGGCCGCCGCGGTGCCGGTCATCGCGCTGATGGTGATCAAGGGGGACACGTGGTCGAATTCCAATCTGTTCTGGCTCGATCTGGCCTGGGCTCCAGCGGTCGGCTGCTTCCTTGCCGCGGTCGCCACCTCGCGCCCGCGGTCCGTCGTCCGTTTCCTTGACAGCCGCGCGCTGCGGAGCCTCGGCTCCTTCTCCTACAGCCTCTACCTGACGCACTTGCCGATCGTCATGGCTGTGTCGTACGGCCTGGTGCTGGGCCGGGTTGCTTCCGGGACGCCAGCGTTCTTCGTGCTGGCCGCGATCCTGCTGCCCGTAACTGTGTGCTTCGCGCGGATGTTCGCCGCCGTGTGCGAGTTCCCCTTCCAGCGGCACCGCGGGTGGATCCCGCTCCGGCAGGCGATGTCGGCCCGGCTGCGGCAACTGCGGCGAACAGGGCCGGGCGCCGTGGCCGGGCGCTGGCTGGGTACTAGCCGGGCGGGCGGCCCACGAAGTCAAGCTGGTGGGCGATGTAGACCAGCTCACCCGCGGCTAGCTGCCGCCCGCGCTCGCCTAGCCAGCCGGCCAGGTCCGCAGGCTCCACTCGGTCCGGGCGATCCCGCAATGCGCCCTGGATCGTGTCCAGAATGCACCGCAGGAAGTAAGCCTCATCGGCTGCGTAGGTCCCGTCCGGGTCGGCGTGCACGACCCAGTCCGACGGCCCGGCCGCCAGCGCAGGCGCCCCCGCAGCCCGCAGGTGCTGAAACAAATGGCGGCCCGTCCGGCTTTCCCCGGCCAGCCGGCCGTAGCGAATGCGCTCATCCATGTCGCGGTGGTAGGCCCGCATGATCTGATCGTCGTGGGGGTGGCCGGGCGCGAAGATGCTCTCGCCGTCGTAGTTGATCGTGAACCAGTAGACGCCGCCGGGGACGAGCAGCCGCAGCAATCGGGGCAGGACGGCCGGCACGTCCACCAGGTCCAGGACGGCGTTGGCGATCAGCACGTCGGCCGGCGCCCCTTGACCGGCCTCCAGGTAACTGCCGAGCTCGGCGTGCACCAGGCGCACCCGGAGGTCACCCACGTGCAGCCCATCCGGCAGCGGGTCACAGCGCAGGCCCCGCGCGGCCGCCCAATCGCGCAGCCACCGGCGGGAACTGTCCAGCAGCTGCCGGTCCGCATCCAGCAGGATGTACTCGCCGGCGCCGAGCGCGCCCCAGTCCATCAGGCGGGCCGCCATCGTCCCCAGGCCGGCGCCGACCTCCAGTATCCGCGGCGCATCCCCGGGCATAAGGCGGCGCAATTCGGCCAGCACATGCCGGTTGAGAGCCCGGTCATCCACGGTCGTCTTCGCCGCCAGGTAGCGGGCGTAGTCGAAGGTCATCGGGGCGTCGGTCATCGAGGCTGCACCGAATGCACCGAAGAAGGCCGCTGTTTTTCTGCGACCACCGCGAACTTGCGCACCCGGCCATTGCCGAGCCAGTCACTCCACAGCCGATGCGATGTGATCAGGTCGTCCGTGGCCTGCGTGCCGATCTGGCCGGCGATCCGGGTTTTGTCAGCGCGGTAGCTGCGGTGCAGTGCCGTGGCTATCGCGTGATGGGAGGAGCTGTACTCCTGCTGCCAGGTCACCGTCAGCCCCGCGCCGCGCAGGATGCCCGTCAGTTCCGCCAGTCCGATGGGCCAGACGGTATCGGCGGCGGGCATCCGCGCCCGCTCCTGCCCGGTAAGCGGCCGGCCTTCCTCGACCGTGAACGCGAAACGCCCGCCCGGCTCCAGCGCCCGCTCCACGTCCCTGACCAGGGCCTCTTTGCCGGGGAAGGCCAGCATCGTCTCCAGCAGGAGGACCACCTCGAATCGGCCCCCGGGCAGGGGCGGGAGGTGAGCTTGCTCGAAGCGGCAGGGCAGGTTCCCGGCCCGCTCCCGGGCGGCGGCCAGGGCGCTGGCGGAGTGATCGACACCCAGGTAGCGGCATCCCGACTCCGCCGTGATCATCCGGCCGGGACCGGCCACCCCGCAGCACAGGTCGAGCACGCGGACGCCGGGGCCGATCCGGGCCTGGTGAGCCAGCGTCCGGACCTCGCCGGCCCGCATGAAGCTCTCCTGGCCCACATACTCGCCCGCGGGGAAGGCGGCCGCCTGGGCCTGCTCGAGCGCCGACAAGTAGGGTGCTCGCTGATCGTGTCTCACATCAGCTCCCGCACGGTGCCTGGCCGAGCCAGCGTCTGCCCTGCGGCCGAGCTGAACCTTACCTGCCGCCGAGCCGTCATACCACGAGGGGCTCACCGTGACCCCTGCCCGCAGGGCCTGGGTGGCGAGAATTGCCTGACCCTCCCGCCAGAGGAGCGCACTAGATGACATTCAGAACCGAGAGCCGTATCGCCATCGACGGCAGCGTCAGCGACGTGTTCGCGTATCTCTGTGACGTCGGGCGCTGGCCGGAGTGGGCGCCAACGGTTCTCGAAGGCCGGGTTCGCGGGGGAGGCCCGCTTCAGCCCGGCTCACGGGTGGAGCAGCGGGCGAAGCTGCCGCTGGGGCTGAGCCGCGGCCGGAGCCAGGAGGTGACCGTTGTCGAGGCGCCCCGCTCCGTGGCGTTCGCCGGGCCCATGGGTACGTCCGCGGCGCGCTGGGGGATGGAATTCGAGCCGGTGGACGACAAGCAGACCGACGCCATGATGTGGATCGAGGTCGACCTCGCGGGCATCATGCGCGCGATCCCCGCCCGCTTTCTCAGGGACAGAATCCAGCGCGTCAGCGATGTTGAGATGGTGGCGATCAAGGCTGCCGTCGAGTCCGATGCGCGGAGCGCGCCGTGAGCCTGACCGACCTCACGCATGAGCGCCTGATCGAGACGTACCGCAAGAAGGCGAAGTACTACGACGTCACCTCCCGGCTCTACCCCGCGCCCGGCTACCCCCAGCGGGAACAGCGCATCCGGGCCGTACGCGCGCTCCGCCTCCGCCCGGGTGCCACCGTGGTCGACATGGCGTGCGGCACGGGCCTGAACTTCCCGCTGCTGGAGAAGGTGGTCGGGCCCGGCGGCCGGATCGTCGGCGTCGATCTGACCGACGCGATGCTCGCCCGTGCCCAGGACCGGATAGCGAAGAACGGCTGGAGCAATGTCAGCCTTGTCCAGTCCGACGCGGCCGGCTTCGACTTCCCTGCCGAGGTCGACGCCATCCTTTCCACGTACGCCCTGACGCAGGTGCCCGAGTGCGCAGACGTCATCGCCCACGGCGCCAAGGCCCTGTCCGGGGGCGGGCGCTGGGCCGTGCTGGATCTCAAGGTCCCCGGCCGCACGCCTCAGTGGCTGGCGCAGCTCGGGACTGCGACCGTGCGGCCTTTCGCCTCCATCGACGAGTGGATGATGCGCCGTCCGTGGGAGGCGATCCGCGTGGCCATGCAGGAAGAACTGGCCGATGTGTCCTGGACCGAGCTGTTCTTCGGCACCGCGTTCCTCGCGGCCGGGTCCCGCGGCAGCGTCTAGGCGGCGTTCGGGGGGCCGGGACATCGAGCGGGTGCATGTCGTAGCCCCGGAGGGTTTCGACGATCCCGGCCAGCCCACCGGCGGCAACATCTACGACCGGCGCGTCTGCGCCGGGCTGGCCGAGGCCGGATGGGATGTGCGGGTCACGACCGTCGCCGCAGCGTGGCCGGTATCTGACCCGGCCGCCCGCGCCGGCCTGGCCCGCATCGTGTCCGCTATCCCCGACGGTGCCACCGTCCTGATCGACGGGCTCATCGCCTCGCCGGCCGCCGCCCAGCTGCTACCGCACACCGGCCGGATACGAATGACCGTGCTGCTGCACATGCCACTGGCCACCGCCCCCGGCACGCACCATGACGCCAGCGCGCAGCGCTCCGAGCGGGCCGTCCTCCGCGCGGCCACCAGCGTGGTCGCGACCAGCGAATGGACCCGTCAGCAGGTACTGATCCGTTACGCGATCCCGGCCCGCCAGGTGCACGTCGCCCGGCCCGGCGTGGACCGGGTCGAGGCCCCGCCCCGGCCCGTCCGGGGCCACCTGCTCTGCGTCGGCGTCCTCAGCCATCACAAAGGTCAGGACCTCCTCGTCGAGGCGCTGGCCGGCCTTCGTGAGCGGGACTGGCACTGCGAGCTGGCCGGACCGCTCGACCGCGACCCGGACTTCGTCCAGCAATTGCAGGCCCGCATCACGCGCCTCGGCTACGGTCACCGCGTCCGGCTCACCGGCGTTCTGACGGGCGCGGCGCTCAGCCACGCCTACACCACCGCCGACCTGCTCGTCGTGCCGTCCCGGCGGGAGACCTACGGCATGACCGTCACCGAAGCGCTCGCCCACGGCCTGCCCGTCGTAGCCGCCGCTGCCGGTGGGCTGCCCGAAGCCCTCGGCTCCGCCGCCGATGGGACCCGGCCCGGCCAGCTGGTCCCTCCCGGCGATCCCGCTGCCCTCGCCGCCGCACTCGGAGTCTGGCTGGGTGACGAGCGGCACCGGCACCGGCTACGGGCCGCCGCACGACAGCGGCGGTCGACCCTGTCCGGCTGGGACCAGACCACACAAGAGGTAGCGAAGGCGCTGACCGCAGGCCGCGATCCGGTCGAGCACGGGCCCTAGCCGGACGGCGTGACCGGGGACCACACGCCGAACCACTGCTCGGCGCCGTACTCCTCGAACCGCTCCACCTCGGTGAACCCCAGCTTCGCCGCCAGGCGCATCGCGCGGTTGTTAGCGGTCTGGGTGCACAGCACCACCGGCTCACCAGGAAGCGCCCCGGTGAACCAGCCCAGTGCCGCTGCGCACGCCTCGGCGGCATAGCCGCATCCCCATGCCTGCGGCAGGAACAGGTACCCGAGCTCGGCCTCCCCGGCATCGGGACGGACGTGACCGCGGCGCTCTGCGTCGCGCCGGTCCAGCGTGATCATGCCGATCATCGCCCCGTCCAGATCGACCACCAAAAACCCAGGGCGCCGCCCGGGTATCTCAGGCACCGTGCGCTCGAGTTCGGCACGCGGCTGAGGGCCGCCGATGTAGGTGCCTACCTCCGGCGAGGAGAACAGGTCGATGAGCGCCGCACGGTCCCGGGCTTCGGACTCACGCAGCACGAGCCGATCGGTCCTGATCGGGGCGGGCGGCCAGGCGACGGGTCCGAGCTCAGCCATGGCGGGCAACCTACCACCCGCCCGCCTGCCCTACCGTGGATGTATGGCCGCATGGGGCAACCTTCCGCCCGCGCTGCCGGCGCACGGCACGGTGATGGCCTGGGCGCGGGGCTGCCGGTGTGAAGAGTGCGAATCCGAGTACAAGGGCTTCGTGTCCGAGCTGGCACGGCGAGAGCAGCTGAGGTTTCCTGCTCAGCCGGAGCCGCGCAAGCTGGACGCCGACACCCGCGCCCGGCTGGAGCCGGCGGTGAGCGGATCTGAGTGCCCCGTCTGCGGCGCGCTGCGCCATCAGCGGTGCCGCAACCTGGCCTTTCCCCAGCATTTCAGCCCGACGCACCCGGAGCGCAGAAGCAGTCCATGACCGAGGGGCCAGGGACCCGCGACGCGCGCGAACTGCCCCGTGCCCTCGCCAGCAGGCGACGCTGCCGTTAACGGGGCGGGCTGAGGCTGTTCACCCAGATGGGGGGAGGTGCCAGGGCACGGCGCGGGCGACGATGGCGGCATGGCGTGGGGGAAGCGGCCAGCCGACCCGTCTCCGGTGAAGCCGCTGGGGGCTGCGGGACGAGGTGAGCACTGGTGGCCGGTGGCCCTGGCGGTCCTTGCCGTCGTCGGCATGCACGTGGCGCTGCCCGCGAAGTACCGGATCAACCCGCCGTGGGCGGCCCCGGCGGTCCTGCTGGTCCTGCTGGCCATCCTGATCATCGGGGACCCGGGGCGCATCGACCGCCAGAAACCCTGGCTGCGGACCACCACCAGCGTCATGATCGGCTTTCTGACGCTGGCGAACCTGTTCTCCGCCGGCCGCCTGGTCGCCGCCATCATCACCGTCAACACGCTCTTCGCCGACAACGCCCTCGCGCTGCTGGCCACCGGCACGACGGTCTGGGTCACCAACGTGATCGCGTTCGGCCTGTGGTACTGGGATCTCGACCGCGGCGGTGCCGCCGCCCGCGCCCACCGTCCGCAGGCGGACCCGGCGTTCGTGTTCCCGGAGATGCAGCACACCGAGTACACGTCAGCCGACTGGGTGCCGAGGTTCGCCGACTACCTGTCGCTGTCGTTCTGGACCGCGACCGCGTTCAGCCCCAGCGACGTCTCGGCGATAAAGCGGTGGGCCAAGCTGCTGATGATGACGGAGGCGGTGGTCTCCCTCGCTATCGGCATCCTCGTGATCGCCCGCGCGGTCAACATCCTGCGGTAGCAGCGGCAGGGCCCGCCGGCCGGGTTCCGGCCCGGTGTCACAGTGCCCGGAGCGCGATGCCCGGATAGTCGAGCACGAGGCCTGCCTCGTCGTAGACGAGGCAGGCGGCGAAGTCAAAGACCGGTGCGGCGTAGTCGTAGCGCTGGTGACGTCCCTCATCGCAGGCGCGCACGTACTCCTGCTCCAGCCTTTCGACGCCGAGATCCCGGGCACGAACGTACGCAGCCGGGGCCGGTGACCGCGCGCCGACACTCAGGCCCATCCGGTGGACCGGCAGGGTATTTGTCATGGCCGAGGATTCCAGGTCGACGTCGAGACAGCCGTCGAGATGGGAGGCGGCCGCGCCATCGACCCGCCAGTGGCCCAGCCCGTCGGCGTCGAGCCGGGCACGCCGGGCGCCCAGCTCCGATCGCCCGGTGATACTCGCGCTTCTGGTCCGCCAGGCCCGGTCCAGCCTGATCGCGTAGCTGACTATCCAGGCCTGGCCGTCCTCAACCGCAGTGGTGGACCCGCTGATGAGATAGCCGCGGCCAGCAGGCTGGAAGCAGGCCACCTCGAACCCCAGCCGCGCGTCGCGGTGCTGCCAGGCGGCAGTGACCGGCAGAGGGCTGAAGGGCATCCGCTTACCGCCAGCCGAGCGCGGGCGCCACGTGGGTGAGGACGCTGTCGATGACGTGGGCGTTGTAGTCGACGCCCAGCTGGTTGGGCACGGTGAGCAGCAGGGTGTCGGCGGCTGCGATCGCCTCGTCCTCCTTGAGCTGCTGGATCAGCATCTCAGGCTCGGCAGCGTAGGAGCGGCCGAAGATCGCCTGGGTCTTCGCGTCGATGAACCCGATCTCGTCGGTGTCCTGGTTCCGGCGGCCGAAGTAGGCCCGGTCCCGGTCGTCGACGAGCGGGAAGATGCTCCGGCTGACCGAGACCCGCGGCTCCCGCTCGTGGCCGGCCTCCTGCCAGGCGTCACGGTACGCCTGGATCTGCTCGGCCTGCTGCAGGTGAAAGGGCTTGTCCGACTCGTTGTTGATCAGCGTCGAGCTCTGCAGGTTCAGGCCCAGCCCGGCCGCCCACACGGCGGTCGCCTGGGACGCGGCACCCCACCAGATGCGCTCCCGCAGCCCTTCTGAGTGCGGTTCGAGGCGCAGCAGGCCGGGCGGATTCGGGAACATCGGGCGGGGGCTGGGCTCGGCGAAGCCCTCGCCACCCAGCACCTTGAGCAGAACCTGGGCGTGCTCACGGGCCATGTCGGCGTCCGTCTGGCCCTCTTGCGGCTGATAGCCGAAGTACCGCCAGCCGTCGATCACCTGCTCCGGCGAGCCGCGGCTGATCCCCAGCTGGAGGCGGCCACCGGAGATGACGTCGGCGGCGCCGGCGTCCTCGGCCATGTACAGCGGGTTCTCGTAGCGCATGTCGATAACCGCCGTGCCGATCTCGATCCGGCTGGTGCGCGCACCAACCGCCGCCAGCAGCGGGAAGGGCGACGCCAGCTGCCTCGCGAAGTGGTGCACCCGGAAATACGCGCCGTCGGCGCCCAGCTCTTCGGCGGCTACAGCCAGGTCAATCGACTGCAGCAACGCGTCCGACGCCGACTGCGTCTGCGAGCCAGGCGACGGCGACCAGTGCCCGAACGACAGGAACCCGATCTTCTTCACCAGCGCGTCAACGCGGCCCGCCCGGGCGGCATTCCTGGCCCGGCGAGGCACCGGCGGACGATCAGCTGAGGAACGAGCCGACAGCTGCGGCGAAGGCCGCCGGGCCGTCGACCCACGGGAAGTGCGAGGCCCCGGGCTGGACGACAACGGTCGCGTCGCTGAAGACCGGCGCTGCCGCCCGCACCACGGCGGGTGTGACCATCGGGTCCAGTTCCCCCGCGTAGAGGAGGACGGGCGCAGTGAGCTTCTTCAGGGCGGCTCTGGTCGCGGGCGGGTCGAGGACGACGCCGGCGAAGTAGCCCTCCCGCGCGGCCTGGTGGCGCTCGCTGACCCCGACAGCCGCGTGCGCCTGGGCCGCTTCGTCCCAGCGGCCGTAATAGAAGGGCCGGGAGGCGCGGAAGGCCTCGATCGACAGGTCCCCGGCGATGATCTTCTCCAGCGCGGCGCGGGCCTCCGGATACCAGGGCTCGGCCGCCCGGCGTTCGAGAGCGGTGCGGAACTCTTCCTCTGTGCCCTCGGCGCCAACCGCGGCCAGGCCAGGGGTGACCAGGACCAGCCTGGAGAGGCGCTGCGGGTACGCAGCCGCGTACAGAGTCGCCAGGAAAGCGCCGGCCGAGTGCGCGAGCAGGTCCATCCGGTCCAGGCCCAGATGGATACGGAGCGACTCGACATCGCTGACGAGCCGGTCGACGCGGAACGTCGCGGGATCTGCCGGGTCGGCGGAGATCCCCACGCCGCGGGGGTCCAGCAGCACCAGCTGCCGTGACTTGCTGAGACCGCCGAGATCACCCAGGTACCCGGCCGCCCGGCCGGGCCCGCCGGGCAGGCAGACCAGCGGCAGGCCATCGCCGCGGACCTGGTAACCGATCTCAGTTCCGTCGTACGACGCGAAGCTGCTCACGGTCTCATTCTGCCTCTGCCATCGGCGGCATACCGCGCCTTCGCGGACAGTGATTTGCTAGTTCGCCAGGAGCTGACAGGAGCTAGTGCCGTGGCAGGCAACGTTCGCCATGTCCTGCAACGCGACGCTGGGGACGGTGGCGGGCGTGCGATGCGGGCTAGACTTCCGGGCTCTGTGAGAGTGCCAGAGCGTTGTCTGACGGAACTGCGGGAGCGGCGGCTACCTCGTGTTCGAGGGTTTCCTCGGGCGCCGGCGAGCTGGCGGCGGCCCAGGAGGCCCTGTGGTTGCACTTCCCCCGGCCCGGGGAGTACTTCGCCGACCCGGCCGCTTACGCCTGGCTGGCAGCCAGCCAGTGGGCCGGTGAGATCCGCGGACCGTGGCGGTCGTGGAGCCTGAACCGGCTGGCCTTCCACCCCGACCTGCTCGACCTGGCCGGGTCAGCTTCCGTGGTTCGGCCGACCTGCGGCTCTATGAGGCGGGGCTGTGGGCCAAGTACGCCGGGGCCGTCGACTACGACCAGTGCCACCTACCGCGACTTCGTCAACCACAGCCGTCGTCGTGCCCAAGCGCTCGCCAGCCGGGCACGCAGATGCATGAACTGGATCCTCCTGTCAGACGTCGGCGATGAGGACGGGCCGACCAAGGTCGTTCCGCTGCCTGGCCGGCGAGCGGCGATCGCCCGTACTGGCCGGTCCCTGGCGGATCACGACCATCACGAACGACTACCTCCCCCCGGCGGATGTTCGCCGAGCGAGGAGGTCTCGCATGACAGGTCCCGCGGAACCGCTGGTCGCTTTCCGGTCCGATGTGCTTCACCGCTGGGTCGCGCATGACCGGCGAGCGATCAACCCGGTTCGCCTTGCTCGCCGACTACGACGTGTGGGGACCGCGCTGGACCGGCCAGGGTCGCCTGGGCCGAGCGCGCGACGCAACCAGACTGCGTTCGCGATCAGTCGAGCGGGCGACCCCCCGGGAGCGGTCGGTATTCGGATGGCCCGGTCCGGCGACCCGTACTGGGACGAGCAGACCCTGGCCGACACCCAGGCGCCTACCCCGGGGCCGATCTAACGCCTATCGCTGAAGGCGACCGGGCGGTCGCCCGTATGCAGCGAGGGCCTTTCCGCGTGGCGAGATGCCCTCCAGCGCCGTCTCGCAGTCTCGCCATCAACGGGCAACGTCGCCTGCACGGCACTAGCGCGAGCGGGCATTCCGGGTCTACCATTTCATTTGCAGGCACTGACGGCTCCGCCGGTGCAGTGCTGCGGTGGAGGAGTCATGAGTACCATCGAGATTGCTGTTCCCAGCAGCTGGACTCCCGGAGAGACCCTCGCCGTGCGGGCCTTGCTCCAGCAGACCGTATCGGCCGGATACCCCATCGTCGCCGCTGTGCGTGCGGACGCCACGCCGGATCAGATCCTGGACATTTACGCCCGGCTCAGCCTGCTGCTCCGCGAGAGCGGATTGGCTGTCTGACGACGCCAGCTGAAGATCGCGGCGCTAGCTCACTCGTCGCGCAGTCGCGCTCGTCGGCCGTCGTCCGGCCCGGGCCCGTCCTCGGCGCAACATCCTGGCCGCTTGACCGGCTGGCCCAGTGATGCCGACGTGCCGGTCGCCGAGCTCGGCCACGGCGCGGAGCTCGACGTTGGGACGCCGAGCCGAGCCAGCTGGCGCGACCGGGTGCTGCGTCCTGCCCACTGGCGGCATCGGCGCCCATCGTGCCAGCCAGCTGCGACGCTCGAGCAGTTCCGCCGCGCCCCGCGATCACCGACTTCGACGTGCCGCCTGCGTGATGGCGGCCGGCTGCGGCCCGGCGGTGCCTGCGCCAGCGGGCCCTCGCCGGTGACCCTGCGCTGCGACACCCAGCGAGTAGCGGGCTCGGCTAGCACGCGCGCCTTCGGCGTTCCCGCCGGCTGGCCGCTGTTCACCCGGCCCGCTGCCCGCTTGCCAGCCTGCCGCCAGCGGCCCGCTGGCGCGGTCAGCCCGGGGCTGGCCAGTGCCAGCCTGCTCCGGCGGCATGACGCGGCCATGCCGGCACGAGCCTCACCCGGTTCGCCCGCGGCCATGTCAGGGTCGCCCCGCCGGCACCGAACCGAGGCCGCCACCTGGCTGGGCCGCTTCCAGCGCCCGGTCCGCCTCGTGTGGGGCACCAGGGACAAGCACTTCACGCTCGAGCTCGGCCGGCGGCTGGCGGCCGCCTTCCCGCTGGCCCAGCTCGACGAGGTCGCCGACGCCACCACGTTTGTATCCATCGACCGCCCCGGCGCCGTCGTCAGCGCCGTCGAAGGCGTGCTCGCCACGTCGCGCACGTAAGAGGCGGAACACAGCGCAGCGAAGCGGGCGCCGGAACCCTGACAGTTCCGGCGCCCGCTGCACAGCGCCCTTACCTGAAGTGGATGATCGCCGGGTTGGCGGCACCCGCCCGCGTCGGCGCCCTGGCGAAGCCAAGGCCGAAGTTCTCCGAGACGGTGAGCTTGTAGTTGTGCTTCTTCCCCTTCTTCACCGTGCTGGGGAAGTGGATCGTGCACTGGAACTTGCCGATCGTGGAGTTCCAGCTGCAGTTCGCGCTGACCGCCTTGATGCGGGGGCCGCTCAGGGTGACGCGGACCTCCTTAGCGCTGGTCAGCGACCGGCCGATGGAGTCGGTGACCTTCTGGCTGCTGAAGTTGGTCAGCCGGAACTTCACCTGGAACGAATGCGCGGACTTGCGGATGCGGCTGCCCGGCGCCGGTGCGGTGAGGCCGCCGAAGCGGAACGCGAGCTGGCGTGCGCAGCCACCGGTCAGGCCATTCGAGTTCTTCCCGTTGGGGCAGGTGGTCGACGACCACGTGACGCCCGTCAGGTCCGCGCGGAACAGGTCGGCGCCGGTGAGGTTGGCGCTGCTCAGGTCGGACCCGTTCAGGTTCGCGCCCGACAGGTTGGTGCTGACGAGATTGGCCTTCGACAGGTTGATCCCCGAGAGGTTGGCACCCGCCAGGTTGAGGCCCGCCAGGTTGGCGTTGGCGAGGCTGGCCCCCGGGCCGATCAGGAAGCCGTCCTTCAGGGACCAGCCGGCCGGCAGGCTGGTCACTCGCCCGGTGACGCCACCGGAAACGATCCCGGTGAGATTGTCGCCAGCCAGGCCGACGCCGTCGAGGTTGGCGTTGGTGACGACGGCCCCCACGAAGCTCGCACCGGTCAGATTGGCGCCTGCGAGGTTGGCTCCGGTGAGATTGGAATGGTCGAAATCCGTGCCGGTGAGGTTGCGATTGCTCAGGTCGGCGCCGGAAAGATTGTCGTTGCTGAGGTCAGCACCCGGGCCGACAAGCGAGCCGGCGATCACGGCCCAGTTAGCCGGGAGCGATGCGGGCACCCCGGTGAGCTGACGGCCGATGACCTTGGCCAGCGTGGTGCCCGCCATGACCGTCTTGTTCAGCGTGGCGCTCTTGATGACGGCCTGAGTGAGGTTGGCGCCCGTCATGTTGACCGACGAGAGGTCAACGTTCGTCAGCACGGCACCGGTCAGATTGGCCGTCGTCAGGGTGATGCCGGCCACGTTGGCGGCGTTGAAGGTAGCGTGCGTAAGGTTCGCCCCGGCCAGGTTCGCCCCGCTCAGGTTGGACTGGTTGAGGTTGGCGTTCGTCAGGTTGCAGCCCGCCCAGTCCACCCCGGCCGACGGTGCCGGGGTGACGACACCGGTGACCGGGTCAACGGTGGGGCAGGTGACCACGGCCGGGGCGGCCCCAGCCGCTCCGGCCGTCACGGCGAGCATGCCTGCTGCGAGTGCGGAAACTCCGATGGCGGCGCAGGCCCGCGCCGCCAGCAATCGTGACCTCATGACGTCCTTTCGGTCCCGTAGACGCCCCCGGTGACCTGTCGGGAAGGCCAGCCGCGCGACGTCCGACGAAGATTACTCGTGTCACGATGCCCTGGAAGGGCAATTGTGGTACTTACGACCCAGCTGTTACTTCCGCCCCGGCGACAGCCGGGTACGGCAATTCGGCTAGCCGAACCCAGGCACGGGCGGCGCTATAGGTAGACGCCACAGACATGGCCAAAGGTTGCCCCGAACCGTTAGTTTCCGTAAATATCGCTCTGCGTATCCGGATCCAAGCTGCGGGTAGCGTCCGCGCCCCATGCTTCAGCAAAGAGCGGCCCGTGCTTCAGTAAAGAATTAATGGCAGCGTATTGCCCGGCCCCTCCGCCAGGCGGGCCCTCGCGCCCGCCCGGCACCAGCCCTGCAACCTTTCAGGATTACGCATGGTTGCCGGGCGGGCCCGGCCGTCCAGGGCCGGCCGATCCGGCGCCGCGGGCCCGTGACCGGCTAATCTGACGGCGGTGACTATTGAGCTGGTCCTGCTGTCGCGGGTTAGTTATCGCGGCCAGGAGATCACGGGCTCCCGGCTGCAGGGCCTGCTTGCTCTCCTGGCCGAGGATCCGCACGTGGGGTGCAGCGCGGCCCGGCTGACGGACGCGCTGTGGCCCGACGAGCAGCCCGAGCACCCGGCCAAGGCCCTCCAGGTTCTCGTGTCCCGGGCCCGGGCCCGGCTCGGCCCGGGGGTCATCGTCAGCACGCCGGGCGGATACCGCCTCTCGCTGAGCGCGGACCAGATCGATGCCTCCGCGGTTCTGCTCAGCGTGGCCGAGAGCGCGAAACGGTCCCGGGCGGGCGACCACCTCGCCGCGCTCGCGCACGCCGAGGCCGGGCTCGCGCTGTGCGCGGGCGCGGAAGGCTGGGACGCCGGCACGGCGCCCCCCTGTCCGCTCACCCCGGGCGGCCCACCCGCTGGAGGCCCACCCGCTGGCGGCACTGCGCGCGGCGCGGGTCCCGGCCTACCGGTCGCTGCAGCGGGCCCGGGCTCTCGCCCTGTCGCGCCTCGGGCGGCGGGCCGAGGCGGCGGCACCGCTCGGCGAGCTGAATCAGCGGTATCCGCGGGACGAGGAGGTGCTGGCCGAACTGCTGCGCTGCGAGGCGGCAACGGCGGGGCCCGCGGCCGCCCTGGCACGGTACGCCGGCTACCGGCAGCGGCTGCGCGACGACCTTGGCAGCGATCCCGGCCCCGCGCTGCAGGGTGTGTACCAGGAACTGCTGCAGGCCGACGCGCCCGTGATCCGCCGCGGCGTCCGGCACGAGCCCAACCCGCTGCTCGGCCGGGACGACGACATCGCCGCCGTGACCAGCCTGCTGCGTACGTCCCGGGTCACGTCGATCGTGGGCCCCGGCGGCCTGGGCAAGACCCGTCTCGCGCACGCGGTCAGCAGCCAGGCGGAGCAGCGCGTCGTGTACTTCGTCGAGCTCGCGGGCGTCGCCGCCGACGGCGACGTCACGGCCGAGGTCGCGGCCGCGCTCGGCGCCGGCGAGGAAGGCGGCGGCCCGCCCGGCCGCGGCGGCGGCCCGCCCGGCGGCGCCCCGCCCGGCGGGCCCGCCGCGATCGTGGCCGCCCTCGGCCCGGGCCCCGCGCTGCTCGTCCTGGACAACTGCGAGCACGTCGTGCCCAGCGCCGCCGGCCTGGTATACGCCCTGGTGTCGCTGAGCAAGGACCTTCGCGTGCTCACCACCAGCCGCGCCCCGCTCGGCCTGTCGTCGGAGTCGGTCTACCTGCTGCCCGAACTGGACCTGGCGGCCACGGCCGAGCTGTTCGGGCAGCGGGCCCGGGCGGCCCGGCCCGACGCCGATCTGCCCGCGGAGGCCGTCAGGGAGCTGTGCGCCCGCCTGGACGGCCTGCCGCTCGCCGCGGAGCTGGCCGCCGCGCGGATCCGGGTCATGTCGGTGGCCGAGATCGCCCGCCGCCTGGACGACAGGTTCGCGGTGCTGCGGGGCGGCGCACGCGACGCGCCGCAGCGGCACCGCACGCTGCACGCCGTCATCGACTGGAGCTGGAACCTGCTCGACCCGGCCGGGCAGGCGGCCATGCGCGCCCTGTCGGTGTTCCCCGGCGGATTCACCGCCGGGGCCGCCCGGCACCTGCTCGGCGCCGGCGCCCTGCGGGGGCCGACGTCTTGCTGGTCCTCGAGCAGCTTGCCGATCAGTCGCTGCTCAAGGTCACCGACACCGCGTCCGGGGCCCGTTACCGGATGCTGGAGACCGTACGGGAGTTCGCCGCCGCGCGGCGGGAGGACGCCGCCGAGACCGAGGCCGTGATCGGCCGGTTCCTCGCCTGGGCCCGCGACTTCGGCGTGGCCCACCACGACTTCGTGCTCACCGGCGACGACCTCCCGGCCTTCGAGCTGGTCCGGGCCGAGCAGGACAACCTGGTTCTGGCGCTGCGGCACGGGCTTGACCGCAAGGAGGCCGGAACGGTCGCCGCGGTGTCGGCCGTGCTGGGCGGCCTGTGGATGACCGAGTCGAACTTCACCCGGTCGAACGCCCTGGCCGCGGACACGTCCGGGATCCTGGCGCGGTACCGGCCGGAACCCGCCCTGGTCGAGGCCACCCGGACCAGCCTGGTGCTCGGCGTGATAACCGGGTTCCTGCTGCAGGGGCCGAACCCGGCGCGGTTCCTGGCAGGCCTGCGGCGGCTGCCGCTGGCCCCGCCGGACACCTTCGCCCGGGCCGCGCAGGCCGTGCTGAACGCGCTGACGAGCCGCCAGAGGCGGACCTCGCGGCCCTGCAGGCGCTGAGCCGCAGCGATCAGCCGCTGCTCGCGGGCATGGCCAGCACGGTCACCAGCTACGCGCGGGAAGGGGCGGGCGACCTGGACGGCGCGCTGGCGGCGGCGCGGCAGGCCGCTTCCCGCGTTCGAGCGCCGTGGCGGCGTCTGGCTCCTGGTCGCCGCTCACTCCCGGATCGGCGAGCTGTGCCTGCAGGCTGACGAGCCCGCGGCGGACGAGGCGCTGCATCACCTGAGCGCCGCGCTGTCGATGGCCGAGGAGTTCGGGGCGCGGTCCAGCGCGAACCGCCTGCGCGAGGCCATGGTGCTGGCCAACCTGCAGCGCGGCGCCTTCGACGAAGCAGAGCGCGAGCTGAAGCTGACGACGCCGCGCAGCTCGGACGAGCCCTGGGACATGTCGATGTTCGACACCGCGGTGCGCGCGGAGATCGCGCTCGGCCGCGGTGACGTCGAGGAAGGCCTGCGTCTCTGGCGGACGGCCGCGGCCGCGCTGCGCGGCCCGCAGCCGCCGGGACCCGCCGCCGGCCAGACCGGCCCGCCGCGACCTGTCCCGCCTGGGCCCCTGGGCTCTCGACCTTCAGGCCATGGCCGTGGTGGCCCACGCGTACCACGGCCGGCTCGACCTGGTCGCCGACATCACCAGTGCGCTGCCCGGCTCGCTGTCCGTGCTGACGGCGGAACTGGGCCCGCCCCCCGACTCGCCCCTCGCGTCCTGGCCGGGCCTCTCCGTCTACGGCTCGCTCCTGCTGGCCCTGGCCATGACCGACATCGCCCGGGCCAGGCACGCGGCCAGCGCAGCGCGGCCGGCGCAGTCGCGCCAGCACGTCGCTGCCAGCACGGGCCTCGCCCGGTCCGGGGCCCGGATGGTCGCGCTGGCCGAGCGCTTCGGCATCCAGCAGGGGTTCGGGCCGACCTCGTCCGCCGCGCGCGCCCGGCGGGCCGCGCAGGACGCCGACGGGCCGGCGTACGACGACGCCGTGTCGTCGTACGCCGGCCTCGACCCGGACGGCCTGCGCGCCGCCGCCCGAGCGGCGCTGCAGGCACGAGCCCGGCTCAGCGGCTGAGGTCCCGCCGGAACAGGACCCGCGCCCACAGATACCCGGCCAGTGCGATGCCGGCGCACCAGGCGACGGCGACAAGCGCGGTGCCACCGTCCGCCGTGCCGGTCAGCAGCCCCCGGAGCGTGTCGATGACCGGCGTGAACGGCTGGTGCGCCGCGAACCAGCGCACCGAACCTGACATCTGGTCCGGTGGCACGAACGCGCTGCTGATGAACGGCAGCAGCTGAACGATGAGGACGAAGCCGGACAGGCCCTCGGCGGTCTTAGCGGCCAGGCCGAACGGGACGGCCAGCCAGGTGAGCGCGAGCACGAGCAGGGCGGTGACGCCGGCCACCGCCAGCCATCGGCCCGTGTCGGCGGTGGGCCGGAACCCAAGCCCGATCGAGACGCCGATGACCAGGGCCACGCTGAGCAGCGTGCGGGCCAGGGCGCTGATGACGTGCCCGTTCAGTACCGAGGCGGGGGAGATCGCCATGGTGCGGAACCGGGCGATGATGCCCTCGGTGGAGTCCCGGTTGATGGACTGGGCGGTGACGGAGCTCCCGTACGCGGCGGTCATCACGATGATCCCGGGCACGACATAGGCGAGATACGCACTGTGCGAGACGGCTCCCAGGCTCGACCTCAGTGACCCGAAGACACCTGTGAACAGCAGCAGCAGCATCACGGGCACAACCACGGACACGACCAGCGTCACGGGGTAGCGCATCACGTGCCGGAGACTGCGCCGGGTCATCGTCGCCGAGTCCCGCGCGGCAAAGGCGAGGGTTGTCATTGCACATTCTCCATTTCGTCGTTCGTGGCCTCGGTTGTCGGGCGGCCGGTGAGGGCGAAGAACACGTCGTCGAGGTTGGGCGTGTGCACGGACACCTCGTCGATCGCATCGGCCGTGTCGCCGAGCCGGTTCAGCAGCGCCCGCACCGCGGTCGCGCCGCCGTCGCTGGGGACCTCCAGCGTCAGCGTGTCCTCGTGCCGGAACGCGCCGCCGAGGGCCCGTTCGGCCGCGTCGAGCCCCGCCACCTCGGCGAAGCGCAGCCGGACGTGCGCCCCGGGGATGCCGCGCTTGAGCTCCTCCGGGCTCCCGGCGGCGACTACCTTGCCGTGGTCGAGCAGGGCAATGTGGTCGGCCAGCGCGTCCGCCTCGTCGAGCTGCTGCGTGGTCAGGAAGATCGTGACGCCGTCGGCCACCAGGTCGCGGATCGTCTGCCACATCATGCGGCGGCTGCGCGGGTCGAGCCCGGTCGTCGGCTCGTCGAGGAAGATGATGCGCGGGTCGCCGACCAGGGTCATCGCCAGATCGAGCCGCCGCCGCATGCCGCCGGAGTACGTCGTCACGGTCTTGCTGCGCCGCTTCGGCCAGGTCGAACTTCTCGAGCAGGCCGGCGGCGCGCCGCCGCCCTCGCGCCCGGCTCAGGTGGTGCAGATCCGCCATCAGCAGGAGGTTCTCCTCGCCGGTGAGCAGGTTGTCGACCGCCGAGAACTGGCCGGTGACGCCGATCGCGGCGCGGACCGCCGCCGGGTTCCTGGCCACGTCATGGCCGGCGACGCGCACCTCGCCGCCGTCGGCGCGGACCAGGGTGGACATGATCTGCACGGTGGTGGTCTTGCCGGCGCCGTTGGGCCCCAGCAGCGAGAACGTTGTACCGGCGCCGACCTCCAGGTCGATGCCGTCAAGAACGACCTTGCTGCCGAAGGACTTGCGCAGCCCGGTGACCGTGATCGCGCTGGTCATGCGCCCTCCTTTCGCTGTCATCGCGGCCGGGGCGGCCGCGCTCACACCGAGAGTGCACGCAGCCGGATTCATCGCGGTTTCACCGCGGTCTCACCCGGTTGCCCGGGTCCGCGGCGATGCCGTCCCCGGGCGGTCGGGTTGCGGGTAGGTTCTGCAGGCGTGGGAAGGATGCGGGCCGCCGTTGCCCCCGCCGTGCTCGCGGCCGCGCTCGCGCTGGCCAGCGCCGGCTGCGGCGGGAGCGCCCCCAGCGAGTTCCCTCAGCCCCCGGCCAGCTCATCGGCACCGTCGGCCCAGCCGCCGTCCGCAGCCCCGCCGTCCGCTGCCCCGCCCCGCAAGCACCAGCACCCGAAGCGATTCACCGCCACGGTTTCCCGGATCGAGCACCGCTCCCAGGTGAGGTACTCCTGGCATCCCGGCTGCCCGGTCGCGCTGTCCGGGCTGCGGATGATCACCATGACCTACCGCGGGTTCGACCACCGGGTCCACACGGGCGTGCTGGTGGTGAACGCCGCGGTCACCGGCAAGCTGATCCTGGTCTTCCGCAAGCTGTTCGCGATGCGCTACCCGATCCGCCAGATGGTGCCGGTGGACGTCTACCACGGCTCGGATTACGCGTCGATCCAGGCCGACAACACGTCGGCGTTCAACTGCCGCAACGCCACCGGCTCGTCGAGCTGGTCCGAGCACGCCTTCGGCCTGGCCGTCGACCTGAACCCGTGCGAGAACCCCTACGTCTCCGCGGACGGCTCCGAGGCGCACAAGGCCTGCCGTGCCTACGTCGACCGGAACCTGCATGTTCCCGGGCTCATCCACGCGGGCGGCAAGGTCGTGCAGGCGTTCGCCTCGGTCGGCTGGGGCTGGGGCGGCACCTGGCAGGGCGCCGTTGACTACCAGCACTTCTCCGCGAACGGCCGCTAACCCGCCCGGATGCTTTCTAAGGCCGCGGTAAGGGTCATCTTCGGCCGGCCTGAGTCCGGCCTGTTTCCCTGGGCGCAATTCAGCAATCCGCGATCCCAGGGAGAAGTGGCCGAGCCGGGTGGCGTCCATCGCGGCGGTAAGGATCGCCCGGCCGCCCGGGTCGCCGACGGGATCCGCGTAGCGGCTCAGCAGCCCGGGGACGCCGGCCAGGTACTGGGTGACCCGCCCCCCAGGGCCGGCCGCGGCCGCGGCCTCGGCCAGGACCGGGTCGCCGCTCCCGGCCGCCGCGGCCAGCTCGCCGGCGGTGAACCGGGCCTGCACGTCCACGAACCCGCCGCCGTAATCCGGGCTGATCGAGTCCAGGGCATACAGCGACAGTTCGTCGAGCCGGCCCAGCATCCGCCCGGCTCGCCAGGCCGGGTCCGCCGTGCCCCGCCCGGCGCGGACCGCGGCGATACAGGCGTCCCACTGCCAGGGCCAGATGGTCGCCACGGCCAGGTAGCCCGTCTGGTTGTCCAGCAGGAGGTCAAGGAGGCGCAGCGCAGCCGCGCCGTCGTCCGCGTGCACGTACCGGCCAAGCTCGCCCAGCCACAGAACGGTCCCGGCCGGGATACCCGCCTCCAGCCGCGCGGCCAGTGCCGCAGCGGTCCGCGGGTATTCCAGCGGCCACTCGGCCAGCTCCCCGGCGACCGCTTCCCAGGCGGCCCGGGTCGTGCCGGTGCCCGGCTCGCCGCGTACCACCACCAGCCGGCTGGCCTCCACCGGCGGCGCCACGATCAGCCGCAGGCGCTCATCATGCGGCCGGCGGACGTACGCGGGCAGCGGGCCGCCGCCGGCCACCGGGTGCACGCCCAGCTCGGCCGGAGACCACTGCCGGACCAGACGAGCGTCCAGTCTCACGGGCCTATTGTCAGGCCGGATTGCCAGGCCGGCACCGGTTTCGCACGGCCTGGCCAGATCAGACCGGGACGTGGCCGGGCATGCTTTCCCAGGCCGCGCTTCCCTGGCCGTGCTTTCTTAGGCCGCCGTAAGGAACATCTTCGGCCCACCTGAGTCCTGCCTGATTCCCTGAGGCACGTTCGGCGAACCCGAGGAGGACTCACGTGCGCAGCAGAACCAGGATCATCGCCGCCGCCGCGGCGGTCAGCGCGGCCGTCGCCGCGGGCAGCGGCGTCGCGGTCGCGGCGTCGTCCGGCGGCAAGCCCGCCGCCCACGGACACACCACAGCGGCCACCGTCAAGGGCGGCAACGCCGCCAAGGCCGGCCACGACGCGATGGTCGCGGTGGTGGCCAGGGACCTGCACCGCAGCACGGCACAGGTTAGTGCCGCGCTCGCCCCGCTGTTCGCGGCCGGCCACGCCGACCCGGACTCGCCGGTACTCGCGGCCGCCGCCCGTTCGCTCGGGGTCAGCACGCAGGGTCTCATCGCGGCACTCACCCACGCCAAGCTGAGCCTGGCCGGCCCAGCCGCTACCAAGCAGGGCCCGGCCGCTACCAAGCAGGGCCCGGCCGGCACCAAGGCCGGCGCCGCAGCCGACAAGGCCGGCCACGACGCGATGGCCGCGTCGGTGGCCAGCGAACTGCACCTCGCCGTGGCACGGGTCAGCGCGGCGCTCGCCCCGCTGTTCGCCGCCGGCGGGGCCGAGCCGGACTCGCCGCTCCTCCAGGCGGCCGCCCGTGACCTCGGCGTCAGCGCCCAGCAACTGAACACCGCGCTCGTGCACGCCAAGCAGAGCCTGGCCAGCGCCAGCCAGCCGTAATCCTAAATTCCGGTTTAACTCCTGAGGGGCCCGCTGAGGAGCGTGCGCGATACTGGCCGGGTGCGGGTTCTCGTGGTCGATGACGACGAGGCGGTACGCAGCGCACTGACCCATGCGCTGCACCGTGACGGCTACCAGGTGTCCACCGCGGCCGACGGCACCACCGCGCTGGCCATGCTGCTGCGGAACCGGCATGAGGCCGTCGTGCTCGACATCCTCATGCCGGAACCGGGCGGGCTCGAGGTGTGCCGGCGGATCCGGGCGCGCGGCGACGACACCCCGATCCTGATGCTGACCGCACGTGACCTGGTGTCCGACCGGGTCGCCGGGCTGGACGCCGGCGCCGACGACTACCTGGCCAAGCCGTTCGCGCTGGAGGAACTGCGGGCGCGGCTGCGCGCATTGCTGCGGCGCAGCGGCGCGGGCGCCGACCTTCTCCGGTTCGCCGGCGTCGAGCTCGACCTGGCGGCCCACCAGGCCCGCCGCGGCGGCGAACGGCTGCCGCTGACCAAGACCGAGTTCGGGCTGCTCGAGTACTTCCTCCGCAACCCGGGCCGGGTGCTCTCCCGGACCCAGATCTTCGAATCGGTGTGGGGGTACGACTTCGGCCCGGAATCGAACGGGCTCTGGGTCTACATCAGCTACCTGCGGCGCAAGATGGGCGAGCCGCGGCTGATCCAGACCGTCCGCGGGATCGGCTACGTGCTGCGGGAAGAGCCATGAGCCTGCGCACCAGGGTGGCGATCGCGGTCGGCGTGGTCGTGCTCGGTGCGCTGGCGGTGGTGGCGGCGGTCATCTACCCGGCGGTCGGCGCGCAGCGGCGCGAGCAGAACGACCAGACCCTGGTGCAGGTGGCCAGGCAGGCGCCGCAGATCGCGACAAAGCTCAAGAAGTCCCGTACCCCTTTCGGGCAGCTGGTCCCGTTCGGCGATGCGCAGCTGCAGATCGTGCCCGATGCCACGGCCGGGCCGGCAAACGGGTTCGTCGCCATCACCGACCACGACGTCCAGGTGGCGCGCGGGAACGCCAGGCCGTACTTCCACGACGGGACCTACCAGAGCCGCACGTACCGCATCTACACCGCGCCGTTTCCCGGCAACCCCGGGGCGCTGGTCCGCGCCGCCCTGCCGGAGTCCAACGCGGCCTCCACCCAGACGGCGCTGGGCTGGCTGCTCCTCGCGCTGATACCGGCCGCCGCGCTGGGCGCGGCGGTGACGGCGCGGCTGGCCGCGGGCCGGGTGCTGCGCCCGGTCGGCAGGCTGACGGAAACCGTCGAGCAGATCAGGGCCACCGGCGACCTCAGCGCGCCGATCGAGGCGCCGGGCCAGGACGAGATCAGCCGGCTGGGGCAGGCCTTCGCGGCGATGACGGCCGCGCTGAACGAGTCGGTGGGCGCGCAGCGCCGTCTGGTCGCCGACGCCTCGCACGAGCTCCGCACCCCGCTCACCAGCCTGATCACCAACCTCGAGCTGCTCGCGGAACGCCCGGACGACCCCAGCGCGCCGGCGCTGGCCGCGGCCGCGCTGGCCGAGGCCGGCGAACTGCGCGTGCTGATCAACGACCTGGTCGAGCTGGCGCGCGACGGGCAGGCCTCGTTCCACACCGAAGACGTCCGGCTTGACCTGCTCGCGGAGCGGGTCGCCGCGCGGGCCGCCGGCCGCTCGCCGGGGCTGCGGTACGAGCTCGACTGCCGGCCGACGCTGGTCCGCGGCGATCCGGACGCGCTGGAACGCGCCATCGGGAACCTGGTCGACAACGCGCTGAAGTGGAGCCCGCCGGAGGGCCGCATCCGCATCGCGGCCGCCCACGGGACGGTCGAGGTCAGCGACGACGGCCCGGGAATCCCCGCGGACGACCTGCCGTATATCTTCGACCGCTTCTACCGGTCGGCGCAGGCGCGGGCGCTTCCCGGCTCGGGCCTCGGCCTCGCTATCGTGCGCCGGATCGCCGGCCTGCACGGCGGGACCGCCGAGGCGATCCCGCGGGAACACGGGGTGACGTTCCGCCTGAGCGTCCCTGAGGCAGCGATCAGCCCAGAGGTTGTGCCGTCCAGCGGGACGGATCGGGTCCCAGGATCCGCAGATGGTCCCTGAAGATGCTGACTGCCCGGGGGCTCTCGTTGCCGTAGGTGGAGATGAAAACGGACAGGCCGTGGGCGTGCGCGGCGCAGACCTGGAACGTGGCCGGGATGCCCCGGGCCCCGCTGATGCGGCGCTCGCCGATGAACTCGTGCACGAGGACGGTCCGGGCGTAGGCGTCGATGTGATCGGCGGCCCGGGCCCGGCCCCAGTGCACGTAGAGCTTGGTGATCGCGGCCTGCACTAAGTCATCGGCGCGGTGCCAGTCCTGGCAGAGCAGGTAGGCCGTCCGGCGCAGCGACATCATCCGCGCCGAGATGTACTCGGTGTACTCGTCGTCGCGGCTGCTCACGCGGGCCGGCTTCCCTGGAGGAACGTCACGATCACAAGATGCACGCATCCGGGCGCCCGGTTGCCCGCGCCGGAAGGAAAAGACCTGTACGTTCGCCAGCCAGCCGTCAGACCCGGGCGGCCGCGCGGTCCCGGGCGGGCGGGGCCAGCTCGCTGGTGCAGTTGGGGCACCTGGTGGCCTTCAGGGGGATGTCGGTGAAGCAGGCCGGGCAGGTCTTGGTCGCGGGAGACGGCGACCGGGGGGACAGATGGAACCGGTCGATCATCGCGTTCACTGGCTTGACGACCAGGAAGAAAACGGTCATGCCGATGATGATCAGGATCAGCGCCCGGTTGATGAAGTCGCCGTAGGCAAACACCGCGTGATGGACGGTGAAATGGAACCGGCTGAAGTCCGGCTTCCCGAACAGGGCCGCGATCAGCGGGTTGATGAAGTCCCTGACCAGAGCCTGGACCACCCCGGTGAAGGCGACCCCTATGACAATGCCAACCGCCAGGTCGACGACATTTCCCCGCAGGATGAACTGCCGGAACTCGGACAGCAGACTCCGCATCACAGGCGCCTTTCCTCCAGACTGACCAGTTGAGGTGCGCCCTCCCTTACCCGGAACGGCTCGTTGTACCCGGCGGCCGACGGCTGGTCAGGCCAAGCCGGTGGCCTGAGCCACGGAGACCGCGGCTGTGTCGGTCCGCTGGTACACCTCGGCGCGGAAGTCGGCCTCGGCATGCTCGGCGAGCCGGGCCAGCCCCGGCTGCGCGGCAAGCACTGCATGGGCGCTGTCGCCGCTGCGGGGATAGTCAGCGACAGCGTGCCGCCAGTGCACGGCCAGCAGCGTGCCGCCATCCTCGAGCGAGCCTGCCGCCCGGTCCAGCACCGCCCGCAGGTCCCGGTCGCCGAAGTAGTACAGCAGCTCGGAGAACACCACCAGGTCGAACCGGCCCGCGGGCCACTGCGCCGGGAGCACCCGCTGCTGCACGCGGACGTGGCTGCAGTCCCGCAGCCGCCGGGCGGCCGACGTGGCCGCGGCCGCGGCCACGTCGCAGGCCAGCAGGCGGTCACAGCGGCCGGCCAGCTGCCGGGTGAAGACGCCGATCGAGCAGCCCGGCTCGAATCCGCGGCGGTAGCGCTCGCGGGGCAGCATCGCCAGGCTGATCGCGTACTTGCGCCGCTCGTACCACCGGCTGGTGAATCCCCACGGGTCGGCCGACCGGGCGTACATCCCGTCGAAGTAGCTGGCGCCGAGCGTCGCGGTCATTGGCCGCACGCCGGCGCGCCCGCCAGGCCTCCGGGGGACAGGTCACGGAGGTATCCGGAGAAGCCCTGCGGCGCCCGCCCGGCCCGGCGGGTGCTGGTCACCACCGGTATCGCCGCGGACCGGGCGATCCGCACGTGGCCCGCGGCCGTGGCCCGCCGGGCCAGCTCGGTGTCTTCGCCGGTCGGCAGCGCCGGCCAGCCGCCGAGCGCCAGGTAGGCGTCGCCGCGGATGCCCAGGTTGGCGCCGTGCACGTGCGGGTGGCCGTCGCGCAGCTGATGGCGGCCGGCCCAGGCGCGGCGGCGGGCCGGGCCCAGGCCGGGCCCGGGGACGACCGTGCCGAGCACGAGGTGCGCCCCGGCCCGGGCCTCGGCCAGCATCCCGGTGAGCCAGCGGGCCGGGACCTGGGAGTCGGCGTCGGTGCTGGCCAGCCACAGTTCACTGGCCCGCCCCGGCCCGGCCAGCGCCCGGCCGGCCCCGGCCCGGCGGGCCGCGCCCACGTTCCTGGCGCTGGCCGTGACCAGCTCCACCCCGGCCGACCGGCGGGCGATCGCCGCGGTCTGGTCCAGGCACCGGTCAAGGACGAGGATCACCCGGGCCGGGATTCCCGTCTCCCGGTACAGGCAGCCCGCCGCGGCCCGGATCGCCGACAGGCAGTCGCCGATGCGCTCCTCCTCGTCGGCGGCCGGCACGATCACCGCCATCCGGCGGATCACGGGGCCGCCCCGCCGCCGTCGCCCGCGGTCAGCATGGACCCCAGCCGGGCCAGGTCCCGCTCCGCATGGTGCTGGCGGATGTACAGCTCGAGGTCGGCCGCCCGCCGCGCATGCTCCTCGTCGAACGCCAGCGGCGCCGGGCCCAGCGCATGCCCGGCGTGCCGCAGCGCCTGCTCGGCCGCGTCCGCGACCAGGCCGCGCAGGCGCAGGCCCAGCAGTTCGCCGGCGGCTCCGCGGGCCGCGCCGGAGTCAATCAGCGCGGCGGCGTGGCCGAAGGCCGCCGCACAGCCGTACAGCGAAATGTCGGTGGCGCCGAGCAGCATGCTGGTGAGGTCGCTGCCGCGCCGGGCGGCCGCGGCGGCGATCGCGGTGCGCAGCCCGAGCGCCCCGCCGTACCAGCAGGCGGCCACGCCCATGCCGCCCCAGGCGAAGCCGGGCCGGGACAGATACCACCCCGGCCCCCCGACCGGCTCCGCCGCCGTACCGGAGAACCGCACGGCCACGCTCGTCACCGTCCGCAGCCCGCGGGCCACCCAGCCCTCGGGTGGGTCCACCGTCACCGTCGGGTCGCGCAGGCTGACCCGGTACAGCTGCCGGCCGTCCGGGCCGTGCGCGGTGACCAGCGCGCTGTCCAGCAGCCCGGCCAGCGAGCACCACGGCTTGACCCCGGTCAGCGTCACCGGCCCGCCACGCCCGCCAGGGCCATCTGGCCCCGCGGAAGCCGTCAGCCGGTGCGGCGCCGCCTCGGCGGCGAACACCCCCCAGGTCCCGTCCGGCGGCGGCGCGCCGGCCTCGGCCAGGATCGCCAGCGCGTCGGAGTGCGCCTCGAGCACCCGGCCGGCGGTCAGGTTCTGCTCGGACACCGCGGCCAGCACCGCCCACCGGCCGGCGGTCTGCCCGTCGCCGGGCTGCGGCAGCCGCGTGCCGTACTGCCGGGCCAGATCCAGGGCGCAGCCGGCGATCCTCACCGGCCGCCCGGCTGCTGGTCACCAGCGGGGCCGCCCAGCCGGGCAGGTCCAGGACCGTCATTGAGCACCTCCGCGGAGACGAAGCATGCTTTCTACCCGGTCAGGGGAACTTAAGCGCCGCTCGCTGACCTGCGCTCACGTCCGCTGCGCGGCGGATTGAGGGCCGGTTCGCCGGGTAGCGCAGGCCCAGCCGACAGGTGGAGGTGAAGCCATGCCCAGGGCCCAGATCAAGGACGAGAAGCAGTACCAGAAGCTGCGGGAGCAGGGCGAGAGCAAGGAGAAGTCCGCCCGGATCGCCAACGCCTCGGCCGCCCGCGGGCGGCGCAAGGTCGCAGCGAAGGGGGGCAAGGGCGGCTCCTACCAGGACTGGTCCAAGACCGACCTGGTGAAGAAGGCCCGGGAAATCGGCATCAAGGGCCGGTCCAGCATGAGCAAGGACCAGCTGATCAAGGCCCTGCGGAACCACTAACCGGCGACGGAAGCCCCCATGACCGGCAAGGACAGCGCAAGGACGGCACGAACGCGGCCACGGAACCATCAGCGCGAGCCGGGGCGCGGACGGGCGGCGGTCGTCCAACGGGGTTCGCGTCGACCGTGGAGGTGACCCTGCATGTGCACGGCAAGCAGCCGGTGGCCGAACTGGCCGCGGCCCTGTCCGAACTGGACTACGTCGAGGCCATGCTGGCGCAGGACGTCGAGTCCACCAACGCGTGACGGCCCGTCCGGCCGCGGTCAGCCCGCGCCAGCCCGCGGTTGCCTGCTCAGCGGACCCGGGCCGCGGAGAAGGCCCGCTGGTCACGGAGGCGGCCCGGGTCCAGGTCCGCCAGGCTGATCCCGGCCGGCCCGGTCATCCGGCCGGTCGCCCGGTCAGGCGCCCGGGGCAGCCTGGCTGAACTGGGTCACCAGCGCGTCGCAGAACGCGGGCAGGTCATCCGGCTTGCGGCTGGTGACCAGCGCGTTCCGGCCCGCCGTGCAGACCTGGACCTCGGCGTCGACCCAGGTCGCGCCGGCGTTGCGGAGGTCGGTCGCCAGGCTGGGCCAGGACGTCATCGTCCGGCCGCGGACGAGGTCCGCCTCGGCCAGCAGCCAGGGTGCGTGGCAGATGACCGCGGCGGGCTTCCCGGCGGCGAACATCGCGGTGGCGAACCCCACCGCCTCGGGCACCATGCGCAGGAAATCGGCGTTGGCCACGCCGCCGGGCAGCACCAGCCCGGCGTACTGCGCCGGGTCCGCCCCGGCGATGGTGCCGGTCACCTCGAACGTGTCCGCCCGGTCCAGGTGGTTGAAGGCCTGCACCTTGCCCGCCTCGGGAGCCAGCAGTTCCGGGGTGCCGCCTGCGTCCAGCACCGCCTGCCAGGGACGGGTCAGCTCGGCCTGCTCGACGCCTTCGGCGGCGGTCAGGAACGCGATACGGCGGCCGGTCAGCTCATTGGGCATGAAGTTCTCCTTTCCGCGGAGTCGTGAGCCCGTGCTGGGCACGCCTGCTCCATCTGCCCAGCACGGGCCGGCTGAAGCAGGAAGATGCCGGCCGGAGCCGGAGTCAGCCGCGTCCCGCGGGGTAGCAATCCGCGCAGCCGGCCCGGCGCCGGGCGGCCGGGCCGCGGGAAACGGGAAGGGGCAGCGTGGAGGTCGACGTCGTCATCGAGGTTCCGCAGGGGTCGCGGAACAAGTACGAGATGGACCCGGTCAGCGGGCGGATCCGGCTGGACCGGATGCTGTTCACCTCGACCCGCTATCCGGCCGACTACGGGTTCATCCCCGGCACGCTGGCCGAGGACGGCGACCCGGTGGACGTGATGGTGCTGCTCGGCGAGCCGGCCTTCCCCGGCTGCGCGGTCACCGCCCGCCCGGTCGGGGTGTTCTGGCTGACCGACGAGAAGGGCCCGGACGCGAAGGTGCTGGCCGTGCCCGCCCGTGACCCGCGGTACGCGGACCTGCGCGACCTGGGCGACGTGCCCGGCCACCTGCTCGACGAGATCGGCCACTTCTTCGACATCTACAAGGAACTGGAACCCGGCAAGGGCACCGACGTGCGCAGCTGGCAGGACCGCGCCGCCGCGGAGGACGTCATCAGCCAGGCCTGGGCCCGGGCCCAGATCCGGTAGGCACGGGCTCGCTAGGACACGGGCCCGCTAGGTCGGCCGTTCCCAGGGCGGCTCGTCGCCCATCTTCCTGTAGTACCTGGCCAGGTGGCTCTTGACCCGGTCGATGTCGCCGCGGGGGATGTCGACGCCGCCGCGGGCCCCGTCCATGATGTTCCCGGCGGCCATGATCCCGCGCGGGATGGCGGTCAGCTTCCCGTCCAGCACGTCGGCGAACAGCAGCTTGTACGCGGTGAAGTTGTCCTTGTTCTCCGCGTCGTACCACAGGTGCGCGTCCCGGTACTTCTCGTTCGGCTCGTCCTGGGCGCCGGCCCACTGGCGGACCCGCTTCTCCGCGGCGCCGCCGTCCCAGCGGCGGTCCCGGTCGGCCATCGGCAGGTCATGGAAGGTTGTGACAGCCATCGTGTTCTCCCGTCCTCAATGCTGGTCGCTGGCGCTGGCGCCCATTGCGGCCAGCGCACCGTAGGTCACCGCGCCGAAGGCAGTCGTTTCCGCATGCCCCGCCGCTGCCCGCCACTGATCTGCTGAAACCGCGCCCGGTCCGCGAAGGCGGGCAGGCCCGTTTAGCGCGCCGCGGGCCGGGCAGCGGCCCCGGCATGCTGCCGATAGACCGTCTCGAGCAGGCCTCCCGTCTCGACCCGGTGGTCTCCGCCGGGCAGCGGGTAGCCCGGCTGATCAGGCCCGCCAAAGTCCGCGACGCGCTGCACGGGGTGTGGCTCGGGCACCCGCTGCACCCGGTGCTGGCGCAGGCCGCCATCGGGGCCTGGCTGTCGGCCAGTGTCCTGGATTTCGCCGGCGGCCAGGAGGACGAGGCCCGGCTGCTGACCGCGCTGGGGGTGGCCGCGGCGGTGCCCACCGCGCTGGCCGGCGCGACGGACTGGGCCGATCAGCACGAGCAGCAAATGCGCGTCGGCGTGGTCCACGCGGCCGGCAACGTGCTGGCCCTCGGCCTGTACGCGGCGTCGCTGGCCGGGCCGGGCCGACGCCGGGCCCGCTGGCTGCGGCTGGGCGGCATGGCCATGGCCGGGGCCTCCGCGTACCTCGGCGGCCACCTGGCCTACCGGCTGGCGGGCGGGGTCAACCACGCCGAGGACGTCCCCCACCTGATCGAGCCCGGCTGGCACGACCTGATGAGGTCCGCGGACCTGCCCGAGGGCAAGCCGGTCCGCCAGGTTGTGGGGGAGGTCCCGGTCGTGGCCGTCCGGTCCGGCGGCGAGGTTCACGTGCTGGCCGACCGGTGCAGCCACATGTCCGGGCCGCTGTCCGGAGGGAAACTGTCCGGCGTAGGGCTGTTTGACGAGGACCTGGACGGCGGCTGCCTGACCTGCCCGTGGCACGGCAGCATGTTCCGGCTCGCCGACGGTTCTGTGGCCCGCGGCCCGGCCACCGCGCCGCAGCCCGCGTTCGAGGTCCGCGAGGCCGGCGGGGCGATCCAGGTCATGCTCCCCGGCGCGGGCTGAGCCGGCTGGCTCGGCGAGCTGGCGTCTGCGCGGGTCCTGGCTGATTCTGTACGCGGCCGGGCGCGCGGGCCCCGGCGGCACGACGCTAACCGGCCAGATGGCGGAGCACGGCGGCCTCGAACGGGCCGTGGGTCGCAGGCCAGCCAGGCGGCACGCCGCGGCCGAGCTGGTCCATAGGGAAAGCGATCGTCTCGCCGTGCAGATACCGGTCGATGAGGCGGCTGTCGATGTAGGAGCGCCGGCAGACCGCCGGGGTGTTGCCGAGGTAGTCCGCGACCTCGGCCACGACCCGGCTGACCGCCCGCTTGCGGGCCGGCGCTGACCGCGCGGCCCGCCCGGATACGGCCAGGCCGACGGCCGCCTGCACGGTGCCCTGCCAGGTCCGGAAATCCTTGGCGCTGACGTCCACGCCGAGCAGATCGCACAGGTAATCGTTCACGTCGTCGCTGCCGAGATCGTGCCACTGCCCGCGCGCGGACCAGGCCATCAGCCGCTCGCCGGGCGGGCGGTGGCGGCGCAGTGCGCAGACCACGGCGCGGGCCGGCGCGACCGTGACCACCGTCACCGACTCCCGGCCGCTCTTGGCCGGGTAGTCGAAGGTCAGGCGGCCGCGCTCGCACCGGACGTGCTCCCGCCGCAGCGTCATCAGCCCGTAGCTGCCGTTCTCCTCGGCGTAGCGGTCGCTGCCGACCCGGAATCCGCCCACGTCCAGCAGCGTGAACGCGGCCGCCAGCACCCGGTCCCGGCCCAGGCCCCGGCCGGCCAGCTGACTGCTGGCCCGTTCCCTGGCCGCGGGCAGCCGGGCCGCGAACTCCAGCACGTGATCGTGCTTCTCCCGGTCCCGCCGGGCCCGCCAGGCCTCGTGGTACAGGTACTGCCGCCGCCCGGCCGCGTCGAGGCCGGTAGCCTGCAGGTGCCCGTTCGGGTAGGGACAGACCCACACGTCGGTCCAGGCCGGCGGGATGACCAGCGCCCGGATCCGGGTTACGTCGGCCGGGTCCGCCGCGCCGCCGTCCGCGGCCAGATACCGGAAGCCGCGGCCCTGCCGGACCCGCCGCAGTCCCGGCGCCGAGGTATCGCTGCGGCGCAGTCGCGGCACGTGATCTCCCTGCTCCCTAGGTGGCCCTGGCGGATACCCCATCCGCCCCCTGGCAATCAGCCGTCATCGCGACATCAGCCGATTGAGCGGCTCAAATGCGGGCAGTCAGGGCGGCATGGGGGCAGAGGAGGCTGATGTGACAAGAGCTGAGCTTTCTGACCGGTCCACCGGGGAAGCCGCCGAGGGCGAGGAGTCGGACCTGCCGCCCAGACTGGCGGCTGTGCTTGACCACCTGGAGGAGGCTGCGGCGGGCCACGACGGTGAGCTCGCCGACGTGCTGGACCTGAGCACCCCGGTCCCGGCTGACGAGGAAGAGCCGCCCGCCGGGCTCAGCGGCGTGGATGATCGATAACGCAGAACTCGTTGCCGTCCGGGTCGCGCATCGTCGCGGCCGGGGGGCGGGCGGAGATCTACCAGCAGCTCCGTGAGCTCGCCGGCACCCAGACGCACTGCCATCAGCACGCGATCATGGGCTACGACGCCGACCAGGCGCTGCTGCGCGCGGCGGGCGTCGACGTGGACGTGCTGGACGCGGGCTGCTGCGGGCTGGCCGGCAACTTCGGGTTCGAGGCCGGGCACTATGAGGTGTCGCTCGCCTGCGCCGAGCGGGCCCTGCTGCCGGCCGTGCGGAAGGCTCCCGCAACCACCCTGGTGCTGGCCGACGGGTTCAGCTGCCGGACCCAGATCGAGCAGGCCGGGACCGGGCGAACCCCCGTGCACCTGGCTCAGGTACTGGCCAGGGACGGCACCCGCGGGGGCGCCGCCCCTGGCCAGCAGGGCTCAGCCTGACGTCAGCTTGATCTCAGCCGGAGCCGCGCCGCCGTACTCGCCGGGAGCGCTGTGGCGGACCCGGGCGAGGATCAGCGCGCAGCAGGTGATCCCGCCGGCGCCGAGGATGATCAGCCGCGGGTCGGACTTGTGCAGGCCGAAGGCCAGCCAGCAGGTGAGCTCGCCGGCCGTGAGCAGCCAGGTCCCGGTGGCGATGCCGGTGGGGCGGGCCGTCCGGTAGGCGGTCCAGATGGACGGCGCGACCTGGAGGGTGAACGCGGCGGTCAGCAGCGTTCCCAGGCCGGCCCGCCCGGCCAGCGCGAAGGCGCCCGCCAGCAGCGCGGCCCAGGCGCCGATCGCGATCGCGGGCCGGCGCCGGGCCTGCCCACGGCGGGTGAGCATGACCGCGAGGACCGTGGCCAGGGTCGTGGCCGAGGCCGACGGGATCAGCGCGGTCCAGTACGCCGACAGGGCGAAGTAGACCAGCCAGGCGGCGTTGTTGACGGCCGTCAGCACGCCCCAGGACCAGGAGACCCCGGCCGCGTCGCCGGTGACGGCCAGCTTCCGCAGCTGCGGCAGGAACTCGGGGACCGCGAAGCAGGCGGCGGCGATCGGGGCGTAGTCGAGCAGGCTGGCCATGGCGGGCTTCCGGCTTCCGGTGCGGCGGTGGGCGGTCCTTCGGGAGCAAAACTATGCTCGCCTGCCCGGAATGTGGTTGCGTCTTTATGCCGCAGAGCCCGCGGATGCGCAATCATCATGAGTATGGACGCGATTGACCGGAAGATTCTTGCGGTGCTCCAGGCCGAGGGGCGGCTCACGATCACCGAGCTCGCCCAGCGGGTCTCGCTCACCGTGGCGCCGTGCCACCGGCGGCTCCGCGAGCTGGAGCGCAGCGGGGTGATCCGCGGCTACCGGGCCGTCATCGACCCGGCCGCGATCGGCCTCGGCTTCGAGGTCCTCGTGTACGTGACCATGGACCGGGAGGACGCCTCGACCATCACCGAATTCGAGCGCGGCCTGGCCGCGATCCCGCAGATCCGGCACGCGGAACGGCTGTTCGGCGACCCCGACTACCTGATCCGGGTGGCCACCGCCGACCTGGCCAGCTACCAGACCCTGCGGGACGAGAGACTCGCTACGCTGCCCGGCGTGCACCGGGTGTCCTCCACCATCGTGATGAAGCGCATCGTCGACGACCGGCCCTACCAGGCCCAGCCCGCCGCCGCCGGCGCCCCGCGCCACCGGGCCTAGCCGCCGATCAGGGAGGCTGTCATGCCGCGACCGATCTTCATGCTGGTGGCCGACGACGAGCCCCGGCGCGAGGCCCTGCACCGGGACCTGAGCCGGCGGTACCAGGCCGACTACGAGGTGATCAGCGTGGCCTCGGCCGGCGCCGCGCTGGCCCGGCTGGCCGGCCGGCCGCGGCCGGCGCGGAGGTCGCCCTGCTGATCGCGGACGAGCACCTGGCCGGCACACCCGCGGTCGACTTCCTGGTCCGGGCGCACGAGCAGCACCGCGGGGCCAAGCGGATCCTGCTGATCGACCGGGGCAACTGGTCCGCGGCGCATCCCGCGGTCGCGGCGATGGCCGTGGGGGAGATCGACTACCACCTGTACTTCCCGTGGCGCCCGCTGGAGCGGTTTCTCTACCCCGCTGTGAGCGAGTTCCTGTCGGCCTGGGACAGCGCCCGCGAGCCCTCGTTCGTGGCCTTCCGGATCGTCGGTCCGGCGAACTCGCCCCGTGCGCACCGGCTTCGTGAGGACCTGTCCCGCATCAGCGTGCCGTATTCCTATCTGGAGAGTTCTTCGGAAGAAGGCCGCGAGCTGCTGCGTGAGCACCACCTGGAGGGCGCGGAGGTGCCCGTGGTGGTGAGCCGGGACGGCTCGGCGCTGGTCGACCCGTCGCACGCGGACCTGATGGAGACGCTGGGCTTCCGGCCGGATCCCGGGCCGCGGTCCTGCGACGTGGCCGTCATCGGCGCCGGGCCGGCCTGGCCGCGGCGGTCTACGCCGCGTCTGAGGGCCTTAAGACCCTCGTGCTGGAGCCGGACCTGCCCGGCGGGCAGGCTGGCACGAGCTCGCTGATCCGCAACTACCTCGGCTTCCCGCACGGGCTCAGCGGGAGCAGCCTCACCGGCCGGGCCGTCGAGCAGGCGTGGCTGTTCGGCGCGAGCACCATGCTCGCCCGGGCGGACGGCCTGACCGACCGGGGTCCTGAGCGGGTGGTGCACCTGGCCGGCGGCGGCCAGGTCACGGCCCGCGCGGTGGTGATCGCGACCGGCGTGACCTGGCGGCGCCTCGGCGTGCCCGCCCTGGAGGCCCTGGTCGGCGCCGGGGTGTTCTACGGCGCCGCCGGGGCGGAGGCGCACGCGATGGCCGGCCGCGGCGTGTACGTGATCGGGGCCGGCAACTCGGCCGGGCAGGCCGCCCTGCACCTGGCCAGGTACGCGTCCTCGGTCACCATGGCCGTGCGCGGGCCGGGGCTGAGCGCCACGATGTCGAGCTACCTGATCACCGAGATCAGCAAGACCCCGAACATCCGTGTCCGCGCGGGCACCGAGGTCACCGGCGGCGAGGGCCGGTGCAGCCTGGAGACCCTGACGCTGCGGGAGCGGGGGAGTGGCGCGACCGAGACGGTCCCCGCCGCGGCGCTGTTCGTGATGATCGGCGCCGAGCCGCGCACCGGCTGGCTGGACGGCCGCGTCCAGCGGGACGGCCAGGGCTTCGTCCTGACCGGCCGGGACCTGGACCGAGCCGGCCGCAGCCCGGCCGGCGGCTGGCCGCTGGACCGCCCGCCGCTGCTGCTGGAGACCAGCATGCCCGGGGTGTTCGCGGCCGGGGACGTGCGGCACCGGTCGATCAAGCGGGTCGCCTCGGCGGTCGGCGAGGGGGCCACCGCCATCCAGCTGGTGCACGAGTACCTGCAGGCCGGCCAGCGCTAACCAGACACGCCGTCTAACCGGACCCGCAGAGCGCATGAGATCATCCGGATCATGGGCAAAGACCTGCGGGAATCTCCTGAGTACGCGGCGGTCGCCGAGCATCTCCGGCGGCTGCACGAGCCCGCGTTCGGCCGGCCGCATCACGTCACCGACATCGTCGCGACGGCCGACGCCAGCCGCATCGTGGTCGCTGGGTCGGTCTACGACGAGCTCGAGGGGCTGCCCCGCACCGCCCTGTACGAGGTGCGGGACGGCGGGCTGCACGCGCTGACCTCGGGCGGCGGGTCGGCCAAGGCCGGCCGGCTCGCGCCGGACGGGTCGGCGCTCGCCTTCCTGTCCGACCGGGCCAAGGCCGAGGTGTTCCAGCTCTACCTGCTGGGCGGCGGGGAGCTGGGGGAGGCCCGGCCCGCGCCCGCGGTGCCCGGCACGGCCGAGTTCCTGGCCTGGTCCCCGGACGGCACCCGGATCCTGCTCGGCGTCGCCGGGCTCGGCGCGGAGATCTCGGACGCGCAGGGATCCGGCACAGCGGGAGCAGGCGCGGGCGACTCCGGGCGGCCGTCCTGGTATCCGGAGGTGGAGAGCGGGACGCCGGAGGACGCGTGGCGCAGCCTGTGGCTCTACACGCTGGCCACCGGCGAGCTCGCGAAGGTCTCGCCCGACGGGCTGAACGTGTGGGAGGCGGCCTGGTGCGGCCCCGGGCACGTACTGGCCATCACCAGCGGGAAGCCGGGGGAGGACGACTGGTACTCCGCGGTGCTGAGCCGGCTCGACATCGCCACCGGCGCGGTGACCGAACTGCTCCGCAGCGACGTGCAGCTCGGGCTGCCGGCCGGGACACCCGACGGCACGCGGGCCGCCGTGGTCGAGGCCGTGTGCAGCGACCGGCTGATCGTGGCCGGCGACCTGATCCTGCTGGACCTGGTGGCCGGCACGCGGTGCGCGGTCGACACCGCCGGGACCGACGTCACCGCGGTCCAGTGGATCGACGGGACCCGGCTCGGCTACGCCGGCCAGCGCCATCTGGACTGCGTGGCCGGTCTGGTAGAGGCCGGCTCCGGGCCCCTGCCCGCGGCTCTCGTGGCCAAGGAACTGGCCGCGTCCGCGCAGTCGTGGGCGAGCGGGTTCTACCCGGGCGGCGCGTTCACGGCCGACGGCCGGGTCGTGGTGGTCAGGGACGATTACGACCAGCCGCAGCAGGTCGTGATCATCGGACCGGGGACCGACGAGGTGCTGGCTTCGCTGGCTCATCCCGGCACCGACTATCTCCGGTCGGTCGCGGGCTCGGTCACGAACGTCAGCTGGGACGCACCAGACGGCACGTCAATCGAGGGAATTCTCTGTACGCCTGCCGGGAGCGGGCCCTTCCCCCTGGTGCTGAACGTGCACGGCGGGCCCGTGGGGGCCTACCAGCGGAGCTGGGGCATGCGCGACCCGGCGGTGCCCCTGCTGGTGTCCCGCGGGTACGCGGTGCTGCACCCGAACCCGCGCGGCAGCTCAGGGCGGGGCCGGGAGTTCGCCGCCGCGGTCGTGGGCGACATGGGCGGCGCGGACACCTACGACTACCTGTCCGGCATCGACGCGATGGTCGAGCGCGGCATCGCGGACCCGGCGCGGATCGGCACGATGGGCGTCAGCTACGGCGGGTACATGTCGGCCTGGCTGGTGACCCAGGACCAGCGGTTCAGGGCCGCCGTGGCCGGTTCGCCGGTGACCGAGTGGTACAGCTTCACGTTCACGACCAACATCCCCGGCTGGGGGCTGTGGTTCCTGGACAACGCCGACCCCGAGGCCATCGGGAACCAGGTGCACACCCGCAGCCCGGTCCTGCACGCCAGCAAGGCCGGCACGCCGACGCTGCTCACCGCGGGCGCCAAGGACCGGTGCACGCCGGCCGGCCAGGCCCGGGAGTTCTACCAGGCCCTGACCGGCCGCGGCGTGGACTCGGAGCTGGTCATCTACCCGGAGGAGGGACACGGCGTCGGCCGGTTCCCGGCCCTCACCGACTACCTGACCCGGCTGGTGGGCTGGTTCGGGAAGTACATGCCGGCGTGACCCCGGGCCGGGGGGCATCCGGAAGCGCCGTGGTCACGGGGTGGCGTACCGGGCGAGCAGCGGGACGAGAACCTGGGCGTCGGGGCTGCCCCAGCCGGTGACCGGGTCCCAGCCCGGGACTGCCCGGTAGCCGGCGATCGTCGCGTGCGGAAACTCGGCCGTGTTGCTGCTGCCCGCGGTGACGTCGTGGAAGGCACGGTGGTACTGCGAGCTGCGGGCGATCCGGTAGAGGGCCGGGTTGACGAAGCCGAGATGGCGCCTGGCGTACTGGTCGGCGAGGGCGATGATCCCGGCCCACAGGGGCGCGCTCGCGCTCGTGCCGGGCATGCCCGCTGACCGCGTAACCCCCGCCGGGGTTGCCCGTGATGACCGCTATCCCGGTGACGGGGTCACCGTCGGCGGCGACGTCGGGGACGCCGCGCATTGAGCCGATGCCCGGGACACCGTTCTGGTAGGAGGGCCGGCCGAAGAGACGGCTGAACCCTCCGCCCGACGCCTGGAAGGCACTGCCGGGGCTGCCGTCGGGAAGGCCCCAGGCGGTCTCGCCGAGCCAGGCGCCGGTCGCGTGGCTCGCGTCGAGGGTCGTGCCCCCGGCGCTGAGGACGAGCGGGTCGGAAGCGACGAGGACGACTTCCTTTCTCGGGCTGAAGCCGCTCATGCTGCCGCCGAGGGCGTCGATGAGGGCGCACGGCTCCCCCGCCGCGCCGGTGTCACCCGTGGCCGCGACGACGGTCACGTGGTGGCCGGCATCGGCTTGGAGCGCGGCGTTCAGCTGGGTGAGCTGGGCATGGTTGACGCAGTGCTCCCCGCCGATCTGGCCGGCCGGGCTGAGGGAGATGATGCCGCCCTCCGCGGCGCCCAGCCGCAAGGCGGCGACCGAGGCCGCCACCGCCTGGCCGGCGCTGTCCAGGGAGGTCCCTTTGACCAGGACGACGGTGAGGGCGGCGCGAGGAGCGATCGCGTGGACCACCTCGGCGTCCAGGACCTCCTCCCCGAAGGCGAGCCAGGGGTGCGCCGGGCCGGGGAAAGTGCTCACCACCTTGAGGCGCGGTGCCGGCAGGTGGAACAGGCGATCGTAGGCAGCAAAGTCCTGGCGCAGGTCAGTAACCAGGGGCGGGTTGAGCTGCGTTTCGGCGAGTTCCGGCAGCACCACGGTCTCGCCGCGGCCGTCGACCCCGCGCCGGAGGAGCGGCTGGACGCCGTAGGCGACCTCGAGCTGCTGCGGCGTATAGCAGGTCGCGACGGAACTGCATTCTGCCGTTGAGCGGGGGGACGGGCTGGCGGACGACGACGGCCTGGCCGTTCCGTGCGCCGTGGCGGCCCCGGGGGCGGCCGTTGGCGCCGGACCGCAGGCTGCGACGAGCAGCCCTATCGCCATGACCAGGCCAGATAGGCAGCCTGGGAGCTGACGGCACCGCGCGATGCCCGGACCGAACCTGGCCATACCCGTCCTCCTGGTGCGTATCCGATCTGGGAGTGCGGGAACCGCCGCTAAGCAGGTCCGGGATCGCCGCCTGGCTCTCGCGGGCCGCGGACGGTGATCAGCACCAGGCCGGCGGCGATCACCAGGCCGGCGCAGACCGCGGCGCCACGGTCGAACGGCGGGCGGGTGGGCCAGACCCACGGCGTGACCGACCCGTGGGCCAGCGCTCCTTCGGTGACCACCAGGTAGGCCATCGGGCCGACCCAGCCGAACGCGCCGCCGAGCGCGACCGCGGACAGCAGGCCGAGGCCGGTCATGCCGCCGAGGTTGCGGAGCAGGGCGATCGTGCCGCCCGGCAGGCCGCCGGTCGCGGCACCGCCGTCCGCGATGTGGGCGGCCGCCGCCCCGGCGGACAGCAGGCCGAACGCGACGGCGGTCAGCGCCACGGCCGCGGCCAGGCGGAGCACGGGCAGCCACCGGCCGGCGGCCCGTTCCGGCTCGCCGAACGGCCCGTAGGTGGTGACCGCGATCAGCGCCGCGGCGCCGGTCTCGATCGTCAGCGGGATGAACTGCCGGGCCGCGGCGCCGCCGGCGATGTTCCAGCGCCAGCGCAGCGCGGCCCAGAGCAGCACGCCGAGGCCGGCCAGCAGCACCAGGGCCATCGGCACCCGGCGGCTGACGAGGTACAGGCGGGTCAGGCGCCATCCGGCGGCGGCCCGGTGCCACCGGGTCGCGGTGGGCAGCGCCGGGCCGCGGTCAGGCGGGCTTCCCGGCGCTGGCCGGTGCAGGCCCGCGGCGGTCACGGCAGGTCCTTCAGCGTGAGCCGGCCGGCCCGCAGTGCGGCCAGATGGGCGGCGAGCCAGGCGTGCCGGGCCGGGGCGGGCAGGGCCGCGAACCGCCGGGCCGCGCCGAAGACCGGCCCGGTCGCCGAGTACGGCTGGGGCCCGGGGAAGTTGTCGGCGGTGCCCATCACCTTCGGCTGCACCGCGAACGGGATCCCGGCCCCGCGCAGCAGCGCGGCCTGCACGGCCTGCTGCGCCGGGCTGCCGGGGGTGCTGCCCGCGCCCACGAACGCGTGGGCGAACATCAGCCGGAACTGGCCGGCGAACTGGCTCCCGGCCACGGGCCCGTCGCAGAAGCCGCACGGTCCCGGCATGTTGAGCATGCCGAGCGACAGGCCGAGCACCGGCGGCTGTCCGCCTACCGTCAGCGCCTGGGGCGGACCGCCATCGCTGAGCGCCGGCGGGCCGCCATCGTTGCTGCCCGTGTAGGTGGTGGCGACCTGGGTGGCCCGGGCGGGCGCGCCGGGCAGGCCAGCCACCTCAGCCAGCTCCGGCGCCAGCGCGCCGGTGATCGCCGGCAGCCACCGGCCGTAAGCCGGGTTCAGGCAGACCGGGACCCCGGCGGCGTGGCCGCAGGCGGGGGTGTAGGCGATCGGTGCATCGCTGGCCGCGTCGTGCAGGCCGGCGATGGCCATGCCGTGTGCGGTCAGCCGGGCCGAGCTGGCCAGGCCGATCGCGGTTCCGGCCAGCGCCAGGCCGGCCACCGCGATGACTGCGGCGGCGCGGCGCAGGCCCGGGCCGCCGGCCCGGGCGGGCAGGCCGGTCACGCCCAGGACCGCGACGGCGATCCCGGCCAGGAACATGATCCGGGCGATCGGCAGGTCAGGAAGCCACGGGTAGGAGATCCCGGAATCGTTCTGGAAGTTGCCGTTGGAGTTGGTCGGCAGGATCATCGCCCACCCGCTGGTGTGGCTGAAACCAAAGCGCGACGACATCAGCAGGACGAGGGCCGCCCCGAACGCGGCCACCGGCGCGGCGAACCGGCTCGGCCAGAAGACCCCGACGGCGAACCCGGCGGCGCTGAACGCAGTCACCGCGGTGACGCCGACCGCGACCCACCACCAGGGCGGGGCGCCGCCGACGCCCTGACGGGCGTACACCGCGAACATGACACCGACGAACACCAGGTAGGCCGCGACCGCCCAGATCGCGGTCGCCGCCCAGGTGGCGAGCTGCGCCGCCCAGCGCGGCCGGGGCGTGGCGGTCACCAGGTCAGCCAGGCGCCGGCGCCCGTCCCGCGACCCCATCCAGGCGGCCACGGCGGCTACGAACGGCGCGAAGTCGATGATCGTGCCCCCCTGGCCCAGGTTCCAGAACGTGCGCATGACGTACAGCGGCTCCGTCTGGGTGCTGGGCCGGTAGGAGTCGAACCAGAACAGCGCGGCGATCAGCGGCAGGATCCACGGCATCGCGTTGCGGCGCAGCTCCACCCGCAGCAGCCGCCAGGCGCTGCGCGGGACCGCCCGGGCGGCACGCGGGGCCCGGGGCCGCGCCGGGGCACTCGTCGCGGCGGTCATCACGCCACCGCCGAGGCGGACCCGGACCCGGCCCGGGCCGCGGCGAGCACCGCGCTGTAGCCGCGCTCCAGCGGCGCGTCGCCGACCGCGCCGGGGCCCTGGCCGCGGGCGGTCAGCTCGTCCGGCGTGCCGTGGAACACGATCTTCCCGTCGTCCATCAGCGTGACCTCGCTGCAGGCGGCGCCGACGTCCTCGACCAGGTGGGTGGAGACGACCACGGTGGCCCGCTCACCGAGTTGGCGCAGCAGGGCGCGGAACGCCACCCGCTGCTCCGGGTCGAGGCCGGCGGTCGGCTCGTCCAGCAGCAGCAGCTCGGGCTCGTTGACGATCGCCTGCGCGATCCCGACCCGGCGCAGCATGCCGCCGGACAGCGTGCGCAGCTTCGCTTTCGCCCGGCTGCCGAGGTCAACCCGCTCGATCGCGGTGGCCACCGCGTGCGGCACCCGGCCCGGCGGTATCTCCTTCAGCAGCGCGAAGTACTCGACGAACTCGGCCACCGTGAACCCCGGGTAGTAGCCCAGGCTCTGCGGCAGGTAACCGAGCCGGCGCCGGATCTCGCGCCGCGGGCCGTACCCGCCCGGGTCCCGGCCGAGCAGCCGCACGCGGCCGGTGTTCGGCGGGATGACCGTGGCCATCATCCGCAGCAGCGTGGTCTTGCCCGCGCCGTTCGGGCCCAGCAGCCCGAACACCCCGGCACCGGTCTCCAGGGTCACCCCGGCGACCGCCTGGGTGCGGCCGAACCGCCGGGTCACATCGGTCAGCTCAACGTTCATGACACGCCTTTCGGAACACGGGTGGCGAACCACGCGACGGTGCCGCAGGCCGCGGCGACCGCCAGGTAGGGGAGGACCAGTGCGGGGCTGGCGACCGCGGCCGTGAGCTGGCCGGACGCCGAGTGCACGGACAGCACCGTGATCGCCCAGGCGGCCAGGCCCGCGGCGGCACCGGCGCTCGCCGAGCGGGTCATCACCGCCGCCGCGAGCGCCAGCGCGGACATCGCGGTCATCGGGATCAGCCAGCCGAAGGTCACCGCGGCCGCGGTGCCTGAGGCCGCGGACGCGGCCAGCCCCAGGGCCGCGTTCAGCGCGAACACGGCGAGCACCCGGGCCAGCAGCACCATCCGGTCGCTGACCGCCATGCTCTGCGAGAGTTCCCAGGCCGGGTCGATGCCCGGGCCGTAGGCGTAGGCGATGCCCGCGGCGGCGACCGCGGGCGCGAGCAGGGCCACGTACGGCGTGCCGGTCCCGAGCGTGGCGAACATCCCGGCCACCAGCACCACCGCGCTGGCCAGGACCCAGCCGAGCAGCAGTGACGGCGTGGCGACCAGCGCCCGCGCCAGGCCCGGCGAGCGCAGCGCCCGCCCGGCCAGCCGCTCGGCTGGCCCCGGGTGGCGGCGCCAGACCTCCGCGGCCACGCCCAGCCACACCCTGTTCAGGTCGACATCGGGCGGGCACCGGTCCGGCCCCGGCGGGCCGCCCGTCATCTCCCGGTGAGAGGTCATCGTCCGCCTCCGTCCCGCGCCGGCGGCCGCAGCACCGCGCGCATGAGCTGCCGGACCCGGTGAGCGCGGCTCTTCACGGTGCCCTCGGGCACGCCCATCAGCCCGGCCACCTCGGTGACCGGCCGGTCCTCCAGGTACATCAGCCGCCAGACCTCCTGTGCCGTGCTGCCCTCGGGGCCGAGCGCCCGGACCGCCGCGGCGAGCTCCGCCCGGGACACCGCGGCCTCCGCCGGGTCGTCCGCGGGCTGGCCGCCGTGGCAGGCGAGGGCGTCGAGGGCGGCCAGCGGCACCCCCTCCGGGCCGCGGCGGCGCAGCCACAGCGCCGCCTGCCGCCGGGTGATCCCCCACAGCCAGCCGCCGGCCGAGCCCTCCGGCCGGTAGTGGTGCGCCCCCCGCCAGACCGCGAGGAAGCTCTCCTGCAGGACGTCCTCCACGTCGGCCGCGGGCAGGATGGCGCGCAGCCGGGCCGCCAGCCACGGCGCGTGCCGGGTGAAGAGCTCCCGCAGCGCGGTGTCGTCACCGCCGGCCAGCGCGGCGATCAGCGCATCGTCGTCCATCGGTTCTCTATTGCGTTCCGGTGGCAACGGGTTCACCGCCGCGGCGAAGCGGGCCCTTTCCTAGGGCCGGGGCCGTTGCTTGACCCCGGCCGCGAGCAGGTCCACGACCTCGGCGATGCGCGCCGCGCGAAGCTCGGGACGGCGGGTCGTGGCGTCGATGTAGCGGAGGTAGGCCTTGCGGTAGAACTGCGCCAGCGTGTCAAAGAAGGCGGCGGCGGCCGGGCTGGCCTCCAGCGCGGCGGCGAGGTCCTCGGCCAGATCCTGGCGCTGCGGGCCTTCTGGCGACAGTTCGACGGTCACGTCCGTGCCGGCCTCGACGCCCGCGTCGCGCATCCACATCGGGGAGACCGTGAACGCCCAGCCGCCTTCGTCCGGCGTGAGCGTGCCGCGGACGCACTGGCCGTCGATCGTGCCGCCGACCGGGTGCTCGGCCTTCGCACCCCACGCAGCGTCGGGGTCGAACGGGACCGCGATGACCCCACGGCTCCGGGGACCGGGAGTGACGCGGGCGCTGAACCGCTGCTGGCTCATGACCCCATCGTGACATCGCGGTGCGACATAACAGAATCGCGGCGAGGGTATCGGCGACCTGGTCGAGCGCGGGCGGCGGGAGCGTGAACGGGATCCGCAGGTGACGGTCGTCGCGGCCGTCGACGGCGTAGGTGGAGGCGGGTTCGAGGAGGACGCCGAGGCGGGCGCATCCCCTGACCACCTCGTAGGAGGAGCGGGGGTGCAGGTCGAGCCACAGGGTGATGCCGCCGGCCGGGTGGGACCAGCGGATGGTGGCTCCGGCGGCGGCCAGGCTCCGGAGGCGGTGTTCCAGGTACTGGAGGTTCTCGGCGAGCAGCCGGGTGCGCCGCTGGATGACCTGATCCAGCGTCGGCAGCAGCCGGGCGGCGGTGATCTGGTCGAGCGCGCTGGGGCCGGCGCCGGTCGCGGCGGCGGCGGCGCGCAGCTGCCGGGTGAGGGCGGCCGGGGCGCGGATCCAGCCCAGGCGCAGCCCGCCCCACACGGTCTTGCTCAGCGAGGAGACGACGATGACCCGGTGGTCGATCGCGGCCAGCGAGGGGCCCCGGTCGCCGGCCAGGTGCAGTGGCCGCATCGTCTCGTCGGTCACGACCAGCCAGCCCGCGGCGGCGGCGCGGGCGGCGGCGTCCCGGGCCGCGGCCGGCATGGTGGCGCCGGTCGGGTTGTGGCCGTCAGGCTGGACGTAGAGCACGCCGGGTGAGCCGGCCCGGAGCAGGCGGGCCAGGTGGCCGGGGTCCCAGCCGGCGCGGGCCGGCGGGCCAGCCGCGGGTTCGCCGGCCACGGCGAGACAGGATGCGCAGCGCCCCCGGGTAGGTGGGTGATTCGGTCACCGCCAGACGGCCTGCGGCACCGGCCACGTCGAGGACCAGGCTCAGGCCGGTGATGGCCCCGGAGGTGAGCGTCAGCTGGCCGGGCCCGGTGGGCAGGCCGGACCCGGTGAGGTAACCGGCCAGCAGTTCGGTGAGCCCGCCGAGGCTGCCGCTGGTGGCCCCGTCACCGCGCAGCGCCGCCGGCAGGGCGTCGCGGACCGCGGCGTGGACCACATCAGCCAGGTCGGCCGGCCCGGCAGTGGTCGCCCAGCGCAGGTCGAGCGCGTCCGCGCCGGCCACGGCGGCCGGCGCGGCGCGGTCCTGGCGGGCGGCCACCGTGTCGATCAGCCGGTCGGACGTGGCCACGAACGTGCCGGACCCGTGACGGGTGTGAACGAGGCCCTCGTGACGGAGCCTGGCCAGCGCGCGGACCACCGTAACCCTGCTTACCGAGAGCCGTGCGGCGAGGGCCCGCTCGGAGGGCAGGCGCATGCCGGGGCGGAGCTCGCCGCGGGTCATGAGTCCCCGGAGCGTGGCGGCCACCTCGTGGGTGACGGAGGTGTCCCGCGGGCGCGGGGCCGGCTCGGGCATGAGTCCACTTTAAGCGAAAGTGGACTGCTGGATCGCGTGGCGGGGTGCGACCGTGGCGGCATGGACTTCCAGCATGCGGACGTGTTCGCCGAGGCGCCGTTCACGGGCAACAGCGTGACGGTCTTCATGACCGGGGGCGGCCGCTGCCGGCCGGCCAGATGCTCGCGATCACCCAGGAGTTCCGGCACTTCGAGAGCATCTTCCTGGCGCCGGGCGCGGACGGGACCCGCTGGCGGGCCCGGGTTTTCGACCAGATCGAGGAGCTTGACTTCGCCGGTCACCCGCTGCTGGGGGCGGCGGCGGTGCTGCACGACCGTCTCGGCGGCGACCCGGCCCGGCAGTGGACGATCGAACTGCCGGCCAAGACCGTGACCGTGCAGACCACCCGCGATGCGGCCGGGTTCCGCGGGACGCTCGACCAGGGCCGGCCGGAGTTCGGGCGGGTTATCGCGGGCGCCGAGGTGGCCCCGGTCCTGGACGGGCTTGGGCTCAGCGAGGCCGACCTGGTGCCGGGCCTCGACCCGGCCGTGGTCTCGACCGGCCTGCGCTACCTGGTGATCCCGGTGACCGCGGCGGCGCTGGCCCGCGTCGCGATCACCGCCGCGGACTTCGCCGGCCGTCTGGCGGCGGTCGGCGCCCAGTACTCCTACCTGCTCGACCCGGACGCCCTGGAGGGGCGGCACTGGACCAACGACGGCGCTGTCGAGGACGTCGCCACCGGCAGCGCGGCCGGCACGGCCGGGGCGTACCTGGCCCGGGCCGGCCGGGTCGCGCTGAACCAGCCGTTCGTGCTGCACCAGGGGCGGTTCACCGGCCGGCCCAGCCAGCTCCAGGTCGAGCCGCGGGGCGAGTGGCGGCCAGGGCGGCAACGTCGACGTGGAAACGGTTCTCGTCGGCGGCCACGTCGCGATGGTCGCGACGGGATCCCTGCGGAGCCTGCCCGCGGCAGTGCCGGGACCAGCCCGCCTGACCAGCGCCCGGCTTAGGTGACGGGCACGGCGGTCCAGCGGGCGGGGCGGTCGCCGAGCAGGCGCAGATGGTGCCGGAACAGGGCGGCCAGGCTGACCGGGGGATGGGTGCCGAACTCGCTGATATACAAGTCCAGGCCGGCGGCGTGGCCGGCGCACAGGTCCTGCCGGGACAGGGCGCCGCTGAACCGGTGGGACAGGATCACCCGGTGGCCGTTGATGATCCTCACGACCGAGCCGGGGGAGCGGAAGCAGAAACGCCGGTGCGTGGCGGCGGCCGGGTCGATGTTCGAGAAGTACGGAAGGTTCCGCTGGTATTCCAGGCCGCCGTCAGCGCCCAGGTTGGGGGTGCCGGCGGTCAGCGCGAACCGCTCGGCCCGGAAGACGTGGCCCTCCGGCAGGTAGAACACGCTGCCCACCCGCCACTTGCGGGGCAGGTTCCGCAGCTGGACGGGGAACAGCAGCGGCGGCGTGGCGGCGCCGTACCGGACGTGCGCGGCGATCCGCCGGGCCTGGTGCCGTGCCTTCCTGAGCTGGGCCGGCGTGGCCAGCCTCGGGATGTCGGCGGGGTAGGGCAGCGTCAGCGCGGCCCAGCCGCCGCGGGCGTACTGCCAGATCAGGTACGGGCCGGCCCAGAAGGCGCGGTGGCCGCGCACCGCCGGCGCGGGCCTGGTGATCGTGGCGGTGAGACCCTCCAGGGCCGGGGTGGAACAGGTCAGCTGCGCGGCCTGGCCGGTAAGACGGCACTGGCCGGCCGCGTAGACCACGAGGTCCCAGACGGACTGGTCCGTCCAGCTGTGCCGCCCCGCTACCAGGGCCTGCAGCTCCGGGCGCGTGTCGCCGGCCACGAGCTTCTGGCCGGCCGGCAGCCAGCCGAACGAGATATACGGGACCAGCGGGTTGAAGTGGCGCAGCGCGGCCGGCCCAGCCGGGGCCCGGACAGCCGCGGGCCGGGCCGGTCCGGTGCCCACGGTGAGGACCGCAGTTGCGGCGACGGCCAGCACCGAGATGCCTGGCGGTGCCGGCCCGGCGCCAGCGGGTCAGCCTGCGGCCGCGGCGGCGGGCCGGCGGGTTCCCGGGCTCGGGCTGATCGTCGGTCATCGCAGGGTTCATGACCACTAGATGCGCCCGGCATCCCGTTTGGTTGCGGCCCGGGGCGAGAAATCTACTCCGTGCGGCTCAGTCGAAGCTCGTCGGCCCGTGTACCTGGGCGCCGCGCTGGGCGGTCCAGTCGATGAAGCCGTGCTCGAACTCGTTGCGCCGCCCGCCGGGCACCGATGAGCCGTGCTCGTCGCTCGTCGGGAAGCCGACCGGCCCGCGCTCGAAGCCCTGGCCCGGCATGGTCCCTGATGGCCCCGTGCACCTCGTGGGCCGCGGTTTGCGGCGTCCAGTAGATCGACGCGACCGGGTGGCCAGCGAGTTGCATCGCGGCGAAGTGGTTGAAGCGTCCCCGCTCCGTCGGGGGTGCCCAGCTCATCGGTCGTGGGATAGGCCCACTGCTCCCGGCCCAGCGACAGCCACCTGGCCGCGATCGCGCCGTGGACCTCGAAGGCGCCCAGCTGAGGGTGCCAGACGATGAGCTTGCCCCCGCTGAACGGCTGGGACCGGCCCACACCGTCGAAGGTCGGCCGCTCGATATCCGCTGGCTCGCCGAATCCGGCCGCGCCGCCCATCGCCTGCCACTTCTCCGCGATCGCGCCTATTACCTCGGTCATGGTCGTTCTCCCCTCCACCGAGGCCCCCGCCGGCCCGCCTCTTGCGGGCGCCGCAGGAGCGCCTCTTTCCGCAGTAGGGGAGCGGCGGGCCAGCCAGATACCGGCCCGCGGCCGCAAACCCGCCCAGCGGGCCGCAGCGCACTGGAACACGTTCTAGCTCTGTATCCGCTCGCCCCGCACGGGCCCGGCCGGGCGGAGCGCCGCGGCTGGACGAGTTAGACGGGCTGGGCGGCGGGCTGGCCGGCGGACGGCGCGCCGAGCGGGCGGAGCTCGTCCGCGTAGCAGGCTGAGATCCGGCGCAGGACCCCGTCGTCGTCGATGGTGTACTGGCCGAGCCTCCACAGCGGCGGCGAGTAGGCGTGCAGCGAGACCGCCTGGTCGGCCTCGTCGGTCAGCCGGTGAATGTGGTCCGGCCCGAACGAGAACGACTGGCCCGCGGGGACGACCGCCCGGGTGTGCGCGCCGCCGATCCGGGGGCAGGACTCGGTGATCTCGCCGCGGACCACGCGGACCGCACCGGACGACAGGTCGTGGTCGTGCCACCCGGTGTCGTTGCCCGGGGACCAGCAGATGAGCCAGACGTCCACGTACTCGTCGCGGTGCAGGGACGCGAAGTGCCGGGTGCCTCCGGCGGTCGTGACCTGATCACGCCACGCTTCCGGGCGGGCAGCCAGGTCGTCGACGAGCGCGGTCAGCTCGTCCTGATCGAGATACCGGGCAGGCAGGGCGGGAAAGGTCACTGCGGTCACTCCTCTCGCTGGTAAGGGATGATCAGACGCCGGCGTCCTGGGGGAGCCGGACGTCGCGGGCAAGCGGGCCGGGCGGCGGCGGGTCACCGTGCAGCAACCGGGCCGGGTTGGCCACGCGGATCGCGTGGTGCACCGCAGCGCCCAGCCCGGCCGTGGGCAGCGGCTCCGCGTACGGCCGGTCGGAACCGAGGACCAGCGCGTCGACGCCGAGCACCCGGAGCACGGCATCCACCGCGCGGTGGCCGTAGCTCGACGTTTCCACGAACATGCCGGGGTCGATGATCCCCCTGGTCAGCGGGTCGGTGCCGCCCCGGGCGGCGAGCCGCTCGCCGTGCAGCGGGGCCAGCCCGGCCAGCGCGGTGAAGCAGACCCGCAGCCGCGGGTAGGCCGGCCGGCCCCAGGCCCGGAACGCGAACCAGGCCGCGTGCATCTGCTGAACGTACGGGACCACGGCGGCCCACCAGCACGGGCCGCGGTCGCCGCTGGCCCCGGGCCCGGCCGGCCCGGGATGAATGAACAGCGGCCGGTCCCGCCCGGCGAGCACGTCGAGCAGCGGCCCGCACCGGCGGTAGCCGGCCTCGTCGGCCAGCGCGGTGGCCGGCAGCTGAAGCCCGACGAACCCCCGGTCGAGCAGCCGCGCCAGGCCGGGCGCATCGATCTCGGTCAGGCACGCCGCGGCCCAGCCGGCGAACGTCTCGCCCAGCCCGGCGACCCCGTGGTGGTAGGCGCGCAGCAGCGGCCCGGCGTCCGCCGGGTCCAGGTACTCGATGCCCAGCGGGCTGGACAGGCCGACGACGGCCAGGCCGGCACCGTCGCGGGCGGCCAGCGCGGCCCGGCGCCGCACGTCGTGATCGGCGGGATCGACGGCGAACGGCGGCTCCCCGGCCGTGATCAGCGTCCAGCCGTCGAGCCGCGGCGGCCGGGACCGGCGACGCAGCTCCTCGACCAGCGAGCCCGGCCAGACATGCTGGTGGACGTCGACGTGCACGGCCCTCCTTCACGCTCGTTGCCGCGGTGGAAACCGCCCAGGCCAGCGCATACTGATCCGGTTCACTGAAGCGGTTCACTTATGCGTTTCAGTGAACCGCTTCAGGAGACTTGCCGTCAAGGGCCGGAGCGCCGCGGGCCGCGCGGCAGTTAGGCTGGCCAGCCACGGGAACCTAGGCTGAGACGATGGCGCCGCAGCAACGCAAGCGCGCGACGATACGCGAGGTGGCGGAAGCGACGGGGCTGTCACCTGCCGCCGTCTCGTATGCCCTGCGGGGGATCCAGACGTCCCCGGACACGCAGGAGCGGGTCCGCCGCGCCGCCGCCGAGCTGGGCTACAACGTCGACCGCATCGCCCGGGCCCTGGCCAGCGGCCGGACCGGCACGGTCGGTCTGCTGTTCGGCTCGCTCGAGGACCTGTGGCAGCAGCTGCTCGGCGTCGGCCTGGGCAGCGCGCTGCTCGCCCGGGACAACTACGCGCTCCTGGTGGACGCGGCCGGCGACCCCGAGCGCCAGCTCCGGCTCGCCGCCCAGCTGCGCGACCAGCGGGTCGACGGCCTCATCGTGCAGCCGCTCGACCCGTCCGACGAGCGGTGGGAAGAGCTCGCCCAGAGCCTGCCGATCGTGTCCATCGGCGACGCGCTGCCGGGCGGCGGGGCGGCCGGCGAGGTGCTGTTCGACAACCGCGCCGGTGTCGCGCTCGCCCTGGCGCACCTGCACAAGCTCGGCCACCGGCAGATCGGCGTGCTGACCCCGACGCAGCCGAGCACCCCGGACCGGCCGGCCGACATCCAGGTCACCGCGGAAGCCGAGCGGCTCGGCCTGGACGTGAGCATCATCAGCTCACCGCCGGTGCTGGCGGAGGCCACGGAAGCGGCCCGCGAGGTGCTGACCAAGACCGACCGGCCCACCGCGCTGTTCTGCTTCGCCGACTCCATCGCCTACGGTGCCTACGCGGCGGCCCGCGAGCTCGGCCTGCGCATCCCCGACGAGCTGTCGGTCTCCGGCTACGACGGGCACCCGATGTCCGCGCTGCTGACCCCGGCGCTCACGACCATGGACTGGAACGTGGACCGGATCGTCCGGGCCGCGGTCCGGACGATCCTGTCCGCGATCGAGCAGAAGCCCTACCGCCGCCGCACGGTCCAGCCCCCGCGGCTGTGCGAGCGCGGCTCCACCGGCCCGCCCTAGCTGCGCGCAGGACCGAAGTGCCCGGTTGAGGCGAAGGCAGCATCGGCCGCCGCCTGTGCCGCGGCCGCCACGTCGGGCGGGAGCGGCCGGAACGCTGCCAGCTGCCGGGCCTCGGCCGGGGTCCGGGCCCCGATGATCGGCTGTGCCCCCTGCGAGAGCACCCACCCGGCGGCCAGCGCGGTCATTGTCAGGCCCGCGCCGGAGGCGATCATGGACAGGTCACGGCGAAGGGCGGCCAGGTCGAGCACGGCGGGATCGGCCCACCGCAGGCCCCGGCGCAGGTCGCCGGCGCCGAGCGCGGCCAGGTCAAAGCCGTCGGCCAGAAATCCCGACGCCAGCGGGGACCACGCCAGAAACGGCACCTGGTGCTGCCGGCACCACTCCAGCACCCCGTCGGCCTGCGGCCTGCGGTGCAGCAGCGAGTACTGGTGCTGCACAACGCTAACCGGGCCGACCGCACGGGCACGGTCCATCAGCTCGACGGGGTGGTTCGACAGCCCGCCCGCCCGCACGGTCCCCTCGCCGATCAGGTCGCAGACCGTCTGCCACGACTCCTCGATCGGGACGCCAGGATCGGGGTCATGCAACTGGACCACGTCGATGACCGGGCAGCGCAGCCGTTTCAGGCTGGCCCGCACGTCGGAGCGGATCACCTGGGCCCGTGGTCGTCACGACGCGGCCGTCGGGACCGCGCACGTCGCCGCATTTGGTCAGGACCAGCGGCCGGACGGTCATCCCGTCCAGCGCAGTGCCGATGATCTCCTCCGCCCGGCCCCAGCCGTAGAACGGTGCGGTATCGATCCACCCTGCCCCGGCCGCTACCGCTGCCCGGACCGCCGCCACCGACTCGTCCCAGTCGCTCGGACCCCAGTCCAGCTGCCAGTCCTGGCCGCCCATCGGGGCACTGCCCAGACCAGCCCCGGCCAGCATGACCCTTCCATCCGCCATACCGTCATTATTTCGCGATCGGCGGCGCCATCCCCGGCGCCAGGCACGTGGTGAGCAGCCACGCCACTGGAACACGTTCTAGTTCTGCATTAGAGTCAGGGCGTGCTCCGGCCGGTGTGAGAGGGGACGAGTCCATGAAGACCAAGGCTGCGGTGCTCTGGGGCCTGAACGAGAAGTGGCAGATCGAGGACGTCGAGCTGGACCCGCCGAAGGACAGCGAGGTCCTGGTCAAGCTCACCGCGAGCGGCCTGTGCCACTCCGACGAGCACCTGGTCACCGGTGACATCCCGATGCCGTTCCCGGTGGTCGGCGGCCACGAGGGCGCGGGCACCGTGGTCGGGACCGGCGCCATGGTCACGCACGTGTCCGAGGGCGACTCGGTGGTGCTCAGCTTCCTGCCCTCCTGCGGCCGCTGCTCGTACTGCTCCCGCGGCATGCAGAACCTGTGCGACCTCGGCGCCTTCCTGATCAACGGCCCGCAGCTGGACGGCACCTACCGGTTCCACGGCCGCGGCCAGGGCCTCGGCCAGATGTGCCTGCTCGGCACGTTCTCCGAGTACACCGTGGTCCCGGCGGCCTCGGTGGTGAAGGTCGACGACGGCACCGCCCTCGACAAGGCCGCGCTGGTCGGCTGCGGGGTGACCACCGGCTACGGCAGCGCGGTGCGCACCGCGGAGGTCAGGGCCGGCGAGACCGTCATCGTCATGGGCATCGGCGGCATCGGCATCAACGCCGTCCAGGGCGCCAGGATCGCCGGCGCGCGGAACATCGTCGCGATCGACCCGGTCGCGTTCAAGCGCGAGAAGGCCCTGGAGTTCGGCGCCACGCACACCGCGTCCACGATCGGCGAAGCCGCCCTGATCGTCGCGGAGCTGACCCGCGGCCAGATGGCCGACTCGTTCATCGTGACCACTGACGTCGCCGAGTCCGACTACATCGGCCCCGCGCTGGACACGGTCGCCAAGCGCGGCAAGGTCGTCGTCACCGCGGTCGCGCACCCGGCCAGCATGGAGATCAGCGGCAACCTGTTCATGCTCACGATGATGGAGAAGCAGATCCGCGGCTCGCTGTACGGCTCCTCCAACGCGCAGCACGACATCCCCCGGATCCTCGACCTCTACAACAAGGGCCAGCTCAAGCTCGACGAGCTGATCACCCGGGAGTACGCCCTGGAAGACGTCAACCAGGGGTACGAGGACATGCGCAACGGCATCAACATCCGCGGCCTGATTCGCTACTAAGGGTTACGGCTCGCTGGTGCGGGTGCCGCGCCCTGACGGCCGGCACCCGCACCCGCGGAACCGTATCCCTAACTAATGGGCACCCAGCGCCGGGTCGCTGATGCTGGGGGCGCCGGTCTCCACGTGCCCGGCCAGGCGGCGCAGGTACGCCGGGTTGCCGTGGGCCGTGACCGAGATGTCGTACCAGCCCTTGCTGAGCACGCTGGGGATCAGCAAGGAATCTGAGCGCCCGGCCGGGACGGCGAACGGGAACGACCGGCCGGAGTAGGCCTCGGCCACGGTCAGCTGCACCGCGGCGTGGGACGTGTTGGTGAACTTCAGGGTCAGGTTCGGGCCCAGCGGCACGGCGGTGATGTCCGGGCCCGTCCCGGTGAACTGCCGGTAGAACCCGTTCGGGCCGTGCACCCGGACGTCCTGGCCGGCGGTCAGCGGCCACGTGCCGGTCAGCGACGTGCCCGGCGCCAGCGGTGAACGTCTGCGGGCTGCCCGCCGAGGTCACGTGGAACACCGCGCCGGCCGAGCCGCGGCTGGCGAAGGTGACGGTCAGGTTCCCGCCGGAGGCCACGCCGTCGGCGCGCAGGTCGTAGGGCAGCGCCCGGGCCGGCCGGGTGCCCGCCTCCTGCACGGGCATGGTCCCGGCGGACGGCGGGACCGGCTTGAACGACGGGTGCCGCAGGTTGTCCGGCGGCACGTAGGCGGCGGTGGACGGCAGCGAGGGCACCGCGGTGTTCTGCTGCCGGAAGTCGAACGCGCTGGTCAGGTCGCCGCACACGGCCCGGCGCCAGGCCGAGATGTGCGGCTCCTGCACGCCGAAGCGGCGCTCGATGAACTGGATGACCGAGGTGGCGTCGAACACCTCGGAGCACACCCAGCCGCCCCGGCTCCACGGCGAGATCGCGAGCATCGGCACCCGCGGGCCCAGCCCGTACGGCCCGGCCACGAACCCGGGGGCGCCGGCGAACAGCTCCAGGTCGGTGGAGACGGTGGACCCGCCCTGGGCTGCCCCGGACGCGGGGAACGGCGGGACGAGGTGGTCGAAGAACCCGTCGTTCTCGTCGAAGCAGATGATCAGCGCCGTCTTGCTCCACACGTCGGGGTTGGCGGTCAGCGCGTCCAGCACCTGCGAGACGTACCAGGCGCCGAAGTTGGCGGGCCAGTTCGGGTGCTCGGAGAACGCCTCGGGAGCGACGATCCACGACACCTGCGGGAGCGCGCCGCTCTTCACGTCCGCGGCCAGGATGTCGAACAGCCCGCCGGTCTTGTCGATGTTCGTGCCGGTCCTGGCCTTGTCGAAGAGCGGAGTCCCGGGCGTGGCGGTCCGGTACTGGTTGAAGTACAGCAGCGAGTTGTCACCGAAGTTGCCGATGTACGCGTCCGAGGTGAACCCCCACACCCCGGCGGCATCCAGGCCCTTGCCGATGTCCTGGTAGACCTTCCAGGAGACGCCCGCGGCCTCGAGCCGCTCGGGGTAGGTCGTCCAGGAGTACCCCTTCTCGGCGTTGTTCAGCACCGGGCCGCCGCCCTGGCCGTCGTTTCCGGTCCAGCCCGTCCACAGGTAGTAGCGGTTCGGGTCGGTGCTGGTCAGCGTCGAGCAGAAGTAGTTGTCGCAGATCGTGAACGCGTCCGCGAGCGCGTAGTGGAACGGGATGTCGTCGCGGGTCAGGTAGGTCATCGTCGGCTTGGTCTTGGCCGGCACCCAGCTGTCCCAGTTGCCGTTGTTCAGCGCCTGGTGCGTGTCCTGCCAGCCGTGCGCGAGGTCCTGGATGAACACCAGGCCCAGGTCGCTGGAGCCGGCTGGGGGAGCAGGGCGGAACGGCAGCACGCCGGACTGGTTCCAGACCGGCTGGCCGCTGGGCTGGATGACCGGGTGCGGGTCGCCGAAGCCGCGCACGCCGCGCAGCGAGCCGAAGTAGTGGTCGAACGACCGGTTCTCCTGCATGAGCACCACGATGTGCTCGATGTCCCTGATGGTCCCGGTCCGGATCGCGGGCGCGATCTGGGCGGCACGGGCCACGCTGGAGGACAGCGCGCTGATCGCGACCGTGCCGCCCGCGATCTGCAGGAAACGGCGGCGGTCGAGGGAAAGCTTGTTCGTCATGCCGCTGATGGCAGCAGACATATACGAACGATTAGTTACATCCCGGCCATTGGCTCATGAATCGCTGGCATGCACGCCGCCGGGCGGGATTTAGCCCGGATAGGTCGGATGACCGATGTGCCGCTGATCCGGCTCGGGCTAGCGTCGGGATGCGGCGTGCTGGCGGGGCCGGGACCGGCTGGCGGGCGGCTGACCGGGTGGCGGGCGATCGGTGAGACGGAGATACCGGTGGAAGCTCTTCTGGAGATCATCGGCGCCGTGTTCGAGGGCATCTTCGAATGGCGCAAGGAGCGCGCGGAGGAGGGCGACGGCGCCCCGGAGACCGTCGTGCTCGGTGGCCAGCAGGGCGGCCAGCCGGACGGTGACCCGTACTCCTATCAGCTTGGCGGCCGGCCGCAGCCCCAGGACAGCCAGGGCACCTCGTCCCGCCGGGGCATCCGCCAGTAACTTAGGCCCCATGGCGGGCGGCTGGGCTGACGGCGTGAGCGCGGCGTGACGGGCGCGCGGACTGACCCGTACCGCAACCCGGGCGCTCGTGACTGGCGGACGGAGCGGGTCGCGGGGGTGACCGGCTTTCACCGGTCGCTGCCGGGGTACGCGGTGACGCGGCTGGTGGCGGTGCCCGGGCTAGCGCGGGAACTGGGCGTGCGCAGCGTGTTCGTCAAGGAGGAGTCGTCCCGGCTCGGGCTGCCGGCGTTCAAGGTGCTGGGGGCCTCGTACGCGGTCTCCCGGGCGCTGTCGGAGCGGTACGGCGCGGACGGCCGGGCGCTGCCGCTGGACGAGCTCCGCGCGGCCGCGGCCGGCCGCGCGCCCGTCGAGCTGATCGCCGCCACCGACGGCAACCATGGCCGCGCGGTCGCGCACCTCGCGCGGCTGCTCGGGCTGCCCTCGCGGATCTTCTTCCCGGTGGGCATCTCGGCGGCGGCCAGTTCCGCGATCGCGGCCGAGGCCAGCGAGGCGGTGGAACTCGACCGCTCCTACGACGACATCGTCCTCGCCGCCAAGGAGGCCGCGGCGAGCGCCGGGGAGGCGGCCCTGCTCATCCAGGACACCTCGTGGCCCGGCTACGAGCAGATCCCGCAGTGGATCACCGACGGCTACTCGACGCTGTTCCACGAGGCCGATGAGCAGCTCGCGGCGGCCGGCGCCGGGCCGCCCGGCCTCGTCGCGGTCCCGGTCGGCGTCGGCGCGCTCGCGCACGCGGCCGTGCGCCACTACCGGTCGGGCAGTGCCGAGCCCGCCGCGCCCGCCCCCGCGCCCACGGTGCTGAGCGTCGAGCCGGCGAACGCGCCCGCGATCATCTCGTCGCTGCACGCGGGCCGGGCGGTCACCGTGCCCACCGCGCCGACCATCATGGCCGGCCTGAACTGCGGCACCCCGTCGGCGACCGGCTGGCCCATGCTGCAGGCCGGGCTCGACGCGGCGGTCACCGTCACCGACGGCGAGGCCGCCCGGGCCGTGCGCGACCTTCAGGCGGCCGGCGTCGACTCCGGGCCGTGCGGCGCGGCCGCCCTGGCCGGCGTCCGCGCGCTGGCCCGCACCGGCGCACCTCGCCGCGGACACGACCGTCCTGCTGCTGAGCACCGAGGGCCGTGCCGCCAACCCGCTGCCGGAAGGAACCGCATGACCAGCGAGACCGCAGCCCTCGGCCTGCTCCGGCGGCTGATCGCCATCGACTCGGTGAACCCGGGACTCGTGCCGGGGGCGGCGGGGGAGGCGGCGGCCGCCCGCTTCGCCGCGGAGTGGCTGGCCAGCCAGAGCGGCTTCGCGGTCCGGATGCTGGAGCACGGCGCCGGCCGGGCCTCGGTCCTGGGCGTGGCCCGCGGCACCGGCGGCGGCCGCAGCCTCATGCTCAACGGGCACCTCGACACCGTCGCCCTGTCCAGCTACGACGGCGACGGGCTGGGCCCGGCCGAGCGGGACGGCAACCTCTACGGCCGCGGTGCGTACGACATGAAGTCAGGGATCGCCGCCATCATGGTGGCCGCCGCCGCGGCCGCCTCCGCGCCGCACCGCGGGGACATCGTCGTCGCCCTGGTCGCGGACGAGGAGTGGGCCTCCGCCGGCACCGAGGCGGTGCTGCGCGAGGTGGTGACCGACGCCGCGATCGTGGCCGAGCCCAGCAACCTGGACCTGGTCATCGCCCACCGCGGGTTCGCCCTGGCGGAGGTCACCGTGCACGGCGTCGCCGCGCACGGCTCCCGGCCGGACCTCGGGGTCGACGCCATCGCCAAGTCCGGGCGGTTCCTGACCGCGCTGGAGGACCTCGCCCTGCGGCTGGCCGCCGGGCGCCCCGACCCGCTGGTGGGCACCGGGGGCGTGCACGCCGCCACGATCACCGGCGGCATCGAGTACTCGACCTACCCGGACCGGTGCTCGATCAGCGTCGAGCGGCGGACCGTGCCGGGCGAGGACGCCTCCACCACCGACGCGGAACTGCGCGCGATCCTCACCCAGATCGCGGCGGCCGACCCGGCCTTCCGGTTCGACCTGGCCGTGACCGCGGAGCGCCCGCCGTTCGCCGCGGACCCGGACTCCGCCGTCGCCCACGCCGTCACCACGGCCTTCCGCGAGGTCACCGGCGCCGAACCGCGCCGCCGCGGCGAGGCGTTCTGGACCGACTGCGCGCTGCTCGGTGCCGCGGGCATCGACACCGTGATGTTCGGCGTGGACGGCGCCGGCGCGCACGCCGCGACGGAGTGGGTCACGCTTTCCTCGCTGCACACCGTCACCCGGACCCTCACCGCCGTGTCACGTCGTACACCGGCTACGCCCGGCCGGTGGGGACGGCTCCCCTTGAGGCGCGGGCCCCGGTCACGCACCCTGGCCAGCAGGCGCCCGGGCCGCGGCCGCGCGGCCGCCGACCGTGACGGGGATGAGGGGTTAGTCATGAATGTGCGGATTACGGTTCGCCGGGCCGCGGGCCTGGCCGCCGTGGTGACGGCGATCAGCGGTCTTGGGCTTTCGGCCGGGGCTCGGCAGCCACTGCTGCACCCGCGCCCGCCGCCGTGGGCGGCGCCCGCCGCGGTGATCCCGCCGCCCACCGGCGGGTCGCTGACCTGCGCGATCCAGTCCAACAACGGGGACTTCCTGACGGCTGTCGGCGGGGGCGGGCGGACGACGGACGTCATCCACACGAACGCGACCCAGATCGGGTCGTGGGAGCGGTTCACGCTGGTCCCGGCGGGGGACGGGATCCACTACGGGATCAGGACCGTCAACGGGCACTTCCTGACCGCGGTGGGCGGCGGCGGCCGGACCACGGACGTTATCCACTCCGACGCGACCGTGATCCGCGCCTGGGAGGAGTTCATTTTCGTTCCCATCGCCGCCAACGGGCCGTATGCCATCGAGACAGTGAACGGCCACTTCCTGACCTCGGTGGGGGACGGCGGCCGCACCGTTGACGCCATTCACTCTGACGCCGTCCGGGTCCAGTCGTGGGAGCTGTTCTGGCCGATCTGCGGGATCTGAGCGCAGGCGCGGCAAACGGGATCGCGCCGGTGAGCCTCGGTGGCTCACCGGCGCGATCGTGCCGTTGTGTCCAGGCGTTAGGCGTCCGGGCGTCAGTTGCGGGTCAGCGACTCCGTCAGGGCGCGGCCGACGAGGACCCGGGCGAGGTGCTCCCGGTAGCCGCGGCTCGCGCTGAAGTCGCTGGACGGGGTCAGCCCGTCGGCCGCGTGCGCCGCGGCGTCGCCGGGCGCGGCGCCGGACGCCAGCGCCTGCTCGACCGCGGTGGCCCGCAGCGGGGTCTGGCCCATGTTCACCAGCGCCACGTTGCCGCCCTGCACGGCGACGCCGACGATGGCCCAGTCGATGGCGCGCTTGGTGAACTTCTGGAACGACCAGCCGGGCGCGGCCGGCTTGGGGATGCGGATCTCGGTGATCAGCTCGCCGTCCTCCAGCGCGGTCTCGAACAGGCCGCGGAAGAAGTCGCCGGCGGCGATCTCGCGGCTCCCGGACGGCCCGCGGACGACCAGCGTCGCGTCCAGGGCCAGGACCACCGCGGGCAGGTCGGCCGCGGAGTCGCCGTGGGCCAGCGAGCCGCCGATCGTGCCGCAGTGCCGGACCTGCGGGTCGCCGACCTGGCTGGCGGCGTGCGCCAGCAGCGGCAGTTCGCGGGCCAGCAGGTCGGAGGTGGCGACGTCGTGGTGGCTGGTGAGCGCGCCGACCGCGAGGTGGCTGCCGTCGTCGCGGATGTAGCTGAGCTCGCGGAGCCGGCCGATGTCGATCAGGGTCTCCGGCACCGCCAGCCGCAGCTTCATCAGCGGGAGCAGCGAGTGCCCGCCGGCCAGGAACTTCGTCTCCTCCCCGCGGGACGCCAGGTCCAGGGCCTCGTCCACGGAGGAGGCCCGCTGGTAGGTGAAGGTCACGGGGATCATCCGGCCCGCCTTTCGGTGGACTGCCTTTCGCTGGCCGCGGCGGCCTGGTTTTCGCTGGCCGCGGCGAGCACGGCCCGGACGATGTTGTGGTAACCGGTGCACCGGCACAGGTTGCCTTCCAGCGCCGACCGGACCTCGTCCTCGGTGGGGGAGCTGTTCTCGGCCAGCAGCGAGACGGTGGCCATCACCATGCCCGGCGTGCAGAACCCGCACTGGAGCCCGTGCTCGGCGCGGAACGCCCGCTGCACGGGGTGCATCGCGTCCGGGCCGTCGCCGCTGGCCAGGCCCTCCACGGTCTGCACCGCGCGGCCGTCGGCCTGCGCGGCGAGGAGCGTGCACGACTTCACCGACTGCCCGTCCAGCAGGACCGTGCAGGCCCCGCAGGAGCTGGTGTCGCAGCCGACGTTGGTCGCGGTCAGGCCGGCCTGCTCGCGCAGGAAGTGCACGAGCAGCGTGCGGTCCGGCACCTCGGCCTCGACCTGGCTGCCGTTGACGGTAACGGTGACCTTCACAGGGTCCCCCTCGCGGCGTTGATCGCGGCCCAGACCCGCTCCGGTGTGGCCGGCATGTCGATGTGCCGGACGCCGAGGTGGCTGACCGCGTCGATGACGGCGTTCTGGGTGGCGGGGGTCGAGCCGATCGTGCCGGCCTCGCCGATCCCCTTGGCGCCCAGCGGGTTGGCCGCGGGCGTCTCGCTGGTCAGCAGCTCGAAGCTGGGCAGCTCGGCCGCGGTGATCGCGGCGTAGTCCACCAGCGTGCTGGTCAGCGGGTTGCCGTCGGCGTCGTAGGCGACTTCCTCGTACAGCGCCTGGGCGACGCCCTGGGCGATGCCGCCGTGCCGCTGGCCCTCGAAGAGCACGGGGTTGAGCACGGTGCCCGCGTCGTCGACGGTCACGTGCCGGATCAGCCGGGCCTTGCCGGTCTCGGTGTCCACCTCCACGACCGCGAGGTGGGAGCCGAACGGGAACGTGGGCTGAGCGGTGTGGTGGACCGACGCGGTCAGGCCGCCGTCGTCGGCGTGGCTGGCCACCTCGGCCCAGGTCTTGCTGGACGCCGGGTCGCCGCGGACCTGCCAGGTGCCGCTCCCGGTGTCCAGCTCGAGGTCGGACTCGCTGGCCTCGAGCAGGTCCGCGGCCAGCAGCCGGGCCTGCTCCTTGACCTCGACCGCGGCCTTGTGCACGGCCACGCCGCCCAGCTGGAGCGACCGCGACCCGTAGGTGCCGGTGCCCACCGGGATCAGGTCGGTGTCGCCGTGGATCACCGTGACCTTCGCCATCTCGATGCCCAGCTCGGCCTCGACCAGCATGGCCCACGCGGTGTGGTGCCCCTGGCCGTGCGCGGAGCTGCCGGTGTAGACCGTGGCCGTGCCGTCGTCGTGGACGATGAGCTGGGCGGTTTCCCCGCCCTCGGCGTCCGCGGCGGTGATCTCCACGTAGCTGGACACCCCCAGGCCCAGCTGGAGAACGTCGCCGCGCTCCCTCCTGCGGGCCTGCTCGGCACGCAGTTCCTGGTAGCCCGCGCCCGTCAGGACCTGGTCCAGCGCGCCGGTGTAGGCGCCGCTGTCGTAGACCGGGCCGCAGGGGGACTGGTACGGGAACTTGCCGTCCGGGACGAGGTTCATCCGGCGGACGTCGGCCGGGTCCTTGCCGATCTCGGCGGCGAACAGGTCCACGGCCCGCTCGATCGCGGCGGTGGCCTCCGGCCGCCCGGCTCCGCGGTAGGCGGCGATCGGCGTGGCGTTGGTCACCACCGTGGTCGAGGCTGCCGATGCGTTCGGGATGTCGTACGGGCCGGACGCCATCAGCCGGGTGAGGAACGGCAGGAAGCCGCCCATCCGCGGGTAGGCGCCGGTGTCCTGGACGATGTCCAGCCGGTAGGCCTGGATGCGCCCGTCCCGGCTGCCGCCGATCTTGACGGTCTGCCGCTGGGCCCGGCCCTGGGTCATCCCGAGCAGGTTCTCGCTGCGGGTCTCGGTCCAGCTCAGCGCGTGGCCGATGTGCTTGGCGGCCCAGACGACCAGGATCGCGTCCCGGTCGAGGCCGACCTTGGCGCCGAACCCGCCGCCGACGTCGGGGGCGACGACCCGGATGGCGCCGGGGTCGAGCCCGAGCACGCCGGACAGGATGAACCGGGAGATCTGCGCGTTCTGGGTGCTCACCCAGGCGGTCAGCTTGCCGTCCTGCCAGGTGGCGGCGGCGGCCCGGCCTTCCATCGGGACCGGGGCGAGCCGCTGGTTCTCGATGGTCCGCTCGACGACGACCTCGCAGCCGTCGAAGGCGCTGTCGTCGGCGGGGGCGCCGCCGCTGATCGCGACGTTGGTCCCGGCCGCGGGGAACAGCAGCGTGTCGCCGCTGAGCGCCGGCGTCGTAGCCGACGACCGCGGGCAGCGTCTCGTAGTCCACGCTGACCAGCTCGGCGGCGTCCTCGCCCTGGTAACGGTCGTCGGTGATGACCATCGCGACCGGCTCGCCGACGTAGCGGACCCGGTCCACGGCGAGCAGCGGCTCGGCCCACGGGCCGCCGAGCGGCAGCGGGGCCGCCTCATTGACCTCGCCGCCGCTGCCGTCGTCGGGCGGCGGCGGCCCGAGGTCGGTGAGGTCTGCCGCAGTTAGCGCGGCCACCACTCCCGGTGCCGCCAGTGCTGCTGAGGTGTCGATTCCGGTGATCATCGCGTGCGCGACGGGGCTGCGGACGAACGTGACGCGCGCCATTCCTGGCAGGCGCATGTCGTCGACGTAGGTGCCGCCCTTGGTCAGCAGCCGCGGATCCTCGGTACGCACAACCCGGGTTCCCAGGATGCTCATGCTGGCTTTCCCGCCTTCCGGTGCGTGGCCCAGGTAAAGCCGTGCGGTCGCCTGGGCCGCCCGGTCCGCCCAAGTATCTGCGCGTGCGCCAGCGGATGGCAATACCGCCCCGCCGGTGGTCCGGCAGACTGAGCCGGAGGCCCGGCAGACGGACGGGAACTGAAGGGATTAGCCATGATCGAGCCCTATCAGGCCCTTGGCCTGGTGCCCACGATGCGCGGCATCCGCCGCCGGGATGACATCGCCGTGAACCTCGAGCATCTGTCGCACCTGATCAAGGCCGCGTCGTGGCTGTCCAGCCTGGACCTGCCGGTCCGGCTGATCTGCATTCCCGAGGGCGCGCTGCAGGGCTTCAACGACGAGGTCCTCGACCTGGACCACGAGACGTTCGCGCGGGAATGCGCGATCGATGTCCCTGGCCCGGAGACGGACTACCTCGGCGCGCTGGCCCGGCAGTGGAACGCGTACATCATGGGGCAGGCGAAGGCCAGGCACCCCGAGTTCCCCGGGCGGTTCTTCAACGTGGGGTTCATCCTCAGCCCCGAGGGCGAGGTGATCCTCCGGCATCACAAGGTGGTGCCGCTGCTGCCGGTCGAGCACTCGGTCACGCCGCACAACGTGTGGGACAAGTGGGTCGAGCTGTACGGCCGCAACCTGGACGCGTTCTACCCGGTGGCCGACACCGAGATCGGCCGGCTCGGGTTCCTGATGGCCAACGAGGGGTCGTACCCGGAGAACGCCCGCGGCCTGGCCATGAACGGCGCCGAGGTCGTGTACCGCGGCCCGTACCCGCACCCGCACGTGGGCAACGGCCTGTTCGAGATCCAGAACCGGGCGCGGGCGCTGGACAACAACTTCTACCTGATCGCCTGCAACGTGGGCACGTACTACCTGGACGCGGAGTCGACCACGCCGATCGACACCTTCGGCGGCGGGTCAGCGGTGATCGACTACCGCGGCCAGATCGTCGGGCGGCACGACTACAGCGGGGGCTCCTCCTGGGTCGCGGGCACGGTCGACGTCCAGGCGCTGCGCCAGTTCCGGGCCAGCGCCCAGTGGGACAACTGGATCAAGGACCTGACCACCGAGCAGTACCAGCTCATCTACGAGAAGCCGGTCTACCCGAAGAACCTCTATCTCGACCGGGTCCCGTACGGGCACGCCGAATACCGCCGTGAGGTCATCGACAAGCAGGTCGAGCTGATGCACGAGCGGGACATCTGGGTGCCGCCGGAGAAGTGACGGCCTAGTCGCCCGCTACGCCGGCCGCGGCCAGCAGCCGCCGGAACCGGTAGACGGCCTGGCCGCGGGTCACGCCCAGCCTCTCGGCGATCTGCGTCCAGGAGTACTCGGAGTGCAGGATCACCTCGGTCCCGACCTCCTCAAACTCCGGCGGGCAGTCGGAGCCCAGCCGCATCAGGGCCGTCGCGGCCAGTTTCCGGTTGCGGCCCGCGGCCTCGATGGTGCGTTGATCGTTGGCGTCGTGCAGCGCCTGATAGGGCTGATCCGCGGGCTCTCGTACCGCCATGCCGACCGCTCCGTCCGGTAATGGGGGGCTGGGTAACTGCTCGCCAGCGGAGAACGCGATCGCCGGCCGCCATCGGCGCGGCAGGGTCAGGGCGCTCGGAGCAGCAGCAATGGGGGCTACCCGGCTCGCCCGTGTTTACACCGGCCGGCGGCGTGCATCTGCACGTGCATCCACCTCAGAGCGGGCTGGTGCCGGTCAGCTCGCCGTCGAGCAGCAGCCACCGGGTGATCCCCAGGTCGCGCAGGAACTCCACGTCGTGGCTGGCCACCAGCAGCGCGCCCGGGTAGGCGGCCAGCGCCCCGGTGAGCTGGCGGACGCTGGCCAGGTCGAGGTTGTTGGTCGGCTCGTCCAGCAGCAGGAGCTGCGGGGCGGGCTCGGCCAGCAGCAGCGTGGCCAGCGTGGCCCGGAACAGCTCGCCGCCGGACAGGGTGCTAACCAGCTGGTCGGCTCGCCGCCCGCGGAACAGGAACCGGGCCAGCCGGGCCCGGATCTGGTTGCCGGTCGCGGTGGGCGCGGCCCGGGCGACGTTCTGCGCCACGGTCAGCCCGGGATCGAGGAGGCCGGGCTGCTGCGGCAGGTAGCGGACCGGGACCGCGGTCCGGGCCTCGCCCGCGGCGGGCGGGATCTCGCCCGCGATCGTCCGCAGCAACGTGGTCTTGCCCGCGCCGTTCCGGCCGGTCACGGCGATCCGCTCGGGCCCGCGCACGGTCAGCTCGGCACGCGCCCCGTACCGGAGCCGGACCCCGGACAGCGTGAGGACCGTGCGCCCGGCGGGCACCGCCGTTTCCGGCATGTCGATCCGGATCTCGCTGTCGTCCCGCACGGCTTCCTCGGCGGCCGCCAGCCGCTTCGCCGCGTCGTCGAGGCGGTCGAGCTGGGTGCCGCGCAGCTTGGCCGCGGAGACCTGGGCCTGCCGCTTGCGGATCCGCATGACGGCCCGGGGCTCGCGCTTGGTGTCGTACATCTTCTGGCCGTAGCGGACCCGCCGGTCGAGCTTGATCCGGGTCTCGGCCAGGTCGCGCTTCTGCCGCCGCACGTCGGATTCGGCGGCCCGGACGGTGCGCTCGGCGGCCTCCTGCTCGGCGGCCACCGCGGCTTCGTAGCCGGAGAGGCTGCCGCCGTACCAGCGGAGCTCCCCGCCGCGCAGCTCGCCGATCTGCTCGGCTAGTTCCAGCAGCTCACGGTCGTGGCTGGCCAGCACCAGGGTGCCGGGCCAGGAGCGGACGGCGTCGAGCAGCCGGTCCCGGGCCGCGCGGTCGAGGTTGTTGGTCGGCTCGTCCAGGAGCAGCACCGCGGGGCGGCGCAGGAACTGGGCGGCCAGGCAGAGCAGCATCGACTCGCCGCCGGACAGCTCACCGACGCGGCGGTCCAGCGGCACGTGCTCCAGGCCCAGCCGGGCCAGCGCGGCCCGGGTCCGCTCCTCGGCGTCCCAGCCGGTGCCGACCAGGGCGAAGTTCTCCTCGCTCGGGTCACCGGCCTCGATGGCGCGCAGCGCCGCCAGGACGGGCGCGACGCCGAGCGCCTCGTCTACGCGGAGGCCCGCAGTAAGCGTGACGTCCTGAGGTACGTAGCCCAGCTCGCCGGCCACCGCGACCGAGCCGCGGGCGGGCCGGAGCTCACCGGCGATCAGACGCAGCAGCGTCGACTTGCCGGACCCGTTGACGCCGATCAGGCCGGTACGGCCGGGCCCGATCGCCAGCGAGACGCCGGTGAGCACCGGGGTCCCGTCGGGCCAGGCGAAGTCCAGGCCGGAACAGGTGATGACAGGGGAAGGCGATGACATGCAAAGGCTCCCGTGGCTGGTGGTCTCCGGAAACTTCGTCGAGACACCAGGAGCCCGGCCGCCGCTGAGGAAGCCAGGAGGGCAGTGTCTCCGGGCTCAGCGGTACAACGGGCCTTCTCCCTACGGCAGCCAGTGGGTCCCTGTCACGTTAGGCCAGCCACAGCCGTAGCGGAAACGAATTTCGCTGGCCGGCGGGAACGGTGGGCCGGGTCAGTGGGCGGTCCAGCCGCCGTCGACGGTCAGGATCGTGCCGGTGATGAAACTGGCCCCCGGGTCGGTGAGCAGCAGCGCGGCGGCGGACAGCTCGCCGGGCTCGGCCCACCGGTGCAGCGGGATCTCGCTGCCCAGGAACCGCTGGAACTGCGGGTCGTGCTCCATGCCCTCGTTGAGGGGCGTGCGGAACGGCCCGGGGGCCAGGGAATTGACGGTGATCCCGGTCCCGGCCAGCTCGACGGCGAGGCTGCGGGTGAGCTGGACGACCGCGCCCTTGCTGGCCGTGTAGCCGGTCCTGGCCGCCGCGCCCACCAGGCCCAGCGCGCTGGCCAGCGTCACGATCCGCCCGTACCCGGCGGCGCGCATGGGCCGGGCCGCGGCCCGGCAGGCCAGCCACGTCCCCACGACGTTGGTGTCCAGGCAGGCCCGCAGCGTGGCCACGTCGAGTTCGTCGATCGTGCCGCGGGCCTGGATCCCGGCGCTGGTGACCAGCACGTCCAGCCGCCCGTGCCGGCCGAGCACCCGGTCCACGAGGCCGTCCACGCCCGCTTCGTCGGTGACGTCGCAGGCGAACCCGTCGGCCCGCCGCCCGGTCTGCGCGGACACCTGGGCGGCCGCCTCCTGGCAGCGCTCCGCCGACCGGCTGGCCAGCACCACGTCCGTGCCCGCCCGCGCCAGCGCCATCGCGATCTCCAGCCCCAGCCCGGCCGAGCCCCCGGTAATCAGCGCCACCTGCCCGGCCCGGGCCTCCCGGCCGGCCGCAACATCATCGGTCATCCGAGCATGATCGCAGGCCGGGGATCACCGGGGTTACGGTGACGCCATGGCGGAGACGCAGCGGGAGCCAGTGCCACGGGACGACTCGGGCGAGCTCGGCACCGCCCTGGCGTTCCTCTCGTTCGCCCGGCACTGCGTGCTGAAGAAGGCCGACGGGCTGTCCGGCGAGCAGTTGCGCCGCGTCCTGGTCGGCAGCGGCACGTCCATCCTCGGTCTCATCCAGCACCTGACCGAGGCGGAGCGGTACTGGTTCGGCCACCACCTCGCCGGCGGCGCCTGGGACCCGGACAGCGAGCACGGCATGACCGTCCCGGCCGGCCGGGCCGCCGCCGACGTCCTCCTGGACTACCGGGCCGCGATAGAGGACAGCGACCGTGCCATCCGGGCCGCCGGTCACCCGGACGCGCGCTTCGTCATCCCGGTCGAGGGCAACCGGCACACGCTGCGCTGGGTCCTGGCCCACATGACCAGCGAGACCGCCCGGCACGCCGGTCACGCGGACATCATCAGGGAGCAGATCGACGGCACCACCGGCCGCTGACGCCGGCCATTTCCGGGCCGGCGGCGGGCCATATTCTCGGTACGCTCCGTCGTGACGGCGGCGAACGGGGAATGGCGTGTTCAAAAGCAGCGAGGAAAGGGAAGCCGCGCGGCGGGAGCGGGAGGCGGCGGAGGCCCAGGCGGAGGCGCAGCGGGCCGAGCAGGCCCGGCTGGCGGCGGAGGAACGTCAGCGGGCGCAGTGGCTGGCTTCGCCGCTGGGGGCGGCGACCGCGGCGATGGAGGCGGGCCAGGCCTTCTTCGAGATCCAGCTGCAGGTCGGCGCGCACACCGGGAGCGCCGGGTTCGGCAGCACGGACAGCCAGCGGTCCGTGGCGAGTTCGGCCGCCATCCTGGGCGAGATAGAAAAGCTCGGCTGGCGGCTCGAGCACGCGGGCTATTACTTCATGGTCACCGGCGAAACCAGCACGGCGCGGGTCCTTGTCAGCGGCGAGGCCACCGTTATCAGCGGGGTCACGGTCGGCGTTTATCTCTTCCGCAACACCAGGCTCGGGGCGCCGGCCGGCTGACGGCGGGCAGGCACCAGCCGGGCCCGGACCTCCGATGGTCCGGGCCCGGCCAGTGCTGCGGGCGGGGGCGGGCATCAGGCGGCGCGGGCGGGGCGGTGGCTGGACCAGGCGCGGTCAAGGAACACCGCGGCCGCGGCGGCGACCAGGGCGGCGGCCACCGCGATCGCGGCGATCTGCCAGCCGGGCATGCCGCCGCCCTGGACGACGCGGATCACGGAGTGCGACGCGGGCCGGGCGGGACGGTGGCACCTTCGCCGAACGGGAGCGGGCCCGCCGCGGAGGCCGCCGGGACGGCGGCGATCCAGGCCAGCAGGCCGGCGCCGGCCGCGGCCAGGACCGCGGCGAACCGGCGCACGCGCGCGGCGACGGGGGAGTGGGGGCGACGGGAAATCAGTGCGGACATCGTGTCTCCAGGTGCTCTGCAGGCCGGCCGTTCCGGCCTTGCACCGACAGGTTCGCGCAGGTCACCGGGGGTTCGGCAGCGGGCGGATTACCCCTTTCCGCGCGGCGCCCGCGGCGGGGTAGGACTACCCACAGGCGGCTAGAGCAGGCCGGTGCTGAGGGCCAGGCGGGTCAGGTCGGCGCGGCGGCGGCAGCCGGTCTTGTCCCGGATCCGGTCCAGGTGCGAGCGGACCGTGCGGATGCTGATGTACAGCTGAGCCGCGATCTCCGCGTCGGTGCGGCCCTGCGCGACCAGGGTGACCAGTTCGCGTTCCCGGGCGCTGAGGTTCCCCGGCATCGCCTGCCCCGTCCGAGGGCGGCTGGGTCGGGGGCGGTCAGCATCAGGACGTACTCGGCGGCGGTGGCCGGGTTCATCGCCGCGCCGCGTTCTTCGGCCCGGCGGATCCGGTCGGGGTCCAGGGCCCGTCTGGCCTTGCGCAAGGCGTCTTCTGGCGCAGGAGATCTTCTCGGCGCGGGTTCGTGCCCGTGGACGGTTGCCCACGTTGCAGTAGGACTGCATCGTGGGCGGCCCATGCTGTTATGGCGTCGGCGAACCGCCCGGTGGCCGCGCACAGTTCCCCGCACCCACAGAGAACGTTGATCATCTCGAACCGGATATCCGTGCGCAGCATGAGGTGAGTTGCCTCGCGCAGGTGCGCAGCCGCGTCAGCGGGGCGGCCGAGCCGCGTTTCCAGGGTCACCAGAAAGGTCAGCAGGGACATGACGGTCGACAGGTCGCCCACCGCCCGGGCGCTGGCCAGCGTGGCCGCGCCTACCCGCTCGGCGGCAGTCAGGTCACCGGCCTCCATCAGCACCGCAAACATCAGGTAGCTGCGCAGCCTGACGGCGAACCCGGGGATCCCCTGAACCTGTTCCGCCTGCTGGGCGAACCGCAGGGCACCCTCCGGGTCGCCGTCCTGCAACGGCGGCGATGATCAGATTTGTCAGTGAATAAAGTTCGCCCAGCGGGTAGCCAAGCTCGCGGGACATAGCCAGCGATCGGCGGGCGAATTCGTACGCCTCCGGTATCCGGCCGAGATTGGATAGGGCGAACGCCTGATCGGTCAGGCAATCGACCAGCGTCCGGGATGGCTCCTGATCCCCGATCACCGCCACGACCTCGGCGCAGTGCTCCATCAGCCTGTTCGGATCGCCGAGACTGTCCTATTGATCAGGGCGATCCACCACTGCAGGCCGCGCCATCCGGAACTGCCGGGTTCGGCGCGGCCGGCCAGGGCAGACAGCAGGCCGAGCTTGCTGACCAGCCGGCCGCGCAGCTCCCACCACTGACCCAGGGCGGCGGCCAGTCGCAGCGCGGTATCCAGGTCATGTTCGGCCGCCCAGGTCAGCACCGCTGCCGTGGTGGCGTCTTCGGCGTCCAGCCACTGGGCCGCGGCCGCTTCGCCGTCGATGGTCCACAGCCCGGCGGCGGCTTCCTCGGCTATCTGCAGGGCATGCCGGGCCAGGGCTGCCTCCGCGGGCGCCTGCTCGCCGGTCTCGGCCAGCTGGCCCAGGCCGTAGCTGCGCAGGACCTGCTGCATGCTGTAGCGCAGCCGGCCGTCCGGGCCGGGCTGGGGCGGGATCAGCAGCGAGCATTCCACCAGGTGCAGGACCGCCGGGGCCGCGTCCTGGCCGGCCACCGCCTCGGCGGCCGCCAGCGTGAACGGCGCCGGGAACACCGACAGCCAGCGGAAGACCCGCTGCTCGGTCTCGTCCAGCAGCCGGTAGCTCCACTCCGCGGCGGCGGCCAGCGACCGGTGCCGCCCGGCCGCCAGCCGGTCGCCGCCCGCGAGCAGCGCCAGCCGGTCATCCAGCTCACCCAGCAGCGGGGCCAGCCCCAGCGCCGCCACCCGGGCCGCGGCCAGTTCGATGGCCAGCGGCATCCCGTCCAGACGGCCCACCAGCCGGGCCACGTCACCGCGGTTCGCCCCGGTCAGCGCGAACCCCGCGTCAGCCGCCCGGGCCCGGTCGGCAAACAGCGCCACCGCCTCCGCGCCGGCGTCGGCGTCCCCAGCCTCGGGATCCGGCACCGGCAGCGGCGTCAGCCGGTACACCGCCTCGCCCGCGATCCGCAGCGCCTCCCGGCTGGTGGCCAGGATCCGCAGATCATCACAGGCCCGCAGCAGCTCACCGCACAGCGCGGCGGCCGCGCCGATCACGTGCTCGCAGTTGTCCAGCACGACGAGCAGCTGGCGCCGGGCCAGCACCCGGGTTAGCGCCTCCGTCGCCGAGTACCCCCGGCGGCGGCCGCACCCCGAGCGCGGCCGCCATCGCGGAAGGCACCTGCGCCGGGTCCGGTACCGCGGCCAGCTCCACCAGCCAGGCCCCGTCCGCGAACCGGTCCGCGACCTGCCGGGCCACCTCGCCGGCCAGCCGGGTCTTGCCCACCCCGCCCGGCCCGGTCACGGTGACCAGCCGGTACTCCGCCAGCAGGTCACCGGCCTCGCGCAGCGCCCCGGCCCGGCCGACAAAGCTCGTTAAGGCGACCGGGAACCCCTGTATCCCAGCGGCCGGCGGACCGGCCGCGGACCCCTCCATCCCCGTACCATAACCGCGAATGCCCGCTCGGCGGGCGGCTCCAGGCGGGCAGGCGGCAGGCGGAGGCAGCGGTGGAGGTGTTCCTCGCCCTGGTCGGCGGCGCGTTCGTGCTCGGAATCGTCGTGGTGATGGTCCGGCTCAGCATCAAGGCCCTGGGCACCCCGGCCGACCGCGCGGCCGGCAACCAGCTGCTGCAGCAGACCGCGGCCCTGCTCGGCGGGCGGTACCGGGACCGGCAGGAGATCCCGTGGTACCGGCGGCCGGCCCAGTACGGAGTCGTCGAGGGCGAACTGGACGGCATGACGTACCACCTGCACCTGATGCCGTGGAACGCGGAGGACTGCGGCGGCGCGGGCATGCTGTCGATCGCCGCCGGGCCCGGCAAGCCGGTGAGCCCGGATACCGGCCAGGTGGTCTTCACCCCCAGCGAGACCTTCCACTGGCCGGACCGCGCCGACCCCGGCGTGCTCGCCAGCTACGTCCGCGAGGCCATCGCCACGACTATCGCCGGCGGCCGGCCGCCCTCCCTCCCGTAGCACCCGCCGGACCGGCCAGTTACGGTGCTGCTGATGTGATCAGTGAGGTAAGGGGCTGGTGGGCGCGCTGTGACTGTCGTGGATGCCGATGCCATGATCGTCGGGGCGGGCTCGGTCGGGAGCATGGCGGCCTGGCAGCTGGCGGCCCGCGGGCTGCGTGTCGTGGCCATCGACCGGTTCCCGGTCCCGGGGCCGTTCTCCGCGTACGCCGGCGAGACGCGGGTGTTCCGCATGGTCTACGCCGAGGGCGGCCACTACACGCCCCTGCTGCAGCGCGGCCGCGACCTGTGGCGGGAGCTGGAGGCGGCCAGCGGCACCCAGCTCCTCGAGGTCACCGGCGTGGTGACGATCACCGACCATGATCATCCCGATCATGCGGCGCTGCTCCGGGCGGGGCGCGAACGCGGGCTCAGCTTCGAGGTCGCGTCCGGCGACGAAGCACGGCAACGGCTGCCTCAGCACGCCATCAGGGACAGCGACCTCGTTCTCTTCGACCCCGAGGGCGGGTTCGTCCGCAGCGAGCGCGCGGTCTTCTCCGCGATCCAGGTGGCCAGAAGCCACGGCGCGCAGTTCCTCGGCAGCCGCCAGGTCACCGGCCTGGACCGCGACGGCGAGCGCTGGCGGGTCAGGACCGGCCAGGAGGAGGTCCGCGCGCCGAAGGTGCTGATCGCGACCGGGACCGGCGCCGGGCCCGTATGCGCCGCCCTGGGCACCCACCTGGCCGTGCTGCCGCAGGTCCTGACCTGGTTCCCGGTCGCCGACCCCGGACTGCTGCGGCGCACACCCGAGCAGACGTTCATCCGCAGCTCGCGGGACGCCCGGTTCTACGGCTTCCCCAGCACCGACGGCTGGACGGTCAAGGTGGCGGCGAGCATCTACCTGGACGAGGCGCAGTCCACCGGCCGGCCGTACACCTATGACCCGCGGCACCTGGACACCGTGCAGGCGTGGGTGGGGGAGTTCCTGCCCGCGCTGGTGCCGCGGCCGGTCCGCGCGGTCGTGTGCGCGGACGGTTACACCCCCGACGAGACCGGCCTGCTGGGGCCCGTGCCCGGCATGGACGGGGTGGTCGTCGCGGTCGGCTTCTCCGGGCACGGGTTCAAGATGGCGTCCTCGCTCGGCGCGGTGGCCGCCGACCTGCTCGCGGACGGCCAGACCGGCACCGACGTCAGCTTCATGAACCCGGCGCGGTTCCTCCCGCCGGGCACAGAAGTGCACAGCCTGCCGGCGGGCGGCACGGCGGCGAGCGCGGCAAGCAGGGAGGCGTGATGACCGGCGTTCCCGATTACACGGTGGGCGGGCTGACCGCGCAGGCCGGGTCGCAGGTGCGCGGCCGGTGCGAGGTAGACCTCGGGGCGGCGGGCACCGTGTCCCTGCCGGTCGCGATCACCCACGGCCGTGAGCCGGGCCCGGTGCTGGCCATTACCGCAGGCATCCACGGCGGGGAGTATGTCCCGATTATAGGAGTACGCGATTTCGTGCGTGATCTTGATCCGGACTCGGTGCGGGGAACGGTGGTGGCCTGCCTGCAGGCCAGCCCGGTTGCGTTCGAGCGGCGCTCCGCGTTCGTGAACCCCCTGGACGGGCGGAACCTGAACCGGACGTTCCCCGGCAACCCGGACGGCGGCCCGACCGAGCGGCTGGCCGCCTGGCTGTGGGAGAACCTGCTGTCGGTGGCCGGCTACTACGTCGACTGCCACTGCGGCGACCTGCCCGAGGTGCTCGACTCGTTCACCAGCATCAGCCCGGGCCCGGACACCGCGGTCAACGACCGGGCGCAGGACATGGCGGACTGCTTCGACGTGGCGCGGCTGATCGTCAGCCACCTCGACGGGTCCACCGTCACCGAGGCCGCCAGGGCCGGGATCCCGGCCGCGCTGGTCGAGATCGGCGGCCTGGGCCGCTGGACGCAGGCCGAGGCGGACGTGCAGCGGGACGGGCTGCGGCGGGTCGCGGCGCTGGCCGGGATCCTGCCGGGGGCCGCAGAGACCCGGCCGCGGCTGCCGCTCTTCGAGGACGGCGCCGACCTGCTGAGCGACCGGGCCGGGCTGTGGTTCCCCGAGGTCGCGGTCGGGGCGCGGGTCGCCGCCGGCGCCCGGCTCGGGCGGCTCGAGGACATCTTCGGTGACGACGTGCAGGAGATCGTCGCGCCGGTCGCGGGCGTGCTGTCGTTTGGCCTGGGCAGCCTGGCCGCGAAAGAGGGCGACCTGCTGGCCTCCATCATCCGGCCCCGGCCGGCCAGGGCCGGCTAGGCGCTGGGCGGCGGGACGGTGCCCGGCGGCGCGTCGGGCTGGTCGATGTACTCGAGGAAGAGGCGCTGGCGGAACGCGCCGTTCGCGATGCGCTTGGCGGCGGCGATGTCCAGCAGCTGATCCCAGGTCAGGCCGTGAACCGCGGCCAGGGCCCGCACCACGTCCAGGACGTCGGCCAGCTCGCCGGGAAGCTCGGCCGGGTGGGCGGCGACCGCCTCGTGGGCTTCCTCCAGCAGCTTGGCCAGCAGGGCCTGGCGGTAGTTCTCCTTGTCCAGGACCCGGGTGACGGGGTGCGCCCCGTGCGACTGGACGATCTCGGGGATCCGGTCGCGGACAAGTTTCTGGTAGGGAACGCGCACCGTCCGGAGTTTACCGGCGCCCGGGCCGCCAGGAGCGAACGCATGAATAAGGCAGGGGGACCCCAATCCGGCTTCTCGCGGATCCAGATTGCGTGGTGTACGGGGTCGAAACCCGCATCCCCGCGTCCTCCGGGGTCCTCCCTGCCTCCTTACTGATGCTCATACCATCACTCGCGCATAACCCCGGGTCAAGGCCGAAGGTCCCATTTCCGGGGAACTTGTGGTCCCCGCCAGCCGGCCTATGGGCCTTACCGCTGCGTCTGGCCGCCCGCCGCCGGGTCCAGGTCCAGCACCAGCGGGCCGGGCCCGGCGGCGATCACGTCCCAGTCCCAGAGCATCGGGATGAGCTCGCAGCGCGACCAGGCCTCGTGCTGGTCCAGGTAGTGCGGGCTGGCCGGGTCGCCGGACGCGCCGGCCAGCACGATCCACTGGCAGGCGTCCCAGTTGCCGACGTCGAACACGTACCGGGCGACCGCGCCGTAGACGGCCGCGGTGCCCGACCCGGCGCGGCAGCCGTTCGCCCAGACGGTGTCGTTGTCGCCGCCCAGCCGGGCGCCGCCCGGGCTGAGGGCCGCGGCCGCCGCCGGGAAGAACGGGGCCAGCGGGTGGGCCAGCTCCGCCCGGTGCAGGTCGCCCCAGACGGCGCCGGGATCCCCGCCCGCCACCTCGGTCAGCGCCTCGGCGAGCAGCCCGGCCCAGGTGGCCCCGCCGGTCAGGCTGGTGTCACCGGACCGCAGCAGGGCCGGCAGCATCCACCAGACCTGATCGGCCGCGGAGGTCCCCGGCGGCAGCCGCATCAGCTCGCTGCCCGCGGTCGCCGCCAGGCCCGATCGGCTGGCGACCAGCCGGGCCAGGGCCCAGCGCAGCTTCGTGTAGCAGGCGGCCGCGGCGGAGCCCGGGGACAGGCGCAGGTCCCAGCCCGCGATCAGGTCCGCGACCGCGCGGGCCGGGGCGCTGGGCGGAGTCACCCCGGCCAGCGCGGACTGGAACAGCCGGGCGGGCTCGCTGGCGTCGTCGGCGTGGATCGCCGTCATGTCCGACGGGGCCACCGGCCCCGGCCCGGCCAGCAGGTCCTCGATCCGCCGGGCCCGGCCCGGCGGGTGGGCGTCGGTGCAGAAGTAGTCGCCGGTGCCGGGGACGGTCGTGACCACGCGGTTGTTCGCGGTGACGAGGAACCCGCGCTCCGGGTCGTCGGCCCGGGGCATGCGGTCCGCGGGGATCATGCCGTCCCACTCGTACTCGCCGGTCCACCCCGGCACCGGCAGCCAGCCGTTGACCGCCGGGCGGCGCGGGACCACGGCCCGGACCAGGTGGCCGATGTGGCCGCCGGTGTCGGCCGCGACCAGGTTGTGGTCGATCAGCCCCCAGCCGCGGACGGCCAGGAAAAGCTCGTCGCACGATCCCGCGCGGAGCATCGGGATCAGGCAGTCGAGCGAGCGGTCGGTCTCCGCGAACTGCACGGACTTCAGGGTCAGGGCGGCGCCGCGGGCGGGGTCCCCGGCGATCACCGGGCCGTGGCTGGTCTCGGTGATGTCCACGCTGACCGGCGGGCCGCCGCGGACCGCGATTTCCTCGGTCCGGGTCGCGGCGGTCAGCCATTCCCCCCGGTGGAGGTAGCGCGACGGGTCGGCCGGGTCGAACTGCTCGACGTACAGGTCGTGGATGTCGGCCATGGCGTGGGTGACGCCCCAGGCCACGTGCTCGTTGTGCCCGAAGTGCGGGAACCCGGGGACGCCGGGCACGGTGAAGCCGATCGCGTCGAACTCGTCGCAGCCCAGGTGCATCTGCGCGTACATGCCGGGCAGCTCGAACGCGCGGTGCGGGTCCCCGGCGAGCAGCGCCCGGCCCGTCGTGGTCCGGCCCGGGGCCACCGCCCAGTTGTTGCTGCCGCCGCCGGTCGCGTCGGCCGGGCGCAGCCGGGCCAGCGCCTCGAGCGGCGCCCGCAGGTCCGCCAGGCTGGCCAGCCACCGCTGGGCGTCGGCGCCCGGCGGGATCAGCAGGCGGTCCGCGCCGCCGTCGTCGTAACGCAGCTTGACCAGGTCGGCCGGATCCAGCACGGCGGCGGCACTGGCCCGCCAGAGCTTGAACCACAGCGAGCCCATCAGGTAGCCCCGCTGCCGCATCGCGGCGATGCAGTGCCAGCCCTGCCACGGTTCCGGCGTCTCGCCGAGCAGGCCGTATTCCATGGGCAGCGGGCCGGCCGCGATGAACGCGTTCACGCCGGCCGCGTAGGCGTCCACCATGGCCCTGGCCTCCGCGCCCAGGGCACCGTAATCCCTGATGCTCGTGCTGCTGGCGCCAAGGCGGCGGGCGAGTTTGTCGGCCTCGGCGCCCGCGGGGCCGGCCCATTCGGCCCACCGGCCCTGCATCTGCCTGCGGCTGGCGTCCATCTGCCACAGCCGGTCGCTGGCGTGCGCGTAGCCCTGGGCGGCGAAGAGGTCCGGCGTCGACGCCGCCCGCACGTGCGGGATGCCCCACTGGTCACGGTAGATGCGCGCAGTCATGCTGCCCATGATCGCGCGGGCCCCGGCCCGCGGCGTTGGCCGGCTGGCCCAGAACCCGGCTGGACTAGAACACCGAGATGTGCACGTGGTCGAAGTGGTTCGCGGTGATGCTGCCGCGGTCCTCCATCGGCACCCAGCCCGCCGAGGCCATCCGGATGTCCCAGATCTTCTGCCGGTAGATGATGTACATGATGCCGAGCTGGGACGCGTGCGCCTGGGCCCAGGAGGCCAGCTCGTAACCCAGCGCCACCTTCTCCGTGGTGGGCAGCACCCCGCCGGTGCTCAGCATGAAGTCGCAGGCCCGGCCGAGGGGATGCTCGCCGCTGCTTTCGGCCCGGTAGCAGCCGATGTCCACGAACGGGCCGAACCGGCGGTCGACCTCGTCCTTCACCGTGCGCATGCGGGGGGTGATGCTGTCCCCGATGACCGGTGACTCCGGCACGAACTTCGCGATCAGCGCGGCGACCTTGTGCCGCTGGCCGGTCAGGTCGCTGATCAGGGTGCGCAGGTCCGTGATCCGGGCCTCGGTGGCCTGCTGGGCCCGCTGGCCGGCCTCGATCAGCTTGGCCAGCGAATCCTCCCGTGCGGTCCGCTGCTCGGCCAGGTACTCCAGCGTCCCGGCCTGGTCGAGAAGCCGCTGTGCGTCACCGCCGCCCAGGATGACCATCGTTGGGTCCTGCACGCCGTCCATGTAGCTGGCCGCGGCCAGCCGGGCCACCTCCTGGCGGGCCTGGTCCAGCTTGCCCTGCAGGCGGACCACCTGGCCCAGGGTGACCTTGGCGGCGTTCTCGGCGTCGTCCAGCAGCGCCAGGTCACCGCGGTACAGCCGGGACAGCTTCGCGGCCTGCGCCTCCAGCTTGGCGAGTTCCTCGGCCGGGTTGCCGGCCAGCGCCGCCGAGGAGGAGACCAGCGTGGCCCGGCCGCCGGGAACGGCCCGCCCGGCCGACGGCACGAGCAGCGAGACGGCCACGGCCAGGGCGGCCAGCGGGGCGGCGCGCAGCCATCGCCGGCGCGCAGGCGGCCCGCGCCGGACGGAGCGCGGAGCCCCCATCGGCCCACTCTCCTTCCCGGCCGCCGGCCGCGCCGCAGCCACCAGGCGCCACATCAGCCGCAAACCACGGTACTGACGCCTGCTGCCCGAAGAGCCGCTTCCGGAAGATTGCGCCGAATGCCCGAGTCGCGTTCCCGCGACGCGGCCGCGCTGGCCTGACCGTGACGGGCCCATCTGGTAGGGATGGGTTGTGACCAGGACCAGGCTCGCCCTGACGCGGGATCAGATCCTGGCCTTCCGGCAGCGGGCCTGCGGGCTCACCGAGCGGCTGCCGCACGGCGCGGCCTCGCTGCGGCAGGCCGCGTGGGCCGGGCTCCAGGACAGCATGCCCCGGGCCGCGCTGCTGTCGATCCACGCCCGGGTGGCCGGAACGCAGCCGTCCGACTGGGAGCACCCCGCGCTGGTCCAGGTGTGGGGACCGCATTACAGCGTGTTCGTGGTGCCCGCGCAGGACGTCGCGGTGTTCACCGTTGCGCTGCTGCCCGAGGACGGCAAGGGGCGGCGGCGGGCCGAGGACCTGGCGGCCCGGCTGCACGAGCATCTCGGCGGCCAGCGGGCCAGCGCCAACGACGCCGGCCGCGCGCTCGGCATGCACCCGAACAAGTTCGGCTACGCGGCGGCCACCGGCACCGTGCTGATCCGGTGGGACGGCGCGCGCCGCCCGGACATCTGGACCGTGCCGCGGCCCGCGACCAGTACGCGTGACGCCCGCCTCGAACTCGCCCGCCGGTATCTGCACATCTACGGCCCGGTCACGGCCGGGGCGTTCGGCCGGTGGGCCGGGATCGGCCCGCGCGGCGATCAGGTGTTCGCGGAGCTCGGCGGCGAGCTTCTCCCGGTGCAGACCCCGGTCGGCGAGGCGTGGATCCTCGCCGCGGACGAGGCCGGGTTCCTGGCCGCGCCCGCGGCGCCCGCGCCCGCGCGTCTGCTGCCCAGCGGCGACGCCTACTGGCTGTACCACGGCGCCGCCCGCGAGCTGCTGGTTCCGGACGAGGGCCAGCGGGCCGAGCTGTGGACCTCGCGGGTCTGGCCCGGTGCCCTGCTGGTCGGCGGCGAGATCACCGGGACCTGGCGGCGCGCCGGCACCGTGCTGAGCGTCCAGACCTGGCGGCCGCTGTCGCCGGCCGAGCGCGACGCGGTCCTGGCCGAGGCGGAGTCCCTGCCGCTGCCCGGCGCCGCGGGCCAGATCACCGTCCGCTGGGCCGGCTGAGCCGGGGCCGGCCGTGCTGCCCGCCCGAATACCGCGGCACGGGGGCCAGCCATGATCCTCGCCGTCGTGCTCGCCCTGGGCGCCGCGCTGTCCAACGCGGTCAACCTGATGACCCAGCACCTGGCCAGCGTCGCCTCGCCGCCCGGGGTGACGGGCGTCCGGCTGGCGCGCTACCTGATCCGGCAGCCGATGTGGCTGCTCGGCGCCGCCGCCGGGGTTGGCTCGTACATTCTGCAGGCCGGGGCGCTGAACAACGGGCCGCTGTCGGTCGTCCAGCCGCTGCTGATCACCGAGCTGATCTTCGTGATGGTGCTGCGCCGGGTGTGGATCCACCAGCACGTCCGCCCGGCCGCCTGGGCCTCGGTGCTGACCGTCGCGGGGGCGCTCGCGGTGTTCCTGGCCGCCGCCGAGCCGACCGGCGGCCAGCCCGCCCCGCAGGCCGCGCAATGGCTGACCGCCGGGGTGGTGTTCGGCGGGATCATCGCCGGCCTGGCGCTGCTGGGCTTGCACGGGCCGCCGGTGCGCCGGGCCGCCGTGCTGGCCGCGGCCGCCGCGATGACCTGGGCCATGGAGGCAGTGTTCCTGAAGACCGCGACCGAGACGCTGACCGTGTCCGGCCCGGTGGCGATGCTCACCAGCTGGCCGGTGTACGCGTTCGCCGCCGCGACCGCGGTCGGCACCGTGCTGCAGCAGGCCGCGCTGCACGTCGGCCCGCTGAGCGTGTCCCAGCCGCTGCTGGCCATCGTCGACCCGCTGGCCGCCATCGTGCTGAGCGTCTGGCTGTTCGGCGAGCGCTTCACCGGCAGCCCGGTCGACACGGTTATCGCCGTCGTGGCCTTCGGGGTCATGGCCGCCGGGGTCGTCGCGCTGACCAGGACCGCGCCGGAGGACCTCAGCCCGTCCGGGGGCGGGCCGCATGCGCCGCCGGCCCAGCCTTAGCCCCGCGGGCCGCCCGGGGCCACGCTCCGGGGCATTTCCCCTGGCCGCCAGGCCCGGCCTTACAGGTCCAGGACGATGTCGGTGCGCGGCTGGGCGCAGCAGATCAGCACCTGGCCGCCGGGCGGGTCCTCCAGCGGGTCGGGCTGGTAGCTGATCTCCCCGGACAGCAGCGGGGTCACGCAGGTCTGGCATACGCCGGTCCGGCAGCTCCAGCGGACCGGGACGTCGCAGGCGTCAGCGAGATCGAGCACGCTGCCGCGGGCCGCGTCGAACGGCACCGACAGGCCGCTGCGCGCGAACGTGACCAGCGGGCCGGTGCCGGGCGGGCCGTCCGGCTGGTGCGGTGGCCTGCTGACCTGGCTGGTGATGCCCGGCGTGCTGGGCGGCAGGGAGCCGAACAGCTCGGTGCGGATCCGCCCTGGGTCAAGGCCCGCGGCCGTCAGTGCGTACTCCATATCCGACATGAACCCGGTCGGTCCGCAGATATAAGCGGTGGCGCCGGGCGGCAAACCGAGGGCGAGGATCTTCTCCTTGCTGAGCCGGCCGCCCGCGGAGCTGTAGAAGATGTGCTCGCGGGCCCGCGGCAGCGGGGCGAGCAGCGCGTGCGCCTCGGCGGCCAGCGGGTCGTCCCGCGGCCCGCGGGCGCTGTGGATCCACCACACCTCGCGGTTGCGGGCGGAAGCGGACAGTTCGTGCAGCATGGCCAGGACGGGTGTGATGCCAATGCCGGCGGAGATCAGCAGGACAGGGCCGGTCCCGCCGTCGAGGACGAACTCGCCGCGGGGCGCGGCCGCCTCCAGGGTCGCACCCAGTTGCAGGGCCGTGTTCAGGTAGCCGCTGACGGCGCCGTGCGGCTCGTGCTTCACGCTGATCCGGTAGGTGCCGCCCTTCGTTTCCGCGGACAGCGAGTAGCTGCGTACCGGGGCGGGCTGGCCCGCGCCGGTGACCCGCAGGGCCAGGTACTGCCCGGGCCGGGCCGGCGGGAGCGGTTCCCCGCCGGCGGCGGTCAGGTAGATCGAGGTCACCGCAGCGGTCTCGGCCACGACCTGCTGGACACGGAGGGCGCGGAACCCGGGCCAGGCGGGTTTGGCGCCGGCGGCGGTGCCGGTACTGGCCGCCTTGGCGGTGCTGGCCCCGTCGGCGGCGGCCAGCAGGTCGCGGAACGAGCCCTGCCAGCCCGGGCTCAGCGCCGGGATCCCCAGCGCGCGGCGCAGCGTCGCGGGATCCTTGCCGGGGAGGTACAGCAGCGCGTCGGTGTCCGCCACACTCAGCGCGCCGGGGCCGGTCCTGGTCTTGACGATCGGGTCCCCGGCCCGGATGCGGCCCTCGGTGATGACCCGCATGTAGAACCCGGGGCGGTGGTGGCTGACCAGCAGCGCGGGCAGTTCCGGCTGGCCCATCCGCAGTCCGACGCGGTAGCAGGTGACCCGCGGCTGGCTGACCTCGAACTCGGCTTCGCCGATGCGGTACCGGTCCCCGATGCAGACCTCGTCGTCGGCCAGGCCGTCGACGGTCAGGTTCTCGCCGAACTGGCCGTAGCTGAAGTCGTCGCGGCCGAAATGCTGCTCCCAGTGCCGGTACGACCCGATCTGGTAGACCATCACGGCGCGCTGCTCGCCGCCGTGCCCGGCAAGGTCGCCCTGGCCGTCACCGTCGATATTCAGCCGCCGCACCATGGCGGGCCCGTCCACGGCGTACTTCCACACGCCGGTGTGCACGGTCCGGCCCTGCCACGGAACGTCACGCGGCAGGCCCACGTTCACCGACAGCAGCACCGGGGCAGGCATCGCCGTCCAATCCTGCCGGCTCCGGGCCGGTCCCGTCCAGGCCCGGCGGAATGGGCCGGCCCGGACCCCGGTTAGCGGGGCATGAGCGTCTTCACGGATTCAGAGCTCGAGTACCTGGCCAGCCAGCGGCTGGGCCGGATTGCCACCGTCGGCGCCGACGGGCAGCCGCACGTGGTGCCCACCTCGTTCCGCTACGACCCGGATCACGACGCGATCGACGTGGGCGGGATGCGGATGAGCCAGACCAAGAAGCTGCGGGACGTGCAGCGCACCGGCCGGGCCAGCATCGTGGTGGACGACGTCCAGCCGCCCTGGCAGCCGCGCATGATCGAGATCCGCGGCACGGCCGAGGTCAGCACGGAGGGCGGCAAGGCGTTCGGCGACGCCTTCGAGGACACCATCGTGCGCATCCGGCCGACCCGCATCATCTCGTTCGGCATCAACCCCGGCGAGCAGGCCATGACCGCCCGCTCGGTGTAGTCGACCGAGAGGCCTGAGGCAGGCCGGCCTGACCGGACCGGTCAGCTGGGCTGGGGCACGATCCGGATATAGGGCCGGGGCTCCTTCCAGTCGCCGAAGATCCGCCGGGCGTCGTCAGTTGGAGACCGAGCCCGGCGATGATCACATCCTCGCCCTGGCGCGCCGAGCGCGACCGGATCCGGGTCGAGCTGGGCCTGCCGCCCCGCGACCCGTGGACCGACTGAGCTACGGCGCGACGACCTGGCTGACCTGGAGCGTGCCGCCGCGGCTGACGAACGGGTGACCCTCGACGGCCTTGACTGCGTCGTCCAGCGAGTCCGCGCTCAGCAGCGTGTACCCGCCCAGGGTGGCGTCGGCGGGCGTGTCGGAGACGCCGCTGCCGGTGACGGTCCGGCGGGGCCCGAGCGGGGCGCCGGGGTCGATCATGGCGTCGCCCACGCTGGCCGCCCAGGCCTGGAACGCGGCCATCATCTGCTCCCGCGCGGCGGCCGACTCGGGCATCGGGCCGCCGTCGTGATAGGTGACCAGGAACGTTGCCATGGCTGTCTCCGTTCTGCCGCTGACCAGGTCAAACGCGGGCCGGGACGGTCCCGCCGGGCAGTCAGCATTGCGTGACCGCGATCCGGCTGGCTATGTTCGGCAGGACAATCCTGTTGTCCGGTCGTTCACGGCCGCCGGCCCGGATGGCACGTCATGAAGCTGCTGAACCGCACCGCCCCCGACACCGAGGTCACCGCGCTGCTGTCCGCGCTGTCCACCCGCAGCAGCGTGTACTGCCTGTCGGACCTGGGCGCGCCCTGGGGCTTCGAGGTCGAGGGCGCCGGGGTGGCCAAGTTCCACGTCGTCCTCGAGGGCGGCTGCTGGCTGCGGCTGCGCCGGCTCGGAACCGGTGTGGCTCGGGCCCGGCGACCTGGCCATCCTGCCCGGCGGCGAGCGGCACACGGTGAGCGACGCCCTGGACTCCCCGGTGACCGGCCTGGACCAGCTGATCGCCGATCACCCGCTGGACGCCGACGCCCGGCTGGTCTGCGGCGGCGGCGGGGCCCGCACCCGGCTGCTGTGCGGCGGGTTCACGCTCGCAGACCCGGCGCCGGGCGCGGACCCGGGCACCGTGCTGGCGCTGCTGCCGCCGGTCGTGACCATGTCGCCCCGGGCGGCCCTGCTCTCCGCCTGGATCGGCCCGGTCTTCGCGCTGGCCCGGCAGGAAGCCGACGCCCCGGCGCCCGGCGCCCAGGCCATCTTCGCCCGGCTGGCCGACGTGTTCCTGACCCAGGCGCTGCGGGCCTACCTGACCGGCGCCGCCCAGGCCGGCCTGCTCCGCCCGGCGCCGCTGGCCGACCCGCTGATCGCCCGCGCCATCGCCCTGCTCCGCGAGGACCCGGCCCGGCCCTGGACCCTGCCCGCTCTGGCCCGCGAAACGGGCCTGTCCCGCACCGCGTTCGCCACCCGGTTCCGCGCGGCCGCGGGCGAGCCGCCGATCCAGCTCCTGTCCCGGATCCGGCTGAGCCAGGCCGCGGCCTACCTCACCACCACCGACCTCACGCTCGACGCCATCGCCGCCCGGCCCCCGCGACCCGTGGACAGAATGACGGAATGGTGCTGAGCTGGCACCGGCCATTTCTGGGAGCGGCACCATGAGGACCAGCACACGACCCCGCCGGGCGGCGGTCATCGTCGTCGCCCGGCCGGCCCCACCTTCACCAGCGTGATCTGCGCCTACCCCCGGGCCCCCGGGCCGTGAGGACGCCTAGCCGACCTGGGTGGTGCGGCAGGCCCAGAACGGGGCGCGGAGCTGGCGCTTGAGGAGCTTGCCCGAGCCGGTGCGGGGAAGCTCGTCGATGAACGACACCGAGCGCGGGATCTTGTAGTTGGCCAGGTGCTCGCGGGCGTAGGCGATGACGTCGGCTTCGGTAAGGGTCACGCCCGGCGCCGGGACCACGGCGGCGTGCACCTGCTCGCCCCACTCCTCGGACGGGATGCCGAACACGGCCACGTCGAAAATGCCCGGATGCTGCTCCAGCGCGGCCTCGAGCTCGGCCGGGTAGATGTTCATACCGCCGGAGATGATCATGTCGTTCTTGCGGTCGCAGATGTAGTAGTAGCCCTCGTCGTCGCGGTAGGCGATGTCGCCGACGGTGTGGAAGTCGCCGTGCATGGTGGCCGCGTAGCTGTCGGGCTGCTTGTAGTACTCGTGGAAGACACCGGCCGAGCGGACGTACAGCTCGCCGGAGTTCTCCGGGCCGGTGCCGGTGACCTCGTTGCCTTCGGGGTCGAGCAGGCGGATCTCCTGGCCGGGCGCGGGCAGGCCGCACGAGCCTGGCTTGCGGAGCTGGTCCTTGGGCTCGAGCACGCAGTTGACCCCGAGCTCGGTCGAGCCGTAGATCTCCCAGAGCGACTCGGGCGGGAAGTCGGCCACGTAGGCCTGCTTGAGCGCGAAGCTCCACGGCGCCGCGTTGGCCAGCATGATCCGCATGGACGACCGGTCGTAGCGGGCCTTGACCTCGGCGGGCTGCGCGCACACGAGCCGGACCAGCGGCGGGGCGGAGAAGGTCGAGCTGACCTTGTACTTGTCGACCAGCCGCAGCCAGTCCTCGGGCTCGAACTTCCGCTGGATGATGACCGTCTGGCCGAGCAGCAGGCCGACGCTCATGAAGGCCAGCGGGCCGCTGTGGTAGAGCGGGCCCGAGGTCAGGTACACGTCGTCCGGGGTGTAGCCGATCTTGCTGATCAGCGCGATGGCCGTGTTCTGGTCGGTGGCCCGGCGGTAGGCGCCCTTGGGCTTGCCGGTCGTCCCCGATGTGTAGATCATCGTCGCGCCGGGTTCCTCGGACTCCTTGGCCGGCGGCTCGGCGGAGGCCTGGGCCACGAGGTCCTCGCCGAGGGCGCCGTCGGCGGCGGGGCCGCTGTGCACCAGCACATGGCGCAGGCTGCCCCCTGGCGCCGGGATCAGGTGCGCGTACTCCGCGTCCACGTACGCCGCGCACGCGTCCGAGTGGGTGACGATGTAGGCGGCTTCCTCGGGGGTCAGCCGGTAGTTCAGCGGCACCGCGACCGCGCCGAGCTTCCTGGTCGCGTTGACGACCGCGACGACCTGCGGCGAGTTGGGCCCGCACCAGATCAGCTTGTCGCCGCTGCCCACGCCCAGCGAGGCCAGCGTGTTGGCCAGCCGGTTGGACTGCGCCTCCAGCTCGGCGTACGTCCACGTGAAGAACATCCGCGCCGGGCCGGTCGTCGATGACAGCCGGCTTGTCCGGCTGGGTCGAGGCGTAGACCGACAGGATGTCGGGCATGGGAGCAGCGGTCATAACGGTCATCCTCGCTGGTGCTCGGGCCGGCTGCAATGAACCGCCGCTTAGTTTCTGTGGCTAATGGTAAACGTGCTCCGGCTGGCGTCCAGGGACTAGCGTGAGCGAGACGCGGCGTGCGCCAAATCGTGATGAAACCGGGCAACGGGGGACGCCAGATGACCGCAGCGGGGGACCAGCCGGGGCCGGGCAGCGACGCCCAGGTCGGGCCCGCGCCCGCGGCCCGGCCGGTGCTCACGGCTGGCCGGCTGCGGATCCGCCCGGGGCAGCCCGGCGACGCCGCGCGGCTGCGGGCGATCCTGGCCGAGCCGTCGGTGGCCCGCTGGTGGGGCGAGCCGGACGGCGAGACCGCCATCGAGGCGGACCTGGCCGGCGACGGCTCCGGCGCGCTCCTGGTGATCGAGATCGGCGGTCAGGTCGCGGGCGGCATCCAGTACCACGAGGAAGACGACCCGATGTACCGGCACGCGGGCATCGACATCTACCTCAGCGGCGGCTTCCAGGGCCAGGGCGCGGGCCGCCAGGCGATCGCCCTGCTGGCGGGCTGGCTGCTGCGCTCGCGCGGCCACCACCGGATCACGATCGACCCGGCGGCCGCCAACGAGCAGGCGATCCGCTGCTACGCCGCGGTGGGGTTCCGCCCGGTCGGGGTGATGCGCCAGTACGAGCGCGGGCCGGACGGCACGTTCCACGACGGGCTGCTGATGGACCTGCTGCGCAGCGAGCTGGCCGGGGCCTGACCAGGCCCTGACCCACAGGCACGCCGGAACTGGCTCCCGGGATTGGGTTATACCCTGACGGCGGGACCAGTTGACCTGCGCTGGACGCTGGGTTGGCGCTGACAGGGGGCCGGATGGACGCCGCTGAAGATCTTCTGGCGGTCGCGCTGCTGGCTGAGCCGCTGCGTCAGCGGCTGTATCTCTACCTCAGGGACCGCGGCGAGCCGGTGGGCCGCGAGGAGGCCGCGCAGCACGCCGGCATCACCGCCCGGCTGGCCGCCTTCCACCTGGACCGGATGGCCGACGCCGGGCTGCTGGCCGTGGAGTACCGGCGGCTGTCCGGCCGGGCCGGGCCGGGGCCGGCCGCCCGGCCAAGCTCTACTCGGTGTCGGACCGCTCCTTCTCGGTGGTCATCCCGCAGACCCGCTACGCGCTGGCCGCCTCGATGATGGCCACCGCGCTGTCGTCCGGCCCGCTCAACGGCGACGGTGCGGCCGCCCTGCAGGAGGTCGCGGCCGGGGTCGGCGAGCAGCTCGGCGAGGAAATCCGGCGGCTGGCGCGGACCAAGCGCGGCCGGACCGACGCCGTTGAGCGCCAGCTCACCCAGCTCGGCTACGAGCCGCGGGTGCAGGACTCCGGCGAGTGGACGCTGCGCAACTGCATCTTCGCCGAGCTGTCCGCGTCACACCGCGAGCTTGTCTGCGGGATGAACGAGGCCTTCGTGGCCGGCCTGCTCCGCGGCTCCCACGTCCGGTCGCTGCACGTCGAACGGCGCACGGCGCTGCCCGCCTGCTGCGTCCGGCTCACCGCCAGCTAGGCCCGCCCCCTCCAGGCGGCCCGCCCCCTCCAGACGGCCAGCGTCCGGCGGGGCCGCGTCGAACAGGCTGGCCAGCACGCGGACCAGGTCGCCGTCGCCGGCCTCGGCCGCGGCGCGCAGTTCCAGCGTGGGCTGGTGCACGAGACGGTGCACGGTCCGCAGCAGCAGCCGCTCCACGGCGGGACGGACCTCGGCCGGCAGTTCGCCCGCAGCCCGGTCCAGCTCCTGGCGGGCGGCCTCCTCGGCGCCGCCGCGCATCCGGCGCACCGCCGTGGCGGCCGGGCGGCCCGCCAGCCAGCGCAGGTACCGCTGCAGCTCGTCCTCGATGATCTCCTCCGCGGCGGCCAGGTCGTGGGCCAGCCCGCCGGCGCCGGCCAGCCCGGCGGATCGCAGGTCGGCCAGGTCGATCAGCCGCACCCCGGGCAGCGCCCGGACCGCCGGGTCGACGTTGCGCGGCATCGACAGGTCCACGAGCGTCAGCGGCCGGGCGCCGCCCGGCCGCGCAGACCGCACGGACCGCAGCAGGCCGGCGGTGACCAGCGGCTCCGGCGCCCCGGTGGCCAGCACCGCGATGTCGCTGGCGGCCAGGCAGGCGGCCAGGTCACCGAGGTCGGCCACGGCTGCCCCGGCGGCCGCGAGCCGGTCCGCGTGCCGCCGGGTGCGGTTGCACACCGTCACCGCGGCCTGCTGCGCGGCGGCCCTGGCCACCACGATCGCGGCGACCTGGCCCGCGCCGACGACCAGCAGCCGCTGGCCGGCGATCGAGCCGCCGCCGGCCCTGGTCACCGCGTCCACGGCCACGCTGGCGACCGACCGGGTGGCCGCGGTCAGCGAGGTCTCCCGGTGCCGCTTCCGCGACGCCCGGATCGCCGCGTCCATCAGCCGGCCGAGCACGGCGTCGCCGCGGCCGGCCGACTGGCTGATGCTGGCCGCCGCACGCACCTGCCCGGCGATCTCGGTCTCGCCGAGCACGAACGACTCCAGGCCGCTGGCAACCCGCAGCAGGTGCCGGGCCGCCGCCTCGCCCGCGTAGCCCCGCACCACCGGCCGCAGCACGGCAGGCGGCAGGCCACGGTCCCTGGCCAGCGCCGTCAGCAGCGCATCCTGATTTATGGAATACGGCCAGCTGGCGTACACCTCGGTGCGCTGGCAGGTCGACAGCACCGCGACGGCGCTCGCTCCGCTGCTGGCGCGCAGCGCCGTCAGGCGGCCGGCCAGCTCGCCGCGCGGGTAGGACAGCCGTTCCAGCACGTCCAGCGAGGCGTGCGCGGCGGTAACCGACAGGCAGCTGAGCAGCCGCTGGGGATGGGCCCGCTGGGGATGGGCCCGGTCACGGGTGACCCTGTGCCTGGGCCAGCGCGATCAGCGTGACCGCGTCCGTGCGGTGCGACCCGTAGGGCGCCGCGGCCAGGTAGGCGTTCAGGTCCCGCACCGCGGCGGCCGGCTGCCGCAGCCCCATCAGGTCGATCAGGCCGCGCACGTACAGCCCTTCCGGGTACTTCGGGTTGGTGGCCAGCGCCCGGTCGACCATTGTCCTGGCCTGCCTGGCCCGGCCGACCTCGAAGGCCAGCAGGGCCAGGTCGGTGCTGGCCTCGGTGTTGCCCGGGTCGAGCTGGGTCACGGCCAGCCACTCGACCGCGGCCAGCTGGCTGGCGCCCGCGGAGACGTAGGCGCTGGCCAGGGCCAGGTGCGCGGTGACGCTCTTCGGGTTCTGCTTCACGACGGCCTCGGCCTCGGCCACGGCCATCAGCTGCTGGCGGGTGGGCGGCTTGCGGCTCGGCGACGCGCCCGGGGCGGGACTGGCCGGCCCGCCCGCGCTGTTGATCGGGTTGCCTTGGCTGGCCATGCCCACCTGGCTGCCCGTGCCAGCGTGGTTGGCTGGGCCAGACGTGCCGCCGCCCGCGCCGTCCACCGCGGTGCCGGAGATCGTTTCCCCCGCGGTACGCGGGGTCACCGCGTGCTCCAGCAGGACCGTGACGCCGGCCGCGGCCCCGGCGACGATCAGCAGGATGGCGCTCCGGCGGCGCCAGCGCCCCATTGCTCTGGCGCCGCCGGAGTCCGGGGGCGGGACGGCCGGCGCGGCGACAGCCACGGCCCCGGCCGGCTCCCTGGTGGTGCCCTTCGCGGTGCTGGCTTTCGCGGCGCTGGTCAGCACCGCGGCGGCGGCCCGCTCGACCGGGCGGCGCAGCCGCTCGTGATCGTCGCCGGACAGCTTGCCCGCGGCCAGGTCGTCATCCAGATCGCGGAGCTGGCGCAGCAGCTCACGGCGCTGGTCGTCGGCCGGGCCGGGCACCCGGCCGGCCGGCCGCACGGCGGGCCCTGCCGGGCCGGCCACCGCGAACGGGCGCAGCACCAGCAGCCCGACGGCGAAGGCCAGACCCGCAACGAGGAGCACGATCGTCATCCGGGTTCCTCCTCGCGCAGCCGGGCCACCGCCCGGGCCACCGCCCGGCGCTGGGCCGCGGACAGCGGTGGCCCGCTGTCCGCGGCGGCCGGGTCGGCCCGGGGCGTGCGCAGCCAGCGGCGGAGCAGCGCCCCTGCTGCGATCAGCCCCGCCAGCAGCACCAGGGCGGGCAGGAAGTACGCGGTCCCGGCCAGCCCGCGCCGGGGCGGCGACATCAGCACCGAATCGCCGTAGGCGGCCACGAAACCGGCCCGGATCTGGTCCGGGGACTCGCCCGCGCGGAGCTTCTGCGCGATCTGCTGGCGCATCTGCTGAGCCAGCGGGGCCGGCGAGTCGGCGACCGACAGGTCCTTGCAGATCGGGCAGTGCAGGCCCGCGGCGATCTGCTGGACCTGCTGCGCCTGGCTGGCCGGCGCCTTCCCGGTCACGGCCACCACGGCCAGCGTGGCCAGCGCCGCGGCCAGCGCGAGCAGCACGATCAGCCCGGGGCCGCGAGCCCGGCCCGCCCGCACCCCGGACCGGGCCCGCCTGCCCGTGCCCAGGCCCGCCGCGCTCACTGGGATCCCGGCAGCATCGCGCTGATCTCGTTGCTGAGCGCGGCGGTGTCCACCGGGCCGATGACGCGGTTGACGATGCGCCCGGACCGGTTGACCACGAACGTCTCGGGGACCCCGCGCAGGCCGTAGCTCAGCGCGGTGCGCGAGGCGGCGTCCTCCACCACCGGGTAGGTCACGCTGTCGCTGCGCACGTAGTCACGTGCGGCCCCGGAACTGTCCTCGAAGTTGATGCCGAGCACGACCACGCCGGAGTCCTGGAACTGCTGCCAGGTCTGGTTCAGCGCGGCCTGCTCGGTCTGGCACTCGGTGCACCACGAGGCCCAGAAGTTGATCACCACGACCTGCCCGCGCAGCTTCGACAGCGTCACCGGCGGCCCGTCCAGCTGGGGCAGCGTGAAGTTCGGTGCCATCTTGCCGACCAGCGGGGAGGCCACCGCCGACGGGTCCTTGCCCAGACCGGTGGCCAGCAGCGCGACCACCACCGCAACGCCCGCCGCCACGACAGCCAGCAGCCGCGCGCGCCGGCGCGTGACCCGGGCCGTCACCGGGCACCCGCTTCAGCGGCAGCCCGCGGCGACGGCACCCGGGCGCCCCGGTCCCGGCCCTGGCCGTCCCGCCGGCGCCGCGGTGGCCAGGCCGCCGCGATGCCGCCGAGCGCCATCACCAGCCCGCCGGCCCACAGCCAGTTCACGCCGGGGTTGCGGTAGAAGCGGAAGGTGGCCGAGCCGCCGTCGTTCTGCAGCGAGATCACCGACGCGTACAGGTCCCACACCACGCCGCGGTGGATCGACGGCGTGCCGATCGGCTCGGCCGCTGCCGGGTAGAGGTTCATCCGCGGGGCCAGCGTGCCCGCCGGGGCGCCGCCCGGGTTCGTGACCGACACGGTCGCGGTCAGCACGATGCGCTGCGGCTGCTGGTCGGTGCGCAGGCCCTGGTAGCGCAGCACCTGGCCGCCGAACACCGCGGCCTGCCCGGTCGTCAGCGTGACCTGGGACTGCTGGCCGAGCGTCGACGACGCGGTGATCCCGGCCGCGACCAGGGCCAGGCCCAGGTGCACGACCAGGCCCGCGTGCCGCCGCCGGGACCGCAGCAGCGCGCGGACCGCGCCGCGGCCGCCGTGCCGCCCAGCAGACACGCCGATGCTGATCTCCTGGCCGTTGGTCACCAGCACCAGCGCGGCCAGGCCGAACCCGGCGACCGCGTAAACCGAGGTCACGCCCGCTGCCGCGGTGGCGATCATGACGGCGGCGGCCGCGGCAGCCGGTATCCGCAGCCGGCGCAGCGCCCGCGCCCGGCTGGTGGCCCGCCAGGGCAGCAGCGGCGCGGTCCCGGCCAGCAGCAGGATCAGCAGGAAGACCGGCGTGATCGAGCTGCGGAAGTACGGGCCGCCGACGGTCACCTGCTGCCCGGTCACCGCCTCGACGATCAGCGGGAACACGGTGCCCAGCAGGATGATCGCGGTGGCCGCCAGCAGCAGCATGTTGTTGGCGACGAACGCGCCTTCCCGCGACACCGCCGAGGTCAGCGTGGCCGGCGAGCGCAGCGTGGGCAGCCGCCAGGCGACCAGGCCGAACCCGGTCAGCAGGACCAGGGCCAGGAAGGCCAGGTAGGCCGGGCCGACCGAGGTCTGCGCGAACGCGTGCACCGAGGACAGCACGTTGCCGCGGGTCAGGAACGTGCCGAAGGTCATCAGCGCGAACGCCCCGATGACCAGGGCGATGTTCCACAGCCTGGCCATGCCGCGGCGCTCCTGCAGCAGGACCGAGTGCAGGAACGCGGTGGACATCAGCCACGGCAGCAGCGCGACGTTCTCCACCGGGTCCCAGGCCCAGTAGCCGCCCCAGCCGAGCACGGAGTACGACCACAGCGCGCCCAGCAGCAGCCCGATGGTCAGGAAGCACCAGACCACCAGCGTCCACCGGCGGATCAGCGAGACCCACTGGTCCGATCCTTGCCCGGCGAGCAGCGACGCGATGCCGAACGCGAACGGCACGGTGAAGCCGATGAACCCGAGGTACAGGAACGGCGGGTGCACCGCCATCAGCGGGTGGTTCTGCAGCAGCGGCGCCGGGCCGCGCCCGTCGGCCGGGGGACTGGCCAGGCTGGCGAACGGCCGGGCCGGGCCGTTGATCAGGACCAGGTAGAACACCTGCACCGCGTACAGCACGCCCATGGCGTACGGGAACGTGGACGGCCGGTCGTCGCGCCGGAACCGGATCGCCACCGCGGCGAGATAGCCGGCCAGGATCAGGTTCCACAGCAGCAGCGAGCCGTCATCCGCGGCCCACAGCGACAGGGCCTTGAAGAACACCGGGGTCTCGCGCGCGGAGTTCTCCGCCACGTAGCGGAGCGCGAAGTCGTTGGTCAGCAGCGCGACCAGCATCGTGACGTTGGCCGCGGCCACGACCGCGACCAGGCCGAACGCGACCCGCCGGGCGGCCTCGACCAGCCCGGGCCGGCCGGTCTTCGCCCCTACGGCGGCGGCCACCAGGCCGAAGCCGGCCACCACGAGCCCGAACAGCAGCAGGTAGCTGCCAAGCTGGCTCATGGGTCAGCCCCCGGTGGAGAGGTCAGCCCGGTGCGGCGGGGACTGCCCAGGTTTCGGCGGGGTGTAGTCGCCGTTGTGCTGGATCAGCAGGTTGTCGGCGTGGAACCGGCCGTCGGCGCCGAGCGCGCCCTCGAGCACCACGCCCTGGCCCGCCTTGAACAGCTCAGGCACCGGGCCGGTGTCGGTGACCCGCATCGAGTCGGTGTAGTCGGTCACCGTGAACGTGAGCACGCCCCCGTCCCGGTGCACGCTGCCCGGCACGACGTAGCCGCCGAGCCGGACCCGCTGGCCGACCTGGGCCTTGTGGTGCGCGACCACGTCGGCCGGGGTCAGGTAGTACACGAAGTTGCCGGTCAGCCCGCGGACCGCGATCCAGGCCAGGGCGGCTACGACGATCGCCAGGCAGGCCGCCACCCGGAAGCGGGGCCCACGCCACCTGCGGGTGCGTGCACCTTCGTCATGAGTACCCGGAAGCTGCAGAAGCTCCTGGCTCACGGCTGGCGCCGCCCGTCGCGGGCGCGCCTGGCCACCGCGGAGACATACTGCCGGGCGCGGCGGGTCCGCACGGCCAGGCGCCAGCGGTAACCGGCCAGCGTGACCAGCGTGGCGGTGTAGCCGACGGCCACGTATCCGACGTCATGCATGGCTCTCGCTCGCAGAGGTCGCAGGGGCAGGGTCGGGTTCGGCGGAAAGCCCGGCGGGCAGGCCGCCGGCTGGCGGACCGGCGGCCTGCGGGCCGGCCGTCACGGGCCGCGGGGCACGGGCCCGCGGCACAGACGGCTGGGAAACGGGCGTAGCGGCGCGGTCCTCGAGCCGTCCGACCCGCAGCCGGACGGCCATCAGGTAGCCGTAGGCCAGCGAGAACGTGACGAACCCGAGGAGCAGCGTGGCCAGCATGCTGCCCGCGATGGTCGGCGCGCCCAGGCGCAGCACGGTGGCCTGCTGGTGCAGCGACCGCCACCAGACCACGGACATGTGCACGATCGGCACGTCGATGAAGCCGACCACCCCGACCACGGCGGACCACTTGGCCCGCCGGGCCGGGCTGTCGGCCACCCGGCGCAGTGACAGGTAGCCGATGTAGATCAGCAGCAGGACGGCCGTGGTGGTCAGCCGCGGGTCCCAGGTCCACCAGGTGCCCCACACCGGCCGGCCCCACAGCGAGCCGAGCAGGATCGTCAGCGCGCAGAACTGCACGCCGATCTCGGCCGACGCCGCGGCAATCCGGTCCCACCGGATGTGCCCGGTCTTCAGGTAGGCGCAGCTGGCCAGGAACACGATCCCGAAGGCGAAGAACGTCACCCAGGCGGCCGGGACGTGCACGTACATCAGGCGCTGCACGTCGCCCTGGGTCGCGTCCGGCGGGACCACGAACAGCCCGATCGCCACCGTCGCGACCAGCCCGGCGAGCGTCGCGGCGCCCAGCACCCGCTGGGCCCTGATGCTGCCGGCCAGGGTGAGCAGCCGGTACAGGTATCTCATCGGACCTCTCCGCCCTCTCCGCCTAGATCGAGCGCAGGTACTGCACCAGGTCGTTCATCTGGGTCTTGGTCAGGTGCAGGTGGAAGAAGCTGTTGTAGTGCTTCACCACGGCGAGCAGCGTCCTGAACCGGCCGTCGTGGTAGAAGCCGCCCTTGGTGTGGGTCCACAGGCCGGCCAGCGGGGCGGTCCGGTACATGTGCGTCGGCGAGCGGTTGGCCTCGAAGTTGTCGATGCCGATCTGCTGCCCGGTGTGCAGGTTCTCGCCGGGCTCGGTGAAGATCGGCGGCACGTGGCAGGTCGAGCACTCGGCCTGGCCGTTGAACAGCCTCTTGCCCGCGGCGGCCATCCTGGCGTTGAACGAGCCCTTGGGTGGCTTGGGCGCCTTCAGCGACAGCTCGTAGGCCTGCAGGCCGGGCAGCTTCGGCGTGACCAGGTCGTGCTTGACCCGGATGTGGCCGAAGTGGTTCTCCGCGGCGATCGGGAACTGCGCGGCGTTGTCCAGGCGCGGGTCGAAGAAGTCACCCTGCCCGTGCATCTCCAGCACCGCGACGAACGCGTTCCAGTACGGGATCGAGCCCCAGCCGGTCCAGGTGTGCAGGTTGACGCCGGCCAGGCCGAACGCGGGCGGGATCAGCGTGGCGCCGGAGCGGCCGCTGGGCTGGAAGGCCTTGCCGTCCAGGAACAGCTCGGCGTCGAACTTGCCGGGACCCCAGGCGTTGAGCACCTTGTGCACCGTGGCCACGTTGGTGTGCAGCAGGTTCGCGACCGGCTGCAGATTCGGGGCCAGGCCGATGATCGCGCCGACGTTCAGGTCACGGTTGGCCCAGCCGTCCAGGCGGTGGCCGATGCCGGGGGCGAAGGAGTTGTCCACGGTCGAGTGGCACAGGGCGCACTCGATGCCGACCGAGGTCAGCTTGCCGCCCTTGCCGAACACGCCCTTGACGCCGACCACGGCGTTGAGCTTCAGCAGGGCCAGCGTGGTGGCCGGGTCGTTCAGGTTGACCTTGCCCTCCTTGAGGGCCTGCTTGACGGACGCGGGCAGGGCGTCCACGTCGACCTTCAGGCCGACCGCGAGGGCGGTCTTGGGGCTGACGCCGGGGCCCACGCCGCCGTTCTTCTTGCCGGCGATGGCCTGGTTCAGGTGCAGGACACCGCCCCAGAAGGCCTGGTCGTTGAAGGTGTCGAAGCGGAACGTGTGCTTGCCCTGGCTGACCAGGCGGGCCGCGGCCGCCGGGGCTGGGTTCGCGGCGGCGGCCGCGTTCCTGGCGCTGGCCTGCGGGGTGCCGCCCACCACGGCGGTCACCGCCATCGCGGCGAGCGCGCTGGCCACGCTGAACGCGAGCGCCATCGCCCACCTGCCGCTGCGTGGCATCGTCAGCGGGGACCGCCACCTGGTCGTCCTGCGATCGCCGGTACTGCTGCTGGAATCGGGCGAAGGCGCCATGTCAGTTACCTTCTATCACCAATGAATATTTCCTTTAGAACAGGATGGTCCTGCCCGGGCGGGGATGTCAATGGCTGGGGCCCTGCCGGGCGGGCCGGTCAGTCTTCGAGCAGGTGGCCGAAGACGAGGTAACCGGCCGCGAGGAAGGCCGCGTCGAACGCGACCAGCAGGCTCAGCCACCCGCCGACCCCGTCGGTGCTGCCCTGCGCCAGCGTCGCGGTCGCCTTGGTGGCCGCGATGATCACCGGGCTGACCAGGGGGAGGACGAGGAGCGGCAGGGCCGCCTGGCGGCTGCGGCTGCGCACCGCGAGCAGGCCGAGCAGGCTGCCCAGCGTGCTCAGCCCGGCCACGCCGAGCACGGCGGTCAGCAGCAGCAGGCCCGGCGCGCGGCCGACCGGCAGCCCGAACAGGACGACGACCAGGCCGGCGGTGACCAGCAGCAGGATGATCAGCTGAATGAACGCGGCCGCGGCCTTGCCCAGGAACACCGCGCCCTTGTCGGCCGGGGAGAGCAGCAGGCCCTCCAGTGCGCCGTTGGCCGCTTCGGCCTGGTACGACCGGTGGCAGAGCTCGACCGAGGCGAACAGCGCGGCGAGCCACAGCAGCCCGGCCGCGACCTGGCTGAGCAGCAGCTGGTCCGGCCCGAGCGCGAAGCCGAACGCGAGCAGCATGGTGACCGCGAACGGCAGGACCGTGCTCACCGTGGACCGGCTGCGGAGCTCGGTCCGCAGGTCCTTGGCGGCGATCGCCTGGGCGACCCGCAGGCTCATGACGGCGCGACCGCCCGGGCGGCGGCCGTGGCCGCGGGCGTGCTGAGCGGCGGGGCGGCCAGCTGGCCGCCGTCCATGGTGACCGCGCGGTCCACCAGGCGCGCGGGCGGGGCCTCGTGGCTGGCCACGATCACCGTCTGGCCGGTGGCCCGGGCCATCGTGAGCAGGTCGTCGACCACGATCCGGGCCTCGCTGTCCAGCCCGGCGTAGGGCTCGTCGAGCAGGATCAGCGCCGGGGCGCGCATCAGGCAGCGGGCCAGGGCCAGCCGCTGGCGCATGCCCTGGGAGAAGCTGGCCGTGCGGACCGCGGCCACGTCCTGGAGCCCGACCTGCTCCAGCGCGGGCTCTGCCCGGCGCGGGTCGAGGCCGTACAGGCGGCAGGCGAAGCGCAGGTTCTCGGCCGCGGTCAGGTCGGCGTACAGCCGGGTGTCGTGGCTGAGCAGGTCGCTGCGGGCCCGGATAGCGGCCCGGCCGGCCTGCAGGTCGAAGCCGAGCACGGTACCGCCGCCGAAGGTGGGCGAGATGGCCGTGGCGACCAGCCGCAGCAGCGTGGTCTTGCCCGAGCCGTTCCAGCCGCGCAGCCACACGGTCTCGCCGCGGGCGATCTCCAGGCTGACGTTGCTGACCGCGGCCAGGCCGTCGAACAGCCTGGTCACCCGGGACAGCCGGACGGCGTCCTGGCCGGCCGTCACCGGGCCGCCCACGCCGCGTGAGGTTCGGGCACGGCCGCCACCACCAGGAATCTATAGGTAACTTCCATTTACGATAGAGACGGTATGCCCGCCGCTTCCTGCCGGTCAACCCCGGCCGCCGCGGGTCAAACAGCAAACTGAGTCGCGCTCGGGTCGCCTACGGCTTAGCCTCACGAAGTATGCGGAGCCCGCCCGTTGATCTGGCGCGGGGGGACGTGGTCAGTGCGCTCGCAGGTGGGTGGGGCCTGCGCGGGACGGGGCTGGCCTACGTTCCGGAGGGCGGCGGCAGCCACCACTGGAGGCTGGACTGCGACGACGGCCGGCCCTGGTTCGTCACCGTCGACGATCTCGACGGCAAGGACTGGCTGGGCGGCGACCGGGAGACGGTGTTCGGCGGGCTCGGCCTGGCCCTGGCGACGGCCGCCGCGCTCCGCGATGCCGCGGGGCTGGACTTCGTGCTGGCCCCGGTGGCCGCCCGGGACGGCGAACTGCTGCACCGCCTCGGCGACCGGTACGCGGTCTCGGTCTACCCGTTCGTGGACGGGCATTCCTTCGCGTTCGGCCCGTACCCGGACGATCTGCGCAACGCGGTGCTGGACCTGATCGCGGCGCTGCACCGGGCCACGCCGCAGGTGCGGGACCGGGCACCGCGCCACGTGCTCCAGATCTCGGGCTGGCCGGACCTGGACGCGTTCCTGCAGGAGCCAGGCCGCGCCTGGGACGGCGGGCCGTTCGCCGCGGGTGCGCACGGCCTGCTGCTGGCCCACGCCACGGACCTGGCCTGGCTCGCCGCGGCGTTCGGCCGGCTGGCCGGGGCCACCGCGGCAGCCCGGGCCGTCGAGCCGGTCATTACGCACGGCGAGCCGCACCCGGCCAACCTGCTGTCCGCGGGCGGGAGCCTGCTGCTGATCGACTGGGACACGGTCGGCCTGGCCCCGCCGGAACGCGACCTCTCGCTGATCATCGGCGAGACAGGGGAGGGCGCGGACCGGTATCACGAGGTGGCTGGCCGGGCGTTTGACCCCTCCGTGCTGACCCTGTACCGGGCCCGCTGGTATCTCGACGACCTGGCCAGCGCGGTCCGGCTGTTCCGGCAGCCGCATAGCGGCACCGTGGACGCCGAGCGCTGGTTTGACGGCCTGGCCCCGCGGCTGGCCCGGCTGCCGGAGTGGCTGGGCCAGCTGGGCTGACCCGGGTCCCGTTCCGCCTGGCTCCGGCCCGGACCGGCCCGGCCGGGGCCGCCCGGCGCGGGTTATGTTCTCCGGGAAGGGGCGCGGGCGGCCTGGCCCGGCGTGAGCCGGCCGGGCACCGCGCCCGGCTGGACGCAACGGAGCGCCAGGTAAGGAGCGGGCCGATGAACGGCACGGGTCTGATCCGCCAGCCGAGCAGCCGGCTGGCCGAGGGGATCGTCACTCACATCAGCCGCCGCCCGGTCGACCTGGACCTGGCTCTGGTGCAGCACGCGGCGTACGCCAGCGCGCTGGCCGCCAGCGGCTGGAAGGTCCAGCACGCACCCCCGGCCGACGACTGCCCGGACTCGGTGTTCATCGAGGACGCCGTGGTGGTCTGCGACGACCTGGCGGTGCTGACCCACCCGGGCGCGCCGGCCCGCCGCCCCGAGGTCGAAGGGGCCGGGGAAGCCGTCCGGGCGCTGGGCCTGCGCACCGTCAGGATCGAGGCCCCCGGCACCCTGGACGGCGGTGACGTGCTCCAGGCCGGCCGCACCGTGTACGCCGGCCGCGGCGGCCGGACCAACGGCGAGGGCATCCGCCAGCTGCGGGCACTGCTGGCCCCGCTCGGCCGCACCGTGGTCGCCGTCCCGCTGCGCAGCGTGCTCCACCTGAAGTCCGCGGTGACCGCGCTGCCGGACGGCACGTTCCTGGTGCTGCCCGAGCTGGTCCCGGCCAGCCTCTTCCCGGCCGTCCGGCCGGTCACCGAGGAGGCCGGCTGCCACGTCGTCCCGCTCGGCGGCGACCGCATCCTGATCGCCGCCTCCGCCCCGCGCACCGCGGACTACCTGGCCGACCTCGGCTTCGCCCCGGTCGTCGTCAACATCAGCGAGTTCGAGAAGCTCGAAGGCTGCGTCACCTGCCTCTGCGTCCTCCTCCCCGGTAACGGCGCCTAGCCCCACCCGCCCCGGGCCGTATCCGATCGATGTCACATCGCTTAGCTTCCTAGCTAAGCGATGTGGGATCTGGCCCCATTGTGATGATCGGACTCCGGTGGCTTATGGCCCTGTGCCGCCCAGGGTGGTTCCTGGGGAGGAGAGTGCGATGCGGAACATGAGCAGACGTATGTTCGCGGCCGTGACGGCGGGCGCCGTGCTGGGCACGCTAGGGCTGACCGGAGCCAGCGCGCCGCAGGCGGCCGGCGCGCCGCACGCGGCCGGGGCGCCAGCCGCTCCCGGCACCCAGCTGTGGGTCAGCCGCTACAACGGCCCTGGCCACGACGAGGACGACGCCGCTGCGGTGGCAACCAGCCCGGACGGCCAGACCGTGTTCGTCACCGGGCGACAGCTGGCTGGACAACCCCCAGGACCGGACCGCCCCCGGCGAATACGTCACGATCGCCTACCGTGCCGACCAGGCCGGCGCTGCCTCGGTGGCGGTCAGCCCGGCCGGCCTGGTGTTCGTCACCGGAACGAGCCAGCAGGACAACTTCAACGGCGACCGCGACTACGCCACGATCGCCTACCGCGGCTGCAGCGGGCCCGGGGCAGCGGTCAGGTCAGCAGGCGGACGCCGAGGATGGTCTCGGTGACGACGGCGACCAGGGCCTGGCTGTAGGTGTACTCGATGGTGCCGCGGATCGCGGCCTGCACGCTGAGGCCGTCGACCAGGCTGAAGATCTGGCCGGCGGCGACGGCCGGCTCCGCGGTGGTGAACTCGCCGCGGTCGGCGCCGCCCTGGATGATCACGGTGAGGCGGTCGATGTCCTTGGCCATCTGAGCCGTGACCTCGTCGCGGAGCGCGGGCCGGTGCCTGCTGGCCTGCCAGGCGTCCAGCCAGAGCAGGCTGAGCGGGTCGTGGTCGGGGCGCAGCCAGGTGGCGAGCAGATGGCGGATCTGGCCGGGTGCGTCCGGGATGGCCTCGGCCTCCCCGAAGACCTCGTCTGACTCGGCCGCCGCGGCGAGCGCGAACGCGGCCGCGACGAGCTGGTCGGCGGTGAAGTAGTGGTCGACCAGGCCAGCGCGCACGCCGATGGCCGCGGCGACCCGCTTGGCGGTGACCTTGTCCAGGCCGTCGCGCACCGCGATCGCCGCGGCGGCCTCGATCACCTCGGCCCGTCGCTGGGCGGGGGCCTTTCGCCGGGCGGCCGGCTGCGGCGGCCGGGCCGCGGACTGGGGGGTTGACGTCACGGCATCCATGATATTGGGTGAGACACCAACAGAGTTGTTGGTTTCAAGCCCAATTGTGGTCAAGATGAGGTAAAAGATCCGCGCCTCGGTGCGCATCAGGGCGGAATCCGGACGCTCCGCATCAGCGAGGAGCAACGGGGGCCGCTAGCGGTGCGGCTAGCGCCTCGCTAACGGAGGCCGCTCACAGTGGGAGCGACCGAGGCGCAGGGGCCGGGGATGACTCGGCAACCAGGCGGGGGACAACGCCATACCCCGCGGGCGGTGGGCAACAGGACGGACATGGCGGTATGAGTACTCAGGCACCCAGCTACGAACTGGCCGGCGCGGCGGCGGCCGAGGCGGCATTCCTCCGCCGGTATCCCGGATTCGACCCGGACGGCGCGTTCGCCCGGCTGCGGCGGACCGAGTACGGCCGCCTGGACCGTACCGGCCACGTGTACCTGGACTACACCGGCGGCGGGCTGCACGCGGACGGCCAGATCGAGGCGCACGCCGCGCTGCTGCACAACCGGGTGCTGGGCAACCCGCACTCGAATAACCCGGCCTCGCTGGCCTCGTCGCAGCTGGTCGAGCAGGCCCGGCAGGCGGTCTGCGACTTCCTCCGCGCCCCGCGGGAGGAGTACCTGTGCGTGTTCACCGCCAACGCCAGCGCGGCGCTGCGGCTGGTCGGCGAGGCCTACCCGTTCGCGCCCGGCGGCCGGTTCGCGCTCACCGTGGACAACCACAACTCGGTCAACGGCATCCGTGAGTTCGCCCGGCGGCGCGGCGCGCGGGTCTGCTACGTGCCGGTGACCGCGCCCGAGCTCCGCATCGACCGCGCGGCGATGAGCAGCGTGCTGCGGGCCGGTGTGCCGGCCGGCCACACGGGGGCCCGCAACCTGCTGGCCTTCCCGGCCCAGTCCAACTTCTCCGGCGTGCAGCACGACCTCGGCCTGGTCGCCGAGGCGCACCAGGCCGGCTGGGACGTGCTGCTCGACGCCGCGGCCTACGCGCCGACGAACCCGGTCGACATCGGCGCGATCGCGCCGGACTTCGCCGCGTTCTCGTTCTACAAGATCACCGGTTACCCGACCGGGGCCGGCTGCCTGCTGATCCGGCGGGACCGGGCCGCCCTGCTGGACCGGCCGTGGTTCGCGGGCGGCACGGTGACGATCGCCTCGGTCCGGGGCGACGGTCACTACCTGGAGCCCGGCGAGGCCGCCTTCGAGGACGGCACCGTCGACTACCTCAACCTGCCCGCGGTCACGGCCGGCCTCCGGCACATCCAGCGGGTGGGCCAGGCCGCGATCCAGCACCGCGTGCACTCCCTGACCGGATGGCTGCTGGACGCGCTCACCGGCCTGCGGCACGCCAGTGGCCGGCCGCTGGCCGAGATCCTCGGGCCGGCCAGCACCCGGCAGCGCGGCGGGACCATCACGTTCCGGCTGCGCGACCCGGACGGGATCACGATCGACGACCGCCTGATCGAGGAACTGGCCGGCCAGATCGGGATCTCGCTGCGGACCGGCTGCTTCTGCAACCCGGGCGCGGGCGAGGTCGCGCTGGGCCTGACCGCCTGCCAGCTCCGCCCGTGGTTCGGCCGGGACCAGCCGGTCACCGAGGCCGAGCTGCGGGACGGGATGCGCGCCCAGTACGGCGTGCTGCCCTCGGCCACCCGCATCTCCGTCGGCGTGGCCAGCAATTTCGCCGACGTCTACCGATTCATGTGCTTCATCCAGCGCTTCGCTGGCCGCCGCACGGCGGACTGCCTCGCGGCCGGCGCCGGGCACCCCTGGCACCCGGCCGGGCGCCGGCCGGCCGTGCCCGAACCCGTCTGAGCTACCGCCTGCAGGAGGGCAGCAGCATGCCGAACCCGATCAGCCCCCCGGCCATGGTCAACGAGCACCAGGTCCGTGCCGCGGCCGGCCTCACGATGGTGGCCGGCGCCGTCGCCTTCAGCTTCGCCTACTTCCAGAAGGTGTACTGGCCCCTGGAGGCCGTCTCGGTGCTGTTCGCGGCCGAGTTCGCGATCCGGGTGACCGCGGGCCTGGACTGGAGCCCGGTCGGCGCCCTGGCCGGCCTGCTCACCGGGCGCCGCGTGCCGGACTGGGTGTCGGCCCGGCCCAAGCGGTTCGCCTGGACGCTGGGCCTGGCCATGTCGGGGGCCATGGCGATCATCACGAACAGCGGCATCCGCGGCTGGCTGCCGCGGTCGATCTGCCTGGTCTGCCTGACCCTGATGTGGCTCGAGTCCGTGCTCGGCCTGTGCCTGGGCTGCGAGATCCACCGGCTGCTGGTCCGCCGCGGCTGGGCCCGCAGCGACCCGGCGGTCACCTGCGCGTACGGCGCCTGCGAGATCGCCGTCCCGCACGCTCACGGGGCTGGCGCCGCGGCCGGCGTCCAGCGCCGCGGCCGGTCCTGCGGCCGGCGACGAGCGGCCCAGGGAGGCCACGCTATGAGCATCAGCACGGGCATCAGCACGGGCACCAGCGCCACGCCGGTCATCGCCAGCGCGTGGCCGGACCCGGAGGTGCCGGACATCTCGCTGCCGGACGCCCTGCTCGGCGTCGCGGCGGAACGGCCCGGGCAGGCGGCCGTCACCGACGCCGCGTCGGGCCGGACGCTCAGCTACGGCGAGCTGGCCGACGGCGTACGGCGGGTGGCCGCCGGGCTTGCGGCGAACGGGCTGCGTCCCGGCGACACGTTCGCCATCCTCGCGCCGAACTCGCCCGAGTGGCTGGTCGCGTGCTTCGGCGCGATGGCCGCGGGCGGCGTGGTCACCGGGCTGAACCCGATGTGCACCCCGGGCGAGGTGGCCGCCCAGCTGGCCGACTCCGGGGCCAGGTTCCTGCTCGCCGACCCGGCGGTCCTGCCCACCGCCCGGGCGGCCGCGGAGCAGGTGGCGGCCCGCGGCGCGGATAACCGTAACCCGGTAATCGTGACGCGCAACGCGGAGCGGGGCACCCTTGGCTTCGGTGACCTGATGGCGCACGGCGCCACTGCGCCCCGGGGCCCGGTGGACCCGGCGGCGCTCGCGCTGCTGCCGTACTCCAGCGGGACGACGGGGCGGGCCAAGGGCGTCATGCTCAGCCACCGCGCCGTCCTCACCAACCTGGTGCAGTCGCTCACCCTGATGCCCACCGGGCCCGCCGCGCGGGTCCTCGCGGTCGCGCCGTTCTTCCATGCGGTCGGGCTGGTCGTGCTCGCCGGCCGTGCGCTGCTCGGCGGGGCGACGCTGGTCACGCTGCCGCGGTTCGAGGTGCCGGGGTTCCTGGCCGCGCTGCAGGATCACCGGATCACCCAGACCGTGGTCGTGCCGCCGATCGTGGCGGCGCTGGCCAGGCACCCCGCGGTGAGCGAGTACGACCTGTCGTCGCTGGAGTGGCTGGGCTGCGGGGCCGCGCCGCTGGACGCCGGGCTGCAGCAGGCCTGCGCGGAGCGGATCGGCTGCCCGGTCGGCCAGGGCTACGGGATGACCGAGGTCACCGCCGGCCTGGCGCTGTGGCCGGAAGGCACCGAGGTGGTGCCCGGGTCGTCAGGCCGGCTGCTGCCCGGGGCACGCGCCCGGATCGTCGAGCCGGAGCGGCAGGCGGACGTGGCTCCGGGGGAGACCGGGGAGCTCTGGGTCCGCACGCCGTCGGTGATGGACGGCTACCTCGGCAACCCGGCGGCGACCGCGGCGACGATCGATTCTGAGGGGTGGCTGCACACCGGGGACATCGCCCGGTTCTCAGCCGAAGGGGACCTGTTCATCACCGACCGGGTCAAGGAGCTCATCAAGGTCAACGGGTTCCAGGTTGCCCCGGCCGAGCTGGAGGCCGTGCTGTGCGGCCATCCGCGGGTGGCCGCGGCCGCGGTGGTGCCGGTTCCTGACGAGCGGGCGGGGGAGCGGCCGCGGGCGTTCGTGGTGCTCACCGAGGGGGGCCGGGCCGGTGCGGGCACCGCGGCGGAGCTGATCGGGTACGTGGCCGAGCGGGTCGCGCCGTATAAGCGGATCACCGAGGTGGAGTTCACCGATTCGATCCCGGTGTCCCCGTCGGGGAAGATCCTGCGGCGGCTGCTGCGGGACAGCTGACGGCGGGCAGCCGCTGACCGCCCGGCCGGGTGGTCAGGCGGTCAGGGGGCGGCGGGCCGGATGGCTACAGCCCGCCCAGGAGGTCGCGCAGGGCCTCGGTGTAGGTGCCGAGGGCCTCGCGGCCCTGGCGGGTCAGCGTCACCGTGGTCTTCGGCGCAGCGCCGTTGCTGCTGGCCTTCTGGCTGGTGACGTAGCCCGCGTCCTCGAGTTTGCGCAGGTGCGTGATCAGGTTCCCGGGGGTCAGCCCGATCATGTCCTGCAGGTAGGTGAAGGAGAGCATGTCCCCGTCCGGCAGCGCGGCCAGCGTCGCGACGATGCGCAGCCGCGCCGGGGCGTGGATCACTGGGTCGAGCGCTTCGGCGTTCATCGGGCGGCCATCATGCCCGGCGGGTCACCACGGCCGACCGCTGCTGCCAGACGGTGGCGACCGCGGCGCTGGCCATCACCGCGGCCACGCCGATGCCCATGAACAGCCAGGAGTCACGCGGCCCGCCGTAGGCGCTCAGCATGGCCACGATGGCGACCGCCAGCGTGGCGCCGAACGTGCGCCACTCTTCCCTGGCCGCCGACCAGGCCGCGGCGGTCAGGCCGACGATCATGAGCGGGCCGGTGGCCGGGTAGAGCCCGTAGGTGATCGCGTGGCTGACGCCGGCGGCCTCCAGCGCACCCATGTACACGTAAGCGGCGATCCATGCGGTCCCGATGACGACCGCCGCGACCCGCATCGCCTTCTTGTCCTTCCTGGTGATCCCGGCGTTCGCCTTCTTCATCGCACCCGCGGTGGCCGCTATGGCGACCGCCACGGCGAGGTAGCAGACCACGAGCGCGAGCGGGTTCGGGCCCGTGTAGGGGTGCTGATTGCGGACCGAGAGCCACAGCCCGCCGAAGGCCACCAGCACCACGACCGCGCGGAGCAGGTGGAGCAGCGGCGGGTTCTGCTCGAACCGCCGCCGGGCCGCCGCGGTGGCGTCGCCCAGGATGCTGGCCGCCTCCTGCGGGGCGAAGGTCGTGCCGCCGTTCTGGTCACCGGCGCCGTTCCCGGTGCCCTGCCCGGTACCGGTCCCGGTGCCGTCAGGGTCGCCGGCCGCCGGCCGGATGGGGTCGTCTGTTCCGTTCATAGCCGCTCCTCCTGCTTACTTTGCGCGGCAAAGACTTTGTGCTGCAAAGTTAGCTCGCTTTGCGGGGCAAAGTCAACAGGGAATCCGGGCTCCCCGTGGCGCGCGGCGGTGGGGAGGGCTTCCCTTGCCCGGCGGCGGCCCGCGGCCGACTCTGGGGCCAGGACGCGGAACCGGGCAGCTGACCCGGACCGAGCAGGCGCGGAGGGTTCCATGACCCGGCTGAATGTCATCGACGCGAGGTGCGAGGCGCTGTTCGCCTCCGGGTTGCAGTGCTCGGACGAGCCCACGGCGCAGGAGGTCGCCGCGGCGATCAGCCGCGCCGTGCGGGAACTGGGCACCCGCGGCTGCGCCGCGCGGATGGCTCAGGAGTTCGGCGACCACCCCGAGGCGGCCTGCGAGCGCATGCGCTGGGCCCGCCAGGTCGTCGCCGGCCTGCACGCGGCCCGGCCGGCCCCCGCCACCATCCGCCACGCGGCCTAGCCCGCCCGGCCCGGATGCCCAGTCGATACAGGCCTGAGGCGCGGCGGGCCAGCGTGACCTCTGTGACGGCTGATACA
>CAVYPM010000009.1:0-285470 GCA_963770375.1 uncultured Actinomycetes bacterium | reverse complement strand
CCAAGATCACCTTGGGGCAAGCGCGCTGAGGGCATACCGCTGGCCTAGCGACAGGTCACTACGCTGAGTAAAGGGAATGCAAATTAATAGTAATGGTTACGCAAGGTCTATGGGAGCGCACTGTGAGTAGATCCAGGTCTGCCTATTAGCTGGTGGTCTCGATGAGACCTCTAGCCGGTAGTGGCCGCATTGCTGCTGCATTGGTCTTCGGGGTACGTTTTGGACGAATGGGGGGCCCGGAGGTCACCGGGGTGGTTGACGTGATGTCTGGCAGAGGGCACGGGGCCGCCGCTCCGAGGCTCGGCTTCTCGCTGCCGGAATCGAAATTCCACCCGCCTGCGGCCCGGACGGGAATCGTCGCCCGGACGGCCCTGGTCGAGCGGCTGGCCGCCACCCAGGCGCCGGTCATCACCGTGATCGCCCCACCTGGCTACGGCAAGACGACGCTTCTGGCGCAATGGGCCGAACGGATCGGCTCGCGCGCAGCGTGGCTGTCCTGCGACGACGGAGACAACGATCCCGTTGTGCTGCTGAGCGCCCTCGCCGTTGCGCTGGACCGGATCGGGCCCGTCGACCCGGCGATATTCTCGGCGCTCGCCTCCTCGGGTGCCGACATCAGCGTCGTTCCCCGGTTCGTGTCCGCCATCGCCTCGGTGCAGCCTCCCGTGACTGTGCTGCTCGACCATGCCGAGGCAATAGCGAGCAGGCAATGCCTGAACACGATCGCCGAGTTCGCGCTGCGCCTCCCTCCTGGCTGGCAGCTCGCGCTGGCTTCGCGCGCCGAACTGCCCCTGCCGACGGCGCGCCTGCGCGCAGAGGGCGGGATACTTGAGGTCACCGCCGACGACCTCGCGATGGGACCGCTGGATGCGGCCCACTTGCTCAAGGGCGCGGGTGCCGAGGTCCACGAGGCCGCCCTTCACGATCTGCTGCAGCGGACCGAGGGATGGCCAACCGGGCTGTATATCGCCGCGCTGGCCATGAACTCCGGCACCCCGCACAGCGACGTCGGCTTCACGTTCACCGGCGATGACGTCTTCATGGGCGACTACTTGCGCTCCGAGCTCCTCGACCGGGTCTCCGGAGCGGAAGCATCCTTCCTCACCCGCACCTCTGTGCTGGACCGGATGTGCGGGCCGCTCTGCGACGCGATCTTGGGTGAGAAGGGATCCGGGCGTGTCCTCGAACAGATTGAAGCCAGGAACCTGCTGGTGGTCCCGCTCGACCGCCGCCGCGAGTGGTATCGCTACCACCGCTTGCTCCGGGAACTGCTGCAGGCGGAACTCCGGCAGCGGGAGCCCGATCTGGCCCAGGACCTCCATTTCCGGGCGGCTATGTGGTTCGAGGCGAACACCATGCCGGAGGCCGCGATCGAGCATGCCCAGGCGGCCGGGGACTACGACCGGGTAGCGCGGCTGATTCTGGAGCTGCAGCAGCCCGTCTGGGCCAGCGGTCGCGTCGAGACAGTACGGCGCTGGATGGAGTGGCTCAGCGACGTCACGGCAGCCGAGCACTACGGCGCGATCGCCGCGCACGGTTCGCTGTTCGCTGCCCTGCTCGGCCGGGCGGGCGAGGCCGAGCGCTGGGTGGCCGCCGCGGAACGTGCGACCCCCGCTGGGATTCTCCCGGACGGGAGCACGATGCAAGGCACGCTCGCCTACCTGCGCGCATGCTTGTGCCGCAATGGCGTCGCCGAAATGCGGCGTGATGCGCAAATCGCCTGGGACGGGCTGAGCCCGGCGAGCCCATACCGGGCGACAATGCTGTACACCGAAGGCCTTTCCAGCCTGCTGGAAGACGACCCCGATCGGGCGCACCCTATCCTCGCTCGCGCTCTCGACGTCTCGGTTCACGTGGGCTCCCCGCCCTTAACTGGTCTCATCCTTGCCCAGCAGTGCAGTGTGGCCGCCCAGCGCAACTCCTGGTCAGAGGTGACGTCGCTGGCCCAGCGCGCGGTCGGGATCGTGCAGGCCGGGCGTTTCGACGATTACTGGACCAGCGCCCTCGTCTACGCATGGGCGGCCCGGGCCGCGCTGCACCAGGGGAATATCTCCCAGGGACGTCTCTACCTGGGCCGTGCCTCCCGGCTCCGGCCCCTGCTCACCTATGCACTGCCCGTGGTGTCGGTCCAGGCGCTGCTAGAGATGGCGCGCTGCTACATCACGCTCACCGACCCCGCGGGCGCCGCGGCCGTCCTGACGCAAACCCACGACATCCTCCGGCAAAGGCCAGACCTTGGCGTCCTCCCCCAGCGGGCCGCCGAGCTGCGGTCCAAGCTCGCCACGATCAAGGCGGGCGCCGTCGGCCCGTCGGCGCTGACAGCGGCCGAACTGCGGCTCCTGCCGCTGTTGCCCACCCACCTGTCGTTCCCGCAGATCGCCGCCGAGTTGTTCCTGTCGCCGCACACCATCAAATCGGAGATGAAGTCGATCTACCGCAAACTGGGCGCCACTACCCGTACGGGGGCGGTCACCCGATCCCGGGAGCTAGGGCTCCTGGAAGGGTGACGCCGGTTTCCCCCCATCGGTGGGATGGCACTCGCCGCGGCACGCGGTGGACTAGTCCTCGATGGTGAGCGGAGGCCGGATGGGTCAGACGGCGAGATTTCAGGAGACCCTGCGCAGGCTGGCGATCTTCGACGAAAGGCTCGTCGAGGCAGGGTCCGGGCTCGGCCCGGCCGAGACACCGGCCCTGGATGCCAAGACCGCGGCACTGCTGCAGGTAGCGGTGTCATTAGCGATCGGGTCATCGGCGGTCTGCCTGCAATGGAGCACCACCCGGGCGATGGCGGCGGGCGCGACCAAGGACGAGATCGCCGACGTGCTGCTGGTGATCGCCCCGGTGGCCGGGCTCGGCCGGGTCGTCTCCGCCGCCCCGGATATGGCGACCGCGCTGGAGTATGACATCGACGCCGCCCTGGAAGAACCAGACGAGCACTAGGCCAGCCAACCCTCGCCGCTCCCTCCCCCCGCGCGCAAGAGCAGCAGGCCTGAGCGGCTGCCGCGCGCTTACCACCATCGGGGGGATGCTGCGGGGGATCTTCCGGCCGAACGATGGAGGCGTGTCAACGCCGCAGGCAAGTCGCTGGAGCAGATCACCAAGCCACTCACCTCGGTCGCCGACATGGCCCCAGCCCCAGCCGCACCCGCGGCCGTGGCGTAGGCGCCGGCGCTACTGCGTCGGGTAGCTGGAACGGTGCGAAGAATGGCAGCTGCAGCAGTCTCTTTGGGCGTGCCGATCCTGACGGCCAAGATCACGGCGCCCGCGATACCGGCCTGGGCGGTGCAGCGCCCGCGGATCACCAAGCTGATCGCCGACGGCACGCGATGGTGCCAGCTGACCGTTGTCACTGGCCCTCCCGGCGCCGGCAAGACCATAGCCCTGGCGTTGTGGGCGGAGGCGGAACCTGGGGCCGTTGCCTGGGTCGGCCTGGATGAGTTCGACGACCGGCCCGGAGTCTTCTGGTGCTATGTCATCGCGGCGCTGCGGCGGTCCGGTGTGGCCACTCCGGAGGCGTTGCCGGCCACCACGCCGGGCCCGGCGGTCGATCATGAGTTCCTGCTTCGGCTAGCGGCGGCGCTGGCTGCCCAGGATCCGATGGTCACACTGGTGATCGATGACCTGCATCTGCTGACCGACCCGGCGGTGTTCACCGGACTTGACTTCCTGCTCCGGAACGTTGGGCCTGGCCTGCGTCTGCTGGTGTCCTCACGGATGGATCCGCTGCTGCCGCTGCACCGCTACCGGCTGGCCGGCCAGCTGGCCGAGATCCGCGCGAGCGACCTGGCTTTCACCACCAGCGAAGCTGGTCAGCTCCTGGCCCAGCACGGCCAGGCGCTGCCCGCGGACTCACTCCAATGCCTTACGCGGCGGACCGAGGGCTGGGCGGCCGGCCTCCGCCTAGCGGCGATCTCCATGGGCACCCATCCCGACCCTGACCTCTTCGTCAAGGAGCTGATCACCGACGACAGCGCGCTGACCAGCTATCTCGTCGAGGAGGTCCTTAACGCCCAGGCGCCCCAGGCCCGGGAAATGCTGCTGAGCACGTCCATCCTGGAGGATGTCAGCGCCGAAGCTGCCAGCGAACTGACCGGTGACGGGCAGGCCGCGGCAATACTGCCAGCCTTGGCGTGCACGAACGCCTTTGTCCAGCCGATCGGGCGCGGGCGGTACCGCTACCACCCACTGCTCCGTGAGGTGTTGCGCCTGAAGCTCAAGCATCAGCACCCGAACCGGGTGACCCTGCTGCACCGGCGGGCCGCCCAGTGGTACGAGCGGAACGGCCAGCTCCTCTCGGCGGTGCGGCACGCGATCGAAGCCGGCGACCGGCAGCTCGCCGCCAGCATGATCATCGACGAGCTGGCAATCGGCGAAGTCACCGAGCCGCGGGATGACCATTACCTGGCTGACGAGTTCCAGAACATGCCGCATGGCCAAGCCTGGACCGAGCCAGAGCCATACCTGGTCTGCGCCGCGGTCGCGCTGTCCGCGGGCCGGGAGGAATCCGCTATCGCCGCACTGAATGCTGCGGAGAGCATCCTCGAGCGCCTTCCCGATGGTGAGCAGGCCGCGAGCCGGCTGGCCGCCGCGATGATCCGCCTCACCATCTCGCTTCGCGCCGGAGACCACAGCGCCGCCGCGGCGGCCGCTGCCCAGGCCGAAATCCTGGTCAGCAAGGTCCCGGGCGACATGCTCGCCCGGCACCCGGGAATCCGGGCGCATGTGCTTCTCGGTCACGGAGCTGCGGACCTAGGGTCGGGCCGTCTCGATGAGGCAGCCCATGTCCTTGATCTGGCGGTGGGCGCCGCAACCGGCTCCGGCGGGGAGCGCGAACGAGCCCACTGTCTTGGGCATCTCGCGCTGGTGGAGGCCTTGCGCGGCCAGCTGCGCCACGCTGCGAAGCTGGCCGCTCAGGCGACAGCGGCCCATGCCGGCCAGCAGCAGCCGCCTGCCCAGCACCCGAACCCCGCGGCACTGGTCGCGCTCGCCTGGGTGCACCTGGAACGCAACGAGTTGCGCGAGACACACAGACGGCTCAAGGAGGCAGACTCGGCCCTGGGTGTAAACCCGGACAAGCTGATCAGCACAGTGGCCTGCCTGGCAGCGGCGGGCGCTGCCCTGGCAGAGGGACGCGCCGCAGCGGCGGTGCAGATCATCGCCAGGGCACGGTCCGGGTGGTCCCCGCCGGCCTGGCTCGAGCACAGGCTGAGCCTGACCGTGTCGCAGGCGCACGCCATGGCCGGCGACATCCAGACAGCACTGGCCGCAGCCGAGCACGGCGGCCACGGCTCGCTGGAGGCGGCGACCGCGATCGCACACGCATGGATGGCCGCCGGAAACCGGCACAACGCACAGACGGGCGCTCGCGCCCGTACTGGCGACCGAAAGTCAGGCGCCCGAACGGGTGCGGCTGCAAGCCTGGCTCGTTGACGCTCAGCTCAGCTACAGCAGCAGCGACGGCGCGCGCGGCCATCGATCCCTTGCTTCCGCGCTGCGGCTGGCCCAGCGCGAGCAGCTACGGCTGCCGTTCGCCATCGAGCGCGGCTGGATCGAACCGGTGCTACGACGTGACCCCGTGCTGGCCGGCGCCCACCAGCGCCTGTTCGCACCGGCCCCACGCCCCGCCCAGCTCCCGGCCCCGGCGGCCCTCCCCGATCAGGCCACGGCGCTGCTGATCCAGCCACTCACCGAACGCGAGCGGGAGGTACTGCGGCACGTCGCACGCCTGCTCGACACCACTGAGATCGCCAGCGAGATGTACATCTCCATCAACACGGTCAAGACCCACATGAAAAGCATCCATCGCAAGCTGGCCGCGACGCGCCGGAGCGATGCGGTCCGCCGGGCCCGGGAGCTCCAGCTGATCTGATGCGGCAAGCACCAAGCCGAACCTGTACATGAACGTGGCCCCGTCTGGCGGACGGGCTTGCGCTGGTGTAAGCAGGATTGCGGAGCGGAAAACCGCCGGCGAACGGCTCGTGCGGCGGGCCTGGCAGGGACACCGCCTACCGGGGAGACGATATGGCTGTCGAGAGCATGGCCACCACACGGCCCAGCAGAACCGGGGTGGCCGACGATGGCGGTACGCGGAAGGAGCCGTTTTCGTCGTCGTGGCGGCGTGCGCATCTGACGGTTGACCAGCGGGTGGCCCGGGGGCGGGCGGCCCGCCGCGAGACGCCGAGGTCCGATCACGGCCGGTGGGAACCGCTCCCGGACCGCCCCGATCCGGTCGCGCTGCTGGAGGAGCAGGCCGCGACCCGGGTGCCGGAACTGGTGCCGATCCGGTACGGGCGGATGCTGGTCTCGCCGTTCACCTTCTACCGGGGCGCGGCGGCGATCATGGCGGCCGACCTGGCGTCTACCCCGGTGTCGGGGATCACCGTGCAGCTGTGCGGGGATGCGCACCTGTCGAACTTCGGCGTGTTCGGCACCCCGGAGCGGCAGCTGATCTTCGACATCAACGATTTCGATGAGACCCTGCCCGGCCCGTGGGAGTGGGACGTCAAGCGGATGGCCGCCAGCTTTGAGATCATGGGCCGCTTCCGCGGCTTTTCCCCCGACAACCGGCATGCGATCGTCACCGCCGGGGTGCGCGAGTACCGGGAGCGGATGTGCCGGGCCGCCGACATGGGCACGCTGGGCGCGTGGTACGACCAGCTGGAAGCCGGGGTGCTGCTCAACCTGGTCCGCCAGCAGGTACGCGTCAAGCAGCTGGACAAAAAGTCAGCCCGGCGTGCGGAGAAGCATCTGGCCAAGGCCTATGCCAACGACAGCGCCCGGGTATTCGCCAAGCGGGCGGCCGAGGTCGGCGGTGAGCTGCGGATCGTGGCCGACCCGCCGCTGATCACCCCAATCGAGGACCTGATCGTGCCCGGGACCGAGTGGGAGGACCCGGCTCCGCTGATCAAGAAACTGCTGACCTCCTACCGGCGGACGCTGGGTCACCAAGGGCATCCGCTGGAGGAGTTCCGCTACGTCCACGCCGCGCGCAAGGTGGTGGGTGTGGGCAGCGTCGGCACCCGCTGCTACATCCTGCTGCTCACCGGCCGCGACGAAGACGACCCGCTGTTCCTGCAAGTGAAGGAGGCGCAAGCCTCGGTACTGGAACCCTACGCGGGCCGCAGCACCTACCCCCACCACGGCCAGCGGGTGGTGATGGGCCAGCGCCTGATGCAGGCGGCGACCGACATCTTCCTGGGCTGGCAGCGCATCAAGGGCCTCGACGGCATGACCCGCGACTACTACGTCCGCCAGTTCCACGACTGGAAGGGCAGCGCCGACGTGGAACGGATACCCATGCCCGGCGCCGCGCAATACGCGCGGTTCTGCGGGGCGACCCTGGCCCGGGCGCACGCCCGCTGGGGCGACCGGATCGCGATCGCCTCTTACCTCGGCCAGGGTGACATGTTTGACCGCGCCATCGCCGAGTTCTCCGCTGCCTACGCCGACCAGAACGAACGCGACTACGAGACCTTCGCGGCGGCCGTGAACTCCGGTCGGCTGATCGCGCAAACCGGCGTGTAGACGACGGCGGCCACGGCGGCCAGGAAGACCAGACCGCGCCGGCTCACCTTTACCTCAGCCTGGGGGATGCCGCTTCGGGCAGCGCATGGTGGGCTCGCGATATGACGAAGCGCACCGGAGCCCGGGCGGGCAGGTGAGTACCGCCGCGTTGCCGCAGCCGCTTCGCCGCTTCACGGCTCAGCTTGCTGAGCTGCGTCCCGGTGACTACCCCGACCTGGACCGGGTGGGACGTTTCCTGGTGGAGCTGGCCGCCGACACGGAGTTCTTCGCCCCGCTGATCGCGGATATCCCCGCCGGGGCGCCCGGCAGCCAGTGGCTGATCAGGCCCGAACGAGGCCCCCGGCTGGTGCTCGTGCACCGGCCGGAGGGGGTGATGGGTTACACCCACTCCCACCGGTGCTGGGTCGGCATCGCCCCGGTCCGCGGGGTGGAGACCCACCAGCGGTGGCACGCGGAATCTCATGAGGACGGCCGGGCCGACCTGCGCCTGGCCGACGAGCGTGCCCTGCGGTGGGGCGACGTGGCGACGCTGATCCCGCCCCACGACGTGCACAACCATGGTCACGTCCGCGGCACCGGCCCCACCCCCTACTCCCTCATCCTGCTCGGTGACGACATGCTGCTCTTCAGCCGGAAGGAATATGACCCCGGCCAGGGCACGTGGCGGGCGCTTTCGCCCGGCGATCCTGGCCGCTCGAACCGCTGACGCCGGCAATACCCCCATCCGGGCGATGTCCCGCTGCCCCTGGCGCAACCACGATGGCATCAGGGCCCGAAGGCCAGACAGGGCAGCGAAAGGGCGGGATGAGCCATGGCGGAGGCATCTGCCCCGCGTCAGGTAGTGATCGTCGGCGGCGGGCTGGCCGGCCTGTTCGCCGCCCGGGCGCTGCAGAACGCGCCGGTCCAGGTGACCCTCCTGGACCGGGCCGAGCATCACCTGTTCCCGCCACTGCTCTACCAGTGCGCCACCGGCATTCTGCCCGAGGGCAAGATCGCCTACCCGCTGCGGCACTTGCTCAGGAAACTCGACAATCTCGAGTACGTCCTGGGCGAGGTGACCGGCCTCGATGCGCAGAAGCGGCAGGTGCTGGCCCGGCGCCCGCTAGGCGAGCAGATCGAGTTCGGGTATGACTACCTCATCCTGGCGGCGGGCGTCCGGCAGTCCTATTTCGGGCATGACGAATACGCGGCCTTCGCGCCCGGGATGAAAACCATCGAGGACGCCCTGAAGATCCGGCGGCGGATCTTCGGCGCGTTCGAGATGGCCGAGTCGGCCGGCGATCCGGCCGAACGCCAGCGCTGGCTCACCTTCGCGCTCGTGGGAGCCGGGCCGACCGGCGTCGAACTGGCCGGGCAGGTACGGGAGGTCGCTACCAAGACGCTGCGCAATGAGTACCGCCATATCGAGCCCGAGGAAGCCCGGGTCATGCTGTTCGACGGCGGGAGCGCGCCGCTGGCCATGTTCGGCCCGAAGCTGTCCGCGATGGCCGCCCGCGACCTCACCAAACTGGGCGTCGAGCTGCACATGGGCTCGATCGTCACCGAGGCGGACCTGCAGGGCATCAAGGTCAAGGACCACGAGGGCAACGTCACCCGGCACGAGGTGGGCACCATCTTGTGGACCGCGGGCGTCCAGGCGCCGCCGCTCGCCACGGCGGTGGCCAAGGCCACCGGCGCGGAGCAGGACCGGGCGGGCCGCATCTGCGTCAGCGACGACCTCACCATCCCCGGCCATCCCGACATCCTGGTCACCGGGGACATGATGAGCCTGGACAAGCTGCCCGGGGTCGCCGAAGTCGCCATGCAGACGGGCCATTATGCGGGCCACAAGATCAGCCGGGAGTCCCAGGGCCAGACCCATGACAAGCCGTTCCGCTACCGCGACCTGGGCTCTGCCGCCTACATCTCCCGGGGGCGCGCTGTCGTCTCGACGAAGAGGATGCACTTCGGCGGCTTTATCGGCTGGGTCGCCTGGCTGTTCATCCACATCGGCTTCCTCACCGGCTGGCGCAACCGCGTCGGGGCGCTGTTCGGCTGGTGGTTCGCCTTCACCCGCGACCTGCGCCGTGAGCGCGGCTTCACCATCGACGACATGCCGGTCGCTGTCTACAGCAGCCAAGCCGACTCTGAGACCCGCGTCCCGAAGACGCAGGCCGGTTAACACGCACCACGGCCCGGGAGCGGTCTAGGGCGCGGAACGGCCGGGCGGCTGGCCGCCCGGCCGTCCGATGCGGCTACGCCATGCGGCTGAGTATGTGCTCACCGACCCGCAGGGCGTTGGCCATGGCCGTCAGGGCCGGGTTCACCGCGCCGATGCTGGGGAAGAAGCTCGTGTCCACCACGTAGAGGTTGTCCAGTTCGTGGGCCTTGCAGTTGACGTCCAGGACCGAGGTGGCCGGGTCGGTGCCGAACCGGCAGGTGCCCGCCTGGTGCGCGCAGCCGGCCAGCGGGATGGCCATGTCCATGTAGAAGTTCTTCCGCAGCACGTGATGCGCGGCCATCCCGGTGTGGTTGAGGATCTTCTTCAGCTCTGCGTAGAGCCGGTCGGCCTCCTCGTCGTTGGTCGAGGTGTAGGTCAGGTGGACGTTGCCGTCCTTGTCGGTGGTCACGCGGTTCTCCGGCACCGGCAGATCCTCGGTGGTCAGCCAGAAGTCCACCGCGTGCTCGGCCACGTCGGCCAGGGTCCACTCCGGGGCGAACATCGTCTTCTCGGGCTGCTCGCCTCTCATGGCCTCGGCGTTGGACTTGCCGATCATCTGGATGTTGCCCATCGGGTACTCGTAGTCCTTGGTGGCGAAGTAGAAGTCGTTGATCCCCAGCGTCTTCTGGAAGACCGTGTCGTTCTTCTCCTTGGACAGGGCCACGATGGCCTTGCAGTTGTGGAAGGTGTAATTGCGTCCCACCTGATCGGAGCCGTTGGCCAGCCCGTGGGGGTGGGCGTCGCTGGCCGAGTTGAGCAGGAGCTTGGCGCTGTTGGCGGCCCCGGCGGATACGACCACGATGCCGGCCCGGTAGACCTCGCGGTTCCCGTCGCGGGAGACCACGACGCCGGTGACCTCCCGCCCGGAGTCGTCGGTCTCCAGCCTGGTCACCTCGGCCCCGGTGAGCAGCGTGACGTTGTCACGGCTCAGCAGCGGGCGGACGGCGATGACCTCGGCGTCGGACTTGGCGTGCACCAGGCAGGGATAGCCATCGCACCAGGTGCACCGGATGCAGGTGCTCATCGGCCGCTGCGCCTCGTTCAGCATGATCCCGCACGGCGCGTGGAACGGGTGGTAGCCGCCCTTGGCCAGGTCATCGAAGATCTGCTGGATCCGGTGCTCATGGGAGACCGCGGGCCAGGGGTACGGCTGGCTCCGGTGGCCTTCGGTCGGGTCCTCCCCGCCGTTGCCGTGAACCTGGTACAGCTGCTCGGCCTTGGAGTACCACGGCTCGAAGTCGTCATAAGACAGCGGCCAGGCCGGGGAGATCCCGCTGACGTGCTTGATCTCGCCGAAGTCCTGGGGGCGCAGCCGGTACAAGGCGGCACCGTACAGCTTGGTCGCCCCGCCGACGAAGTAGTGGACCTGGGGCTGGAACGGCTTGCCGTCGCGGTCGAACCAGGTGTCCTTGGAGATGTACTTCCCGTCCACGAACACGGGTTTCGGGTCCCAGTTGTCCATCTCGCGCGGGAGGAAATCGCCGCGTTCCAGCAGCAGGATCCGCTTGCCCGCGCCGGCCAGTGCGTGCGCCAGCGTCCCGCCGCCGGCCCCTGATCCGATGATGATCACGTCATAGTTCTCGCCCATACACACACCATCGCCCCGGGACGGGGGCAAGGCATCCCCCTATCCGGGCTAAGACCGCCGGCCAGTTCCGCCCCAGCGTCCGCGAATACCACTATCCGGGCGATGCCCGGGATACCCCTGCGCGATGAGCATGGCCCTGAAGGACCACGAGGCGGGAGCCGATGAACGTTGATCTGGCGCGGATACAGTTCGCGTTCACCACGATCAATCATTTCTTCTTCGTCCCGGTCACGATGGGGCTGGCGTTCCTGACCGCGCTGCTGCAGACGGCGTGGCACCGCAGCAGGCGGGATGAGTACCTGCGGCTGACCCGGTTCTTCGGCACGCTGCTGGTCATCAACATCGCGATCGGCGTAGTGACCGGGCTGGTCCAGGAATTCGAGTTCGGGATGAACTGGGGCGCCTACTCCCGGCTGGTCGGCAACATCTTCGGCGCTCCGCTGGCCATGGAGGGGCTGGCCGCGTTCTTCCTCGAGTCCACGTTCCTCGGGCTGTGGCTGTTCGGCTGGGACAGGCTGCCGCGCCGGGTGCACCTGCTGACGATCTGGGCGGTCGCGCTGGGATCCGCGCTGTCGGCGGCGTTCATCCTGGCCGCCAACTCCTGGATGCAGCACCCGGTCGGCTACATCATGGTCAACGGCAAGCCGCAGCTGAACGACATCTGGGCGGTGTTCACCAACCCGGTCTTCGTCTGGGGATACGCCAAGGTGCTCTTCGTCGCGCTGGTCACCGGGGCGATGATCATGCTGGCGGTCTCCGCGTGGCAGCTGCGGCACGGCGGGGACCGGCCGGTGTTCATCCGGTCGGCGCGGATGGCGCTGATCGTGCTGGTCCCGGCGATCCTGCTGACGATGCTGGTCGGCGACGAGCTGGGGGTGATCGAGGGCCGGTACCAGCCGATGAAGATCGCCGCGGCTGAGGCGCAGTGGACCACCTGCCAGCCGTGCTCGTTCTCGCTGTTCCAGATCGGCGGCGGCAACAACGACCAGACCCCGACCGAGATCATCGCGATCCCGCACCTGCTGTCGCTGCTGGCCACCAACCACTGGAACGGCAAGGTCGAGGGGCTCACCCCGCTGAATCAGCAGTACAACAAGCAGTACGGGCCGGGCGATTACGTGCCGAACGTGTTTATCCAGTACTGGAGCATGCGGGTCATGGCCTACCTGGGGGCCCTGACCCTGCTCATCTCGCTGTGGGGGCTGTGGGCGATCTGGCGAAAAACGCTGGCCACCTCCCGGGTGTTCCTGTGGGTGGCGACCTGGGCCGCGGTGCTGCCGTTCCTGATGAACACCGCCGGCTGGCTCCTGACCGAGAGCGGCCGGCAGCCCTGGATCGTGCAGGGCATCATGCTGACGAAGAACGGCATCTCCCCCACCGTCAGCGTCACCTGGCTATGGATCAGCCTGATCGGGTTCATCGCCCTGTACGGCACGCTCGGCACCGTGGACCTGATCCTGATGCTGCGGTACTCGCGTGAGCAGCTTCCGCCCCCGCGCGAGCAGGCCGACGTCAGCGCGCCGCTGCCCGCCGTCCAGTACTGAGGAGGGGCCTGGTGAGCGCTTTCGTCCCGTTCTGGTTCATCGTCATCGCGATCTTGTGGACCGGGTTCTTCATCCTCGAGGGATTCGACTTCGGCGTCGGCATGCTGCACAGCGTGGTCGGCCGGGACGACGCCGAGCGCCGGGCGGCGATCAACACGATCGGCCCGCTGTGGGACGGCAACGAGGTCTGGCTGATCGTCGCCGGGGCAGCCATGTTCGCGGCTTTCCCCGGCTGGTACGCCACCATGTTCTCGGGCCTGTACCTCGCCCTGGTGCTGCTGCTGACAGCCCTGATCATCCGGGGGGTGTCGTTCGAGTACCGCGGCAAGCGCGACGCGGCCCGCTGGCGGCACACCTGGGACTGGGCGCTGACCGTGGGCAGCGTGCTGGCCCCGCTGCTGATCGGCATCGCGCTGGGCGACCTGCTGGCCGGGCTGCCCATCGATTCGGCGCAGAACTACACCGGGTCGTTCTGGGACCTGTTCCGGCCCTACGCCGTCTTCACCGGGGTCACCTTCGTTCTCATCTGCCTGCTGCACGGAGCCACGTTCCTGTGCCTGAAGACCACGGGCGAGATGCACGAGCGATCCCGGCTCCAGGCCCGCCGCATCGCCCCGTTCGCCGCGGCCGCCGTGACCGGCTTCGTCATCTGGACGCACGTGACCGCCAGCAGCACGTTCTTCCTCAGCCTGATCGAGCTGCTCGCCATCCTGGCCGTGCTGGCCGCGGCCTTGCTGGTCTACGCCCGCCGCGACGGCTTCGCGTTCGCCACGACCACGGTCACCATCGCGGCCTGCATCCTGGCGATCTTCGCCGATCTGTACCCCAACCTGATGGTCTCCTCGACCAGCACGGCCTACAACCTCACCGTGCACAACGCGGCGTCCCCGCCGTACTCGCTCAAGGCGATGACCATCGTGGTCGTCGTCTTCCTGCCGCTGGTCCTGATCTACCAGGCGTGGACCTACTACGTGTTCCGCAGGCGGGTCTCCGCCAGCGAATTCCAGCCGCCCGCACCGACCTCAGCCGCCGCGCCGAGCCGGAGCCCCGGCCCACGCGCCGGATAATACCGCAGCCCGGACGCCACCTGAGAACCACAAACCAGGAGGGACGACATGTCTGACAAAGCTGACGCGCTGGTGATCTTCGGGGCCACCGGGGACCTGGCCAAGCTGGAGACCTTCCCGGCGCTGGTCGGGCTGGTCGAGCGCGGTGTGCTCGATATCCCGGTGGTGGGGGTGGCCAAGAGCGGCTGGGGGCTGGAGCAGTTCCGTGACTACGCGACCGCCTCGCTGAAGCTCAACAACATGGACCCGGCCAGCCCCGCGGCCACCAAGATGCTCAGCCTGCTGCGCTACGTCGACGGCGACCTCGGTGACCGACGCCACCTACCAGGCCATGTCGCAGGCGGCGGGCCCCGGCAAGGAGTTGCTGTTCTACATCGAGGTGCCGGCGTTCCTGTTCGGGCGGATCGCGCAGGGCATCGCCACGGCCGGCCGGGCGGCCGGGGCGCGGGTGATGGTGGAAAAGCCGTTCGGCGAGGACCTGGCCAGCTCGCGCAAGCTCAACGAGACCATGCACCAGTACTTCGCCGGAGGAGGCGATCTTCCGGGTCGACGACTGGCTGGCCTTCGAGCCGGTGGAGAACGTGCTGTTCGGCCGGTTCGCCAACGCGGTGGTCGAGCCGCTGCTGAACCGGACCTACGTGGAGAGCATCCAGATCACCATGGCCGAGGCGTTCGACGTGTCCGACCGTGGCTGCGTTCTACGACCGGACCGGCGCCATCCGCGACGTGGTGCAGAACCACATGCTGCAGGTGCTGGCCACGGTGATGGCCGACCCGCCCGACGGAGAGCGCCTGACCAACTGGCGGGACGCCAAGGCGCGCGCTGGTGGCCTCGCTGACCCCGCTGACGCCCGAGGACGCGGTGCGCGGCCAGTACGAGGGCTACCACGACGTGAAGGGCGTCGACCCCCGCTCGACCGTGGAAACCTACGTCGCGATCCGGCTGGAGTCGGACTCGTGGCGGTGGGCGGGCGTGCCGATCGTGATCCGGGCCGGCAAGTGCATGCCGGTCACCGCGACCGAGGTGACTGTATCCGGTTCAAGCCATCCGCCCCGCGACATCTTCGGGCTCGCGCCGCTGCCGCGCAACAACGAGCTGCGGTTCCGGCTCTGGCCCGAGACCGCGGTCACCTTCCAGCTGGCGGGCAAGAAGCCGGGCCCGGGCTGGGAGCCGCAGACCGAGGAGCTGACGTTCGCCCAGCGGCCCGGCAGTGACCAGCGCCCCTACGACCGGCTGATCGGCGCCGCGCTGGACGGGGAGCGCTGGATGTTCGCCCGCCAGGACACCGTCGAGGCCGCCTGGGAGATCGTTGATCCGGTGCTCGGCGACGTCGTCCCGGTGCACCCCTACGCCCGGGGCAGCTGGGGCCCCAAGGAAGCCGACCGGCTGCTGCCCGAGCGCGACACCTGGCACGACCCGGCGGGCTGACCCGGCGGTGCCATGAGGGCTGTCGACCCGAGGCTGCTGCGGCATGCCCGGGCAGCCAGGGGCTACCTGATCGTCACCGTGCTGCTCGGCCTGGCCGTGACCGGGCTCATCCTGGCCCAGGCGGCCCTGCTCGCCCACGGGCTGGCCGCCGCCGCGCGCGGTACCGGGGCGGCGGCCCTGGCCGGGACCCTGGTGCTGCTGCTGGGTGTGGTGGTGGCCCGGGGCGCCGCGGCCTACGGCGGCGAGGCCGCGGCGCTGCGGGCCGCCGCCCGGATCAAGTCCCAGCTGCGGCGCCAGCTGACCGGGCACTGCCTGCGGCTGGGCCCGGCCTGGCTCGGCGGGCAGCAGCCCGGCCAGATCGCCGCCAGGCAACCCGGGGCCTGGACGGGCTGGATCCGTACTTCGCGCGGTATCTGCCGCAGCTCGTGCTGTCGGTGCTGGTCCCGGCGGCCGTGGTGGTGACGGTGACCGCCACGGACTGGATCTCCGGCGTGGTGATTGCGGTCACGCTGCCGCTGATCCCGCTGTTCGCGGCCCTGGTGGGCCTGCACACCAGGGCGCAGACCCGCCGCCAGTGGCGGCTGCTGGCCCAGCTCGGCGGGCACTTCCTGGACGTGGTGCAGGGCCTGCCCACGCTCAAGGCATTCGGGCGGGCCAAGGCCCAGGAGCAGGTGATTGCCACGGTCACCGAGCAGCACCGGTCCGCGGCCATGGCCACGCTGCGCGTCGCGTTCCTGTCCGCACTGGTGCTGGAGCTGTCCGCGGCCCTGGCCACAGCCCTGGTCGCGGTCGAGACCGGGCTGCGGCTGCTGTACGGCCATATGCCGTACCAGGCCGCGCTGCTGGTTCTGCTGCTCACCCCGGAGGCCTACCTGCCGCTGCGGGCCGTCGCGGCCCAGTTCCACGCCAGCGCCGAGGGCAGCGCCGCCGCGGACAGCATCTTCGAGATCCTGGACACCCCGTTGCCGCGGCAGGCCAGCCCCCCGGCGCTGGTTCCCGACCTGCGCTCGGCCACGATACGGCTGGACGGCGTGACCGTGGCCTACCCGGGCCGCGACCTTCCGGCCCTGGCTCAGCTCAGCCTGAGCATCAGCCCCGGGGAGCTGGTCATGCTCACCGGGCCGAGCGGAGCCGGCAAGACCACCCTGCTGCAGCTGCTGCTGCGGTTTACCGAGCCGGCGTCGGGAACCATCCGCGTCGGCGGAACCGGCCTGGCCGCCGTCCCCGTCGAGGCCTGGCGGGCCCAGATCGCCTGGGTCCCGCAGCAGCCACGGCTGTTCGCCGGGTCGGTGGCCGACAACATCGCCCTCGGCCAGCCCGGCGCGTCCAGGGCCGCGATCGAGCACGCCGCCGGCCTGGCCGGGGCAGCGGCGTTCATCGAGGCGTTCCCGCGCGGCTATGACACCCCGCTGGGCGAGCGGGCCACCGAGCTGTCAGCCGGGCAGCGGCAGCAGCTCGCCCTGGCCCGGGCGTTCCTGCGGGATGCCCCGCTGCTGCTGCTCGACGAGCCGACCGCGCACCTGGCCCCGGCCGCCGCCGCCGCGATCGACGGGGTCATCCGCGGGCCGATGGCCGGGCGCACGATCATCGTGGCCACCCACCGGCACCCGGGCGGCGCCGGCGCCACCCAGGTCATTACCCTCGGCGGCAGGCTCGCGGAGACCGCGTCCCGGCCGGCTGGCCCGCGCGTCGTGGCGGCCGGCTCATGACCGCCCGGCCCGTGACCGCCAGCCGGCCCGTAACCGCCGGCCTGCCCCGGGACGGGCGGCCGCCGCTGCTGCGGCTGCTGGGCATGGCTCGCCCGCTGCGCGGCCGGCTGCTGGGCGCGGTGGCGGCCGGGGCCGCCGCCACCAGCTTCGGCGTCGCGCTGCTCGCCGTCTCCGGCTTCCTGCTGGCCCGGGCGTCCGAGCACCCGGCCATCATCGGGATTTCCGTGGCCGTGGTCGCGGTCCGCGCGCTGAGCATCGGCCGCGGCGTGTCCCGGTACCTGGAACGGCTGGCCTCCCACGACGTCGCGTTCCGGGTGCTGGCCCAGGTGCGAGTGGGTATCTGGCGACGGCTGGAGACGCTGGCCCCCGCCGGGGCGGCGGTGTTCCGGTCCGGGGACCTGCTCGCCCGGCTGATCTCCGACGTGGACGCCACCCAGGACCTGTTCATCCGCGGCGTGACCCCCGTCCTCGCCGCCGCCCTGGCCGGCGGCGGCGCGGTGATCGTGTGCCTGCTCATCCTGGCCCCGGCCGGCGCCGTGCTGGCGGCCGGGCTGCTGGCCGGCGGCATCGTCGTGCCGCTGGCCGGGGCCGCCGTGGCCAGGAAAGCCGCCCGCGCGGCGGCACCCGCCCGGGGGCGGATGGCCGCCACCCTCACCGATCTCCTCGACGGGGCGGCCGACCTGCAGGCCTTCGGCGCCGCCGACGCCGCGCTGGCCCGCCTGGACGCGACCGACGCCGAGCTGACCCGGACCGACCGCCGGACCGCGGCGGCCTCGGCCCTGGGCGCCGGCGCGGCGAGCGCGGTGGCCGGGCTGACCGTCTTCGGGGTCCTGCTGCTGGGCGTCGCCGCCACCGGGGCCGGCGCGCTGTCCCGCGTGCCGCTGGCGGTGCTCACCCTGACCGCGCTGGCCGCGTTCGAAGCGGTCACCACCCTGCCCGCCGCCGCCGTCCAGCTCGGCCAGGCCCGCGTCGCCGCAGGCCGGATCGCCGACGTCACCGATGCACCCGACCCGGTCCACGATCCATCCCGTCCGCGAGCGCTGCCACCCGGCCCGTTCGGCATCCAGCTCCGCGACGCCACCGTGCGATACCGGCCCGGCGGGCCGCCCGCCCTGGACCGGGTCAGCCTGGACCTGCCGCCCGGCCGGCGCGTCGCACTGGTCGGCGCCAACGGGGCCGGCAAGTCCACCGTCGCCGCGGTCCTGATGCGGTTCTGCGAACTCAGCGGCGGCGCTGCCCTGCTCGACGGCCACGACCTGGCCGGCTACGCGGCCGACGACGTCCGGTCGGTCGTCGGCGGGTGCCCGCAGGATCCGCACCTGTTCGACGCGACCATCCGCGACAACCTGCGGCTCGCCCGCCCCGGTGCGACCGACGAGCAGCTCGAGGCCGCCGCAGCCCGCGCCCGGCTGCTGCCCTGGATCAGGTCGCTGCCACGGGGCTGGGATACCCCGGTCGGCACCCACGGAGCTGCCGTCTCCGGTGGCGAACGCCAGCGCCTGGCGCTGGCCCGCGCGTTCCTGGCCGACCCGGCGCTGCTGATCCTCGACGAGCCCACCGCCCACCTGGACCCGCCCACCCGCCAGGCGCTCACCGCCGACCTGCTGCACGCCACCGAGGGCCGTTCGGTCCTGTTCATCACCCATGAACCTGACGGGCTGGACCAGGTCGATCAGATCGTGGTCCTGCACCACGGGCGGATCGCCGAGCGAGGCACCCACCGGCAGCTCCGCCACGCCGGCGGACCGTACCAGCGAATGTGGGAGAGCGGATCTCATCCCGTGCGCTGGGGGTGATCGCCCGCCACGGGTGATGGCCGCCGTTTCCGCCGGTGAGACGCTGGGGCCGTTACGCGTACGCGGACCGACGGCGACCACGACGACGACCGGCTGTGAGGGTCTGGTATGGGGCGGGGGCTTGCCAAGGGCGGCCAGCTGAGGCTGGACGCCAAGTTCTCCGTGCCGCAACCTCGCCCGCGCAGCGTAAGCCGCGCCGGGCTCATCAAGGCTGCCCAGTCAGGCGGTCACCGCATCGTCGCGATCACAGCGCCCGCGGGCTACGGGAAGTCGGCCCTCCTGGCGGAGTGGGCCCAGGTGGAGGGTCGCCGCGTGGCCTGGGTGTCGCTGGACCGCTTCGACGATGATCCCGCGGCCCTGCTCGCCTCGCTGGCCGCCGCGTACTGCCGGGCCGGTCTGGGCAGCGCTGACCTGATCGCCGATGTGGCGGGACGCGGAGCGTCATGGCGGGGCGCTGTACCGCGGCTGGCCGCGGAGATCCGGGCGAGCGCCGTTCCGTTCGTATTCATGCTGGACGATCTCCACGAGGTGCAGTCACACGCCTGCCACGACGTGCTGGGCGTCGTGATCTCGGCGATCCCCCCTGGCTCTCAGCTAGCCGCCGCCAGCCGTGACGAGCAGCCGCACCTGCCCCGGTTCCGCGTGTCAGGCGACGCGCTGGAACTCGGGGCCGGCGATCTGGCTCTCGATGCGGATGGCGCCCAGCAGATCTTCGAACACGAACACGTCAGCCTGACCCCGGAGCTGGCCGCCGAGGTGACCGAACGGGCCGAGGGCTGGCCGGCCGGCCTTTACCTAGCGGCCCTGGCCGCGAAGCAGAACCACAGCCAGGTGCGGGCCATCACTGGTGATGACCGGTACGTTGCGGACTACCTGTATCACGAGGCCCTGATCAGGCAGCCGAAGACCGTTCAGCGGTTCCTGCGGCGCACGGCCGTGCTCGAGCAGCTCTGCGGCCCGCTCTGCGAGGCCGTCCTCGGGTCGTCAGCCGCGGCCGTCCAGCTGCGCCGGCTAGAGGCACACAGCCTGTTCCTGACCCCGCTCGACAGCCAGCGGCAGTGGTACCGCTACCACACGCTGTACCGGGAGTTCCTGCTCGGGGAGCTTCGCCGCACCGAACCCGGCATCATCATGACGCTGCACCAGCGAGCCGCTGACTGGTACGAGTCCAACGGATACCCGGAGCTGGCCCTGGAGCAGCTGCTGCTCATGGACGACCCGGACCGCGCGGTGCAGCTGACAGCCAAACTGGCCCGGCCGACGTACATGGCCGGGCAGCTGTCAACGGTGCAGCGCTGGTACCGGACGATCGGCGATGCGAACATCGCACGCTACCCGCCGCTGGCGGTGCTCCGGTGCTGGGAAGGCGCGCTCACCGGCGACACAGCCAAGGCAGAGCTGTGGGCGGCGGTCGTTGACGCCGTGTCGTTCGACGGCAAGCCCGCGACAGGCGCAGCCTCCTTCGATTCGTCCCGGGCCCTGCTGCGGGCGGGCCTGTGTGCCAGCGGCCCGGAGCAGATGATGGCCGACGCGGCCTTCAGCCTCGCCCAGGAACCCGCCTGGAGCCCATGGCGCGACACCGCGCTGTGGCTGCTCGCCGAATCGCACCTGCTTGCCGGGCACCTCGACGAGGCCCGCGCAGCTTTCGGCGCCGCGTCCACCGCGGCAGCCGGGATGAACAGCTGGGACACGATCCCCCTCTGCGAGGCCCAGATCGCGTGGCTCGCCATGGACCGCGGCGAGTGGGCGGAGGCAGACGGCCGGCTGGAAATCGCGCTTGGCACGATCGATGCGCAGCGGCTGCACGGCTACGTCTCCAGCCTTACGGCCTTCGCCGGGGCAGCCAGGCTTTCCCTGCACCAGGGTGACGTGAAAGAAGCACACCGGCACCTCGCCCGGGCGATGCGGGCGCGCCCGGCAGCCACCTACCTGCTGCCGTACCATGCCGCCAGGCTGCGGCTTCAGCTGGCCAGGGTGTACCTGGCCCTGGCCGAGCAGGCCACGGTCCGTCAGCTCCTGCGCGAGATCGACGAGATCACCAGCCGCCGGCCAGCCCTCGGGACCCTCATTGACGAGGTCCAGGATTTCCGCGACGTCCTGGCGTCCCGCGCCGCCCCGAAGGCGACCGGCGTGGTGCCGCTTACCCCCGCCGAGCTGCGGGTGCTTCCCTATCTGCCCACCCACCTCACCGCCGACAAGATCGCCGAGCGGCTGTTCCTCTCCGGCCACACGGTCAAGACCGAGATCAAGGCGGTCTACCGCAAGCTGGGCGTCTCATCCCGGAACGACGCAGTGCAGCGAGCGACAGAGATGGGCCTGCTCGGCGGCTGACCATCCGGCAGATACCCATATCAGGGGGATGCCGGGGCCACCTTCGCGTCCCGACGATAGAGGCAGTCGTCCCGCCCCGGCCGGATGCTAGCGGGCGTCCGGCGGCAACGCGGGCGGAACGGGCCGGGCAGTGAGATACCAGGAGATATTGCGCAGGCTGGCGATTGTCGATGAAGGACTCATCGGCGACCATGCCGGGCTTGTGCCTGGTCTGACTGGCGTCTGGGGCCTGGATCCCAAGACCGCGGCGCTGGTGCGGGTGGGGGGGCTGGCGGCGATCGGGGCGCCGGAGGTCTGCCTGGAATGGAGCAGCAGCCAGGCTCTGGCGGTGGGCGCGACCGAAGACGAGATCACCGGGGTTCTGCTGGCCATCGCCCCGGTGGTCGGGCTCGGCCGGATGGTCGGCGCCGCTCCCGGCGTCGCGGGTGCTTTTGGCTACGACATCGAGGCCGCGCTGGAGGACCCAAGCGGGCCCGGCTGAACTGGCCTAATAGATTGCACACCATGCGAACTGCCAGCCTGAGGGACCTCCAGGTTTCGCGCATCGGCCTGGGTGCGTGGGGAATGTCCGGGAGCTACGGGGCCGCCGACGAGACGGAGTCCATCCGCACGATCCACCGGGCCCTCGAGCTCGGCGTCACCCTCCTGGACACCGCTGAGTTCTACGGCCCGTACCACAACGAGGAACTCGTCGGCCGGGCCATCAAGGGCCGCCGGGACCAGGTCGTGCTGGCCACGAAGTTCGGTTACATCTCCCACACCGGCCGCGGGCCGGACCGCCTCGACAGCAGCCCAGCCAGCATCCGCACGGCCGTGGAGGGCTCCCTGACGCGGCTCGGCACCGACCACATCGACCTGTACTACCAGCACCGCCTCGACCCGGACACGCCCATCGAGGACACCATCGGCGCGCTGGCCGGCCTGGTCGCCGAGGGCAAGATCCGCCACATCGGCCTGTCCGAGGCCTGGGTCGGCACCATCCGCCGCGCGCACGCCGTGCACCCCATCACCGCACTCCAGTCGGAGTACTCGCTGTGGACCCGCGACCCCGAAGAGGAGGTACTGCCCGTGCTGCGCGAGCTGCGGATCGGCTTCGTGCCCTACTCCCCGCTCGGGCGGGGCTTCCTCACCGGCCAGATCCGGTCGCCCGGCGACCTCGCGGACGGCGACTTCCGCAAGACCAACCCGCGCTTCCAGGAGTCGAACTTCGCGCACAACCTGCAGATCGCCGAGGAGGTGCGGCAGGTCGCCGCCGAGGCCGGCGCGACGCCCGCGCAGGTGGCGCTGGCCTGGCTGCTCGCCAAGGGCGACGACATCGCCCCGATCCCCGGCACCAAGCGCGTCTCCCGCGTCGAGGAGAACATCGCGGCCGATACCGTCCAGCTCACCGCCGGCCAGCTGGCCACGCTCACCCGGATAACCCCGGCCGCCGGCGACCACCACAACGAAGAGCAGACGCGCCTGCTCGACCGTGGATGACGGCGTGGGTGACGGAGTGAGCCGGCCGCGGGCGTTCCGTTTCGGCGTGGAGATGATGGGCCCGTTCGACGGCCTGACCTGGGCCGAGTCAGCCCGTGAGCTGGAGTCGCTCGGCTATTCCACGCTGTTCGTGCCCGACCATCTCGACGAGGGCTACGGCCCGATCACGGCGATGGCCACCGCGGCCGCCGCGACCACCACGCTGCGGGTCGCTCCCGCGGTGCTCGCCGCTGACTTCCGCCACCCGGCGGTGCTGGCCCGCGAGCTGGCGTCCATCGACCAGCTGTCCCAGGGGCGGCTCGAGGTCGGCATCGGCGCCGGCTACCAGGTCAACGACTACGTCGGCGCCGGCCTGGTGATGGACCCGCCGGGAACCCGGGTCGGCCGGATGATCGAGCATGTCACCGTCCTGCGCGGCCTGTTCGCCGACGGGCCGTTCGACTTCGCCGGGGAGCACTACCAGATCACGGCGCTGGACGGCTCGCCCAAGCCCTACCGCCCGGGCGGCCCGCCGATCCTGGTCGCCGGCGGTGGCCGGCGGCTGCTGACCTTCGCCGCCGCGCACGCCGACATCGTCGGGGTGAACTCGTCGATCCCCACCAGCGCGCAGCGGTCCTCGTCGGCGCCGGACGCGCTCCCGGCGAGCATCGACCAGAAGCTCTCCTGGATCCGGGAGGCGGCCGGCGCCCGCTTCGATGAGATCGAAATCCATGCCTGGCTACGGTTTGCCCGGGTTACGGTGGACGCACAGTCGGCCGCCGCCGAGATCGCCAGCACGTTCGGCGCCGGCCCTGATGAGGTTCTCGCCTCCCCGATCGTCCTGATCGGCAGCGCCGGGGAGATCGTCGAGCGCCTGCACGAACGCCGGGACCGCTGGGGCTACTCCTACTACACGATCCAGCAGCCGGTGGCCAGGGAGTTCGCCCCGGTGCTCGCCCGGCTGGCCGGCTGAGCGAGGCGGCCAGCCCCGGGCTGCCCTAGAAGGAGAAATCATCATGCGAACTGCGCATCTGGGTGAGCTCAGCGTTTCGCGCATCGGCCTGGGCGCGATGTCCATGTCCGGGTCCTACGGGGCCGCCGACGAGGCGGAGTCCATCCGCACGATCCACCGGGCCCTCGAACTCGGCGTCACCCTCCTGGACACCGCTGAGGCCTACGGTCCCTTCCACAACGAGGAACTCGTCGGCCGGGCCATCAAGGGCCGCCGGGACCAGGTCGTGCTCGCCACGAAGTTCGGCTTCATCTCCCACACCGGCCGCGATGCGGGCCGTCTGGACAGCAGCCCGGCGAGCGTCCGCGCCGCCGTGGAAGGGTCACTGACGCGGCTCGGCACCGACCACATCGACCTGTACTACCAGCACCGCCTCGACCCGGACACGCCCATCGAGGACACCGTCGGCGCCATGGCCGGGCTCGTCGCCGAGGGCAAGATCCGCCACATCGGCCTGTCCGAGGCCTGGGTCGGCACCATCCGCCGGGCACATGCCGTGCACCCGATCACCGCACTTCAGTCGGAGTACTCGCTGTGGACCCGCGACCCGGAAGAAGAGGTGCTGCCGGTGCTGCGCGAGCTGCGGATCGGCTTCGTGCCCTACTCCCCGCTCGGGCGGGGCTTCCTCACCGGCCAGATCCGGTCGATGGACGACATCAAGGACGGCGACTTCCGTAAAACCAATCCCCGGTTCGAGGAGGGGAACTTCGAGCACAACCTGCAGGTGGCCGGCGAGGTGCGGCAGATCGCGGCCGAGGCCGGCGCGACGCCCGCGCAGGTGGCGCTGGCCTGGCTGCTCGCCAAGGGCGACGACATCGTCCCGATCCCCGGGACCAAGCGCGTTTCCCGGCTCGAGGAGAACGTGGCCGCCGACGATGTCCGGCTCACCGACGAGCAGCTCGCCAAGCTCACCAAGGTCTCCCCGCCAGCCGGCGAGCACCACAACGACGCCCAGATGCGCATGCTCGACCGCTGACCGTGCGAGCGCCCGCCCTTAGGCCGTGCGCGTGGCGGCTGCGTCGTGCAGGCCCAGTTCCTCGATCGAGATTTCGCGCATCTCGGTTTTGCGGATCTTGCCGGTGATCGTCATCGGGAACTCGGTGACGAGCTTGAGGTAGCGCGGGATCTTGTAGTGCGCCAGCTGGCCCGTGCAGAACTCCTGAGCGCAGCGAGGGTGAGCGGTTCGGCGCCGCGCCGGAGCTTGACCCAGGCCATGACCTCCTCGCCGTACTTAGCGTCGGGCACGCCGATCACCTGCGCGTCGAGGATGTCCGGGTGGGTGTACAGGAACTCCTCGATCTCGCGCGGGTAGATGTTCTCGCCGCCGCGGATGACCATGTCCTTGATCCGCCCGACGATGCTGACGTAGCCGTCCTCGTCCATCACCGCCAGATCGCCGGTGTGCATCCAGCGGGCCGGGTCGATGACCTCGGCCGTCCGGTCCGCCATCTCCCAGTAGCCGAGCATGACCGAGTAGCCCCTGGTGCAGAACTCGCCCGGCACGCCGCGCGGCACGGTCATGCCGTTATCCGGGTCCACGATCTTGATCTCGACGTGCGGCAGCACCGTGCCGACCGTGGACACGCGCCGCTCCAGGTCGTCGTCGCGACTGCTCTGGGTGGAGACGGGCGATGTCTCGGTCATGCCGTAGCAGATCGTGACCTCGGCCATCCCCATCTCGCTGATCACCCGTTTCATCACCTCGACCGGGCAGGGCGAGCCGGCCATCACGCCGGTGCGCAGGCTGGACAGGTCGGTGCGGTGGAACGCCGCGTCGGCGAGTTCGGCGATGAACATGGTGGGCACCCCGTACAGGGCGGTGCACCGCTCCTGCTCGACGGCGGCCAGGGTGGCGGCCGGCTCGAAGCCCTGGGACGGGATGACCACGCAGGCCCCGTGTGTCAGCGCGCCGAGGTTGCCGATCACGCTGCCGAAGCAGTGGTAGAACGGCACCGGCAGGCACACCCGGTCCTGGTCCGACCAGCCCTGCCGCCGGGCCACGAAGTACCCGTTGTTCAGGATGTTGTGGTGCGACAGCGTCGCGCCCTTGGGGAACCCTGTGGTCCCTGAGGTGTACTGGATGTTGATCGGGTCGTCGAAGCTCAGCGCCGCCTCGTGCCCGGCCAGCTCGGCCGGTTCCACGGTCCTGGCCTGGGCGAGCAGGGTCGTCCAGTCGCTGGTGCCCAGGTAGATGACCGTCCGCAGGCTGTGGCAGGCCGGGCTGGCCTCGCTGATCATCGCCCGGTAGTCCGACGTCCGGAACGACTCGGCGGAGATCAGCGTGCTGACCCCCGCCTGGTTGAGCACGTAGGTCAGCTCGTGCGTCCGGTACGCCGGGTTGATCGTGACCAGGATGGCCCCGATCCGCGCGGTCGCGTACTGCACGAGCACCCACTCCGGCCGGTTCGGCGACCAGATCCCGACCCGGTCGCCCGGGCCCACGCCCAGCCCGAGCAGCGCCCGGGCCAGCGTGTCCACCTCGTCGTCGAGCTCCCGGTACGTCCACCGGCGGCCGCTGGGCACGTCGACCAGCGCCTCCCGGTCACCCGCCCGGCGGGCGGTACGGCGCAGGCATCCCCCGATGGTCTCGCCGATCAGCGGCTCGGAGGAGATGCCGCTGGCGTAGGAAACGGTTGTCATGCCGCCAGGCTGCGCCGCGCGGCTTGGCCCGCCCTGGCCCGAACCTTGCCGGAACCTTGCCGCGCAGGTCAGCGGCTGGTCAGCGCCGGTCAGCACAGTGCGGAGAGCTCGGCCGAGATCTCGGTCGCCGGGGACGTCCGGTCCGCGCCCACCCGCTCGAAGATCGCCAGCGCGTGGTGCAGCTGGCCGGCCGCGTCCTGGCGGCGGCCCTGCGCCAGCGCGCACCGGGCCACCCCGGCCCGCGCATGCGCCTCATCCCAGGCGCTCTCGTCCAGGATGGCCAGCTTCAGCGCGTGCCGGTGCAGCGATTCCGCCTGATCCAGCTCGCCGCACAACCTCCGCAGCGCGCCCATCTCGTTCAGCGCCGCCGCCTTGCCGCTGCAGTTGCCAAGCTCGTCGTAGACCGCCAGCGCCTCGCCCAGCGCCGCCCTGGCGGCCGGGAAGTCGCCCGCGCGGCGCGCGGCCGTTCCGAGGTACACCTGGGCCACGGCCTGTCCGATTTTATGATTACGGTTTCTGAGGAGCGGGAGTGCCTGCCCCAGGGTGGACGCCGCCTTCGGGTAGTCGCCGGTATCGGCGGCCACCTGGCCGATGTCGGTCAGGGTCAGCGCCTGCCCGGCCTGGTCCCCGAGGCCCTGGTAGACGCGCAGGGCAAGGTCGAGCACCTCCAGGGCCCCGGCATAGTCCCCGGTCCGGCAAAGGCCAATGCCGCTCATCCGCAGCGCGTAGGCCTGGCCGGGCTGGTCCCCGATCCGCTGGTAACAGTCGTGGGCCTGCCGCAGGAACCCCAGTGCCCTCCGGTAGTCCCCGGTCATGCCGACGGCCACCCCTACCTCCACCATGGCGCTGGCCTGCCCCCGCAGGTCGTCCAGCTCGCGGTAGAGGCCCAGGGCACGTTCCACCTCCTGGACGGCACGCGCGTAGTGCCCGGTCCGCGACAGCGTCTTGCCCAGGGCGATGAGGGCGTTGGCCTGCCCGGTGCGGGCGCCAAGCGCACGGTAGAGGCCCAGCGCCTGGTGCAGCTCCCGCTCCGCTCCCTCGTAGTCCCCGGCCAGCCGGTACACGGTGCCCAGGTCGATACGGGCGTTGGCCTCCTCGAGCCGGTCGCCGAGCCGCACGGCGGCCTGGGCGGCGGCGGCGTGCCAGGCGATCGCGTCGGTCCAGGGCCCGTCCCGCCGCAGCAATTCGGTCAGCGCGGCGGTCAGGCTGACCACCCGGCGCGGGTCGTCGGTGCCGGCCAGGCAGGCGACCAGGCTGGCCCGCTCCGCCCGCGCCCAGGACAGGGCCCGGGCGGCATCGGCCAGGTCAGGCAGGCCGTCGCCAGGCGGCCGGCGGCTGGCGGCCTGGCGCCGGGCGGGGCCGGCCGGGTCTGCCGGGCCAGCCGCGCCGCGGTCCGGGCCCCGGCGGCCTGGTAGAAGTCCAGCAGCCGGCCGAGCGCCGCGGCCCGCTCCCCTTCGGGGTCGGCGGCGGCCAGGTCACCGGCGTAGGAGCGGATCAGGTCGTGCAGCACGTACCGCCGGTAGCCGACCTCGATCAGCAGGCTGTCGGCGTGCAGGGCGTCCAGGTGGGCGGCGGCCTCGGGGACCGGCAGGCCGGCCAGCGCGGCGGCCGCGTAGGGCTCGATCACCGTGCCCGGGTGCCCGGCCAGCTGCCGGAAGAACCGCTGCCGGCCGGCGGGCAGGTCCTGGTAGGACAGCCCGAACGCGGCGGCGACGCTGGCCTGCTCGGCGGTGACGGTGCAGCAGCCGGGCCCGGGTCTCGGCCAGCAGGTCGCCCGCGGTCCAGCGGGGGTGCCGGATCAGCACCCGGGCCAGCAGCGAGATGGCCAGCGGCAGGTAGCCGCACGCCGCCACCAGGTCGGCGACCCGGTCCGGCTCGGCCGCGGCCGGATGGCCGGCCAGCCGCCGGAACATCTGCGCGGCCTCGGCCGGGGAGAGCACGTCCAGCTGCACCGGCACGGTGTCGCCGGGCAGGTCACCGAGGAACCGCCGGCTGGTCACCAGCACCAGGCACCCGGGCGCGGCCGGCAGCAGCGGGGCCACCTGGGCGCTGCTCACGGCGTTGTCCAGGACCAGCAGCAGCCGGCGGCCCGCCAGCCGCTGCCGCCACAGGGCCGACCTGGCGTCAAGCCCGGCCGGCAGCTGCCGCGGGTCGGTCCCGTCCGCGGACAGCAGGGTGGCCAGCACGTCGGCGGGCGCGGCCGGCTCCCGCCCGGCGGTGTGCCCGTGCAGGTCCACGAACACCAGCCCGTCGGGGAACCGCCCGGCCATCCGGTGCGCCACGTGCACGGCCAGGGCGGTCTTGCCCACGCCCGGCATGCCGGCGATCGCGTGAATGACCATGACCGGCAGCGGCCCGTCGCCCACGGCGTCGGCGATCTGCCGGACCTGGCTGGCCCGGCCGGTGAACGCGCCGGTGTCCGGCGGCAGCGGGCTCGTCACCAGGTCCGGCGTGACACCGTCCGGGGTCACGACGGCGGCGGCCGGGGAAGGGCCCAGCTCGTCGCCGCGCAGCACGGCCTGGTGCAGCTGGCGGAGCGCGGGCCCGGGCTCGGCGCCCAGCTCCGCGGCCAGGTGCGCGCGGACCCGGGCGTAGCAGTCCAGCGCCTCGGCCGCCCGGCCGCTGGCGTACAGCGCCTCGATGAGCCGCGCGGCCAGCGGCTCCACCAGCGGATGCTGATCCACGAAGTCCCGCAGCGTGCCGATCACCGGGCCCGGCTGGCCGGCCGCCAGCAGGGCCTGCGCCCAGGCCAGCACGGCCTCGACCCGCTGCTGGCCGAGCCGCTCCCGGGTGGCGGCCACCCAGTCCCCGGCCAGCCCGGCCAGCGCCGGACCGCGCCACAGGTCAAGCGCCGTCCCCAGCTTCCCCGCGTCCGGCGCCGGCCCGGCCCGCGCCGCCTGGCTCAGCGCGCGGAACCGGTGCAGGTCCACCGCCTCGGGCGGCACGTCGAGCAGGTAACCCCCGGGACGGCGGAGCAGCCCGCCCGCGGGCACCAGCATCCGCCGCAGCCGCGCCATATGGCTGTAAATGCCGCTGCGCACACTGGGCGGCGGCGCGTCCCCCCAGACCCGGTCGATCAGCACCTCGAGCGGCACCAGCCGCCCCGCGTCCACGGCCAGCGCGGCCAGCACGGTCCGCTGCTGAACGGGCCCCGGCTCCACCACCCGCCCGCCGGCCAGCACCTCCACCGGCCCGAGCAGCCGCACCTCCACCCCGTGCATCGGAACTCCTCACCGAACTCCTGGCTCGTTACCAGAAGGAACGAGAACCAGCCGAGCCCAGTTCGGTTTCGGCGGGAGAAACGCTCAGGAGGCCAGCGTGGCGACGCGGCGGATGATGTCCGCGCACAGGCGGGCGACGCCGGCGGGGTCGTCGGTGAACTGGGACGGCTTGATGCAGAACGTGGTGAAGCCGGCCGCCGCCTGCTCGGGGATGGCGTCCAGGGCCTGGCCGAGATCCGCCACCGCGCCGGGGGCGGGGAACACCGCGCGGGTGCCGCCGACGCGCTCCAGCAGCGCCGGGTCCCGGCCTGCGGCGCGGAGGGCGGCGTCGAGGGTGGCCAGCTCCTCAGCCGACGGGCGGCCGAGGGGGTTGTAGCCGGACCCGTAGCGGACCAGGCGGTCCAGCAGGCGGGAGTGCAGCCGCTCGCCGCCGAACCACAGGGCCGGGCCTTCCGGGCCCCAGGCCTTCGGCTCGAAGTACACGTCGCGGAACGAGTAGTGCGCCCCGGAAAAGCTGGCCGGGGTGTCGCGCCACAGCACCGACCAGGCCGCCAGGTGCTCGTCCAGCAGCGCGCCCCGCTGGCGGAACGGGACGCCGAGCGCCTCGTACTCGTCCGGCAGCCAGGACACGGTCGGCTGCACGACCAGGCGCCCGCCGCTGAGCAGGTCCAGCGAACCCAGCTCGCGCGCGAGGAGCAGCGGGTGCCGCAGCGGGGCGATGACGGCGCTGGCCACCAGGCGGACCCGCTGGGTCACCGCGGCGATCGCGGACAGCAGGACCAGCGAGCTGGGCCAGGGGGTGGCCGGGTCCTGGTTGCCGGGCAGGGCGTACTCGCGCGGGTTGGCCATCAGCCCGGCGGCGCCCGCGGCCGGGCCCAGCGCGATGTGCTCGCTGATCATCACCGAGTCGAAGCCGGCGTCCTCGGCCTCGCGCGCCCAGCGCACCAGCGCGGCCAGGTCCCGGCCCGCGGTCATGGTCCAGTTCTCGCTGAGGATCAGGCACATCCGCAGGTTGGCCACGTCACCTCTCCTCACCGAGATTAAGGATTACGGAAGCCGCGGCGTCAGCCCCGCCGTGGCGGGCGGATGCCGCGGAATTCCCAGTCGCCGCCGAGGGCGGTCGAGACCACTTCCTCGCTCGCGGTCGGCTGAGCCCCGAACCCGTCCGCCACGGCGCCCCCGCTCACCACATGGCTGGTCAGAGTCCCCAGCCCGTCCACGCTGACCTCAACGACATCGCCCGGATGGACCGGCCGCGAATTGGCCGGCGTGCCGGACAGGATCACGTCGCCCGGCTCCAGGGTGATCGTGCGGGCCAGGTCGGCCACCAGGTAGTGCATGTCCCACTGCATCTCATCGGTCGAGCCGTCCTGGGCCAGCGCCCCGTTGACGTACGTCCGCAGGTGCTTGCCGCGGAAGTCCCAGTCCGTGACCAGCCCCGGTCCCAGGGGCGCCATCGTGTCCGATCCCTTGACCCGCAGCATCGACCCGGCGTCGGTGTCCCTGAAGTCGTGCAGGCCGAAGTCGTTGGCGATCGTGTAGCCCGCGATGAAGCCTGCGGCCTGCGCGGGCACGATGTTCCGGCACAGGCGCCCGATGACGATGGCCACCTCGCCCTCGTAGTTCAGGTAGCGGAACCCGGCCGGCCGGATCACCGCGCCCCCGTGGCCCACCAGGGCCGACACCGGCTTCTGGAAGTACGTCGGCGCCGCGGGCAGCGCGACCTGGAACTCAGCCACCCGGCTGCGGTGGTTCAGGTGCACCGCGATGATCTTGGACGGTGTGACCGGCGGCAGGTGGACCGCGTCCGCCGCCGCAACCCGCCGCCCGTCCGCGGTGACCAGGTCCGCGCCATCGAGCCGGGCCTGGACAACCGCCCCGCCGAGCAGGATCCTGCGGTACTCCGCCACGGCTACGCGCCGCCCGTCCAGCCGCCGGCCGGGCGGTCGAACCAGATGTGCATCTGCGCCGTGCCGACCGAGTTCTCGTACTCGCTGAACGGCCGGCCCGGCGCGGTCAGGGCCCGCTCCCCCAGCGCCGCCGCCATCATCACGTAGTGCGCGAACTTGGCCTCCGGGTGGACCTTGAGGTACTCCGGCATGGTGTCCAGCACCTTCGCGTGGTCCCCGGCCGTCAGCCACGCGATCCGGTCCTGGTCGGCCTCGCGGGCCGCCGCGGTGCGGATGTGCGACGGGTCCGACGCCTCGTGCGCGCGCAGCTCGCGCAGCGGCCAGAACGTGTGCGACATCGCCCCGGAGGCGAGCAGCAGGACCTTCCGGTCGCTCTCGGCGATCGCCTGGCCGATGGCCCGCCCGGCGCGCAGGAAGTCCTCGGTGTCCCCGGTCTCCGCGGTGTTGCTCACGCTGACCCAGCGCTTGCCCAGCCCCCGTCCCAGGAACGTCCACAGGTTGACGGTGGCGTAGTGCAGCGGCAGGTACGGGTCGTCGATCGCGGTGATCCACGTCCCGTGCGCCTCGCCCAGCGCCGCCACCGACCGCGCCAGAGCCGGGTCCCCCGGCCAGTCGTAGGGCACCCGGCTCATGCCCCGCGGCAGCTCGTCCGAGGTGAACAGCCCGGCCCGCACCTCGTGCGCGGACACCACGAACTCGACCGTGGTGAACCAGTGCGAGTCGAGCACCACGACCGTGTCGTAGTCGAGCTTCTCGAAGACCTCGGAGCGCAGCCGCCGGAGGCCCGGCACCAGGCTGATCTCCCGGCCGTTGTTCAGCTCCCGCCGGTCCGCCTCCGGGAGCATGATCGTGGGCACATGAGCGAGCAGGCCCGCCCCGACGACCTCACCCATCGTGCTGCCACCCCTTCGGCGCGTAGACAGTGTTCTTGACGTCGCTGTAGAAGTCGAAGCTCCAGGTGCCGCCCTCGCGGCCGATGCCGGACTGGCCGGCCCCGCCGAACGGGGCCCGCAGGTCGCGGACGAAGAAGCAGTTGACCCACACGGTGCCCGCGACCAGCCGCGCGGACACCCGGGACGCCCGCTCCCGGTCGCCGGTGAACAGCGTGGCGGCCAGCCCGTACTTCGTGCTGTTGGCCAGCGCCACGGCCTCGTCCTCGGAGCCGAACGTCTGCAGCGTCAGCACCGGGCCGAACACCTCCTCGGTCAGGATCTCGGACCCGGCCCGCGCCCCGGCAAGCAGCGTCGGCTGGTAGTACAGCCCGCCCAGCTCCGGGTTCACGCCCCCGCCGAGCAGCACCCGCGCCCCGTCCGCGACCGCCCGCCGGACGAACCCGTCCACCTTCTCCAGGTGCGCCCGCGTGATGTTCGGCCCGATGTCGGTCTGCTCGTCCCGCGGGTCGCCCTGCCGCAGCGCGGCGGCCCGCTCCAGGAAGCGCGCGAGGAACTCGTCCGCCACCGCCGCGTCGACCAGCAGCCGTGTCCCGGCCAGGCAGACCTGCCCGGCGTTGTCGTACTGCCCGACCGCGTTGTCCACGGCCAGGTCCAGGTCCGCGTCGGCGAACACCAGCAGCGGCGACTTGCCGCCCAGCTCCAGCGACACCGGCGTGAGCTGGGCCCCGGCCGCGGCGGCGACGTTTCGGCCGGTGGCGACCGACCCGGTGAAGCAGACCCGCGCCACGGAAGGGTGCGCCGCCAGCGCCGCCCCCGCCTCGGCCCCGAGGCCCTGCACGACGTTGAACACCCCGTCCGGCAGCCCGGCCTCGCGGGTGATGTCGGCCAGCAGGCTGGCGGTGAGCGGCGCCCACTCCGGCGGCTTGGCCACCACCGTGTTGCCCGCGGCCAGGGCGGGCGCGATGCGCCAGGTGGCGAGCATGAGCGGGGCGTTCCACGGGGTGATGATCGCGGTCACCCCGGACGGCGCCCACGACACCTCCTGCTGGTGCCCGGAGAACTCCAGGTCACCGCCGCCGAGCTCGCCCAGCCAGTCGGCGAAGAACCGGAAGTTCCGCGCCGCGCGCGGCATCACCCCGCGCCGGTGCGAGCGCAGCAGCGCGCCGTTATCCAAGGTCTCGACCTGGGCCAGGTCCTCGGCCCGCCGCTCGATCCCGTCGGCGATCGCGCGCAGCAGGTCCGCCCGGTCCCCGGGCGGAGTGGCCGCCCAGCCGGGGAAGGCCGCCGCCGCGGCCGCCGTCGCCGCGTCCACCTCGGCCGGGCCGCCCGCCGCGACCTCGGCCAGCGGCTGCTCACCGACCGGGGACACGTCGGTGAACGTGCCCGCCGAAGAGACCCGCTGGCCGCCGATCCAGTGCCGGGTGTCAACCGCTACGCCGGCAACGCTGGCCGCGTCAGCGAGGTTCGCCGCCCCAGCTGAGATCTCTGTACTCATCGACCCGCCGCGCTTCAATGCGTAATCCTAAAATTCGTTTGGGACCAAACTAAGTTTGCTCAGGCTCTCCGTCAAGGCACCAGCACCTGGCCGCCATCCCAGGTCACGCCGACCTGCCGGTAGTAGCCGCCAATGATCTCGCGGACCTCCAGCCGGGCCAGTTCCTCGGTCGGCGACTCGAACAGCTCGAGCGTGGCGTCGCCGCGCCACGCCGGGCCGGCCTCGAACGACGCACTGCCGGAGACGATCAGCTCGGCCAGCGAGTCCGGCGCGCCCTTGGCCACCGAGGGCATCCACCGGTGGTGCGCCATCGGGTGCGCGTTCACGAAGCCGTTGGACGGCGCCTCCTCGCGCAGCGTCACCACCGCCTGGGCCAGCCGCCGGTCCGCCGCGGCCAGCGTTCCGGCGAACACCCCGCCGGGCCCGATCCGCGGCGCGGCCCGCCCGTAGGGGTGCGGCCGCGTCTGGTGCACCGAGCCGAGCTTCTTCGGGTAACCCTGGACCAGGCCGCGGGCCAGCGCGAAGTCGGCGTCGACCCAGATATACAGGCAGCGCGAGTAGACCGTGCCGCCGTACGAGCACCGGGCCACCGCGAAGCACTCCCGGTACTGGGCCCGGACCGGGTCCAGCAGCTCGGCCCCGTCGTCGCCGCAGGACTGCCAGTCCGCCCAGATCAGCGCAATCGCGCCGGGGTCCTCCGGGGCCAGCGCCAGCGGCGGCGGGAGCAGCTCGGCGACAAGGGCCGGGTCCGTGCGGTACTCCACGGTCAGCAGGTCGCCGGAGTAATGCCAGGGCGGCGCGGGCAGCAGCGAGGACCGCCCGGTCGCTGTCCGCGGATAGTAGAACCCGGTCACCTCGGCCACGAGCACTCCTCTGGACGACAGCCAGCCGCACCGGCCAGGATCTTGCCTGTACGCACCTTGCCTGCACGCACGGGCGCGGTTACGCTGCGGAAAATCGTTTGTATCCTAACGTTCTCATGCCGGGAGCCGCCGTGACGCACGGACCAGACGCCGCCTCGGCCAGCCAGCGCACTGAGGCCGCCGAGACCACCGACCTCAGGAAGCTGACCGAGCGCCTGCGGGCGGACGGCGTGGACGTCATCCGGGTTTCCTACCCCGACATGATCGGCGTGGACCGCGGCCGGGACGTGCTGCTCGGCGAGCTGCCCACGGCGCTCGAGCACGGCCTGGCGTTCTGCCGGGCGGTGTACCACACCTCGCCGATGGGCGACGTGGTGCCGGTGCAGGGCGGGCTGGAGGCCGGGCTGCCGGACATCACCGTGATCCCGGACCTGGCCACGGTCACCCCGCTGCCGTGGGAGCCGAACGCGGCCTGGTGCCTGGGCGACGCGCACACCACCGAGGGCGAGCCCGCGCCGGAGTCGCCGCGGACCGTGGCCCGCCGGGTGGCCGGCGCGTTCACCGAGCTCGGCCTCAGCCTGGCCTGCGGCCCCGAGCTGGAGTTCTTCGTCTGCGAGCGGGCCGCCGACGGCTCCTGGCAGCGGTACGCCAACGACCTCGGCAACGTGTACGTGGTCGGCCGCAAGGGCGACCCGCAGGGGCTGCTGATGCACATGCTGCGCCAGCTGCGGGACGCCGGCCTGCGGGTCACCGCGGCCAACCACGAGTTCTCGCCCGGCCAGTTCGAGATCAACCTGGGGCACTCGGACCTCGTCGACGCGGCCGACCGGTCGTTCCGGCTCAAGTCCGCGGTCCAGGAGATCGCCCGGCACCGCGGCCTGCTGGCCACGTTCATGGCCAAGCCGTTCAACGACGAGGGCGGGTCCGGCTTCCACGTGCACGTGTCGGTGAACGACGCACGCGGCCGCAACGTCTTCGGCGACCCGGACGGGCCCGACGGCCTGTCGGACGCGGGGCGGCACGCGATCGGCGGCGTGCTCGCCCACGCCCCGGCGCTGAGCGCGCTGCTGAACCCGACGATCAACTCCTACAAGCGGTTCGGCCCGGACACGCTCGCGCCCTGGCTGATCGACTGGGGGCTGGACAACCGCAGCGCGATGGTCAGGATCCCGCCGGAGCGCGGGCCCGGCGCCCGGATGGAGGTCCGGCTCGGCGACGCCACGGCCAACCCGTACCTGGCCATGGCCGCCGTCGGCGCCGCGGTCTACCTGGGCCTGCGCGACAAGACCGAGCCGCCCGCCAAGCTCGAGGGCTACGGCTACGACCCGGAGCGGGCCGCGCTGCTGCCGCAGCGCCTCGGCGACGCGCTGGACGCCCTCGCCGCGGACACCGACCTGGCCGGCGTCCTTGGCGAGTACTTCGTCGCCTCGTTCCTGGCCTACAAGCGCAACGAAATAGAGCGCTTCGAGCGATTCGTCACCGACTGGGAGTTCCGCGAGTACGCGTATCACTTGTAGTGAGGATTACGCATGGTTATGCCGTGCTCTTCGAGCCCAGGTCAGCCAGTTCGCGGCGGGCTGCCTGCCGGCCGGGCAGCACCAGGGTGATCAGCAGCCCCACCACGAACAGCCCGACCGCCGCCCACGGGGCCCAGATCGTGGGCTTCTGGACCTTGTAGAACGACGCGAAGATGGCGCCGGCCGTGATCACGATGCCGATCAGCGCGGCCACCACCAGGGCGCCCCGGCCGGGCGCGGCGGCGAAGCTGCGCAGCGAGCCGACGCACATCAGCAGGTACACGACTACCAGCGCGAAGCCGCCGAACGTGGAGCCCCACGCGAACAGCGCGAAGTAGTGCGGCAGGCCGGGCAGCGCGAACAGGTTGGTCCACTGGTTGACGGCCAGCGTGGCCAGCGACGCCACGATCACGAAGACCGTCGCGCCGAACGGCGTGCTGTGCTTCTTCGACACCACGGCCAGCGAGGCCGGCAGCCGCCGGTCCCTGGCCATGGCGAACACGCCGCGGGACGAGGCCACCGCGCAGCCAATGGCCACCGCGATCATGTCGAACAGCACGACGAGCTCGAGCACCCGGTTGATCCACACGCCGCCGTAGCCGCCCGCGCTTTCCGGGGCGCCGAGCGCGAACAGCGGGGCTCCGGCCGCCTGGGCGATCGTCTTGAGGTCGTAGTGGAAGCCGGCGACCTCGACGTAGGCGGCCAGCACGAAGAACACGGTGGCGATGCCGGCCGTGGTGAGCACGGCGACCGGGATCTCGCGCTTGGGGTTCTTGGTCTCCTCGGCCAGGTTGGCCGCGGTCTCGAAGCCGACGAACAGCAGCACGCCGTACAGCACGCCGAAGAAGATGCCGGACCAGCCGTCCGCGGCGGACGACGGGTTGAACGGCTTGAGGCTGTTGTCCGAGCCGAGCTTGACGATCACCACGATGAAGAAGATGCCGACCACCACGATGGAGATCAGCGCGAGGGCAAGCTGGCTGCGGGTGGACAGCCGTACTCCGTAATAAAGGATCGCGCCGATCAGGGCGATCAGGATCAGCGTCCAGGCCCACGAGGGCAGCGGGTTGATCTTGAACTCCGACTGGAGCGTGCCCTGGATGTAGCCGCCGATGAGCAGCAGCAGGCCGGTGAGCAGGACGGTCACCCCGGCGTAGTAGAGCCAGCCGGCCGCGGTGCCGATCCGCTCGCCGAGGCCGCGGCTGACGTAGTCGTACAGGCTGCCGGCGGAGTGGATCTCCTTGGCGTACCGGGACACGATCCAGCCCAGCGCGAACACGCCGACCGCGGCGATCAGCACGGACAGCGGGGTGGCGATCCCGCCGCCCCGGCCGGACGCGCTGGCCACGCCGATGACCAGCGGGATCACGAAGGCCGAGGAGAACACCGGCCCCATGAACCCGACCGACTGGGCGACGACATCGGGCAGCGAGAGGACCTTCGCGCCCAGGCGCTCGTACGCCTTACGGGAACCCGCCATCGAGCCCTCCCTGTGCTGCTTCGTTACAGCCTCGGTTATGCGGTGCGCGTGATGCGGACGGGCAGCTCGCGCAGCCCGTTGGTGAAGTTGGAACGGATCCGCTGCGGCGGGCCGGCCAGGCTCGAACCTGGCCACCCGGCGGGCGAGCGCGGCGAGCACGATGCTGACTTCCAGCTTGGCCAGGTGCACGCCCAGGCACAGGTGCGGGCCGCCGCGGCCGAAGCTGAGGTGCCGGTTCGGGGCCCGGCCGACGTCGAACGTGTCCGGATCCGGGAACTCGGTCCCGTCCCGGTTGCCGGAGACGTACCAGAGGATGACCTTGTCGCCTTCTTTGATGCGGGCGCCGCCGAGCTCGGTGTCCCTGGTGGCGGTGCGCCGCATGAAGTGGGTGGGGCAGGTCCAGCGGATGACCTCGTCGGCGGCCGTTCCGGCCCTGCCGTCGGGGTCTTCTGCCAGGCGGGTCCCACTGGTCCTGGTGCTCGATGAACGCGAGCACGCCCTGGGCGATGGCGATCCTGGTGGTCTCGTTGCCGGCGATGACCATGATGGAGAAGAAGTTGTCCAGGTCGGTCTCGGTCAGCCGGTCCCCGTCGACCTCCGCGGCCAGCAGGGTGGACAGCAGGTCGTCGCCGGGCTCGCGGAGCTTGTCCTTGACGACCTCGCGGCCCAGGTCCCACAGCTGCTTGCCGTACGGGCTGCGGAACGGGTACAGCCGGTAGGCGTCGGTGTCGTCCCGGCCCCAGACCACGTCGGTGACGGCCGGGTCGGTGTTGGCGATCAGCCGGTCGCCCAGGTCGATGAACCGGTCGAGCTCGGACCCGGGCAGGCCCATGATCCGGGCGAGAACCCGGATCGGGACCTCCTTGGCGATCGCGTCGACGAAGTCGAACTCGTCGTGCCGCAGCGCCCGGTCCAGGACCTCCTCGGTCAGGCCCTCGACAAAGTGCTGGTAGACGGCGACGGCCCGCTGGGAGAAACTGCCGGAAAGGATCTTGCGGAGCTTGGTGTGGTCGGGTGGGTCGGTGTCGATGATCGTGCGGCGGGCCGCCATGTCCTCGTCGGTCGGCTCCTCGAACGAGACGCCGCGGGCCGAGGAGTACGTGGCGGTGTCGCGGCTGGCGGCGACGATGTCCGCGTACCGGCTGACCGACCAGAACCCGGAGTTCGGCGCGGGCTCGTCGTGCCAGGACACCGGTTCCTCGCGGCGCAGGCGGGCAAACTCCGCATACGGCACGGCCCGGGCCCACAGATCAAGATCGTTGAGATCGACAGGACCGGTCATGGCAGTTAGTTTGGCACCAAACGAGCTGCGCTGGCAATGGTCTGGCGCGGCGCGGGCCCGGGCCCGGGGCCGGTCCCGGGCGGAATTCCGATCGATGTGACATTGCTAGGTATAGAACCCGTGCGATGGCACATCGATCAGATTCGAGGCGGAGCGCGGGCGGCCTGGGGACAGCGGAGGGTGGTTCATGCGAGTCGCAGTTATCCGGCATCACGAGGAGGACTCGGCGGGGTTCCTCGCGGAGGCGTTCGAGGCCCGCGGGGCCACGCTCAGCGTGCACCTGTTCCCCAAGCCTGACCCGCTGCCGCCGCTCGACGGCCTGGACCACGTGATCCTTCTCGGGGCCACCTGCTCGGTGTACGACGAGGGGCAGAACAGGGGCTGGATCGACGCGGAACTGGACTGGCTCCGCGCGGCCGACGCGGCCGGGGTGCCGGTGCTGGGCGTCTGCTTCGGCGCGCAGGCGCTGGCCGCGGCGTTCGGCGGGCGGGTCGAGGCCGCGGCCCGCAAGGAGATCGGCTGGACCATGGTCGACACCGCGGACCCGGCCCTGGTCCCGGCGGGGCCGTGGCTGGAGTTCCACGGCGACCGGTCGCTGCCGCCTTCGTCCGCGCGGGTCCTGGCCCGCAACGAGATCGGCGTCCAGGCCTTCGCGCTGGGACGGCACCTGGCCGTGCAGTTCCACCCCGAGGTGGACGGCGCCCAGCTTTCGCTGTGGCTGGAGGCCGGCGGGCGGACCGAGGCGCTCAAGGAAGGCCACGACCCGGACGCCCTGCTGGCCGAGACCTTCGCCCAGGAGGCTGCGTCGCGGGAGCGGGCGGACGCGCTGGTCGCGGCCGCGGTGCTGATCGCGGACACGGGGCGGGAAAGCTAGAGCCGGCGGCGGCGGCCCGGTGGCGCGGGCTGGCTTAGCTCGCTGCGCTCGCTTCGGCCGAGCGGATGATCTTGCGGAGCAGCGAGGCGAGCTGGTTCTTCTCGTCCTCGGTCAGGCCGCTGCTGACCCGGGCCTCGCCCTCGTTGAAGGCCGGGAACAGCCGCTCGATCACGGCCAGGCCCTTGGGTTCCAGGCTGACCAGCACCAGCCGGCCGTCGCCGTCGTGCGCCCGGCGCCGGGCCAGCCCGCGCTTCTCCAGGGTCTTCAGCACGCCGGTCAGCGTGCCCTTGGTCACCCCGGCCTCCTCGGCCAGGTGCCTGGTCTGCTGGTCGCCCCAGATCCACAGCACGAACAGCACGGTGAACGCGGCCCAGGACAGGTCCTCGTCGACCAGCACCTGCCGTTCCATGTGGTTCCGCACGACGTTGGCCGCGCGGTAGATGTTGGACACCGCGGCCATCGCGGCGAAGTCCAGCGGCTGGTCGCCGACCCGGCCGCGGATGTCGCGCTCGGCCTGGACGAGGTCGCGCTCGGTGCCAGCGGCCAGGCGACGGGACATGGCTTGATGGTACGTGGCCGGGCCGCGGGGCGCAGTGGCGAGATCGTGCCAGATCAGGGCACGTCGTAGGCGACCGTGGGCAGGTCCACCGCGGTGGCCCCGCAGTCGGCCGTGAGCACCGCGCCGGTCACCGCGGAGGCCTGCGGGCTAGCCAGGAACGCGATCACCTCGGCCACCTCGGCGGCGTCGGCCGGGCGGCGCAGCGGCACCTGCGAGGTGGCCAGCGCGTAGGCGTCGTCCCGGCTGGCCAGCCCGCGCAGGCTGGCCAGCTGGTCCATCTCCTCGTCCGCCATCGGCGTGCGCACCCAGCCCGGGCAGACCGTGTTGACCCTTACCCCCTGCGGGCCGAAGTCCCTGGCCATCGACCGGGCCAGGCCGATCATCCCGTGCTTGGCGGTGACGTAGCCGACCGACTCCGGCGAGGCGGCCAGGCCCGCGATGGAGGAGACCACGACGATGGCGCCTTTGCTGCGGATCAGCTCGGGCAGGCACGCGCGGGCGGCCACCAGGCAGGTGGTCAGGTTGACGTGGAGGGCCTGCGCCCAGGCGGCGTCGTCCACGCCGGCCGCGGTGCCCGCCCCGGCCCCGCCCGCGTTGGCGACCAGCACGCCGATCCCGCCGAACCGCGCGATGGCGGCCTGCACCACCCGGGTCATGTCCGCGGCTGACCCGGCGTCGCCGGGCACGACCAGCGCCGCGTCGCCCAGGTCCGCGGCGACGTCGCGGAGCGGCTGGGGCCGCCGCCCGGTGAGCACGACCGGCGTGCCGCCGGCCGCCAGCCGCCTGGCCACCGCCGCGCCGATGCCGGTCCCGGCCCCGGTGATCACCGCGGCCGGCGGTCCCGGCTGGCTGGTCTCCGCGCTCATCCGGTCCTCCCTGGGGTCGCCTGCGCAGCAGGAGCCTACGGCCTGGCTCCCCACGGCACCGACCCGCACGACGATGGGCCATCGCCCGGGCTACAGGCCGTGCGATGGCCCATCGTCGCGGCGGTGGCCCCGCTCCTGCCTCACCGCGTCGATGTCCCATCGCGGGTGCTGAGGCCCAGCGACGGCACATCGACGCGTGCCGAGGATGGGCGGCGCCGGCCCCGGGCGGGCTAGCGGGCGGCGCGGGCGGGCCGCTAATGTCCTGCGCGGGCGGCTGTGCTGGCGCGGTCGGCGGCGGGAGACGCAGATGGCAGATCAGGTTCCGGCTACCGGGCTTCAGCTGCGCTCGCTGGTCACCGACGCGCAGACGGTCGAGCTGTCGCTGGCCGAGGCGGAGGTCCCGGCGCCGGGCCCGGACCAGGTGATCATCCGCGTCGAGGCGGCCCCGATCAACCCGTCCGACCTCGGCCTGCTGCTGGCCGGCGCGGACGTGACCCAGGCCGCCTACGGCGGCACGCCGGACCGGCCGGTGGTTACCGCGCCGCTGCCGCCCGGGGCGGTGCGGGCCGCCGCCGCCCGGGTGGGCCAGTCGCTGCCGGCCGGCAACGAGGGCGCCGGGACCGTGGTCGCAGCCGGGTCCTCGGCGGCCGCGCAGGCCCTGCTCGGCAAGCTGGTCGCGGTGGCCGGCGGCGGGATGTACGCGCAGTACCGGCAGGCCGAGGCGTTTCTCTGCCTGGAGCTGCCGGACGGGACCCGGGCCGTGGACGGCGCCTCGGCGTTCGTGAACCCGCTGACCGTGCTGGGCATGGTGGAGACGATGCGGGCCGAGGGGCACACCGCGCTGGTGCACACCGCGGCCGCGTCGAACCTGGGCCAGATGCTCAACCGCCTGTGCCTGGCCGACGGCATCCCGCTGGTCTGCATCGTCCGCTCGGACGCCCAGGCGGACCTGCTGCGCGCGGCCGGTGCTACGTGGGTGTGCAACTCGGCCTCGCCGGACTTCATGACCGAGCTGACCGCGGCGATCAAGGCGACCTCGGCCACCATCGCGTTCGACGCGATCGGCGGCGGGAAGCTCGCCAGCCAGATCCTGACCGGCATGGAAGCGGCGCTCAGCGAGGGTGCCGAGTTCAGCCGGTACGGGTCGGCGACGCACAAGCAGGTCTACATCTACGGCGGCCTGGACCGCGGGCCGACCGAGCTGACCCGGGGCTACGGCATGGCCTGGGGCGTGGGCGGCTGGCTGCTCACCCCGTTCCTGGCCAAGGCCGGGCTGGCCAAGGTGGTCGAGTTGCGCGACCGGGTGGCGGCCGGGCTGGGCACGATCTTCGCCAGCCAGTACACCGCGGAGGTGACGCTGGCCGGGGCGCTGCAGCCGGACGCGGTCAGCGCCTACAGCCGGCAGGCCACCGGCCAGAAGTACCTCATCACCCCGAACGGGTAGTCCCGCTTCACGCTCAGCCAGTAGCGGGCCCGGATCGGGTCTTCTGCCAGGGCTCGCTGGGCAGGAAATACGTGTCGTAGCGCTCCTGCACGGCGAGCAGGCTCTCCAGCGTCTCCTGGCCGGCCACGAGCCGGCCCAGGTGCCGGAAGTACTCGAACCGCTCCACCCCGGGGGTGATGATGATCAGCAGCTCGCCGCCAGAGCCAGGCGGCGCGGCGAACGCGTGCGGCAGGCCGGGCGGGACCACCGCCAGGTCGCCCTCCCCCGCGGTCAGGACCTCCTCGCCGGCCAGCAGCTGGACCGAGCCGGACAGGACGTAGAAAAGCTCACTGGACTTGTCGTGCCGGTGCGGCACGGCCCCGTCCGCGCCCTCGGCCAGCGCGACCCGCACCACGCTGGCCGCCTCGTGAGTGGCGCTGGAGTCCAGCAGCAGGCGCGCACTGACCTGCCCGGTGGACATCGCCTCGGCGTCCGCGGCGCGCATGACGGCCGCGCCGCCCGGGCCGTCGAGAGTCCAGGACATCGGCTCCTCCTTCTCCGGCGGCCTCCCGCCGGGTGCCAGGCAGGTCATGGAGTATTCCCGCCCAGTCTCCCGGGAACCGTGAGCGTTCCTGGCTCAGGATGCGGCGCGGATCTGGTGCCGGTTCGCCGGGAGCAGGAGGCTGGCCGCGATGATCCAGGCCAGGCCGCCGAACCGGGCAATGGGCAGGGTGGCGTCCAGGGCCGGGGTGACCAGGGTGAACGTGGACACCACGCCGACTGCGGCGATGACCAGGCCGGCCCAGGCGAACGGCCGCGGGGTCAGCCGCAGGATCAGCGACGGGACAGCCACCCCGGCCAGGAGAAGAGCCAACGGCACCACGAAGCCGGCCGCGCCGGCCGCGAAGCTGAGGTCCATGAGGACCTGGGCCAGGGCCGGGCTAATCGAGGGGGCGGTCTCGGCCAGCGTCCAGATCACAAGTCCGGACAGGGCCAGCGAGGCGGATGCCAGCAGGCCACCGGACAGGCCGATGACCGCGCCGGGGGCGGTCACGCCGAGGGTCCGCAGCCGCCGGTAGATGGTGGCCGTCCAGATGGCCAGCGGCACTGCCGCCCCGAAGACGACCAGCGCGGCGGCGTGCAGGACGCCGGTGTGCGCCCGGTCCCAGGCCAGCGCGCTGGCCGCCGGGGTGCCCGGATGCGGCGCGCCGGCCAGCAGGGCGACGGCCGCAATCAGCAGGGCCCCGTAGACCAGCGCGGGTATCAGCGGCGGCGGGCCGCCCTGCCGCCGGGTCACGCGGCCCGGGCTGGCTGGAGCCGTGCTGGCCGGGATGGGGCTGGCTGATGCCGTGCGGTCCGGTGCGGACATGTGAGCCTCCCGTAGGTTGCCGTCAAACGATGACATCTTAAAAATAATTACAATCTAGAATGATTGTCAAACCTGTACTATGCTGACCGTGGCAGCACCAGGACGGCGTGACGCGCCGGGCCCCAAGGAGACCGAGATCGCGTTTCTGCTCGCCCAGCTGGGTGCGTTCGCCGCCGGGCAGTTTGGCGAGCGCGCCGCGGAAGTGGGCTTCACCCCGCCGGAGGCCGGGCTGCTCCGGCTGATCAGCCGCGCGCCGGGGCAGAGCCAGCAGCAGATCGCGGCCCAGCTCGGCGCCCGGCCGAGCCGGCTGGTCGCGCTCGTCGACGGCCTGGAACAGCGCGGCCTGGTCGAGCGCCGCCGCAACACCGAGGACCGCAGGAACTACGCGCTGCACCTGACCGACGCCGGCCGCGACGCGATGGCTGTGCTCGGCCAGGCCGCGGCGGCGCACGAGGCGGCCATCGCCGCGCCGCTCAGCCCGGCGCAGCGGCGCCAGCTGTCGGACCTGCTGGCCCGGCTCGCCGCCGGGCACGGCCTGCGGCCCGGCATCCACCCTGGCTACCGGCACCTGCCAGGACCGGACGGCCCCGGCCGCGACTAGGACCGGCCCCTGGGCCCTGGGATAACCCCGGCACGGTGGTGTTAACTGAGCGGCGTGGAGCCCGTCTCGCCTGGCCAGGACCAGGACATCCTGTCGATTTACCCGGAGCACGCGAGCGTGGCGGACGGCGGTGAGCTGGCCGTCGGCGGCGTCGGGGTCCGCGAGCTGGCGGCCCGCTTCGGCACCCCGGCCTACATCGTGGACGAGGAGGGCCTGCGCCAGCAGGCCCAGCGGATGCGCGCCGGACTGGCCGCGCGGCATCCCGACAGCGAAGTCCTGTTCGCGTCCAAGTCATTCCCCTGCGCGGCTGCGTACCGCCTGTTCAATGACGAAGGCCTGGGCATCGACGTCGCCGGGGCCGGTGAATTCCTCATGGCGCGGGCCGCCGGCGTGCCGCCGGAGCGGATGTACCTGCACGGCAACGCCAAGACCACGGCCGAGATCCGGATGGCCGCCGAAGCCGGGATCGCCGCCGTGGTGGTGGACAACTTCGACGACATCGACCGGCTGGAGAGCCTGGTCACCGGGGAGCAGGGGGTCCTGATCCGGATCATCCCCGGCGTGGACGTGCAGACCCACGAGTCGATGGCCACCGGCGGGGACGCGTCCAAGTTCGGGCTGCCGCTGGACCAGGCCCGGGAGGCGATCGCCCGCGTGCGGGCCAGCAGCCGGCTCCGGCTCGACGGGCTGCACGTGCACATCGGGTCGCAGATCCTGGACACCGAGCCGTTCGCCCGGGCCGTCGAGGCGGTGTCCGCGCTGGGCACCTTCGGTGTCTACGACATCGGCGGCGGGCTCGGCGTCCGCTACACCTACCAGGAAAAGGCCCCGGCCACCGAGGAGTACCTGGACACGGTCACCGGGGCCGCGCACGCCTACCTGCCGGCCGGCGCGAAGCTGATCATCGAGCCGGGCCGGTCCCTGGTGGCCCGGTCCTGCGTCACGCTCTACCAGGTCAGCACCGTCAAGCGGACCGGCCGGACGTTCGTCGCGGTGGACGGCGGCATGGCCGACAACCTCGACATCGCGCTGACCGGCCAGCGCTACGAGGCGGCCGTGGCCACCCGGATGACCGAGCCCGCGGACCAGACCGTGGATCTCGTGGGCCGCCAGTGCGAGTCCGGTGACCGGCTGGTGGCCGGTCTTGGCCTGCCCGCCCCGGCGGTCGGGGATCTGGTCGTGATGCCGGTGACGGGCGCGTACACCTACACGCTGGCCAACAACTACAACGGCGCGCTGAGGCCGCCGATCATCTTCTGCCGGAACGGCGAGGCCCGGCTGGCCGCCGAGCGCGAGACCCACGAGCACGTGCTGGCCTTGCACCGCCCGGCGCTCGATCCCGGCTGGTAGCCGAGTCCGGCCGGGCTGGCCGGGTCTGGCCAGCCGGGCGGCGGGCCGGCCTGACCAGCTCCGCGCGCGGGCCCGCCAGGGTCCCCAGCAGCTCGCTGTCCGGGCGCACCGTGGCCCGCCGCGGGACGACACCGGCCCGCCGCATCAGGGTGCTGACACTGCGGGACTGCTCGTCGGTCTGCACCGTGATGACGGTTCCGCTGGCCCCGGCCCTGGCGGTCCGGCCGGAACGGTGCACCAGGGCCTTTTCCTCGGCGGGCGGGTCAGCGTGGATGACCAGGCCGATCCCGTCCACATGCAGGCCGCGGGCGGCGATGTCGGTGGCCACCAGCACACGGACCGCGCCGGACGCGAACGCGGCCAGGTTCCGCTCCCGCGCGTTCTGGGCCAGGTCGCCGTGCAGTTCGGCGGCCGGGATGCCGGCCGCGGTGAGCTGGCGGGCCAGCCTTCTGGCGCCGTGCCTCGTCCGGGTGAAGATCAGCGACCGCTGCTGCCCGGCGGCCAGGGCGGTCACCACGCCGACCCGGTCCGCGGCCGAGGCGGTCAGCACGTGGTGGACCACCGGCAGCGGGACCTCGTCGGGGTCAACCGAGTGCACGGCCGGGCGGTCAAGGAACCGCCGGGACAGGACGTCGACCTCGTGGTCGAGCGTGGCGGAGAACAGCAGCCGCTGGCCGTTGGCCGGGGTGGCGGCAAGCAGCCGCCGGACGATGGGCAGGAACCCGAGGTCGGCCATGTGGTCGGCCTCGTCGAGCACGCTCACTTCCACGTCGCCCAGGTGGCAGTGGCCCTGCTCGATCAGGTCGGCCAGCCGGCCGGGGCAGGCGACCACGATGTCGGCGCGCTTGCGCAGCGCCGCGACCTGCCGGCCCTGCGGCACGCCACCGTAGATGGTGACCACGCTGAGGCCCAGCGCCTCGGCGAGCGGCTCCAGCACCGAGCAGACCTGGCTGGCCAGTTCCCGGGTCGGGACCAGAACCAGCCCGCGGGGACGGCCCGCTGCGGTGCGCCCTCCGGCCAGGGCTTCGGTCAGCGGGATGCTGAACGCCAGCGTCTTGCCGGAGCCCGTCTGGCCGCGGCCGAGGATGTCCCGGCCGGCCAGCGCATCCGGCAGCGTCGCGGCCTGGATCGGGAACGGGCTGGTGATGCCGGCCTCGGCCAGCACCGTGACGACCGGCTCGGGGACGCCCAGGCTGGCGAAGGTGGGGCCGATCGTGGGGACGGCGGGCCGGCGCGGGTGGCCGCGCCGGGGCGCGGCGGCAGGCTCGATGGGCGCAGCGGTCAAGGTTCCTCTTCCGGATCAGTGGCCGCATTTATGGCAGCCACCAAGATCCGTGGAAACCAGTCTGCTGAGCAGAGCGCAGGGGGAGGAAACGCGCTGAGTACGACCCGCGCGGCCCCTCTGGCCGCGCCGCACGAAGCTTCGTGCGGGCCCACTCTACCTCCCATCCGCCGCGTTACTGCCCGACCGCTCGGCGCGATGGTGTTTAATGGATGCGGTTGTAGTCGAAGTTCCGGCACGTAACGAGCGCTGTGAATTCTGACAGCGGCGCCCTGTGCCTGGCCAGTTGATATTGACCGGCAGGCGGTCGCAGCAGCCCGGGACTCACATACGTGGCTTCCGACGATCGTCAAGCAGGAGAAGTATCAGATGGCTCAAGGCACTGTGAAGTGGTTCAACGCGGACAAGGGCTTCGGTTTCATCGCCCCAGACGATGGCACCTCCGACGTCTTCGTGCACTACTCCGCTATCCAGTCGTCCGGCTACCGCAGCCTCGAGGAGAACCAGCGGGTCGAGTTCACCACCACCCAGGGGGCCAAGGGCCCGCAGGCCGAGGCGGTCCAGCCGATCTGACCGCTGGCTGCCCGGCGAGGGCAGCTAGCCGTTAAGCCAGGTACGCCGGGCTGCGCCCACGAGGTGGCGCGCAGCCCGGCGTCCGGCTGCTGGGACCAGGAAGATATGGCCAGGTCCGACGTGGGGTAGCCCGGATGACGCCCGCGGCTCACCATGACCGGTGGAACTGATCACCATTTGGGGATAGAAATGGACCGGTCAGCTGCTTCCTGATCCTAGGGGGAATCATGGATCTGTCCGCGGACTTCGCTTTCCAGCCACTGCCACCGATCGAGCCTGCGGCCGCCGCGATAGCCCCGGACGCGGCCGGCGGGACCCCGCTCGGCCAGCTCGCCAACCTGTCCGGCAGCTGGTCCGGCACGGGCTTCAACACGATCTGGCGGCCGCACCACCCCGGCCAGGATCACTTCCTCGAGCTCAACGTGACCACCGAGGAGCTCACGTTCTCGGCCATCCCGGGCGCCATCCCGAACCGGGGCCTGCTCCAGAACGACATCACCATGCACGGCCTGTCCTACCTGCAGCAGATCCAGGACATCAACGTGATCGTCAACGGCGCGCCGGCCGGGCTGCACTTCGAGCCCGGGCTGTGGCTGAACATCCCGGTCACCACGGCGCCCAAGGAGGTCGCCACGATCGCCCGGCTGGCCTCGATCCCGCACGGCACCACGATCCTGGCCCAGGGCACGGCGAAGACCACGTCAGGCCCGCCGTCCATTCCTAACGTCTCGATCACGCCGTTCACGATCGGCAGCCCCAATCAGACGGTCCCGTTCGACGAGTCGGACCTGTCCAAGCCCAGCCAGTTCCGCACGCAGCCGCCCGGCCTGAAAAACGTCACCCAGGCCATGGTCAACAACCCCAACTCGGTGCTGACCGCGCACGCGAAGCCGAACATCGGCAGCACCACGACGCTGCACGTGTTCACCAAGAACGCGGACATCGTGGGCGGCGGCACGGCGAACACCGCGTTCCTGAAGGGCAAGGCCAACGCCAACGCGGACGCCGCCCGGATGCACGCCACCTTCTGGCTGCAGACGCCGCAGGGCTCGAACACGCCGAACTTCCTGCAGTACTCGCAGGTCGTGCTGCTGAACTTCGCCGGCCTCAGCTGGCCGCACGTCACCGTAGGCAACCTCACCCGCCAGTCCGGGCCCTGACGGGAGGCCGATGCTGATGACCGAGCCGGGCGGCGCGGCGCTGGAGACTGCGCTGGCTTATCACCGGGCCTGGACCGGGGGTGACTTCGAGCGGGCGATGAGCTACGTGGCCGACGACATCGTGTGCCTGGCCCCGGCCGGCGGCTGGACGGCGCGGCGGCGTTCCGCGGCTTCATGGGCCCGTTCACGCAGATCCTGACCAGCTCGAAGCTCATCGCCGCGTTCGGGGACGACGAGACCGCGGTGCTCATGTACGACACCGGTACCGTGCCGGTCAAGGATGCGCCCGGGGCGGAGTGCCTGACCGTGCGCGACGGCAAGATCAGCCACCTGCGGATCATCTTCGACCGTCTGCCGTTCGAGCAGGCCCGGCGGCCCGCGGGGGGCTGACCGGGCCGGGATAGTAGCGGGCGCGGTAGGTGCGCATCTTGGCGCGGGCGCCGCAGCGCAGCACCGAGCACCAGCGAGCCTGGCCTGCTAGGCCGCTGATCCCGGCCCCGGCGCCGTGCCGATTGACACCTTCTGGCCTGCTACGACAGCGTGTGGCTGAGAAGGTCAGGCTGGCGGCGAGGGGACGGTCGATGAGCGAGACGAGCCAGGGCCCGGTCGTAATGACTACCGCAGGCGCGGTGCAGGGGCGGACATCCGGTGGCGTGCACTCCTTCCTCGGAGTGCCGTACGCGGCCCCGCCAACCGGGCACGACCTGATGCGGCCGCCGAAGCCGGCCCGGCCCTGGTCCGGCACCCGGCAGGCCACCGGCCACGGCCCGACCTCGCCCAAGGGCGACTACCCGCCGCAGTACCAGAAGCTGTTCCCCGAGGAGGTCATCGCCGGGGACGAGTTCCTGAACCTGAGCGTCTGGACCCCGGACCCGGGGGCGTCAGGGCTGCCGGTGCTGGTCTGGATCCACGGCGGCTCGTTCATGAACGGGTCCGGGTCGGTCGGCGCCTACGACGGCACCGCGTTCGCCCGGTCCGGCGTCGTGTGCGTGACCATCAACTACCGGCTGTCCGCCACCGGGTTCCTGTACCTCGGCGACGGCGTGGCCAACCTGGGCCTGCTCGACCAGCTGGCCGCGCTGCGCTGGGTGCAGGACAACATCGCCGCGTTCGGCGGCGACCCGGCGCGGGTCACCGTCGCCGGCGAGTCGGCCGGGGCGATGAGCGTCACCACGCTGCTGTCCATGCCGCGGTCCGAGGGCCTGTTCGCCCAGGCCATCGCGCAGAGCGGGGCGGCCGCGCACGCGCTGGACCCGGAGACCGCGCAGAGGGTGACGGGCCACCTGGCCGCGGCGCTGGGCGTGCCCGCGGACCGGGAGGCGCTCGCCGGGGTCCCGCTGGACCGGCTCGTCGCGGCCGCGTCCGACCTGGTGGTGGAGGTGCAGACGGCGCCGGACCCGGCCAAGTGGGGCAGCCTGGCGCTGAGCCTGCTGCCGTTCGCGCCGGTCGTGGACGGCGACGTGCTGCCCCGGCCGCCGCTGGAGGCGATCGCAGCCGGGCAGGGCGGCCAGGTCCCGCTGCTGATCGGGTCGAACCGGGAGGAGGCCCGGCTGTTCCTGGTCGCGGCCGGGACCATCGGGCTGATCGACGACGACATGCTGGCCGCCGCGGCGGGCGCGTACGGCCTGGACGCCGCCGGGCTGGAGGTGTACCGGGCGGCCCGGCCCGGGGCCAGCCCGGGTGACGTGCTGGCCGCCGTGATCACCGACTGGTTCTTCGCGATCCCGGCGGTCCGGGTCGCCGAGGCCCGGGTGTCCGCGGCGTCCGCGGCCAGCCCGGCCGGCTCCGAGGCCACGCCGACCTGGGTGTACCGGTTCGACCACCCGGCGCCGGAGGCGAACCGGGGCCTGGGCGCCTGCCATGCGGTGGAGATCCCGTTCGTGTTCGGCACCACCGGCCGGGACGACGTCCACGAGCTGATCGGCGACCAGCCGTCGCAGGAGGTCGCCGACGCTGCGCACTACACCTGGGTCTCGTTTATCAGCGATGGCTCGCCGGGCTGGAAACCGTATTCCGTCCACAAGAGGCCGACGGGTGTGCTGACCGGGCTGGTCACCGAGGTGGCCGACCCGGACGGCGCCGAGCGCGCGCTGTGGGACGGCATCAGGTAGCGGCCCGGCGCCTGGCGCCCCGGCGGCCGGTCAGACGAACGCGCTCTGGCCGGTGATCGCGCGGCCGACGACCAGCGTGTTGATCTCTCTTGTGCCCTCGTAGGAGTAGATCGCCTCGGCGTCGGCGACGAACCGGCCGACCTGGTTCTCCAGCAGGATGCCGTTGCCGCCAAGGAGCTCCCGGGCCCAGCCGACGGTCTCCCGCATCCGGACCGTGCAGAACGCCTTGGCCAGCGCGGAGTGCTCGTCCGCGGCCTGGCCTTCGGCCTGCAGCTGGGCCAGCCGGGCGCACAGGCAGGCGGAGGAGGTCACGTTCCCGAGCATGCGGACCAGCAGGTCCTGGACCAGCTGGAAGCCGGCGATCGGCCGCCCGAACTGGTGCCTCTTCCCGGCGTAGGCCAGCGCGTGCTCGTACGCGCCGCGGGCGCAGCCGACGGCCTGCCAGGCCACCCCGGCCCGGGTGATGCGCAGGACCCTGGCGGTGTCGCGGAAGGACCGGGCGAGCTGGAGGCGGTTCGCCTCCGGGAGGCGCACGCCGTCCAGGTCGATAAGCGCGTTCTGGACGACCCGCAGCGCGATCTTGTCGGTCATCTTGGTGGTGGTCAGGCCAGGCGTGCCCTTCTCCACGACGAAGCCCTTGACCTGGTTGTCGTCCGGGTCCCGGGCCCAGATCACGATGTAGTCGGCGAACGTGGCGTTGCCGATCCACTTCTTCTGGCCGGTCAGCACCCAGTGATCGCCGTCCCGGCGGGCGGTGGTGGTCAGCCCGCCGGCCACGCCCGAGCCGACCTCCGGCTCGGTCAGGCCGAACGCGCCGATCTTCTCCAGCCGGGCCATCGCGGGCAGCCAGCGCTGCTTCTGCTCCTCCGACCCGCACAGGTAGACCGAGCCCATGGCCAGGCCGCTGTGCACGCCCATGAACGTGGACAGCGACGGGTCGGTCCTGGCCAGCTCCATCGCGAGCATGCCGTCCAGCAGCGGGCCGCCGCCCGGGCAGCCGTATCCCTCGTAGGCGGTACCCGCGATACCCAGGGCGGCTATCGCCGGGATCAGGTCGTGCGGGAACTCCTCCCGGGTCCAGTACCGGTTGATGACCGGCTCGACCTGCGTAGTCATGAAATCGCGGGTGCGCCGCACCGCGTCCCGGCCCCGGTCGTCGAGCAGTTGCTCCAGCGCGTAGAAGTCGGCGTCAGCGTTCGGCATGGCGTACGTCCTCCTTCACTCCGTCAGGAAGTCCTCGACCACGGGGGCGAGCGTCGCGGCCTCGGTGACCAGGCCCAGGTGCCCGCCGTGGTAGACGTGCAGCCGCGCGCCCGGGATCAGGGCCCGCATCAGCCGGGCGTTGGCCAGGGGGATCAGCGGGTCGTCGTCGCCGGACAGGATCAGCGTCGGCTGCCGGACAAACGGCAGGAACGGGACGCTCGTCCAGCCCGCCCCGGCGGCCAGCTGGTACAGGTAGCCCTGGGCCGAGCCGACCCGGCTGCTGGCGTGCATCTGGGCGGCGATCCGCGCGCCGTCGTCCCGGGCCGAGCCGCCGTACAGGTCCCCGGCGACCCGGCTCAGGTACTGCCGGTCCAGGTAGCGGCGCGGGGTGATCATCCGGGCCAGCACGGCGGGCCGGGCGGGCACCATCAGCGCGCCGGTCGCGGTGCTGACCAGGACCAGCCGCCGGCAGCGGCCGCGCTGGAAGGCGGCAAAGTGCTGGGCCAGGCCGCCGCCCCAGGAGATGCCGAGAACGTCGGCCTTCTGATGGCCGAGCGCGGTGAGCAGGTTCGCGACCAGGCGGCTCAGGCCGGTGAAGCGGTAGGGGCGACGCGGCAGGGGTGAGCCGCCGACCCCCGGCACGTCGAACCGGATCACGGCGGTCTGCGGGCTGAGCGCGTCGGCGAACGGCTGGAGCAGGTCCAGGCTGGCGCCAATGCCGTTCATGAGGAGCAGGGGCGGGCGGCCGCGCGAGGCGGGGTGGGCCGGCCGGATCGCGACCCGCAGCGGCTGGCCGTCGATGACCATGCTGCGAACGGTCTCCGGCGTGGCCCGCTGATGTGCTCTCATCGGGATGGCCGCTTACCGGTCAAGGACGTACCGGCCTGGGGCCAGGTCCAGCGGCAGGTAGCCCTCGCTGCCTACCTTCTCCTGGCGGTTGCGCCGCCCGCCGCTGCGCTCGGCCAGCCAGTGCGCGTAGTCCGTCCACCAGCTGCCCGCGGTGGTCTGGGCCGCGGCCAGCCAGGCGCGCGGGTCGGCTGGGTTCTCGTAGCGGCCGCCGGCCGCGTGCACGGGCGCGGCCTGGAACCGGGCCTTGGGGTTGCCCGGCGGGTTGACCATCGAGGCGATGTGGCCGCTGGTGGACAGCACGAAGCGGACGTCGCCGCCGATCAGCTGGGTGCTGCGGTAACAGGACTGCCAGGGGCACAGGTGATCGGCGATGCCGGCCACCACGTACGTGTCGGTGCCGACCGTGGCCAGGTTGACCGGCACGCCGAGCAGCGACGCGCAGTCGGGCTTGGCCAGCGCGCCGGCCATGGCCAGCCGGATGAAGTCGCGGTGCAGCGCGGCCGGCATCCGGGTGGTGTCGGCGTTCCAGTAGAGGATGTCGAACGCGGGCGGGGGCTGGCCCTGGAGGTAGTTGTTGACCCAGTAGTTCCAGATCAGGTCGTTGGGCCTGAGCCAGGCGAAGACCTCGGCCAGCGCCGCCCCGTCCAGGAAGCCGCGGGCCCGGGAGGCGGCCACGGCCAGCTCGGCGGTCGGCTCGTCGATCAGCGCCGCGGTGGTGCCCTCCGGGGTCTGGTCCAGCACGGTCACGCCGAGGTACAGGCTGGCCAGCTGCCCGGCCCGGCCGGTGTCGCCGAGGTAGGCGGCGACCATCGCGGACAGGATGCCGCCCGAGCACAGCGCGCACAGGCTGGCCTTCGCCGCCCCGGTGATCGCCCGGGCGACATCCAGCGCGTCGAGCACGGCCTCGCCGTAAGCGTCCAGGCCCCAGTCCCGGTGCCGTGCGTCCGGGTTGCGCCAGGAGATCGCGAACACCGTGAAGCCCTCGCCGACCAGGTACTCGATCATGCTGCGGCCGGGGGCGAGGTCGGTGATGTAGAACTTGTTGATCATCGGCGGGACGATCACCACCGGGAACCGGTGCACCTTCGGCGTGGCCGGCTGGTACTGGATCAGCTCGAAGACCTCGGTCCGGTGCACCACCGCGCCCGGGGTGACGGCGAGATCCTTCCCGACCTCGAACGCGTCCGGGGCGACCATGGACGGGATCCGCGGCGCGGTCGCCAGGTCGCCGGCCAGCGCGCGGAGGCCGCGCACGGCGCTGAGCCCGCCGGTGTCGATGGCGGACTTCCAGGCGACCGGGCTGAGCAGCGGGTTGTTGCTCGGCGCGGCGGCGTCGACCAGGTTCCGCACGACGAACCCGGCCCGCTCGCTGTCCGGCCAGTCCAGCGCGGCGTCGGCCAGCAGCTTCTCGGCCAGGTCGGCGCTGACCAGGTAGGCCTGCAGGATGCGGCGCAGCACCGGGTTCCCGGCCCAGGCCGGGTCGGTGAACCGGCGGTCCTTGGGGTGCGGGGCGAGCTCGGACCGGCCGGCCGCGATCATGGCCAGCTGGCTGGCCAGCCGGGCGGACCGGCGGCTGACGGTCACCGGCTGGCGGGCCAGCCGCAGCCCGAACCGGGTCAGGGACAGGTTCGGGCGGAACCGGCGCAGCACTCCGAGCGCGGCGTCGGACAGCATCAGGTCGAGCGCGGCGGCAACGTCCTCCGGGGCCTCGCCGGCGCTTGCGGTATCGGCGCCTTCGGCGCCGGGCGCGGTCATGCCTGGTCCTGCGGCTGTGCTGGCTCGGCTGGCTGCGCCGGCCCGGCTGGCGCCGCTCCGGGCGGGCGGACCTCGCGGCGGAGGATCTTGCCGGTCGGGCCCTTGGGAAGCTCGTCCACCAGCCAGACCTGGCGCGGGTACTTGTACGCGGCGAGCCGGTCCCGGGCGAAGGCCCGCAGCTCCTCGGGGCTGGCCTGCGCGCCGGCCTTGAGCGCGACCGCGGCTCCCACCTCCTCGCCCAGCGACTCGTGCGGGATCCCGATCACCGCCACCTCGGACACCGCCGGGTGCTCGTACAGCGCCTCCTCGACCTCCCGCGGGTAGACGTTGTAGCCGCCGCGGATGATCAGCTCCTTCTTCCGGTCGACGATGTAGTAGTAGCCGTCCTCGTCGCACCGGGCCAGGTCGCCGGTGCGGAACCAGCCGTCGGGGATGGCCTCGGCGGTGGCTTCCGGCTTGCCCCAGTAACCCTTCATCACGTTGTGGCCGGCGATCGCGATCTCACCGACCTCCCCCGGCGGCGTGTCCGCGCCGTCCGCGCCGACCAGGCGCATCCGCACGCCGGCGATAGGGGTGCCGATCGACCCCGGCTTGCGCTCGGCGTCGGGATGGTTGAACGAGGCCACCGGCGAGGTCTCGGACAGCCCGTATCCCTCGAGGATGATGCAGCCGAACGCCTCCTCGAAGCTGCGCAGCACCTCGACCGGCAGCGCCGCCCCGCCGGACACGCACAGCCGAAGCGTGCTGGTGTCCGCGGTGGCCTGGTCCGGGTGGTGCAGCAGGGCCGAGTACATGGTGGGTACGCCCTCGAACACGGTGACGCCCTCATCAGCGATCATCGCCAGCGCCTGGCCCGCATCGAACCGGGGCAGCAGGCTCAGCGACGCGCCGCTGAGCAGCGCGGTGTTCAGCCCGCAGGTCAGCCCGAAGCAGTGGAACAGCGGCAGGCAGCCCATGATCACGTCGTCCGGGCCGCCGTGCAGAAGCGTGGCGACGGTGACCTCGGCGTTGCGGAGCAGGTTGGCGTGGGTCAGCCGGGCCCCCTTGGGCCGGCCGGTGGTGCCCGAGGTGTAGAGGATGACCGCGTCGTCGGCGCCGTCCCGGCGGGACCAGTCCCCGTCGGTCGCCCGGCCGTCCAGCAGGTCGCTGGCGTCCGGGCGGGTCACGGTCAGCACCTGGGCGCCCGCCTCGGCCGCGCCCTTGGCCGCCTCGCCCGCGGCCGGCTCCCAGGCGAAGATCACCCGGGCCCCGGAGTCGCCCAGGTAGTGGGCCACCTCCCGGCTCTTCAGCAGCGGGTTCATGGGCACGACCACCGCCCCGGCGGCCAGGCTGCCGTGGAACAGCACCGGGAACGCGAGCACGTTCGGCAGCATCAGCGCGACCCGGTCGCCGGGCTGCACCCCGGCGCCGCGCAGCAGCGCCACGGCCCGCCCGCAGGCGGCGGCCAGCTCGTCGTAGGTCATGGTCAGGCTGCCCTGCCGGACGGCCAGCCGGCTGCCGTGAGCCGCCTGCGCGTCACGGACGATCTGGGCCAGGTTCGTCATCGCGCGCTCCCTCGCCGGGCCGCCGGCGCCCGCCGGCGCCCGCTGGCCGCTGGTCCTGCTATCCCATGCGGGCCCGGGCAGCATGTCAATAGCCGCGCCGCCCGGCGGATTACCGGCCGTTTGGTCTTGCCGACCGGTGATCTGGTGGTGCTTAGCACGACGGGCACCCGTCGTGCGGCCACCGTTACGTCACGCGATCCGCAGGCATTAGCCTCTGGCGCTGCGCGCCGAGTAGCCCCGGCGGGCGGCCGGACGGCCGGGGTCCTGGTCAGACGCCGATGACCTCGAAGGTGGCGGCGTAGCCGGTGCCCAGGCGTTCGCCGGCGGACGTGGCCAGCTGGGTGAGGAAGCCGACCGGGTTGCCGTGCTCGCCGAGGCGGCGCAGGTACTCCTGGTGGGCGGCGAGCGAGGCCATGCCGCGGTCGAAGGTCCCGGTCACGTCGACCGCGTGCTGCGCCTGCGGGCTGGCGTTGACCAGCACGTGGCGGACATTCCACGGCTCGAGCCCGGCGGTGGCCAGGTCGCGGAAGACCCAGCGGTTGCCCGCGTCCCTGGCCGCGTCGATGACCGCCCGGCCGGTCGCGATGTGGTCGGCCTGGTTGGCCGTGCCAGGCCCCCATGACTCGTGGTGGCTGATCGTGATCAGCACGTCCGGCCGGTGCCGCCTGATGGCGGCGGCGAAGGCCTTGCGCAGCGGCAGGCCGTACTCCAGCGTCCCGTCCGGGAACCCGAGGAACTCCACCTCGGTGACCCCGACCAGCGCCGCCCCGGCCCGCTCCTCGGCCTCGCGCACCGGGCCGCACTCCTCCGGCGGCAGGTCGTCGATGCCCGCCTCGCCGCTGGTGGCCAGGCAGTAGGCGACCCGCTTGCCCTGGCCGGTCCAGCGGGCCACCGCGGCCGCGGCCCCGTACTCCAGGTCATCCGGATGCGCCACGATGGCCAGGGCCGTCTCCCAGTCCTCCGCGACGTGATCCAGCCGATCGGCCATCGTGCGGTCACCCTTTCCCTTGCCCGGTGTCTGGCACCCCGGACCACCCTGCCACGCCGCCCGGCGGGCCGCGGTCAGGGGCGGCCAGGTGGCGGCCAGGTCGCCGGCGCGCAGGGTCAGCAGCACGTCGCGGAATTTGGCGGGTTCGTCGTACTGGGGGGTGTGGGCGGAGTGGTCGAACCAGATCAGCTGCTTGCTGGGCGCGGTCAGCGTGTCGTAGAACCGCTGGGTGGCGGCGCCGGGGGCGACCTGGTCCAGGCGGCCCTGGGCCAAGATGATCGGCACGTCCAGCGCAGGCAGGGTGGTGACCAGGTCCGTACTGGCCAGCAGCGGCAGCAGAGCGGCCTGGGAAGAAGTGAAGCCGCGGATGGTGCGCAGGGCGGCGGCGGGGGTGTAGTCCGGGGAGCGCAGCAGGCTGGCGGCGAGCGTGCGGGCCTGGCTGTTCCAGGTGGCGCCGACGGTGACGCCGCCGAAGTTGGTGATCCAGCGGGCGCGGGTGGTGAACTGCTTGGCGTCCAGGTGCGGGGGCGGGCCGATCTTCTCCAGCTGCGTGGTGGCGCGCTGGTTGCCGCGCTGGCGGGCCTGCGCCAGCGCCCAGTCGTACATGTGCTGTTCGGCGAGGGGGACGTCGATGTCCATGCCGGTGGCCACGATCCCGGCCACCAGGTCGGGGCGGGCCGCGGCGGCCTGCGCGGCGTAGGTGGCGCCGAAGGAGAACCCGGCGATGAAGGTCTTTCTGCCGTAGCGGTCACGCAGCAGTTCCAGCAGCGCGACGGTGTCGGCGACCATGAGCTGCGGGGTGATCTCGAACCGGCCCTGGCCGCGGCCCAGCGGGAGGGCGGACAGGCCGGTGCCGCGCTGGTCCCAGTAGACGACCGTGAAGTCCTTCTCCAGCCCGAGCCGCTGTTCCCAGGCGCGGGTCTCGTTGATGATCGGCAGGCCGGGGCCCTGCTGCATCAGCAGCAGCACCGGGTTGGCGGCGCTGGTCCCGCGGGTGCGGATCCACTGCGTGATACCGCCGAGCTGGACCGGCTCAAGAACGTCGATTTCCATCTCTAGCTCCCTGGATTAACGCTGCGGTTCGGTGACGGCGACGGCGACGGTGCGCTGGCCCCAGGACGAGGCGGACAGGCGCGTCCCGGCGGCCGGGTCGTGGGCGGGCAGGATGGCCAGGTCCGGGTACCGGGCCCAGAGCGTGCTGAGGGCGCGGGTCGAGGAGCGCAGCGCGGCCCGCTCGCCGAGCCCGGGCAGGTGGCCGTCCTGCATCAGGTGCACGTCAAAGGTGGCGTCGCCGGCCATCAGCAGGGGCGTCGCGCCGGGCTGGCGGACCAGCATGGACAGCGAGCCCGGCGTGTGGCCCGGGGTGGGCAGCAGGACCAGGCTGCCGTCGCCGAACAGGTCGTGCGCGGCGGTGAAGGGGGCCAGGGCAGGGTCGCTGACCGGCTGCGGCGTCACCGGCCGCCAGCGCAGGCCGGGAAGGTCGATGTGCTCGCGCAGCAGGCCGCGGGCCTCGGGACGCGGCTCGCCCAGCGTGTCCCACTCGCGCTGGTGCAGGACCAGGTCGGCGTGGCGCAGCTCGGCCAGCCCGCCGATGTGGTCCGTGTGCAGGTGGGACAGCACGGCGGTGTGCACGTCGGCGATGTCGTAGCCGATGGACGCCAGCCGGGCGGTCAGCGTCTGATCGGGTGCGATCTCGAACCGGGCCAGCCGCCGGTAGATCAGGCCGGTCAGGCCGGACCGCGGGAAGTAGCCCGGGCCGGTGACCGAGGCGCGGTCCTGGCCGGTGTCGAACAGGACCAGGCCGTCGTGCCGCTCGATCACGTACACGTTGATCGGGCGCGGGCCGGTCCAGCGGCGCGTGGTCATCAGCCACCACAGCGCCGGGGTGCCGGTGGACCTGACGTGCTGCGGCCGGATGTCGACCGTCCCGGTGCTGACCACCGAGACGGCGCGGACCGGCTGGTCAGGGTTCGGTGCGGGGGTGCGGGTCATACCGAGTGCTCCTGTTCTGCTCTCAGCGCGGCCAGCGCGGCGTCTTCGATGACCTGGTCGTGCTGCGTGCCGCCGAGCAGGTCGAGGGCACCGGGGGCGGCGAGGCCGGCCACGATGATCGGCCGCAGCACGCAGCCGAAGAAGATGGCGGCCAGCAGGTTGGGCTGGCCGGCCCGCAGCTCCCCCTCGTTCTGGCCGGCCGTGATGACCTGCTCGATGATCTCGATCGGGTACCTGGTGCCGGGCGGCAGGCGGGGGATGGAGGTGGTCGTGCGCAGCACCGCGAACGTGAACGCGGCGGGATCGGCCCGGTAGGAGGCCAGCGTGGCGCGGACGGCCCGGCGAAGCCGCTCGCTGGCCGGGCCGGCCGCGGTGGCCTCGTCCAGCCGGGCGGCGAACGCCGCGAAGTGGTGCAGGTACAGCTCCCCGGCCAGCGCCTGCATGGACGGGAAGTGCCGGTACAGCGCGGCCTCGGACACCCCGGCCCGCTCCGCGACATGGCGGACCCGGGTCGCGTCGTAGCCGAGCTCGGCGAAGCACTCCACGGCCGCCTGGAGGATCTTGTCCTTCTGGCTAGGCCGCGGCATCGTGCGCACCGCCCCGTACGTAAGTGAACATACACTTACATTAACTGAGTCAGCTCCCCGCCGCAACCGGGCCGGCGGACCGCTGCTCGGCACCCGCCTTGAGCGCGGTCAGCCACTTCAGGAGGTCGGCATGGAGCTTGGCGTCGGTGTAGAACAGGCCGAGCATGAGCCCGGACATGGATTCCTCGCACCGGACCCGGGTGGCGCCGCCGGCCGTGGTGTCCAGCAGGTGACGGTGGACAACCTTGAGCCAGGCGGCCGTCCCGGTCCAGGTGACCTCACGGCCGGGGTCGAGAACGGCGAACCGGGACCGGAAGTGCGACCGGCCCTTGGCCCAGGTGAAGGCCGCATCGACGGCAGCCGGCCCCTCGAGCTTGACGTCGTGGACCGCCGGGTCGAACACCGGCCACCCCGCAGGGCTGGCAATCATCTCCCAGACCCGCTGCACCGGGGCGCTGATCACGACCTCACACGTCGCCGTGACCGGGGCCCGCTCGTCGATGCGGCCCTGCTTGGCGTAATCCTGGTGCAGCCGCGTGATCGACGGGCCGGCATAGAACAGGCTGCTCATGGCTATCCTCCACTCATGCAACTTTTTGTTGCGTTAGTATGAGTATGTCAGCAGGGCAGCCGCAAACGCAACTCGAAGTTGCATCAGGTGGTGACGTGAACCAGGCAGGGGAGATCAGGCCGGGCGGGCGGACGGCCAGGACCCGCGCCGCGGTGCTGGCCGCGGTCATCGAGGAACTCACCGACCACGGCTGGGATCAGCTCAGCGTGGAGACCGTCGCGCAGCGGGCCGGAGTCCACAAAACCACCGTTTACCGTCGCTGGCGGGACAAGAACACCCTGGTGGCCGAGGCGCTCAAGGCCGCGGCAGAGAGCAGGATCCAGATGCCCGACACCGGCGACGTCGCGGAGGACCTGCGGGAACTGGCCCGGATCGTCCGGGTTCTGCTGACCTCGCGGGAGGGCGCCGCCACCACCCGCGCGCTGGCCGGCCATAGCCACGACACCGACGGGGTCGGGCAGGTACTGCCCGTGCTGTGGGCGGCCCGGATGGCTCAGGCCGAGCCGATCGTCACGCGCGCCGTGGCGCGCGGCCAGCTGCCCGCCGGGACAAGCCCTGACGACCTGATGAAGCACCTGACCGCGCCGCTGTTCCACCGGCTGCTCGTCACCGCCGAGCCACTTACCCAGGCCAGCGCCGACCAGGCCGCCGCGGCCGCGCTGGTCGCCGCCCGGGCCGGGGTCTTTGTCCCGCCGGGCGACGGCTGACCGGCCGCGGAATCAGATCGCTGATTCACGCCGCGAATGGTGCGGGTCGAGGGGGCGATTCGGGCCGCAAACACCGTAATAAATCCTGGTCCTGAATTTTGTGATGGCGGGGGCGGCGGCGGGGATAGTGCCGAGATGGACTGGGAACCACGGGCGCAGGGGCTAGCGGAGCGGGTGAGCCACCCGGGATCGCGCTGGCGGCCTGTGGTGGCCGCGTTGCCCCGGCACGCGTTCGTGCCCCGGTGGTGGGAGCCGCCGGGCGGGTACGGGGCGCGGCCGGCGGGGCGGCCGCGGGACCTGAGCGCCGGCTGGGAGCTGCGGGACGGGCCGCTGGACGAGGAGGCCTGGCTGGACGCGGCCTACTCGGACGTGTCGCTGGTCACCCGGGTGGGGACGCTGCACGCCGACCACGCCACGTCCGCGGACCGGCCAGCCGGGCTGCCGACCTCGTCGTCGACGATGCCGGGGCTGATCGTGCAGCTGGCCCGGTACCTGTACCTGGACGCCGGGCACGACGTGCTGGACGTCGGCACCGGGTCCGGGTACGGCTGCGCGCTGCTCGCGACCCGGCTCGGCGAGGAGCATGTGACCAGCGTGGACGTGGACGAGTACCTGACCTCGGCGGCGGCCGCGCGGCTGGCCTCGGTGGGGCTGCACCCGCAGGTGCTGACCGCGGACGCGACCGGGCCGCTGCCGGGGCCGCTGCCCGGGGCGGCGGCGGGCTACGACCGGATCCTGGCCACGGTGGCGGTCCGGCCGGTGCCGGCGAGCTGGCTGGCGGCGCTGCGCCCGGGCGGTCGGCTGGTCACCACGCTGTCCGGGACGATGATGATCCTGACCGCGGACAAGACCGCGGACGGCGGCGCGACCGGGCGGGTCGAGTGGGAGCGGGCCGGGTTCATGCGGACGCGGACCGGGCCCGGCTACCCGCCGTCGCTGATCGAGACCGGGACGGGCGACTTCTGGGGGGACGGGGACGAGGTCAGCAGGGGCCGTTACCCGATGGGGACGGCCACGGCCGCCGGCGACATCTGGTCGATGCTGTCCGTGCTCGCGCCGGGCAGCGAGCACGCGTTCACCCAGGAGGACGGCGTCAGGACCGTTCTGCTGGTGCACCCCGACGGGTCGTGGGCGCGCGCCAGCGGCCCGCCGGGCGAGCTGCCGGTGGTGCAGCAGAAGGGACCGCGGCGGCTGTGGGACCTCGTTGACAAGATCCGCGACGACCTGCTGCGGATCGGTGAGTTGCCGGTTTACGGTGCTACGGTGCGGGTCCGGCCGGACGGGGTGATCGAGCTGACGCGCGGGCGCTGGCAGGCGACGATCGACGCCTAGCGGAAACGGCCGGCGTAGGCCGGGGGAGCCCGGCCGGTCCTGATCCGCAGCGGCGCCGATCCTGGCCTGCCCGGCATTCCGGTGCTTAGCATGGCCTTTCCGGAGATGGCCTCTCCGGAGGAGGGGGAAAATGCTCGCGGGACCTGCGACCCAGCCTCCCGGATCCGCGCCCCGCTCGGCGGTGGCCGTGCTGGGCCGCGAGCTGTCGGTGCCGTTCCTCCTGCTGCTGCCGGTGGCCGGGCTGCTGCTCCTGTTCGCCCGGCCCGAGCTCGACGTCATGTACCAGCACGACCCCACGCATTTCTGGATCGTTCTTCTCGCGGCCCTGCTCAACATCGGCCTTGGCCTGCTGACCAGCGAGATCGCCCGGCGGCAGGGTGACGTCCGGCTGTTCCTCGTGTCGATGGCGCTGCTGGTCGGGGCGGCGTTCCTCGGCCTGCACGCGCTGGCCACGCCGGGGGTGCTGGTGCCCGGGTCGAACACCGGGTTCGTGGTGGCCAACCCGGTCGGGCTGCTGCTCGCCTCGGTGTTCGCCGCGCTGTCCGCGGGCGGCCGGGGCCGCTGGATGGCCCGCCCGCTGGCCCAGGGGCTGATCAAGGCCGCGCTGGGCGCGGTGGTGCTGGCCTGGGCGGTGGTGTCGCTGACCGGGCTGCCGCCGCTGGGCGAGTCGGTCCCGTCCCAGCAGCTCCCGGAAGGGCTCCAGCTGCTCGGCATCCCGGCGCTGGCGCTGTACGGGTTCGCCGCGGTCCGGTACGGGCTGCTGTTCCGGCGCCGCCGCCGGGGCCTGCTGCTCGCCGTGGCCGGGGCCTACGTGCTGCTGGCCGAGGCCATGATCGCGGTGGTGTTCTCCACGACCTGGCACGCGGCCTGGTGGGAGTGGCACGTGCTGATGGTCGCGGCGTTCGCCACGATCGCGATCGGGGCCCGGGGTGAGTACCGGCACGCCCGGTCGCTGCCCGGCGCGTTCGGCGGGCTGTACCTGGACAGCACGCTGGACCGGATCGACCGGCGGCGGGCCGCCGCGCTGTCCAGCCTGGTCGCGGCGCTGCGGGCGGGCGAGCCGCTGTCGCCGATCCTCTCCCAGGCCCGGGACGACTGGGCCTCGCCGGAGGAGGTCGCGCTGCTCGAGGGGGCCGCGCATCAGCTGCACCAGACCGACGCGCTGTTCCGCACCTACGTATCGCCGCAGCTCGCCTCCGGGCTGGAGGCGCACCCCGAACTGGCCGTGCTCGGCGGCGAGGAGCGCGAGGTCAGCGTGCTGTTCGCGGACCTGGCCGGGTTCACCGCGTTCTCCGAGCGGCGGCGGGCCGACGAGGTCATCGCGATGCTGAACCGGTACTGGGGAGCGACCGTGCCGATCGTCGGCGAACGCGAGGGCGGGGTCATCGAGCGGTTCGCCGGCGACGCGATCATGGTCGTCTTCAACGCGGTGCAGGACCAGCCCGACCACGCGCTGCGCGCGGCCCGCGCCGCGATCGGCATGCGCGACGAGGTCATGCAGGTGGCCGCGGAGCGACCGGACTGGCCGCGGTTCCGGATCGGGATCAATACCGGGCCTGCCGTGGTGGGCAACGTGGGCGCGGCCGGCATGCACAGCTTCACCGCGATCGGCGACACCACCAATCTCAGCGCCCGGCTGCAGGCCCAGGCCCGGCCCGGGCGGATCGTCATCAGCCGGGCGACGATGGACGCCATTGGCGCCGTCGCGGAGGTGGAGCAACTCGGGGCGCTGGAGCTGAAGGGCAAGCAGGCCCCGGTCGAGGCCTTCGTGCTGGTCTCGGTGGCCGGCTGAGCTGCGGCGCGGCGGCCGGCCGGGACCGGCGGCAGCGGCCGGCCAGGCCCGGCAAAGTCTGCGGAATTCACCCGCACCCGGCTATTTATCGGTCGTTCAGCCAAGCGTTAAGATCCGCTGGACAGGCCTGGAGCATGCCGCGATTTCTCGTGTCCCTTTGACGAGCAAGGAGCGTCGCTGATGCTCGGGCACTGGGTGGACCTCGATCCATATTTCCTGCACCGCGAGCGCGTTCTCCGGCTGATCAGGACCGATCGGGCCGCCGAGCAGCTGGCCCGCTGGGATCCGCACCGCGCGCTCACGCCCAGCTCCCCCGCGCATCTGGCCACCGCACTCGGCCTGGCCCTGCCCGCGCTGGACACCGCCGAGCTGCCCCGCCTGGTCTACGAGCACGGCATGGCGGTCGGCCGGCTGGTGGGCATCGAGCAGACGTTCTGCTTCCGCCGGCCCGAGGGCGGTATGCAGTCCACGGACCCGCGGATCGCCTTCGAGGGCCGGCTGAGCACGGACGACTCGGTGACGGTCAGCGGCAGTCTCAGCATCCTGCGGATCGTCAGCGAGAGCGCGGCCCAGCGCCTGGACGGTCACCAGCACGCCTGCCTGATCGGCGTGGTCACCCGCCGGGACGTGGCCAGGATCGAGCTGAACCCGGTGTTCGCGGGTCTGCGGTACTTCATCGACGGCGCCGAGGACCACTCCTACCTGGACAACCGGCCGCTGCGCACGCCGCTGAACCAGCTGGACCGGTTCGCCGCGGTCGACTTCCGCAGCCCGGTGAGCGACGCCGAGATGGCGGCCCTGCAGACGATGCCCGCGGCCACCGTCCGCGCCGGGCTGGCCGCGATCCTGGGCACCACGCTGACCCGCAGCGGCTGGTCCCGGGCGCGGTCCAGCATGTACCAGGGTTCGCTCCAGGTCCGGCAGACGGCCCGCAACAGCATGTGGTTCTTCCCCGGCACCGGCCAGGACGGGCCGCTGACGGTGCCCATGCTCGGCCCTCCGGGCGAGCAGCTGACCCGCCTGTTCACCTGCGGGACCGGCCTGTACATCGTCCAGCACAGCGACGTCATCACGCCCGAGGTGACCAGCCTGATCGCCGCCTACGCCCAGGACGCCGGCGCCTGGGAGGCCAGCGAGAGCCTCGAGTACATGATCATCGACGGGGCCGACACGGTCCGCATCTTCCGCACCCACGGCCTGCTCCCGCCCATCTGACTCCCCGCGCTATCGGGATGACCTGGCAGGGGGGTGAATCCGCCCTGGCCGGGCCGTCTGTACGAAGCAGCGGGACCGGGCCGGACGATCACCAGGAGACAAGTTCGCTTGACATCGCTGGCGCGGCTGACGGCGCTGGGCCGGCGCCCCGGCCGGGCCGGTGAGTCCGGCCCGGCCGGGCGGTCTGTACCGTCGGCAGCCGGACCGGCCGGCGCGACCGCGGAGGGGCAGGGGCCCAGATGCAGCCGAACAAGGACGGGTACGTGGAGCTCAACGGCGTGCGTACCTGGTACGCCGAGTACGGCGACGCCAGCGCCGACCCGCTGGTCCTGCTGCACCCGGGCGGCGGCGGCATCGACGCCCGCGCGCTCGATTCCAGCCTTAGCGCCTTCGCGGCTCGCTTCCGGGTGTACACCCCGGAGCGGCGCGCCCACGGCCGCACCCCGGATCCGGCCGGGCCGATCAGCTACGACCTGATGGCGCAGGACACGATCGCGTTCCTGGAGACCGTGGTCGGCGGGCCCGTTTGCCTGGCCGGGATCAGCGACGGCGCGGTGGTTGCCCTGCTGACCGCCCGCTCCCGGCCCGACCTGGTGTCCCGCCTGGTCCTCGTGTCGGGGGTGTTCCACCAGAATGGCTGGCGGCCCGAGACGTTCAGCCCGCCGGACCCGGAGTTCGCCGCGTACCTCGCGCGGGCCTACGCCGAGATCTCCCCGGACGGCCCGGACCATTTCCCTGAGGTCGTCATCAAGCTCGACCGGCTGCACGCCGAAGAGCCGACGCTGACCAGGGCGGACCTGGCCGCGGTGAGCGCACGGACGCTGGTCATGGTCGGCGACGACGACGAGCCCCGGATGGAGCACGTGCTCGACCTGTACCGCGGCCTGCCGGACGCCGAGCTCGCGGTGCTGCCGGGCACCTCGCACGGGCTGATGGTGGAGAAGCCCGGCCTCTTCCACACCATCATCCTCAGCTTCCTGACCACCGACCCGGTGCCCACCGTGGCCCCCATCCGCCGGGCCAGGCGCTAACCCGCCCGAACCGAAAATAAGTGGTAAAAACCGCCCCCGTCGCCGAGGCTCGTGCTATGGACACGCTCGGTGACCCTGCCCCGCCCGCCCGCCAGCCCGACCGGAAGTTCGGCTGGTCGGACATGTTCGTCGCGCCCGAAGACGACCCCCGGTCCGACGCCCCGGCCGGCAGTGACGAGCGCTCCGTCCTGACCGGTTATCTCCGCGACCGGCGGCTCACGCTGGAGCTGAAATGCGCGGGCCTGGACGAGGCGGCGATGGCCTGCCGGTCGGTCCCGCCGTCCAACCTGTCGCTGCTTGGCCTGGTCCGTCACCTGGCCGAAACCGAGCGGAGCTGGTTCCGCCGGACCCTGGCCGGCCAGGATGCGCCCCGCCTGTACCGCTCCAGGGAGCGGCCCAATGCGGACTTCGACGACGCGGTTCCCGACCCGGCCGTGGTGGCCCGGGCCTGGGCCGCCTGGCGGGCCGAGATCGCGTTCGCCGAGGACTTCGTGGCCCGCGCCCCGGACCTGGGGATCACCGGTGACCACGGCGAAGGCCCGGTCACGCTGCGTGAGGTCATTGTCCACATGATCGAGGAATACGCCCGGCACAACGGCCACGCCGACTTCCTGCGCGAGCGCATCGACGGCCGCGTCGGCCAGTAACCGCACCGCCGTTTCCCGGCCCGCCGGCTAGCCGCCCGGCCGGCCTGCCGCCGGGGCCGGGGCCGGCCGCCGTTCACCAGCGGGTCCACGACCAGCTCAGAATCCCCGCGGCGGATCGTGATCGCCCGGGCCCACCCGCCTGCGTCGTAGCTGACCCGCCCCAGGCCGTCCTCGATTGCCTCGCGCAGCACCAGCTGCCCGCTGCGCGCCTCGGCCAGCCCGCCGTCCGCGTCCAGCCAGAGCAGCTCCCCGCCGGCGGCCCGGAGCCGGTCGCTGGCCAGCACCGGGCGCACCCCAAGCTCGGCCCGCAGCCGCGCGACCCCGGCCCGGATCCGCTGCATCGGCACGCCCGCCCGGCGCAGCGACGCGAGCACGAACGCCTCGGCCAGGCCGGTGAACGGCACGCTGGGACCGCCCCGCCCGGCCGGCCGGGTCACCGTGACCAGCCCCGCCGCCCCGCCGGCCGCCCAGTGGCGCAGCGTGCTGCGCGGGATGCCGAGGATGCGCGCCGCTTCTGCCTGGCGATAGATCGGGATGGAATACGGTGCCGGGGGTGCGGGTCCCGCCCCGCCCGGCCAGCCCGGTTCCGGCGCCCGCGCCGGACCTCCGTATCCCTTCATGCTTTACGTTAGCCAGGCACCCGGGGCGCTACTGCCGGAGGAAGGCGAGCACCGCCAGCACCCGCCGGTGGTCGCCCGCGTCGGGCAGCAGATCGAGCTTGGTGAAAATGCTGCCCACGTGGGTTTCCACCGTCTTGGGCGACATCCACAGCTGCTGGGCGATGGCCTGGTTGGAGCGGCCCTCGGCCATCAGTCCGAGGACCTCCTTCTCCCGGTCGGTCAGCGACTCCAGCGGGCTGCCGGCCCGGGGCCGGGCCACCAGGCGGGCGATGATCTCCGGGTCGATGACCGACTCCCCCGCCGCGACCCGGCGGACCGCGTCGGTGAACTGGGCGAGGTCGGCGACGCGCTCCTTGAGGACGTAGCCCACCCCGCGCGGGTCGCCCGCCAGCAGCTCGACCACGTGCTGGGTCTCCACGTGCTGGGACATGACCAGGACCGCGGTGCCGGGCCAGCGCCGCCTGATCTCCAGCGCGGCCTCGAGCCCTTCAGTGGTCTGGGTGGGCGGCATCCGGATATCGGTCAGCACGACCTGCGGGCGGATCTGGCCGGTCAGCCGGAGCAGGGCGCCGGCGTCCGCGGCCAGGCCGGCCACCTCGAAGCCCGCGTCGGCCAGCACGCGCTTCAGGCCCTCGGCGAGCAGCACGGAGTCCTCGGCGATGACGACGCACGTGGGCGCATCATCGGCGGGGCTGGTCCCCGGGCCCGCGCCGGGGCCGGTCACGGGCACGGGATCACCGCCTGCAGCCGGGTGCCGCCGCCGGGCGGGCTGTGCACGGTCAGCGAGCCGCCGACCGAGGCGACCCGGTCGGCCAGCCCGGCCAGCCCGCTGCCGGACCCGGCCTGCGCGCCGCCGACGCCGTCGTCGCTCACCTCGACCTCCAGCCGCCCGGCCTGCTCGCGGACCGTGACGACAGCGGCGCTGGCCTGGGCGTGCTTGGCCACGTTAGCGAGCGCCTCGGACACCACGAAGTACGCGGTCGCCTCCACCTGGGCCGGGAACCGGCCGCCGGCACGTCGCGGACCTGCGTGGTCACCGGCGAACGCTCCACCAGCGCCTGGATCGCGCCCTCCAGGCCGGTCTGGGTGAGCACCGCCGGGTGGATGCCGCGGGCCAGCTCGCGCAGCTCGGCGATGGCCGCCCTGGCCTCCTTGGACGCGGATTCGAGCAGCGCCTCCAGGTCGGGATCGGCGCCCGCGGCCCGGTCCCGGGCGATGCCGATCGCCAGCGAGAGCGTGACGAGCCGCTGCCGGCTGTGGATTCACCACGAGGCCGCGGCCTTTGACCGGCTCACCACTGGCCCGATGCGCCGGGTGTACCGGGACGTTCAGCATGCCGCCGCGGGCCGCCCGGGCCCCCTTCGCCTGACGGGCCTTGTCGTTGCTGTGCCCTGCCAGGCCTACCGGGCCTCGGTGTTCGTGGCCTACGCCCGCACCGACGCGTTCGCCCCCGGGCGGCGGCTCGCGTCTGCCGCCCTGGTGTTCACCCGGCACGACCGCACCTGGCGGCTGGCCGCCGCGGTGACCAGCCGGACCGGCCAGTGGCCCGCCCTGTGCCAGGCGCTGAACCCCTGCGTCGGCCCGGCCGTGCTGCCGCCGCCGGCCTACCCGCGGTTCCTGGCCCGTGAGCTCACCCGGTCCGGTGCGGAGCGGATCCGGTACTCCCCCAGCGCCGCGCCGGTGCTCGCCCTGCCGCTGGCCGGCGACCGCGGCTACTGGGTGCTGGCCACCGTCACCGGTCACGGCCCGCGGGGCGCCCGGTCCGCGGCGATCTACGCCGCCATCGACCCCGCTCAGGCCGCCGGCGGCCACCTCACCCTGTACGCCTCCCTCGGCGGCCGGAAATAGCGTGCGCCTACGGCGGGGGCGGAGTAGGACTGAGCGCATGCCGCAGCTTTGCCCGCCGACCACCCAGGTGCACCTGTCGTTCCTGGCCGCGATGGCCGAGTTCCAGGCCGAGGGGCGCGGCGGCGGCGCGGACAACAGCATGATCGGCCGGGACATCCGCGATGGGGGCGGCGAGTGGTCCGACCCCGGGGTGTTCAGCGAATACGTGGCCCGGGTGGTGGGCCAGGCCCGCGAGGACGCGCCGCGGCCGGCCTGGATGGTGCCGTCTACCACGCTGTGGTGGGTGGACGGCGCCGACTACCTGGGCCGGATCTCGATCCGGCACCGGCTGACCCCCACCCTGCTGGAATGGGGCGGCCACATCGGCTACGACGTGCGGCCGTCGGCCCGGCGGCGGGGCCACGCCACGGCGATGCTGGCCGCCGCCCGGCCGGTGGCGGCCCGGCTCGGCATCGACCCGGCGCTGGTCACCTGCGACCCGGATAACACCGGCTCGCGGAAGGTGATTGAGGCCAACGGCGGCGTGCTGGAGGACCAGCGGGCCGGCAAGCTCCGCTTCTGGGTGCCCACGTCCTGACCGGACCCGGCCGTTCCGTACCTCCGGTTCGCCCTTCTTCGCCGGTAATGATCATGCCGCCCGGCCATTGATGGCAGCCTTGTCCCGCGTCATCACGCGATGACGCCCGGCGACCGCGGAACGGCCCGGACCGGCGCCCAGGAAAGGACCGCAGGTGACCGCTTCGGGTGGCCCTGGTGCCCCGCACCCCGCGAAACCGCGGCCCCGCACGATGGTCGGCGCCCGCGAGGTGCGGACCTTCGGAATCGCGGTCATCGGGCTGACCCTGGTCGCCGCGGTGGCCTGGTCGCTGTACAGCCTCTGGTACTTCTGGCCGCACACACCGGCCAGGACGGCGGAGTTCGTCTACTTCGGCTGGCGTCTGCAGCTCACCCCGGACCAGCAGTTCTTCCTCACCGTCTCGCTGGCCGGCGCGCTCGGCGGCCTGCTGCACAGCCTCCGCTCGCTGTCCACCTACGTGGGCGAGCGTTACCTGTTCCGCAGCTGGCTGCTGTACTACCTGGCCCTCCCCCTGGTCGGCGCGGTCCTGGCCACGATCGCCTACATCGTGCTGCGGGCCGGCCTGCTGCCCGGCGGCGCCTCGGAGAGCCAGCCCGACCCCTACGGCATCGCGAGCATCTCCGCCCTGGTCGGGCTGTTCTCCGCGCAGACCGTGGAAAAGCTGCAGGCGGTGTTCTCGACCCTGTTCACCAACGCCCCGCAGAACGCCGATTCCCTCAGCGACCTGTCATCCAGCACGGACGACCCCGGCGACCCCGCCACCCAGCCGGTGGTGACCGCCCTCACCCCGGCCAGCGGCCCGGCGGGCACCGAGGTCACGGTCACCGGCCGCAACTTCGGCGACGTCACCGGCGTGGCCTTCGCCGGCGTGGACGCCGCCTCGTTCGCGATCACGTCCCCGCACCAGCTCACCGCCGTCGTCCCGCCCGCCGCCACGACCGGACCCCTCACCCTGTCCGGCCCCACGCCCCTCACCACTTACCAGCTCTTCACCATCACCCCACCCGGCCACGCCACCAGCGGCTAGCGCGGGGCACGTTCCCCACATCTTCGGCCACGACCCTGACCTGGTAATTCACTTTGGACCCCGCGGCTCAGCCGGTTAGAGTCCCCCCGTGCAGGATGAGCCCGCTGGGGTGAGCGCGCAGGCGCTTGCGGCGCTGTTGCGGGAGCGGTGGGGGTTCCCGGTGACGGGCTTGCGGTACGCGCCGGTGGGTTACGGGGACTACCACTGGACCGCGGACGGCCGGGACGGGGAGCGGTGGTTCATCACCGTCAAGGACCCGGATGAGCACGACCATGATCCGGGCGGGAGCGCCGCCATCGCGGCGGACCTGGTCGCCACGATGACCGCCGCCGCGCGGCTGGCCGCGGCGGGGCTCGAGTTCGTGGTCGCGCCGCTGCCCACGCTGGGCGGCACGCTTGTCGAGGGGCTCGCGCCGCACTACTGCGTGACCGCGTTCCCGCACATCGACGCGGAGGCCTCGGACTGGGGCGACGTGTACACCGCGCAGGACCGGACCGCGGTTATCGACATGCTGGCGCGTCTCCACCGGGAGCCAGCCGGGCCGGGGCTGCCGGTCAGGGCGGCGGCCGTGCCGTGGCGGGAGTTCCTTGACGGCGTGGCCGGCGGGGCGGCGCTCGACTGGGACGACGGCCCGTATGCCGCGGCGGCCCGCGGCCTGGCCGAGGGGCACCGCCCGGCCCTGGGGCGGGGGCTGCGCCGCCTGGACGAACTCGTGGCCGCATTGACCGCGGAGGCCGCGCCGCTCGTGATCACCCACGGCGAGCCGCACCCGGGCAACGTGCTGCGCACCGGGCCGCAGCGGCTGCTGATCGACTGGGACACGGCCGGGCTGGCCTGGCCGGAGCGGGACCTCTGGTCGGTCACCAAAGCTGGCACCGAGGATGCCGCCCGCTACGAGGCCGCCACCGGGCACCGGCCCGACCCCCGGGCCATCGAGATGTACGCCCTGCTCTGGGCCCTCTGGGACATCGGGGGCTTCCTGCGCCGCTTCAGCGGCCCGCACGAGGAAAGCCCCGATTCGGTCACGGCCTGGGAAGGCCTCATCGAGTCGTTCGGCGACCTGATGAGATAGCGGTTATGCGGATCGCGACCTGGAACGTGAACTCGGTGCTGGCCCGCCTGCCCCGGCTGACCGGCTGGCTGGAGGAGACCGCGCCCGACGTGGTCTGCCTGCAGGAGACCAAGGTCGGCGCGGACGCCTTCCCGTCCGGCGAGGTCACCAAGCTCGGCTACGAGATCGCGGCGCACGGCGAGGGCCGGTGGAACGGGGTCGCCATCCTCTCGAAAGCCGGGCTCGCCAGCGTCGAGCGCGGCCTGGCCGGCGACCCCGGCTTCCCGGGCCCGGACACCCTGGAAGCCAGGACGATCTCCGCGACCTGCGGGCCGGTGCGCGTCCGCTCGGTCTACGTGCCCAACGGCCGCACCCCCGAGGACCCGCACTACCAGTACAAGCTCCGCTGGCTGGCCGCACTGCGGGACGCGGTCGCCGCGGACGCGGCCGGCACCACACCGTTCGCGCTGATGGGCGACTTCAACGTGGCCCCGGCCGACGACGACGTGTGGGACATCGCCGCCTTCCAGGGCTCCACGCACGTGACGCCGGCCGAGCGGGCCGCGCTCGCCGAACTGCGCGCGGCCGGCCTGAGCGACGTCGTGCCGCGGATCGAGAAGGGCCCGCACCCGTTCACCTACTGGGATTACCGGGCCGGCTCCTTCCACAAGGGCATGGGCATGCGGATCGACCTGGTGTACGCCAACGAGCCGTTCGCCGGGAAGGTGGCCGACGCGTGGGTGGACCGGGAGGCGCGCAAGGGCAAGGGCCCCAGCGACCACGCCCCGGTCGTGGTCGACCTCGACCTCTAGCCACGGCCGGCCGAACGCGCTAGCCGCGCGGCCGGCCGCGCTAGCTGGCCGACGTCAGGACACGTCCAGCGCGAGGATGTCGTCCTCGGTCTCGCGGCGCAGCAGCACCTTCGCCGCCCCGTCCCGGACCGCGATCACCGGCGGCCGCGGCACGTGGTTGTACTGGCTGGCCATGCTCCGGCAGTACGCCCCGGTGCCCGGCACCGCGAGCAGATCCCCGGCCGCCACGTCCGAGGGCAGGAACTCGTCCTTCACGATCACGTCGCCGCTCTCGCAGTGCTTGCCCACCACCCGGGCCAGCACCGGCGGCGCCCCCGACGCCCGCGACGCCACCGTGCACGAGTAGTCCGCGTCGTACAGCGCCGTGCGGATGTTGTCGCTCATCCCGCCGTCGACCGCGACGTACCGGCGGGACGTGCCGTGATCCAGCTCGACGTCCTTGATCGTCCCCGCGGCGTACAGGGTGAACCCGGCCGGCCCGGCGATCGCCCGCCCCGGCTCGACCGACACCCGCGGCACCGCCACGCCCAGGAACTGGCACTCCCGCACCACGATCTCGGCCAGCGAGGCGGCCATGCCCTTGGCCGGCAGCGGGTCGTGCTCGCTCGTGTAGGCGATGCCGAACCCGCCGCCCAGGTCGACCTCGGGCAGCTCGATCCCGTGCTGCCGGGCCACCTCGGCGTGCAGGCCGAGCAGCCGCCGGGTCGCGACCTCGAACCCGCCGGTGTCGAAGATCTGCGAGCCGATGTGCGCGTGCAGCCCGCGCAGCTCCAGCTCGGGCCGGGCCAGCACCCGGCGCACCGCCTCGGCGGCCACCCCGCCCTGCAGGGACAGGCCGAACTTCTGGTCCTCGTGCGCGGTCGACATGTACTCGTGGGTGTGCGCCTCCACCCCCACGGTCACCCGGAGCAGCACCGGCATCCGGGTCCCGTGCCGGGCGGCGGCGTCCGCGACCCGGCCGATCTCGGCCAGGGAGTCGATCACGATCCGGCCGATCCCGGCCGCGACGGCCCGGTCGATCTCGGCGTCGGACTTGTTGTTGCCGTGCAGCGTCATGTGCCCCGGTGGCATCCCGGCGCGCAGCCCGACGGCCAGCTCCCCGCCCGAGCACGTGTCCAGGCGCACCCCGTCGGCATGCAGCCACCGGGCCACCGCGGTGCACAGGAACGCCTTCCCCGCGTAGTACACGTCGGCGCCGCCCAGCGGACCGAACGCTTCGCTGAACGCATCGCGGAAAGCGGAAGCACGAGATCGAAAGTCTGCTTCATCTATTACGAAGGCTGGGGTGCCGAACTCGGCCGCCAGATCGCGGACATCGACGCCGCCGGCCACAAGGGAGCCCGCCGCGGAGCGGTGCACGGTGCTCGGCCAGAGCTCGGGAAGCAGCTCGTTGACGTCATCCGGGGGACGCAGCCAGGCCGGGACGGCCGCCGTGCTGCCGTACCCGGGGGCGTGCAGCGCCCCGGCCTCATGCGCGGACATGGCGCCAGGTTATCCGGGCCGCCGCGCGATCAGGTTCATGGCCAGCGCGGACATGACCGTGGTGTCCGGGCCCGCGATCAGCTCGCACCTGGTGCGGACCAGGCCCCGGTCGGGCTTGGAGCGGGACGGCCGGGCCTCGGCGACCTCGGCCCGGATCCGCAGCAGGTCGCCCGGGCGCAGCGGCGCGGGCCAGCGCAGCTCGTCGATCCCGGGCGAGGCCAGGCTGGCGACCCGGGTCAGGTAATGATCGGCGAACAGCCGCATGAACAGCCCGGCGGTGTGCCAGCCGCTGGCGATCAGCCCGCCGAACGGCCCGGCCTGCGCGTAAGCCAGGTCGGTGTGCATCGGCTGCGGGTCGAACCGGCGGGCGAAGTCGAGGATCTCCGCCTCGGTGACGGTCAGGTAGCCGTACTCGTAGACCGCGCCGGGCTGGTAGTCCTCGAAGTACCGGTCGGTGACCGGGGCGGCGAAGTCGGCGCCGAGAGCCCGGGTCGGGCCGGCCGCGGTGTCCGGGTGCGTCATGGCAGCCAGCATGGCACCCGGCCGCCCGGTCAGCCGTCCAGGGCGGATCCGGTGAGCATGACCTGCCAGGGGCGCACCGTGACGGTGAAGAAGCCGGCCACGACGCTGGCGTCCTCCTCGGTGGCCAGGCGGGTCGCCTCGGCCAGCCGGCCTGCGCCGGGCAGGCGCAGGATCGCCATCCCCGCGCCGGGCTCACTGGGCAGCGGGCCGGCCGCGATCAGGTAGCCCTGGCCGGCCATCCGCTGCAGGAAGTCGATGTGATCGCGGAACTGCGGCTGAGCGAACAGGCTGACGTCGGGCGACGCGGCCGGCCCGGCCCGGTGCTCCAGCGCCACCCAGGTCGCCTCGCCGCCGTCGCCATCGCCGTCCTGGCCCGCGCCGTCCTGGCCCGCGCCCTCCTCGCCGGAAGCTGGCGCCCGCGCGGCTTCCGCGGGGCTCATGGTCTCTGAGGAGCTGATGTTGCCTGCGTGGCTGGTGATTTCTGAGGGGTTTTGCGGGGGGCTCGCGCTGGGCTCGCGGCGGGCCGGGGCCACAGCGGCCTGGTACAGGCGGAGCACCTCGGGCCAGCCGCGGGAGTACTCGGCCCGGGCCGCGGCCGGGTCGGCGAACACGTCCCAGCCGGCGTGCTCCAGCACGACCAGCGTCTGGTCGCCGGCCGCGCGGAACGTCACCGTGACCTGGCTGGCGGCCAGCGTGTCCCGGCCCGGGTGCCACGTCATGCTGAACTCCCCCGGCGGCAGCCAGCTCGTGACCTGGCCCCACTCGGCGGCCTGCCCGTCCGGCGACCGCTCGACCAGCGCCCCGTCCTCGAACGCCACGGTGGCGCCCGCGCCGAACACGCTCAGCCCGGCCAGCGGCCACCAGTCCCCGATCTTGCTGGTGAACAGCGCGAACGCGACGTCGGGCGGGGCGTCGACGAGGATCTCGCGGTGAATCGGCGGCAGTGTCATGGCGCAGGTTCCCCCCTGTTCCCGGCATGGCTGTTCCCGGCCTGGCTGACGTAACCGGCGAACGCGGCCAGCGCACTGTCCCAGGTCGCGGTCAGCCACTGCTGGGCCGGGGCCAGTCCGCCGGGGACGAGCGCGTACAGGTTGCGGGTGCCCACGCTGCGGTGCGAGATCAGCCCCGCGCCGCTGAGCACCCGCAGGTGCTTGCTCACCGCCGGGCGGCCGACCGGCAGCCGCTCGGCCAGCCGCCCCACCGGGGCCGGCCCCTCGCGCAGCAGCTCGAGGATCCGGCGGCGCACCGGCTCGCCCAGGGCCTCGAAGACCGCGTCCGCGCTCGCTTGGTTGCTCATAAGTAACGGTTACTCTAGAGCAACCATGGGGCGGGCGCCAGGCGGCCCGCATGATCCGGCAGGATTTTACATCGTCGGCGGTGCGAAATCCGTCCGGATCATGAAGGGTTGCCCTATGAGCGCCGACTCGCCTGCCAGCGCCCAGCGGCTCGGTGAGTGGCTGAGCAAACTTGGCTCGGCGGACCCCGCACCAGGCGGCGGGGCGGCCGCGGCCGTCCTGGCCAGCGTGGCCGCCGGCCTGGTGGAGAAGGTCTGCAACGTCTCGGCGGGCAAGCCGGACCTGGCGGACCACGAGCAGCACCTCACGCAGGTCCGCGAAGCGGCCCGCGGCTACCGGCTCGGCTCGCTCATGCTGGCCGATCACGACGCGGAGGCGTTCACCGCGCTGCTGGCCGCCTACCGGCTGCCCCGCGAGGATCCCGCCCAGCAGGCCGCCCGCCGGGAGGCGGTCCAGGCCGCCACGCTCCGCGCCGCGACCGTTCCGCTGGAGGTCGCCGGGAATGGGGCGGGTATCGCGCGGCTAGCCGCGCAGCTGCCCGGGCGCAGCGCCCGCAGCGTGCTGTCCGACGTCGGTGTGGCCGCCACCTGCGCGGCCGCGGCCATCGACGCCGCGGCCGTGAACGTGGAGATCAACCTTCGCACCCTGACCGACTCCGCCATCCGCGTCACGCTGTCCGACCGGCTGGCCCGCCACCTGGCCGACGGCGACCGGGCCCGCCAGCTGGCCGCCGAGGTCCGCCGGGAGATCAGCGGATGAGCGGCCCGCACGCGCAGGAGATCAGCCTCCGCGCCCCGGCCGGCTTCGCCACCCGCGTCACGCCGTCCGGCCGGCTGGCCCGCCACCTGGCCGACGGCGACCGGGCCCGCCAGCTGGCCGCCGAGGTCCGCCGGGAGATCAGCGGATGAGCACGCCACCGGGAGCCCGGCGGATCGACGGCCGGGCCATCGCGGCGCGGCTCCGCGCGCAGGCCGCCGAGGTGGCCAGCGCCCTGCGCGAGCGCGGCGTGCAGCCGATGCTGGCCGTCGCCGACCCGACCGCGGGCGACGAGGGCGCGGCCTGGTACATGCGCTCGATCTCCCGGGCCGCGGAGCAGACCGGCATCGGCTGCCAGATCCACCCGGTCGACCCGGCCGACGGCCAGGAAGCGGTGACCAGCCTGCTCACCAGGCTGTCCGGCGACCCGGCCGTGCACGGCGTCATCTGCCAGGCGCCGCTGCCGCCCGGCCTGACCGCGGTCGCGGCGGGCGCCTGCATCGCCGTGGCGAAGGACGTGGACGGCGCGAACCCGGCCTCGCTGGGCCAGCTCGCCGCCGGCCTCGGCGGGGCCTTCGCGCCCGCCACGGCCGCCGCGGTGATCGAGATCCTGCGCGCCGAGGGCGTTCCCCTCGAAGGGCGGCGGGCCGTCGTGGTAGGCCGGTCCACGGTGGTGGGCAAGCCGGTGGCCCTGCTGCTCCTCGCGGAGAACGCCACGGTCACGGTCTGCCACTCGCGGACCGCCGGCCTCGCCGCGGTGTGCCGGGAGGCCGACGTGCTGGTGGCCGCGGCCGGGCGGCCGGGCCTGATCGGCGCGGCGCACGTGGCCCCCGGCGCCGTGGTCATCGACGTGGGCATTACCGCGACGCCGGGCGGGGTGATGGCGGGCGACGTGGACGAGGCCGCGGTGACCCCGGCCGCGGCGGCGCTCACCCCGGTGCCCGGCGGCGTGGGGCCAGTGACCACGGCCCAGCTCCTGCGGCAGACCGCTGCGGCGGCGTGGCGCGCGGAAACGAGCCGTAATCCTTCCTGAACAGTGGCCAGCAGCCCGGCGTGCGTCAGTGCAGGGTGAAGGCGGGCACACCCACGCCGGAATGGATGGCATCCACCGTGAGCAGGTTGATGTTCGTGTTGCGGCACTGGGCCACCGGGAAATCAAGCAGGTCGGTGCTCATCCCGCCGAGCGTGATCCGCAGCTGGCCGGTGGCCGGATGGCAGCGCGGGCCGAACGGGGAGGGGAACGTGATGTGCAGGATGACGTGGGCCGTCCCGCCGGGCGGCACGATCACGCTGCGCCGGCTGGGGCCGGTCGCCGCCGCGTCGCCGATCTGGCCGTGCTGGTTGGCCACGATGATCCTGGGAGAGCCCGTCAGCCGGCAGGCGCGCTGGGAGACGTTGCTGAACTCGACCGGCACGAAGGCCTGGTTCATCCCGGCCGCGCCCTCGCCCAGGCCCAGCCAGACCTCGTGACGGGGGCCGTGGCAGGGCCGGAGAGCGGGGGCTGCCGCGGCCGGCGAGCCGGTCAGGACCGGCGCGGCGAGCGCGGCGGCGGGGAGCAGGACGCCGGCCGCGGCGATGGCGACCGCGGCGGCGATCCGCTGGGTGGTACTGGCTAGCAGCCTCATGGCGACCTCCGGTGCCGGTTGAGCATCTCGACACCCTTTATGACGTCTGGGCTGGCCTGATGGTTAGGAAACGATGCCCCTGGTCAGGGCGGCGTTCCCCGGGCCGGCGTTTGAGGGCCGGAACCGGGGGCAGGTCGAGACTTCCGCAGCGCCCAGGATGAAAGGTGCCTGATGAGTATCGCCGCCCCTTCGCGGCTGAACTGGTGGTCCGAGGCCGCCTGCCAGTACGCCGACCCGGACCTGTTCTTCCCGGTCTCGTCGACCGGGCGGGGCGGGGAGGAAGCCAGGGCCAAGCTGATCTGCGCCCGCTGCCCGGTCCGCGCACAGTGCCTGGACTACGCGATGGCGGCGGGATCGCCGCTGCAGGGCATCTGGGGCGGGACGAGCGACCAGGACCGGGCCCGGCTGCGGCGCAGTCACCGCCGCGCGGTGCGGGCCAGGGAACTGACCCGGATCGGCTGATCAGGCCGGCACGCTAGCGCGCCGGCGGGCGGTCAGGGCGGGCCGTCAGAGCCAGTCGCGGCGGCGGAACGCGATCCACAGCAGGACCGCCGCCACGATCATGACCACGGTCGAGACGATCACGCCCCAGTGGGTGCCGAATCCCGGGTAGTTCACGTTCATCCCGTAGTACCCGGTGATGAGCGTGGGCACCGCGATGATCGCGGCCCAGCTGGTCACCTTCTTGGTGATCACGCCCAGCCGGTTGCTCTGGATGGTCAGGTTGGTCTCCAGGATCGTGGTGACCATGTCGCGCAGGCTTTCCGTCCACTCGGTGGCGCGCAGCACGTGGTCGTAGACGTCCTGGTAGTACGGCCACATGGACTCGTCGACCACGTGCAGGTCGCGGCGCATCAGCGCGTTCAGCACCTCGCGCATGGGCAGCACCACGCGGCGAAGCAGCGCCAGGCTCTTACGCAGCTCGAAGGTGCGCCGCTGCACATAGTGGTTCTTCGGGTTGCCCTCGAACAGCCGGTCCTCGATCTGCTCGATGGTGTCGTCCAGCGCCTGCACGGCCGCGAAATGGCCGTCGACGATGTTGTCGATCAGGCCCCACAGCAGGTAGCCGACGCCGGCTTTGGCCAGGTCAGGGCTCTCGTCCCAGTAGGCCACCACGGAGCCGATGTCCAGCCCGTCGTCCTTGCGCACGGTGATCAGCGCCCGCGGGGTGATGAACGCGGCCAGCTCGCTGGTGTGCAGCTCGCCGGTCTCAGTACTGAGCTGGACCCCGTAGGCGGTCATGAACAGGTGGCTGCGGTAGCGGTCCAGCTTGGGCCGCTCGTGCGCCTGGACCGCGTCCTCGATGGCCAGCGGGTGCAGGCCGAACTCGGCCTCCAGCACGGACAGGTCCTCCCGGTCAGGGTCGCGCAGGTCCAGCCAGACCACCGCGGTGGGGTCCTTGAGGTGCTCGCTGATGTCGTCGACCGGGAAACCCTCGGCCTCCAGCACGCCGCCCCGGTACAGCCGGGTGCGGGCCTGGCATTGGGTGGGGGTGGCCGAGCAGATCGCAGCGTGGACCGCGCGCTCCGGGTCGTGCCCGCCGAACGCGGGCGGGTCAGCCTGCACAGCGTTCATCGGGACTCCTCGGGATCAGGATTTAGGAATACGGGATTTGCGGTGCCGGTGACGCTACCAACCGTAATGGCCCGCGGCGGGGTCCTGGCCGCCGGGCGGTCACGCCGCGACCGGGCGAATCTCCGCCTGGCGTAATGTCGGCGGCCTGGCCGCGGGTAAGGTCCGGCGGTCAGCCCCGCGAGCCCAGTGGAGGCGGTTGCATGCGACGCCAGGATGCCGAGATTCCCGCGCCCGGCGGCCTCTGCCACGGGACGCTGCACATCCCCGGCGGCGACGGCCCCTGGCCCGGCGTCCTGGTCTTTCCCGACGCGGGCGGGGTGCGGGAGACGTTCCGGCGGCTGGCCGACCGGCTGGCGGGCCTGGGCTACGTCGTGCTGGTCCCGGACATCTACTACCGCGCCGGCGCCTGGGAACCGTTCGACGTGGCCACCCTGTTCACCGACGACCGGGAGCGGGCCCGGATGGCGGGCCTGGCGGGCCAGCTGACCAACGACCGGATCATCGCCGATTCCGGGGCCTACGCGGGCTTCCTGCTGGACCGCCCGGAAGTGCGCGGGCCCGCGATCGGCACCACCGGCTACTGCCTGGGCGGGCGCATGTCACTGCTCGCCGCGGGCGGGATCGGGGCCAGGATCGCCGCGGCGGCCTCGTTCCACGGCGGCAGGCTGGCGGTGGCCGGCGACCCGTCGAGCCCGCACCTGCTGGCCGGCCAGATCACCGCCACGGTCTACGTCGCCGGCGCGACGGACGATAGCCACTTCACGGCCGAGCAGGCTGAGCTCCTGCACAGCGCGCTGGCCGCCGCGGGGACCGACCACACCGTCGAGACCTATCCCGCGAAGCACGGCTTCGCGGTGCCCGACAACCCGACCTACGACCCGGCCGCGGAGGCTCGCCACTGGGCCGCGCTGGAGCGGCTCTACCGGGCCCGCCTCCCGGGCCCGCCCTCGTAGCGGGGCGCGGGCTGTTACTCGATGTGGCGGCGGACCGCCCGGGCGTGGTCCCGGCCGTGGATCCGGCCGACCAGCCACAGCGCCATGTCGAGCGCGGCGGCCGCGCCCTGGCTGGTGACCAGGCGCCCGTCCACCACGTAGCGGAGGTCACGGGCCACGGTCACGTCACCCCTGGCCTCCAGCCGGTCGGCGAAGGCCAGGTGGGCAGCCACCCGGCGGCCCCGGGTCAGGCCCGCGGCGTGCAGGAGCAGCGCACCGGTGCCCACGCTCGCCCGCCACGCCGCGTCCCTGGCGGCCTTGGAGATCCATCCGACGACGGCCGGGCTGGACACCGCGCGGCAGGCCCCGGGACCGCCCGCGACGAGCAGCACGTCCAGCGGCGGGTGATCGCCGAACGTGTGGCTGGGCCGGACCTGCATCCCGCAGCCGCAGCCGCAGCGGACCGGTCCGGGCTGGGCGGCCACCAGCACGACCTGGTCGTCCCGGTCACGGATGCTGGCCGAGGCGGTAAAGACCGCCCACGGGCCGGCCGATCCCAGCTCCCCGGCACCCTCGAAGATCAGCAGCCCGTATGTCGTCATGTTTCGCCCTCTGCGTCCCTGACCTGCGGGCGCAGCGGCCGCCACCGCCCGCACAGCACAGGTCCGTGCCGGGCCCCCCGCCCGGTCGCTGGGACCAGCGTGGCGGGCGGTTCTTCCGGTGTTCTACCGCCGGCCGGGCGGGCTACGGTGGATTCCCGGCGGGCGGGCCGCCCGCCCGAACCGGAGGTTCCGGCATCAGCGCGTTCCCACCGGCCAGCCAGCTGCCGATCGACGAGCAGGTCGACTACCTCCGGGCGGCGGCGACCCGCAACCCCACGCTGACCGAGGTGCTCACCCGGGCCGCCGCGCTGGACCTGCCCGGCTGGTACCTGGTGGCCGGGGCCCTGTGCCAGACGGTGTGGAACGTGACCACCGGCCAGCCGCCCGAGGCGGGCATCCTGGACTACGACCTGGTCTACTTCGACGCGTCGGACCTGTCCTGGGAGGCCGAGGACGCGGTCATCAAGCGCGGGGAGGAGGTCTTCGCCGGCCTGCCCGCGCCGGTCCAGATCCGCAACCAGGCCCGCGTGCACCTGTGGTACGAGCCCAAGTTCGGCATCCCGTGCCCGCCGCACACCTCGTCCGAGGCCGCGATCAGCACCTACGAGGCCACCGCCGCCTGCCTCGGCGTCCGCCTGCTCCCGGGTGGCCGCTGGCGGGTCTTTGCCCCCTACGGGCTGTCCGACCTGTTGGGCCTGGTCCTGCGCCCGAACCCGGCGCTCGCACCGCGCCAGGTCTACGAGGCCAAGGTCGCCCGCTGGACGCGGCAATGGCCAGAGCTGACTGTCCTCCCCTGGCCGTGATCGTGACCTCTGCCTGGGCAGGAGCCACGGGTGACCAAATGCCTTCGGCTACTGTTCCCACCATTCCGCGACCGGGCCTGTCTTGAGGTGGGTGACAGACCTGCTGGCTGCTGGCCCAAGCGGAGGGTGAGCCGGGCGGGGCGCGACCGACGTGGGTGAGCCTTCCTCCACGGCCGGATACCAGACGGCGCTCAGCAGCCGGATCCCGGGCGTGCATTCGATGGCGCCGGGGAGCTCCAGGCGCGCCTGCTTTGTGACGACCTCAACGTCGTCGATTGCCAGCGTGACGCTTATATCGCAGCGCCCTGCGTCGACAGCGACCAGGAGACCCGCCTTGATCGTGGCGAGCAGGGCACTGATATCGAGCACTACCGAGACCCTGAACCGGATGGTGCTCGCCTGCTGACCGTTGACGAGGACGCTTACCTGCGGCTGCTGCTCGGCGGTAACCCGGTGCTCGGCCAGCCGCACGACTACGGAGCGGCCCGGCGAAGCCAGTGTGCTCTGTGCGGCAGAGGTGAGGTCGCGGTACTGCCGCCATCCCTCCAGGAGCAGATCAACCAGGTTGATGTCGAGCAGCCCGGCCGCCGCGGCCCGGACTTCCCGGACGGCGATCTCGCGAGCCGGCGGCGGCAAGCTCCCCAGGGCGCGGCCAAGGTTCGCGCTGACGGCGTCCGGCAGTGCAACCAGTGGGACCGCCGTCCCCTCCGCCGTACCGAACAGGACAGTCAGGGCGCTTGCCGGATCCGCTGTGGTGGCAGATGTCATGGACGGGCCTCCTCTACGAGGACGCTGTGAGCACCGGCGTCCGGGTCAATTCGCACGGTGATCGTCGGCTGCGAACCGGTGCGGTGAAGGGCGACCTGGCCCGGCGGCCCGGCCTTCGGCTGCACCCGGAAAGTTGGCTCCTGTACCGGCCCTCGTGTGCGCACCCACGTGCGGCGGATCATCAGGATGACCACAACGATCACCAGGATTCCGCCTCCGCCAGCGGCCAGGGTCCACCAGCCGAGGCGCCCGGGCTGCGCAGGGTGCCCGGCCTGATGGTGGCCCCCGGAGCCCGGGCCACCATGATTCGTCCCACCGGAACCAGCGGCGACCGGGACGGCCAGTACCTCGTTAGACGGATCGCTCTTCCCGGCCGCGCTGTCGGCCCTCACCACGAAGTAATAGCGGATACCGTTGCTCAGCCCGGTAATGTCCGCACTGGTGCCCGTGACCTGGCGAATCGGCGACTCAGACTCACCACCCTGGGAACGGCCCAGGTAGATGTCGTAGCCGGTAACCGGCGAACTGCCGGCCGCCTCCGGCGCCGTCCATGACAAGGTCACCTGGGAGTCGCCGGGGCTTGCCCTCAGCCCGGAAGGCGCTCCGGGCACGCGAGCTAGTGGCTTCGGGTGTCGCAGAGACCTCGTTGGTCCAGATGCCGGACGGGATGAGAAGGGTTCTGGCAATGGGCGTGCTTGACGGGGTGCTGGTACTGGGCGAGCTCGTGACGGGCTCGGTTTCGGGGACTGCCTCAACCCTGAAGTAGTACGTCGTGCCGTTGGTCAGGCCCTGCACGGTGTAGCTGGTGGTCGCGCTGTCCACGCTGGTCAGCGCCGACTCGCCGCCGGGGCTGGTGCCGTCGGCAACGCTGTAACTGGCCAGCGTCCAGGGGTTGTCAGGGTCGGGGCTGGGCTCGCACCACGAAAGGGTCACCTGGGAATCCCCTGGCTGGGCGTTCAGCGTGAAGCCGCCAGGGGCGCAGACGGCAGCGTCGGCAACCGCCGCAGCGAGCGCCATCGGGGGAGCAGCCGCGGCCGGCCCCGTCCCCAGCACCAGCCAGCCGGCCACCGCGGCAGCCGAGCAGGCCGTCCCCAGGATCCGCAGCCGCCGCGGCTGGCCCGCAGCCGCGAAGGACCGTCCGCCCTGTCCGGTACCGGCGGGGAAAGCCTGCGCCGGTCCAGTGGCGGGGTCATATGCCTGATGAGTTGTGCGCATCGCGCACCCCCCGGGTCATGCCAGGTCCGGCCCTATCTGACAGAGGCGAGTCCCGCACGCCAGATACATCGCTGGGCCCGCGGCCGGCTCCGGAACCGGAGGTCAGCGGCTGAAGATCAGCCCTTGAGGAGGTGGCGGGCCATGACCAGGCGCTGGATCTGGTTGGTGCCCTCGTAGATCTGGGTGATCTTGGCGTCGCGCATCATGCGCTCGACGGGGTAGTCGCGGGTGTAGCCGTTGCCGCCGAGGAGCTGGACCGCGTCGGTGGTGATGTCCATGGCCACGTCGGAGGCCAGGCACTTGGCCGCGGCGGAGACGAAGGTCAGGTCGGGGACCTTCTCGCCGGCCATGCCGCGCTCGGACTTCATCGCGGCGTGGTAGGTGAGCTGGCGGGCGCCTTCGAGGCGCATGGCCATGTCGGCCAGCATGAACTGGACGCCCTGGAAGGCGGACACCGGCTGGCCGAACTGCTGGCGTTCCTTGACGTAGCCGGTGGCGTAGTCGAGGGCGCCCTGGGCGATGCCGAGCGCCTGGGCGGCGATCGTGATCCGGGTGTGGTCCAGCGTCGCCAGCGCGGTGCCGAAGCCGGTGCCCTCGGCGCCGATGATCCGGTCGCCGGGGATCCTGGCCTTGTCGAAGATGACCTGCCGGGTCGGCGAGCCCTTGATGCCGAGCTTGCGCTCCTTCGGGCCGAACGAGACGCCGGGGTCGGACTTGGCCACCACGAACGCCGAGATGCCGCGGCTGCCCTTGTCCGGGTCGGTCACCGCCATCACCGTGTAGAACTCCGACACCCCGGCGTTGGTGATCCACATCTTCGTGCCGGTCAGCACCCACTCGTCGCCGTCGCGGACGGCGCGGGTCTTCATGCTGGCCGCGTCCGAGCCGGCGCTGGCCTCGGACAGCGCGTAGGAGAACATCGCCGTGCCCGCCGCGACCGGGGTGAGGAACTGCTTCTTCAGGTCCTCGGAGCCAGCGAGCAGGATCGGCACCGTGCCCAGTTTGTTCACCGCCGGGATCAGGGACGAGGACGCGCAGGCGCGGGCCACCTCCTCGATCACGATGACCGTGGCCAGCGCGTCCGCGCCGGACCCGCCGTAGGCCTCGGGGATGTGCACGGCGTGCAGGTCGCTGGCCACCAGGGCGTCCAGCGCGTGCTGCGGGAACTCGCCGTTCTCGTCGACGTCGGCGGCGTGCGGCGCGATCCGCTCGGTGGCCAGGTCGCGGACGGACTGGCGGAGCAGCTCGTGCTCCTCCGACGGCGCGTAACCGGGCAGGTCAGCGGTCATGGTGCCCCTTGTCGCGGTGAGTTAGCGCAGATTTACTTGGACGCCAAACTAACTTCCGGTGTTCGGGCCGGTCAACGCGGGCCCGGGGCGGGAGGCGGGTGTTATTTGCACGCTTCGCGCCGTAATCTGCGTGCTAAGCGGACGCACATCTCAACATGGAGGCCAGTGTGACGGTGCCGGCGGTAACACGCGCGACCGGGAAGAGCTTGCAGCGGCTCGCGGAGCAGGCCTGGGAGCGGACGGCCGCCGGGTCGGTCATGTACTTCGAGGGCACCCGGTGGACCGGGCTCGAGCTGGCCGAGCGGGTCCGGCGGATGTCCGGCGGGCTGCGCGGTGCGGGCCTGGCGGCCGGCGAGCGGGTCGTGGTCTGCATGGCCAACTGCCCCGAGGTCGGCATCATCTACCAGGCCGTGTGGCGGGCCGGCGCGGTGGCCACCCCGGTGCTGTTCCTGCTCAGCGAGGCCGAACTGCGGCACGTGCTGACCGACAGCGGGGCCGCGTTCGTGGTGACCACGCCGGAGTTCCTGGCCAAGGTCCAGGCTGCGGCGGCGGGCACGGAGGTGCGGGCGATCATCGTGTCCGGCGCGCTGACTCCAGGCTGCGGCGGCGGGCTGCCGCTGCTGGACTTCGCGGTGCTGGAGACCGCCCCGGAGGGGGCGCTGGCCGACGCGGACCCGGACGGCCTGGCCGCGCTGCTGTACACCGGCGGCACGACCGGCCGGTCCAAGGGCGTGATGATCAGCCACAACGCGCTGTCCGCGTCGTCCTGGGCGGCCACCCACTCGTCCTACGACCCGGCGCTGCGCACCGGGCTGCTGCCGCTGCCGCTGTCGCACGTGTACGGCCTGATGGTCAGCGCGATGGCGCTGCACGCCCCGGACCCGGGCACGACCGTGCTCATGCGCTGGTTCGACCCGGTGGGCTGGCTGAAGCTGGCCGCCGAGCACCAGGTGCAGGTCAGCCCGGTGGTGCCGTCGATGCTCACGATCCTGCTGCAGCAGCCGCTGGAGGACTACGACCTGTCCGCGCTGCGCCGGCTCTCCTCCGGCGGTGCGCCGCTGCCGCCGGAGGTCGGGGCCGAGTTCCAGCGCCGGGTCCCGGGCGTCGAGGTGGCCGAGGGGTACGGCTGCACCGAGTCGGCGGCGATCATCTCGACCACGCCGATCGGGCAGGTCCGGCCGGGCTCGGTCGGCAAGCCCGCGCCCGGGGTGACCGTGCGGATCGAACGGCCTGACGGCTCCGAGGCCGGTCCCGGTGAGGACGGCGAGGTCTGCGTCCGCGGCGCGATGGTGATGACCGGCTACTGGCACGCCGAGCCGGAGACCGACCACACGCTGCGCGGCGGCTGGCTGCACACCGGCGACGTGGGCCGCCTGGACGCGGACGGCTACCTGTACATCGTGGACCGGATCAAGGACCTGATCATCCGCGGCGGCTACAACATCTACCCGCGCGACCTCGAGGACGCCCTGGTCACGCACCCGGACGTGGTGGCGGCCGCGGTGGTGGGCCGGCCGGACCCGACCTACGGCGAGGAGGCGGTGGCCTTCGTGCAGCTCCGCCCGGGGGCGACGGTCACCGAGGCGGACCTGGTCGCGTACGGCAAGACGCGGCTGTCCGCGGTCAAGTACCCGCGCGAGGTGCGGATCATCGACCAGGTCCCGCTGACCAGCGTGTTCAAGACCGACCGCAAGAAGCTGCGCGCGCTGCTGGCCGAGGACGGCGCCGACGGCGCGGCCGGCGATGGCGCGGCCACGGCGGCGACCCCGGCAAGCTGACCGGACCAGCCAGCCTGTGTGATCGAAGTGCCGTCGCTTGCCTTCTATGCCAAGCGACGGCACTTCGATCACAAACGGCGGCCCGGGAGCACGTCGATGTGCCATCGCAGGGCCTATAGGCCGAGCGATGGCACATCGACGCGGCTGCGGCTGGCTGGGCTGGGCGGGGACGGCCGGCGGCGGATATCCTGCGGGGCGGCGGAATTTTGTGGCGGGCCGGCCCGGGAAATCTTCCGCGATCGGGGAATTGGCCGCAGGATAGTGATGTGAATCCGGTTAGATACCGGGCAATAGGGCGGTGCGGCGCGGGCCTGGCCCCGCAGGACCGGGCCGTCGGCACAGTGGATTAGTTGCTATATACAAACTAATATAGATGCGGGTGCTTCCGGCGGGCCGGAGGCGCCCACAGGTTACAGACAGGCCCTGGAGCCGTCAGGAACCGCCGATGACCACCGAAGACCCGCGCCCGCGGCGACCGCCGGGAAGGCCGCAGGAGCCGGCCACCGACCCCGGCGTTGAGCGGCTGCGCGATCCCACGCGGTGCAGCGACCTCGATCATCCGGTGCTGGCGGGCTACGACGGCTCGCCGTCCAGCCGCCACGCGCTGGCCTACGCGGCCGGCATGGCCCGCCGCCTCGGCCGCCCGCTGGTCCTGGTGTACGTCTGCCCTGGGGTGTACTGCGAGCCGCTGAGCGGCCAGGTCATCGGCGCGACCCGGGACGAGGCCGAGCTCGGCCGCTGGCTGATGGCCGAGCTGACCCAGGTCACCGACCCGGACGACCTGGTCGTGCGGGGAATCCTGCGGCGCGGCAACCCGGCCCGCGAGCTGGCCGCGGCCGCCGCCGAGGCCAGCGCGGACGCCCTGGTCGTCGGGGCCCCCGGCCGGGCCTGGCATCACGTGGCCGGCTCGGTCCCCGGCTGGCTGTCCCGGCACGCGAACTGCCCGGTGATCGTCGTCCCCTGAGTAGTGCTGCTGCTGGCCGGCTGCAGCTGCGGGCCGCTATGAGCGCTGCCTTCCCTCCTCGCTCCCTCGGCGCTCCTTCGTCGCGCCTCATCGCTCGTCAGGAAAACAGCGCCGCGGCCCTCCGCGCGCTGGGCCGGCTCTCGCCGGCAGGTCGCGCCGGCGTCGCTCGCCGGGAAAACAGCGGCGCGGCCCTCCGCGAGCTGGGCCGGCTACGCCGGACCTGGCCGGCCCGGGACAGACTGCGCGCCGGTGATCGTCGTAACCTGATCATCCGGGCTGGCCAAGATCGCTGAGGCTGGCGGTCAGGGCGGTGGAGGTGGTCGCGGTGACGGCAGAGCATGACCTGGTCGTGCGGGGCGGGATGGTGGTCACCGCGGGCGGGCAGGGCGACGCGGACGTGGGCGTCACCGGCGGCCGGGTGGCGCAGCTCGGCGGCGACATGCGCGGCCGCCGCGAGCTGGACGCGCGGGGCGCGCTGGTCCTGCCGGGCGGGGTGGACATGCACGTTCACCTGTCCCGGCCGCCATCGGAGCCGGGCGAGCCGGCCTGGGTGGACGACTTCGGCAGCGGCTCGGCCGCGGCTATCGCCGGCGGCATCACCACGATCGGCAACATGACGTTCCCGCCCGAGGGCCTGACTATGCGCCAGGCGCTGGACACCGACGACGCCGCGGCGTCGGGTGCGTCCGCGGTGGACTACGTGCTGCACCCGGTGCTGCCGGTGCCGACGCCCGAGGCGCTGGCGGAACTGCCCGGCCTGGCCGCGGACGGGTTCAGGACCCTGAAGATCTTCATGGTCATGGACGAGTTCGAGGAACACACGGCCGGGATGGTCGAGGCGATCCGGGCCGCCGGGCGGCTGGGCATGCTGACCCTGCTGCACTGCGAGGACGCCGCGCTGGTCCGGTTCGCCGGGGAGCAGCTGGTCGCGGCCGGGCAGGGCGGGCTCGATTTCTACGCGGAGAGCCGGCCGGTGCACGCCGAGCGGGCCGCGATCCAGCGGGCGGTGGCGATCTGCGAGGCGACCGGTTCGCCGGTGTGCATCATGCACCTGTCCTCGGCCGAGGCCCTGTCCGCCGCCCGGGCCGGCCGGTCCCGCGGGCTGCCGGTGTACGTCGAGGCCCGGCCCATGTACCTGCACCTGACCAGTGAGCTGCTGCGCGGCCCGGACGCCGGGGCGTACGTCGGCGCGCCGCCGCTGCGCGAGGCCGCCGACGTGGTCGCGCTGTGGGCCGGCCTGGCCGACGGGTCGGTGCACACCGTGGGCAGCGACCACGCGCCCTGGTCGAAGGAGGCCAAGGTCGACCCGGGCCTGGACGTGACCACGGCCCGGCAGGGAGTCTCCGACCTGGAGACCGCGCTGCCCATGCTGATGTCCGCGGGGGTCGCGGAGGGGCGGCTGTCGCTGGCCCGGTTCGTCGAGCTGACCTCGACCGGGCCGGCCCGGCTGTACGGGGTCTACCCGCGCAAGGGCACGATCGCGGTGGGCAGCGACGCCGACCTGACGATCTGGGATCCGCAGCTGACCCGCACGGTGGACGGCTCGGCGCACTACTCCCGGGCCGGCTACTCCGTCTACGACGGCTGGCAGGTCCGCGGCTGGCCGCGGTTCGTAGTCAGCCGTGGCGACGTCGTGCTGGAGGACGGCCAGGTCACCGCCGCACCAGGCCGCGGCCAGCGTCTGCGGATGGACACCCCAACCGAGCCCTAGGCCGGCCCGGCTCGCGCGCCCGTCCTCACCCGCTTGCACCTCAGGCCCCACACACCACAGCCCTTAAGCGATCGATGTAACATCGCTCGCTTTAGCGCCACGTCCCATCGATCGCTTGGCCTGGCCCGCGCCCGGCGGGATCGGCCGCCCCGCGGCCCACGCGCTGGCGCCCCGGCTACTCGTGGCCCTGGATGGGCTGCGGCTGGTAACGGGCCTCGAGGCGGTCCGTCTCGGCCTTGGTCAGCGCCAGCGGCACCGCGCCGAGCGCGTCGCTGACGTGCCCGGGCCGGGTCGCGCCGAGAACCACCGAGGTGACCGCCGGGCGGCTGAGCAGCCACGCCAGCGCCACCTGGGCCGGCGCCGCCCCGCGCGCCTTGGCCACCGCCCGGACCTCATCCACGATGCCGAAGTCCGCGACGGCCTGGCGCTTCGCCCCCAGCGGGTCGCTGCCTGACCGCACGGTCTCGCCCCCGCCACCCGGGTGCCGGGTCCCGGCCAGGACGCCGCGGGCCAGCGGACTGTACGGCAGCACGGCCACGCCCTGACCGGCGCAGAGCGGGATCATCTCCCGCTCCTCCTCCCGGTACAGCAGGTTGTAGTGGTTCTGCATGGCGGCGAACCGCGGCCCGGCGGCCGAGTCCGCGGCCTCCTGCGCGGCGGCGAACTGCCCCGCGTGCATGCTCGAGGCGCCCAGGTAACGGGCCTTGCCCGCGCGGACCACGTCGCGCAGCGCCGCCATCGTCTCGGCGACCGGAACGCCGTAATCCCACCGGTGCACCTGGTACAGGTCCACGTAGTCGGTGCCGAGCCGGCGCAGCGACGCGTCGATCGCGGCCATGATGTGCCGCCGGGACAGGCCGCGGTCAAACGGCCCCGGGCCGGTCGGGAAGTACACCTTGGTGGCCAGCACGTAGTCCTCGCGGCGGGCGAAGAACGTGGGCAGCAGCGTGCCGGTCACCTCCTCGCTGGCGCCGCCCGCGTAGGAGTCCGCGGTGTCGAAGAAGTTCACCCCGCCGTCGACCGCGGTGCGGACGATGACCGCCGCGGCGTCGTCGCCGACGTGCCAGGCCCGCCAGGACCCGTGGCCGGGGTCAGGGTTGCCGAAGCTCATCATGCCCAGGCAGATCCGGGAAACTTCGGGTCCGCCGCGGCCAAGCCGCACGTACTTCATTTGCGCTGCCTTCATCACGCCTCCTCGTTGTTGTCCCATCCCTGTGCACCGCCACCCCGGCGACGACCAGCCCGACCCCGGCGAGATCCGCCCCCGTTGGCACCTGGCGCAGCACGACCAGCCCGATGACCGTGGCCGCGGCCGGCAGCAGGGCCAGCATCAGCGCGAACGTGGCCCGCGGCAGCCGGGCCATGGCCAGCTGGTCGGTGACGTACGGGATCACCGAGGAGCAGAGGCCGACCCCGGCGCCCCACAGCAGCCAGGCCGGGTGGCTGAACGCGGGCAGCGCGCCGGCCAGCCCGAACGGCGTGGCCGCGATCATGGCCAGCGATCATGGCCGCGGCCAGCTGGTCGATGCCGGTCAGCGCCGGGCCCGCCGGGCCGGCCGGGCCCTCGTTGGCGATCCGGTGCCCGAGAACGACGTACAGCATGAACAGCGCGCAGTTGGCGAACGCGAACGCGAACCCGGCCGGCTCGCCCGCCAGCCGGATGTCGGTCAGCAGCGCGACCCCGCCCACGGCCAGGACCAGGGCCAGCAGGTTGCGCCGGGTGCGCGCGCCGGCCACGGCCAGCAGCACGGTGCCGAGGAACTCGATCGCGCCCACGGTGGACAGCGGCAGACGGTCGCAGGCCAGGTAGAACACCGAGTTCATGACGGCGAGGACGGCGCCGAGCCCGGCCAGGACCCACTTTTGCCTGGTGGTGAGCCGCGGCCAGAGCCGCCACGGCCGGCGCCAGGCCGCGAACACGACGGCCGCGCTGGCGATCCGCAGCCAGGCCACGCCCAGCACGCTGACCCGCGCGAACAGCAGGACGGCGAGCGACGGGCCGAGGTAGTGGAAGACCGCGCTGACGCCGAAGTAGGACGCGGGCGGCAGGCGGGTTGCGGCCGTGGCGGTCCGGGCAGCGCGTGTGACCCGGGCCCGGCGGGGGCTGGTCTCGGTTACGGGCACTGGTCCATACTCGGAGGATCTAGTCGGCTTGGCCATGCCGATCTAAAGGAAGAAGCCAGATATTGCCTTCAGAATCACGGGAAAGTACCAATAAGGATTACGGTGGTTTGCACCCAGTCCTGGATCAGACCAACCGCCGTCTCCTCGCCGAACTGCACGCCGACCCGCGGATCAGCATGTCCGCGCTGGGCCGGCGGGTGGGGATGAGCGCCCCGGCGGTGACCGAGCGGGTGCAGCGGATGGAGCGGGCCGGGATCATCACCGGCTACCGGATGGAGGTGAGCCCGGCGGCGCTGGGTCTGCCGGTGACCGCGTTCGCCCGGATCCGGCCGACCGCCGGGCAGCTGCCCAGGATCGCGGAGCTGGCGGCTCAGCTTCCGCAGGTCACCGAGTGCCACCGGATCACCGGCGAGGATTGCTTCCTGGTCAAGGTGCACGCTCCGGCGGTGGACCAGCTGGCCGAGATCCTGGACAAGTTCCTGCTGTTCGGGAACACGGTCAGCTCGATCGTGGTGTCGTCGCCGGTGCCGCCGCGGCCGCTGCCGGTGCCGGGCATCCCGGACGGCCCGGCGGGCCTCAACGGCAGCGGGCCCAAACAGCACAGCGGCCCGGACGGGAGCCTGGGCTGATCTAGTCCCAGCCCTGGTCTAGTCCCAGCGCTGGGCGTTGTCCTCGGTGAGGACTCCCGGCGGGTCGGGGACCACGCAGAACACCAGGCCGGCTGGGTCGCGCATGATCCACCAGCCGTTGGCCTCCCGGAGGCGGGTGGCGCCGGCCTGCTCCAGGCGGGTCACCTCGGCTTCGAGGTCGCTGGTGTGAATATCGATGTGAATCCGGGCCGGGCCGTCGCCGAGCCGCTGCACCAGCATGCAGATATCGCCCGCGCCGGCCCCCAGCTCGCCCGCCGTGGTACTCAGGGAACTTCCCGATGTGGGCCAGCTCCGACCCGGTGGCCGTGGCCCAGAACGCCAGCTCCTGGTCGTGGTCGGCGTCCGGGACGTCGATCACGATCATGTTCACCCTGCTGAAGTGCGTCACGGCCGCCAACCTAGCGCCCGGCCGGGCGGGACGCGGACGGCGGGTGGTGCCCGGCTTGCCGGTAGTGCGCGGCCAGCACGTCGTCGCCGAAGTCGCTGCGCGGGCGGCGCAGCACGGTGTGCGCGTGGTTGCCGTCGCTGGTCGTGCTGTCGTACTCGATCAGCAGGTCGTCGCCCTGCACCCGGTAGTAGTGCGCGGTGCCCGGCTGCGGCGGGCCCTCCCAGGCGAAGTACAGCTCGTGGCCGGCGATCCTGGCTGCCTCCCGGGCGGCCAGGGCGGCGGGCAGCCGGCTCAGGTACAGCGCGGTGAGCTGGCCGAGCAGCGCGCGGGCGCCGGGATCCAGGTGGCTGGCCGGGACGCCGGCGGGCTCGATCCGGTCTTCGGCGCGGGCGCTGACCCCGGAGCGGATGTCGGGGGGCGGCTGGCTGGCAACTGTTGCGGCGGTCCTTTCTGGCCGGTCCATGGTGGCCAGCAGTTCCCTGGCCAGGTCCTCCTCGGGGGCCAGCGGCCGGGACACGACGCGGCCGGCCGCGCGCACGGCGGCGGGGTTGGCGCCGAGGAACACCGGTGCCGGGGAGATGTCGTCACCGGCGAGGGTCATCGTGACCGACAGGTGGTGGCCCTCGAACCGCCAGGACCACGGGGCGGTGCCGGCCGGGTCGCCGAACACCGCGACCCAGTAATCACCGCTGTGGCGCCCGTTCCGCCATCCTTCGCGCCGGTCGAGCACCTCCTCCAGGGCGGTGATGGCCATGGCCTGGGCGTAGGCCGGCTCGCTCAGCCCGGTCGCGAGCAGGCGGTGGGCGGCCTTGCGGGCTGGCTGGCTGAGGGTGGCCAGGCAGGCGCCGGGCCTGGCCTCCGGCCGGTACTCCAGCCAGCGGCGGGCCTTGTCGTCGCCGAACGGCAGCGCGGCGAGGGTGCGCTGCTCTTCGGTCAGCAGCCCGAGCAGGGCGGCCGCGGCCCCGCGCATCTGGCCGGGGAGGGGGTTGTCGGGCAGCGCATCGGCAGGCATGCCACCGGTATAGCAAGCCGCGCCCGGATTGCGCAGCTGAGAATTCGGCTGGCCGCAGGTCGCTGGCGACACATCGAACAGACGTACGAGAAGTTGCTGGAAAGCGATCTTGGCCTTCTGTAGAGTGCTCGGGATGAGATCGCTGGCTGGCACCGATGAGGCCCGGGAGGCCAGCGGAGGCGGGGGTGGCATGGACGAGCTGACCTGCCTGGAAATCTGTGCTGGCGCCGGCGGCCAGGCGCTGGGCCTGGAACAGGCCGGCTTCCAGCACACGGCGGCGGTCGAGATCGACCCGGACGCGTGCGCCACGCTGCGGCAGAACCGGCCCGGCTGGAAGATCGTCGAGCAGGACGTGCACCACTTCGACGGGCACCCGCACCGGGGCGTGAGCCTGCTGGCCGGCGGCGTGCCCTGCCCGCCGTTCTCGATCGCGGGCAAGCAGCTGGGCGCCGACGACGAGCGCGACCTGTTCCCGCAGGCGCTGCGGCTGATCGAGGAATGCCAGCCGGCCGCGGTCATGCTGGAGAACGTCCCCGGGCTGTCCACCCGGCGGTTCGACGGCTACCGGGACCAGGTGCTGGCCCGGCTGGCCTCGCTCGGGTATCACGCCGACTGGCAGGTCCTCAACGCGTGCGACTTCGGCGTGGCGCAGCTGCGGCCGCGGTTCATCCTGGTCGCCCTGCGGCCCGGGGCGTTCCGGCATTTCCGCTGGCCGGTCCCGGACGGCCAGCCGCCGACCGTGGGCACGGCGCTGCGCGACCTGATGGCCGCGGACGGCTGGCCCGGCGCGGCGGCCTGGGCCGAGCGGGCCAACGGCATCGGGCCCACGCTGGTCGGCGGGTCGCGCAAGCACGGCGGCCCGGACCTGGGCCCGACCCGGGCCCGCGAGGCGTGGCTGCGGCTCAGCGTGGACGGCAAGGGGCTGGCCGACGCGCCGCCCGGGCCGTCGCATCCGGTTGATTACCTGCCGCGGCTGACGCTGCCGATGGCCGCCGCGATTCAGGGCTTCCCGGCCGACTGGCGGTTCTCCGGCCGCAAGACCGCGGGCTACCGGCAGATCGGCAACGCGTTCCCGCCCCCGGTGGCCAGGGCGGTCGGCGACAGCATCCGGATGGCGCTGGCCGTGGCCGCGGCCGAGCGGGCCGCCGCCGAGCTGGCCGCGGCCGGGCTGGACGGCCCGGAGCGGTGGCTGCGAGCGGTGTAACCCGGCCCGCGCCGCAATCACCGTAATCCGGCAAATTCATGGAGACCACCGACGGCGAGCAGCTGGCGTTCTTCGAGCCGCCGCCCGTGCCGGTGCCCGCGTTCGGCGAGGACCCGGCGCTGGATGCGGTGCAGGCCGAGCTCGAGCGCTGTGACCCCACCGGTGACGGGGTCGCCGGGGTGCTGCGGGACACGCTGGACCAGCTCTACGACGGCCAGCACACCGGCCGGTACAGCTACGACGACCTGCGCAAGACCGAGAAGACCCACATGGGCACGCTGGTCGAGATCAACCTGCAGAACCGGTTCGAGTTCGGCGACGGGGACGTCACCGACTACCGGATCGCGGGCCACGAGGTGGACTGCAAGTACTCGATGACCTGGGGCGGCTGGGAGCTGCCGCCGGAGGCGGAGAACCAGCTGTGCCTGCTGCTGTCGGCCCGCGACATCGACTGCTGGTGGGCGGCCGGGCTGATCCGGGTCCGGCCGGAGTACCTGCGCGAGCGGCAGAACCGGGACGCGAAGCGCCAGCTGGCCACGGCCAGCCTGGGCCGGATCCGCCGGCTGTGGCCGGGCCATCAGCGGCTGACCGCGAACCTGTTCCTCGATCTCGATCCTGGGACCCTGAGCGAGATCCTGGGCGCGCGGGCGGTGCGCGGTCACCAGCACGGGCAGGCCCGGACGAACGAGCTGTTCCGCCGGGTGCAGGGGCGGATTATCCGGCGCGCCGAGCTGGCGACGGTGGCCCGGCAGGACGACTTCATGAAGCGGGCCCGGGGCAACGGCGGGGCGCGGACCCAGCTGCGGGCGGACGGCATCCTGGTCCTCGGCCACCAGGACAGGGATCCTGACGTGGCCCGGGCGCTGGGACTGCCGGTGCCGCGCAAGGGCGAGTTCATCTCGGCGCGGGTGGTGCCGGCCGGCCAGGACCGCGGCGGCCCGTGCGCGGAGATCGCCGGCCGGCTCTGGGCCCTGGCCCGCCCCGGCGACCCGGTGGTGACCGCCCCCGCCGTCCCCCGCCAGCGGCGGGCGCTGTGGACTGAGCGGTGGACGAAACGGTGGACAGCCGGTGGACAAACCCGCCGCTCTGGGGAGAACACCGGCTGCCTTGTGGATGAACTGTGGATGGCTAAAAGATCTTGAAAAGGTGGCGGGCAGCCTCTTGTGCGGGCCGGATCGGAGGGCGTAGAAATGCACTCACCGCCGGAGACGGATACCGGCCCAGGGGAAACCCGGGGCACGCGCGGGGAGCTGGGGAACTGGCTCTGCGTGCGGGTATGTGGGACCGGCGGCCGGTCAGGCGGGGCAGGATGCGGCTGGGCAACTAGCTGCTGACGGGCCCGCAGGACCAGGCGAGGCCCCTTCATCTCATACATGAAGGGGCCTCGTCGCCATTCTGCCTGACGCCGTCATTTTGCCCGATCACGGACACGCTTACACGGTGCGACACGCCCGCATCGTGCGGTGTGCGTCCCGGCCCGTATCCCGCCCGCGGTGGCGGGCCCTCGCGGCGCCCTTGACATGATCGGCCAAGGCGGTGGAGTGCCCACCGCCGTCCTGAGGCAAGGATGGCGCCCCGCATGGATGCCCGCATTGACCTGCGCTCCGACACCGTCACCAAGCCCTCGGCGGCCATGCGGCAGGCCATGGCCAGCGCCGAGGTGGGCGACGACTGGTACGGCGACGACCCGACCGTGAACGCCCTGCAGGACCGGGCCGCCGGGCTGGCCGGCCGTGAGGCCGCGGCGTTCCTGCCGACCGGGACCATGTGCAACCAGATCGCCATGCACGCGTTCGTCCGGTCCGGGCACTTCGCGGTGTGCGAGGCCGCCGCTCATACGGGCCGGACCGAGGCGGCCTCATCCGCGGTGCTGTCCGGCATCGCCTTCCGGCGCGTCACCGGCGCGGACCGGGGCCGGCTGACGGCCGCGCAGGTCGAGGAGGCGCTGGCCCCTGACCCGTCCGACGCCACGGTGACCGACCTGGTCACAATCGAGAACACCCACAATGCCGGCGGCGGCTCTGTGCTGACGGTCAGCGAGGTGCAGGCAATTTCCGGGGTGTGCGCGGCGCGCGGCGTGCCGCTCTATCTGGACGGGGCGCGGATCTTCAACGCGTGCACGGTTTCCGGCGCGGCGCTGGTGGACTACGGGACCGCGGTGACCGCGATGATGTTCTGCCTGTCCAAGGGGCTGGGTGCGCCGATCGGCTCGGTCCTGTGCGGGGACCGTGAGTTCATCAGGGAAGCCCGGCGGCTGAAGATTCTCTTCGGCGGGGCGTGGCGGCAGGCCGGGGTCCTGGCTGCCGCCGGGCTGGTCGCGCTGGAGGAGGGCCCTCAGCGGCTGCATGAGGACCACGAGAACGCCCGGCGGCTGGCCGAGGGCGTCGCGGAGCTGCTGCCCGGCTCGGTGGACCTGGATGGTGTGGTGACGAATATCGTGTTCGCCGAGGTGCCGGGCGGGGCAATCCGCTGGGGGGCCGCGCTGGCTGCCGAGGGCCTGCTGGTCAGCACGGGGAGCGGCCGGGTGCGGATGCTCACCCACGTCGGGATCGGGGGCGCAGAGATCACCGCCGCGCTGGCCGCCTGGCAGCGCGCCGCCAAGGCGCTCAGCTAGACCGCGTCAGGGCCGCGGCCTGGTCAGAGCCGCAGCCTGGTCCAGGCCGCGGCCTGGTCAGGGACCCGGCTCAGGCCGGGGTGCCGGCCACCGCGCCCAGGGCGGCGGCGCGGTCCTGCAGCTCGCGCAGGGCCGCGTGCGCGATCGGCGGGAACGGCTCCTCGTTGCCCGGCTCCGCCCAGCGCGCGAACGCGGTGCTGAAGGCCAGCATGCCGACCTCGGCGGCGAGCCGCGCGGTGATGTCGTCGGCGCCCCGGGCGCGCAGCGCCTCGGCGACGGCCAGGCCGAGCCGGGCCATCTTGAGCAGTTCGCGCTCCTGCAGTTCGCTGTGCGCCGCGATCACGGCCCGCCGCTGCAGGGCGAACTCGTGCCGCTGCGGGGTGAACACGACCTCGACCGCCGCCAGGGCCGCGGACAGGCACTCGGTGGTGGTAGCGGAGGGCGGCGCGGTCCCGATCGCGCTGGTGAACGCCTCGGTCAGCCTCTCCTGCCCGCCGAACAGCACCTCGCGCTTGTCCGCGAAGTGCCGGAAGAACGTGCTCTTGGTCAGCCCGGCCCGGTCCGCGATCTGCGCCACGGTGGTGGCGTCGTAGCCGTTCTCGGCGAACAGCGCGAGCGCAGCGCGCTCCAGGCGCTCCCGCGCGTTCGGCTCCCAGCGGGCCATGGCCCCATCATAGGTGACAAGACCAAGTCCCATAAGTGATGGCACCCAGTCGCATCACCTTGCTACAGTGACGGTACTTAGTCTCATCACCAAGCGTCCCAGGAGGTCGCTATGCGGGTTTTCGTTACCGGCGCGTCCGGGCATATCGGCTCAGCCGTCGTCCCCGAGCTCATCGCCGCCGGCCACCAGGTCACCGGCCTGGCCCGGTCCGGCGCGTCCGCCGCGGCCGTCGCCGCGCTGGGCGCCGCCGTGCTCCGCGGTGATCTTGCCGACCTCGGCGGGCTGCAGGCCGCGGCCGCGGGTGCCGACGGCGTCATCCATCTCGCGTTCGACCACGGCCGGATGCGCTCCGGTGAGTGGGCCGCCGCGATCGCTGACGACCTCAAGGTCGTGCACGCCCTCGGGGAGGCCCTGGCGGGCACCGGCAAGCCCCTGGTCGGCACGTCCGGCACGCTCGCCGTCGCCGGGCTGGGCCGCCCGGGCACCGAGCAGGACGCGGGCCGCCCCGGCGGCCGCACCGACGCGGAGAACGCCGTGCTCGGCTTCGCGGCGCGCGACGTGCGGTCCTCGGTGGTCCGGCTGCCGCCGATCACCCACAGCACGCTGGACCGGACCGGCTTCGCCCGCTCCCTGATCGCCATGGCCCGGAAGGCCGGCGTGGCCGGCTACCCCGGCGACGGGGCCAACCGCTGGCCCGCCGGGCACACCCTCGACGCCGCCCGCCTGTACCGGCTGGCGCTGGAGAGCGCCCCGGCCGGCACCCGCTGGCACGCAGCCGGCGACGAGGGCCTCCCGGTGCGTGAGATAGCCGAGAGCATCGGCCGCCACCTCGGCCTGCCCGCGGCCAGCATCCCGCCCGACCAGCTCCCGGCCCACTTCGGATTCCTCGCCCCAGTGATCGTCCTGGACAACCCGGTATCCACCGAGGCAACCCGTCGCATCCTCAACTGGGAACCCACCCACCCCGGCCTGCTAGCCGACTTCGACCAAGTCGACTACTTCACCCCCCAGCCAGACCCAGCCACCACCCACTAAACCCAGCCCCACCTCAGCCACCGCCCCAGGCCGGGGAGGGCAGCCAGGCTCCGGGCGCCCGCACAGGCCGGGGCGAGCGGCCAGCCTGGGCGCGCGCCGGCAGATCGGCGGTGCGGCCAGGCCGGGCTGCGGCTAGCGAGCACGCCTCGTACCAGGCCCCGGCGAAAGTGAGCCACCCGGGATAGCGGCTAGCCGGGCGGTGGCGGGGCGACCGACGCCCGGGAGACCAGTTCTATCGGCTCGGTGATCATTACGTCGCCCACTGGGCCGCCTTCGACCCGGGTGATCAGGGCGTCCACCGCGGCGCTGCCCAGGGCGGCCAGCGGCATGCAGATGCTGGTGACCGGCACCTCGAGGAAGGCCAGGCACTCATCCTCGTCGAAGCTGACCAGCGACATCTGGGAGGGTACCGAGATCTGCGCCGTGCGCAGCGCGCCCATCACGCCGAACAGCTGGTTCAGGCTGCCCACTCCGCACGCCGTCGGCACCGGGCCCCGGCGGAGCATCCGGATGGTCGCGTCCCAGCCGCCTTCCTCGGTTGGCGGCGCGTTCCGCACGACCAGACTCAGCCCGAGCGCCGCGCAGGCCCGGCGCGCCGCGCGGGTCCGCCGGTGCACGGTATCCACCTCCGGCGGCCCGTCGATGATCGTGACCGTGCGATGGCCGAGCCCGGCCACATGCGCGATGAACATCTCCACCGCCGCCGCCTCGTCCATCACCACGTTGTTGCCCCGGTCCGGCCCGCGCCGGTTGACATAGACGTGGGGCACCGCGACCCCGGCCGCATGCTCAGGCACCCGCAGCGCGGTCGCCAGCAGCAGGCCGTCCGCGCGGCTCTCCTCGATCAGGTACCGGTACGTGTCCGGCGGACGGGGGTCCTCGGTCGGCTCCTCCATGACCATCACGACGTAGCCGCGCTCGGCTGCCCGCCGCAGCGCGCCATGCTGCAGCCGCGCCCAGATCGGGTTCCGCAGCAGCGGGATGACAAAGGTGAACGCGCCGGTCCGGGAAATCTTGAGAGCCCGGGCCATGGCGTTCGGCCGGTAGCCCTGCTGCCGCGCCGCAGCCAGGATCCGCTCATACGTCTCCGGCCGGATGGACTGGGCCGGGTCGCCGTTGAGCACCCGCGACACCGTCGACACGTGCACGCCGGCCGCCTGGGCGATATCCACCAGCCGCGACGCCCGGCGCCGCGCCCCGCCCGCCACACCGGCCGGCGGCGCCCCCGGCGGCCCCGCACCCGGCGGGCCTGCCCCGGGCGGCCCGGCACCCGGCGGTCCTGCACCGGGCGGCGCCCCACCCGGCGGCGCCCCACCCGGCACCCCGGACCTGGCCGGCTTTTCCGGGCCGGCCCGGCACGCATGGGCCCGCCCCCGGCCGGCATCCCGGCGGTCATGACCAACCACCCGGCCGGCCGCGCGTCAAGCGGTACCGCCGCCGTCCACCATGAGCACGCTGCCCTGCAGGTAACTCGCGTGGTCCGAGGCCAGAAACGAAACAGCATCGGCGATCTCCGCCGGGGTGCCCATCCGCCGCGCGGGCAGGGTGGCCGACCATCGGTGCAGCGCCTCCTCGTCGTGCCGGATCCAGTCTGCCATCTCGGTGTCGATCAGCCCGGGGCACACGCAATTCACCCGGATGCCGTCCGGCCCCATGGTCGATCGCCAGGCTGCGGGTCAGCAGCACCAGGCCACCCTTCGACGCGCAGTACGCGGCCCGCAGCCGGCCGCCCCGCACCCCGGCGGTCGAGGCGACGTTGACGATCGCGCCGCTGCCCGCGGCGGTCATCGCCGGGATGAACTCCCGGCAGGTCAGGAACGGCCCCTTGAGGTTGGTGTCCAGCAGCCGGTCCCACTCGGCCTCATCCAGGTCGGTAAGGCGCTGGATGCTGAAAACCCCAGCCGCGTTCACCAGCAGCCACGGCTCCCCCAGCTCAGCACGGATCCGCCCAGCGGCGTCCCGCACCGACCCGGCGTCGCGCACGTCCAGGCCGTAACCGCGCGCCCCGGACAGCCCGGCAGCCACCTCCGACGCAAGATCCGCCCGGTAGTCCAGGCAGGCCACCGCGAAGCCGTCCGCGGCCAGCCGGGCACAGACCGCGGCCCCGATGCCGCCCGCCGCGCCGGTGACCGCGGCAACCCGCCGACCGGTCACTGCGGTCACACCACCTCCGCAATGGACCTGGTCAGCAGGATCGCCGCGCAGAACGACTGGTACACCGAGAGCAGGTCATCCCCGGCGAACACAAGCTCCCGGTCCCCCACCCGCTCCACGCCCCGCACCCACGTGGCCGCCTCAGCGATATCAGTGGTCCGCACCGAAACCTCCAGGGAGACCGGCCGCGGGTACGGCGGCGGGGTAGCCGACGACGCCCCGGCCACCGCCTGCCGCGCGGTCTCCCGGATCAGCTCGCGCGCCTTCACCGGGTGCAGGCTGTGCGCGGCAAGACGGCTCACGTGCTCCTTCACCACCGCACTGTGCACGCCGGGCATCAGCTTCTCGGTCTCCTCGCAGGCCACCCGGTCGCCGGTGACCAGCACCACGGGCACCCCGTAGTGCGCCGCGACCAGCGCGTTGATGCCGGCCTCGCCGGTGACGACCCCGTTGATCCTGGCCTCCACCACGGCCCGCGGGTTATAGGTGTGCGACAGCCCGGCGCACGCCCCGACCGACCCGTGGTACGAGATGAACAGCACCGCGCCGAACGACCCGTCCAGGCCCTGCATCATGTACAGCGGCTTGTGGCTGCCGGAGATGTAGGACGCCTGCGCGGCCAGCTCATCAGCCGGGAAGTTCCGCATGTTGTAGTGCGAGTCGTTGAGCACGACCTCGGTCGCGCCGCCCTCGACCGCTCCCTCGATGGCCGCGTTGACCTCGGCCAGCAGCAGCTTCCGCCCGGCGGCCGCCTCCGGGCTGTCGCCGACGCACTGCTCCCAGTCGACGACGCCGGCGGTGCCCTCCATGTCGGTGGACAGGAAGATCTTCATACCTGCCTCCGTTCGATGATCCGGTATTCCTGATCGCTGGCCGTCATCACCGCGTAGGTGGCCCCGGCCCGGGTGGACGCCCCGCCGTGCGCCCCGTCCGGGGTCAGGCACAGGCACTGCAGCGGCGCACGGAACTCGTCCGGCAGGTCCAGCGTCTCGGCCAGCGCACCAGCGCACGCGGCCGACGGGTCCTGACCCGCAGCGAGGCCGAGCACCACCGACCGGGCGGTATTCCCCCGGATGGCCAGCTCGCCGCGGCCGGTGCAGGCGGCCCCACCCACCGCGTTGTCGCAGTAGTTGCCCGACCCGATCAGCGCCGAGTCGCCCACCCGGCCCGGGTACTTCCACGGGTAGCCGCTGGTGGACACCCCGACCACCAGGTTGCCCGCCGAGTCCAGGCCGATCACGTTGACCGTCCCCCACGGCCCGCCGGGCGGCGCCATGGCCCGCATCCGCTCCAGCGCGCTGCGCCGGTACGCCGCCTCACCCGGGCCCTGCAGCTCGGCCGCCTTCGAAAGGCCCTCGTCGGACAGCCCGTCCCGCCACATCTGCCGGGCCTCGTCGGTCAGCGTCTCGCCCCGCTCGATGCCCATCTCGTCAGCGAACCGCTCGGCCCCGCTGCCGATCAGCAGCAGGTGCTGCGGCAGCTGTTCGCACACGGCCCGGGCGATCGTGATCGGGTGCGGGAAGCCCTTCACCCCGCCGACCGCGCCGGCCCGCTTCGTCGCGCCGTCCATGATCGACGCGTCCAGCTCGACCTCACCGAGCAGGTTAGGCAGACCGCCCACACCAACCCAGTGGTCGGCCTCGTTGGACTCGACCACCCGGATGGCGGCTTCCACCGCGTCCATCGCGCTTGCTCCGTCCCGCAGCAGCGCGAGGCCCGCGGACAGGCCCACCTCACCGCGCTCACTCGCGATCATTACTGGCTCGGTGATGGCTGGCCTCCTCTTGACGGGATACGGGATCTGCGGCGCGGGTCAGCTAGTCCTGGCCGGCCCCGCCGGCGGGCGCGACGGACCCCGCCGCGGCGAACGCGAAGTGGCAGGCGGCCCGGTGACCGGCGCTGGCCGCGCCGGCCCGCAGCTCAGGGTCCTGGTCGTGGCAGATCTGCTCGGCGAGCGGGCAGCGGGTCCGGAACCGGCAGCCGGACGGGATGTTCAGCGGGCTCGGCGGGTCGCCGGTGATGGCCGGCTCCTCGTCCCACGACCCGGGCTCCAGCGTCGGGATGGCCGCCAGCAGCGCCTGGGTGTACGGGTGCTGCGGGTTGCTGAACAGCTCCTCGGTCGGCGCCACCTCGACGATCCGGCCCAGGTACATGACCGCCACCCGGTCGCACAGGTGCCGGACCACGGCCAGGTTGTGCGAGATCAGCATCAGCGTCAGGCCCAGCTCGGCGCGCAGGTCGCGGAGCAGGTTCAGGATCGTGGCCTGCACGCTGACGTCCAGCGCGGACACCGGCTCGTCGGCGATCAGCAGATCCGGGCGGAGCGCCAGGGCCCGGGCGATGGCCACCCGCTGGCGCTGCCCGCCGGAGAACTGCCGCGGGTAGGCCGACAGCGCCTCGTCGCTGAGCCCGACCAGGTTGAGCAGCTCCCGGCTGAACGACTCCACCTCGGACCGCGGCACGACCTTGTGCACCTTCAGCAGCTCGCTCAGCATGCTGCCGACGGTCAGCCGGGGATTCAGCGAGGAGTAGGGATCCTGGAACACCATCTGGATCCGCCGCCGGTCCCGGCCGCGCCGCCGGGCCGCCAGCTTCTGGCCGTCGAAGATCATCTCGCCGGCCGCCACCGGGGCGATCCCGGTCAGCGCCCGGGCCAGGGTGGACTTGCCGGACCCGGACTCGCCCACCACGGCCAGCGCCTCGCCGCGCTCGATCTCCAGGTCCACCCCGTCGACCGCGCGCAGCACGAAGTTCTCTTTCCTGAGCCGCGCGCCGAACGCGGCGCCCACGGTGAACGTGACCGACAGTTTCGAGGTGGTGAGCAGCGGGCCCTTGGGGTCGGCCGCCATGGCCGGTTCCTGCTCGCTCATGACGCGTCCTCGGCGGCGGTCAGGGGCTGCCCGGCCCGCTCGGCTTCGAGCGACTCGATGGTCCGCTCGTAGTGCAGGCAGGCGGTGGCCCGCCCGCCCGGCAGCGGCTTCATCGGCGGCTCGATCACCTGGCAGTCCTCCTCGGCGAACTTGCAGCGCGGGTGGAACCGGCAGCCGTCCGGCGGCGTGATGAGGCTCGGCGGCGACCCGGGGATCGGCACCAGCGAGTCGCGGACGTTGTCGAAGTCCGGCGCGGACCGGACCAGGCCGAGCGTGTAGGGGTGCCGCGGGTCGTGCAGCACGTCCTGGACCGGCCCGTACTCGGCCAGCCGCCCGCCGTACATGACCGCGACCTGCTGGCAGATCTGGGCCACCACGGGCAGGTCGTGGGTGACGAAGAGCAGGCTCACCCCGGACTCGCGGCACAGCCGGGCCAGCAGCCGCAGGATCTGGTCCTGGATGGTCACGTCCAGCGCGGTGGTCGGCTCGTCGCAGAGGATCACCTCGGGTTCGCAGGACAGCGCGATGGCGATCATCACGCGCTGCCGCATGCCGCCGGAGAACTCGTGCGGGTAGGACCGCATCCGCCGCTCCGGGTGCGGGATGCCGACCCGGCGCATCAGGTCCAGCGCCCGCTCGGCCGCCTTGCCCCGGCTCAGCCCCTGGTGGAGCATCGGGCCCTCGGCGATCTGCGCGCCGACGCGCATGACCGGGTTCAGCGCGCTCATCGGCTCCTGGAAGATCATCGACATCTTCGGCCCGCGGATCCGGTTCAGCTCGTTCTGCCCCAGCGGCACCAGGTCCTGGCCGTCCAGCAGGATCTGCCCGGAGGTCACGCTGGCCTCCGGCGGCAGCACGCCGAGGATGGACCGCAGCGTCATGCTCTTGCCCGAGCCGGACTCGCCGACCAGGCCGAGCGCCTCGCCCCTGGGCACCTCGAAGGACACCCCGTCCACGGCGCGGACCGTGCCGCGCCGCGTGGCGATCTGCACGTGCAGGTCACGGACCTCGAGCATCGGCCCGCCGGCAACGCCGCCGGGACTGAACGCCGCCGTCACTGGCCCGGCCTCAGGAGGTCGGCGAGCCCGTCGCCGATGAGGGACAGCCCGAGCCCCACGAGGATCACGGCGAGGCCGGGGATCGTGGTCAGCTCCCAGTGCGTGGTCAGGAAGTTCTGCCCGCCGTTGATCATCGATCCCCATTCCGCCGTGGGCGGCGGTATGCCGAGGCCGAAATAGCCGAGTGTGACGATGGCCAGGATGTCCTGCACGATGTCGGACATCCCGTAGATGATTGCCTGGCTGATCACGTTGGGCATCAGGTGCCGGCCCATGATGCGCGTGTTGGACAGGCCGGCGGACTGGGCGGCCAGCACGTACTCCTGGCGTTTGGCGACCAGGATCTCGGCCCGCACGATGCGGCAGTAGGACACCCAGCCGACCACGGTGATCGCGATGTAGATGCTCCGGGCCCCGGGCCCGAGCACGAACACCAGGGCGATCAGCAGCACGAAGAACGGGAACGCGACGACGACGTCGACCACCCGCATGATGACCAGGTCGAACCACCCGCCGAAGTACGCCGCGATGGCGCCCAGCACGGTGCCGAGCACGAACGGGAACAGCACCGCGATGAACGCAATCCGCAGGTCGACCCGGGCACCGTAGATCAGCCGGGTCCAGGTGTCCCGGCCGAACTGGTCGGTGCCCAGCCAGTGCGCCGCACTCGGTCCCTGCAGGGCGTCGGTCAGGTTCTGGGCGATCGGGTTGTAGAAGGTGATCAGCGGCGCGGCGATGGCCGCGATCAGGACGATGCCCGTGATGATCAGGCCGGCCATCAGCGCCGGCTGCTTGTACCAGGTGGCCCGGCGGGCCTGCACGCTGCGGTCCAGCGGCCGGGGCGTCCGGCTCGATCCAGGGCCCCGCCGGCGGGCGCGAACTGCTCTCCTGCTGCTCCGGTAATGCTCACCTGTCGAAGCTCACTCTCGGGTCGAGCGCTGCGTAGGCCATGTCGGCCAGCAGGTTCACCAGCACGACCAGCACGGCGAACACCAGCGTGACGCCCTGCACGACCGGGAAGTCCCGCTGGAAGATGGAGTTGATCATCAGCTGGCCAACCCCCGGGAGCGCGAACACGCTCTCCACCACCACCGTGCCGCCGATCAGGAAGCCGATGTTGATGCCGAGCACGGTGATCGCCGGGATGACCGCGTTGCGCAGCACGTGCCGGAAGAACAGCCGGGGGCCACCCACGCCCTTGGACTTGGCCGTGGTGATGAAGTCGGCGCCGAGCACGTTGAGCATGCTGGCTCTCAGGCTGCGGATGACCACCGGCGACAGCGCGATGGCCACGGTCAGGGCGGGCAGGAACATCGAGCGCAGGTGGCCGACGAACCCCTGGCCGTACCCGCTGACCGGGAACCAGTGCTCCTTGATGCCGAACACGTAGATCAGCAGGAACCCGACCCAGAACGGCGGCATCCCCAGGCCGATCAGCGGGACCGCGCGGACCGCGTGGTCGCGCAGCCCGTCCTTGCGGGTCGCGGCGATCATCGCCAGCGGCACGCTGATGATGATGGCCAGCACGGTGGCGTAGACGATCAGCCACAGGGTCACCGGCAGCCGCTGCCAGATCAGGGTGGACGCGCCGGTGCCGTAGATCAGGCTCGTCCCCAGGTTGGCGTGCAGCAGCCGGTCCATGAACAGCCAGTACTGGGCGGCCAGCGACCGGTCAAGGCCCCACTGCTTGTGCAGCAGGGCGACCTTCTGCGGGGTCGCGTGGATCCCCAGGATCGTCTCGGCCGGGTCGCCGGGGATCAGGTGGATCATGAAGAAACAAACGATCGTGACGCCGACGGCTACTGGAATGAGCTGCAGCAGCCGCCGGCCCACGAATGACATCCGCCCCACGGGCGATCGTTACCTTTTCTTCTCGAGGGGGCCTAGGTCCTTACTTGCTCAGCCAGACGTTCTCCATGTGCATGTTGCCCAGCGGCGTGACGAAGAAGCCATGCACGTTGGTCGTGGTCGCGTAGGGGTACGGCGAGTAGTACAGGAAGGCCATGAACGCGTCCTTGGCGGCGCCGGTCTGGAGCGTGTTGTAGAGCTGCTGCCGCTTCTCGGTGTCCAGGGTCCTCTCCGCCGCGTGCGCGGCGTTGACCACGGCCGGGTTGTTGTACATGGTGAAGAACGACTTGGCGCCGGACTTCGGGTCGACCGCGAAGGTGGCCAGCTCGTCCGGGTCGCTGATGTCCATCGTCCACAGCGTCAGCGTCATGTCGTAGTTCAGGTTCTGGGTCTGGGTGTTCTCGGTGTTCGGGTCGAGCTGGTTGATCTTCACGTTGATGCCCAGCGGCTTGAGCTCGGACTGGACGATCGTGGAGATCGTCAGGTAGTCGGAGTTACCGGACGGGATCACGATCGAGGTGCTGAACCCGTTCGGCACCGAGGACTGGGCCATCTCCTTCTTGGCCTCGGCCAGGTTGAACTGGTAGCCGGGGGTGTTCGGGTCGTAGTACGGCACCTGCGGCGGGAACAGCGAGTTGGCCGGCTTGCCGTGGCCGAACAGCACCGCCTTGACCAGCGCGTCCCGGTTGAGCGCCAGCGAGATCGCGCGGCGCACGTGGACGTCCTGGAACGGCTTGCGCGTCTCGTTGAAGGCCAGGTAGTTGGTCTGCGTCGAGTTGAACAGGTGCATGTTCACGCCCTGCGTGCTCTGCAGCTTGGTCACCGTGGACCACGCCGGGAACTGGTCGATCTGGGCCTGGCCGCCCTGCAGCTGCTGCTGCCGGGTGTTGTCGCTGGCCACGTCGGTCCAGGTGATGCTGTCCAGGTAGGGCTTGCCCTTCTCCCAGTACAGCGGGTTCTTGACCAGCGTCAGGGACTGGCCCTTGTGCCAGACGTCCCACTTGAACGGGCCGGTGCCGATCGGCGCGTTGTAGAACGCGGTCTCGCTCTTGCCGGCGTAGTTGTCCGGGATGATGCCGTTGGCGAAGATCGACAGGTCGGCCAGCAGCGGCGCCCACGGGTACTTGAGGTGGACGACGAAGGTGTCGGGCGACGGGGCGGAGGTCGACTTGATGGCCGTGTTGATGAAGCCCCAGCCCTGGCTGGCCTTGGTGGTCTGGTCGATGGAGAACTTGACGTCCTTGGACGTCATCGGCTGGCCGTTGGAGAACTTCACGCCCTGCCGGAGGGTGAACGTGTAGGTCTTCTTGTCCGAGGACACCTTGTAGCTGGTGGCCAGCTGCGGCACCACGCTCTTGCCGTCCGGCGAGACCGTGTACAGCTGCTGGAAGATCTGCTCGAAGATCCAGATCGAGTTGTTGTCGAAGACCGTGGTCTTGTTCATGGACTGGGCGTCCTGGACCGCGGCGAAGGTCAGCTTGCCGCCGTGCACCGGGGTGCCTGCGCTGGTGCTGCCGCCCCCGCTGGTGGACCCGCCACTCGTAGTGCCGCCCGACCCGCCGCTCGACCCGCAGGCGGCGAGTACGACGAGCGCGCCGGCCGCGGTCAGCGCCTTCAGCGCAGTAGTCCGATTTGTCATGAAAGCTCCAGCTTTGATGGGAGCGGCCAGGGGTGCGGCCGGGAACAGGTCAGAGCAAACCTTTGTCCAAGTCAATGTGGCGGTCACGAGGCGTTTTGTAAATAGGGGATCTTGGGGATAGCAGCAGCTTTTACGGTGTTGTAACATTTCGCGCCGTGCGCTACCTCGTGCTCGGCTGCGGTGCCATCGGCGGTACGGTCGCGGCCGGACTGGCCCGCGACGGACACGAAGTTACCGTCTGCGACGCAGATCCTGAAGTGGTCGCGGCGATCAGCGAGCGGGGCCTGGAGATCACCGGCCCGGTCGAGAACTTCACGTCAGGGTGCCCGCGATAAAACCCGCTGACCTGCCGGAAAAGCTGGATTGCCCGGTGCTCGTCGCGGTCAAGGCGCACCACACCGCGGCCGCGGCGGCCAGCCTGGCGGGCCGCCTGGAGGGCGACGGCTACGTCGTCTCGCTGCAGAACGGGCTCAACACCGGGACGCTGACCGACGCCGCCGGGCCCGGCCGCGTGGTCGAATCCTTCGTGAATTTCGGCGCTGACGTAACGGCTCCCGGAGTGATACTCCGCGGTAACCGGGGCACGTTCGTGGTGGGCGAAATAGACGGCACGATTTCCCGCCGGATAAAGCGCCTTGCCGCGGATATTGCCGACGCGGAAGTGACCGGCAACGTGCTCGGCTACCTGTGGGCCAAGCAGGCCTACGGGGCGATGCTGTTCGCCACGGCCGTGACCGACCTGTCGATCGCCGATGCACTTGGCAACCCAGCGTACGAGAAAATCCTGATTGCCCTGGCGCGCGAGGCGCTCAGCCAGGCACCGGTGCAGCCCATGCCGTTCGACGGGTTCGATCCGGCCGACCTGCCCGGGTCGCTGGCCCGGCTGACCGAGTTCAACCGCAGGTCAGCCAAGTCGCACTCGGGCGTGTACCGGGACCTGGCCGTCCGGCACCGGCCCACCGAGGTGCGCGCGATCCTCGGCCCGATGGAGGGGCCGCTGATCCGCCGGGTCGCGGAACTGATCACCGCGATCGAGGACGGCCGGCGCACGTGCACGGCCGCGAACCTGGACCTGCTGGCCGCCTACGAGCGGCTGGAGCGGCTCGGCCGGCCGCTGAACGCGGTGGTCACCGTGCTGGGCGACCCGGACCGCGCCGCGGACGGGCCGCTGGCCGGGCGAGCCGGTCGGGGTCAAGGACATCATCGCGGTGGCCGGGGTCACCGCCCGCTGCGGCAGCCCGGTCTACGACCCCGCGCCCGCCGCGCAGGACGCGGAACTGGTCCGGCGGCTGCGCGCGGCCGGCGCGGAGGTCTTCGCGACCACCCAGTGCCTGGAGTACGCGGCCGGGTTCGCGCACCCGGCGGTGGGCGACACCCGCAACCCGCGCGATCCGTCCCGGACCTCGGGCGGGTCGTCCGGCGGTTCGGCGGCGCTGGTCGCGGCGGGCGTGTGCGACCTGGCGATCGGCACCGACACCGGCGGGTCGATCCGGATCCCGGCGGCCTACTGCGGCATCACCGGGCTCAAGCCGACGTTCGGGCTGGTCCCGGTGGACGGGGTATTCCCGCTCTCGCCGTCCTGCGACCACGCGGGCACGCTGACCGCGTCGCCGGATGGGTCGGCCCGGCTGCTCCGGGTACTGGCCGGTCTCGGCCCGGGCGACGAGCCCGGGGCGTGGCCGCCGCCCGGCCGGGTGCCGGTCGTGCGGGTGCTGACCGCGCAGCTGTCCGACCCGTCGGTGACGCCGGGGGTGCGCGACGCGGTGACCGCCGCGCTGGCGGCGCTGGCCGCGGCGGGCTGGGACGTGCAGGAGCACCACGCGCCGTGGCTGGATGACCTGGCCGGCTGGGAGGAGCCGCTCAGCGTGATCGTGGCTGCCGAGGCCCACCGGGTGCACGCCGGCCGGGACACCGCCGGGTACGCCGAGGGCACCCGGCGGCTGCTGGACTACGGGGCGTCGGTCAGCGACGTGCGCTACCAGCTGGCCCGCGAGCGGCAGGCCCAGCTGGCCACGGCCATCGAGGCCAGCCTGGCCGGCGCGGACGTGCTGGCCGGGCCGACCGTCGGCTACCCGGCGCCGGAGCAGGACCCGCCGTTCGGCGTCGGCGACGACAGCGGCGAGGGCCGGTTCACCGGGCCCTACAACCTCAGCGGGCACCCGGCGGTCTCGATCCCGGTGCCCGCGCCCGGCCTGCCGGTGGGCCTGCAGCTGGCCGCCCGCCGCGGCCAGGACCTCAGCCTGCTCCAGGTGGCGGCCGCCGCCTGCGAGCTGTTCACGCCTGGTCCCGGTCCTGGGCCGGGCCGGGCCGCTGCGAACGGGAGCTGATCGCGAATGACGGGGCAGGTTGTCCGCCACACCATGGACCTGGCCGGGACCGGCGTGCCGGTGATCGACATCACCGGCGCCGCGGACGGGCCGCAGCTGACCGTGATCTCCGGGGTGCACGGCTGCGAGTACGCGTCCATGGCCGGGGTGCGCCGGTGGGCGGCCGCGCTGGACCCGGCCCGGCTGCGCGGCCGGGTGCGGGTGGTGCCGGTGCTGAACATCACCGGGTTCCGGGCGCGGGCGCCGTTCGTGGTGCCGGAGGACGGCAAGAACCTGAACCGGTGCTTCCCCGGCAACCCGGACGGCACGCTGGCCGAGCGGCTGGCGCACGCCGCGTTCACCGAGTTCATCCAGGGCGCGGACGGGCTCGTGGACGCGCACTGCGGGGACATGGTCGAGGCGCTCGAGCCGTTCGCGATGTACGAGGCGGGGTCTGCTGAGGGTCGCGCGAAGGCGCTGGCCGAGGCGTACGGGCTGGGCTACGTGATGCGGCAGGAGCCCGGGCCTGACCGGGCGGTGGGCGGGACGACCAGCGCGGCGGCCGCGGCGATCGGCGTGGCCGCGATCACCGCCGAGGCGGGCGGCTGCGGGCTGGTCGAGGAGGCCATGGTCGCGCTGCACGTCCGCGGGCTCGGCCGGGTGCTGACCGCGATGGGCATGGCGGATGCGGACGCGAACGGCGCACCGGCCGGCGCCGGTGAGCCCGCGGCCGCCGGGTACCTGGGCCGGTTCCTGTGGCTTCGCTGCGCGCAGGAGGGCTGGTGGGAGCCGGCCGTGGTGGCGGGCGAGAAGGTCGCCGAGGGCCAGCTGCTCGGCCGGGTCCACAGCATCGACGGCGCCGAGTCGCTGGAGGAGATCAGGTCACCCGCGGACGGGGTGATGATCTTCCTGACCTCGTCGCCGGCCGTGGCCGCGGACGGCCTGCTGCTCGGCCTGGGCGCCCGCTGAGCCCGCTGGGCGCCCTGAGTCCGCCGAGTATGGGCGGCGGTCAGCTGGCCGGCTTGGTGCCGAGCGTGGCCGGGGCGCCGTACTGCTGGAGCACTTCGGGGACCGCGACCGTGCCGTTCTCGTCCTGGAAGTTCTCCAGGATGGACAGCAGGGCCCGGGCGGTGGCGCCGGTGCCGTTCAGCGTGTGCACGTACTCCAGCTTGCCGTCCCGCCGGTAGCGGATGTTCAGCCGCCGGGACTGGTAGTCCGTGGTGTTCGAGCACGAGGTGATCTCGCGGTAGCGCTGCTGGACCGGGAACCACGCCTCGATGTCGTACTTCTTGGCCGCGGGCGCGCCCAGGTCGCCGACCGGGATGTTCATCACCCGGTACGGCAGGCCGAGGGCCTGGACGATGCCCTCCTCGTAGGCGAGCAGCTCCTCGTGGATGCCCTTCGACGCCTCTGGCGTGCAGTAGACGTACATCTCCACCTTGTCGAACTGGTGGACCCGGAACATGCCCTTGGTGTCCTTGCCGGCCGCGCCCGCCTCGCGGCGGAAGTTCGTGGTGAACGCGCAGTACCGGGCGGGCAGGTCGGACTCTTCCAGCCGCTCGTCCATGTGGATGCCGGCCAGCGCGACCTCGGAGGTGCCGGTCAGGTAGAGGTCGTCCTTCTCCAGCCGGTACAGGTTGGATTCCTCGGTGGGCAGGAAACCGGTGCCGTACATGGCCTTCTCGCCGACCAGGATGGGCGGCAGCACCGGCAGGAAGCCGTACCCGGCCAGCCGGTCGATCACGAACCGGTACAGAGCCAGCTCGGCGAGCGCGAAGTCGCCGATCCGGTAGGCGAACCGGGACCCGGACAGCCGGGCGCCGCGGGCCATGTCGATCCAGCCGGCCGGCGAGCCCAGGTCGGTGGCGTCCTTGGGGGCGAAGCCGAACTGCGGCTGCTCGCCCCATTCCCGCACGAGCTGGGCGTCTTCCTCGTCCATGCCGTCGGCGGCGGACGGGTCGGGCAGGTTGGGGATCCGGCCGAGCAGTTCGTCCCGCTCCCGGGCGGCGGCGGCCTGCTCGGCCTCGGCCTTGGCCAGCTCCTCCTTGAGCTGCCGGAGCTGCTCGATCTCCTCCGGGCTGGGCGGGCGGCCCCGGGAGGACTTCTTCTGCGTGGCCCGGAGACCCTCGGCCCGCTCGGTGTGCTCGCGCCAGCGGGCGTCGGCCGCCAGCAGCGCGTCAAGGTCGTCGGCAGCGCCGCGGCGGCGCAGTGCTTCCCGGTAATGGTCCGGGTTCTGCCGCGCGGCTTTGAGGTCAATCACCTGCGCGAGTCTAGCGGCGCGGGCAGGGCCCCCCGTACCGGATTTCCCGCGCTCGCGCGCTATATCCCACGGCTCACTCAACTCCCACCCCGCCGGCCCGGGGACGGCGGCCGCGGGGCAGGATGCTGGGAGCGGGATACCCGGGCGGACGGGAGGATCTGGATCATGCTGGTTGCTTTCTCGGTAACGCCGCTCGGGGTGGGTGAGGCCGTCGCCGAGTACGTGGCGGATGCGGTGCGGGTGGTCCGCGAGAGCGGGCTGCCGAACCGGACGGACGCCATGTTCACCACGGTCGAGGGCGACTGGGACGAGGTCATGGACGTGGTGAAGCGGGCGGTCGAGGCGGTCGCCGCGAAGGCCCCGCGGGTCAGCGTGACGCTCAAGGCCGACATCCGCCCCGGCACCGCGGGGGCGCTGGACGCCAAGGTCGAGGCGGTCGAGCGCTACCTGGAGTCCTGACCCGTTACGTAGCCGTCGTCTCCCGGCGGACCATCAGGTCCGCGATCCCGGCCGAGCCCGGGTCGTCCTCGCCACGCAGCCCCTCGATCGCGCCGGCCCGGTCGGCGGCGCCGCGGTTCTGGCTGAGCTTGGCCTTGGCCTCGACCCGGGTCACGGTCATTTCCACGCCGACGATGCCGCGCAGCTGCCCGTCGATGAACGCGGGCGGCGCGTCGGTCACGTGCCAGGGCTGCTCCCGCTGGCCCTCGTACTTGGTGGTCAGGCGGGTGACCAGGCCGCGGAGCCACTCCGGGTCGCGGTGGAAGGTGACCGGCCCGGTGAAGTGCACGGTGACGTAGTTCCAGGTCGGCACCACCCGGCCGTGCTCGCGCTTGCTGGCGTACCAGTTCGGCGAGATGTACGCCTGCGGCCCGGGCACGATGGCCAGCGCGGGAACGCCGGGCTGCGCGGTCTCCCACTGGCGGTTGGCCAGCGCGATGTGGCCGAGCAGGCGCCCGTAGCCGGCCCCGTCTCCGTCTCCGTTCCCGCTGGTGTGGCTGGCGTGGCTGGTGCCGTCGTCCTGGTCCCAGATCACCGGCAGCAGCGTGGCCGTCAGCTCCGCGCCGTCGAACGTGACCAGGTGGGCGGCCCCGGCCGCAGCCACGAACTCACTGATCTGCGGCCGGTCCTCGAGCCCGAAATGCCGGGGGATATACATAACGCCAGGCTAGCGGGCGGGTTCGGGCGCATCTGGCAGCACTTCGCCCGGTCCGGCGGCAGGCACGGCGGCCGCCACCGCGGGCTCGTCCTTCGCGGCCGCCGGGCGGGCGCCCCGGGTGGCCAGCACCGAGCCGCCCAGGATCAGCGCGAACGCGCCCGCCATGGCCAGCGTGAACGGCTCACCGAGGATGGACACGCCCAGCGCCACGGCCACCGCCGGGTTCACGTAGGTGATCACCGTGGCCCGGGCCGGGCCGATCTCCGCGATGAGCCGGAAGAACACCAGGAACGCCACGGCCGTGCAGATCACCGCCAGCCCGGCGAGCGAGGCCAGAACCCGGAAGGAGGGCACCGCGGACGGCCAGCTCAGCGCGGCGAGCGGCGAGTACAGCACGGCGGCGAAGGCCAGGCAGACCGCGGTCATGCCGAGCGGCGGCAGGCTGGACAGCTTGCGGTTGGCGATCAGCGGCCCGATCGCGTAGCACAGCGCGACGCCGAACACCTCGGCGATGGACAGCGCGTCGCCGCCGTTGGCGCCGGGGCCGACCAGTATCCCGACTCCGGCCAGGCCAACCAGCAGGCCGGTCCAGCGGACCGCGGACATCCGCTCGGCGGCCCCGGTGAACCGGCCGATGACCACGACCAGGATCGGCACCGAGGCGATCAGCAGACCGGTCAGCGAGCTGGACAGCTTCTTCTCGGCCTGGGACAGCAGCAGCCAGGGCAGCGCGATCTCAATCACGGCGAACAATGCGAGCCATCGCCAGTACGGCAGCAGGACCCGGAGCTGGCCGCTGCGCACCGCCAGCGGAAGAAGCAGCGCGGCCCCGATCCCCACCCGGGCCAGCACCAGCACCGGCACGGAAACACCGGTGTCGGCGACCTTGATCAGCAGGTACGGGATGCCCCAGATCACGCACATCGCGATGAACATCACCCAGCCGCGGCGGCTCACTTGCTCTGCCTCACTTCCTGGACCTTCTGTCCGCTGCCCGCGCAGGCGCACCCGGCGAATCGGCCTGGTGGCTGTGCCCCCCGCCATCGTGGCCGGCCGGCGGGCACGCCTTCTTGAACACTCTTGCGCGGAAAACGATGTCAGCACCCAGAACGTGAGGTCCGCCAGACACCAATCCGCCAGACGACCGGCGCAGCCGCCGCTCGCGGGCGGGCCGCAGTCAGCCGGTGCCCACCGCCCGGATGATCTCGCCGGGCCGGTGGGTGTGTCGTGCTTACCGCTGGGATGGCGTGCTGGCGGCATGGGCCGGGCGCGGTGATCTACTGGTCTGGCCCGGATACGCTCGCCTTGAGCCAGCTTCCGGATGGCCGACGGGAGGCGTGATGCTGACCGGGTCCAGCGACGACGCGGCCGCGAGGGCCGCGGGACCCGCGGACGGCCACGCCGCCGCGCCGGTTAACGGCTCGGCGCCGGCTCCGGCCTCGGCCGCGGCTCCGGTTGCTTCGGTGGCGGCCTGGCCCAGAATGCCGCCGGGGCGTGACGCCCTCCGGCTGCGGACGGCGCTTGCCGTCGCGCTGGCGGGCGGGCTGGCGATGGCCGCTTCGTTTCCGCCGGCCGGGGTGTGGCCGCTGGCCGTAGTTGGGCCGGCGCTGCTGGTTGTGGCGCTGTGGCGGCGCAGCCTGCGCGGGTCGATGCTGATCGGCCTCGTGTTCGGGGCGGCGTTCTTCCTGCCCATGCTGACCTGGATGATCAACGTCGCCTGGTACGTCTTCGCGGCGCTGGCCGGCGGCGAGGCACTGATCTTCTCGGTCACCGCGGTCACCCTGCGGCTGCTGCTGAACCTGCGGGCCTGGCCGGCCGCGGTGGCCCTGTGGTGGGTGGCGGACGAGGCGCTGCGCAACCGGTGGCCGTTCGGCGGGTTCGGCTGGGGGCGGCTGGCCATGAGCCAGGCCGGGAAACCGGCTGCGGGCTGGGTCGCGATCGGCGGTGTGCCCTGGCTGACGTTCCTGGTTGCGGCGTGCGCGGCGGCGCTGGCCTGGCTGATCATCGACCCGCGTCCGGGGGCCGGCCGGGGTCTGCGGGCCTGGCGGCCGCGGCTCTGGCCAGCCGTGGCGCTGGCCGTCGCGCTGGCGGTGACCCTCGGCGGCGCGCTGCTGCCTGCTGACCCGGCGGGCCGGGGCGCATCGACGGCGACCGTGGCCGCCATCCAGGGCAATGTGCCGCACGCGTCCTCGCTGGCGGGCGTGCTGCGGGCGACCACGGTGACGGCCAACCACGCGGCGGCCACCGAGCGTCTGGCCCGGCAGGTTGCCGCTGGCCAGCGGCCCGCTCCTGACCTGGTCATCTGGCCGGAGAACTCGACCGACATCGACCCGTCGCTCTACGCGCCGGTGTACCAGACGATCTCCGCCGCAGTCCGGGCCATCAACCGGCCGGTCCTGGTCGGCGCCGTGCTCGACAACCCGGTCCGTAACGCGGGGCAGCTGTGGCTGCCGGGGCGTGGCCCGGTCGCCACCTACGTCAAGCGGAAGCTGGTGCCGTTCGGGGAGGTCATCCCGTTCCGCGGGATCCTGTCCAGGTTCATCTCGCTGATCAAGTACCAGCCCCGCGACTTCTCCCCGGGCGACCGCGCGGTCGTGTTCCGGGTCGGCAGGATCCGGCTCGGGGACGTCATCTGCTACGAGGTCAGCTTCGACGACCTGGTCCAGTCCGAGGTCAGCGCCGGGGCGAACCTGCTCGCCGTGCAGACCAACGACGCCAGCTTCGAGGTCGACGGCCAGACCGGCGAGACGCTGCAGCAGCTCGACATGGCCCGGATGCGGGCCGTGGAGTTCGACCGGGCGGTGGTCGTGGCGTCCACCTCCGGGGTGAGCGCGATCGTGCTGCCCGACGGTTCCCTGGCGCAGACCACAGGCACCTGGGTGCAGGCCGAGCTGGTCGCGCGGGTGCCGCTGCGCACGTACCGGACGCTGGCCAGCCGCATCGGCGACTGGCCCGAGTACGTGCTGACGCTGGCCGCGCTGCTGGCGCTGGCGTGGGCGGTGGTGCGGACCGTGGCCGCGCGTCGCGTGGTCGTGCGGCGCGACGCCGCACGACGCGCACAATGAGGGCATGGCCGGCCCGCGCGGGTTGCCGCGGTCTGCTTGGTACGGCGGTGCGCTGCTGTGCGGGGCACTGCCGGTACTGGCCTTCCCCGCGCCGAACTGGTCCTGGCTGGCCTGGTTCGGGCTGGTGCCCGGGCTGCTGCTGATGCGGTCCGCGTCCTCCGCCTGGCGGGGGGCGCTGACCGGGTGGTGGTTCGGGGCCGGCTATCTGCTGGCCGCGCTGTACTGGCTGATCCCCAACCTGGGCCCGGGCCTGCTGCCGATCGTGGCCATCCTGGGTGTGCTGTGGGGCGGCGCGGGCGCGGCCTGCCAGGTGCTGCTGCGCGCGCCGCTGCGGTTCTGGCGGGCGGCGGCGGCCATGGTCGTGGTGCCGGCCTGCTGGGTGACCTCGGAGTGGCTGCGGTCGTGGCAGGGGTTCGGCGGGCCGTGGGCGGTGTTCGGGGCGACCCAGTGGCAGCATCCCGTGGTCCTGTCCCTGGCCGCGGTGGGCGGGGTGTGGCTGGTGACCGCGGTGCTGGTGCTGGCCAACACCGGGCTGGCGGTGGCCGTGCTGGGCGTGGCGGAACGGCGCTGGGCGGCGGGCCTGGCCGGGCTGGGCGGGGCGGCGCTGGCCGTGGTGGCGGGTCCGTTGGCGTTTGCGCTGCTGGCGGCGCCGGGGGTGGGCCGGACGCTGACTATCGCGCTGGTTCAGCCGGGGATAACCGGGCCTGCTGCGCGGGACACGGCCAGCCAGCGGCTGACGGAGGGGCTGGGGCGGGGCCAGGACCGGCCGGGGCTGATCGCGTGGGGCGAGTCGAGCATTGCGTCTGACCTGCGCGCCGACCCTGCGCTGCTCGGGCAGCTCGAGCGGCTGTCCGCCGCCAACGGCGCGCAGCTGCTGGTCAACCAGGACACGATCGTCCCGGGCAAGGGCAAGTCGAAGGTGGCGGTGCTGGTCGGGCCCGGCGGCATCGCCGGGACCTACACCAAGACCCGGCTGGTGCCGTTCGGCGAGTACATCCCGTTCCGGTCGCAGCTGGGCTGGCTGACCCGGATCAGCCGGGCCGCGCCGCAGAACATGATGCCGGGTTCCGGGGCGAAGGTGCTCACCGCGAGCGTCCCCGGCGGGCCGCTCCGGCTCGGCGTGCTGATCTGCTTCGAGTCCGCATTCCCCGACATGGCCCGGGCCGACGTTCAGCGCGGCGCGCAGCTGATCGTCTACCAGACCGCGGATTCGACGTTCCAGGCCAGCTGGCAGCTGGCCCAGCACGCGTCGCTGGCCGCGGTGCGGGCGGCGGAAACCGGGCGGCCGGCCGTGCAGGCCGCGCTGACCGGCGACTCGGCCGCGTTCGACGCGCAGGGACGGTTGCTGGCCTGGGCCTCCGGGGGCTTCCGTGGCGTGCTGACGGTCCGGCTCGAGCTGCCGCCGGCCGGGTACCGGACGCCGTTTGACCGGTACGGGCCGTATATCCCCTGGATTTGCGTGATCATCGTGGGGATGACCGGCCTGCTGGCGGCGGGACAGGCGGGCCGCCGGGGCCGGGGGCGGCGGGCCACGGGTTCGTCCCGGCCGGCCGCCGCGGATACTGTGAAGGCGCAACCTCCGGCGTCGACCGGACGTCTGTCCAGTAGGGGATCCAGGAAGAGCGGGCCCGGTGCAGGGAGGCAGTGAGAGTGCGGCACGTCAGCAAGTCATCCTGGTGGCGGGGCGCGGCGGGCGCCACGATGACGGCCGCGGCGCTGACCCTGGTGCTGTCCGCCTGCGCGGGCAACTCCGGGTCCGGCTCGCCGGGCTCGTCCTCGTCCGGCGGCGGCGCGGCGGCCTCGCCCACGGCGGTCGGCCCGAAGGTGACCATCACCCCGGGCACCGGGGTTACGCACGCCCAGCCCGACCGTGGCATCACGGTGACCGCGGACGGCGGCACGATCGGCGACGTGACCGTCAAGGGCGGCGACAGCAAGGTCAAGGGCAGCCTCAACGACGCCAGGACCCAGTGGCACAGCCAGTGGGCGCTGAGCCCGGACACGCGGTACACGGTGACCGCGGTGGCGACCGACTCCGATGGCCACAAGACGACGCAGACCAGCACGTTCCGCACGCTGGTGCCGGCCCAGACCTTCAGCACGCAGATCTTCGAGGGCTACCACCAGACCTACGGCGTCGGCATGCCGATCATGCTCACGTTCAGCGAGCCGATCAAGAACAAGGTCGCGGTCGAGAAGGCGATGCAGATCAGCACCAGCAAGCCCGTGGTCGGGGCCTGGTACTGGGACGGTGACCAGAAGCTGAACTTCCGGCCGCGCGGCTACTGGCCGCCGCACACCAAGGTGAGCTTTGTCGGGCACCTGGACGGCGTGAAGGCCGGGCCCGGCCTGTGGGGGACGCACACGCTGACCCAGGACTTCAGCATCGGCCGGTCGCTGATCGTGGTGGCCAGCACGGCGGCGCACCGGCTGAAGCTGTTCCAGGACGGCAAGCTGATCCACATCTGGCCGATCAGCACCGGCAAGCCGGGCGACGACACCCCCAACGGCACCTACGTGACCATCGAGAAGGGCAACCCGGTCGAGATGAAGGGGCCGGGCTACGACATCCAGGTGCCCTGGTCGGTGCGGATCACCTGGTCCGGCATCTACCTGCACGACGCCCCCTGGTCGGTCGGCTCGCAGGGCTCCACGAACGTCAGCCACGGCTGCGTGAACATGGCCCCGGCCGACGCGGAGCTCTACTACAAGATGGAGCTGACCGGCGACCCGGTGACGATCGTCGGCAGTTCCCGGGCCGGGGTGTGGGGCAACGGGTGGACCGACTGGTTCCTGCCGTGGAAGAAGTACCTGGAAGGCAGCGCGATCGACCAGGCCGTGGAGGCGGGCCCGGACGGCAGTGCGTTCGTCAGCCCGCAGTCCCTGCCCCCGTACACCGGGGCCGCCGCGCCGATTGGCGGCCCGCCGTACGGCAGCGCCAGCGCCTCCTGAGGCAGCACTCGCGGCGTGCCCGTCAGCCGCTTGGGCGGTCAGCGGTTGCCGCCGCGTTAGCGGATTGCGCCGGGTCAGGCCCGGGCCGCGGCCAGGTCGGCCTGGGTGCTGCGGCGCATGGCGACCGCGTCGGCGGCGACGGTGATGATCCGGCAGCCGGCGTCCCGGTACAGCTTCGCGGTCGCGCCGTCGGTGGCGTGCACGCCCACCGGCTTGCCCGCGGCCGCGCAGGCCGCCCAGACCTGCTCGAGGGCCGGGCGGAGCACCGGGTCGCGCGGGTCCAGCGCGCAGCCGAGGGCCAGGGACAGGTCCCTCGGGCCGACGTAGATGCCGTCCACGCCGGGTACGGCCAGGGTGGCGGGCAGTTCGGCGATGGCCGCGGTCGACTCGGCCATGATCAGGCACAGCGGCCGGGCGCCGACGGCCAGGATGCCGCCCGCCGAGCGGTAGCCGTCCGGCGGGTAGCGGCAGGCGCCGGCCACCGCCGCGGCCTGCTCCGCGGAGTCCACGTTGGGCACGATCACGCCGTGGCAGCCCAGGTCCAGGGCGCGGCCGAGGTCCGCCTGGTGCGCGTGCCTGACCCGGGCCAGCGGGGTGACCCCGGCGGCCCGGATCGCCGCGGTCATGCCGGGCAGGTCGTGCTCGGTCGCGCCGCCGTGCTGAAGGTCGATCACGACGTAGTCCAGGCCGGGCGCGGCCGCGGCCATCGCGCCCGCGTTCATCGCCCCGGGCAGGATGCACCAGGCGCCGAAGACGGTCTCGCCCCGGCGCACGCGATCGCCGATCAGCTCATCAGTCACCAGGCCACCCAAGCACACCCGCCGGTACCCGCCGCCCGCCGGGTGACTTCATGATCACGGCGGATCTGGCACCGCCGGCGGCCGTAAACCCTCCGCGATCATGAAGGTCCAGCCCGGCGCGGCGTTAGCTGGTCGTCAGTCAGCCCGAGGAGCGCGCGCTGTGCTGGTGTGTCCTCGATGATCTGCCACAGGGTCAGCAGCCCGTCCTGCACGGTCGCCCGCCAGATCACCGTGAGCTGGCGTTCTTCGTGATCGGGCAGGCCGAGGTGGGAGCCGGTGGTACTGCCGAGGACGAGTACGTCGTCACCGCGGTGCACGAGGCGGTCCGGGTAGATGACGTAGTCAGGGAACGCGGTTACGTACCCGTGCCACGCGTCGCGGTTGGCGTCCCGGCCGGTGACCGGGGGCTCCTGGAGCACCTGCAGGCGGTGGTCCGGTGACATGAGCGCGGTCAGGCGGCCGACGTCGCCGTGGTTGATCGCGTCGATGAACCCGATGACCGCCGCCACCGGCGGAAGCGGAGTCCGCATGCGCCGATCGTCGCAGGGTGACCTCATGAGGGAGTGGGGGCGGGCGGGCTGAGGGGGCTGAACTGGCCGCCGGTGAGGAGGAGCTGGAGGGCGGTGCCGAGCCAGGCACGGGCGCCGTCGGAGGTGGTGGCGGTGAGCGGGCCGATGCCCAGCACGTAGCGCTGGATCACGGTGCCCATGATCAGCGAGCTGACCGCGGCGGCGCGCTCGGCGGCGTCGGTCCCGCCCAGGTACCGGGCCAGCGGCTCGGTGGCCTGGCGGCGGAAGAAGTCGGCCATGTGCGCGGCCGCCTCCGGGTCGGTCATCGACGCCCGCAGCATCATCAGCAGCGGGTCGTCGCCGGGCGGGCTCTCCCAGCGGTTCACCACGTGCGCCGCGATCCGGGCGCCGAGTTCGCTGACCGGGCCCTGCAGCGCCATGTCGATCTGCATGTCGACCTCGGCGGCCGCCGCGAACAGGCCCTGCTTCCCGCCGAAGTACCGGGTAATGAGGTTGGCCGAGACCCCGGCGTCGGCCGCGATCGAGCGCACCGTGGCCCGGTCGTAGCCGTGCATGGCGAAGTGCCGCTTGGCGGTGGCCAGGATCAGCTCCCTGGTCCTGGCGGCATCCCGCGGCCGGGTTTCCATTTCCTAAGTGTACAACTGCACACATCTGCGCTAAGGTCGGTGACAGAAGTGTTCACCCGTACACATCCGCCCGTCACCCGGGGGGTCACCATGACCGATCCGCGCACTCAGCGGCCAGAGCCGGACCAGGGCGCCACCCTCCCGCCCGGCCCGGCCCGCACCGCCACGAGCTCCTCCTCTGCTGCCCCCGGCTCCGCCGCTGCCGGCCCCGCAGCCGCCTCCGGTGGCGCCGCGCCTGCCGGCAGCCTGCCCCCCGGCGGCAACGCCAAGTGGTGGACGCTGGTCGCGGTCTGCCTGGGCACGTTCATGCTGCTGCTGGACATCACGATCGTGAACGTGGCCCTGCCCGACATCCAGTCCGCGCTGCAGGCGAGCTTCTCCGGGCTGCAGTGGGTCGATCGACGCCTACGCGCTGAGCCTGGCCGCGCTCCTGCTGACCGCGGGCAGCCTGGCCGACATGTACGGCCGCCGGCGGCTGCTACCTGATCGGCCTGGTCATCTTCACCGGCGCCTCGCTGCTGTGCGGGGCGGCCACCAGCACGCTGATGCTGCAGCTGTCCCGCGGCCTGCAGGGCGTCGGCGGAGCGATCATGTTCTCGGTGTCGCTGGCCCTGCTGGCCGCGGCCTTCCACGGCAAGGACCGCGGTATCGCGTTCGGCGTCTGGGGAGCGATCACCGGCCTGGCGGTGGCCATCGGGCCGCTGCTCGGCGGCGGGCTCACCTCGGGCCTGTCCTGGCGCTGGATCTTCTTTGTCAACCTGCCGATCGGGATCGTCGCGGTGATCATCACGGCGCTGCGGGTGGCCGAGACCCGTGCCCCGCACGCCCGGCGGCCGGACTGGGCCGGGTTCGTGCTGTTCACCGCGGCGCTGGCCACCCTGGTCTACGGGCTGATCGAGTCGAACCGCCGGTCGTTCAGCGACCCCCTGGTGCTCGGCTGCCTGATCGCGGCCGGCGTGCTGCTGGTCGCGTTCCTGCTGGCCGAGTGGCGGGGCCGGACCCCGATGTTCGATCTGAGCCTGTTCCGGCTGCCGACCTTCACCGGCGGCGCGGTGGCCGCGTTCGGGATCAGCGCCTCGATCTTCGCCCTGCTCCTGTACCTGGTCCTGTACCTGCAGGACATCCTGGGCTACAGCGCGCTGGGCACCGGCGTCCGGCTGCTGATCCTGTCCGGCGCCATCCTGGTCGCCTCGGCGATCGCCGGGCGGCTGACCGCCAAGGTCCCGGTGCGGCTGCTGATCGGGCCCGGGCTGCTGCTGGTCGGCGTCGGCCTGCTGCTGATGCGCGGCCTGGACGCGGGCTCGTCGTGGACCCACCTGATCCCCGGGCTGATCGTGTCCGGCGTGGGCGTCGGGGATGATCAACCCGCCGCTGGCCTCCACCGCGGTGGGCGTGGTGAAGCCCGAGCGGGCCGGCATGGCCTCGGGCATCAACTCGACGTTCCGGCAGGTCGGCATCGCCACCGGGATCGCCCTGCTGGGCACGCTGTTCACCAACAAGGTCACCAGTGACGTGCTGGCCAGGACCAGCCAGGTGCCCCGGCTGGCCGGGCACGGGCCGCAGATCGCCTCCGCGCTGCAGTCCGGTGCCGCCGGCGATCTGCTGCGGCACCTGCCGCCCGCGGTCCGGGGCCCGGTGCGAGTTCATCGCCACCTCGTCGTTCACCGACGGGCTGAACCTGATCATCCTGGTCGCCGCGATCATCGCGTTCGTGTCCGGGGTGATCTCGCTGGCCACCATCCGGGGCAAGGACTTCGTCGCCCAGAGCGGGCCCGCGGTCGCGGACGGGTAGCCCGCCGGACAGCAGGCCAGCACGCAGGCCCGGGTCAGGGCGGCCGCCGAGCCGCGCTGACCCGGGCCTTCCGGCGCCGCGGGGCGTCGGGCATGCTTATCCGGATGAGCGAACCGGGGAGCCCGCCGCCAGCGGCGGAGTCCCCGTTTGGCCCCGGCGGGATGTCCCGGCGGCAGCTGGTCCTCGAGACCTGGTTCGTCCAGCTCGTGTTCCTGTTCCCGGGCGTGGCCCAGGCGATCGACGTGCTCGCCGCGCACGTCGGCGGGGTCAGCGACATCACCCGGTTCCCCACGGTGGTTTCCGGCCACCCGGTGGCAAACCTCATCCTCGGCGTGTTCAGCTACCTGGCGGTCGGCACCATCGTGCCGCTGGCCCTTCTGCTGCTGACCAGGACCGGGCCGTCGCTGGCGGAGATTGGGTTCACGTTCCCCCGGTTCCGCGAGGACATGGTGCCCGGCGCCGGGATCGCCGCGGCCGGCTACGGCACCGCGGTGGTGGTAGGCGTGATCCTGTCCGCCGCGGTGGCCGGGCACCGCGACCTGATCAGCCAGGTGCCGACCGGCAACGTGCCCAAGTACTACATCCTGTACGGGATCGCGGTCTCCGCGGTGACCGCGGTGACCGAGGAGACCCTGGTCAGCGGCTACCTGCTGACCCGGCTCGAGCAGCTGGGCTGGGACCCGCGGTGGGCGCTGACCGTCAGCCTGGCCCTGCGCACCAGCTATCACGTCTACTACGGGCTCGGCTTCCTGGTCACGATCCCGTTCGGGTACTACGCCACCCGGTCGTTCCAGAAGCACCGGCGGCTGGCCCGGCCGATCTTCGCGCACTTCCTCTACGACGCGGTGCTGATCACCATCAGCGTGCTGGCCGCCTGAAACAAGACGGCGGCGCCGGGGTCCCAGGACCCCGGCGCCGCCGCCCGCTCCAGGCGGTCAGGCCACCCGGCGGCGGCCAACCGCGATGCCGACCCCGATGCCGACGAGCAGGACCATCAGGCCCGCCCCGGCGCCGAAGATCAGCCGGCTGGTGCCCGAACTGGACGAGCCCGCGGGCTCGATGTTCGAGGCCAGCTTGAGCGCGTTCGGCGACTGGGTGAGGACGTAGGTCCGCCCCGCCCCGCCCGGCGCCGTAGCGAGCTCGTCGGTGCCCGCGGTGAGGATCGCGATCTGCTGCAGCGAGGTGCTCGCCGACCCCTTGATCTGCTTGCTCAGCGGGGCAACCGCGCCCTTCTTGACCTGGCCGATGCCGGTGTGCACCTGCTTGCTGCCCTGCAGCGCCTGCACCAGGCCGCCGGCGATCTGCTGCGCGCCGGAAATGGCGGCCGGCAGCCCGTCGACGGTCTGCTGCTCACCCGCGGCGATCAGGCCGAGGCCGGACACCAGCCGGCGGCTGCCGACGAACGCCTGCCCGGACCCGACGGCCAGCTTCTGCGACCCGGTCAGCGCCTGCCCCGTGCCCGTGGTCAGCTTCTCCGAGCCGGACAGCGCGGAGGCCGACCCGTCGGTCAGCTGCTGGGACCCGGACAGCGCCGTCGCCGACCCGTCGGTCAGCTGCTGCGAGCCCGCCACCGCGGTGGCCGAGCCGGCGGTCAGCTGCTGCGACCCGGACAGCGCCGTCGCCGAGCCGGCGGTCAGCGCCTGCGAGCCGGACAGCGCCGAAGCTGAGCCGGCGGTCAGCTGCTGCGACCCGGACAGCGCCGAAGCTGAGCCCGCGGTCAGCGCCTGCGAGCCGGACAGCGCCTGCGAGGCACCGCCGGACAGCGCCTGCGCACCGGCCAGGGCCTTGGACGCGCCGGCCGCCAGGGCCTGCTGCCCGGACACCGCACTGCCGATGCCGGAGTTCAGCGCGGCGGCCCCGCCCGCCGCGGCCTGCAGACCGCCGATCAGGTTGGCAAGACCCCCGGAGACGCCCTCCAGCGGGCCCTGCAGCGGGGTGCCGTCCGCGGCCGCGACCAGCTGGTCCACGGCGCCCTTCAGCTGCTCCGCGCCGGACACCGCGCCGGGCAGCCCGCTGTTCAGCTGGCTGATGCCGCCCTGCAGCTGCCCGAGCCCGCCGGACAGCGACTGCTCGCCGGCGTTGAGCTGCTCCAGCCCCGCCACGAGCGACTGCAGGCCGGAGTTCAGGTCACCCAGGCCGCCGGTCAGGGCCTCCTGCCCGGAGTGCAGCGAGTCCAGGCCGCTGGTCAGGGTCGCCTGGCCGGAGTGCAGGGTGTCCAGGCCGCTGGTCAGGTCCTGCTGCCCGGAGTGGATCGAGCTCAGGCCGCTGGTCAGGTCCTGCTGCCCGGAGTGGATGGTCTGCAGGCCGCCGGTCAGGGTCGACTGGCCGTCGTGGATCTTCTTGATCCCGCCGGTCAGGCCCTGCTGACCGGAGTGGATCGTGCGCAGGCCGCCGGTCAGGCTCTGCTGACCGGAGTGGATCGTGCGCAGGCCGCCGGTCAGGCTGACCTGGCCCACGTGGATCTGGTTGATCCCGCCGGACAGCGCCTGCGCGCCGTCCTTGGCCTGGTGCGCGCCCGCGTTCAGGGCCTTGGCGCCGGTCAGCGCCGGGCCCAGGCCGCCGGCCAGCTGGCCGGCCCCGGTGGCGAGCTGCTGCAGGCCGGTGACCAGCGAGCCGACGCCGGTCTTCAGCTGGCCGAGGCCGGTGTTGGCGGCGGAGGCCTCCGCGGTCCACGACCCGGTCTGGGCGACGTTCTGGTTCGCGTCCGCGGCGGCCGCGGACAGCCCGGGGCCGGTGGTCGGCGAGACCAGCGCGGCGTGCAGGGTCGCGGTCGGTGCGCCGGAGCCGGACGCGGTGAACGAGACGTCCTGCACCGGGGCGCCCAGCGGGCTGGACAGCACCATGTTGTAGACCAGCGTGTGGCTGCGGTTGGAGTTCGTGGTCACCGCGGCGCCGGGCGCGGTGACCAGCGTCGCGCTGGCGGGCAGGCTGATCACGAGCTGGGCGACCAGCGGCAGCTGGATGCTGACCTGCGCGCTCTTCTTCGTCCCGTCCGGCAGGGTCCAGTGGACCGTCTGCTGATGGCCGGTGGTGTTCTCGATGTGGTAGCTGGTGGTCCGTGAGCCGCCCGCCACTGAGCTGGTGATCGACATGGTCAGCGGCATCTTGTCGCCGAAGCTGTTGATCGAGCCGTTGCTGGCGATGACGATCGCGGATTTCACGTCGCCGCCCGCGCCGATCGTGGCCTGCACCGTGCTGGGGGCAGGGCTGGTGTCGGCCTGGGCGGCTCCGGCCGCGCCGGGCAGGAGGAGGAAGGCGGCGCCCGGCAGCATCATGCCGGTCAGCATGACGGTGCCCCAGCGCCGGGTGAATCTCGGTGCGCTCATGGCGAAGGTCCTTGTCGTAGGGGCGGGAAACGCGGCGGGCAGCTACGGCCGGCTGGCCGGTTCCTGCGGGGCGGGGCGGGCGCGGTGCTTGCGCTCACGGTGCAGTGCGGTGGAGAAGGCGATGGCGACGATCAGCGCCGCGCCGGTGAACAGCTGATTGATCCAGTCCTGGACGCCCAGGAAGGTCAGCCCGGTGATGTTGACGGCGAGGAACAGGATGGCGACGATCGAGCCGAGCACGTTGAGCTGGCCAACCTTGAACGACGCCGCGCCGAGGAAGGCCGCGGCCACCGCCGTTAGCGTGAAGCTCTGGCCGATCTGCGGGTTGCCGGCCCCGCTGCTGGCCAGCAGCAGCACCCCGGCCAGGCCGGCCGAGGCGCCGGACAGGATGAAAGCCACGAACACGGAGCGCTCGACCCGGATGCCGACCAGCCGGGCGGCCGCCTTGCTGGAGCCCACCGCGTGCAGGCTCCGCCCGTACGGGGTCTGCTCCAGCAGGTACCAGGCGAGCAGCGCGAACCCGGCGACCACGTACACGCTGTCCGGCACGCCGAGGAAGTTGCCGCCGCCGAAGGTGAGCAGCGCCTGCGGGATGCCGAGCACGATCGACTGGCCACCCGTGTACCAGATGACCAGGCCGAAGATGGCCGATGCGGTGCCGAGCGTGATGATGAACGAGTCGACCCGGAGCAGCACCACGAGCAGCCCGTTGACCAGCCCGAAGACCGCCCCGACCAGGATGCCCAGGACGATCCCGACCAGCAGCGGGACGTGCGCGTGGGCGTAGAACGCGGCGGTGGCCACCGAGCAGAGCCCGGCGATGTTGCCGATCGACAGGTCCAGGCTGCCGGAGGTCATCGGGATGATCAGGCCGAGCGTCAGCACGACCAGCACGGCCTGGCTGGACAGGATGTTCCTGATGTCGGCGGCGCCGAGGAAGATCGCCGGGTTCTTGCCGAAGATCCCGTAGATCGCGACCGACAGGCCGAGCAGCACGACCAGCGAGTACTTCTGGAACAGCCGCAGCACGACGGCCCCGGGCCCGGGCCGCGCGGCCGCAGCCGGGCCGCGGCCGCACCGCTGCCCGTCGCCTCGGCCGGCCCGGCGGGAGCTGCGCCCGGCGCCTGCTCCGCGGCGGGCACGCTGAGCGCCGCGCCGGAATCGGTGGTGTCCGGGGTCATGCCGCCGCCTCCGAGGTGTTAACAAGATCAGTCAGCTGATGGGCGTCGAGAGGCTGCTCGACGACAGCGGCGATCCGGCCGCCCTTGAGCACCGCGACCCGGTCGCAGACGTGCGCGAGCTCCTCCATCTCGCTGGCCACCAGCAGCACGCTGCTGCCGGCCGCGGTGGCCCGCCGGACCAGCTGGTAGATCTCGCTGCGCGCGGCGACGTCCACGCCCTGGGTGGGCTCGTCCAGCAGCAGCAGCCGGGGCCGCTGGCGGAGCCACCGGGCCAGCACCACCTTCTGCTGGTTGCCGCCGGACAGGGTCTGCACCGGCTGCCGGTCCGACTGGGCCCGGATCAGGAACTCGCTGATCGAAGCGGCCGAGTCCCGGCGCTCGGCGCCGTGCCGGAACAGCAGCTGGCGGAAGTAGCGGCCGTCCTGGCCGGCCGACAGGTTGTGCCGCACGCTGGCCGCGTGGAACAGCGCGTCGGCCTGCCGGTCCTCGGGCACGTAGGCGATGCCCGCGTCCATCGCCGCGGACGGCGACGCCGGCCGGTACGGCTGGCCGTCGATGGCCAGGCTGCCGGCCAGCATCGGGTAGGCACCGAAGATCATCCGGAGCAGCTCGGACCGGCCGCTGCCGAGCAGCCCGGCGATGCCGAGCACCTCGCCCTTGCGCACCGACAGGTCCACGCCGTGCAGCGGGCCGCCGTGCACGCCGCGCAGGCTCAGCGCGCCCTCGTCGTGCGCGTCCTGGCTGACCTCGGGGAACAGCCGGTCGATCGGGCGGCCCACGATCAGCTCGATGAGCGCGCTCTCGGTCAGCCCGGCCGTGCTGACCGTGGCCACCTTGCGGCCGTCGCGCAGCACGGTGACCCGGTCGGCCACGGACAGCGCCTCGTCCAGCCGGTGGCTGACGTACATGATCGTCTGGCCCGCGGCGGCGTACGCGCGCAGCGCGTCCAGCAGCTGCTCGACCTCGGGCCCGGGCAGTGCGGCCGTCGGCTCGTCCAGCACCAGCACGCCGTGGCCCGCCTCGTCGCGGTCCTGCAGCGCGCGGATGATGGCCACCCGGCTGCGGTCGACCGCGCGCAGCGCGCCCAGCGGGGTCCGCGGGCTGGCCGGGATGTGGTACTCGGCGAGCAGCTCGGCGGTCCGCTTGTGCAGCACCGACCAGCGGATCCGGCCGCCGGGGCCGGTCGGGAAGCCGGCCCCGAGGGCCAGGTTCTCGGCGATGGTCAGCGCCGGGAACACGGCCGGCTGCTGGTGCACGAACCGCAGCCCGGCCGCGTGCGCCTGCAGACGGGCTCCACTGATCGGACCGGGCCTGCTGGCCGCCCGCCTCGATCACGCCGCCGGGCTCGGCGGTCACCACGCCGGCCAGGATCTTGATCGCGGTGGACTTGCCCGAGCCGTTGCCGCCGAGCAGCGCGTGCACCTCGCCCGCGCGGACGTCCAGGTCAAGGCCGTCCAGCGCGAGCACGCCGGAGTAGGCCTTGGTGAGGGACCGGACCCGCAGAGCCGGGGCCCGGTCCCCCTCGGTCACAGCTGTCACGGCCCGACGCCCCAGGCCTTCTCGTAGATCGCCTTGTAATCGATCGAGCCCAGGAACGGCCCGGTCGCGGGCAGGTTGTGGGTGGCGTCGACCAGCTCCCAGCCCAGCCCGGAGAACGCGGGCGCCTTGTGCAGGAACAGGCTGTTCATCGTGTCCACCGCGGCCCAGCCGGTCCAGTCGGACGGCGCGATCATGACCGCGCTGACGCCCTGGTGGGCGCGGAGCAGGTCGAGCTCGGGCTGGAAGCCCTCGCCGCCCATCACGTACATGTTCCCGGCGCGGCCGCTCTGGCTGACCGCCGCGGAGATGCCGAGGATGCTGGCCGCGGTGTAGGGGCTCTTGATCGCGTTGGCCTCGGGGTGCTGGAGCAGCGCGGCGGAGGCCTTCTGCTGGAGCACGGAGCCGAGCTCGGTGCCGGTGAAGCTGACCTTGTCCACCACGCTGCAGCCCGGGCACTTGTTCTTGATCTCGTTGAGGAAGCCCTCGCCGGTGTAGTGCAGCACGACGAACTCGGGGTCGTTGAAGTAGATGATTTTCGCGTGCCCGTTGGTCGCCGCGATCATCGCGTCGGCCTGCGCCGCCCCGTAGGACTCGGTGAACTTGTCCGCCGCCAGGGTGAGCTGGGCGAGCGTATTGCCCTTGATCCCGTAGTTGATGTAGCCGCTGAACAGCGGCTGGCCGCCGCCGCCGAACGCGGGGTCGTTGCAGTCGAAGCTGTAGATGCCGAGCACCGGGATGCCCTTGGCCTTGGCCTCCTGCAGCGGGCCCTTGATGGTCGGGCAGTCGGTGGCGTCCATGATGATGCCGTCCGCGCCGGAGCTGATCGCCTGGCGCATCAGGCCGGGCGCGTTGGCCGGGTTGAGCTGCTCGTCGTAGACGCTGACCTGCCAGCCGATGGCCTTGGCCGCCTGCTCGGTCGCGTCGACCGGGATCGACGAGCTGATCGACGACTGGCCGGCCGAGATGATGACGATCTTCTTGCCCTTGACCGCGGGCCGCGAGGCCGACGACGGCGGCTGCAGCGTGCCCTTGTACAGGGCGGTCAGCGCGGCCGACTCCTGGTTGCTGACGCCGGAAGCGACCGGCGCCTGCTGGCCGGCCGGGGCGGCCGAGCTGGAGCCGCCGGAGCCGGACGGGGCGGCATTGCTGCCGGAGCTGCTGCACGCGCGCCACGAGGGCCAGCGTGAGCGCGGAAAGGGCGGTGGCCGGCAGCGCACGCCGGCCCGCGAGACGGGTCATGGAAGTCCTCCTGGGAGGCGATCGCCCGATTGGCTCCAGCCCTTTCCGCCCAGCGGGTTGCGGTGGAACAACGGCTCTCGCCAGGACAAGCCGCCCGATCCGAGCAGCTGGGGTTCCGCTATTAACCTGCCGCGGGGCGGCCGGGCGGAGCGCTGGGCGAGCCTGTATCCGCCGTGGCACGAATGCTCACGGTCGGTCATCTGCCCTCCTCAGGCACCTCCTCTGGGGTTTGCACGGTGACGTTAGCACTGGGTGTGCAAGAAGTGAAGAGGGCCGAAGGCAGGACTTTGCCTTCATAGTGCGATCAGTACCGCAATAGTCCGTCAAGCAGCAGTTAAACCCGGCAGTAAACCATTACAAATTGATTACGGCCGCGCGCGAGCGCGATCGATCGCTACCACCGCAGCTTGCCTTAAGGCAAGCAAATCGAGCCGAAAGTGAGCAGCTGCTTACGACGGGATATCGCCGCCAGCCCGACAGCTCAGCCCGACAGCTCAGGTCGCCAGCCCGGCCTGCGTGAACAGCGCCTCGACCAGGCCTTCCACGGTGTCCCTGGACTCGCGCGGGGTCAGCCCCACGTCCGTGCGCAGCGACTCCCAGAAGGCCCAGATCGTGACCCCCTCCAGGGCGTCGACCAGCGCCTTGCGCTCGGAGTCCGGCAGCTTGGCGAACTCGACGGCGAACACCGCCTCCAGCTCGGCCCGGGCGAGCGCGGTCATCCGCTTCTTGCTGCGCCGGAGCTCGGGGGAGAACGGCTGCTGGATGCGGGCCGCCCGCCAGCCGGGAGTCATCCGCTCGTGCACCCGGGCCCGCTGGTCGGCCAGCATGCTGATGCGCTCGGCCAGCGGCAGGTCAGCCGGGATCGGGCTGACGATCTGGAGCAGGATCTCCAGGTCCCGGCGGCCGGCCTCGAGCAGCAGCGTCTCCATGTCCGCGAAGTGCTGCCACACCGTGCGCAGCGACACCCCGGCGCGGGCTGCCACCCGCGGGGCGGTGGGCCGCAGATCACCCTCGGAGTGCAGGGCGCGCATCGCGTCCACGATGGACCGCCGGGTCTGGTGCGATCTGGCCATCCGGCCGTCGGCCGGGCGGGCGTCGTTCAGGAGCGAGGCGATATCAGCCCGCAGGATCTCCGCATCCTGGTTGCCGAGCACGGACAGGAAGGAATCGAGCCGTTCCCATGATGTCCGGACGCTGACGCCGGGCCGCGCAGTGATCGACACAGCAGACCCTTCCCATGAGCCGCAGGAATTTCGCGGGAATTATAGCATAGGCAGTGCAAATTTCTTGCTGCCTGCGGTGCTCCCCCGGCCGCCGCCGCTCAGCATCTTCCCCGGTTGGCACTATATACGCACGCTCCGCCCGTGATATTGCTCTGACCTGCAGCGAAGCCGCAAACACGCCAGGAGCGGCTTGACCCGGGGAACCGCCCCATGCACTATCCGGGAATGAATGATCGGCGGCACTACCGCGCCGCGGTGATCGGGGCCGGGTTCGGTGGTGTGGCCGTCGGCGCGGCGCTGGGCCAGGCCGGCGTCGACTACGTCATCCTCGAGCGCGCCGCCAGCATCGGCGGCACCTGGCGCGACAACACCTACCCCGGCTGCCGCTGCGACGTGCCCAGCCACCTGTACTCGCTGTCCTTCGCGCCCACCCCGGAATGGACCCGCACCTACTCGGCGCAGCCGGAGATCCTGGCCTACCTGCGGCGGACCGCGGACCGCCTCGGCGTCCGCGGCCACATACGGCTCAGCCACGAGGTGCACGGCGCCCGCTGGGACCCGGCCGCGAACCGCTGGCTGCTGGACACCGCCCGCGGGCCGTTCAGCGCCGACGTGCTGATCTCGGCGAACGGCGTGCTGGCCGAGCCGGCAGTGCCCGGCCTGCCCGGACTCGCCGACTTCGGCGGCCAGGTGTTCCACTCGGCCCGCTGGGACCCCCAGGCCACGCTGGCCGGCCAGCGGGTCGGCGTGGTCGGCACCGGCGCCTCCGCGGTCCAGATCGTGCCCGCGATCGCGCCGCAGGTGGCCAGCCTGTCGGTGTTCCAGCGCACCCCGGCCTGGATCCTGCCGCACACCGACCGCCCGATCACGTCCTGGGAGCGCGCCGTCTACCGCCGGGTTCCCGCCGCCCAGCGCGCGGTGCGCACCGCCGTGTACTGGCAGCGCGAGCTGCTGGCCTCGGGCATGGCGAAGCACCCGCGCCAGATGGCGCTGGTCCGGATGGTCGCGGCCCGGCACCTGGCCCGCCAGGTCCCCGACCCGGACCTGCGGAAACGGCTGACCCCGCAGTACACCCCGGGCTGCAAGCGCCTGGTCCCGTCCAACGACTTCTACCCGGCCCTGCTCCAGCCGCAGGTCGAGCTGGTCACCGACCCGATCGAGCGGCTGACCGGCCGCGGCGTGGTCACCGGGCCCGCGCCCGGCCGTACCCACGAGCTCGACGTCCTGATCCTGGCCACCGGCTTCCGGGTCACCGACAACCCCGTGATGGCCCGCATCCAGGGCGCGGACGGCACCCGCCTGGCGGACGTGTGGGCCCCGGCCGGGCCGAAGGCCTTCCTCGCGACCACGGTCGCCGGGTTCCCCAACCTCTTCCTGATCAATGGCCCGAACAGTGCCATCGGGCACACTTCACTCCTGGTCATGACCGAGGCCCAGATACCGTACATCGTGGGGGCGATCAGGGCCCTGGACGAGCATCGCATCGCGGCTCTTGACCTGCGGGCGGACGTCCAGGAGCGGTACAACCACTGGCTCGACGGCAAGCTGAGCCGCACGGTGTGGAACTCCGGCGGCTGCGACAGCTGGTATCTGCACGCCCACGGCCGCAACTCGGTCCTGTGGCCCGACTACACCTGGCGGTTCCGCCGCCTGCTCGGCCGCTTCGACGTGCGCCCCTACCACCAGCTCGGCCGCACGTCCTGACCCGCCCGGCGGGACCCCGCCCGGCGGCCCCGGCCTTGGCGTTCGGCACAATCCGTCCCAGGACCATGATCAGGGACGAGGTGGCTCAATGACGGAGGCTAGCCCGGCGTGGCCGGTTCAGGATGGCGTGCTGGAGCTCGGCGACCTGCCGGTGGAGCGGGGCGGCGTGATCCGCGGTGCCCGGCTGGTCTGGCAGGCGCACGGCACGCTGAACGCGGCGCGGGACAACGTGATCGTGTACCCGACCAGCTACACCGCCACCCATGAGGACCTGACCTGGCTGATCGGCCCGGACGGCGTGCTCGACCCGGAGCGCTGGTTCATCGTGATCCCGGACATGTTCTCCAGCGGGACGTCCTCCGGGGCCGCCGACACCGAGGACTACCCGGCCGTGGTGACCATGGCCGACAACATCCATGCCCAGCACAGGCTGCTGACCAGCGAGTTCGGCGTGAACCGTATCGCGGCCGCGTACGGCTTCTCGATGGGCGCGGGCCAGGCGTATCACTGGGCCGCTCTCTACCCTGACCTGGTGCAGCGCGCGATCGTGGTGTGCGGCAGCGCGCGGACCTCACTGCACAACCGGGTCTTCCTGTCCGGTCTGCTGCGCACGCTGGAGGCGGCGCCTGAGCACCTGGGCAACGGCCGGTTCAGCGCCGAGCCGGTCGCCGCGCTGCACGCGTTCGGGCACATCTACGCGGCCTGGGGGCTCAGCCAGGACTTCTACCGGGCCCGGCTGTTCGAGACCGCGCTCGGCTACCCGGACCTGGCCACGTTCCTGAAGGCCGAATGGGAGGACTCGTTCGGCTCGCTGCGCGCCGCGAACCTGTACGCCCAGGCCATGACCTGGCAGGAAGCCGACATCAGCGCCGGGGACCCGCACCAGGGCGACCTCGCCGCGGCCCTGTCCTCGATCTCCGCCCGGGTGCTGCTGATGCCCGGCGAGACCGACCTGTACTTCCGGGTCGCCGACAACGAGGCCGAACTTGCCCACCTGCGGCACGGCGAGCTCGCGGTGATCCCCAGCGTCTGGGGCCACCGGGCGGGCAGCCCGGCGGGGATCCCGGCCGACGAGGAGTTCCTGACCAGGACGGTCAGGTCGTTCCTTGATCGCTGATTTTCAGGGATACGGGATTTGCGGCGCGGGCCGCTGCCGTACCGGGCCGGGCGCCTTACCCGGCGAGGCTCAGGACCGCGTCGGCGAACTCGCGCGGTGCTTCCTGGGGCAGGTTGTGGCCGGTCTCCGGCAGGTGGACATGCTGGTAAGGGCCGGTGAAGCAGTCACGGTCGCCGAGCGCGGACGGGCCGAGCACGCCGTCCGCGCCGCCCTCGAGGACGACCGTCGGCACGCCGATCCGCGGCTGCTTCGCGATCTTGTCCTCGGTGGCCTGGTAACGCGGGTCGCCGGGGACGAGCCCGTACCGGTGCCGGTAGGAGTGGATCGCGACCGGGACGAAGTCGGGGTTGCGCAGGCTGGGCGCGGACCGCGGGTAGGCCTCGCTGGCCTGCGCCCAGGTCGGTGACCAGGTCCGCCACAGCAGCTCGCACAGCTCGTCCCGGTTGCGCTCCAGGCCGAGGCGGCCGCGCTCGCTGTGGAAGTAGTACTGATACCAGAGCGAGCGCTCCTCGGCGGGCGGGATCGGCTCGCCGGACTGGGGGATGTTCTGGATGTTGTAGCCGTCGCCGGAGACCAGGCCCGCGGCCCGGTCCGGCCACAGCGCGGCGACCAGGCAGGCCGCGCGGCCGCCCCAGTCGTAGCCCGCCAGGAGGGCGTCGTCCGTGCCCAGCGCGTCGATCAGCTCGAGCAGGTCATGGGCCAGGGCGGCCTGCTGCCCGGACCGCATGGTCGTCGGCCCGGCGAACCTCGTCGGCCCGAACCCGCGCAGGTACGGCACGATCACCCGGAGGCCGGCCGCGGCCAGCGGCGGGACGACCTCGTCGAACGCGCGCACGTCGTAGGGGAACCCGTGCAGCAGGATCGCCACCTGCCCGTTCGGGTTGCCGGTTTCCTCGTAAGCGATGTCGAGCACCCCGGCGCGGGCCGTCTTGATCAGTGCGGTCACACGGTCTAGTAAACAAGCCAAGCACTGTCTACGTAACAGGGACGGTCCGCAACCACCAGCGCTGCCAGGGGGTTTCTACGGCTTTGGGGTGGTAGTGCGTGCGGGTCCAGCGGACCGCGTCTCTGGCGGGCACGCCGTCCATGATGGCCAGGGCGGCGATCGCGGTGCCGGTGCGGCCGCGGCCGCCGTGGCAGGCGATCTCGACCAGTTCGCCGGCGCGGGCCACGGCGAGGGCCTCGGTCAGGGCGTCCAGCGCGTCCTGGCGGTTCCTGGGCAGCCCGAAATCGGGCCACTCGATCCGCCGGTGCGGCCACTCCGGCAACGGCCCGTCCGCCAGCGCCAGCAGGAAGGCCGCCGGGCTGTCCGGCGTGTCCCTCAGCGCCCGCCCGCGAACCCTGGCGCCCGACGGCAAGACAACGACCGTCATCCAGCCTCCTCCCCCTGACCGTAACTCACTCATGATCACGGAGGATTTCCGGCCGCCGGCGGTGCATGATCCTCCGTGATCATGAAGCCGTGGGCCGCGCCGGGAGCGCCCAGCCGGCCGGTTAAGGGACGGAATGACCGGGAATACGCCGCGTCGCAGGACTGGACGCGAGATGATCTGGCAGGGCCAAGGGGCAAACCGACCGGAACAGCGGGGCCAGGTCATGTTCGAGTCATCCGCCGGCGCGACCAGAAGCCGCAGCGACGCGGATATTCTCAACGCCATTCGCTCGGGCGATCCTGTCGCTTACGGGCTGCTGCGCAGGCGGCACATGCCGGCCGCGCGCCGCCTCGCCCAGTTCCTGCTGTCCGGCAGCGCCGCCGCGGAAGACGCCGTTGACCAGGCCTTCGAGAACGTCCTTGCCGCGGTGCAGCGGGGCGGCGGGCCCACCGACGCGTTCCGCCCGTACCTGCTGTCGGCCGTCCGCGAGGCCACCGCCACCATGCCGGGCCAGCCGGCCGGCGGCGCGGCGGGGAATGGCCAGCCCGGTCCCACCCAGCCGGGCGGGCCGCGGCCGGATCTGGTCGTGGCGGCGTTCATGTCCCTGCCCGAGCGCTGGCGGGCGGTTCTCTGGCACGTCTGCGTGGAAGGCGAGTCGCCGGCCGAGGTGGGTGCGCTGCTCGGCCTGCCCGAGCCCGACGCCGCCGAACTGGCCTCCCAGGCTCGCGAGGCGCTGTCGCTGGCCTATCACCGGCGGATGGAACCGGGCGCCAGGAACAACATGACCGACGTCGACGGGGTCATGCGGACCGCGGTCGCCCCGGCCATCCTCGGCCACGCGACCGGCGCCTACCTCACCCGTCCGCTCGCTTCGCCCCCGCCGCCCGGCCGCGCCGGAGCCGCCCCGGCGGCGGCCGCCGCCGGGGCGGCCAACGGCGCGGGCCGGGGCAACGGGGCGGCTCCGGCGAAGGCCCGCGGTGCGGGCCCGGCGAAGAAGGCCAGCAAGCGGCGGACCGCGGCCAGGCCCTCTGGCCGCCGCCGCGCCGCCGCGCCCGAGGCGGCGGGGCTGGGCGCGGCCGAAGCCGCGGCCGCGGCCGGCCCCGGAACCGGGCCAGAAGGCGGCGTCCCCGGACCGTCCGCGGCCGGTCAGGCTGGATCCGCCGCCCTGCCCCGAACCGCCTGGACCGAGCTTCCCGGCACAGCCACTCCCGCCGCGGCGGCCGGCCCCGCGTCGCTCAACGGCCTCCCCGGCGCCAGCGGCTGGGGCCCTGTCCCCGTCGACCGCCGGACCGTCTGGACCGGCGCCCCCGTAGCCAGCGCCCCAGGCGTCCCCGGCGCGCCGGGCAGCGATCCGCTCGGCCAGACAGCGCCCAGGACCAGCCCGGCCGGGGCGCCCGGCACACCGCTGGCTGGCCAGCATCCCGGACCGGGCGGCCTGCCCGCAGCCGCAGGACTGCCCGCAACCACCGGCGCCACCTTCGCCACCGGGGCGGGCCGTGCCGCTGGTCCCGCAGCGCCCTCCGCGACTGCCGGTCCCGGCGCGCCGGCGGGGGCTTCCGGATCCGGAGCGTCCGCTGGGGCCGCTGGTGCCGGAATGGCCGCCGGGGCCGCGGCCTCTTCTGGGGCGGCCGGCGCTGAAGGGCCGGCCGGCTCTGGCGCGGCCGCCAGCGGCAAGCGATCTCGCGCGAGCCTGTGGTCTGGCCTGAACCGGCGATCCGCCGCTTCCGGCGGGTCCAGCCAGGCGAACGGCCCCAGATCGGCGAACGGACCAGGGACGACCGGGGCAGCCGGCGCGCTCGCAACCGCAGGGTCCGGCGCGGCCAGCGGCCCAGGCGCGAACTCCTGGACGACCGGGCCCGCGACGCCGGGCGGACCTGGCCTGGCCACCGGGCCGGGTGCCGCGGCTGGCCCCGGCGCGGCTACGGTGACTGCCGCGACTGCCGGGCAGACCGCGGCCCTGCTCCCGCGGGTGCTGGCCGGCCTGCGCGACGAAGGGACTGCGGCGCAGGCCGGGCCTGGTGTGACTGCTGGTCCCGGTGCGGCGGCTGGGGCTGGCGCGGCCTCTGGGGTCGCGGCACCGGGCAGGCCTGGTGCGGCTGGACCGGAGGCCGATGAGGCTGGGGCTGTCCCGGCCTGGCGAGTCAAGCCGGCCCACCGGGACCGCCGCGGCGGGCGGAAAGCCAAGGCCGCCGCGCGGCGGCCGGGGCGGGCGCCATCGCGGCCAGCGCGGCCACGAAGGCTGACGCCCCGGTGTCTGGTGCGACCGGGACCGGCCCGTCCACGAAGGAATTTCCCGCGATTAAGCCCGGCGCCGCCGGGAAGGCCGGTGCCTCCACCGCGGGCGCTGGCGGGTCGGGCGGGCGGGATGGCCAGGTGGTCGGCGGGCTGGCCGGGGCCTGGCAGCGTTCTTCCCCGCCCCAGCGCAAGCTGGTCGCCGGCGCCGCAGTGCTGATGGTCGCGGCCGCGGTCGCCATCGCGGTGGTGTCGTTCCTGCCAGGCCCGCAGCCGGGCGGCGGATCGCACAGCTCCTCCTCGACCGGAACCGATGCGGCCGGGGGCGGCGCCCCAGCTGGTCAGCCGTCGCCAGCGCCCGCACCGTCGGGCAGCCACCAGAAGGCCAGGCACCACAAGCCGGCCAGGCACCATCACCCCGCCAAGACGCCGACGGCCTCACCGTCGCCTTCGCCGACGCCGAAGAAGCCGCGCCATCATCCGCGCCCAGGGCCCCACGGCGTCGCCCGGCTGACCGCCTCGGACAGCGTCAGCGGCCCGCCGCGCGGCGGCCGGGACGCCCGCGTCACCTACGCGGCCACCAACATCGGCAACGCCCCGACCGCCAGCCTGAACGCCTCGATCACCCTGCCTGCCGGGGCCGTCCTCGCGCACGACTGGGAGCTCAACGGAAGCACGGGTGGCTGGGACTGCCATTCCGGCGGTCATTCGGTGATCTGCCGGCACGGCCCGGTCCCGAAGGACAGCCAGGCGGTCGGCTCATTCTCGATCGTGGTCCGCAGCGCGACGGCCTGCGGCCAGCCGGTGACGTTCACCGCGGACGGCGGTACGGCCAGGACCCGGGCGCAGTCGAGCGCGCTGATCCAGTGCAGCAGCACCAGCTTCAGCGCGCTCACCCAGACAGCGGCCCTGACCGCCGGGCCGCAGCTCACCGCCCGCCTGGCCCGCCCGGTCGCCGTCTAGCGGCTGCCGTCTAACGGCTGCGTCTAACTACTTGCGCCGCCCGTCCTGGCCCGCGGATGCGCGGCTATGGCTCCTGGCCGGGTTCGGCTGCGATGCCGGCCATGGTCTGGCGGACCAGGGTGGCCGCCAGGTCGCTGGACAGCTCCGCGTGCCCGAAGAACAGCCTCTGGTACACCGGGGCGAACAACCCGTCAAGGACCGCTTCGTAGTCCAGCCCCGGCCGCAGTTCGCCGCGGGCCACCCCGGCCCGCAGGATCTCCAGTGACACCGCCCGACGCGGGGCCAGCCAGCGCTCCCGCAGCGACCGCGCAATGTCCGGGTCCGACTGCGCCGCCGCCACCAGGGCGCGCATCAGCGGCCCCGCCGTCGTGTCCCGGAACAGCGTGACCAGCGCATCGAGCTGCCAGGCCAGGGCGTCCGCGGAGGTCAGGTCTGCGGGGATGGCCAGCGTTCCGGCCACCTTGTCGAGGAACCCGTCCAGGGCCACCGCGCCGCGGGACGGCCACCACTTATAGATCGTCGCCTTGCCCACTCCGGCCCGGGCCGCGATCGCGTCCATCGTGGCCGCGCCGAGGCCGCCGCTCAGCATCAGATCACCGGCCGCGGCCAGGATCGCCTGGCGGGCCCGCTCGCTCCGTGGCCGCCCGCGCGGGCGGCGGGCCGGCGTGCCGCCGGGGCCCGCTCCCCCGGCACCGTAATCCATAAAGAACCGGCCGATTGGTACGGAGAGTCAGCTGTCCGTGGGCCGCCACCGCCGCGGGCGAGATCGTAGCCGTACACCACGCCGGCCAGCGCCGCCAGCGCCGCGCCGAACAGGGCCGCCGCCGTCCACCCGGCGGTCTCGGTCAGCGCGCCGGACACCGCGGACGCGGCCGCGCCGCCGAGGAACACCGTGGTCATGTACACCGTGTTGAGCCGGGCGCTGGCGTCCGGGCGGAGCCCGTAGATGTCGCGCTGGCTGAGCACGTGGTTGGCCTGAACGGCGAGGTCGAGCAGGACGGCGGCCACGGCGAGCAGGATCAGGCTGCCCGCCCCGGCGCCGGCCAGCAGCATCGCCGCCACGGCCAGCGCGATCGCCGCGCCGCGGACCGGGCGGCCGAGACCGCGGTCGCCGAGCCGGCCCGCGATCAGCGCCGCGGCCGCGCCGCCCGCTCCGACCAGGGCAAACACCGCGATGCCCAGCTGCGACAGGTGGTGCGCGCTGATCAGCTCGTAGGCGATCGAGGTCCAGAAGCAGCTGAACGCGCCGAACATCATCGCCTGGGCGAGGGCCCGGCGGCGCAGGACCGGTTCGGCCCGGATGAGGGGCAGCGCGGAGGCCAGGAGCCGGCCGTACCCGGTCGAGGTCGCGGGCGGCCGGGACGGCAGGATCCGCCACAGCGCCGCGGCGAGCAGCAGCATGGCGACGGCGGAGATCAGGTAGATGCTCCGCCAGCCCCAGGCGGCCGCGGCGACGCTGGCCACCGAGCGGGCCAGCAGGATGCCGAGCAGCAGGCCGCTCATCACGCGGCCGACATACCGGCCGCGCTGTCTGGCCGGGGCGAGCCGGGCCGCGAACGGCACCAGGACCTGCACGGTCACGGACGTTACCCCGATGATCGCCGACATCAGCAGGAACAGCGGGAACACGGGCGACAGCGCGGCCACCGCCAGTGCGACGGCCACGGCGAGCAGCGCCCAGCAGGAGAACCGGCGGTTGTCGAGGCGGTCGCCCAGGGGCACCAGGAAGGCCAGGCCGGCCGCGTAACCCAGCTGGGTGACGGTCACCACGGTGGCCGCGGCGCCGCGGCTGACGCCGAAGGTGCCGGCGATCAGGGCGAGCAGCGGCTGCGCGTAGTAGAGGTTGGCGACGGTCAGCCCGCAGGCGATCGCCATGGTCAGGATGACGGCGTCGAGACCGTATTTTCGCGGCTCGCCGGCCCGGGTCGTCTGTCCCCGGCGGCCGGCCGTGGTGGTGCTCATGAGCCGGACGGCCCTCCCGGCCCGGTCAAATTACTGAACTGCATGTCTAGAAAATATGCGACGATCGCTGACCTTGGCAAATGCCCGCATAGCCGGGCCGGGGAGCGGGGGCGGCCGGCTGGCTGGTGCGGACCCTAGAGTTCAAGCTGAGGCAGGCCGGGCAGCGGCCGGGCAGCGGAGGGACGGGGCATGGAGCAGGGACGGGCCTGGATCGACCGGCTGCCCGGCGAACTGGCTGGGCAGCAGGCGATCATGCGCCGGCTGCTGGCCTTCAGCCAGGCTGATCCGGACGTGTGCTGGCTGGCGATCGGCTGCTCGGTCGCGCGGGGGGCCGGGGACCGGATGTCCGATCTGGACATGGGTATCGGGGTGACTGAAGCGGTCTACGCGGCGGCGAGGGACCGGATCCGCCTTGCCGCGGACGGGCTTGGCGACCTGGTCGAGAGCTACCATCACCAGCTGCCCGGGGTGCCGCCGCCGCACGAGCGGGTCTTCGCCCAGTACGCCGACGGCTGCCAGCTTGACCTGGTCATCCTCCCGGCCGTGCTGCCCGGCGGACCGTTGCCGCGCACGGTGATGCTCTACGACCGCGACGGGCAGTCCGCGGCCGCCGTCGCGGCGCCCACGGAGGCACCGGGGCCGGGGCCCGTACAGCTGAGGGAGTGGGCGTTCGGCGGCTGGTGTGCCCTGGCTGACCTGGCCAAGTACGTGCGCCGGGGGTCGGTGTGGGAGGCGCTCGACCGGTTGCACGAGGCCAGGTCGCAGCTGTGGCGGTTGCACGCCGCGGCCAGCGGGATCGCGGACCCGCAGTACGGCCTGACCAGCGTGCTGGATTTCGCGCCGGAGGATATCCCGGCCGGGATCGAGGAGACGGTGGCCGGGCTCTCGCTGCCCAGCCTGCTGGCGGCGGCCCGGCAGGCGGCACGGCTGCTGACCGCAACCGGTCAGCGGCTGCCCGCCGAAGCGCAGGCCGCCCTGCCGCAGGCGATGGCCAGGTACGTGACCCAGCTGCTGGACTCGATCGAGGTGTGACGCATCCCGCCCCTGTGGCGCCTGGGGTTGGGGATGCGGGCGGGGTTAGCTGCCGGGGGCCGGGCTGAGGACCGCCGAGAGGGCGTCGAGGGCGGCGGGGACCAGCGAGTAGTAGGCCCAGACGCCGCGCTTCTGGCGGCGGAGGAGGCCCGCTTGCATGAGGATCTTCAGGTGGTGGGAGATCGTGGGCTGGGTCAGGCCGAGCGGCACGGTCAGGTCGCAGACGCAGGCTTCGCCGCCGTCGTGAGCGGCGACCATGGACACCAGGCGCAGGCGGGTCGGGTCGGCTAGCGCCTTCATGACCCGGGACAGGTCCTCGGCCTGGGCGGCGGTCAGCGGCTCGCGGAACAGCGGGGCACAGCAGAGGGCAGCCAGGGCCCGGCTGGGCGCGGACGAGCTGAAGGCGGTGGGGCCGGCGGGCGCTGCCGCCGCGGATGACCTGCTCACCTGGCTAGTATGCCTCGCGGATATCGATGCCCGCCTATACCTCGTCGCCTGTTTCCTGACGCCGGCGGCGCCAGAAGCGCCAGCCACGACGCTGGCGGCGGCCGTAACCGGGCTGGTACTCGGGCTGCAGGTTACCGGTGACCCACCAGTTCCCCGGGCCGCGCCGTCCGTCAGGGTCGTCGGGCGTGGGTACTCCAACCCGGATGGTCCACGACATCATGGGCGCCCCCAGGTGGTCGGTGTGTGCCGGGATCGCGGCTTACTCTGGGACACTAGCCTGCGCCCGGAGCGTGTCAATCCGGTCGCGGCGCGGCATAGAACGGGAAACGGTCGGTGGACGGCTACATACAGGACTGGCTGGAGCGGCAGCACGGGGCCGCATCCGATCTTGACCTCGCCGTTCTGCTGATCAACTCGCTGGACAACCTGGAGGACCCGCCGGACCGGCTGACCAGCGTGGACTGGTTCTGCTCGGTGACCGCCCAGGCCGGGCGCGGCGAACTGACCGCCGGGCTGGGCGAAGGGGATCTGGGCGGCCTGCGTGAGCTGCGCGACTGCCTGCGGGCCGTGTTCCTGGCCGGATCGGCCGACGAGGCGGCGGCACTGCTGAACCCGGCGCTGGTCCGCGCGGGCGCGGTGGCCCAGCTGGTGATCACCCCGGACGGGCCGGCGCTGGAGGTGGCGCCGGGTGAGCAGGGCCTGGCCGCGCTGGCGGCCCGGCTGCCCGCGGCGCTGGCCAGCCACCTGGCCCAGCGCGGCATGGGCCGCCTGGGCACCTGCGCCGCGGGGCCCTGCGCGTGCGCATTCGTGGACTACACGCGCGGCCGCACCCGCCGGTTCTGCTCCACCGCCTGCAACGACCGCGCCGCCGCCCAGGCATACCGGCAGCGCAAGCGCGGCGCCTGACCGATCGGCGGCAAGGCGCACCGGCCGATCGAGTGATCCCCCAGTACTGCCCGGTTCGGGGTCCGCACGGCCAGGGCCGGGGGTCGTCGGGCTGGTTACGATCGCGGCACGAGTGCGTCAGTTGCTTGACTGGTTATGGAACCCATGCCTAGCGTCAGTTGCATTCACGGCTTATGTGACTGACGAAGGTGGTGGGCATGACGTTCAAGGTGAGGGTGGCCCGGCTGGCCGTTGCGGTGGCCGCGGCGGGGACGCTGGTCACGCTGGCTGCCGCGCCGGGGCAGGCGGCCGCGGCGACCGGGCCCGGGTCGGTGTCTGTGCAGACCGTGGTTATCCCGGTGGCGGGGCAGCGGCCGGTGACCGCATACCTCGTCCAGCCGGCTGGGGCGCTGGCGTCGTCCAGCCAGGCCGGGATCCTGTTCCTGCACTGGCTCGGGCAGATCCACAGCGACCGCAGCGAGTTCCTGGCCGAAGCCACCGAGCTAGCCGACCACGGGGCCGTCTCCCTGCTGCCGCAGGGCATCTTCCCCTGGGTAGCCGCGCCGCACGGGACCCGCAAGGACGTCACCGCGATCCGGCGGCAATTGGCCGCGCTCCAGGCCAGCCTGAACTACCTGACCTCCCGGAGCTACGTCGACAAATCCCGGGTCGCGATCGCCGGGCACGATTACGGCGCCATGTACGGCGCCCTTCTGGCCAGCAGCAACCGCGTGGTGCACGCCGCCGTGCTGGCCGCACCCGACGCAACCTGGGGTCACTGGTTTGTGAAGTACTGGCTGGGCTTTACCGGCCACAAGGCCGCCGCCTACAAGGCGATCTTCGCCGGCCTCCAGCCGGTCGGGCACGTGGCCCGGCTGGGCCGCCACGAACTGTTCCAGTGGGCGGGCCAGGACATCTTCGTCAGCGCCCGGGTGCGGCAGGAGTTTGCCCAGCATGCGCCGCATGCGCGGGTGAAGCTGTACCCCGGCGCCGACCATCAGATGACCGACCAGGCCCAGGCCGACCGGGACGCGTTCCTGACCCGCGAGCTCGGGCTGTCCTGATCTTGCCACCCGGCAGCGGCCGCGACGATTTGCGGTCCGCTGTCGGGTTTTCGCGTAATCCCGCTATCGTGCGGGATTTACGATTCCGCCGACAAGCGCAGACCCGGCTGCTAGCGTGCCAAGGAAATCTGCATACCTGAGCCGATCTATGGCCGTGATCCACATGTCTGGCCGGCGCCGGCAAAACGTGATTCCAATTCACTATGAATCGCATTCCGGCGGGTCAGGGGATCCCGACATTGAAAGAGGATTTCGGATGCATTCCTTCGTCAAGCTGCGGCGCCGCGGGCTAGCCACCGTCGCCGCCGTGGCCCTGGCCGCCCCTGGCCTGCTCGCCCTGACCGCCCCCACAGCCTCGGCGTCCATTCCCTCCGGGACCGCCTTCAAGTCCAGTGAACCCTTCGGGACCTGGAACAACGGGGCGTTCGACGTCTACAACAACGAGTGGAACACCAGCGAGGCGGGCCCGCAGACGATCTGGGCCAACTCCTACCACCACTGGGGCGTCGAATCTACGCAGAGCGCCACAACCAGCGTCAAAACCTACCCGTCGGTCCAGCGGAATTACCCTAACCGGCCCTATAACACCTTCGGCATGCTGCGGAGCACGTTCGCGGAGAAGATGCCCTCGTCGGGCAACTTCATTGCCGAGGCGGCCTACGATCTCTGGCTGAACAATTACAGCATCGAGGTCATGATGTGGGTCGATAATCACCGGCAGGTGCCGGCCGGCAACATTATCGCTCACGTCACCTTCTACGGGCAGAAATTCGCCGTCTGGAAGAGCGGCAACGACTTCTTCAGCTTCGCCCTGGAAGGCGGAAACGAGCAGTCCGGCACCGCGCACCTGTTCAGCGCGCTGCGCTGGCTGGTGAACCACGGGCAGCTCAGCTCGTCGGTCACGCTGACCCAGGTCAACTTCGGCTGGGAGATCTGCAGCACGCACGGCGTCGCCGATGGACTTCACGCTGACCAAGTACACGCTGCGGTCCAAGCGGCACTAGTTACCTGCCCGGTTACCTGCCCGGCCGGCCCGGGCTTGCTGCGCAGAGCACTGGAGAGGCAGCGCCGGCACGCCTATCGTGGATATGTGGTGAGCAAGGACACTGTCCCGCCGGTGCTCCGGGTCTCCGATGAGGACCGCGACCACGTCATCGAGATCCTCCGGCACGGGTCCGAAGACGGCCGGCTGTCGAACGAGACGTTCGTCCACCGGATGGAGATCGCGCTGCAGGCCCGCGGCGCGGCCGAACTCGCCGGGCTGCTCAGGGACCTGCCCGCGCCGGTCCGAGGACCGCAACTGGCTGGTCCGCACGGCGGGCTGGTTCGCCCGGCTCGGCCGGCGGATCCGGCGGTCCTGGCGGACGAGCCGGCTGCAGCCGCTGATCCTGCCGCGGGGCGAGCGGGCGTTCACCATCGGCCGGTCCCCCGAGTGCGACATGACGCTGTCCGACAAGACCGTGTCCTGGCGGCACGCCGAGCTGCAGTGGACGGCGGGCGTGTGGATGCTGGCCGATCTCGGCTCGACCAACGGGACGCACGTGAACGGCTGGCGGGCCGGGCCGGGGTTCGCGATCCGGCCCGGTGACCGGGTCCGGTTCGGCACGCTCACGTTCGTGGTCACCGAATAGGACGTTCTTGGTCACTAGCTGACCAACTGTTCATCGCGCGGCAAGCCTCCCTTGCCCGGCGGGCCGCCGGCAGGCCGCAGCCTGTAAGGCGCTCAGATGGTCCCCGGCTCCGGCCGCCGCTGCGGAGGTAATCGCACCCATGACGAACCACCGGTCCCGCCTGCCCGCATCCGGCCGGCTGCGCTGGCGCGCCGCGCTGGCCCTGGGCGGCGCGGCCCTGAGCGCGGCCGGTGTGGCCGGCGCCCGTGAGGTTCTGCGCGGGGTGTCGTTCACGCCGGGGACGCCGCCCAGGCTGATCCGGCCCTTCGCGGGCTGAGCTTGCGGTGCGGGCCCGCACTGGGGCCCGCACCGCAAATCCCGTAATCAATCCAGATCCCAGCCTCGCGCGGTACGAGTCAGCTCAGTGAACCCGGCCGCCGCCAGGAAGGACCGGTAGGCCGCCGCGTCCTGATCGGCCAGCGGTGCGTAGTCGAGGAGGCGGCTGACGCCGGCCAGGTCCAGCCAGGAGGCCGCCTGGCCGAGCAGCCAGCGGCCCACGCCCTGGCGGCGGCAGCCGGGGGCGACGCGCAGGTTGCCGATCTCGGCCCAGCTGCCCTGGCGGAGCCGCGGCTCGCCGTCGGCGAACTCCTCGACCTCGATGTAGCCGAGGACGTCGGGGCCGGCCACCGCGGACAGCCGGGTCCCGTTCAGGCCGACGGTCCGGCTGAGCGTGACCCCTGGCCGTGGCGGGCGGGCCGGGCGGGCCAGGTCGGCGACCCGGGCCAGGTACACCGCCTCGGTGCCGCCGGTGTGGGTGAACCCGGCCCGCTCGTAGGCGGCCCGCACGTGCGGCCACTGGGCGGGCAGGCCGTAGACGCCGGGGGCGGGCAGGTCGCCGTCGGCCCCGCGGTGGGACACGCCCCACTGGTCCAGCTGCGCCAGGCAGCGGTTCATCAGCGCGTCCGCGGCCGGGCCCGCGTCCGGCCACCACGGGTTGCCGGCCGGGGCCTCGGGCCAGAACACGAACCAGCGGAGCTCACCGAGATCGCGGTAGTGCTCGCCGGCGCGCTCGTCGGCGTAGTAGCGGAGCAGATGGGCGGCGGCCTGGACGCGGCCGCCCTGCTCGGCGACCAGCGTGGCCCGGTCGCTGACCCACGGGTCGGTGATGAACTCGCCGGGCTGGCGCTCGAGCTGGCTGAGCACGGTGTGCACGGACACCGAGACGCCCGGCACCACCGCCGCCACGTGCGCGTTGACCAGCTGGGTCAGCTGATCACGGTCACCGCGGCGGAACGGGCGGACCTGGATAGATGAGGGCACAGCAGACCTCCTGGGCGCAGATCACAGCGCGGGCGGAACAGAGGCCGCTATCGGTGCGGTATGCGCCCGATAATAACAAGCACGGCGCCGCCGCCCGGATTTACCATCGGCGGCGTGGCCGATCCCTGCTTCGAGACACCGCGGCTGGCCGCGCTGTACGACCCGCTCGACCCGGACCGGGCTGACCTGCTCGCCTACCTGGGCATGGCCGGGGAATTCTGCGCCCGGTCGGTGCTGGACATCGGCTGCGGCACCGGGACGCTGGCCTGCGTGCTCGCCACCCTGGGACTCGAGGTCACCGGACTTGACCCGGCCGCGGCCTCGCTGGACATCGCCCGGGCCAAGCCGGGCGGCGACCGGGTCCGCTGGGTGCACGGTGACGTGACCGCGCTGCCGCCGCTGCAGGTGGATCTGGCCGTGATGACCGGCAACGTGGCCCAGGTGTTCCTGGGTGACGAGGAGTGGCGGACGGTTCTGGGGGCCGTGTACGGGGCGCTGCGGCCGGGCGGGCGGCTGGTGCTCGAGACCCGCGACCCAGCGCGGCGGGCGTGGGAGGAGTGGGACCGCGCGCATACCTCTGGGGAGCACGACGTGCCCGGCGTCGGGACGGTGACGGACTGGCTGGAGGTCACGCAGGTCCGCGGGGACCTGGTGACGTTCCGCTGGACCGTCCGGTTCGCGGCCGACGGCACCGAGCTGACCTCGGACTCCACGCTGCGGTTCCGGTCCCGCGAGGAGACCGGGGACTCGCTGCGGGCGGCCGGGTTTGACGTGGACGAGGTCCGCGGCGCGCCCGACCGGCCGGGGCGGGAGTTTGTGTTCGTGGCCCGGCGGGCCGGCCGGGGCGGCTAGACCAGCGTGGCCTCGTCGTAGCTGACCGCCGAAGGCGGGATCTCGGGGAACAGCTTGCGGTCCTGGGTCCACTGCCGGGTCGCGGTGTAGACCTCCCGGCTGTACGGCAGGAACACGATCCGCTCCCCCGGGCCGAACGCCCGCACGTCGACCTGATCGTGGTACTTCTCCGGGACCGCGCGCAGGTGGTAGTGCTTGTACCGGTCGGGCTCGAGGTCGATGTCGGCCTGGGCGCGGCGCAGCGCGGCCAGGTATTTCTCCACGTCCTCGCGGCTGACGCCGGACCCGGTCACCAGGAAGCCGATCATGAACGTGGCGTCGACGACCTTGCGGAACCCGAAGGCCTCGGCGACGTACAGGGGAACGCCCCAGACCGTCGCGGCGGGAACCTGACGGCCGAGCAGCGCGTCGAGCCGCTCGTTGGGCGGGCCCTGGAAGGTCAGGCTGATCTGGTCCTCGGGCAGTACCTGCTCCAGGGCCTGGAGCGTGGCGAAGTGGCTGCCGGAGTGGTAGCCGACCCCGATGCCGACCCCGGCCAGGTCCTCGGGGCGGCGGACCGGCGACTCGGGCGGCACCATGATCGCGCACGGCGCGACCGAGTACGCCGTGGTCACCAGCTGGCCGCTGCCCTCGCTGGCCGCGGCGCTGGTGGCCCAGTGGCAGGCGCAGCTCACGTTCGCGCCGCTGCGGCCCGCCTCGAAGGTCTCGAAGGCACCGGTCTTGATCTGCCCGGAGTCGTCCCGCTGTACGGACGCGATGCCGTAGTCGCCGTCGTGGACAAAGGCGTACTCCAGGCCCTCCGCGGCGAAGTAGCCCTTCTCCTCGGCGACCCATTCCTGCAGCCGTCCGTGGGGCATGATCCTGAGCGCCATCCGCTTCCTCCTCAGCCTGGCTCTCGACGGCGGAGCGGACTTGCTACCCGCTGGCATCCGGGGTCCACGTTACCCGCGGCCCGCATCGGGGCAAGGCCGGTGCATGCTCGTAAAGTCGGCCCCAGTGTCATAGGCACAGTGGCACAGAAGGGACGTGGCGCATGACTGAGCTCGCTGAGCCCACCGGGACGCCACCCGGCACCGGTGTCCCGCCGCACGAGCTGCCCGCCTCGCTGCGCGAGGCCGGGCTGACGAACTGGATCAGGGAGCCGCTCGACGACGCCGTCGACCAGCGGCGGCGGATCATCATGCCGCCGGCCGCGGCGGTCATGGGCACCCCCGCGGCGGCCTACCAGGGCGCGCTGCTGGCCGAGGCCAAGCACCCGGACACGGTGTTCATGATGGGCGACGACCCGGGCCTGGCCAAGCTGCCTGAGCGCCCGGCGCTGCAGGACTTCTTCCTGCTCCGGTTCAGCCCGATCGCCCAGCGGCACCTGCTGCAGAGCGCCCGGGTGGCCAGGGAGAACGGCCTCGGCGAGAAGGTGATCATGGCGTGCCTGGTGCACGACATCGCGATCGCCGGTCTGCTGTCGGCCAACCACGGGTACTGGGGGGCGCAGATGGTCGGGCCCTACGTCGACGAGGAGGTCGCGTGGGCCATCCAGAAGCACGAGGCGCTGCGCTACTTCGCCGACGAGTCGGTGGGCTACCGGTATCCGGACGCCTACATCGACTACTTCGGGCCGGACTACCAGCCGCCGGAGTACATCCGGCGGGAGGCCGAGGAGGCCCGCAAGCACCGCTGGTACATGACCTCGCGGCTGGTCACGATCAACGACATCTACTCGTTCGATCCCGCGGTGACGGTGGAACTCGGGGAGTTCGAGGACGTGATCGGGCGGAACTTCCGGCAGCCGGCCGAGGGGCTCGGCTTCGACGGGTCGCCGGTCGCGCACATGTGGCGGACGATGATCTGGCCGCACAACTTCCTGTAGAGGTGGCGGCCGCGCTAGGCCGGTACGCGATCGTTTGACCAGCGCGAACGCGCCGTGTCGACGATCAGCCTCCGGGATTCCTCCGGGTCGAGCGAGGCGCTTACCAGGGTCTGGAACGCCAGGCGGTGCAGATATGTCTCCCTTTCGCCCTCTACTGAGAACGCGTTCTTGAGGTGCTCAGAGGAGACGACATCCTTGAGCATCGCGTCACTATCCAGCCCGAACTGGAATATGACGAACGACTCGACGAAGACCGAGTGCTGTGCGCTAAGAGGCAGAACCCGCACCGTAATGTCCGGCCGCTCCGACTCATCGACGAGCCGCATCAGCTGTTCATACATCACACGGTCGTCGCCGATCCGCCGGTTCAGGACAGATTCGTCCAGAACGACGGATAGCTGAGTGGCGGGCTCGCGCTTCAGCACCTGCTGGCGCTGCATGCGGATTCTGACCAGCCGCTCGATCATGCCCGGCGCGACCGGCTCGATCTGATTGTACCCGCTGATGATGTGCCGGGCGTAGGCTTCAGTTTGTAATAGGCCAGGAGCAACCTCGACGTGCCATATGCCCATCGAGCTCGCCTCGTGCTCGAGGCCAATGAACTGCTGGTAGTCCGCGGAAATGATGTCCGCGTATTCCTCCCACCAGCCCTTCCTGGCGGCGTCCTCGGCGAGGGAGAGCAGCAGGGTACGCCGGTCCCCGGTGATCTCGTAGTAGTCGAGCAGGCGCTCGACTTCCCTGGGCTTCAGGCCCGTCCTGGCCAGCTCGTAACGGCTGATCTTGGAGGGCGACCAATTCAGGGCAGTGGCCACGGCATCGCCGCTCTTGCCCTTGCTTTCCCTGATCTCCCGCAGCTCAGCGGCCAGCCGGCGGCGCCGTACCGTAGGGCTACCTGGCACTGTCATCCGGCGTCGCTCCCTTCTCGGTGCCGCGCAACGGGGCCGGTGCGATCATGATGCAGATTCGCACTGGAGCAGCAATGAAACTTACATTGCATCTGGCACTAAGATCCAGGGTAGCTAAATCCTGGCCGCTCGCCAGTCCAGCCAAAGCACGAAACGAAGACCGTGCCAAAGCGCGGCCCACGGCGACGCGATTTGATCAAGACCGGCGGGAACTGTTTCCGGTAACCCCTGACGTCATGCTGGCCCGCCGCCGGCCTAGCTGGCGCTGACCCAGCTGGCGCTGACCCAACTGGCGCCGGCCAGGCAGACAGAGACCGGGCGGCCTATGCCGCCCGGTCTGGCAGGTCTCCTGGTTCGGTCTCAGCCAGGTCTCCCGGTCTCCGCACCGCCCGACGGCTTGCCCGCCGGCCGGCGGGCAAGGCCGCTAGCCAGCCAACGGCCAGGCGGCCGGGGAGCGGGTCCCGGCGGCCTGGGAACGGCCGGGCGCGGGGTTAACTGCTGTTCACCAGCCTGCCGCGGCCGCCGAGGCGGCCGCGGACCGGAATTAGGAATAGGTATCAGCAAACCCGCGCCGGCCATGCGCGCCGCTACGGCTGCGGCGCCCGCATCGCCCATTGGTCAGATGTGGTAATACGTGTGCGGAGTCACCTTCCCCCCGGCCACAACATGAACACTCGCCGGGTGAACGACCGCAGCGGGGGCTGCCGAGACACTCAGAACTGAGCCGGCAACGCTAAGGGCCAGGATTCCGGGAATGACGAGAGCTCGCCTGATACGCATGACTCCTCCATGGCGATTTCCCTGGCCAGGGGCTCGCCACCCGACCCTCTGACCCGAAACGGCGCCACCACCGTCTCGCGGACGTGATGCCCTGGAGTTGGTTAATTCATGCGGGTTAGGGAACATTTTTCTCGACTAATTCTAATGGTGAATCTCATGCTGAGAAACCAGACTAAAATAGCATTGTGATATTCACCCCGGCGTGCGATGAAATGGCGTATGAAAGTTGCATCTCAAGATGCAAAAAGGCCCGCCGGCCAGCAGGAATTTCCCCCGGATAAAGCGGACAAGACAGCCAGGTGTACCCGAAAACGTACCTTGTGTCCGGAATGTTCGGGTAGTAGAATTCGCGGCGTGCCTTATGCCAGTCTGGCCGGCGCGCTCGTCGGTCGCGATCAGGAGACCGCGACGCTGGTCGGGCTCGTCGCCGAAGTGGCGAGAGGGCGCGGAAGTTCGGTTCTGATCGAGGGCGAGCCGGGAATCGGCAAGTCCACCCTCGTGCGCACCGCCCTCGCCGATCCGGCCGGGACCGCCTGCCAGGTGTACTGGGGCGCGGGCGACGAACTAGGCCAGGCCCTTCCGCTGCTGCCGCTGGTCGAGGGTTTACGCGTTCGCGAACCGTCATCCAACCCGCGACGGCACATGATCGTCCGCCTCATGCAGGGCGAGTTCACGGCCGACCGGGGCGCGGACATCTCGGCTGCCCTGTCCGAGCAGCTGCTGGCCCTGGTCGCGGAGCAGTGCGCCACCTCGCCAACGGTCCTGGTGGTCGACGACCTTCAGTGGGCCGACCCGGCGACCGTCGCGCTGTGGCGGCGCATGGCCCGGGCGGCGCCGACGCTCCCCCTCCTGCTGATCGGCATGATGCGCCCGGTGCCGCAGCGCGACGACCTGCTGGCCCTGCGGAACATGCCCGAGGTGTCCACCCGCCTCCAGCTCACCGGCCTGGCCGACGGGGACGTGGACGAGCTGATCGCCGCGCAGGCCGGCGGCCGGCCGGACGCCAACCTGCTGCGCCTCGCCGAAGGCGCCGCGGGCAACCCGCTTTACCTGACCGAGCTGATCGCGGCCCTGGGCCGCAGCGCCAGCCTGACCGTGACCAGCGCCGGCGCCGTCGTTCTGACCAGCGGCCCGGCCCCGGGCTCCCTGGCCGCGGCCATCGCCGACCGGCTCGGCTTCGTGCCCGGCTCGGTCCGGGAGGTGCTGCGGGCCGCCGCCCTGCTGGGCGTGGACTTCGCCGTTCCTGACCTGGCCATTGTGCTCGGCCGCAGCGTGGCCGACCTGGTCCCGGCGGTGGACGAGGCCTGCGCGGCCGGCGTGCTGGCCGAATCCGGCAGCAGCCTCGGCTTCCGCCACCCGGTGATCAGGGCCGCGCTGTACGGCGAGATCCCGGCCCCGCTGCGGGCCGCCTGGCACCGGGACGCCGCCCGGTCCCTCGCGGAAGCCGGCGCACCCGCCGACCGGGTGGCCAGGCAGCTGCTGGGCGCGGTCAGCGGCGGCAACGACGCGGCCGACCCCATGGACGAGTGGGTTCTCGACTGGCTGGCCAGGACCGCCGAGCTGCTGGTCCGCCAGGCGCCCCGGGCGGCGGCGGAGCTCCTCCAGCACGCCGTGGCCAGTTCCGCGGCCGGCTCGGCCCGGCACGACAACCTGGTGAGCAGGCTGGCCGACGCGCTGTTCCGGGTCGGCGACCCGGCCGCGGCCGAGCAGCTGGCCAGCCACGCGCTGGCCCAGACGGTGGACCCGGACGTGCTGGTCGACCTGCACTGGACGCTGGCCCAGTGCCGGATGTTCGGCCGGTCCGCCGACTCGCTGGCCACGCTGGACCAGGCGCTGGCCACGCCGGGGATCTCGGCCCGGCACCGGGCCCGGCTGCTCGTGCTCACCGCCCGGACGCACAGCATCCTCGGCGAGGTTGAGACGGCCGGCCGGGTTGCCGCCGAGGCCCTCGAGGCCGCCACCCAAGCCGACGACAACTGGTCGATCGGCTGGTCCCTGCACGTGCTGACGATCGTCACCGCGGTGCAGGGCAACATGACCGACGCGCTGCCGCTGTTCGACCGGGCGCTGACGGTGACCCAGGCCGATCCGGCCATGACCGACCTGCGGATACTGCTCCAGATCAACAAGGCCATCACGCTGCGAAACCTCGACCGGTACGAGGAGGCGTTCACCGCGGCCCGCCAGGCCCGGCAGCTGGCGGACCGGGCCGGCACCATGGTCCGGCTGGCGCATGCCCACAGTGCCCTGGGCCAGCTGCTGTTCGACACCGGCCAGTGGGACGAGGCGCTGGGCGAGGTGGACGCACTTCAGGAGGACCTGAAGGAGCCGGGGGCGGCGTGCAGCGACCACGGCATAGCCGCGGTGATCTCCTTCCACCGCGGTGAGGTCGCCGCGGCGCGCGACCATCTCGCCGCCGCGGTCCCCAACGCCAAGCGGATCGGCAACCGGGTGATCGGCACGCTGGCCCTGGCCCGCAGCATGGACTCGGAGCAGGCCGGTGCGGTCCCCGAGGCCCTGGCCGTGCTGACCGCCGGGTTCGCGGACAACAAGGAAGAGCTCGACGAGCTCGAGGAGCTGTTCGCGGACGCGGTCCGGCTGGCCATGGCGAGCTGCGACCTGGCCACCGCGAAGATCGTCACCGGGCACGCCGAGACGCTGGCCGCGGGGTCGGAGATCCCGCACCGGCAGGCCAGTGCGCTGTACTGCCGCGGGATGCTGAACCATGACGCCGCCGAGCTGATGCGGGCCGCGGAACGGTACGAGGCCGCCAGCCGCCCGCTGCTGCGGGCCAAGGCCCTGGAGGCCGCCGCGAGCGAGTTCATCGTCTCCGACGACCGCGACCAGGCCCGGGGCGCGTTCACCAAGGCGGTGGAGATCTACTCCGCGCTCGGCGCGGTCACCGACGTGGCCCGGCTGCAGACCATCTTCCGCGCGCACGGCATCCGCCGCGGCCCGCACTCCAAGCACCGCTCGGCACGGAGCGGCTGGGACAGCCTGACCCCGACCGAGGCGAAGGTCGCGGCGCTGGTCGGGGACGGCCTGTCCAACCCGGAGATCGCCGCCAGGCTCTTCCTGTCCCGGCGCACCGTCGCCACGCACGTCTCTCACATCCTGAAGAAGCTCAACGTTCACTCCCGCACCGACATTGCCCGCGAGGCCGCCCTGCGCGGCGCCGGGTCGCGGTAACCAGGACCTCGCCCGCCGCACCAGCCGTGCGGCCGCCGACCGCCCCTGCCCGCGCCGACCAGCGTGCCGTTCTCTATGGATTACGCAGCCGGGGGCGCGGGCCGGGTCCCCTGGGCCGGCCAGGAGGCGCGCCGGACCTTCCCAGGGAGCAGGGCCGCCGGGCGATCACGGCTGAGCGGACACAACCGCGATCGCCCGGCGGGGTTTACCGGGCCGGCCGGGATCAGGGCCGGCCCGATGAGCAGGGCCACCCGAGCCGACCGGGTCCGGGCCGGCCCAAGGGGCCGCCGGGCGGCCGCGGCTGACCCGGCACAACCGCAGTCCTCCCGACGGGGTCTGCTAGGCCAGCCGGGTCAAGGCCAACCCGATGAGCAGGGCCGCCGGGCCGGCCGGGTCAGGGGCAACCCGTTGAGCAGGGCCGTCGGGCGGCCGTGGCTGACCGGACACAGCCACGGTCGCCCGACGGGGTCTCCGCGGGCCGGCCGGGTTAGGGCTGGCCCTGGGGGCCGCCGGGTAGTCGCGGCTGACCGGACGCAGCCACGACTACCCAGACGGAGCTCGCTGGGCCAGCCGGGTTAGGGCCGGCCCGTTGAGCAGGGCCGTCGGGCGATCACGGCTGACCGGACACAGTCGCGATCGCCCGACGGGGTCTCGGCGGGCCGGCCGGGTCAGAGGCCAGCCCCGGGAGGGCCGCCGGGTGGTCGCGGCTGACCGGACACAGTCGCGACCATCCCGGCGGGGTCTCGGCGGGCCGGCTGGGTCAGGGCCGGCCCCGGAAGGGGCCGCCGGGCGATCACGGCTGACCGGACACAGTCGCGGTCGCCCGGCGGGGTCTTGGGGGCTGGTCTACGGGAGACCAGCCTCGAGGACGAGCGTGAAGTACACGGCCTTGCCGGCCAGGGTTGGGTAGTAACCCCAGTCGGTGGCCAGGCTGGCGACGAGCATCAGGCCGCGTCCGCTCTCAGCGTCGGCTGGCGCGTCGACCAGCTCGGGCATGGCCCAGGACGTGTCGTGGACGTCCACTCGTAACTGGCCCCGGGTACAGGTGAGGACCAGCATGATCGTCTCGCCGGCCTGGTGGCTGATCGCGTTGGTCACCAGCTCGCTGGTGAGGAGCGCGGCGACCGCCGGGTCGGCGGGGACGTCCCAGGTCGCGATGGCCGACCGGACCTGGCTGCGGGCCTCGCCGGCGGCGGCGGGTCCTGCGGGCAACGTGATGTGGCGGGGGCGGTGCACTGTCGAGCGAGTCGCCGTCATCGTGTCCATCTGCTCTTCCTTGCCATGCCGGTTCGAGCCGGTCAGGGGGTGCGCAGGTGCGCCTGCGCGGCCAGTCCGGGAAAGATCCGACTAAACTCCTGACGCGGATCGCGTCGGTAGTTGCGCTACAAATACTTCTGCAACTTTCAGGGCGAGACATCGGTCAGGTGACGGATGTTTGAAGCATCGGTCATCCGGGGTCTCGCCGCACCGCCCCCGGGTTGTCGGCGCAGCGTGTGCGGACAACCGCGGACAGCCACCGAAATCCGGCTTTGAACTGGGCCAATCACTCGCCGTAACCCGGTCGCCCGGCGAGCCGGCCGACCCGTCTGGAGGCCAGCCGGCCGGTCGTGCCGCTGAGCGGCCGGGCGTGCAGTTGCGGGCCGGCCCGCCGGCGGCCGGCTCCAGTGCCGTGCCGCCGGCCCGGAACCTGGCCCGGCCGGCGACGTAGCCGGGCGGGCCGGCCGGGAGCCGGTGCGCGCTCGGGGCCCTGCCGCGCCCCGGGCTGGCCGGGCGCCGCGGACTGGGGCCACCGGGCCGGAACGTAACACGGCCGGCCGGACTCGCCGGCCGCTGTTCACGTTTTACGCCGCATCATGATTGACCGTGCAATAGCCGTCTTTCAGCGACCGCCGATACAGCCATGGCGCTATCGCCAGCGCGCCAGGACGGGGCTACGCTGCGGAGCGTTCCTGACTAGGGCTGTGAAAAGGCCAGATGACAGGCCGGGAGAATGACTCTGGAAGATCGGCAGTCCCGCTGAGGACGACCGGTCCGGCCGCGGCTGCGGCATCAATGCCGAGGCAGCCGCAATGGCGGCGCCCGCCGTAGTGTGCCGTGCTGCGCCGGTGCACCTGGCGGCGGCGTAACCCGTTGTCAGGCCAGGTGCGGCGAGCGCAGACACGCGGACGGGACGCCCGCCTTCAGCTCCTGAGCGTGAACCCAGCTGCCCGGCTCACGGCCAGGTACATGAACTTCCGCACCGGTTAGCCTTAGCCGACGGCGGCGCAACCGGTCCGGCGACGTTGGGCCAGCTCCGGCATCGGCACCCGCACCGCGGACCACTCCGCCCGTGCCGGGGCCTGACCAGGACCGGCGGGGTCTGCTGAACTACGACGTCCGTTACATGAACGACAGTAAATTCAGCGGCAACACGGCCCGGTACGGCGGGTTCTGCAACGAGTACCGGTCCTCGCTGGACTCCAATATGTTCGGTGGGAATTCTGCCGTAATGCGGATTGCCGGCAGCGCGGTATCCCGCTAAACGGCTCGCTGGTGATCTGGAACACGCGGATCATTGCTCTCCGTCGGGGCCCAGTCAGCCGCTGCTCCGGCTGACGGAAACGGTGTTACGTCACTCGTCGCCGAGCACCATCCATTTGCCCGGGTTGGCCAGCGGCGCGAAGCCGACCCGGGCGTAAACCTCCTGGGCGTCGGCGGTGGCCAGCAGCACGCGGCGCAGGCCGAACGGCTCGATGATAGGCGCAGACGGCGTTGGTCAGCGCGGTGCCGAGCCCCTCGCCACGGACCGGGCGGGCGATATACACGTCGCACAGCCAGCCGAACGTGGCCTGGTCGGTGATCACCCGGGCGTAACCGACCTGGGCGCCGGAGCCGGTGTCGTACACGCCGAAGTTCAGCGACCTGGCGATTGCGGTCTCCATCGCCTCGCGCGACCGGCCCAGGGCCCAGTAGGCGTCCACGGACAGCCACTGGTGGAGCTGATCGACGTCCAGCCGCGCGGGATCGGTGGACAGTTCGTAGCCGTCGGGAAGATCGCTGCTCATGCCATGATCCAAGCAGCCAGCCGTATCCGCAGGCCAACAGGTATAGCCAGGCGATCGCCTGCAGGCCCTGTACAGCGTTGATCTACCTAGGTAGAGTCTGCGCCATGCCTCGTCGCACCGCGTTCTCCGCCCAGACCGTGGCCCTCCTGGTGGCGCTCGCCGCCCGGCCGCAGGACTGGCGGCACGGCTACGACCTGGCCCGGGAGACTGGGCTCAAGTCGGGCACGCTGTACCCGATCCTGGTCCGGCTGGCCGACCGGGGCCTGGTCGAGGCGTGCTGGGAGGACGGCCAGCCCGCCGGGCGGCCGCGGCGGCACCTGTACCGGCTCAGCCCCGACGGGCTCAGCGCGGCAGCGGAGGCGGCCAGAGAAGCAGCGTCGGCCGCACGCCGGGCGCCCGCCCCGCGCCGGGAGACCGCCCCAGGGCGCCGGCCGGCCAGGCGACCGCTGGCAGGCGAGGGATCATGACCAGCCGGCCGCTGACCAGGCTGCGGGCTCAGCCCCGGCCGCAGGCGGGCGAGGAAAACACGACCGGCCAGGCGCGCGCGGCGGTCACCGGACTACGGCATGCGCTGACCGGGCCGCTGCAGGCACCGGCCCGGGCCCAGGGAGGCGAGGACAGCACGACCGGCCGGGCGCTGACCGGGCCGCTGCGGGCTCAGGTCCGGCCGCAGGCGGGCGAGGAAGCATGACCGGCCGGGCGCGCGGGGCGCTGACCGGGCTGGTGCGGGCCCGGCCGCTGGCGGGTGAGCGAGCGTGACCGGCCGGATGTGCGGGGCTCTCACCGGGCTGTTGCGGGTCCTGGCCCGGTTGCTGCCGGCCGGGCGGCGGGAGTGGGCCGAGGCTGTTCAGGCCGAGGCCAGCCAGGCACCGGCCGGGTGGCCGCGGCTGGGCTGGCTGGCGGGTGGGGTGTGGCTGGTGGCTAGGGAGGCCAGCATGATGCGCAGGGTTCTTTACGGGGCGGGATGTGCCGCGGTCGCGGCCGCGGTGGGATGGGTCATCTGGCTGAGCTGGCAGCCGGCCGGCGACCCGGAGTACGCGACCGACCGGGTCCGGATCCTTGTCGGCGTGGCCGCGCTGGTGGTCCTGCCCTGGGTGGGCCGCCGGCGGGGGCTGTTCGGGCCGGCCGGGCGGAGCCTGGTGGCGCGGCTGGTGCGGGTCGCGGGCGCAGCCGCGCTCTGCGGACTGGGCCTGTCCCTGATCCGGCTGGACCGGCACCACGGCGTCGACCAGGTGCTGGGCGGCGGTGCGGCCAACTGGCCGCGCGAGATCGGCGGCCTGGTCGCGCTCGGCCTGCTGTTTGCCGCGCCGCTGGTTGTCCGGGCACGGTGGCCGAAGGTCAGCACCGACGCGCTGACCGGCTGGATGATCGCGGGCGGCATGATCACGTTTTTCCTGCTGCCGGTGCAGGCGCTTCTCGCCGGGTACGTGGCGCTGGTCCTCTGCGCGACCAGCCGGCGCGTGCCGGTCCGGCCCGCGGCGCTGGCCGGCGGGCTCATCACCGGCCTGCCGATGATCCCGCTCATGTACGCGATCCTGCAGATCCCCGGCGACAACCTGCTGGTCTTCATTGGGCCCATGGTGATCATCCTGGCGTCGGCCGGCTTCCTGCTCGGCATGGCCGTGGCCTGGCGGGTCCAGGGCACGTGGTCGCCCGTCGGCGACGACGGCAAGGACGCGGACGGCCGGGACCTGCGCGACGTCCAGGCCCGCCAGGCCACGCGGGCGGGCGCGACCGCGGGCGCGGTCGCCGGCCTGGGCATCACGCTTGTGTTCTCCCTGATCCTCGGCCTGATGATGATCCTCGGCCCGCTGGTCGCCGCGGGTGGCGCCGCGTTCGGGGCCATGACCGTTGCCGACCGCCAGCTCCGCGACGGCCCGGCCCGGTCCCGGATGGCCGGCCTGTTCGTGTCGCGTTCCTGACCGCCGCGGCGGGCGCCGATATCGGCCCCAAAATCGCGATCTGGCGGGCCCAGAAACGCTCCCGGCACGGCTGGCCTGGGCCCGGGACCCGGACCACAACCATGCGTAATCCTGAATGGGGTTTCCAGGCGTGACCGGCTAGCTCGCCGCCCGCTGGAACTTCCAGAAGATCATCAGCGGGCTGCCGCTGTACGCCGCCCGGAAGGCCGCCGGGCACCAGAGGCGGAGCGTCCAGATGTCCGAGGGGTGGCCGGGCCGGGTCCGGCGCGGCGGCGGGGCCTCGGCCGGGTCGAGGCAGGGGGAGCGCATCTCCTCGCAGTGCCGGACCTGCAGCCCGGCCGGCAGCGCCGCGGTCAGGTACTCGCTGGTCGCGTGCTTGTGGTGGGGCAGGTAGCCGTGCCCGCCAGCAGGCAGCGCCACGACGAGCGGGTAGTCCATCCGCGAGTCCGAGATCACCAGGTGCCCGCCCGGCCGTAGCACGCGCGCGAACTCGGCGAACACCGGCGCCAGGTCGCGCACGTGGGTCAGCGCCAGCGAGCACACCACGAGGTCCACGTGCTGGCTGGGGACCGGGAGCTGCGTGAGGTCGCCCTGGCGGAAGTCTCCGCTGGGCACGTTGGTGCGGGCCGCGGCCAGCATCCCGGCGGACGCATCCACCCCGAGGACCGTGTGGCCGAGCTCAGCGAGGTGCCTCGCGTGCCGGCCGGTGCCGCAGGCGGCGTCGAGCGCCGGGCCGGCCGGAAGCCCGTCGAGGAGGCCCCAGACCACCGGCTGCTCCAGGCCGAGCAGGTCGTTGTCCTCGCTGTCGTACCGCGCGGACCACACGTCGTAGCCCTCGGCCACGGTCACCGGGCGGCTTTGCGCCGCCTCCCCGGCCTGGTCCAGGTCGTCCAGCAGGGCCCGGATCTCGGCGAACCGGGCCAGCGTGAAGTCGCGGCCGTGCTCACCGTTGAACGCCCGCAGCAGCGCCAGGCCCTCCAGGCCCAGCAGGTAGCCCAGCGGATGCTGATAGATCACGCCTGAACGCTAGGCTCCGCGGCGCGGCGCGAGCCACCTAATATCCGAGCTGGCGCAGTTCCTGGCGGAGCTGGGCGGGCGAGGCGAAGTGCACGGTACGCAGCCCGAGCTCGCGGGCGGCGTCGGTGTTGCGTTCCGCGTCGTCGATGAAGACCGTGGAGGGCGGGTCGAGGGCAAAGCGGTCCAGCAGGATGCGGAAGATCTGCGGGTCGGGCTTGGCCACGCCCTCGTGCCCGGAGATCACGAAGCCGTCGAACAGCTTCATGAAGGCGAACCGGTCGTAGCGGATCGCGAACGCGTCCGGCTCCATGTTGCTCAGCGCGTAGCACGGGACCCCGGCGGCCTTCAGGCTGGTCAGGATCTCGACCGTGTCGTCGAGCTGGCCGGCCGCCATTTCCTCGCCGCGCTCGGCCCAGGCCATGATCATCGCGTGGTAGGCGGGGTGGCCGGCCGCCAGGCGCTGGCACGATTCCAGGATGTCCGCGCCCAGGTCGTGCTGCCGGTGCCAGGCATCGGTGCAGACCTCGGCCAGGAAGCGCTCCATCTCCGCGTGGTCAGTGAACAGCTGCCGGTACAGATACCGCGGGTTCCAGTCGATCAGCACCCCGCCGAGGTCGAAGACCACGGCCCGATTCGCTCCCTCCGGCACAGCGCCAGTATGCCCAAGTACGGTGGCGTGATGTTCACGCCCGAGGAGCGGACGCGGCTGCGGGACGCGCTGGTCGCGCGGGCCCGGGCGGACGAGCGGATCACCGGGGCGGCGCTGACCGGGTCGGCGTCGCGGGACGCGGAGGACCGGTGGTCCGACATCGACCTGGCGCTCGGGGTGGCGGCGGGCGCTGACCTCGGCCCGGTGATGGCGGACTGGACCGGGGTGCTGTACCGGGAGCACGGGGCGCTCGACCACCTGGATGTGGTGAGCGGGGCTGTTGTGTACCGGGTGTTTCTGCTGGCCAGCACGCTGCAGGTGGATATTGCCTTCGCGCCGGAGGATGAGTTCGGGCCGACGGCGCCGACGTTCCGGCTGCTGTTCGGGCGGGCTGGTGAGCGGGTGGAGGCGGCAACTGGGCGGGCGGCGGGGGCGGCGGCGGGCCGGGCGGCTGAGCTGATCGGGATGGCGTGGCTCTATGCGCTGCACGCGCGGTCGAGCCTGGCGCGGGGGCGGGTGTGGCAGGCGGAGTACATGATCAGCGGGGTGCGCGATCATGCGCTTGCGCTGGCTTGCGTGCGGCACGGGGTGCCTGCCGTGCAGGGGCGCGGGATGGATCAGCTTCCGGCGGAGGTGACGGCGGGTTTCGCGGCGGCGCTGGTGCGGTCGGTAGATGGCGCTGAGCTGGAGCGCGCGTTCCGGGCGGTGACGGAATCTCTCATCGTCGAGATCGGGCTGGCTGATGCCGGGCTGGCCGGCGGCTGACCGGGGTGCTCCGGGAGCTCGCGGGTGGGCCGCCGTCCGCTGAGTCCGTCACGATCCTCCCTGGCCGCAGATTTCAGCTGTACGCAGTTTGCGGCGCGGGCCCCGGTACGTGACCCTGATCCCGCCGTGGCGGGCGAAGCTAGTCGACTCGATCGCGTTGACCTGCGTGGACTGGATTGGGTGAGACGGCCATCATGGCGTTTGGAGGGGTCCAGCTGGGTCCGACCGCCAGCTTGGAATCGCTCTGCCCTCGGCGCCAGGCCCTTCCGACCGAATGCGGCCTCGGGGAGCAATAGAACAGTGGTTGGCGTTAAGCATTGACCGACGTCGTGGACGCCGTTGACGGCGGGCGTTCCCGCCGGTTACCCGTGCTTGTCCGATTCGGCGTCGGCGAAGGCGCGGTATCCGCCGAGATCTCGGGCTGGGCGAGGACGTCGCCGCGGTGTACGACTCGGACCGGACCCGGGGCCATCATCGGATGCTGATCCGCCGGCGTAGCGAGGTCGTGTCGGACATTCAGCAAGACCGCCGTCGTCATCACCGCGAAGTCCGCCGGGCGCAAGGTCTTCGGCCTCGCCACCGCAGGCGTCCGTCTCGCTTGACCTCTTGCGCGTCAGTCCGGCAGCCAGTGCAGCTCGTGCGCCAGGGTTTTGGCGACGGCACGGATGCGGCGGTGTAGCGGCGACTGCTCGCGTGGGAGGACCAGGTGGATCGTCAGGCTGGGCGCGCCCCGCAGCGGTCGCCAGGTGAGACCGGCCGGTTGTGCCGTGACCGCGGCTTCTCCGGCCGGGGCGAGGGTGACCCCGTCGCGCAGGTCGCGCTGAGACATGTCGAAAGAGACTGCGGGCGTGTGGAATCGGGGGTGTGGTCGGGTGTCTCGGAACAGTGCGGACAGCTGATCGTGGATCACGGGGTTGGCCGCACGGTCCGGGAGTCGCAGCGGATACGCGGCCGCGTCGGCGATCTCGATCTCCGGGTGTTCGGCCAGCGGATGGTGCTGCGCCAGCTGGACCCCGATGCGCGCACGCCGCAGCAGGAACCGGCGCACGCCACGGCCCGGCTGTTCACCGCGGGTGATCCCGGCATCGATGCGGCCGTCGGCGACCGCGGGGGAGATCTCCGGTGTCGCCATCGGGACCGCGCCGACCTCGAGTCCGCTGTTGCCGCGAATCAGCCTGTCCACCAGGGCCGGTGCCGTCTCGGCCCCGGCGCTGAGGCTGTATCCGATGCGCAGCGTGCCCAGTTCACCGGCCGCCGCGCTCCGGGCGGTGTCCCATGCCCGGTCCAGCGCCGCCAGCGCGGGCGGCGCGGACTCCGCCAAAGCCGCACCGGCCGTGGTCAATACGACGCTACGCGTGTTGCGGACCAGCAGGGCCGTACCGAGTTCCGCCTCCAATCGGCGCATCCGGGCGCTGAGTGCGGGCTGTGCGATACCGATCCGTGCGGCCGCGCGGGTGAAGTTCAACTCCTGCGCCAGCACCAGGAAGTACCGCAGGCTCACCGTATCCGGCGCCACGTGCCCTCCCTGCCGATTGATAACGATCCGTTCTGAGCCTATCCCGTACCGGTCTTTCCCTCGACCGCACATCAAGCCCTAACCTGCGCATATGACGATTCAACTGACCGCAGTACCCGTCGCCGGGATCGATCGATCTGAGTGTCAATTCGAAGTCGGACGTGTCCGGCCGAACACAGGAGGTTTCCATGGCTAAGGGCTACTGGGTCAGTGTCTACCCCGCCATTTCCGACCCTGAGAGGCTGACTGCCTACGACAAGCTGGCCCGTCCGGCTGTCCAGGCTGGGGGCGGGCGCCTCCTGTCCCGTGGCGGTCGAGTCGTCGCCCACGAGGCCGGAATCACGCAACGCGTCGTTCTGATCGAGTTCGACAGCTTTGAACAGGCCGTCGCGGCATACGAGAGCGAGGCATACCAGAAGGCGCTGGTGGCCCTCCCCGACGGCGTCGAGCGCGACTTCCGCATCATCGAAGGCATCGACTGACCGGCGGTCAGGCAGGCGCCTTTTCACTCGTGAGGTGTGGCAGGGGGTCGGCTCGCTCAAGGCGACGCTGCCAGGATCGGGTGACGCTCACCCTGTGACCACCGAAACGGCCGCACCGGAGCGACGTCCTCGAACCGGTTCGTCACACAGTCCAGCAGCGGGCGCCGCTGGCGCTCGCGTACGGCGTCCACGTACGACAGCTCGACGTACGGCGCCGCGAGATTCATCTCAGCCGGTACAGCCACCCAGCACCCCCAGTGCGATCACCCGCACGACTAGGTTCACTGAGACGGAAGGGCGACCGACTGGGTTCGCTGAGTAAACGCCTCGATTGGATGAGAGCGACGCGGGGGTGATGGGCCGGGCGGCGCGCCAGCCAGCCCGTCACGCTCCGTCAGAGCCTGGGGTGATGATGGTGCTCATGAGCGACGAGGCGGCGGTGCTGGAGATCCCGGACGATGACCCGCGGGCCGTTGAGCTGGTGCTTGCCATCCGCGGCGGCGATACCGAAACGGTCGGGCGGCACCTGGCGGCGGACCCGGCGCTGGCCCGCGCCGTGATCGGGGACCGCAAAGGCTGCCGGACCCTGCTTCACGTGGTCGCCGACTGGCCGGGGTACTTCCCCAGCGGCCCGGAGCTTGTCCACCTGCTGATCGGGGCCGGGGCGGATCCCCGCTTCCGGGACCCCGCCCGATGTGATGAGACCGCGCTGCACTGGGCGGCCAGCAGCGACGACGTCGACGTGGCCGCGGCGCTGATCGACGGCGGCGCGGATCTCGACGTGCCCGGCGGCTCGATCGGCACCCCGCTGGCCAACGCGGTCGGCTACGGCTGCTGGCACGTCGCCCGGCTGCTCATCGCGCGGGGGGCGCGGATCGGCAGCCTATGGGAGGCGGCCGCGCTCGGGGACTGGGCCGCGGTGGACGGGTTCCTGGAGGGTGACCCGCCGCCGGGGAGCGGCGAGATCGACGCGGCCTTCTGGCAGGCCTGCCACGGCGGTCAGCGCCGGATGGCCGAGTACCTGCTGGCCCGGGGCGCCGACATCAACGCGATCCCCGATTACGCGGGGCAGCAGACCGCACTCGGGGCCGCGGGCTCGGTTGACACGCAGCGCCAGATCCTCGTCGACTGGCTGAAGGAGCGCGGCGCCGCTGAGGGCTGACGTCAGCGGGCGGGCCAGGCCGGCGGGCGGGCCAGGCGGGCGGTCAGCGGCTGGCCGGCGAGGCGCTGACGGTCAGCTCGCTGACGTAGGCGTCCGGCGGAGCGGCCAGCACCCAGGCCACCCTGGCGGCCAGCGTCTCCGGCTGGATGCACTGCGCCGGATCGTACCCGCGGCGGACGACAGCCATGGTTCTGGCCGGGTTTCGCCGGTGCCGGGCACGGTGGTGCCCGGCGGTCAGTGCGCCGGGGCGATGTGCGGCCTGACGCGGCTGGATGGGCGCGGGGCCGCTTCGGCCGTGATACCCGGGTCGCGGTCTGTGCGCGGCAGCTGCCTGGCCGGGCTGGCCTGCGCTGCGCGCCGGGGCGCCGGACCGCCCGCGCCCGGTGGCAGGCCTGCCGCGGCCTGGCTGCTGGCGCGGTTTTCCAGCCAGGCGTGGAGGATCAGGAGCCAGCCGATCGGCGCGGCCGCCGTCAGAGTGAGCGTGATCACGAGGAACGGCAGGGCAATAGCGAGCGGCGTGCTGTCCGGCATGAACCGCAAGGCGACCAGCATACCCGCGGCCGCGACCGTGCCGCAGGCCGTCACCGCGACGCCTGCCCTGCTGACCCGTTTCCTGGCGGGCCTGGGCGGCCGGGCGGCGATCAGCCCGGCTGGGGAGGTCAGCCGTGAGGGCCGCCAGCTCGGCGTAGGTCCGCGCGGCCAGGGCCTGGCCGACGCGATGACCGAACTCATCCTGGTCCAGCCGGCCCTGCACGAAGGCGGCCTTGAGACCGTCGATCACCCGGTCGCGGTCGGCGTGCGACGCCCGGAGATAGCCGCCTGGCCCGGCCGCTGTCCCGTCACCCGGTGCGGTCATCCCCGGGCACCTCCCCACACCAACGATGCACGAAGCCTAACGCCGCTGCCTGCCGGGCAGCTATCCCCTGGCCTGCGGATACTGCCGTGGGACGCGCTGCCAGCGCTATCCCGGGGCCGCACGGTCGCGGTCGGCCGGGTCGCGGTCGGGTTGACCAGGCTGCAGGCGCAGACGGCTCGCCGTCGGCGGGCAGCGCTATCGTGCAGGCCATGACAGGGATCAACGACCCGGCCGGCCCGGCACCTGTTTCCGCTGATCAGGGCGGGGAGGCGCAGTTCGGGCCGCACCGGTTCTACGCCGGTGAGGGCGGCGGCAGCACGCGGTTCCGCGGGGCCCGGTTCGACGTCGCGGACCTGCGCGGGGCCCGGTTCACCGACTGCGACCTGACCGGCGTCACGATCAGGGACTGCTGGCTGGTCGACGTCAGCATCTCCGGCCACCTCAGCAACGTCACGGTCAACGGCGTCGACGTCACCGAATTCGTCAGCGCCGAGCTGGACCGCCGCCACCCTGAGCGGGTGCAGTTCCGCGCGGGCCGTAACGCCGACGACGTCCGCGCGATATGGGACACCATCGAGGGGCTCTGGGCCGAGGCCGGCAAGCGCGCCGGGCGGCTGCCCGCGGCGGCGCTGACCGAGCAGGTCAACGAGGAGTGGTCGTTCGCCCAGACCCTGCGCCACCTGGTCTTCATCACCGACGCCTGGGCCAGCCGGACCGTGCTGGACGAGGAACGGCCCTATCACCCGCTGGGCCTGCCGCAGTCCTGGTATCCCGCGACGGACGCCGCCGCTCTGGGCATCGACCTGGCCGCGCAACCCACGTACACCGAGATCCTGGCCGCCCGCGCCGACCGGATGGCCGTGATGCGGCGCATCGTGGCCGGCCTGAACGACGACGGCCTGGGACGGCGCTGCCACCGCTCGCCCGCTCCCGGCTACCCCGACGAAGAGCTGACCGTCATCGACTGCCTCAGCGTCGTGATGGACGAGGAAATAGAGCACTACCGCTACGCGACCCGCGACCTGGCCATCCTCGAATCCCGCTAGCCCCTGACGTCGCGGTCAGGCAGCAACGCGACTTGCCACTCGTCCCGGTAGATCACCATTGACCTGGGCGGATTCTTGCGCCGGACGACACGGTAGGCGCGGCCGCTGCCCCGGGCCCCGGCCGCCACCCGCAGGCCATAGACCCGCCATCCGCGCTCGGTGAACCAGAAACGGACCCGGGGATTGGTCAGGTAAGGCATCGGCAGGTCGTCCCACGCGTCATCGGCGATTCCGGCGCTGAACGCACCCATCAGCTGACCCGGGCCCGGCGACACCTCCATGGCGCCGGACTCCTCCGACCAGACCCACACGGTTGACTCTCCGACCACACGGTAGATCAACGGGAGCTCACACTGGGATACGTGCTGGCACGGTCGCCCGCATGCTCCATCCTCCCAGCGTTAGCGGACTTGCGGGGGTGCGGCCGCTTCAGCCGGCTCGGGGACATGCGGTGCGGCGGCCGGTGGCCCGGCGAGCCATTTCGAGACCACGAACGCCACCACTACCGCGACGATCACCAGCGGCATCACCTCGATGCCATAGATGCCGAGGAACAGCGTGGTCAGCAGGACCGATGTGATCGGGAGCTGCAGCATCCCGGCCGTCATGGCGCCGATCCCGATGGCGGCGCCCGTGATCGGCGGAAGGCCCGCCAGATGCGACAGCGCGATGCCGCCCGCGGCGCCGATGAACATGCCGGGGAAGGTCGGGCCGCCGCGGAAGCTGGACAGCGCCAGGCTGTACGCGAGCCCCTTGCACACCACCAGCAGGACCAGCGTCCCGGCGGTGTAGCTGGCGGCATTCTCGAGCAGCGGCGGGAGTGCGCTCTGGCCGGAGAACAGCACCGCGGAGGAGGATTTCCCGGTCGCTTCGCCGAAGGCGATGGCCAGCCCGGCGATGATCAGGCCAGCCACGAGCGTGAGCAGCACAAGCCGCCGCTCCACGTGCGGGCGCAGGAACAGCGCCAGCCACCGGATCCCGTGGCTGATGACCCCGGCTGCGGCCCCGATGGCCAGCGCCCAGGCGAACTGGGCGACAGTCCAGGTGCGGAGCCGGGGGGAGGTGCGGTACCACCAGGGAGAAGGTCCCGTATCCGGTCCACGAGTCCAGGCCGAGGAAGATCAGCGACCCGACGCCCGCGCCGACCAGGCCGGGGAGCATCACGATGATGGCCGTCGGCCCGCCCAGCCCGGAGGCCTCCAGCAGCAAGAAGGCCCCGGCCAGCGGGTTGCCGAGCACCGTGCTGATCGCCGCGAAGCTCCCCGTCGCCGCGATGACCGCGCCAGCTCTGGGCTCCATGTCGCGCCGGGCCAGCTTGACCGCCAGCACCGCCAGCCCGCCGCCCAGCGCGATCACCGGGGCCTCCGGCCCGACCACCGCGCCCAGCCCGATGCTGGCCACCGCCGCCAGGAAGATGCCGGGCAGCTCGACTGACCCGCGCCACGCCGCCCGTCTTGAAGCCGTCCGCGGGCGAGTGACCTCCCCGGCCGGGCAGGTACCTGATCGTCGCCCCGACAATCACCCCGGCCACGGCCAGCGGCAGCAGCGGCCACCAGGCTGGCTCGCCGTGAAAGCCGAGGCCCTTCGGCAGGTCGGTGAACGCCCAGCTCTGGACGTCGGCGATCAGCTTGAGGAACCAGTAGATCAGGAACGAGATCACCACGCCCAGGACCGCCGCCAGGATCAGCAGGGCAACGTACCTCCTGGTCCGCACCATGGCGAACGGATCAGCTGGCGTAGTCACGATTCCCGCCCACTTCCGGGAGTGTCAGCTCAAACCGGAGACCACGGAAGTCTGCCGCACGCCGCGGCCGGCACGGATCACCCCGCACGGATGAACCCAGCCGCACTAGCTGGTGCGGATCATCTGATCTAGGCGGTGACTGGGCAGTTATCCCTCGTCGTGGCTGATGCAGAGGTCATCAGCGGGCTGCCGCCCGGCGCGGCGACCAGGCTCCTGAGCCAGCCAGCAGTGAAAGGGGACGGCCATGACCGGGGAAGTGGGGCAGGGTCCGCTGCGGGCCGGGAGGTCGCTGAAGAGCCCCGCGCGCGGCAGCGTTCGCCGGGATCATCTTCTCGGTGCTGCTGATATCCGCAATGGTGCTGCTGAGGGTGTCTGTCCCAGCTCATCCCGCGGTGCCTGGCGCGTGGCTGACCGACTCGCGGCGCAGAACCGCAGTGGCCGTCGCCCTGAATCTCATCCCGTTCGCAGGGATCGCCTTCTTGTGGTTCATCGGGGTGGTGCGTGACCGGATCGGCGAGCGTGAGGACCGGCTCTTCGCCACGGTGTTCCTGGGCAGCGGCCTGCTGTTCGTCGCCATGCTGTTCGTCGGCGCCGCGGTGGCCGGCGGCCTGATCGCAGGCCAGGCGCAGTCCGGGGCGCCGACCGGGCAGACCTTGGTCTATGGCCGCCACGTCACCACCCTGCTGCTGAACGTCTACGCGATGCGGATGGCGGCGGTGTTCACGCTCACTACGGTGACCATCGCGCGCCACACCGAGATCGTGTCCCGGTGGCTCACCATCGCCGGGCTGGTGAGCGCACTGATACTGATGTTCGGCTCGGGGATAGTGGCCTGGGCAGAACTGCTGTTCCCGGTGTGGATCCTGGCGCTGAGCATAGACATTCTCATCGGCCGTTCCCGGGCCTCCTCGGCTGAGAATCCCGGCACGCGACCCTCTTCTGGGCAACAGCTGGCCTGATCTACGTAATCGTCATCGACAGAACGCCGAAAGCTGCCGTGCGTACGATCGGGCGCACCGGGTGGACGTCTGAGATCTGCGCCGAGATCCAGCCCGTCAGCGCGCTCAGTGCGCTCAGTGCGGAACCGACGCAAGGACCCCTATCTGGACCATGCCGTCGAGGACCAGCTGGACGGCGATCGCGGCGATCAGGAAGCCGAAGACCTTCTCGGTGACCAGCATGCGGCTCTCGTCGAGCTTGTCACTGACCCGGTTGGCCCAGCGGAATACCACCACGTCCAGCAGCAGCACGAACACCAGGATGCCGAACTCCACGGCGAAGACGCTCAGCGACTTCGCCTCGGCGGAGATTGTCATCAGGCCGACGATGCCCACCGGGTTGAGCAGGTACGGTACGGCCAGCGGAAACAGGGCCAGCTGCATCGGGTCTTTCCCGGCGGTGCTGTGGCTGCTGCCGTTCTGTGGCGAAAGCACCATCCACACCGCGAGCACGAGCAAGATCACGCCGCCGGCGATCGACAGCGATCCGATCGAAAAGTGCAGCAAGGTGCGCAACAGTTCGCCTAGCACCATGAGCAGCACGGCCACGGTGGCCGCCGTGGTCAGCATCTTGCGCAGCACCCGCTGCTTGGTGGCCGGGTCGAGGGGGGCGGTGAGTTCTACGAACGGGACCAGCGCGAGCTTTGGCCCGACGCCGATCAGCAGTACCAGGAACGTGTCGATCGCACCGGCCGCAGTGATCGATGATTCATCCATCCCCCCAGTGTGACCGAGTTGTCATCGGTCGCGGTGATCTTGAGTTCTCCGGCGCAGTCGGGCCTTGGCTCGTGCCGACCAGAGGGTTGCGCCAGCCCGACCGGACCAGCCGGTGGCGTATCAGGCCAGTGGGCGGCATCCTCTTCAAGGAAGGCACAGGCTTACCGGACAAATCCGCACGGGCTCGCGACGCAAAGGAGGCCGGTCTTGGCTGAAGCGATCGCCGACCGGGTCAGGCGCTACATCCTCGATGGCAGCGATGAGGATCTTCGGCGGCTACTGGGCGTCGCTGATGCCACCCGGGAGTTGGCCCGGTCTGCCTTCCGCAGGGTCGGTATGCAGGAAGGCTGGCATGCCATCGACTGCGGCTGCGGCCCGATCGGCGGGCTTGCCGTCATGGCGGAGATGGTGGGCCCGGCTGGCCGGGTGGTTGGCGTCGACTTCAGCGAGCCGGCCATCGAGCGGGCCCGGTCGGTCGTGGCGGCGCTCGAGCTGGGCAACGTGGAGTTGTTTGCTGGCGACATCCACGAGATTGGCCCGGCAGCCGTGGGCGGCCCGTTCGACCTGGCTTATACGCGGTTTTTCCTGATGCACCAGCCCGACCCGGTACGGACCCTCAGCCAGATCGCGCGCCTGCTTCGCCCCGGCGGCTGGATCGTGGCGCAGGAGGCGCTGCGCAGCCCGCCCCCGCGGTCACATCCCCACCTCGATGCTCTTGGCACCTACTGGGATCTGGCGTACCAGGTGCTGGAGCGGGCCGGGGGTGTGCCACACGGCGCCGTCGATGGCCTCGCGGGGTCTGCGCGCGCGGCGGGCCTTGACGTCGTTGATGTCAATGGGAGCTTCCCGATCGTAGATCCGGAGCTGGGCTTCGACCTGCACGCAGCCACCCTGCTGGCGGCGAGGGAACGTGCCGTCGCCTCGGGCATCGCGGCCGGGCCGCAGATCGACGATCTGGTAAGCGATCTTCGTGCCGCGAAGGGCGGCGGCTACGAGTGGGTCTCAACGCCGTTCATGCTCGACCTGACGTTGCGCAAGCCGCCAGCAGCCTGTTAGCGGGATCTGCTTTAGCCAGCTACCCCACGCTTTGCGAAACGCTTGATCAGGAACGACGCGACGGCAACAACGACCATGGCGCCGATTATCGCGCCGATGATGCCGCCCCAGTCGAACTTGTCCGTGTCGCCGATGCCAAATATGCCGTGGAAGATCCAGTAGCCGACCAACGCCCCCAGCAGGCCCAGTCCCAGCGAGGTCAGCCACGATCTAATGCCGTGCATGTGCCGGAAAGCATCGTTGGGTATCAGCGCACGAGCGATGGCCCCGGCCACAAAACCTAATGCACAGGCGGCGATGAAACTACCAACGTTCACGAAACCCCTCCGATCCCTAAGCCCCTGGCTGATCCTAGCGATGCATTATCGCGGCCACCAGACCCGGGAGTTGCGAGCGCGAACGCCAGGAACCGGCCCGTGCGTGTCGCCCTGCCCAGCCGGACCCGCGCGGGCGTTGCCCGGCGCCTTGAAGTGGAATTGAGAGTTCTCACCGGCCACGCGTGAACGAGCATGTGAACGAGCAGCGTGCCAACGAGCCTGTGGACGAACGATGGCGGGCCAACCGGATCCGGTCGACCAGCACGGTGCAGGCCGTTCTTCTGTAGCGATCGGCGTGGAGTGACAGCCGGGCATCTGGCCGACTCGGTGGCTCCCTAGGGATCCGGCCCGCACCCGGCGGCGCCGTCGCAGCGCGGCTACGTGGGAGAATCCGACAGGTGCGGCAGATCCTGGAGCGCGAGTACGAGCTAGCCGAGCTCAGTGCAGCCGCGTGGCAGGCGAGGGACGGCGACGGTTCGGTTGCCTTGATATTGGGCGAAGCGGGAATTGGGAAATCCAGCCTCGTCGAAGGCATCCGCGCGGTGCTTCCGGCGGAGGGCCGGCTGCTGGTCGGCTACTGTGACGACTTGGCCACCCCGCGGGTGCTAGGTCCGCTACGTGATCTGATCGGCAGCGTCGGCAGCGTGCTGACTGGAGCGCTCGAGTCCGGTGACCGGAGCCGTGTGACTGATGCTCTCCGCGCGGAACTGGACAACTCTAATCGGCCCACGGTGCTCGTTGTTGAGGACGTTCACTGGGCCGACGAGGCGACGCTTGATGTCCTGAAGTTCCTCGTGCGCCGGATCTCCACCCTGCCTGTGCTGCTCGTCCTAACCTACCGGGACGATGAGCTGACCCGGGATCATCCGTTGCAGCAGCTGGTCGGTCTGACGTCGGCCACGCACCGGTTGCGGCAGTTGCGGCTGGAGCGGCTTTCGCCGCAGGCCGTGCGCCGGCTGGGCGCCGACACCGGGCTGGACCCCACCGAGGTGTACGCGCTGACCTCGGGTAATCCGTTCTTCGTAGCAGAGGTGCTCGCTTCAGATGAGCTCGGGAGGCGTGCCGGCGACCGTCGCCCAGGCGGTACGAGCCCGGCTAAGCGACCTGGACGGGGCTAGCCGGGATGCTCTTGAGCAGTTGGCGGTCATCCCCACCGCGGTGGAGCGATGGCTGGTGGACGCAGTCGTGCCGGGCGGCCTGGCCAGTCTGGCTCCGGCCGAGCGGCGGGGTGTGGTAGCGGTTACCCACAACCGGATCGCTTTCCGCCACGAGCTGGTCCGGTTGGCCGTGGCCGACTCGATGCCTGCGGTCCTGCGGGTGACATGCAACCAGGTGGTCCTGGCGGCGTTGCTGGATCGGCTCGACGAGGTGGATCTGTCCCGTATCGTGCATCATGCCGCCGAGGCTGGCGACGCCGGGGTGCTCATGCGGTACGGACCCGTGGCCGCGGCGGAGGCGGTGGCGGCGCAGTCCCACCGCGAGGCGGTCGCGCACTATCTGCGGGTGCTCGAGCACCGGGCCGCGTTCCCGCTCCGCGACCAGGCGGATCTGCTGGAACGCTATGCCGTCGAGTGCCAGATTATTGGTCTGGCCGATCTGGCTGTCTCGGCGCAAGCCGAGGCGGTAGGACTGCGCCGTGCGCTGGGCGAGCCGCAGGCGCTAGGCCTGAGTCTGCGGTGGCTTTCCTACATGCACGGGTGGTCCGGTGCCCATCCGGAGGCCGAGACGTGCGCGATGGAGGCCATCGCAGTGCTCGCCGCAACCGGCAATCACTACAGCGGCTCAGCCTCGTGCGCCCGAGTCGGTCCATCCCTTCGCACTGGCGGCTGCGGGGCGCTGGCATGAGGCGGCCGGATTCTGGCAGCGCGCCGGAAGCCCATACGAACGCGCGGCCGCATTAGCGCAATGCCCGCAGACCAGCGACCTGCTCGAGGCGCTGACCATCCTCAACACGATCGGCGCTGAGCCGCTCGCCCACCAGATCCGGACACGGCTCAAGGAACGCGGCGTCGCCCGCATCCCGCGCGGCCCCGTCTCAACCACCCGCGGCAACCTTGCCGGGCTGACCCGACAGCAGGCAAACGTCGCCCGGCTGCTGGTCGACGATCTCACCAATGCCGAGATCGCCAGCCGGCTGGTCCTATCGGTCCGGACCGTGGAAACCCACGTCGCGGCCATCCTCCTCAAGCTGAACGTCAGAACCCGCCGTGAGGCGGCCATCCAGCTAAGAGCGCTCGGGCTCGCCGCCGGAAGCTAAGGGAGCAAAGGCCCGAACCTGCCAGGGTTCCTGTCAGCAGATGATCGCCAGCGATGGCCGTCGAGATCATTACGCACCTGTGTGGCTCGCCGCGGCGGACCCCACCGGAGTATCCGTGACCCGCATGAAATCCCCAGAGGCACGCATCCGGTAGAGAGGTGGCTCTTCTGGGGAGTGATTAGCAGGGTAGATCTCCACCGTTGCCAGCAGGCGGTAGAGATCAGCGGGCAGGGCCGGTCCCGTCACCTCGGCTGATACCGGGTCGCGTGCGCGAACCGCCCCATGAGTGGTTCCCAGAAGCAAGCGATCGTGACCGGCGAACCTCCGGGCAACGATTGTCGCAGAGAAGTCAAAAGTGTCATGGATAGGCGTGTCGATTGGGTTGATGCGCATGGTGAGGCGCACGGAAAGCGGCTCATTGGGGTTCAGGACGGAGCTACGTTGACCATCGCGGATAGCCGCTAGTTCCTCGATGCTCAGGGACAAGGACGGCAAGCGGTCGGGAACGCGGGCTGACGGCTGGCTCGCAGGTGCGGGCCCGGCGTCTGCAGGCTCCTGATCTCCTGTCTGTGCATGAGCCGGCTCAGCACCGGGCGCATCGGCAGGAGCTGGCGCGGCGGGCAGCGGTATCCGGTCGCGCAGGAAGGAGAGCAATCGCTCCTCATCCCATCCTGGCCAGGCGTCTCGGGCGTCCGTTTGGTGCTGATGAACTTTGGTGCGGCGGACGCTGTTGTCGGACTCGAGAAGGAATTCGACGTGGAAGGCCGCATAGTGCTGGCGCGGGACCGGTGCCTCGGGTGGAGACCCTGCGAGTTCACGCGCCTGGCTGGATATGCGTTCCGGGGATATCCCAGCCATGGGTGCCAGGACCGCGGCGATTTCTTCCGGGGTGCGCTGCGCCAGGTCTCTGTACGTGAAAATCCCAGCATCCCAGAGGCGCTGTTCGAATCTACGGCCTACGCCGTCGATCTTCCGGAAGTCGTCGCCAGGCCGCCCGGTGCTGCTGGACTTGGGGTCACCAGGTTGCGTCATTTGGTGCTCCTGCTCTGGCAGTTAGGCCTGCCGAACCGGCGGTCACGCTGAGTGCTGACCTATGAAGCTCCTGACCCGGGGCCAGTCTCGGACGCCACTGCCCGGGACCCGGAGCGCCTCATCCAGTGGTGGCAAGTCACCTGAGGCTTGACGCCCGGGTCCCGGTCACGGCCACGGTCAGCTCGGGCAGAACGGCGCCTTTTCGTCGAAGAAGACCAGGACGGGGATCACCGCCCAACCCACCATGTCCTGAACCGTACGGGCCGGGTCGTCACAGTCACGGTTGGACAGGGTGATGACGACGACGAGGTCGTAGACACCGGCCTGGGCCGGGCCGGGCGGCCTGAATTCGAACCTGTGCTCGAAACAGAACTTGGTAGTATCTTCTCCTTCGGAGACCTCTTCCCCGTCATCCGCGGACACCTTCGCCGAGCCGATCCGGCCGGTCTTACGCCCTGCTGGCTTCGACGCCATCGATGTCGTCCAGGAAGACCTGCACGCACCAGCAGCCGCTTACCAAGTCGGCGAAGCGGCCGCAGACGCACCATCGCACCAAGAGGTCCCAGCGGTCGGTCGTCTCTACGGCCCGGACCTTCTCGTCCGCCCTCGGTCGGGTCGAGCACGTCCAATGAGATGCTGCCATCCAGCGCCCCTGGACCGGTATCAGATCCTGGAGTGAGGAATCCGGTCAGGACACTGAAATTCTGATTCTGCGGGCATACCGGCCATGCTTTCATCTTCTCCTCCTCGATGAGGTGGCGAGCGACCGGAACTAGATCTTTCTCGGTTCCCAGTCGTCCGGGGTGCCCCGGCAGCCCGATCGTCGTAAGCGCCACTTAACCGACGTGAGGCTGAGCGCTTAACCTGCGCATCGCCGAGATTAAGCGCTCCGGCCGGCGAAGCGGCACTTAACCGACGTGCGCTGAGCGCTTAATCTGCGCATCGCTGAAATTAAGTGCTCCAGCCCGGTGACAGGACGACCCCGGCGTTCCGGCAGCCGCGCAGCCCGGCCAGCACCGCGGCCAAATGCCCGCTGACCTGGTACGCGGCACCCGCCTACGCCCGGTTGTGAGGTAGCTGCCAGCCGGCAGGTCCCATGCCAGGGCCGCCAGCATGATGCTTGCATGTCCAGAAAATCTCGACAAGGGTGCTCGTCTTGAGTTATACCGAATTTGTGTGACAACCCGTCCGGGACCATGACAGCTGTGTCAAGAACGGGTGCACAGGGGAAAGACGACTAGCCCGCTCGTCCGGGGGGACTTCGCGGCCATGGCATTTAGCTGTTCGGAACGGCTGGCGGGGACCTACCTCGTCCCGCACCCATGGCTGACGATGCCGAGCTGGCCGACGGTCGAGCGAATGGCGAGAGTCGGGCTGACCGCACTAGCAGCGCCCCCGGACTTCCTGGCCCTCGGCAAGGTGGCAACGGTCGTCCAGGAGCGTTATGCCCAAGTCCTGTGGATTCGCGTCCAGACCGCTGATGCTGATCCTGGCGCCCTGCTTGTCACTTTGCTCGGCGCAGCGGCGAGATTGGACGCGGAAGTATCGCAAGGGATCGCCGAGGATGTGGCCCGCCATGCCCGCCATGGCGAGTGGCGGATTGGATATCAACTGCTGGCCGACTGGCTGGTGGCGGCCACGGTCCCACCAACGGTGCTAGTGCTGGAGGGCGCGGAACATCTTGAGGCCGGCTGCCCCGCCAGTCTTGACATGCTCGTGTCGGCCTTCCTGCCCCACTTGCCGAGGGGTCTCGACGTCCTGTTGATCAGCTTCACGGAGTGGGACCCGCGACGCCTGGATCCACACGGCCAGGTGCTCGGGTGGTCTCATCTCCAGCTGGATCGCCGTGACGTAACGCTTCTGGCTGAAGCCTTTGCACCCGGCCTTTCTGCGGCCATCCTTGACCGGAGTTTTGCCCTTACCCATGGCGCAGCCGGCGCCTTGGAAGCTGCGTTCTCGGCTACCGCGATCCTCGGGCCGGAGGTTTTTCGCGCCGCCATGACGAGGGCGGGCAACACCCAGGACCTGCTGAGCGCACTCGGCCGCCACCTGCTTGGGCGCGCCGACCGCCACAGTCTCATCTCTCTGGCTGGCGCCAGCCGGCTTGGCGTCTGGCACCCGGCCATGGCAAGTGCTCTGGGGATCTCCGCGCTTCCTCGAAATGAGCCCTGGTGGCTTGATCTCGCCGAGGGCTGGCAGCAGCTCAGCCCGGCCTGGCGTGCTCCGTTGCGGTCCGCAGGAGGAAGCGGGGACATTGATCCCGCCTCACTCACCATCCTGGCCGAGTACGTCTCCAGCCAGGGTGCCGAGGATCGAGCGCTCGAGTTGTATATGGAAGCCAAAGAGGTCGACCGCGCCGCCGACACGGCCGTTAATGTCGCCTGTGACCTTGCGAGCACGGGCTCCTGGGTGACATTGGCCCGGCTGGGTCAGACTCTGGCCCGCAACTTTCCGGTCGCCGGACGCATTGCCGAACCACGCTACATCGGTAAGCACGCCGCCGCCCCCTGGTGGCGTCGCCGGTTGGTCCGGTTTGCCCGCAAATCATCTGACTTGACAGGACGCGCGCCCCCGAGCAACCCGGCTCTGATCGCTGGAGCTCGTGGTGCGCCGCTTCCACCTGCCCCAGCATCGTCCCTTGCCCTGCCCGGCGCCCACAGGCTGGAGTCTCTCCCGAGGCCTGCTGTGATGCGCACTACCGTGCGCAAGATAACACCCGACATTACCGCCCACCTGCTTGGTGAACTGCGGGTTGCCTTTCAGGACCGCCCGGTCGAGATGTGGTCATCGGGGCGGGGCCGCGCAGTGTTCGAATACCTCGTCGTCAACCATCACAGCAAGGTGCGACGGGATCGGCTCATGAGCATGTTCTGGCCCGAGGTATCGGCGGACGCCGCTCGCAACAGCCTCAACGTGGCGATCCATGGGCTTCGCCAGTCCCTGCGCCCGGCGGTCGGCGACACCGCAGTGGTAATCCATCAGGACCAGGCTTACTTTATTGACCCAAGGCTCGACATCTGGGTTGATATTGAAGCTTTCGAGGAACAGCTAAAAGCTGCTCATCAGCACCTCGTTAGTGGAGAACTTGTAGAGGCAGCGGAAGCGTTCGAGGCTGCGACCTGGCTTTATCAGGGCGAGTTTCTTGCCGACGACCCCTACGAGGATTGGACGACAGTTACTCGGGAGCACCTGCGTCTTTGCTATCTCGATGCACTCGATCGGCTTGGCGCTTTGCGCTTGAACTCAGGTGACTACCCCGGCTGCGTCGCGGTATGCCTGAAGCTTCTGGCCTGTGACGATTGCCGGGAGGACGCCCATTGTCGATTGATGCGATGCTATAGCCGGCAAGGCCAAGTGCAGTTGGCTCTTCGGCAATACCGCTCCTGTGTCGCTGCCCTGCGCACAGAACTCGACGTGGCGCCGGCTCCGGCAACGACCGAGCTGTTCGATTGCCTCCGTCGGCGCGAAGTCATTTAATGATCGTCACCACCGGGGCATACCCTGAGCTGGGACCTTGGTGGAGCGGGTGACGGGAATCGAACCCGCACTGTCAGCTTGGGAACTGGCTTGTCATGCCTTAGTGGTCAGTACCTGCGCGCGGCACACTGCATAGCCCGGCTCACTGGTGATTAGTCCTGAGGGACCGCTTGGAAGGACTCCGCAGTATGGCGAACCTTGTCCTCTCCAGGTTCGTAGAGGAAGGTTCCATGCAACAGCACCACTGTCGCCCGTCGCGGCACGCTCGCCACATAGCTATACCGGGTTGTAAGACCGGGCTCGATCACAGTCGCGGCCCAGGTGCCCGGTAGCCATGAACCTGTGGCTACAACATGTGGGATACTGACCTGACCGCCAATATCTGCCCCTCCGGCATTCAGTGAATCCTCCGGGTAGAGACAACGTAGTTCAAAGGAAAACTCGCTAGTCACGTACCGTACCAGACCTTTGTTATCGAGCATCGCGGCCAATTCGACGAGCCAGTCTTCACCGTGCCGGCTCACGAAGCGTACCTCGACAGAGAAATCGATGCGCTCTGCGTTCTCCCGCAGGAGGAGTCGCCTTTGATCCTCTCGTCGCCAGTTTAGCTTCTGCTGCCGAACTGACAGATAGTTGCCAAGCAATGCCCCGGCAATGGTCCCTACGATGCCGAGGACAATACCGAGCACAGCCATCTTAGGCCCCCAGGCTTTCCTTACGAATCGACATTGCAGTAGCGTTACTGGTGTTCTGCCGGGATGTCAACCGCTGCGGATTCGACTCATCCTTCCGGCTGGAACCAGAGTTTGCGCAGGAAAGATCAGACTCAAGGATGGCGCCTGTGCTGCGCTGAAGTTCGCTGCGGGCCCTTCGGGCCTGGCCTCTGACCTGGCGACGCGCGCCGTGGCCGAACGGGATCGGGTACGGAACGGGCACGAAGACCAGCAACAGGTCAATGACTGATGGTCAGCAAGTGGTGATCATGCCCGTGAGCTGGGCTGGGGGAGTGGGAGCGGGTGACGGGAATCGAACCCGCACTGTCAGCTTGGGAAGCTGATGTTCTGCCATTGAACTACACCCGCGTGGATCAGCCTCAGGGCCCGGCGCCTGGCCGGGGCCGCCTCCTGCTGGCCCGAGACGACATCGTACCGGACGCGGTAGGTTCCCACTGTGCTGCTCTCCGACCGCGACATCAAATCTCAGGTCGAGTCGGGCCGGGTGAAGCTGGACCCGTACTCGCCCGAACTCATCCAGCCCGCGAGCATCGATGTCCGCCTGGACCGGTTCTTCCGCGTGTTCGAGAACCACAGGTACCCGCACATCGACCCGGCGGTTGAGCAGCCCGACCTGACCCGGCTGGTCGAGGCGTCCGGCGACGCACCGTTCATCCTCCATCCGGGCGAGTTCGTGCTCGGGTCCACCTACGAGCTCGTGTCGCTGCCGGACGACGTCGCGGGCCGGCTGGAGGGCAAGAGCTCGCTCGGCCGGCTCGGCCTGCTCACCCATTCCACCGCGGGCTGGATCGACCCCGGCTTCTCCGGGCACGTCACGCTCGAGCTTTCGAACGTGGCCACGCTGCCGATCAAGCTGTGGCCGGGCATGAAGATCGGCCAGCTCTGCCTGTTCCGGTGCAGCTCACCGGCCGAGCACCCGTACGGCTCGCCGGTCTACGGGTCGCGCTACCAGGACCAGCGCGGGCCAACCCCGTCCCGCTCCTACCTGAACTTCCACCGCACCGACGTCTAACCGGTCCGCACGTTACCCCTCGGTAAACCGGGGCAGGTGTCAGAGCAACTCAGCAATACGGCGCGCAGGGACGAGGACGGCGGCTATGACCGAGCAGACCCCAGCAACCGCCCAGCAGGCGACCCGCCAGGTCACGGAGCGGGAGGCCCGCCAGGTCGCGGAGGCGGCCCGCGAGCAATCCTGGACCCAGCCCAGCTTCGGCAAGCAGCTCTACCTCGGCGACTTCCAGCTGGACCTGATCCATCCCCCGCCCGCCGCGGACCCCGACCTGACCCGCCGCGGCGAGGAGTTCTGCGCCGCCCTCACAGCATTCACCGAAACCAGCATCGACGGCCTCGCCATCGAGCGCGACGACCGCATCCCCGACGAGACCGTGGCCGGCCTCGCCGAACTCGGCGCCTTCGGCATCAAGATCCCGCGCGAGTACGGCGGCCTGGGCCTGTCCTACCTCTACTACAACCGCGCTCTGATGATCGTCGGCTCGGCCTCCCCCGCCGTCGCCGCGCTGCTGTCCGCGCACCAGTCGATCGGCGTCCCGCAGCCGCTGGCCCTCTTCGGCACGCCACGACCAGAAAACCAGTACCTCCCCCGCTGCGCCCGCGGCGAGATCAGCGCGTTCCTGCTCACCGAGCCCGACGTCGGCTCCGACCCGGCCAGACTCGCCACCACCGCCGAGCCGTCACCGGACGGCTCCGAGTACGTCCTCAACGGCGTCAAGCTCTGGACCACCAACGGCGTCGTGGCCGACCTCCTCGTCGTCATGGCCCAGGTCCCCAGGAGCGACGGCCACCGCGGCGGCATCACCGCGTTCGTGGTCGAGGGCACCGCCGACGGCATCACGGTCGAGCGCCGCAACCAGTTCATGGGCCTGCGCGGCCTGGAGAACGGGGTCACCAGGTTCTACCAGGTCAGGGTCCCCGCCGGGAACCGCATCGGCAACGAGGGCCAGGGCCTCAAGATCGCCCTCACCACGCTCAACACCGGCCGCCTCTCCCTCCCCGCCAGCTGCGCCGCGGCCGGCAAGCTGGCCCTGAAGATCGCCAGGGAATGGTCCGCCGAGCGGGTCCAGTGGGGCCGCCCGATCGGCGAGCACGAGGCGGTCGCCAGGAAGATCGCGTTCATCGCCGCCACGACCTACGCCCTCGAGGCCGTGGTCGAGCTGTCCAGCCAGCTTGCCGACGCGCACCGGCAGGACATCAGGATCGAGGCCGCGCTGGCCAAGCTGTACTGCTCGGAGATGGGCTGGCGGATCGTGGACGAGCTCGTCCAGATCCGCGGCGGCCGCGGCTTCGAGACCGCCGCATCACTGGAGGCACGCGGCGAGCGCGGGGTGCCCGCCGAGCAGATGCTGCGGGACATGCGGATCAACCGGATCTTCGAGGGCTCCTCGGAGATCATGCGGCTGTTCATCGCCCGCGAGGCGGTCGACGCGCACCTGTCGGCGGCCGGCGAGCTGATCGAGCCGGGCGTGGCCACGAAACAGCGCGCCAGGGCCGCCGCCAGGGCCGGCGAGTTCTACGCCAAGTGGCTGCCCACCCTGATGACCGGCAAGGGCCAGCAGCCCCGCGCGTACGCCGAGTTCGGCCCGCTGGCCGGCCACCTGCGCTACGTCGAGCGCGCCAGCCGCAAGCTGGCCAGGTCCACGTTCTACGGCATGGCCCGCTGGCAGGGCCGGCTGGAGCGCAAGCAGGGGTTCCTGGGCCGGATCGTGGACATCGGCGCCGAGCTGTTCGCGATGTCCGCGGCCTGCACCCGCGCCCAGACCGACACCACAGCGGCCGAGCAGGAGGGCCGCGGGAGCACCTCCGCCGAGCTGGCCAGCGCCTACTGCGAGCAGGCCCGGCGGCGCTGCGACGAGCTGTTCGCCCAGCTGTGGTCCAACACCGACAGCGCGGACACCGCGCTGGCCCGGCGGGTCCTCGCCGGGCGGTACACCTGGCTGGAGGCCGGCGTCGTCGACCCGTCCGCCCCGGGCCGCTGGGTGGCCCCGGCCGAGCCGGGCCCGTCCAAGCACGACAACGTTCACCGGCACGCAGGCGGCCCGGTCACCCGCTGACGGTCAGCCCTCAGCAGGCAACCGGGCCGGCCCGGTTTCAGTGGTTCACGGTTCCTGCCGCTGCGCCCAGCGCCGCTCCAGGCGGGCGACGGTCTCCCCGAGCTGGGCGACGGCTTCGCGGAGCGCGTCACGCTCCGCTTCCAGCGCGCGCACCTGGGCCTCGAGCTCGAGGACCCGGCGCACGGCGGCCAGCGTCATCCCCTCGCCGACCAGGTCAACGACGTACCGCACGACGGTGATCTCGTGGCGCGTGTAGCGGCGCTGGCCGCCCGCGGACCGGGAGGGCATGACCACCCGGTGCTCGTCGAGCCGGCGCAGGAAGGCCTGCTGGATCTCCAGCATGTCCGATACCTGGCCGACGGTGAACAGCGGCAGGTTCTCGTCATCCATGGGCAATGACGGCACGGCTGGCTCCGTAGACGAGTGCGGGCCCGGCGGCACAAGACCGCCGGGCCCGGCTAGCGTATCGCTGCGTCAGGCGGTGATCTCCGCCTTGGCGCCGCTGGTGATCTCCACCTTGCGGGCCTTCGCGGTCTCCGCGACGGGGACCGTGACGGTCAGCACGCCGGCGTCGAACGCGGCCTCGATACGGTCGGCGTCCACGGTGTCGGCCAGCCGGATCCGCCGGGTGAAGGAACCCATCACCCGCTCGCGGATGAACGGCTTCTCGCCCTCGGCGTACTCCTCGTCCCGCTTGGCGCTGACGGACAGCACGCCGCGGTCCACGGTCACGTCGATGCTGGCGGGGTCAATGCCCGGCAGGTCGAACCGGAGCTGCACGTCGTGCTCGCGCCGGATGGCGTCCATCCGGACGGCCGGCGAGACCCGGGCGCCCCTGGCCGGACCGAACGCCCCACGGGCCAGACGGTCAAACTCAGCGAACGGATCGAACGTTGTGAGCAGCATGTCTTTCACCTCCATCTGAGTACCGGGACCAGGACCAGTATCCAGATCTCCAGGTAACTTCCGTACTCGATACTAGCAAACCTCTAACTTAATTTGCATATTCCTTGCGACCGCCAGCCCAGCCCCGGACCTTCGCCCGGGCCTGACAGTGCTGGGGCCGGGCCGCCTCCAGGAGGCAGCCCGGCCCCAGCCGGCTGATGATTTTTTAGTTATACGGTTCCGGGGGCGCGAGCCCCGCAGCTCAGAGCCGCTCGACGATCGTGGCGTTGGCCTGGCCGCCGCCCTCGCACATCGTCTGCAGCCCGTACCGGCCGCCGGTGCGGTGCAGTTCGTGCACGAGCTTGGTCATCAGGATCGCGCCGGTCCCGCCGAGCGGGTGGCCGAGCGCGATCGCCCCGCCGTTCGGGTTGGTCCTTTCCAGCGAGGCACCGGTCTCCTGCGCCCAGACGATCGGCACCGGGGCGAACGCCTCGTTGACCTCGAACACGTCGATGTCGTCCACGGTCAGCCCGGCCCGGGCCAGCGCCTTGCCGGTGGCCGGGATCGGCCCGGTCAGCATGAACACCGGGTCGTCGCCGACCACGGACAGCGCGTGGATCCGGGCCAGCGGGGTCAGGTTGTGCGCCTTCACCGCCGCCTCCGAGGCGATCAGCACGGCGCCGGCTCCGTCGCTGATCTGCGAGGCAACCGCGGCGGTGATCTCCCAGCCCTCGCGCAGCGGGGCCAGCCCGGCCATCTTCTCCATCGTCGTGTCCCGGCGCGGTCCCTCGTCGTTCTCCACGCCCGCGATCGGGGCGATCTGCCCGGCGAACCGGCCCTCGTCGATGGCCATGATCGCCCGCTGGTGGCTCTCCAGCGAGTACTCCTCCAGCGCCTCCCGCTTGATGCCCCACTTCTCGCACATCAGCTGGGCGCCGCGGAACTGGGAGATCTCGGTGTCGCCGTAACGTTCCTTCCAGCCCTGGCCGAACGGCCCGGGCAGGCCCTTCTCCAGCGGCAGGCGCACCGAGGTGCCCATCGGCACCACGCTCATGCTCTCCACGCCCGCCGCGATGACCAGGTCCTGGGTGCCGGACAGCACGCCCTGCGCGGCGAAGTGCACGGCCTGCTGGGACGAGCCGCACTGCCGGTCGATGGTCACGCCGGGCACCGACTCGGGCAGGCCCGCCGACAGCCACGCGGTCCGGGCGATGTCCATGGTCTGCGGGCCGACCTGCATGACGCAGCCCATGACCACGTCGTCGACCGCGGCCGGGTCCACCCCGCTGCGCTCGACCACCTGGCGCAGCGTGTGCGCGGCCAGGTCCGCGGGGTGCACGCCGGACAGGCCGCCGTTCCGCTTGCCGACCGGGGTCCGTACCGCCTCGACGATGAATGCTTCCGCCACAATGCCCTCCATCGGCCTGGCCGCCGCCCAGCGGCACGGGGTAACCGGGCCGCCGCCCCAGGGCGTGCTGAGGCCTGCCGGATTCGCCCGGTCTGTTACGAGGTTACCGCCCGGTTCGGTTGCCGACCATAGACCCGGCTGCGCCCCGCCTCGCGTCTAACCCCGCCATACCGGGCTTATGCTCGAAGGTGAGCACCCCGGGAGGAACGGATGACGTCAGGCCTGATCTTGCTGTTCTTCCTGGCCTTCCTGGCGGCCCTCTTCCTGACCCGGGCCCGGCGCAGGATGGGTTTCAGGGTCACCGGCGGCACGTGGGCGGCGATCATCGCGGGCTTCGCGATCGTCGTGCTCGCGATGTGGGCCGCCTCGACCCACTGAGCTCGCTGACCGGCTGGGCTCGCTGCCTCAGCCCGCGGCGCTGGCCTCCCGCAGCGGGATCTCGAACCAGACGGCCTTGCCGTCGGTGGTCGGCCGGGACCCCCACCGGCTGGCCAGCTGGTCCACCAGGTACAGGCCGCGGCCGCCCTCGTCGTTCTCGCTGGCCGAGCCCAGCCGGGGCAGCCGCAGGTCCGTGTCGAACACCTCGACCCAGACCGCGCTCTCGCCGCGCCGCAGCCGCAAGGTGAACTCCTTGCCGCCGCCCGGGCCGTGGCCGTCGTCCTCCTCGAGCACGGCGAGCAGCCCGCCGGGCCACTCGGCCAGCAGCGGATCCGGGCCGGCCTCCGGGTCGATCGCCGGGCGGAGGAACTCGCTGCGCCGCGGCTGGGTCGCGGCGGCGTGCAGCACCACGTTGGTGACCACCTCGGAGACCAGCAGGCAGGCCAGGTCGGTCTGGCCCGCCTCCATGCCCCAGCGCAGGAACGTCTGGTAGGCCAGCCGCCGCGCCTCGGACACCCGGATCGGCTCGGCCAGGAACCGGCCCTCCCAGGAGGCCAGGTCGTCCGGCGAGGTGCGGATCACCACGATCGCCATGTCGTCGTCGATGTCCCCGGGCACCGCGTGCTCAGCGGCCGCGGCCACGTCCTCGACGCTGCCGCGGGCGGTCGCCCGCACCGCCTGGCAGAGCATCTGCAGCGCCTCGGCCTCGGTGTAGTGGCCGGTCCCGTCCGACCGGGACCGCCGGTCGGTCAGCCCGTCGGTGTAGAACACCAGCGTGGAGTCCGGCTCCAGCCGCCGGGTCTCCTCCTGGTAGGTCGGCACCCCGGCGATGCCCCGGCCGCGCACGCCCAGCAGCAGGCCCTTGTGCTCCATGGGCAGCTGGCCCACGTCCGCCCCGGTGACCAGCAGCGGCGCGTCGTGCCCGGCGTTGGCGAAGGACAGCGTCCTGGCCCAGGCGTCATACACCAGGTAGGTGCAGCTGGCCGTGGGCGGGTCCCCGGCGGCGAAGCCGTGCGCCTGCGCGCCGGACGGGCCGATGGTCCGGCACCAGTCGTCCAGCCGCCGCAGGATCTCCGCGGGCGGCTTGTCGTCCTGGGCGAACGCGCGCAGCGCGGCCCGCAGCTGGCCCATGATCGCCGCGGCCCGCGCGCCGCGGCCCTCGACGTCCCCGATGACGATGCCGACCCGGCCCGCGGACAGCGGGATGATGTCGTACCAGTCGCCGCCGACCTGGGTCTGGATGCCCTGCCCACGATCGGCCAGCGGCTTGGCGGGCACGTACTTGTAGGCCACCTCCAGGCCGTCGACCGGCGGCGGGTCATCCGGCAGCAGGCTGGTCTGGAAGGCCAGCGCGGTGCGCCGCTCCTCCTCGAACAGCATCGCGTTGTCGATCGCGATCGCCACCCGGCTGGCGATCGCGGACAGGAACCCGGCGTCCTCGGGCCCGTAGGCCGGCTCTTCCCGCTCGGTCAGCGCGGACAGCGCCAGGCTCATCACGCCGAGCAGCGAGCCGCGGACGATCAGCGGGGCCGCGATCACCGACCGGAGGCCGACGTCGTCGCCGGTGGCCAGCGACGCGGCGCTGGGGGCCGGGCTCCGGCTGGTGCCGATGTCGGCCACGACCACGGTCTGCATCGAGGTCATCGCCTGGTGGCAGAAGTGCCCGGGCGGGTAGGTGATCTGCTCGCCGATCTGGGCCCAGGTGCCCGGCGGCGGCATCCAGCCGCGGGAGTGCAGCTGCATCTGCCGGACCAGCCGGTCACCGCGCAGCAGGTCGATCAGGCAGTGGTCGGCGAACTGCGGCACCAGGGTCTCCGCCACGTGCCGTAACGTCGCGCCGAACTCCAGCGACCCGGACAGCCGCTCGCCGATCCGCTCCAGCAGCTTGATCTGCTCCCGCTCGCGCAGGCTGGCCCGCCGGGTCGCCTCGCGGGCCATGATCACGATGCCGGTGATGTCGCCGCCCGCCGGCCGCAGCGGCACCGCCTGGGCCCGCACGAACACCCGGCTGCCGTCGCCGCGCAGGATCGCGAACGTGCCCTCCCAGGCGTGCCCGCCGAGAACCTGCCCTTCCAGCTCGCTGGCCTTCTGCAGATCGCCTTCCTCGAATCCCAGCGAAAGCAGCGACCGGCCGGTCAGATGACGCGGATCATCAGGAAAGCCAAATAGCCCGGCCGCAAACGCATTTGCGTACTGCAGGTTTCCCAGCCGGTCGGTGACCACAATGGCCGATTCGGCGTCCTCGAGGACATCGGCCGGGGCCAGCGGGCTGACCGTGGCGAGCTCGTCGGCCAGCCGGAGCGGGCCTGCCTGGCGCCTCACCTGTCGGCTGCCAGACCGCGCTGACCACGGACTACGCCGCCACGGGGGCTGGTTCCGCACGAGCTACGCCCGGGTAACGAACACATGCGAGGCGATGTCCCGAGGAAGCTCTGACGCCCTGCCGGTTTCATCCGCATCGGTCACCCGCACACAGTCATCGCTCGCGCAGAGCGTTACCTGACGTCCCGGTTGTATGCCACTTTCCTTGAGTTTAAGCATCAGATCCGGGTCGCTCTGGACCTGCTCACTAATCCGCCGGACGATAACGGCCAACTCGTGCGCAGATGCCACTTTCGTCATGGCCACCGCGTCTTCCTGGCTGGCTGACACGGCGCGTTTCTGGGCGTCTTCCGGCACGCCGAGCTCGGCCAGGCCGGGGATCACGTTCCCGTGCGGGCAGCGGACCGGGTAGTCGAGCAGCTCGACCAGCCGCCGCTCCACGTCGTCGGAGATCACGTGCTCCCAGCGGCAGGCCTCCACGTGCACCTGCTCCCAGGGCAGCTTGATCACCGAGACCAGCAGGCACTCCGCCAGCCGGTGCTTGCGCATGACCTGGACGGCCAGGTCCCGGCCCGCGCCGGTGAGCGCCAGCTGCCGGTCACCCTCGACCCGGACCAGCCCGTCACGCTCCATCCGCGCGACGGTCTGGCTGACCGTGGGGCCGCTCTGCGACAGCCGCTCGGCAATGCGGGCGCGCAGCGGGACGATGCCCTCCTCCTCCAGCTCGAAGATGGTGCGGAGGTACATCTCCGTGGTGTCGATGAGCCCGTGCGCGGTCAAGGTGGCCTCCCGTCCGTACTGATGCTATGCTCCGCCGCCCGTAATCCCTACGCAGATGCGAGACCGCAGGCAAATGTCCTGGTCGGCGGGCTTGTTTAGCAGTCTTACGGGGCCTGCCTCTCGATGACCCAGGCGTCGCCGCCGCGGCGGTAGCGGAACCGGTCGTGCAGCCGGTTCACCCGGCCCTGCCAGAACTCGATCGCGGCGGGCACGACACGGTAACCGCCCCAGAAATCCGGCATCGGCACCGGTTCCCCGGCCCACCGCTGCTCCAGCTCCGCGTACCGCTTCTCCAGCTCGTCCCGGGACCCGATCACCGTGGACTGGCGGCTGGCCCAGGCGCCCAGCTGGGAGCCGCGCGGGCGGCTGCGGAAGTACGGCTCGCTGTCCGGCGTGCTCAGCTCCTGCACCGCGCCCTCGATGATCACCTGGCGGCGCAGCGCATACCAGGGGAACGTCAGGCAGGCCCGGGCCACGGCGGCCAGGTCGGTGCCCTTACGCGAGGTGCGGTTGGTGTAGAACACGAAGCCGTCGGTGTCGTGGCTCTTCAGCAGGACGGTCCGGCCCCGCGGCTGGCCTGCCGCGGACACCGTGGCCAGCACCATCGCGTTGGGCTCGGGCAGCCCGGCGGCCTCGGCGTCGGCCAGCCACCGGGAGAACTGGGCCACCGGGTCGGGGTCGAGCATGTCCCGGTGCAAGCCCGGATCCGCGTCCTGACCGGTCCCGGGCCCAGCGGCGGTGTCCATGCGGTTAGCTTATTGCCGCCCGCGCGCGGTTGAATGGACCGGCTGGCCCCCTCGCCGCGGCCGGGCGCTGGGCATACCGCCCGGCGGCCGCAACGTACGGCAGGCCGCCGGGTCAGCCCCTGATGAGGAGACGGAGGAAGCGCAGATGTCCGACTTCATTCCCGGGCTTGAGGGCGTCGTCGCGTTCGAGACGGAAATCGCCGAGCCCGATAAGGAGGGCGGCGCCCTGCGCTATCGCGGGGTCGATATCGAGGAACTGGTCGGGCACGTGTCCTACGGGCACGTCTGGGGCCTGCTGGTGGACAACGCGTTCTTCCCCGGCCTGCCGCCGGCCGAGCCGTACCCGATCCCGGTGCACTCCGGCGACGTCCGGGTCGACGTGCAGAGCGCGCTGGCCATGCTGGCCCCGGCCTGGGGCATGCGGCAGCTGCTGGACATCAGCGACGAGCAGGCCCGCGACGACCTGGCCCGCGCGTCGGTGATGGCGCTGTCCTTCGTGGCCCAGTCGGCCCGCGGTACCGGCCAGCCGATGGTGCCGCAGCGCCGGGTGGACGAGGCCAAGACGATCACCGAGCGGTTCATGATCCGCTGGCGCGGCGAGCCGGACCCGCGGCACGTCAAGGCCATCGACGCGTACTGGTCCTCGGCCGCCGAGCACGGCATGAACGCCTCCACCTTCACCGCCCGGGTGATCGCCTCCACCGGCGCGGACGTCGCCGCGGCGCTGTCCGGCGCGGTCGGCGCGATGTCCGGGCCGCTGCACGGCGGCGCGCCCGCCCGCGTGCTCAGCATGATCGAGGCAGTCGAGAAGTCCGGCGACGCCGTCGCGTACGTGAAGAAGGCGCTGGACAGCGGCGACCGGCTGATGGGCTTCGGGCACCGGGTCTACCGGGCCGAGGACCCGCGCGCCCGCGTGCTGCGGCGGACCGCCCGCGAGCTCGGCGCCCCCCGGTTCGAGGTCGCCGAGGCGCTGGAGAAGGCCGCCCTGGACGAGCTGCACGCCCGCCGGCCCGACCGCGTCCTGGCCACCAACGTGGAGTTCTGGGCGGCGATCATGCTCGACTTCGCCGAGGTCCCCTCGCACATGTTCACCTCGATGTTCACCTGCGCGCGCACGGCCGGCTGGGCCGCGCACATCCTGGAGCAGAAGCGCACCGGGCGGCTGGTCCGGCCCAGCGCCCGCTACGTCGGCCCGCCGTCCCGGCCGGTCAGCGACATCGACGGGGCGGCCGACGTGCTGGACAAGGATGTCTGACGCCACCGCTGACCTGACGATCCCGGCCGGTCTTAAGCCCGCGGACGGCCGGTTCGGCTGCGGGCCGTCCCGGATCCGGCCCGAGCAGCTCGCCGCCCTGGCCGGGCCTGGCGCCGGGGTGCTGGGCACCTCGCACCGCCAGGCCCCGGTCCGCGCCCTGGTCCAGCGGATCAGGGCGGGCGCCACGGCGCTGTTCGGCCTGCCGGACGGCTACGAGGTCGTGCTCGGCAACGGCGGCACCACGGCGTTCTGGGACATCGCGGTACACGGCCTGCTCGACCGCCGGTCGCAGCACCTGGTCTTCGGCGAGTTCTCCGGCAAGTTCGCCAAGGCCGCGGCGGCCGCGCCGTGGCTGGACGAGCCGGCGGTTCTCGCCACACCGCCGGGCAGCCACCCGGAACCGCGGGCGGAGGCCGGGGTGGACGCCTACGCGCTGACCCACAACGAGACCTCGACCGGCGTGGCCATGCCCATCCACCGGGTGCCCGGGGCTGACCCGGGCGCGCTGCTGCTGGTCGACGCGACCAGCGGGGCGGGCGGGCTGCCGGTCAGCGCGGCCGAGTTCGACGTGTACTACTTCGCGCCGCAGAAGTGCTTCGGCTCGGACGGCGGGCTATGGCTGGCGCTGATGTCCCCGGCCGCGCTGGAGCGCGCCGCGCGCATCGCCGCCAGCGGCCGGTACATCCCCGGGTTCTTCTCGCTGCCCACCGCCATCGACAACGCGCGCAAGCAGCAGACCTACAACACCCCGGCGGTGGCGACGCTGTTCCTGATGGCCGACCAGCTGGACTGGATGCTGGCCCGCGGCGGGCTGGCGTGGGCCACGGCGCGCACCGCGGAGTCGTCCGGGCACCTGTACGCGTGGGCGGAGAAGTCGCCGGTGGCGACGCCGTTCGTGACCGACCCCGGGCAGCGCTCCGCGGTGGTCGGCACGATCGACTTCGACGCGTCCGTGGACGCGGCCGCGCTGGCCAGGGTCCTGCGCGCGAACGGGATCGTGGACACCGAGCCGTACCGCAGCCTGGGCCGCAACCAGCTGCGCATCGGCATGTTCCCGGCCGTCGACCCGGCGGACGTGCAGGCCCTGACCGCCTGCCTCGACTACGTGATCGAGCGGCTCTAGGCCGGCGCTACCCGGTGGGCGGCCAGCGGCCAGCGGCCCAGGTCCCCGTAGCGCGGCTCGGGCCACTGCGGCCGCAGGTGGCTCTGGAACAGCTGGATCTCCCCGGCCAGCCACGGGCGGCCACGGAACCCGGCGAGCTTGGCCACCAGCGGCCCGACCTTAGCCGCGTTACGGCACCGGCCCAGGGTCAGGTGCGGCTTGTATTCCTTCTGCCGGTCCGGCGGGGCGCCCACCTTCCCGGCGACCTCGCCGACCGTCGCCGCCAGCCGGGCCAGGAACCCATCCTGATCCTTGACGTCGACCCAGAGCACGTTGGCCCAGGCCCGGTCCTTGGGGAAGCTGCCGGCCGGGCCCAGCGAAACCAGGCCGGCCGGCTCTGCGGCCACTGCCTCGCCCAGCGCGGGACCCAGCTTGTCGGCCACGGCGTCATCCACCTGGCCGAGGAAGGCCAGCGTCACATGCCAGTTCGGCCGCCCGGTCCAGCGCAGATCGGGGCAGGACGAACGGAGCGGGGCGACCGCAGCTTCCAGCTCGTCCAGCGCGTCGGCCGGCGGGGTGACGGCCACGAACAGCCTCATGGCCGCCTCATGACCCTAACCGCCGGGTCGGCCTCATCGTCTGTCCGGTATCTATGGCCAGGTAGGCAGTCATGACCTATTCGTAGCAGAACTATCGGTCACCAGCCGCATCGGCACCCTTAGCGGCAGTCTCAGACTGTGCTGCCGCGCCCGCGCCAGCGCCCGCCGCGGCAGCGACCGGGCCCTGGCCCCGTGCGCGTGGGCCAGCAGCACGGTCACCACCATCGTGGACACCAGGGCGATCGCGCCACCCGCCAGCGTGGCGGCCCGCGGCCCGGCGGCCTCGGCGATCCACCCGGCCAGCGGCCCGCCGAGCGGGGTGCCGCCCAGGAAGACCAGCATGTACAGGCCCATCACCCGGCCGCGCATGGCCGCCGTGGTGCTCAGCTGGGTTACCGAGTTCGCCGCCGTGCTGAAGCTCAGCAGGGTCAGCCCGGTCGGGATGAGCAGGATCAGGAACAGCACGAAGTCCGGCATCAGCGAGCCGGCGATCTCGGTCAGGCTGAACGCCAGCGACATCACCAGCAGCCAGGCCAGGCTGGGCTTGCCCCGCCGGGCCGCGAGCAGCGCGCCGCCCAGCGCCCCGACCGCGAACGCGGTGGACGCCAGGCCGAACGCCCCGGCCCCGGTGTGGAACACCTGCGTGGCCATCAGCGCGTTGGTGACCTGGAAGTTCATCCCGAACGTCGCCACGAAGAAGACCAGCACCATGAGCAGCCGCAGGTCCGGCCGGGACCAGACGTAGCCGGCCGCCTCCCGCAGCTGGCCCTTGGCGCGCGGAGCCCGCGGCACGGTGTGCAGCTCACCGGGCCGCATCAGCTTCAGGCCGGCCAGCACGGCGGCGTAGGACGCGGCGTTGGCCAGGAACGCGGCCGGCGTGCCGAGAACGGCGATGACAAGCCCGGCCACCGCGGGCCCGGCGATCCTGGCCAGGTTGAACACCGCGCTGTTCAGCGCGATCGCGTTGGCCATGCCGTCCCGGCCGACCATCTCGACCGCGAACGACTGCCGGGTCGGGTTGTCCACCATGGTGATCACGCCGAGCAGCAGGGCCAGCGCGTACACGTGCCAGATCGCCACCGTGCCGGTCAGCGCCAGCACGCCGAGGATCAGCGCCAGCCCGCCCATGGCGGCCTGGGTGGCCATCAGGATCCGGCGCTTGGGGTAGCGGTCCGCGACCATGCCGCCCCACATGCTGAACAGCATCGGGAAGAACTGCAGCCCGGTGGTGATGCCCAGGGCCGTGCCGCTGCCGTGGGTCAGCTGCAGGACCAGCCAGTCCTGCGCCACCCGCTGCATCCAGCTGCCGGTGTTGGACACCACCTGCCCGGCCGCGAACAGCCGGTAGTTGCGGGTCCGCAGGGAGGAGAACATCCGGCCCTGGCGGCCCGGCCCGGTCAGGACTGGCTGAGCTTCTCCAGGATCGGCGCGGCCGCCCGCAGCGTCGCCCGCTCCTGCGGGGTCAGCTCCTTCAGCCGGAGCGCCAGCCACGCTTCCTTGCGGCGGCGTGCCTGGGTCACCACGTCCCGGCCGGCCGAGGTCACCGTCAGCACGACCTGCCTGCGGTCTGTGGGGTGGGGCATCCTGGTCACCAGGCCGCCCGCCTCCAGCGCTGCGATCACCCTGGTCATCGAGGGCGGCTGCACCTTCTCGTGCTCCGCCAGCTCGCCGGGGCTCATCGCCTCGTGCCGTTCCAGCGCGGCCAGCGCGGCCAGTTGCGTGTCGGACAGCGCATGATCGCCCTGGCCCTGCGCGATCCGCTCCACCCGCAGCCGGCGCGCAGCCGGCTCACCGAAATGCGCAGCGCCGTGGCGAGGCCCGCGTCCGATCTGTTCTGCACTGCTGTCGTCATAATTTTTAGCCCGAGTCATTACTCTTGCTAACGGGAGTCGGGAGAGCGGTATTCCTGACGCCGTCGGCGGGGTTACGGGTGGTGGGCCCTGGGCCACGGGCGGCCCCGGGTTTCGGTACGGCACGGCCGGCGGCCTGGACGGGCTGCCGCCGGACCGCGGGTTTAACCTGGATCCTATGTCCAGCCAGCGGCATCCGGCACCACCTCCGCTCGAGGGGCCCGATCAGCTCATTGCGGGCGGGCTCACGGCGGCCTGGGCGGTGGCGCTGATCGTGCTGCTTGCGGTCCGCAGCCAGCTGCCCGGGCAGGACCGCTGGTGGATCTGGGTCGCGGTGGCCGGCGTCGGGGAAGGCCTGTTCGGGCTGTGGTACGTGCCGGTGCTCAAGCGGTCCCGGGCCCGGGCGGCGGAGCGGCGGGCCTGTGCTAGCCGCTCGCTCCGGGCCGCCTTAGAGGCGCTGCCTTCCCGTGCTGGGCTCCGCCGGCCTAGTCGAGGGGCTCGAAGACGGTGTCGGCCAGCGAGACACCGGCCGCGTCCACCAGGTCGTAGCCGGGGTCGCCCGCGGCCAGCGCGGCGCCGGCGAACGGGCCGGCCGGGGCGGTCGCCTCGGAGTGCGCACCGCAGCCGTGGTCGAGGGACACCACGCGGCCGTCGTCGGGCGCGTACTCGTTCGCGCAGACCCCGAAGGCCCGGCCCAGCGGGCCGCCGAGCCGGATCAGGAACCCGCAGTTCAGGCAGGGCGCCGGGGCGGCGTGGGCCAGCGCCGTGCGGGGCCCGTGCTCACCGGCGTACCAGCGGTCCGCGGTCAGGTCCCGGCCGGCCGCGGACAGCACCCGGGCCCGGCCGGTCTCCGGCGGGTCGCCGGGAAGGGCGGGTTCCGGGACGGGCGGGCCATCGCCGGGCTGCACCGCGCTGGCCTGCTCCGTGGTCGGCGGGGCCGCCGGTCACGCCGGTGCCGTCCGGGTCCGCGCCGGGCGCGGCGACCGGAGCGCCGGGCCAGGTCATCAGGGCCAGCAGGTCCAGGCCGTCGGCCCAGTCCGCCGCGTCGTCCCAGTCCAGCAGCCCGTCGTCGCCCGTCAGCGAGACCGCGGGTATCAGCCGCTCGTCGTCCTGGCTGGCCGGCATCAGGTCGCCGACCCCGATGTCGCCGGGGCGGACCCGCTCGCTCCACGGCACCCAGGCCGGCGCGAGCAGGGCGCCCGAGCCGGGCAGCAGGGCCACCTCACAGACGGTCACGGCCTTGGCCCGGGACGCCCGGGCCACCGTGACCGCCCACTGCCAGCCTTCGTAAGCCGGATCGGTGCACGCGAAAAGGTGCGTGACCACACGGTCGCCGTCGGCCTGAACGCCCAGGTGATCGCCGACCTGGCCGGCTGCCGCGATCTCCGCGGCGGCCGCCCGGGCCTGGTCAACGGCCTGCGCGCAGGCCTGGTCCGGCTCCCTGGTGCGGGTACGGGTAGGACTCACGGTCGGTAATTGTTCCTCATCTGCGGCGGCCAGGGTGCGGATAACCCCGGAGTGCAGGCTACCCGCCCGCCGGGCCCATGCCATCCCGGCCAGCAGGCACTGGCGTCCCGGCCGGCAGGCACTGTCGTTTCCGGCCGCGCGAGGCAGAATACTGGAGGCATGCACGGGCCTGGCGAGAGCTCGCGGGACAGCGGGGGATGGCGTTCAGCCGTCTCGGCCGCACGGTCCGTGGGCCGGGGCAGCGCCCGGGCCGGCAATGGCGCGAAACGGGCGATGCGGCGGCTCACCCGGGCGGGCGGGGCCGGCCGGACCGGGCTGGCCAACCTGATCGAGCTCACCGCGGCCAGCAGCGTGGGCGACGCGTTCGTGGCGGTGGCCCTGGCGGGCACGTTGTTCTTCAGCGCCTCGGTGGATCAGGCCCGCGGCCGGGTGGCGCTCGCGCTGCTGATCACCATCGCCCCGTTCGCGGTGCTGGCCCCGTTCATCGGCCCGCTGCTGGACCGGGTTCAGCAGGGACGGCGGTTCATCCTGGCCGGCACGCTGCTCGCCCGCGGCCTGCTGTGCTGGGGGATGGCCGGGGCGGTGTCGCACAACGACGCGCTGACCCTGCTGCCGGCCGCGTTCGGCGTTCTCGTGCTGCAGAAGGCGTTCGGCGTGACCCGCAGCGCGATCGCGCCGCGGCTGCTGCCGGCCGAGATCACGCTGGTGACCGCGAACGCCAGGTCGTCGCTGGCGTCGCTGATCGCCTCCACGGCCGGGGCCGGGCTGGCGGCCGGGCTGGCCGTGCTGCTCGGCGGCGGGCAGGCCGGGGCCGGCTGGGTGCTGCGGATCGGGACGTTGATTTACCTGGCCGCGATGGTGCTGGCGTTCCGGCTGCCTGACGGGGTGGACACCCCGCTGTCCGAGCAGGTCACGGTGGTCTTCAAGCGCGGGCCGCAGGGCCCGGAGCCGGTGCCGCCCGGGCCCGGCGGCCAGCCGCCGGCCGGCGAACAGGACGTGGGTCCTGGCGGCACCCAGCCGCTGCGCGAGCGGCGGAGCCGGTGGCGGTTCCCGGCCCTGGGACCGGCGGTCGCCGAGGCGATGGGCGCCAACGCGGCGCTGCGCGCGTTCTCCGGCTTCATGATCTTCTTCCTGGCGTTCCTGCTCCGGACCGTGCACTTCGGGTCGGTGCCGGACAAGGTCGCGCTGGGCGAGATGATCGGCGCGGCCGCGCTGGGCGGGTTCCTGGGCACGGCGATCGGGGCGGGGCTGAAGTCGCGGGCCCCGCAGGTCCTGGTGTTCGGCATGCTGGGGCTGGCCACCGTGGTGTGCATCGGCTGCGCGCTGTTCTTCGGCCTCTGGGCGGCGCTCGTGGTGGCCGCGATGGCCGCGCTGGGCCAGGCCCTGGTCAAGCTGGCGCTGGACTCGATCCTGCAGCAGGAGACCGGCGAGGAGATCCGCTCGTCCACGTTCGCCGCGTCCGAGACCCTGCACCAGCTGTCCTGGGTGGCCGGCGGCCTGGCCGGCCTGGCCATGTCGCTGACCTCCAGCGGCGTGGCCGGCCTGACGGTGGCCGCGGCCGGGCTGGCCGCGGCCCTGCTGACCCTGCTGGCCCGGCGCCGCCACCGCATCGTGGAAGGCCGCCGCGCACCCTCCCGGGTGGCCGTCTAACCGGAAGGGTGGCCGCTCTTGGCTCAGGCGCCGATCGGCTCAGGCGTCGATGTCGTCGGCTACCGCGCGCAGGACGGCGGCGATCTTCTTGGCGTCCCGGCTGTCCGGGTGCTTGCCGCGGCGGTAGGTGTTGGAGACACCGTCGAGCAGCTTGATCAGGTCCTCCACGATGAGAACCATCTCGTCCGGGCTCTTCGCGGCGGTCTTGGCCACCGACGGTGCCGGATCGAGCGCGCGGACCTGCAGGGCCTGGGTCCCCCGGCGGCCCTCCGCGACCCCGAACTCCACCCGCTGGCCGGCCCGCAGCACTGTGCCGCTGCCCACGAGTGCGGACGAGTGCACGAAGACCTCACCCCCGTCGTCACGGGTGAGGAAGCCGAACCCTTTGTCGGCGTCATACCACTTGACCTTGCCAGTGGGCACAGCGAGACCTTTACGCGAGGCGGGTTGAAGGCGGCACGTGGTGTGCGCGGGCTCCAGGTTATCGTCCCGGTGACAGGCACGGCAGCCTCAATACCGCCAGCCCGGCCTTCCCGCCCCCGCCGCTCCTGGCCAGCGGCAATACCGCCGGAGGGTTTGGCCGCCCGGCCGCCGGCCAGCGGGACCGCCGACGCCCCCCAGGATAGTTGGCGGCACCAACCAAAAGGTTCGTGGCACCAACCACTTAGTACGTGACACCAACCAACTGGTTCGTGACACCAACTAGTTGGTTGGTGCCACCAACTAATTTAGTTGGTGGCACCAACCATTCCGGGGGCCGGTGGCCGGCGGCGGCGGGATCGGGAGGCTGGGGCAAATCGGCACGGCGGCGCGGATACGGTGGTCCGCGTGAGATTGAGCCTGGGCCGGGTCGTTCCGGCGGGCGCGGCCGCGCTGGCCGCGGCCGGGGCCGTGCTGGCGGGCCTGGCGGCACCGGCGGGCGCCGCGGCGGCAGCCGGCGGGCCGGGTGAGCCGGGCCCGGTCATCGTCGTGGGACTGCCCGGGCTGCGCTGGACCGACCTGTCCGCCACCGCGACGCCGGCCCTGTGGCGGCTGGCCAGGAAGGGGTCGGCCGGGTCGCTGGTGGTGTCCGCGGTGCACACCCGCAGCTGCCCGGCCGACGGCTGGCTGACGCTGAACTCGGGCGCCCGGGCGGCGGAGTACCCCTCGTTCGCACCGGGGACGGGCTCGGCCCGCGGCGGGCCCGCGGCGCCCTGCCCGGCAATGCCGGTGGTGCGCGCCGCCACGACAGCCCCGGTCAGCGCGCCAGCGGGGATGCCCGCGCTGATCCCGGCGATGCGGCGGATCGTGTCCGCCAACCAGCCGCTGCACTATGACCCGTACTGGGGGCTGCTCGCCCGGGCGGCCGGACCTGGCGGGTGCGCGACCGCGGCCGGGCCGGGGGCGGCCCTGGCGCTGGCCGGCCCGGGCGGCCACGTCGGCTCCTACCTGCCGTCGGCCGCCGCGGTGACCCGCCAGGTCCTGGCCCGCTGCCCGCTCACTGTGATCGATCTCGGCGCGCTCCCGGCCGCCCCTGCGGCCCGTGCCGCCGCGCTGCGGGCCGCGGATGCCGCGGCAGGCCGGATCGCGGCGGAGCAGCCGGCCGGGGCACGGCTGATGGTGGCCGGGCTGGCCGACGACGCGGCGCCGCATCTGCGGGCGGTGATCGTGACCGGCCCCGGTTACCAGGCCGGCCGGCTGGCCGCCGCGTCCACCCGGCAGCCGGGGATGACGCTCATCACCGACCTCACCCCGACCGTGCTCGGCTGGCGCGGCGTGACCGTGCCGTCCGCCACGGTCGGCTCGCCGGTCACCGCGGACCCGCGCGGCGGCACCAGCCTGGCCGCCGTGGTCCGCGGGCTGACCGGGCAGGACACCGCGGCGCAGGTGTACCGGTCCACCGTGCTGGCCTTCTTCCTGATCTACGGGTTCGGCGAGGGCGTGGTGTTCGCGCTGCTCGCGCTGCTGCTGCGGGGCACGGACCCGGCCCGGCGCCAGCGCCGCCGCCGCGCCTACACGATCGCCGGGGTCACCGCCGGGGCCGTCCCGGCCGCTACCTTCCTGGCCAGCCTGGTGCCCTGGTGGCTGCTGCCGCACCCGGCCGTCCTGCTGTACGGGCTGGCCGCGGTGTGGACCGCGGTCATCGCCGTGGTCGCGCTGGCCGGCCCGTGGGGCCGCAGGCCGCTAGGGCCTGTCCCGGAGTCCCGGGTCGATCAGGGAGCGGGCATCCCGCGCCCGGCTGGCAAGGCGGAGGAGGAGCCCATGGCGGAGCCATGGGCGACGACGACAACGCCGCCAGGCGGGATGCGGGGGCTCGCGAGCCGGCTTGGGGCTCCGGGACAGGCCCTGGGGCCGCCGGGGGTGGTCGCCGCGGTCACCGTGGCGGTGATCGGCCTGGACGTGATGACCGGGTCCCGGCTGCAGCTGGGCACCCCGTTCGGGCTGTCCGCGCTGGCGGCAGGCCGGTTCTACGGCGTGGGCAACAACGCGCTGGGCGTGTACGGTGCCTCCGGCCTGCTGCTGGCCGCCTGGGCGGCTACCGCGCTCGGCGCGGCCGGTCCTGAGCCGGAGCCCGGCGGCCGCCGCCGGGCCGTCCTGGCGGTCAGCGCGATCGCGCTGTTCGTGGTGGTGGCCGCGGGCTGGCCCGGGTTCGGCGCCAAGGTCGGCGGCACGATCGCGATGGTGCCCGGCTTCCTGCTGCTGCTCGCCGCGGTGGCCGGGATCCGGGTCACCTGGCGGCGCGCGCTTCTCATCCTGGCCAGCGGGCTGGTGCTGGTAACCGGCTTCGCTGTGCTCGACTACCTGGTCCCCTCGGCCGGGCCTTCCGACATCGGCGCGTTCGTCGGGCACGTGCTGCACGGCGGGTCCGGCGGCATCCTGCAGCGCAAGATCAGTGCCAACGTCGGCTCGCTGACCACCACCGTGTACAGCCCGATCGTGCCCGTCGTGGTCGTGGCGGCCGCGCTGATCCTGGCCTGGCCGCACCGGTTCCGGCTGGACGGCCTCAACCGGGCGTACGCCGCGCTGCCCCTGCTGCGCCCCGCGCTGGCCGCGATGTGGCTGGTCGCGGTGCTCGGCTGGATCGCCGACGACTCCGGCGTGACGGTGCCCGCGGCGGCGATCCCGCTGGCGCTGATGCTCGTCATCGCGGTGACCGCCGCGGTCCCCGATCCGGCCGCCGCGGCCGGGACCAGCGGTGACGGCTCCGTAAAGCCGCTATGTCGTGAACAACAACGGAGAGCTAACCTGTGACTGCGCCACCGCAGCCCGATGAGTGGAGGATCCCGTGCAGTACCGGGCATCACGGGTCGTGGCGGGCCCGTTCCTGCATGTGCTGTGGCGGCCGGAGGTCACCGGCCTGGAGAACATCCCGGAAACCGGCGGAGCGCTGCTCGCCTCCAACCATCTGTCGATCCTCGACTCGATCTTCCTGCCGCTCGTGGTCAGCCGGCCGGTCACGTTCGCGGCCAAGTCGGAGTACTTCACCGGTACCCGGCTGGTCGACCGGGTGACCGCGATGTACATGCGGGCCACCAACCAGCTGTCGGTGGACCGGGGCGGCGCACGGGCCGCGCAGGCCATGCTCGAGGCCGCGCTGGAGCGGGTCAACGGCGGTGCGCTGTTCGGCATCTACCCCGAGGGCACCCGGTCCCCCGACGGCCGGCTGTACCGGGGCCGGACCGGGATCGGCTGGCTGGCGCTGAACTCCGGGGTGCCAGTCATTCCGGTCGCGATGATCGGCACGGACCGTGTGCTGCCGCCCGGGCACACGGTGCCGAAGCTGTACCGGATCCAGGTCAAGATCGGCTCGCCGCTGACCTTCGACGCGCTGCGCGCCGAGGGCACCGGCGGCCGGCAGCGCCGCGCGGTCACCGACACGGTCATGGAGGCCATCGGGAAGCTCTCCGGCCAGGAGTACGTGCCGACGTACGCCTCGGTGCGGAAAGAGGAGATCGCCCAGGAGAAGGCCGCTCAGCAGGCCAGCGGGCGCCGGCCGAAGTAGCCGCCCGCCGGGGTAGCGGTCAGCGGTCGGTGGGCCAATGGGACTCGGCCGGGTAGACCGGGAACGCATCGGTCTGGTCCGCATCGGGCGGCTCCGGCAGAGGCCGCATCGGCGGCGGCGGGCCGCCGTGCGCCGGGCTCAGGTCCTGGGCCCCGGTGAACTCGCGGCGCCCGGTCGGGTTCAGGTCACCGGGCAGCACCGGCGCGGCCCAGTAGCCGTTCGCCCCGGTGGAGCCGTTGGCTCGCCGTTCGGCGGGGCCGGGCCGGTTTCCCAGGCCGAGTCGCCCGCGGGCTCAGGCCGGTTCGGCCGGGCGGGCGGCGGCAGCGAGGCGGTCAGCTGGGGCGCGGGCGGGACCGGGGCGGGCGGCGCTGCGGGGCCCGCGGTCCACGGCAGTTCGGAATCCGGCTTGAGCGCGGGCTCCCACGGCGGGCGGCCGCTCACCTTGGGCCGGGGCACCGCGGACCGGCCGCCGTGCCGGGGCCAGCCGGGGCTGTCCGCGCTGTGCCGGCCGGCCGCCGGGGCGGGCGGGAACGGCGCGGCGTCGGCCTGCGGGCCGAGCCCGCCCAGGGCGCTGGCCCCGTTGAGGGAGACGTCCCCGTTCAGGCCCGGGCGGCCGGGACCGCCGAACGCGGCGGCCGGCTCGAAACCGGGCGGGTAGTTCGCGCCGCCCAGGCCGCCGCCCGGGCCGGGGGCGGGCAGGAACTCGGGCGCGGGCTGGCCGCCCGCGCCGACCGAGGCGAGCAGCGGGCGGTCGGCGGGCTGCGGCGGGGTCGGCCCGGCCCCGCGGCGCGACCCTGGCCGGTAGCGCCGGGCCAGCACGATCAGCCCGACCAGCGCGAGCAGGGCTACCAGCACGGCCAGGGACAGCAGCGCGTCCCGCTCGATCCGGTGGGCCAGAGTGGCCCTGGTCGAGGTGATCGCCGGGGTCATCGGCGCCATCCGCGGCACCGCGTTGGCCCCGGCCGCCTGGCCCTTGGGCTCGGCCATCCGGGTCGCCGTCTTCAGCGCGGCCATCGCGTCGACCACGCCGAACCCGGACCCGGGAACGCCCCCGTTGGGGTGCCGGAACTGGGTGCTGGTCTCCAGGGCCTTGGTCACCTGCTGCACCGGCAGCGCGGGGAAGTCCGACCGGACCAGCGCGACCACGCCAGTGACCAGGGCCGCGGCCGCGGCCGTGCTGTTCACCGAGGTGTAGCCGGCGGGCGTGGCGGCGGTCACTCCCAGGCCCGCCGCGGTGATCTTCACGTACGCCTGCTTGCTGGAGAACGGGGCCTTGTCCATCGTGCTGTCGAACGCGCCGACGGAGATGACGCCGGGGAACGCGGCCGGGTAGTTGGCGATCGCGTGGCTGGACGCGCCGTCGTCGCCGGCTGGCGCGACCAGCACGGCGCCCTTGCTGAGCGCGAACGCGATCGCGTCCTTCTCCGCCTGGCTGGGCCCGGCGATGGCGGTGGCGCCCGGCGTGCCGGTGGCCGACTCGGCCGCCGGATCCAGGGGAAGCTCGATGACGGTCGCGCCGGTCCTGGCCGCGTACCGGATGCCTTTGGCGATCGAGGCCGGCAGGCCCGCCGCGATCTGGCTGTTGCTCAGCTCCGGGTCGCCGCTGTCCAGCGTGACCCGGATGGAGAGGATCTTGGCGGCCGGGGCCACGCCGAGGATCCCGTCAGCGTGATTGGGGCCGTGCCCGTGCCCCACGATCAGGCTGGCCAGCTCGGTGCCCTGGATCCCGTAGAACGGCCCGCCGCTTGACCGGCCGGAGTTGCTGTAGTCCGGCCCGTTGGTGACCGACCCGGCGATGTCCGGCGCAGTGCTGGCGGTGCCGGTGCTCAGCACCGCGATCGTGACCCCGGAGCCCTGGCTGATCTTCTGGGCGTCCAGGATGTGCAGCTTGGCCAGCCACCACTCGGACTGCCGCGGGGTGTCCGCGGAGGCCGTGCCGCCGCCCACCGCGATCATGGCAGCGGCAACCGCGACGGCAACGGGTGCCATCGAAGGGCGGGGGAACCTCACAGGCACTCCAGCGTTGCCTTCCTTGCGGGTAACCGCATTCTGCCACGCACGGGTTTTTTCGGCACCGTTTGCTCAGATGTTGGAAAAGGTGCTGAATTCGCCCGCCGCGGTCAGGACGGCCGGGCCGCGGACAGCCGCACGTGCGCGCCCGGCGGCAGGCCCAGCTGCTCGGCCGCGTCGCCCGCGTTGACGGCCAGCGAGATCAGGCCGGCGCTGTCGGTGTAGGCGACGATCTCGCCCGGCGCGACCGCCGCGAACGTCTCCAGGTAGGGCACGGTCAGCTGGCGGCGGCCGCAGCGCACCACGACCGGCGAGCCGAAGCCCAGGCCCAGCGAGTCCGCGTCGGCGGCGGCGATGGACAGCTGCACGTTGCCGAACCGGTCCACCGACATCACCTCGCCCTCGGCCTCGCCGTCGCGCACCCGGCTGGTCGGCGCGGGCAGCGCGACCAGTTCCGCGACGTCGATCTCGGTGCCCGCCTCGGCGAAGTTGCCGCCGGCCGCCAGCCGGGCGGCCACCGGGGTGAAGATGTCCCGGCCGTGGAAGGTGGGCGACACCGGGTGCAGCCACCACTCGCCGTTGGTCAGCTGGCAGGCCCGCTGGGCGCCGCCGAGCGCGGCAATCGCCCAGGACAGCAGCCCGTTGTCGGGGCCGACCAGAATCCCGTCCCCGGCCTGGATGGCAACCCCGCGGCGGGCCGTGCCCACCCCCGGGTCCACTACCGCGACGTGCACGGCAGGCGGCAGGTAGGGGATGGTCTGGGCGAGCACCGCGGCGCCCCGGCGCACATCGCCGGGCGGTACCAGATGAGTGATGTCTATCAGCCGGATGCTGGGCAGGATCCGGGCCGCCACCCCGTGGCAAGCAGCAACGAATCCGTCCTCAAGCCCGTAATCGGTCAGGAACGTCAGGCAGTCATAGGTGGCCACGAAGGGTGAGCGTACGTCGCCGGCGGCCCCGCGGGATAGTGGGCCTGCCTACGATGGGGATTCTCAGCAGAACGGGAGGCCGGGTGATGCTATCCGAGCGCGAGATGCGCATCCTGGCCTTCGAGCGGAGCTGGTGGCGGCAGCCGGGAGCCAAGGAGCGCGAGATCCTCGAGGTGTTCGGCATCCCGTCCACCCGGTACTACCAGCTGCTGAACGAGCTGATTGACCGCCCGGAGGCGATGGAATTCGACCCCGCCCTGGTGACCAGGCTGCGGCGGCAGCGGGCCCGGCGGCACCGCATGCGCACCCCGCCGGGCGGCGGCCGGTGAGCCTGCCGGACCCGTCCACCGAAGCGGGCCGGGCCGGGCTCGCCGCGCTGGTCCGCGAGCCGCGGCGGGCGCTGATCGCGCTGGACTTCGACGGAACGCTGTCGCCGATCGTGGCCGACCCGGCCGACGCGCGCGGCGCCGACGGCGCGGCCACCGCGCTGGCCGGGCTGGCCGGGCGGGCCGGCACGGTGGCGATCATCACTGGGCGCCCGGCGGCCGACGCGGTGGAACTCGGCGGGTTCGGCGGCGTACCCGGACTGATCGTGCTCGGCCAGTACGGCCGGGAGCGCTGGCACGACGGCCAGCTCAGCCGCCCGCCGGCGTCGGCCGAGGTCGCCGCGGCCCGGGCCGGGCTGCCCGGCGTGCTGGCCGCCGCGGGCGCGCCAGCGGGCACCTGGACCGAGGACAAGGGCGACGCACTGGCCGTGCACACCCGCCGGACGGCGGATCCGGCCGGCACGCTGGACCGGCTGCGCGGGCCGCTGACCGGGCTGGCCGAGCGCACTGGGCTGATCGTCGAGCCGGGGCGGCTGGTGCTCGAGCTGCGCCCGGCCGGCGCGGACAAGGGCGCGGCGCTGACCGGCCTCGTGGCCGAGCGGTCCGCGGGCGCGGTGCTGTACGCCGGGGACGACCTGGGCGACATCCCGGCCTTCGCGGCCGTGGCGGAACTGCGCGCGGACGGTGTCCCTGGCCTGGCGGTGTGCAGCGGGTCGGCGGAGGCCACCGGCCTGGCCGGGCACGCGGACCTGCTGGTCGACGGGCCGGCCGGGATCCTGGCCCTGCTCGGCGACCTGACGGCCGCGTTCGGCCCAGGCTCGGACACCAGCTTCTGAGGGGCTCAGGGTGTTCAGGCCGGGACCGGGTCGGCGGCGGGGACCGGGTCCGGCTCGCCGGGCGGGTCCAGCGCCGCGAGCTGGCCGTCGAACCAGCGGCGCGGCGGCATGGCCGCGCTGACCCCGGCCAGCGCCTGGCAACGGCGGACCCGCTCGGCGTCGGGCATGACCAGCGCCGCGTGCAGCGCCTCCGCGGTGGCGCTGATGTCGTACGGGTTGACCAGCAGCGCCTCGGAGCCGAGCTCGTCGGCCGCGCCGGCCTCGGTGGACAGCACCACCGCGCAGCCATGGCGGGACAGGATCGGCGCTTCCTTGGCCACCAGGTTCATGCCGTCCCTGATCGGATTGACCAGCAGCACGTCGGCAAGCAGGTACGCGGCCAGCGACCGGGCGAAGTCGTCGAACACCTCGAGCATCAGCGGCTGCCAGTCCGGGGTGCCGAACTCCTCGTTGATCACCGCGGCCAGCCGCTGGATGTCCTCGGTGTAGACGCGGTACTCCGGCACGTCGGTACGGGACGGGTAGGCGAACGCCACGTGCGTGACCTTGCCGCGCCACTGCGGGCGGGTGACCAGCAGCTCACGGAACGCGGCGAGCCCGCGGATGATGTTCTTGGACAGCTCGGCACGGTCCACCCGGACGATCAGCCGGGCCCCGCGGGTGGCCCCGGCCAGCGCCGCGGCGCGTTCCTGAACGTCCGGCTGGGCGGCCCGGCCGGTCAGCTCGGCGGCGTCCACGCCCAGCGGGTGCACGCCCACGGTGGTCAGGTGGCCGCGGTAGCGGACCTGCCGGGCGGTGCGGTCCACCGCCGCGCCGAGAATCTCCTGGCAGCAGGCCAGGAACGCGTCGGCCCAGCGCAGGCTGAGGAACCCGGCGTGGTCCGCGCCGAGCATGCCCTCCAGCACCTCGCGGCCGACCGCGTCGGGCAGGATCCTGAAGTACTCCGGCGGCGCCCACGGGGTGTGCGTGAAGTGCGCGATCCTGATGCCAGGACGCCTCTCGGCCAGCATCCGGGGGACCAGCGACAGGTGGTAGTCCTGCACCACCGCGCGGTCGGCGCCGGGGGCGGTGGCCAGCGCGGCCGCGAACGCCGCGTTGTAGCGCCGGAACTCGTCCCAGTCGCGCTGGAACGCGGCGCCGAACTGCGGCTCGTGCGGCGTGCTGTAGAGCAGGTGCTGGACGAACCACAGCACCGAGTTGGCCACCTTGTTGTAGGCCGCGCCGAACGTGCCCGGCGGAATGTCGAGCAGCCGGACGCCGGCCCCGCCGGGGGTGCCGTCCAGGCTCAGCTGGCCGTCCGGGGCGCGCCGCGCCGCGGCCCGGTCCGCGTCGCTCAGCGCGGCGCACACCCACAGCACGTCACGCTCGGCGGCGACCGACAGCAGGCCGGACACCAGGCCCCCGCCGCCGCGCCGGGCGGACAGCCGCCCGCCGGGGCCGGCGGTGAACGACAGCGGCCCCCGGTTGGACGCGATGAGGACCCGTCCGCCTGCTGCTGGTGCGCTCATGTGCGGCCAGGTTACCGGCCGCGGGCGGCACTGGCCGGGACCCTGCGTTGGGACCGGCGGCGGCTTCCGGGTTACAGTGGCAGCACAACTGCATACCGCTCATCCAGAGGGGTGGAGGGATCGGCCCTGTGAAGCCCCGGCAACCATCACGGTGAGGTGTGCCTGCCCGTCAGCGGCGGCATCCCTGCCCGGACCACCCGGTGAGGTCTCCCGTGACAGGTGCTAACTCCGGCCTGTGGCCCACCGGTCACGGGAAAGATGAGGAGAAAGGCCTCAGCACCGTGAGCAACATCGCGACTCCCGCCCCCAGTACCATCTCTCCTTCCCGCTTCGGCTACGCCACCGGCCTGAGCTGCCGCGAATGCGGGCACTCCGCGCCGATCGGCGCCCAGCACGCCTGCCCGGACTGCTTCGGGCCGCTGGAGGTCAGCTACGACCTTCCGGCCGTCACCCGGGAGCAGATCGAAGCCGGCCCGCACAATATCTGGCGGTACAAGGACCTGCTGCCGGTCCCGGCGGACGTGGACCGCACCCCGAACACCGAGCCCGGCTGGACCCGGCTGGTCCAGGCCGGGCAGCTCGGCGCGGAGCTGGGCATGCGCGCGCTGTGGGTCAAGGACGAGCGCGGCAACCCGACCCACTCGTTCAAGGACCGCGTGGTCGCGGTCGCCCTGGCCGCCGCCGTCCAGATGGGCTTCAAGGTGCTGGCCTGCCCGTCGACCGGGAACCTGGCCAACGCCGTGGCCGCCGCCGCGGCCCGGGCCGGGATCCGCTCGGTGGTGCTGGTGCCCGGCAACCTGGAGCAGGAGAAGATCCTCGGCTCCGCGGTGTACGGCGGCACCCTGGTCACCGTCGAGGGCAGCTACGACGACGTGAACCGGCTGGCCTCCGAGCTGGCCGAGGAGCACGAGGACTGGGCGTTCGTGAACGTCAACGTCCGGCCGTACTACGCCGAGGGGTCGAAGACCATCGGCTACGAGATCGCCGAGCAGCTCGGCTGGCGGCTGCCCGAGCAGGTCGTGGTGCCGGTCGCGTCCGGTGCCCAGCTGGTGAAGATCGACAAGGCGTTCCGCGAGCTGGTCGAGCTGGGGCTGGTCGAGGGCGGGCCGGTGCGGGTGTTCGGCGCGCAGGCGACCGGCTGCTCGCCGGTGGCCGCCGCGTTCCGTGCCGGTCACGACGTGGTCCAGCCGGTCCGCCCGGACACCATCGCCAAGTCGCTGGCCATCGGCAACCCGGCCGACGGGCCGTATGTCCTCGACGTGGTGCGGCGCACCGGCGGCGCGGTCGCGGACGTGAGCGACGCGGAGATCGTCGACGGCATCCGGCTGCTGGCGGCCACCGAGGGGATCTTCGGTGAGACCGCGGTGGGGACCACGCTGGCCGTGCTCCGCAAGCTGATCCGGTCGGGACAGCTCGATCCGGGAGCAGAAACCGTAATCATAAATTCCGGGGATGGGCTGAAGACGCTTGATGCGGTGGCGTCGGCGGCACCGGCCGGGCCGCCGATCAGGCCGCGTCTGGCCGACTTCGAGGCCTTCGAGGCGCGCCGGGCCGGAGCGGCCGCATGACCGATGGGGCAAATTGCGGCGGTTCGTTAACGTCTACGTAGGTGGACGAGGACGTTCGCCTTGCTCACGGTTTGGATACCCGAGTGCCTGCGGGAATGCCGGTTCCGGCGATACCGGCCGTGGCCGGCGGGTAACCAGTGGGGCCCTGTGGCCCGGTCTGGCCGGTGATGGCGCGCTCGGTGAATTCAGGGAGTAACCGACCACCGGGCCATGGCCACGGGGTAAAGTCGGTTCCGGTCGCTGCCGGTACTGCGAAAGGGTCAAGCCCTGGCTTGGCCAGCACGTTGGGCCTGTGTTGCGATCGACGAGCCCCGCAGTGACAAGGGCGGGGCTCGAAGGCCCGAGCACAGTTAGGGAGTTGAGCATGGCTCAGGGCACCGTCAAATGGTTCAACGCAGATAAAGGCTACGGCTTCATCGCAGTCGACGGTGGTAAGGACGTCTTCGTCCACTTCTCCGCGATCATGATGGACGGCTACAAGAGCCTCGACGAGGGCCAGCGGGTGGAGTTCGACATCGAGCAGGGCGACCGTGGCCAGCAGGCCACCTCGGTGCGCGCTGTCTGACGCATCCCAGTTCCACAACTGAATACTGAGCGCTAGGCCGGATGACCCGCCCTCTGGGGCTGGGCGATCCGGCCTAGTTGCGTCATCAGTGTCTTTAGGCCTAGGGCGCTGGCCTGGGCAGGATGCCGGTCAGCTTGCACTCTCCTGCTGAGAGTGCTAAACAAGGCGTTGGCACTCTCCGGGTGAGAGTGACAACGCAGTAGTTCGATCGGGCGATGAGGCAGTCCGGGCGGCGGGACAGGACCGCTTGGCTCGACTGCCGGCCGTCGCGGGCGTCGGCCGGTCAGCACGTTTGGCACAGAGTTCCGGGAGGACTGGGCCTATGGCAGCCAAGATGATCGCGTTCGATGAGGACGCCAGGCGCGGCCTCGAGCGCGGCATGAACCAGCTCGCCGATGCAGTCAAGGTAACCCTCGGCCCCAAGGGCCGTAACGTGGTTCTGGAGAAGAAGTGGGGCGCCCCCACGATCACCAACGATGGCGTGTCCATCGCCAAGGAGATCGAGCTGGAGGACCCCTGGGAGAAGATCGGCGCCGAGCTGGTCAAGGAAGTCGCCAAGAAGACGGACGACGTCGCGGGTGACGGCACGACCACGGCGACCGTGCTGGCCCAGGCGCTGGTCCGCGAGGGCCTGCGCAACGTGGCCGCCGGGGCCAACCCGATGTCCCTCAAGCGGGGTATCGAGGCGGCCGTCGAGCGGGTGAGCGAGGAGCTGTCCAAGCTCGCCAAGGACGTGGAGACCAAGGAGCAGATCGCCTCCACCGCGTCCATCTCGGCCGGCGACCCGGCGATCGGCGAGATGATCGCCGAGGCCATGGACAAGGTCGGCAAGGAAGGCGTCATCACCGTCGAGGAGAGCAACACCTTCGGCCTCGAGCTCGAGCTCACCGAGGGCATGCGCTTCGACAAGGGCTACGTGTCGCACTACTTCGCGACCGACACCGAGAGGATGGAGGCCGTCCTCGACGACCCCTACATCCTGATCGTCAACTCCAAGGTGTCGGCCAACAAGGACCTGCTCCCGCTCCTCGACAAGGTGGTGCAGGCGGGCAAGCCGCTGGTCATCATCGCCGAGGACGTCGATGGCGAGGCCCTGGCCACCCTGGTGGTCAACAAGATCCGCGGCCTGTTCAAGTCCGTCGCGGTGAAGGCGCCCGGGTTCGGTGACCGCCGCAAGGCCATGCTCGGTGACATCGCCACCCTGACCGGCGGCCAGGTCATCAGCGAGGAAGTCGGCCTGAAGCTGGAGACCGCCGACGTCGACCTGCTCGGCAAGGCGCGCAAGGTCGTGGTCACCAAGGACGAGACCACGATCGTCGACGGCGCGGGCGACGCGGAGCAGATCTCCGGCCGGGTCAACCAGATCCGGGCCGAGATCGAGAACACCGACTCCGACTACGACCGCGAGAAGCTGCAGGAGCGGCTGGCCAAGCTGGCCGGCGGCGTGGCCGTCATCAAGGCCGGCGCGGCGACCGAGGTCGAGCTGAAGGAGCGCAAGCACCGCATCGAGGACGCGGTGCGCAACGCCAAGGCCGCGGTCGAGGAGGGCATCGTCGCCGGCGGCGGCGTGGCCCTGCTCCAGGCGGGCAACAGCGCGTTCCAGAAGCTGGAGCTCACCGGCGACGAGGCGACCGGCGCGCAGATCGTGCGCCGTGCGCTGGAGGAGCCGCTGAAGCAGATCGCGGTGAACGCCGGCCTCGAGGGCGGCGTGGTGGCCGAGAAGGTGCGGTCGCTGCCCCCGGGTCACGGCCTGGACGCGTCCGACGGCGAGTACGTCGACATGTTCAAGGCCGGGATCATCGACCCGGCGAAGGTGACGCGGTCTGCGCTGCAGAACGCGGCGTCCATCGCCGGCCTGTTCCTGACCACCGAGGCGGTTATCGCCGAGAAGCCGGAGAAGAACCCGGCCCCGGCTGCGCCCGGCGGCGGTGACATGGACTTCTAGTTCTGGCTGGGCTCCGGCCGGCTTGCCGCTGGCCGGAGCCCGTCAGGGCTTAGTCCCATTGCGGTCGGGCGCCCGCGTGGCGGCTGGCCGGCCATAAGGACGGCCCCGGTACAGTACCGGGACCGTCCTTTCTGGCGTTTTATGGGATCATCTCGCCATTTCCCTGGTCCGGCCGGCTCGTCAAGTTGGGTGTTTCGGGAGATTATCTGCGCATGGACACCTCGACCGAGCAGCTTGTCCGCGATTACCTCAACCGCCTCGCGGTTGCGGCGCGGCGCAGTCTTGGCCCAGGCGAGGTAATGGCATTTATCGGGCGGATGCGCGGCGCGATTGAGCGGCAGATCGGCCCGCAGGGGGCCGCCACGCCGGCCGAGGTGGCGACGATGCTTGCGGCGCTGGGCCGGCCCGAGGGTCTGGTGCAGCTCGAGGTGGCGCGGCTGAAGGCGGCGCGGTCCGATCGTGGTCTGGCGGCCGGGGGGCGTTCTGAGGGCCAGGCTGGGCCGGTGGGGACGGGCGAGACGGCTGGGGCGTCTGAGGCGGGAAGGGCTCCAGGGCCGGACGCGGCCGGGGCGGCTGCGGGGACGGGTGAGGTGGGGGCGGCTGCGGCAGGAGCGGCAGGAGCGGCGGGGGCAGGGGCGGGAGCGGCTAAGGCCGACGACGGGAGGCTGTCCTTTGTCGCGGAACCGGTGTCCGGGCCACGCGCGGTGGCGCTGGCCAAGTTCACCAAGGACGAGCCTCCGGCGCCGCCTCCGCCGCGCTGGTGGACAGAGTTGCCGCCGATGCGGCCCCGGACCGACACCCCGCCGGCCCCGCCGGCCCGGCCGTCCCGGATGGGGCGGCTCCGCCGGCGCGGTCAGGCCCCGGAACCGGCCGGCCGGACTACCGCAGCGGGTCGCAGCGGGATGGCCGGCGCCGGTTCGGGGGCAGCGGCTGAACTGCCCGCCACGGCCCGGTCGGAGGAACCGGCCGGAGCGGGCGGTTCCGCGGACCCCGATGATTACAGCCATCCGCCAGAACCCGCGGCCCCGGACGCGCCGGCCACTCAGGAGGCGCCCCGCGGGCGGCACGTGACGTCCAGGATGCTGCGAGGTTTCGCGGCGACCCCGGCGCCCGGCGGGGACCCGCAGGAACCAGCCCCGGATGACGGCTCACGCCAGGAAGCCGGCCATGGGCCGGACGACCCGGCGGATTCCGCCGTGGGCCAGGGTGGGCCCGCGGAGCCAGCGGCCCCGGGCTCTGGCCCGGCCCGCCAGTCCAGCTCGGGCTGGTGGTGGAGCCGGGTCAGCTCCGGCCCCCAGGACCCCGCGAGCGCCGCGGCGCCGCCCGGCGCAGGTGAGCCCGGCGCAGGTGAGCCCGGCGCAGGCCAGCCCGGCGCAGGCCAGCCCGGCGCAACCCGGCCCGGCGGCGAACCAGGCGACCGCCTGGTGTCCCGCCGGACGGACCCGGCGGAGCCTGCCGGGCCGCCAACCCAGCCCGGCGCTCCGGTAAGCCATGGCGACCGGCCGACGGACCGAGCTGAGTCTGCCGCGCCGCCAGCCCAGCCCGGCACGCCAGTGAGCCGCGGCGCCGGGCCCGGCGGCCAGCCGGCCGCCGGAACTGCTGCCCCGCCAGCCCAGGGCGGTGAGCCGGGTGACCGGCTGGTATCCCGGTCCGCGGACCTAACCCAGCCGGGCGGGCCGGGCCACGACGACGCCCCGTCCGGAGCAGGGCAGGCCGCCGCGGCCGGCGGCAGCGGCTCATGGCACCGCGAGGCCGACACGCAGCCAGGCCAGCCAGCCACAGCGCCAGGGCAGGCGGCCGCGGGTGCGGCGGCTGGCGGGAGCGGGTTGTGGCGGCGCTCCGGCGAGGATGGCGAGCCCGGGACGGCTGGGCGCGGGGGCGGTAGCGCCGCGGGTGCGGCTGCGGCAGGTGCGGCTGCCGCGGGTGCGGCTGCCGCGGCTGGTCTGTGGCGGCGTTACGGCGAGGACGAGGAACCGGGGCAGGACGAGGTGAGTGTGGACGGGCCTGGCGGACCGGCTGAGCATGGCGGACCGGCTGAGCATGGCGGGCCCGCTGGGCACGACGGCCCGGTGCCGCACGGCGGACCGGATGACTACGAGGATCCGCGCGGCGAATGGGCTGAGGATGGCCCTGACCATGGCGCTGCGGATGCGGCCGGTGACGGCGACGAGCCGGGACTGATCCCCGGTCTGGCGGCCGGATTCCGGCCCGACCCGGTTCCCGGCCCCGGCGAGCACGAAGAGCCGGAGACCGGTCCCGGGGACGCTCGCCGCGCCGGCCGGCTGCCCTGGCCGGGACAGGCGCCGCGGGCGGACCGCCCTGCGGGCGCGGATACCGGTAACCGGGGCAGCCAGGATCCGCGGACCGGCCCGCCGCGGCGATCCGAGCCCGGCCAGCCCGGCCCGGACCAGCCCGGCCCGGACCAGCGCCGTCCCGAGCAGGAGCGGCCAGGGACCGGTCAGCGCCCTGAGCCTGGACGGCGGACCGACCCCGGGCGGCGCTCGGACCCCGGCATCGTGCCCGGGATGTCCAGGAGCAACGAGTACGACGAGTACGGCCGCCGGCGGACGGCGAGGGCCCTGCCGCCTGGTGCGCCCGCGCCGGTCAGTGTGTCCGCGATCGCCTGGCGGGTGTGGGGCCAGGTCCGCCACCACCCGCTCGAGGCGGTCGCGGTCGTGTGGCTGATCCTCAGCGTGCTGATCTTCCCGCCGCTCTGGCTGATCGGCGTGTTCATCGCGCTGCTGTCGCGGCTCTGGAACCCGCTGGACAAGATGATCGGCCTGGCCGGCCCGGCGCTCCTCGCGATCATCGGCACGGGGATCGGCCTGGCCATGGGAGCCAAGCACTCACCGTCCGGCTACTTCAAGGAAGGCATGGCCCTCAGCACCGACCTGTTCCGCATCGGCGCCATCCTCGGCGCGATCTACCTCGCCTGGCGGGTCACCAAGGGCCGCCGCCAGGAATCCACGCCCCCCTGGATGCGCCCCACCCCGCCCCGCTAGGCCAGCCAGGTCAGGTGCAGATGCCCTGGTTGGCCGTCCGGGCGTGCAGGCGCTTGGCCGGGTGGGCGGACAGCGTGGCCGGGGTGGCCGCCGGGGCGCTGATCAGCGGGACCGCGGTCCCGTAGTCGGAGCCGAGGAGCAGGGTCACGCTGCGGGCGGCGGCCGCCGCCGCGGCCGCCCGCGCGCCGGAAGTGAGCAGGCCCTGGCTGGTCAGCGGGGCCGACGGCGTGATCTGGGCAGGCTCGCCGGACGTGTCCGGCGGAGCGGTGGAACGCAGCACCGCGCCCGGGACCGTGGCCGCCAGGCGGGTCGCCTGCGGGACAAGACCGGACCCGTACCTGATCGCCGTCCGGTTCCACACCCGGTTCAGCTTGCGGGCCAACTGGATCCGGTAGCCGTACTCCCGCAGCTGCGCGGCCACGGCCTTGGCCAGGCCCGGCTGGCCGGAGCCGTTCAGCACGGTGACGCGCACCAGGCGGGCCGGCAGGCCGGCCTGGGCCTCGTCCAGCAGCGCCTGGCTGACCGGCACGTCGTCCTGGAAGGCCGCGAAGATCTGGCTGTCCAGCGGCTGGGTCCACATCACGTTCGCGGTGTCCGACGGATCCACCTCGGACCGCGGGAACGTCGGCAGAGTGAAGAACGTGACCTTGCTCTCGGGCAGGTTCCCCAGGCTGCGGCCCAGCGAGTAGAGCCCATGGATGCCGCCCATCTGGCTGTCGATCGTCAGCGACTTGGTCGCGGCGTCCAGGAACCGGTAGATGGCCAGCGGGTCGAGCAGCTTGCTGCGGGCCCGCTGGATCAGCGACGACATGAACGCCTGCTGGCGCTTGATCCGTTCCAGGTCGCTGCCGTTGCCCAGGGTGTACCGGGCGCGCACGTAGGCCAGCGCCTGGAAGCCTTTCAGCATGTGGTGCCCGGCCCCCAGGTGCAGGCCGGACAGCGGGTCGTTGATCGGCGTCGTGTTGCACTCCGGCACCCCGCCCAGGGCCCGGACCATGTCCCGCAGCCCGCTGAAGTTGATCACGGCGAAGTGATCGATGTGGATGCCGGTGTCGCGCTCGAGCGTCTTGATCGTGCAGGCCACGCCGAGCACGGTGTGGTTGCCGTCCATGTTGCCGATCGCGAACGCCTCGTTGATCTTGAACGAGTGCGGCGACGACTGCTGCCCGTTGCCCATCTGGCAGGACGGGATGCTGACCCACGAGTCGCGCGGGATCGACATCACCGACGCCCACTGGCGGTCCGCGGCGATGTGCACGATCAGCAGCGTGTCCGACTGGTCGGTGCTCAGTTCCTGGACGCTGCCGTAGCCGCGGCCCTGGCCGTGCCGGGTATCGGAGCCGATCACCGCGATGTTCTGGGCCTGCGTGTGATGGTCCACCGGCTGCGGGCCGAGCAGCGGCGTGATGTCGGCCTGGTGGATGTTGCCGTTCAGATGGCGGTACGCGGAGCCCACGATGACCGCCGCCACCGCGACGATGATGGCCAGGCTGGCGGCGATGCCGATCAGGACCTTGGCCCGGCGCGAGCGCCGCCGCCGGGCCCGGGCCTGCTTTCGGCGCCTGAGTCGTCTCGATTGAGTACGGGAGTTGCCAGACGGCGGCCCCGACTGGGCCTGCCGTCCGGGTTCTGAGTCGTCCGGTTCGGTCTCCCCCCGGGCGGCTTCCGCAGCGGGATCACCGCCCAGCTGCGGAAATACCTCGGTGGGCTCGCCGTCCCCAGTTGCCCCACGTTCCACCATGGCAGCTGAGTACTACCCAGATCCCACCGGATAATCCGCAACTGCGCAGGTGGGGCCCGGGGCCCGGGCGGGTGGGGTACCCGGGCTCCAGGCCCGCGATCAGCCGGGCCCGGTCACACGAAGCTGGTCGCGGTCAGCCGGGCCCGGCCCGGCGCGGTCCCGGCCGCCTCATCCGGCAGGTACGGGTCGTCAGCGGGGCTGGTCACGGCGGCTCCCAGGGGTCGGTTCTGGCCGGGCGGGCGGGTTCGGCGCGCGGCGGGCGGCTCAGTCCGCGGGAGCGGGCTCGGCCGGCGCGGTGGGTCCTGCCGGGGCGAACGCCGGCTCGGCGCCCGGCGGCAGCGGCACGTCGAAGGCGTTGAGCAGGTAGGAGATCAGGCTGTAGTAGCCGCACAGCGCGACGAGCTCGACCAGGCCCGCGTCGCCGAGCAGGCGCTGCGCCGCGGTGTACGCGGCCAGGCTGATTTTTCCTGTGGTGACCAGCTGGCGGGCGACCACCCAGACCGTCCGCTCGTCGTCGGCGGCCGGGCCGAAGGGCGGTTCCGCGCCGCGCTTGATCGCGTCGATGACGTCGGGCGCCACGCCGTGCTCGCGGGCCATCCGGGCGTGCGCCCACCACTCGAACTCGGCCTGCCAGCGGGCGCCGACCGTGATGATCGCCACCTCGGACAGCCGCCGCTCGATCGACGTGCCGAACCTCAGGTGCGCGCCGAGCGAGCCCAGCCGGCGGCCGGTGCCCGGCGCGGTGACGAACGCGTTGAACGGGCCGACCAGGGTGCCCTGCGCGCTGATCAGATCGGCCGCCCGGGTTCCCACCACCCGGTCCCACACCTGCTGCCCCTCGTCGGGCAGATCCTCGTACCGCAGTTCCGGAAGACGGGTCATACCGGGACGATAAGTGCCGGCCGGGGGCGGGCGCGAGGGGGGCGGCGCCCGCGGGCATCGCGGTCGTGGGACGGGGCCCGCGCGGCAGATCCCGTAATCCATAAGAGAAGGCCAGCGGGACGGCGGCGGGCGGCTTGCCCGGGGCGGGCCGCGCCGCTACCAGCTGCCGCGGTGGTCGGGGACGAGCGCGATCAGCGGCAGGACGGCGACCAGCACCACGGCGAAGATCAGGAACACCCGTGCCTGGGCCAGCCCGGGGTCGCCGCTGCGGGCCAGGATGGCGGAGGTGACCGAGACCGCCGTGATCGCGCCGGTCTGCCGGAACATGCCGCGCAGCCCGGCCACCACCGGGCTGTGCTCGGGCGCGAGCTGGAGAGTGGCGTTGTTGGCGGCGGGCGTCGAGATGCCCATGCCGATCCCGCTGAGCGCGGCACCCGCCGCCAGCCAGGCGTACGGGGTCAGCCCGGCCGCCGGGCTGGCGGACAGAACCAGCAGGCCCGCCGCCGTGCAGGCGAAGCCGGCCACCATCGGCCGCCGGTAGCCGGTCCGGCGCAGGTAGTAGACCGCGGCGGCGGCCACCGCGACCATGCCGACCGCGCGGGCGGTGAGCAGCGTGCCCGCGCCCAGCGTGGGGATGCCGAACCGGTTCTCGGCGTAGAGCGGGACCAGCGCGCCGAAGCCGAGGGCCGCGCAGCCGTACAGGAAGTTGATCAGGTTCATCACCCCGAAGCCCCGGCCGACCAGGAACTTCGCCGGGATGAACGGGGCCTTGGCGCGGGCGCAGTGCCGGGCGAACAGGATCAGCAGGGTGACGGCGAGGGCCTCGGGGAGCAGGAACGCGGGCGCCGTGGGGGACGTGCCGCTGCCCAGGCTGGCCACGCCGTACATGGCGGCCAGCAGGGTCCCGCCGAGCAGGGCCACGCCGGGCAGGTCGAGCGGGCCCTTCGCGGTGCGCGGCAGCCGCGGGATGAACACCGCGCCCAGGCCGATCAGCACCAGCCCGAGCGGGACGTTGACCAGGAAGATGCCGCGCCAGGACCAGTAGGTCACGAACACCCCGCCGAGCACCGGGCCGATGATGCCGCCCATCGGGAACACGCTGGAGAACAGGCCGAGGGCGCGGTCCCGGTCGCGGCCGAACTGGTGCGCCACGATGCCGGTCGCGGACGGCAGGAACGCGCCGCCGCCGATCGCCTGCACCGCGCGCAGGATCACCAGCAGGTAGATGTTGCCGGCGAAGCCGCAGGCCAGCGAGGCGCCGGTGAACAGCACCGCGGCGGCGAGGAAGACCCGCTTGCGGCCGTAGTGGTCGCCGAGCTTGCCGGCCAGCGGCATCATCATGATCTGGCCGAGCGCGTAGATGGTGAGCGTCCAGCTGCTCCAGTTCACCGGGGCGGCCAGGTCGTGCTGGAGCGCAGGCAGCGCGGTGGCCACTATCGTCTGGTCAACGGACGCCATCAGCAGGGCCAGGGAGACAATGGCGAAGACGACATAGCGACCTGGCTGCGGAGCCAGGCCGGCCGCAGTGACGGGGCTGGCCGGGCTGACGGGGCTGGCTGGGCTAGCTGGGGCTGGGCGGGCGGTACCGACGGCGGCTGCGACTGTGGAAGTGGTTGCGGTTACGGCAGCAGCGGCGGCGGGCGGTGCGGCTCGGAAGGTCCGGGCGGCTCTGGAGTCCGTGGACACAAACCTGACATTACCCTGCTTGCCGGCAGGCAACTACCCCGCCAAGGTGCGGATTATCGCCGTTGATCGCCTAAGGAGCCCCCATGGATGACGATGGGGTGACCCGTCTGCGCCGGGTCATCGCCCGGCTCGCCCGGCAGCTCAACAGCTCCGCCACCGGCGAGGGACTGACGCCGTCGCAGGCGTCGGTGCTCGCGCTGGTGGTGGCCCGCGGGCCGGTCAGCCTGGGTGAGCTGGCCGCGCTCGAGGGCCTGAACCCGACCATGCTGTCGCGGGTGGTCGGCAAACTGCAGTCGATGGAGCTGATCCGGCGTATCCCGGATCCGGCGGATCTGCGGAGCGCGTCGGTCACGTCGACGGATTCCGGGCAGCGGACCGACCAGCGGGTGAAGGCCCAGCGGGCGGCGGTGGTATCCCGGTGCCTGGAGCTGCTGGACGACGAGCAGCAGACGGCGATCGCGGCGGCGCTGCCGGCGCTGGAGGCGCTGGCCGGGGAGCTGCAGCGGTCGGCGCGGGAAACCGCGGCCGGGTAGCGCGGCCGGGTAGCGCGGCCGGGCGCGGGCCCGGCGCTGGCGCCCGGGTATCGTCGAAGAAGAGCCGATATCGTATAATACGAAATCGTGCAGTACGAAAACGCAGGATCTTCCTGGTCGGCCCTGCTGGCCCTGCAGCGGGCCACGCACGCCACGCTGCAGGTCCTGGCGGCTGAGCTGGTGGACCTGGACCTGACCGCGTCGGAGATCAACGCACTGGCCAACCTCGCTGACGGGCGCGGCCGGACGGTGTCCGAGCTCGGCGCCGCGGTGGGCATCCGGCCGACCACGCTGACCAGCGTCCTCGACCGGCTGGAGCGGCGCGGCCACATCAGCCGCGGGAGCCGTCCTGGCGACCGCCGGGTCGTGCTCATCGAGCTCACCGCATCCGGCCAGGCCACCGCCGGAACGATCCGCGAGGCCATCGCCGCGCTGGAGGCCCGGGCGCTGGCCACCCTGCCGGCCACCGCTCTGGCCGGCTTCCGCGACGCCCTCGACGCGCTGACGGAGGTTTCCGCATGACCCACCACCACGCCGCTGGCTTCGACGCGCTGATGGCTGAAGTGCTGGCCGGGTCCGGCGGCCGGTTCGGTCACCGGCAGCACGTGCAGCTCACCTGGCTGGCGGTCCGCCGGTACGGGATGCCCGCCGCGATCGGCCTGGTCAGCGACGGCATCCGGCGCACCGCCCGGTACGCGGGTGCCCCGCAGAAGTACCACGAGACGATCAGCCGCGCCTGGGTGGAGCTGGTCGCCCACCACGCCATCGGCCACCCGGGCTTTGCGGCCGGCCCCGAAGCGGACTTCGGCGGGTTCGCGGCCCGCAACCCGCTGCTCCTGGACAAGCGCCTGCTGACCCGCTTCTACCACCCGGCCACGCTGGCCAGCCCTGCGGCCCGCACGGGCTGGGTCGAGCCGGACCGCGCCCCGTTCCCCTGGGCCGTCCCCGGCTGACCGGCCGGGCGGCGCCGCAGGGTTGCCGCCCGGGGATGGCGGCTGAACGGCTGGCGCCCGAGGCGGGCCGGCGTTGCGGCCGCGGGGCGCATGCGGGATTCTCCTTTCTCATGCCAACCATCCTCATCACCGGTTCCGCGGGGCAGATCGGGACAATGCTGCGGGCCCGGCTGGCGCGCCCCGGGCGGACGCTGCGGCTGCTCGATCTGGCGCCGGTCACGGCCGGGCCCGGCGAGGAGGTCATCCGGGCGTCGGTGACCAGCCTGGACGCGGTCCAGCGGGCGTGCGGCGGGGCCGACGCGGTGATCCACCTGGCCGGGCATTCCGTCGAGGCGCCGTGGCAGCAGATCAGCGAGGTCAACATCGGCGGGACGTACGCGGTGTTCGAGGCCGCGCGACGGGCCGGGGTGCCGCGGGTGATCTTCGCCTCGTCGAACCATGCGGTCGGCTTCAGCCCGCCGTCGTCCTACCCGGTGCCGGACTACGCGTTCCCGGCGCCGGACACCTACTACGGGGTGTCCAAGGCCGCGGGCGAGGCGCTGGGCGCGATGTACCACCACAGGTACGGTCTTGACGTGATCTGCCTGCGGATCCTGACCTGCGCGGAGCGGCCGCGTGACGTCCGGGCGCTGTCCACCTGGCTGTCGCCGGACGACGCCGGGCGGCTGTTCGAGGCCTGCCTAACCGCGCCGTCGCCCGGGTTCCGCGTGGTCTACGGGGTGTCGGCCAACACGCGGGGCGGCTGGGTCAGCCTGGACGAGGCCCGGGCCCTGGGGTACGAGCCCGCGGACGACGCGGAGCGGTTCGCCGCCGAGGTGATCGCCGAGCACGGCGAACCGCAGCCGGGCGACCCGCTGCTGGCCCACCTGGGCGGTGAGTTCTGCCTGCCGGCCTACGACGCGGACCGGCTATGACCGCTGTCACGGTCACCGAGGTGACCTGCCGGACCTACGAGCTGCCCATGCCCCAGCCGTGGGGACCGGGCGCGACCAGCCAGTTCCTCACCGCGGCCACGGTGCGGACCAGCGACGGCCAGGCCGGCCAGGGCTTCAGCTGGACGGTCCGCGCCGGGGCGCAGGCCATCCAGGCGATGGTGACCGCGGACAGCGGCCCGGCCGCGGTGGGCGGTCCGGCCGCGCCGGGCGCCGCCTGGGACCGGATGCGGCACCAGCTGCGCGAGGCCGGCGGCGGGATCACCACGCTGGCCATGGCCGCGGTGGACATCGGCCTGTGGGACCGGCAGGCCAGGCTGGCCGGGCTGAGCCTGGTCGACCTGCTCGGCCGGCAGCGGGACCAGGTGCCGGCCTACGCCAGCGGGGTCAACCGGCACCTGCCGCTGGACGAACTGTCCGACCAGGTCAGACGGTGGGTGGCGGCCGGGAACTCGCGCTACAAGATCAAGGTGGGCGGGCGCAGCGTGGCGGAGGACGCCGAGCGGGTAGCCACGGTCCGGCGGCTGATCGGCCCGGGCGCGCTGCTGATGGTCGACGCGAACCAGCTGTGGGACCTGCCCACCGCGCGGCGGGCGGCCGCGGCGCTGGCGCCGCACGGCATTCACTGGCTGGAGGAGCCGCTCCCGGCCGAGGACTACGCCGCGTACGCCCGGCTGCGGGCCTCGATCGATATCCCGGTGGCCGCGGGCGAGAGCCTCTACACCGAGGCGCAGTTCCGCGACCTGCTGCTGGCCGGGGCGGTCGACTTCGTCCAGCCGAACATCTGCCGGGTCGGCGGCATCACCCCGTTCCTGCGCATCGCCCACCAGGCGAGACTGTTCGGCGTCCCGGTCATGCCGCACCTGCTGCCCGACCTGTCCGGCCAGCTGGCGCTCTGCCTGCCGCTGGAGGCCATGGTCGAGGACATCGACGAGGGCTCGTTCGCCGCCCTCGGTGCCCTGCGCGAGCCCAGCGGCGTGACCATCGAGAACGGCACGCTGCGGGCGGGCACCGGCCCCGGCCACGGCCTGGCCTTCGCCACCGGCACACTGCGGGAGCTGCCCGCGTAGGCCAGCCGTTACTGCCGGGACGGCTCGTCGGCGACGGCAGCAGGCCGCCGCCGGGCCGTGCGCCGCCACCGCCGCACCAGGAAGTGGATGACGAGCGCCGCCACGCCCAGCCCGACGATCAGGCTGGCGAGGTCGCGCCAGGCGAACTCGCCGGTGACGAGCTTGCTCACCCCGTACGTGCTGGCCACCACCGACGCCGTCCAGGCGAACGAGGCCAGCAGATTCCAGAAGGCGAACCGGTACGGCGACATCCGCGCCGTGCCCGAGACAATTCCCGGGGTGAAGAACACGGCGAGCCCGCCCCACCGGGCATACAGGCGCTCGCCCCGCTCCTCCACCTTTATCCGGCGCGCCTGGTGCGGCCCCGGGCGCTCTATGAGCCGCCTCCCCCACCGGCGGCCGATGGCGTAGCCGCAGATCCCGCCTATCTCACTGGCGAGGACCGACACCACGACCACCGCCGTGAGGTCCAGCTTGTTCTGGCTGGCGGCCACCGTAGCGGCGCCGATGGCAGCGGGGCCGACGGCCGGCAAACCCGCCCACGAGACCGTGACCGTGAGGAACAGCACCACGTACGGCCACCACGTACTGCCCATTGGCCTCTGCCTTCAACCGCGAACCCGGCACCGTTAACTTTGCCTGAATCTCCGGCAAAGCCAGCATCCGGGCTCTGCGGCATAGCGGACATCATCCCCTGGAGGGTGACTCCGGGCCGCCGGCGGCGAGGATGGGGTGCTTTGCCCCTTGTGATCTGGAGCCGGTGAGCGGGATCGAACCGCTGACCTGCCGTTTACAAGCTTGCGGGGGGCCGCACGTCGGAGTTGCGCTGCCCAGCTGAGGATAGCTGTCCCTGTCCGCCACTGTCCGCTGCCGTCCTGGGCTTAGGCTGCACGGTTGGCTGCCTGGCTGCCGGGGGCGCTGGGTAAGCCGACGGCTTTTCAGATCATGACTCCTGTAGACAGAAGACTGCGCCTGACCTGGGCAAAGGCGGCGAGTTTCTAGCGTTGAGCCGGTCTCATCCGCGCATATCCTGCAAGGTGGTGATGTCCGGCACGGAATCGCTTGCGGGAGCTGACCCGCTGGGCTCGCAGGTCCAGCGGGTAGTCCGTCAAAGCCGTGAGCCGACACGGTGCACGATGCCGTCGGGGTCGGTGTAGACGAACTCCCGAAGGCCGTACGGGGTGCCGTGCGGCCCCATGAACCGGCCTTCGATGCCTGCTGAGGTCCACTCGGTGTGCAGGGCATCAGCGTCGGAGACGTAGAGGTACACGACACCCCCGGTCGCGCCAGGGTCGTCCGGGTCGTCTGTTTGGAGGTGCAGCTGCACCGCCCCCCGTTCGGCGAAGCCATACTGCGCCCCCTCGTCAAGCTCAGTCGCAAAGCCCAGCCGTCGGTATCGGGCGAGAGCAGCGTCGAGGTCGTGCACGGTGACGACGGGGGCGATGCGTTCGAAGACCACTTCAGACATAACAAGTGAGGGTAGACGGCGGCGGGTCGACGATGCAGAAGGGCCAGCGGGCGCAGGAAGAATCTGTAGTCCAGATGGGATCGTGGTGATCGAGATGCCGTGGTGGGAGGCTCTCCTCTTCTTCGCCGCCGTGATCGTGGCGATCTGGGGATTCCTGATCATGGTTGGTGTCGAAACGCGATTTTGGACGCGCCGAACTGACCGGACCGCCCAGGACATGTACGGCGAGTTCGCTGATTCGCCGCGTCAGCAGCACCGGTATGCCAGACGTCACGGCGGCGAGTGGCAGAACAAGTAGCCGCACGTGGCTGGCTGGCGGGCGTTGCGGCGAGGAACCGCCTTGGGCCTGGCCATGGTGGTGGTGTCCGTCGCGCTGAGCGCGTGCGGCTCCGCACCGGGGCTGGCACCGGGCACGGCCTCGGTCGTGTCGGCGCCAGTGCGAGTCGCTCATACCAGGCTCGGCGCCGTCGGGTACCGGGTCGTCGGGAGCGGCCCCCCGCTGGTCTTGATCATGGGCTACGCCGGGACCATGGAGGTCTGGGATCCGCGGCTGGTTCACGCCCTCGCCCGGCACAACCGGGTGGTGATGTTCGACAACGCCGGAGTGGGCCGTACGCAGCCACCGCCCGGGGAACTCACCATCGACGCCATGGCCGACCAGACCAGTGCGCTCATCGAGCGCCTCGGCCTCGGCAGGCCGGACGTGCTGGGCTGGTCGATGGGCGGCATGATCGCCCAGGCCCTGGCGGTCCTGCACCCGGCCCAGGTGCGCCGCCTGGTGCTGTGCGCCACCTACCCCGGGACCGGGACGGTCGTGCCCTCGCGGGCGGCAATCCAGTCCGGCAGCCTTTTTCCTGCTAATCAGGCCAGCGCCGCCGACGCGTTCACAGCAGCGATCTCGGAATACCCATCCACCCCCGCGGTGGCGGCCGCCACGAAAACGGCTCAGGCGGGCGCCGTAACCAAGTGGTGGGACGGCACCGACCCAGCCGGACGCAAGATCGCCAGGATCTCGGTGCCCACGCTGATCGCCGACGGCACCGACGACCAGCTCGACCCGGTCGCCAATGACCACACCCTCGCCCGCCTCATCCCCCGGGCACGACTGGTGCTCTACCCCGATGCCGGGCACGGGTTCCTGTTCCAGGAACGAACGCGCTTCGCTTCCCTCATCGAATCGTTCCTGACCGGGCGCCCAAGCTCGTAGCGGCAGGGACCTTATCCGGCTACCTGCGGCATTCCTGCGCATCCTTCCTGATCGCAGCCGGGGCCTCACCGCATACGGTGATGAAGACCCTCGGGCACAGCCAGATCAGCCTGACGATGAACACCTATGCGCATGTCCTGCCGGAGGTCGAGCGCGCGGCCGTCGATGCTGCCGCCCAGGTCATCTTTGGCGCACAGCCGGACGCTGGCGAAGCATGATGGCTGCACGAACTGGCTGCACTCGCAGTCCCGCTACCGGCGGGGTGTTCGAATTGCTGCGATGAGATGGAGCCGGTGAGCGGGATCGAACCGCTGACCTGCCGTTTACAAGACGGCTGCTCTGCCAACTGAGCTACACCGGCCGGGGAACCTCGTGCATGGTAGCTCACGCCGGTCCTGGCCCGCGCTAAGCCGTGCTGACCTGCGATTTCGCCTCCGCGGCCGGGCCGGACAGGTCAGCGCTCAGGCACGATCACTCCCGCTGGAGATTCAGCAGGCGGACCACGGTCGTGGCCACCCAGGACTGGTAGGCGCCGTCCGGCCAGCCGCACGTCACCGTCAGGCATGGCTGAACGCGCGCGCGGCTGGCATGCTGGGTGGCCCGGCGAGGCGGGCTGGTCACCGGCCGGGCGCTGTGTCACTGTCAGTTTGTAGCGGTTGCGGTTAGTGCCGGCAGGTTCTGATACGGGCGGCCATTACGTGGTGCGGATGGGCTTAACGGCAAATCGGCCGGCCGGCCAGGCGGCGGGCTGGCAGCGGGCGGCGCGCCGGTCCGCGTGGATCGCGCCCGCGACGGCGGCCGTGTTCCTGACCGGCCTGCTGTGCTGGGGCGCCTGGGCGGCCGCGCACCACCCGGCGCAGTTCTACGCCGACGGCGCCTGGACGCACGCCTGGCTGCGGCCCGACCGCAGCGTGGTGGCGCTGTCCGCGTCGGGCCTGTGGCTCGCCGCCGGCCTGCTGTACAGCTGGCCGCGGCGGCTGTCCGCGCACATCGTCGGGCTGACCCTGGTCGTGGCCATGGTGATCATCGGCGGGGTGCTGGCCACCGCCGCGCTGGCGCCGTGCCGGGGCGGGCAGAGCGCCGGCGCGGTTGTGGCCTGGGTGCTCAGCCTGTACACCGGCCAGCTCGAGCCGGTCTACGGAGCCGGGCTGCACACCGGCTGCCCGGGCACGATCCCGCCGGCCCTGCAGCTCGGCCGGGCCGTCTGCGTCGGCGCCACCCTGGTTGGCGCGACCGCCGCGGCGGCCGTGCTGTGGCGGCAGCCGGTCGGGCGGCTGCGGGCCCGGATGGTCCGCGACGCCGTGGTGCTGACCGGCCTGGACGCCATCACGTTCCCGCTCCTGCGGCGGCTGACCGGGGAGGGACGGCCGGGCCGGGTCGTGGTGATCGAACCGGATCCCGGCCACCCGCTGCTCCCGGAGGCCAGGGCAACCGGCGCCAGGATCATGATCGCCGACCCCACGTCGGCGCGTGTCCTGAAGCCGGTGATCGCCGGGTGGCGTGGTTGCGCACTCCGGATGCTGTACGCAATGAGCGGCGTGGCGGCCGCTAACGAGGCGGTGCTCGCAGCGGCGCGGCCCATCCTTGACCGGTACGCGACGGACCCGGAGCGCCAGCCGCATCTGGTGGCCAGGATCGACGACCCGCGGCACGCCGATCACTGGCGCGGGCGGCACGTCGGCGGCACGAGCCGCTGGTTCGAGGACGCGCTGAGCCCGGCCGAGGCGACGGCGCGGGCGCTGGTCAGCGACCTGTACCGGATCGGCGCGGAACAGCTGCTGCTGTGCGGGGACAGCACGCTGGCGCTGGCCATCCTGCTGGAGCTGGCGCACCGGGGCTGGGAGTGGCACGGCCTGGCGGCGGCCGCGGCGGCGGGCGGGGCCGGGGACGCGGCGGGCGGCGGGCGGCGGGGCGGCCGGGGTGGCGGCGCGGGCGGGCGAGGCGAGCCAGCGCCGGTGCGGCGGGTGCTGCTCATCGACGCGCGGGCCGAGGACCTGCGGCGGGAGTACCTGGCCACGTCGCCGTGGCTGTCGGTGCCCGAGGCGCTGCCCGCGGTGGACGTGCGCGCCGCGCCGTGGCCGGACGCAGCTGCTCGCCGTGCTGGACGGCCTGCCGCCGGAGAAGGCCGCGCGCACGGCGACGATCGTGGCCACCGTGGTGACCGGCGGGGGCATGCACGAGGCGGGCCGGGTCGCCCGGATGCACCCGGACACCCCGCTGTACATGCTGTCCGCGGACGGGTCGGGGATCAGCGCGCCGATCTTCGACCAGCTGCGGCCGTTCGAGCGCGGGGTCCTGGTGGACGGCGAGCCGCCGGAGGACACCTGGACAAGGATCGCCCGGCACTGGCACGAGTGCTACCGGCTGAGCCATCCGCTGCCGCCGGGCGATCCGCGGGCGCCCAACCGGCGGCCGTGGGCGGAGCTGGACGAGTTCATCCGCCAGGACAACATCCTGCAGCTGCGCGCGATCCTGGTGACCGTCGCGGCCCTGGGCCGGGAGTGGGTGCCTGTCCGGTCGGTCATACCGGGCAGCTTCGTCGAGCTGACGGGCAGCGAGCTGCTGGCGATCGCCCGGGCCGAGCACACCCGGTGGTATCTGCGGCGGCGGACGCTGGGCCGGCAGCCGCCGGCGGGCGCGGTGGGCCCGCGGCCGTGAACTCCTGCTTCCGGCCCTGGGACGAGCTGACCGACGAGCAGCGGGTCTCGCACGCGGACAACACCCGGTCCCAGATCGCCCAGCTGGAGGACGCCGGGTTCGTGCCGGTGATGCCCGCGGGCGGCTCGGACCGGGCGACGCGGTTCCGGCGGACCGGCGCGGTGCGCGCCCAGCGGCTGACCGCGCAGCACACCTGGGCGCAGCAGACTGGTGACGTGCTGCAGGGCGAGGCCGGCGACTGGCGGGTGACCGATCCCGAAGGCGGCGAGCGGACCGTCGGCGATCCGCAGTTCCGCGCCAGCCACCTGCACCGGGCCGGTGAGGAGTGGGACCGCACGGGCGTGTTCCTGGCCTGGCAGGTGACCGAGGCCACGGTGGTGCGGACCCTGGAGGGCCCGTCGACGGCCGGTGCCGGGGACTGGATCGTGGAGTCGCCCGGCGGGGAGCGCTGGCCGGTTCCCGACGGCCAGTTCGAGCAGGGCTACCGGGCGCTGCCGGACTGACCGGCGGGAAGGCGGGCCGGCGGCCCGACATTGTGACCCGCGGCGCCGGGGATCGAGGGCCGGGATCATGCGGTACGGCACGTCGGCGCGCGGGTCGCGGCAGGCCGGCGCGCAGCGCCGTGTTGCCTTGTGCGCTGCCGCGAGGCGCTCTCGGCGCTGATGAGACAGCCGACCGGCAGGTTCCCCGTCTACAGGATGTTCGGGTGCGTGAGCGCGAACGCGCCCGCGACGACCGTGGTCACCAAGATGACCACGAGGATCACTAGCGCTAGCCGGATGAGTGCGCGCCAGAAGAACGCGGCGGTCACGCCGACCATGATCACGACTAGCCGGACGGTCTCGGCGCCCTGCGCAGCTTCCTGAGTGACGATCATTGAGCCCTCCTCCCTGGGTGTCGTCATCCCGGAGGGCACGCTGAGAGCGCTTGCCGAGCCAGACAGCGGACTGTTGCTTTCCGTCACCAGGTCGGTAGCATGATCCTCAGCGCTGACCCTCCTTGTTATGGGCTGGGTTTCCGGTGCGACTGGCACGGCCGATGCGGCGAACATCGGCCGTGCTGTGTGTTCCGGCCAGTCAGTGGCCGGACCCTGTGCGGTGCGGTCGCTGAGTCCGGCTCAGCTCGAGCGGGGTGGCTGGATGGGCCACAAGCGCCTCCTCTCCCGTCAGACCCCAACCTGACGTTCCCTGCGGTGGCTCTGCTGCCACCTGCTGGCCGTTACCCCGCGTCAGGCCTTGAGGACAGTGCTTGCGTCTGCTTCAATGGTGACTTTGGCACGTGCCATTTGCAAGTGCCGTTTCAGCTACGCCCTGCTCAGCCGCCAGATCCTGGTGCGGTCGTTGCACCTGATGCATTACCGTATGGAACTTACAAAAGTCATCGCCGAGCTCCGTGCGGAACGGGCGGCCATCGACGAAGCCCTCGCCGCGCTGGACAGGATCGCGCGGGCGACGGCGGGAAAGCGAAGAGGAAGGCCGCCGGCATGGATGACGGCGGCGGGAATCGGAAGCAGCGGGGCCCTCGCCGAAGCGTCTGGTGAACCGAAGAAGAAACGGACCCTGAGCCCCGAAGTGAGAAAGAAAATGGCGGAAGCACAGAAGAAACGCTGGGCGGCGTACCGGAAGGAACAAGGGCCGGCGGAAAAGTAATCAGCAGATCGAACGAGAGGGCGTGGCTTGATGTCTGGCGTGGGACTGAAATTCGATGGACATCTGGCCGTTGTGACGTTGCAACGTCCGGAGCGCCGCAATGCTCTGTCGCTCGATTTGATGCTGGAGTTGGCGGGGTGCCTGGACGGCATCGCGCAACGATCCGACGTGCGCGTGGTGATCCTGGCGGCCGAAGGGAAAGCATTTTCCTCGGGCCACGACCTGGGCGAGATGACCGGGCGCGGGATCGAGGACTATCGGCGGATTTTCGACGTCTGTACGGAGCTGATGACGAAGATCCAGTCGATTCCGCAGCCGGTGATCGCGCAAGTGCAGGGAATCGCGACAGCGGCCGGCTGCCAGCTGGTCGCGACCTGCGATCTGGTGGTGGCGAGTTCAGAAGCGACGTTCGCGACCCCGGGCGTGAAGATCGGGCTGTTCTGTTCGACGCCGATGGTCGCGCTGACCAGGGCGATCGGGCGGAAACGCGCAATGGAGATGCTGCTGACGGGTCGCGCGATCGATGCGGCGACGGCGGCGGAGTGGGGACTGGTGAATCGAGTCGCCGCACCGGAGGAACTGGCGGCGGAGACGCGGAAACTGGCCTGTCAGATCGCCGACGCGAGCGCCTTCACGGTCGCGCTTGGCAAGCAGGCGTACTACAAGCAAATCGATCTGGACCAGGCCGGCGCGTACGAGTATACGAAAGAAGTGATGTCGCAGAACGCGATGGCGGAGGATGCGCAGGAAGGGATTTCGGCGTTTCTGGGGAAGAGGAAGGCCTGCTGGAAGAGTTAGTCTAAACGCGGCAGAAGAAGCTGCGGGACAGGGGCTGGATCGACGCGGGGAGGGTGCCATCGTCGACCGCTACGACGACGTGCAGGTACCTCTCGGTGATCTCCAGGACCTCGACTTCCACGTTGTACATTTTCGCCGCGAAGTCGATTTGATATTCCTGGTGCTCGCTTAACGCGGACACTAATTCGTCATGGGACATCGCGGACCAGCGCTCGACTTCGGCGTCCAGCACCTTTCGCCACTCGTCTCTTCGGCTCATGTTTTCCTAGCGTAGCGTTATCCTGGGATTCATGCCTGAATTCAGCCGACGTGCCCTTCTCAGCAGTGCTCCGGCCTTCGCTACCTTGGGCGCGATCGCGCGACGGATACCGTGTTGGCTTCGGAGTGAGTGCCTGATTTTAGAGGCGATCGCGGCGGAGAGGATACCCCAGAGGATAGCCGTTAGTGGTGTGACGAGTGCGGCCTTCTTTGAACTTCGAGATTATGGAAAGCCAGAGCCGAAAATGGTTGCGATATGGAATCGCCATGGAATCCGCCCTGTTTTGGAGGAGCGCGGGAGGTTTCTTATTCCATTCGAAACGCTCGCTGCGCGCGAGAGGGCGTGGCGGGAATTAAGCTGGAACGCAGAGTGGATCAGGATGGAGAAGGTGGCTTTAAAAGAACTAACGCTATATCGGCTGTGTCAGGGCAGCCCCATGCGTGAGCTTGGGGTTGGTCGAGCCGTGGGATTAAAAACTGCGAGGTCCCGCGTGTGGGGCGGGCTATTTAGCCGGCAGCCTGCTTCCAGCAGGCTTTTCGGCGTTGAAAACAAGAGCCGCCCTGAGGGCGGCTGCCGGCTGATAGCCCGCCCCACATTTGAAACTGGAGTTTTCACACAGAACTGTCGACCATTGCGCGAGCTAGACGGCTAGTTCGTAAAGATATTCGACTTGCGACGCGCATCGCCGCCGTCGATGCCTCTGCACTTTTGGATTCGCCGATTCGATCACGAGGTATTCGTCGGCGCGTGCGCGCCGTTGCCATGGCCCAGGCCGAAATGTCCGGCCGGCAGACTTGAGCGGCTCGCCGGTGAAAACGTAGCCGGGCCACGAGCCGGCCAGCCGCGGCCAGAAGACCGGATCGAGCGCCGTTGCGGCGATACACCGCCGCCTGCGCCTGGATGAGCGCCGAATTCGCGGCGTCGTGGTGGGATCGTAGCCGCCAGTCATATTGACTTCGATGTCGCCGAAGCCGCGCTTCGCCAGATGCGCCTTCAGGGCCGCGAGCGCACCGCGCGCGGTCATGTCCGGGCACCAGTCGCAGATCGAGTTTCGCCACCGCGCGATGCGGCAGAATCGGTCTTGCCGCCCGGGCCCGTGTATCCGGCCGACCAGTCCCTCGATGTTCACCGTCGGCCGGCCCGCCAGCAGTTCCAGAGATTCCAGCCAGTCCACGTCGTGAACCCAGTGTTCGACGCCCATCTGTTTCTTGGCCACGTCTTCGTTCTGCGCTTCGCGCGCTTCCCGAATCAGCGCCTTCTCCTCGGCACGAGAGCGGACGGGCCTTGTCGGCGTACCCGTCGATCGCGGGAGTGTGGCCGTCCGGACCGACCAGCGTCGCCAGGGCCTGCACCAGGTGCCAGGCGGGGCTGTCCACGCGGGCTTCGTTGCTGGAATGCAGATCCTGCTTGGGGCCGCGGTGCCATCGCTCGCCGCTCGAAACCAGTTCCAGTTCGATCACGCCCTTCGCGCCGAGGTTGATGGTCACCGTGCCGTCCAGCGACTGCATCGGCATCGGCATGTAGACGCCGGCGCATTTCTTCAGAGCGCGGCGAGAACCTCGGGCCGCTGGACGACCTGCGGGAAGTGCGGCGAGCCGATTTCCTCCTCGCCCTCGGCCACGAACACCAGATTCACCGGGAGCTTGCGGCCCGCGCCTTTGAACGCGTGGAGCGCGGCCAGCCAGCGTCGCTTCGGGACCTTTCTGATTGACCGCGCCGCGGCCGATCAGAACTTTGCCGAAGCCCGGTTTGTCCACCAGCGCGGCTTCGAACGGCGGCGACGACCACTCCGCGGGATCGGCCTGCTTCACGTCGTACATGAAATAGATGCCGACAGTTTTGCGGCGCGCCGGCGTCGAGCGTGGCGAAGACTCCGGGATGGCCGTCGGTCGGAACCTTGGTGACCTGGTCGAAGCCGGCGTCGCGCAGCATCCGCATCATCAGATCGCAGCCTTCGTTCATGCCGCGATTCTCGGCGGCGATGGACGGGCTGGCGAATCCAGTTCTGCAGCCGGTGCACCGCTTCGTCGTGACGCTTGTCGATCTCGGTTTGAATGGCCTTCAGGTCGTCCGGGGCCGCGTTGGCGGGCGTGGTGGAGGCGAGGGCGGCTGCGCCGGCCATGGAGCGATGCAGGAAGTGGCGTCGGTTCATTTCCGACGAGTATACAACGCCCGTGTGGGGCGGGCTATCAGCCGGCAGCCGCCCTGTGGGCGGCTGCTTTATTGGAATGACAAGAAGCCTGCTGGAAACAGGCTGCCGGCTACAAAGCCCGCCCCACTAGTTGCGTCCGAAAGCAGTTCGCCGAGATCTGCGATTGGCAGGCGGAACCGCCTGCCCCACCACGGCAAACCAAGCAGTTACAGAACGGTGGGACAGGCGGTTTCGCCTGTCGAGCACTCTACCGAGCCCTGACAGTGATGGAGGGGATGAGAAAAGCTGAGACTAATAAGCCTTCGCGATGACCACGCGGCGGTCGACAGCCTCGCCCGTAAGGATGCATTTGCCGGGGCCGTCATATTCGTCGACCAAGGGGATGTTGCGGACGCTCGCTTTGAATTACTTGATGCGGGCATCAGTGGCCGGATCGTCTTTTAAGTGGGCCATGACGAACTTGCCGTCGGTGACCGCTGGATTCCACTTCGTCGATGGAATTCGCGTGTACCGTATTGTCCTTGAGACGCTGCTTGGCCTTGCCGTAGAGATCGCTCTGCATGGCTTCCAGCGTGGCGAGCCAGCTCGGCACGGCTTCCGTTTGCGGAATAACTTCTTTGGTTCCGGTATCGCGGCGCTTGAGAACGATATTGCCGCTAGCTACGTCGCGCGGACCGAGTTCGAAAACCACCGGCACGCCGAGACGCTCCCAGTGGAAGAACTTCGCCCCGGGCGTTATGCCGTCGCGCGTATCGATATGGGCGCCCAGGTCAGCGGCTAGTTTCGCGGCGACTTCCATCACCTGAGCGCTCTTCTTCCTTCCGGAAAATGGGCACCAGGACGCCTTTGCGCGGCGCGACCTTCGGCGGCAGCACGAGGCCCTTGTCGTCGGAATGGGTCATGATCAACCCGCCGATCAAGCGCGTGCTAGACGCCCCAACTGGTCTGCCAGACATAATCCAGCTTGCCTTCATTGGTCTGGAACTGGACATTGAAAGCTTTACCGAAGTTCTGGCCGAGATCATGGCTGGTGCCGGCTTGCAGCGCCATGCCGTTCTGCATCATGGCTTCAATGGAGTACGATTTCAGCGCCCCGGCGAATTTCTCGGCCTGGTTTTTGACGCCCTTGATGACTGGCATGGCCATGACGTCCTCGGCGACCTCGGCGTATACGTCGAGCATGCGCAGCGCCTCTTCCATCGCTTCGTCGTGGGTCGAGTGCGCAGTGTGACCTTCCTGCCAGAGAAACTCCGTGGTGCGCAGAAACATGCGCGTGCGCAGCTCCCAGCGGACGACATTGGCCCACTGATTAAGAGCAGCGGCAGATCGCGATAGCTCTGAATCCACTTCGCGAAAAAGTGCCCGACGATCGTTTCCGACGTCGGCCGAATCACGTAAGGCTCTTCCAGCTCCTTGCCGCCGGCGATCGTCACCACCGCGAGTTCGGGAGCGAATCCTTCGACGTGCTCGGCCTCCTTTTGAGAAAACTTTGCGGGATCAGCAGCGGCAGATAAACGTTCTGATGGCCGGTGGCTTTGAAGCGGTTGTCGAGTTCGCGCTGCAATGATTTCCCAAACGGCGTAACCGTTGGGACGGATGACCATGCAGCCTTTGACGACCTCGGCCGGCTCGGCCATATCGCCTTGAAGAACCACGTCCTGATACCACGCGGCGAAGTCATCGCAGCGGGGAGTGATGGGAGAATCCGGCATATTACTTTAGTCCGATTTTCAGAGTAGCAAGCGTGCTTGCGGTGGCGCGATCGAGATTGGCGGCGGCGACCGCCAGGTCGGCTTGGGCGCGGACTTCGCGGGTGCGTGCGGTGATGAGGTCGGTCTGACGCTGGAGAACCAGGAACACCGTGGAGGTGCCGGATTGCAACTGGCGCTGTTCGCTCGCGTATTGCTCCTCGGCCGATTGGCGGGCGAGGATCGACGCGGCGTAGCGGGCTTGCGCCGACGATGCGGTCTGCAGGAATTGCGGACGTCGGCTTCGATCAACATCTCGGCTTGATCGCGAAGGGCGCGCAGGCGCTTGCCTTCGGCGACGGCGACGGCGGCGTTGGCTTCGGCGGTGCGGTTGCGGATGGGAAGCGAGAATTGCAAGCCGACCTGCACGGTCGGGAAAGTCGCGGCGCCGATGTTGGTCCATGATTGGCCGTAACCTCCGACAAGGTTCGGAGGAACGGTGCTTGCGAAGAGCGTCGAGGTATCGAGTGGAGGCACGCCGGCGAGCAGGGAGAGCTCGTTCAGTTGAGTGATCAGGCCTCCAAACGCGCCAGAGATGGGATTCGTCGTGGAAGTCGACGTGAGTCCGGAAAGACCGGCGAGACTAGCGTTGGCGAACGCGTCAATGCGAGGCTTGGCGAGTTCGCGGCTCAGGCGCGCGTCGAGTTTGTTGATCTCGATCGAGAGGTCGCTCTGCTTCAACTCCGGGCGCATCTCGATGGCCTGGCGTGTCGCGGCCGCAAGGTTCGGGATCGCGACGCTGGAGGGCGCGGCGGTTTCGGGGATCAACTCCGTGCCCCACAGAAGATCGCTGCGATTCGGCGCGATCATCTGCTTCAGCGCGTTTTCGGCGCGTGTCAGCGCCTCCTGCGCGGTGAACACGTTCTGCCGGAACGTGGCCATTTGCGTCTGCGCGGCTACCACATCGATGCGCGCGAGAAGCCCTTGCTCGGCCTGGCGGCGGTTGCTGGAAAATTGTTGCTTCGGCCAGGCGGACGGCCTCGATCTGCACGTCAAGATTGCGGCGCGCGTAATCCAGTTCCCAGTACGCTTGCACAGCTTGGGTGACGATCTCGATCACTCTCTGGCGGAACTGTTCGGATGTGAGGCTGCGGTTCTGAACGGCGACTTGCAGCCGATGACGGTTATCGTCGAAGCGGAGGCCTCGCCACAGGGGCTGCGTAAGTTTGACGCCGATACTCGACGGGTATTGCGGGTTGAGCGAGAGAAACTGGTTATCACTATTGATGCGCGACGTTGAGAGGTCGAGCTCATAGGTCCCGCCGAGCCAGGGCGATGATCCGGTCAGAGACGGCGTGAGGTCGATCTGCTTTTGGGTCAGCTTGCCGTTCGGGCCGCCGCTGAGCGACGAGGCGGCCGGAGAAACGCTCTTTTGATCGTCGGCTTTGACGCCGATAACGGGATCGTAATATCCGCGCGCGGCCTTGATGTTATATCCGGCTTCCTCTATAAGGATGCGGGAAACGGCAAGATCGCGGTCGTTGGAGAGCGTGCGCTCCACCACTTCCTGCAAGCCGATTTTCCGTTCGCCCAGTACGCCGATTCGCGACGGGACCGTGAGCGGTTCGAGTTGTGGAAGCTGCGACGTCTTGTCCGCGCATGGGCAAAATGAGGATCGCGACTAGCAAAAACATCGCGAACCGGTTGCGCCAATTCTTGAAGCCGGCAAACATCCCGCGGACGAAAGAGTGTTCTGCGATGTCCTCGAAAATCGAGTAGAAAACCGGAACGGCGAGCAGCGTCAGCACAAGGCAGAGCAGTTGCCCGCCTGCAACCATCACGCCGATGGTGCGGTTGGTGGCCGATCCCGCGCCGGAAGAGACTACGAGAGGAACCATGCCCGCGACCAGCGCGATGGTGGTCATCAGAATGGGACGCAGGCGGTCGCGATTGGCCTGGATGATGGCGTCGTGGCGATTGAATCCGGAGGCGCGGAGGCCGTTCATGTGGTCGATTTGAAGAATAGCGTTTTTCTTCACAATGCCGAACAACAGCAGCAGGCCGAGGCCGGAGAAAATATTGAAGCTCTGATTGGCGATCAGCAACGAGAGAATGCCGAACGGGACGGCGAGCGGCAGCGTGAGCAGAATCGTGATGGGGTGCAGGAACGATTCGAACTGTGCCGCGAGCACGATGTACATAAAGATGAACGTCAGCGAAAACGCGAGGATGAAATAGTATCCGGTGCGCTGCAATTCCTTGGAGGTGCCGCTGGCGCCGGAAGAGTATTCGGGCCCCATGTTGAGCGCCTTGCGCTAATTCGCGGACCTGGCTCAAAATGCCCGCCTGCGAGGCTCCGGCAAGCATGTTGCCGGTAAGCGTGACCTGGCGCTGGCGATTCAGGCGGTTGATGGACGAAGGACCGGTGCCGCTGCGAATCGCGACCACTTCGTCGAGACCGACAGAACCCTTCTTGGTGGACGGAACGGTCATTTTCTCGAGCCCTTCGACGGTGCCGCGCGAGCCTTGCTGAGCGCGCACCACGACATCGAACTGATCGTCGCCGGTGTTGAAGGTGGAAGCAGTCTGGCCGGCGACCAGCGTGTTGATGGCCTGCTCGATGTTCTCGACGGAGACGCCGAGGTCGGCGGCGCGGGCGCGATCGATTTCGACGTGAACCTCGGGCTTGCCGCTGCGCAGAGTGGAATCGGTGTCCGTAAATTTGGGAATCGTTTTCATTTTGGCCAGCAGCTGATCGGAGAACTGGGTGAGTTTCTGAAGATCGGGGCCTTGGATGAAGAACTGGATATCGGCGTTGCTCTGGCCGTTGGAGATGGCGTTCACCAGTTCGACGCTGGCGTGGATTTCGGGCGGGTATTGCTTGAGCATGTCGCGGACGCGCTGCATCAACTGCTGCTGCGTCAGCTTGCGTTGATCCATATCGACCAGCTTCACGAAAGTGGTCGCGTTGTTGACGGACCGGTCGGCCCCGCCGCCCGCGGTGGCGAGGGTGTGCTGGACGCCGGGCAGTTGCCGGATGTCCTGCGAAATACGCTCGACCAGATTGGTGGTCGCGGCGAGCGAGGTTCCTTCGGGGGTGCGAATCAGCACGTTGAATTGCGACTGATCGTCCACCGGAACGAAGTTTTTGCCAACCACCATAAACAGCGGCACGATGCTGAGAATCACCAGGCCGCACAGCAGCATGACGGTCTTGCGGTGGGCCATGGACCATTCCAGCCACTTGGTGTAATTGCGGTCCAGAATCCGAAAGAAGAACGATTCCTTGGAGCCGTGATCCTTCTCGGGTTTCTTGACAAAGCGCGAACAGAGCATCGGCGTGAGAGTGAAGGATACGAGCAGCGAAACGGCGATGGCGAAGGCCGAAGTGAGGCCGAAGGAGCTCATGAAACGTCCGACGATGCCTCCCATGAAACCGACGGGAAGGAAAACGGCGAGCAGCGAGAGAGTAGTCGCCATGACGGCGAAGCCGATGTCGCGCGTCCCTTCGATGGCAGCCTCAAACGGCGACATGCCCTTCTCTTCCATGAAGCGATAGATGTTTTCTAGGACAATAATGGCGTCGTCGATCACGATGCCGACCATCAGCGTCAGCGCCAGCATGGTGATCTGGTTCAACGTGAATCCGACCGCCGCCATCAGGGCGAAAGTGGAGATGATCGAAGTCGGGATCGCAACGGCCGCGATCAGCGTGGTGCGGATATTCGCCAGGAACAGAAAAATGATGATAGACGCGAAGATGCTTCCTTCGATCAAGTGATGGCGAATGTTGTTGACCGAGGCTTCGATAAAAACCGACTGGTCGCTGACGACCTCGGCGTGCACATCCTTCGGCAGCAGCGCGGAAATGTCCTTCAGGCGCTGCTTGACCTCGGCTGCCGTGGCGACGGTGTTCTCGCCGGATTGCTTGGAAACGACCAGCGTCACGGCGGCGATACCGTCGAAACGGGCCGCGGTACGGGGCTCCTCGTAGCTATCTTCGGCGTAGCCGATGTCGGAGATTTTCACCACGTAGCCGTTGCGGTTGACGATGGCGATCTGATTGAACTGCGCGGGCTCGATAACTTTTCCGGTGGTGCGAACGGTAAATTCCTTCGCCCCGGCATTGAGGCTTCCGCCGGGCAGTTCGAGATTCTGCTGCCGCACGGCGTTGAAGACGTCGGTGACCGTCAAATTGAAAGAGCGCAATTTATCGGGATCGACCACCACGTGGATCTCGCGCCGCGCGCCGCCGAGGATCGTGATTTCGCCCACGCCCTTGGCGTTTTCGAGCTGCTGCTTGATGCGCTTGTCGGCGATCAGAGTCAGATCGCGAATGGAACGCGGTGAAGAAACGGCGATCTGCAACACGGGCGCGGCGTCGGGGTCGAGCTTCTGCACCACCGGGGGCTTGGCGGTTTGCGGAAGGTCGGCGACGATCAGGTTCACCTTGTTTTGAATTTCCTGCGCGGCGATGTCGCCGTTTTTCTGGAGCAGGAAGCTCACGATGACGACGGAGCGGCCTTCCGATGATGTCGAGCGCACTTCGTCGATCAGGCTGATCGTGTTGACGGCGTCTTCGACTTTTTTCGTGATCTCGGTTTCCACTTCTTCGGGCGACGCGCCAGGATCGGACACGGTGATGGTCACAGCCGGGATGTCGACTTTCGGAAACAGGTCGACGCCGAGCGAAAAATAGGAAAACGCGCCGACCACGATCAGCGCGAGAATCAGCATCGTGGTGAAGACCGGGCGGCGAACGCAGAGTTGCGCGAGTCCGTGCATTATTGCACCACCACGGGCGAGCCGTCGAACAGCTCTGTCTGGTGATTGGTCGCGACCGTTTCCTTGCCGGTAAGGCCGGAGAGGATGCGAACGGAGGCGCCGTCCGTTTCGCCGGTTAGCACCACGCGCAAACGAGCGAAGTTGTTCTCGATGACGAAGACCTGATTGGCATCGGTAGTGCGATCGTGAATCACCGCCGTGCGCGGCACGAACACGGCGTCCTCCGTACCGGGCAGAAGCACACGTGCCGTCGCGAACATTCCGGGACGAAGCTCGGCTTTCGGATTGTCGAAACGCGCTTCGAGAATGAAAGCGCGCGAATTGGGATCGACCGACGGATTAATCGCCGAGACCTTGCCCGTGAAGTCGCGGTCGGCGAACGCGGAGACGCGGGCGACCACCGTCATGCCGACGCTGGCGCGGGAACTACGCTGCTCCGGAGTCTGCAGTTGCAGCTTCATGGTGCCGATGCGAACGATAGTGGCGATTTTGTCCGTGACGGCGACGTGCTCGCCGGCAGCCACAGGGCGCGCGGAAATGGAGCCGTCGAATGGCGCGTGGATGGTCGTATCGGCGAGGCCTTTTTCCGCCTGCGCGAGCTGCGCTCGCATGCCTTCGAGCGACGCCTGCGATGTTTCCACCGCGCCGTAACTCTCCCGCGCGCCGTTCAGCGCGGCTTCGTACTGCTGGCGCGCCGCGTTGACCTGCGCATCGGCCGTTTCCTGCTGCGTGTGCGCTTTCTCGAACGCGCTGCGGGAGACGTCGCCCGTTTTGACGAGATTTTCGTAGCGCTTCGCATCGGCCGCGGCCAGGCGCGCTTGTGCTTGCGCCGATTCGTAATTCGCCTTGGCAGCGGCCACTTCCGGGACCAGATTTGCGTCAAACGTTCGACTCGCATTCAGGCCGATGCGCGATTGCTTCTGGCGGACGGCCGCGGTGGATTCGTCCAGTTGTGCGCGCATCTGGTCCAGCTTCAACTGCGCGTCGCGATGATCGAGTTCGCAGATCACCTGGCCTCTCTTGACGAAGTCGCCCACGTTGACCGGCGTCGCGGTCACCAGACCCGGCACCGCTGGCGCGATGTCCGAAGATTCGTCGGCGACGAACGAGCCGGTCTCTTCAAATCCGGCCGATACCTGGCGCAAGCTGGCGGAGGCGGCGGAAACGGTAACCACCTTCGGCCCGGCCGCCGCGGCGACTTCGGTGGATGGCTTCGAACCGCACGCGGCCTCAAACAGCGCCGCGCCTATCAAGAATAAAATTATGAGTCTCATTTGGATTTCTTCTTTGCTTTCGTTCCGCGCACGCCGTCCATCATGATGCTGGTGAAGGCTTCCACCATCTGTTCGTCTTTCAGGAGAAGGGTGTCGCGATCGGAGTCGTTCATCGCGTAGTAATTCGCCATACCTGCGATGGCGACGATCATCGCCCCTGAATCGATGTGGCGCAGCGCTCCACTGCGCTGGCGGCGATCCAGATAGGCACGCAGGGCGGTAAATATCGGCAGTCCGAATTCGCGGCGATAAATGGTGGCCAGCTCGTGGCCCTCCAGGCTCGCATGCATCATCAGCTTTTCGAAGCGCGGGTCCTTGCGCTGCCAGTCGATGGTTTCCTTGACGATGAGGCGGAACAGTCCTTCGTCATCGCGCCGATCCATGCACGCCTGCATGCCGCCGAGCACCTCTTTTGTCCGTTCGGAGTGCATGTTGTGCTCGATGATGGCAGTGTACAGATCGCGCTTGGTGGCGAAGTGGCGAAAAATGATCGCCTCCGATACTCCCGCCGCATGGGCGATTTCCTTGGTGGTGGTGCCGGCGAAGCCTTTGCGCGAAAACAGATCCATGGCGGCTTCGATCAGCTGGCGGCGCCGGGCTGTTGCTTCAAGGCGAGGGGCAGCAAGACGGTGGGGAGTCGATGACACCTCATCATTGTAAGTGAGTACTTACTTACCTGTCAATAGGGAACCTGTCCGAACTATCCTGAATAGACATGGCCAAGCGTTTTAGGGACTTGACGGAACGGGAGATTCTGGCGCTGGCGATCTCCCTGGAAGAGGAGGATGCGCGTATTTTCGGCGATTTCGCCGACGGTTTGCGCGCCGAGTATCCGGCGACGGCGAAAATTTTCGAGGACATGGAGGCCGAGGAATCCGAGCACCGGGCCAGTCTCTTCGCGCTCTATAAGGAACGTTTCGGCGATCATATCCCTCACATCCGCCGTGAAGATGTTTCCGGATTCGTCCGCCGCAGGCCGCTGTGGCTCACCCGGCCGCTGGGAATCAAGGCGGTGCGCAGGCAGGCCGAACTGATGGAGATGGAAACGCGCCAGTTCTACCTGAAGGCGCTGGAGAGGGTAACGGACGCCTCCACGCGGAAGCTGCTGGGCGACCTGGAGGAAGCGGAGCGCAAGCACCAGCGTACTGCCGGTTCGATTGAGGAGAAGCATCTCGACGAGCATTCGCGCGCGGCCGAGGACGCGGGAGCGCAGAAGCTGTTTCTGCTCCAGATCATTCAACCGGGCCTGGTGGGGTTGATGGATGGTTCGGTCTCGACCCTGGCGCCGGTGTTCGCCGCGGCGTTCGCCACGAAGAACAGCTGGGACGCGTTTCTAGTCGGCCTGGCCGCCTCGCTGGGCGCGGGCATTTCCATGGGATTCGCCGAAGCGCTGTCGGACGATGGATCGCTCACCGGCCGCGGCCGCCCATGGATTCGTGGTACGGTCTGCGGGCTGATGACCACCGCCGGCGGTATCGGCCACACGCTCCCGTATCTGATTCACGATTTTCGAATCGCAACCGCGACCGCCGGAATTGTGGTGGCCATCGAACTGGCGTTGATCAGCTACATTCGCCATCGCTACATGGACACGCCCGTGGTACTCGGCCGCGTTTCAGGTGGTCGTCGGCGGAGTGCTGGTGCTGATCACCGGAATTTTGATCGGCAGTTCCTGAAGCACAAAAAGGCGCGCACGGGGATTGCCCGTTGCACGCCTTATGCGGCTTGGCGATTTGTTTTACCTGTTACCGGCGCCCGCCGCCGTGGAATCCGCCGCCACCGCGGAACCCACCGCCCGCGAATCCGCCGCGAGATGCAGGCGCGGCCACCATTCCGCCACGATACCCGAAGCCTCCACGGTTGGCCGAAACAAACGCCCTGGAAGGAGCGTAGTGGACGAAGGTTCGATGTCCGTAGTAACCGAAGAACGGCGCTTGGTATGCGAACCCAGGCGAATAGAAGCCCCAGCCGAACGGGTTGTAGAAGAACCCGTCTCCAGGAATGAACGTGTACGCGTCAAACCAGGGATTCCAATACCAGTTCGCGCCCCAGAATCCGGGGCCGCCCGCATACACGCGCGCTTGCCCGACGTTGGCCTCAGCCAAATAGGACGAGCGCAAGCTGCTCCAGTTGTAAAGGTCGTCCTCAAACGCCTTCTTGTCGAACCCGTGCGCCTTGACGTCGGCGCCCATGGCCAGGTTCACCTCGTGTCCGCCCTTCACCTCGATCCGGCGTGAGCCTTCGGTGATCAGGGCTTCGCCATCGAACACGCGCACCTGATTGCGTGCCGCGTCGAAATCATACAGGCCTTTCTTCTGCAACTCGATCGCGAAGGTTCCTTCCATCACCCGCAGGTGATTCTCATGAAAGATTTGATCGACTTCAATCATGGCGCGGCCTTGTTCGAGTTGCACCTCTGTATCGGTCAACCCCGCCGCGACCATCTTCAACGAACTATTCGGGCCCAGGCGGACAAAAACGCCGGGCGTCAACAGAATTTCCGTTTTTCCGTTCAGCGTGGTGATGGACTGGCCTTCCCGAAGCTCGGTGCCAGTCGATTTTGCGTCGAGGCTCTGGCCGCCCATAGCCACTGTGCCTTCGACATAATTCACAGTTCCGGGGCGCGCCGGCGTATCGGCCCAAGCAGGGGTCGATACCGCTGCCAGGAATATCCCTGCAGCCAATATCAACGTGGGCATCAATGTAGATCGCCGCATTTTCTTCAACCTCCACTAATAAAGATGCGAGGCGATTTATGCGGGTTGCTGGCTCATTTCGACGCAAAAATGGTGCTTTTCGGCCACTATTTTTCGGCAACGACGGGGTTTCGCAACTCGCCCAAGCCTTGGACGCGCACGATGCATTCGTCGCCATCTTTCAGATAACGCGGTGGCTTGCGGGCGAACCCTACGCCGGACGGCGTACCCGTGGAAATGATGTCTCCCGGCTCCAACGTGACCACGCTGGAGATGAATTCGATCAACTCCGGGATCTTGAAGATCAACTCGCGTGTGTTCGACTTCTGCAAGATTTCGCCGCCGATTTCGAGCGAAATATCCAGCGCGTGCGGATCCGCGATCTCGTCTTTGGTCACGATTGCCGGACCCATCGGCGCGAAGGTGTCGCAGGTCTTGCCCATCAGCCACTGCGTGGTGGCCATTTGCAGATCGCGCGCGCTGACGTCGTTGACGATCGTGTATCCGAACACGTGATCCATCGCTTTCGCAGGCCGGAATGCGGCGGCCTCCGGGTCCGATGACCACGGCGAACTCAGCTTCGTAATCGGGCTGCGCAGATTCGCGGAGGAAGGACGATATTCTCGCCCGGCGCGATGACGACGTTCGGGAATTTATTGAAGATGGTCGGCACTTTCGGGATCGCCATGTTCGATTCAATCGCGTGGTCGCGATAATTCAGACCGACGCAAATGAACTTCGGCGGGCCGAGGAATCGGGGCTAGCAGCGTCACCGCGGAAAGGTCGTAGGAATCGCCAACCGGAGCGGGAACGGAGCCGGAAAAAATCAACCGACAGCATGTCCGTGCCGAGGCCGGTCACCTTGTTTCCATCAAGAATCCCGGCTTGTGCGCCACTGCCTCCGTGGCGAAAAGTTACAAGTTTCATAACTTCTGAGGGTACACTAAAAGAAAATGAAGAAAGACGTGATTCTCCGCGCCATTCTGGATATCGGAGTCGTCCCCGTCGTTCGAACCTCCAGCGCGGAAAGCGCGATTCGCGCGATTGAAGCCGTCTACGACGGAGGCATTCGCGCCGCCGAGATTACGATGACCGTTCCGGGCGCGGTGAAGGCTCTCGAAAAACTGGCCGACGCGTTCGGCGACAAGCTGGTGCTGGGCGCGGGCACCGTGCTCGATCCGGAAACCGCGCGCATCTGCATGCTGGCAGGCGCGGAATTTTTCGTCACGCCCGCGCTGAACTTGAAAGACCATCGAAATGGTGAAACGCTATTCGAAAGTCATCATGCCCGGCGCGTTGACGCCCACCGAGGTGGTGACGGCGTGGGAAGCGGGCGCCGATTTCGTGAAGGTCTTCCCGTGCGGCGCGCTGGGCGGCGCGAAATACATCAAAGCGCTGAAGGCTCCTCTGCCGCATATCGAAATGGTTCCGACCGGCGGCGTCAGCCTGGAAAATACCGCCGATTTTCTGAGAGCGGGAGCGGCCGCGGTTGCCGTGGGCGCGGAGTTGATCGACGCCAAGACCATTTCCGAAGGCCGCTACGAAGTGTTTGAAGAACGCGCCCGGCAGTTCCTGGCCGAAGTCGCGAAAGCTCGCGGGAATTAGACGAAATCAATATGCCTCGCATTGAACGCGCTCTGATGAGCGTCACCGATAAAACCGGAATTGTCGAATTCGCACAAGCCCTGACGTCGCTGGGAGTCGAGATTATCTCCACCGGTGGCACGTATCGCATTTTGAAAGATGCCGCCATCGCGCCGTCTGCGCGAAGTTGCGAGCGTCACCGAATTTCCGGAAATGCTGGACGGCCGCGTGAAGACGATTCATCCGCGCATCGCCGGAGGCATTCTCGCGATGCGGTCGCGAAGCCCGAGCACATGAGCGCGATTGAAGCTCACGGCATTCCGAAGATCGACCTGGTGTGCGTGAATCTCTACGAGTTCGAAAAGATCGCCGCGAATCAGGACGCGCCGCTTGGCGGAACTGATCGAGAATATCGACATCGGCGGACCGACGATGATTCGCGCGGCGGCGAAAAATTATCAGGACGTCGCGGTGGTGACGTCGTGCGCCGATTACGCGCCGCTGATCGAAGAACTGCGCGCCAGCGATGGCTCGCTTTCGCGCGAAACGCACTGGAATCTGGCGAAGAAAGCCTTCGCGACCACCGCGGCTTACGATCGCGCGATTCCGCTGCGCCTCGCCGAAATTCCGCCGACCGACGAGCCGCTGCCGGCGACGCTCGACATTCGCGCGCCGCGCTCGATCGCGCTTCGCTACGGCGAAAATCCGCATCAATCGGCCGCGCTGTACGCGACGGGCAAGACCGGAATCGCCGGAGCCGAGCAACTGCACGGCAAGGAACTTTCGTACAACAATCTGGTCGATCTCGACGCCGCCTGGCAATTGATCGGCGAGTTCGACGGGCCGGCGTCGGCGATCATCAAGCACACCAATCCCTGCGGCTGCGCCGAAAGCGCGACGCTTGGCCGAGAGCTATCGGCCGCGCGTTTGAAGCCGATCCGGTCTCGGCGTTCGGCGGCGTGCTGGCGTTCAATCGCGATGTGGATGCGGAGACGGCCGGAGAGATTGCGAAGACGTTCATCGAAGCGATTGCCGCGCCGGCTATTCCGAAGCCGCGCTCAAGATTCTGACCGCGAAGAAGAATCTGCGCCTGTTGCGGGTCACGGCGTCAGCGCCTGGAGCCGGTGGTGAAATCGATCACCGGCGGATACCTGGTGCAGACGCCCGACGTGCATCGTCTGACGCGCGCGGAAGCGCAGGTGAAGACGAAGCGCGCGCCGACCGACGAAGAATGGACCGCGCTCGAATTCGGCTGGAAGATTTCGAAGCACGTGAAGTCGAACGCCATCGTCTACGCGCGCGCCGGACAATCGGTCAGCGTGGGCGCGGGGCAGATGAGCCGCGTGGATTCGGTGAAGGTCGGCGCGATGAAGGCGGTGCTGCCGCTGGAACGGCACCGTGCTCGCATCGGATGCGTTCTTCCCGTTTCCCGATGGCGTGGAGGAAGCCGCGAAGCACGGCATCACAGCGGTGATTCAGCCGGGCGGATCGGTGAAGGACGCCGACGTGATCGCGGCGGCGGATCGGCTAGGACTGGCGATGGTGTTTACCGGAGTCCGGCATTTCCGGCATTAGCCCCATGCGTCAGCGTGGGGTTATTTCGGTTCCCGTTGCAAACCCCAAGCTGACGCATGGGGCTGATGCAAAAATCATTCCGCCGCTGCAAGCTTACTTTTCGCTTTCCATCACCACCAGATTATTTTGCACGCTGGTGACGCCCTTAATCTTCTTCGTGAGCTTGTCGGCTTTCTCTTTGCCGCGCTCGGTGTGAACTTTTCCGCTGAGAGTGACGGCGCCGTTTTTCACCGCGACGTCGATCCCCGCGCCTTTCACGTCCAGATCGTTGGCCAGCTTGCGCCGAACCTCATCGTAAATGCGATCGTCGTCGGTGTGCTTCACCGGCGCCGGCGTTGCGGGGGGCTGAGCGATCAGCACAGGTACCATCAGGAAAACCGCGAGAATCAGAGAGAGAGACGCGCGTCATATATTTAATCCTGACACACCTATTGTCCCGATCATGCTGCGCCAGTCGATCGACAGCGAGAAATTCCGGATCCTGGCGCCAGTTCGGTTTCACTTTCACGAACGTCTGCAGGAAAATCTTTCGTCTCGAATGCTTTTTCCATTTCGTAGCGGGCGAGCGTGCCGATTTTCTTCAATCCCGCGCCGCCCGCGCCGATGATGATCGCCTTCTGTCCGGCCTTCTCCACGTAAATCGTCGCAGCGATTTTCAGAAGTTTCGGCGTTTCCACCCACGTGTCGACCATCACCGCGACCGCATGCGGCACTTCCTGCTGCGTGTGATGCAGAATTTTTTCGCGCAGGATTTCCGCTGCGAGAAAGCGCGACGGCTGGTCGGTCAGGTGATCCTCGGGATACAGTCGCCTCGCCCTTCGGGAAGACGCTTCACGATTTCCTTCAGCAGCGCATCGACGCCCGTGCCTTTCATCGCGGAGATCGGAATGAACTCGGCGAATTCGTGCAAGCGCGGTAACTGCTCGATCAGCGCCAGCAGCTTCGTCTTGTCGTGCAGCTTGTCGACTTTGTTCAAGACCGCGATGGCCGGCGCTTCGAGCTTCTTCACCAGGTCGATGGCCTGCGCGTCTTCGTCGCTCAGCGGATCGAGAACATCGATCAGGAACAGAACCACGTCGGCTCGACGCCGAGGCGCGCACGGTGTCCATCATGCGCTTGTTCATCAGCGTATTCGAACGATGAATGCCGGGCGTGTCGATGAATACGATCTGATACATCGTCAGCCGTCACGACGCCCTGAATCGACGTGCGCGTGGTCTGCGGCTTGGACGTGACGATCGCCAGCTTCTGCCCCAGCAGCGCGTTCAACAACGTCGACTTGCCCGCGTTCGGACGTCCTAGAATCGATACAAATCCGATTCTTCACTTACTCAGTCCGTACCGCTTTCGCAACGCGCACCTGATCCACCCGCAGATGATTCGCCGCCAGCACCTTGATCTTGAATCCCTTCGCGCTCGGTCTCTTCGCCCACGACGGGCACGTGGCCCGAGCCATTCCGTGATCAGGCCGCCGACCGTGGTCGATTCGGTGTCGTCCTGCGGATGAAAATCGAGCAGATCGCGCAGACGGCCCAGATCGAAGCTGCCGCTGACCACGTAGCTGCCGTCGGGATCCTCGCGAAAATCGCGATCCGGCTCGTGCTCGTCGTGAATCTCGCCGACGATCTCCTCCACCATGTCCTCCATGGTGACGATGCCCGCGGTGGAGCCGTACTCGTCGACCACCACCACCATGTGCGCGCCTTCTTCCTGCATCTCCCGCATCAGATCGTTCACTGGCTTCGATTCCGGAACGGCGCGGATGGGGCGCATGATGTCGCGCACTTTGCGCGCGGCGCGCTCGTTCGTCGTTCAGTTCGAACATGTCGCGGACGTGAACGAATCCGGTGATCTGATCGATGGAGTCATCGAAGACGGGGATGCGCGAGAACTGTTCATTGAATCACCAGCTGCGCGCAGTTCTTCGAGCGACGCATCCTCGCGAATCGCGACGATGCGGGGCCGCGGCGTCATCACTTCGCGCACGGTCTTATCGCCGAACGCGACCACGGATTGGATCAGCTCGCGGTCGCCTTTTTCGATGATGCCCTTCTTCTTCACCGGCGGAAATCAGCGCCTCGATATGCTCTTCCGGCCGCGTGGGCTCTTCATCGGCTGCGTGTCGCTCGCCCAACTCAAATAGCGATTGCAGAAATTCCAGCGACCACAGCAGCGGCATGCACAGCCAGTAGCAACTGCGCGAAACAGAGGCACCAAAGGCAACAGCACGATGCCCGCTGCTGCTGCGATAAACAACTGCGGGATGATGTACGTTCCGATTACGGTGTAAATCGCCGGACCCGATGCAGGCGATCGCGACCGCTTCGCCGAAACCGTTCTGCGTTTCGACGGCGATCGCCATGCAGGCAGCCGATGATCGCCAGGCCGATGTGTTTGACCAACGAAAATGCCAGCGAGCCGCGCTCCGTTTCCAGGCCCAGCTTCTGCTTCCAGCGTTTCCTTGAAGAACTGCAGCGCCGGCAGCTCGCGCGCGCGAATGCGCAGCGATTCCAGGTAGAGAACCTGCAAACACGTGACCAGCGTGACGAGCGATGGCCGGTCAGGACGGCCAGCAATGATGAGCAGCAGGATCATGCCGCACGCTCAATCAGGCCGGCTGGCAAACCCAGTTTTTTGCGCCAACGCGTTTCCGCGCGCGCCATCTCGCCGGAATCGGTTTCATGATCCATGCCGCACAGATGCAGAGCGCCATGCAGCATCAGAATGCGAAGTTCCTCGTCGAGCGGGTGACCGAGTTCCTTGGCCTGCGCGGCCGCGCGATCGAGCGAAATCGCCATTTCATCGCGGAGGGAAAGATAGAACGTCGGTGGCGTAATTCTTGCCGCGAAACTGGCGATTCAACCGGCGCAGTTCGGCGTCGGTGGTAATCAGACACGTGAAGCCCGCCTGCGGCCACGCGCTTCCGAGTGTCGACCAGAAATTCGCGCAACGGTCGTCCGCCGCACGCGGCGCGACGAATGACGGAACAACAAATGAGGGTCGTCTGGAGACATGATCGCCCTTAGGCGGCCGGTGCTTCGCCGGACTGCGGGCTCGACAGACGGCTGTTTCAGCGTGGAACTCGGCGGCGTAGGCTCCGTAGAGCTTCAGCGACAACTGGCGGTTGGCGCCGATCGATTCGTTATATCGTTCGTACGCACGCACGATTTTCTGCACCAGGCTGTGGCGCACCACGTCGTGGTCGTCGAACTGCACGAAACTGATTCCTTCGACGCCGCGCAGGATATCCGCCACTTCAATCAATCCGCTGCGCAGTCCGCCGGGCAGATCGATCTGCGTGGTATCGCCGGTCACCACCATCTTCGAATTGAAGCCCTGGCGCGTGAGAGCCATCTTCATCTGCTCCGGCGTGGAGTTCTGCGCCTCATCCATGATGATGAACGCGTCGTTCAGCGTGCGCCCGCGCATGAACGCGAGCGGCGCGACTTCGATGGTGTTGCGTTCCAGCAGCATCTCCACTTTTTCCGGATCCAGCATGTCGTACAGCGCGTCGTACAAAGGACGCAAATACGGATCGACCTTTTCCTGCAGCGATCCCGGCAGAAATCCGAGCTTCTCTCCCGCCTCCACCGCGGGACGCGTCAGAATGATGCGCGTGACGCGCTTCGACAGCAGCGCCGAAACCGCCATCGCCACGGCGAGATAAGTTTTCCCGGTGCCCGCCGGTCCGATGCCGAACACCAGATCGTTGCGCTCAATCGCATCGACGTAACGGCGCTGCGTCATCGTTTTCGGCGCGACCACTTTCTTGCCGAAGCTGCGCTGCTTGCCGCTGTCGACCAGGCCGCGCAAGCGTGGTGTCCGAATCCGCCGTCACCACGCGCAGAAAACTGTTCAGATCGCCGTTGTGAAAGACGTGGCCTTCTTTCACCAGCGCCGCGTAATCATTCAGAATCGACGACGCCCGCGCGACGGCCATATCCTCGCCCTCGATTTCGAGCGAGTCGTTCAGCAGCCGCGTGCGCACCTTCAGGCCGTCTTCGATCAGGCGGATATTTTCATCGCGAGTCCCGAACAGCGACTCAATGCCGCGGCTAATCTGTACGTTGGACTTCATTCGAGGGATCTTAATTTTGGCGCAAAGGGAGAGTGGAGAACCTTGAAGAACTTCCGCTGGCGCGGAGGCAGGAAACACATCCAATGAAAGGATAGCAGAAAAACCGCTCGCGTTTGAAAATTTCACGCAAAGACGCCAAGGCGCAGAGCGATCGATGTACGTTCCGCCGGACTTTGCGCCTCTGCGTCTTTGCGTGAGGCGATTTGCTTAGGACACTACCTGGGATACTGTGAAGAAGGATTCGGAGTTACATGCAACGCCGATGGATCGCCGAACAGTCCGTCAAACTATCGAAGCTACCTTCCTTTCGAGCCGAACATTTTCCGTATTCCGGTCCCTATCCGTGGCTCGACCAACCCGATGCGCTAGAGACGGTCCGACTCGAAACTTGCGGCGGGAGAAATTACCGCGGAACAGGCGGAGCAATGCCGCTACTGGTCGCAAAACGGCTATATCGTGATTCCGAAGCTGTTTGATGATGCGACCCTGGACATCGTATGGAGCGGGCTATGAAGAGGCGATCCGCAAAGGACACATCAAGCTGGCGCCGGAGCCTGCGGCGGCCGATGATCCTTACCCGGGCCGGTTTCTTCAACCCTCACAAGAAAGTCGCCGCGTTCTGCCGGATCCTGAAACATCCCGGGATGCTGCAGTGGATCCGACTGCTGACGGGCCATGAGCCGAAGGCACTGCAAACCATCGCGTCGCATAAAGGGTCGCAGCAGGGTGTGCATTCCGATTCCATCCACATGACGACGTATCCGCTGGGGTATCTGACGGCGGCGTGGATCGCGTTTGAAGATATTCATCCCGATTGCGGGCCGCTGGTTTATTACCCGGGCAGTCACAAACTGCCGTATCTGTTCAGCAAAGACGTCGAATATCACGGAGGACGATTTCAAGCGCGAAGGCTACGCGTCGTATCACGCGCGGTACGAGCCAGCGAATTCGGGAACTGATCGAAACGAACCAGATTGAGCCCCACTATTTTCATGCCCGCAAGGGCGACGTGCTGATCTGGCACGCGAATCTGTTGCACGGCGGCTCGGCACGCAGGAAGATGCAGTTGTCGCGCAAGGTCAGTGGTCGCACATTTCTTCGTGAAGGGAGCGTTCGTGTATCACGACCTCGCCGCCGCGCGGTCGCGTCAGCAGTATATGGGAACGTGTCTGTTGCGCGATGAGAAGGGGAGATATCAATCCGTTCGGGCGGAAATAAGCTACAGTCCGCGCTTCTCGATGGACCGCTTTTCCCAGCCCGGCTTGAACAACGGCAGCGAATTCTCCTGCTGATACGGGTGCTTGGCGATCTCTTCGAGATTCAGATCGGTCCCCAGCCCGGGCGCCTCCGGCACTTCGATGTAGCCGTCGACCACTTCGACCGGGTGGGTGACGATGTGTTTTTCCCAAGGCTCGTTGAACTCATCGAAAATTTCATGGATGAAGAAATTCGGCAGCGACGCGTTCAATTGCACGCACGCCGCGGAACAGATCGGCCCCTGCGCGCTGTGCGGCGCGATCACGCCGTAGTGCGCGTCCACCATGTCGGCGATTTTGCGCGTGGCGAATAGTCCGCCCAGGTTCAACGGCTCCGGCTGCAGAATGCTGACGGCGTTGTGCTGCAGCAGGTCGGCGAACTGCTGCTTGCTGGAGAGGCTCTCGCCGGTCGCGATCGGCACGGGACTGCGCGCGCGCGACCTCGACCATCGCCATGGTGTTGGTGTGCGGCACCGGCTCCTCGAACCACGCCGGCCGCAGATGATGCATCGCCATCGAGAACTCCACCGCGGTCGCGACGTTGAAGCGGCAATGGCCTTCGATCAGCAGATCGACCGTCTTGCCCACCGCTTCGCGCACGGCGGTGATGATGTCGAGGCTCAGGTCGAATTCGGCGCGCGGCAGCATGCGCCAGTTGTTGCCGAACGGATCGAACTTCAGCGCGGTGTAGCCTCGCCCGGCGACGATCTTCGCTTTCTCGGCGAAGCTCTCCGGAGTGCGCGGGCCGCGATACCAGCCGTTGGCGTAGGCGCGAAGTTTTTCGTGGCAGCGGCCGCCCCACAAGTTGTAGATCGGCTGATTCGTCGCCTTGCCGATGATGTCCCACAGCGCGATCTCGATGGCCGAAACGGCGCACATGTGAATCTGCGCGCCCTCCGAATAGACGTCGCGGATCAGCTTCTGGCTGATCATCTCCACCTGAAACGGATCCATGCCGAGAATCAACGGCGACAGCTCATGGATGGCGGCTTCCACCGTGCGTCCGAAATAATTCAGCGTTCCTTCGCCGACGCCGTGAATGCCTTCATCGGTCGAAACGCGCGCAAAAAGCCAGTTTTTCCAGGGATTCCCGGCGATGTATGTGTCGATAGCAGTGATTTTCACTGCCTTCCATATTAGCGTGACGGGTGCCAGCTGTGATATTTTAGTAACTGACCGAAGTGACCCACCTCAGCGGGGACGTAGCTCAGTTTGGTTAGAGCGCCGGCCTGTCACGTCGGAGGTCGCGGGTTCGAGCCCCGTCGTCCCCGCCATACTCTTCCTTTTGTTTTCTACACTTAGCGTTCTTGGGGGAGTCCCCAAGTCAACATTTGCTAACATGCGCGCTCGCTCAGGACGGAAATAGGCTCCAAATCCCAGCCGAAGACAGCCGTTTTTCGCGAGCTTTCAAGCTTTCGCCCGATTCCTTCAGAACGCCGCCAACCGGCGCCCCACGTGGCGCCCGCCCTGGGACCGGGAAGAAGGCCCCCGCCAAGTCCGAACGGCGCGACCCGGCGCGCACGTTTGCGAGGAAAAGGGCCAACGTCGCCCGCGAGGGCGGCAAGAAAGCTGGAGGTTGTGGCCCGTGGTTGGGCAGCGGCCACGGAAAAAGGCTTGTCGGCAGCAGCCGCCAACACGACCAAGGGGTACAGCCGGGTGTTCTGAGCACTCTCAAACAGAGCCTGAAGCTTGGTCGCATCCAGCACGGCTGGCCTACGCTTGGTCAGCTTCGGCAGCAGCACCCGACGGTTTGCCATCGGGTTCGGAATCTTGAGGACGCCCAATCGGTCCGCGTCGGAGAGCACGGTGTACAAGAGCGTGCCCATGTGCCGGACGGTTTTCGGCGCCAGTGGTCGCCCACGCGGTTCAGTTTCGGTGCGTCGGCCGCCATGATCCTGCAGGCGGTGGATGGCCGCTTGAATTTCGGCGGTGGTCATTTCATTCAATCGCACCTTGCCGAGTTCACGGATCAAATAGGCTCCGAGGTCGGCATACCGTTCGAGCGTCTTCGGAGCGCAGCGGCGGCTCGCGTGTTCCTTCAGCCAATGCTCGAAATACTGAGCGAACAGGGGCCCGGCACTCTTGGCTGCATCCTCCGCTCGCTTCGCTTTCTCAGCATCGCTGCGCGCGAGCGCTTTTTGAAGGGCGAGTTCGGCTTCTGACTTCGTCTCAAACCCAGATTCGTGCTCGTCACCCAGGGAGAACGGCCCAGACGAGACGGCCGCGCGCGTCAATGTCACGGGAGACCTTGCCATGTTTGGCTTCGTGCTCCTCGATGGCAACGCGCACGGCTCGGGACGCCGCGTCTTTGGTCGGGAATCCGGATTTGAACATCTGAATCCGTTTGCCGTTTTCATCCCATCCGCCGAAGAAGACGTATCCCCAGCTAACGCCAGTTCTCAGTTTCCGCTTGAAGATCGATCCTGTCATTTGCGACTCACGCCCGCGCCAATTTGCCTGGCCTCATGACAGTTACCTCTGAATGGCCCGAAGAAGCAACGAGAGCGGACCGCTCAACGGCGGCACCGGGCTCTGGATTGCGCTGCTCTGGCCGGCCGTTCGCAGCCACTCCGCGATCGCCGCCCTCGGCAGGATGAACCGGCGCCCGACGCGAATGTGCGGAATCTCGCCGCGTCGCAGCGCGTGCGCGGTCGATCTCTCGCTCAACCCGATGTCAGCTGCCAATTCGGTGACCGTGTGGTATGTGCTCTGGAGGCCGCTCTCTCGGGAGTCCGACTCAGAAGGTGTCGATGGCATGGGTGCGTCGTGTGGCGTCATTCTCGATCCTTTCAGCGATTCCGCAGCCGCTCGATCTCAACCGTGACAGGCAATCCATGCCGGACTTCGATCAGGAGAATTTTTTCGTCGCCGATCTGCCGCATCAAGAGCAGCAAAAGTACGACAGATTGCTTTAGCGAGAAGTCCCGGAGTCGGGTTTTTCAGGAGCACCAGTGCGGACCCGGTCCAGCGGCCCGCCTTGACGTCGAATCTCGTGGACCAAGTGTCAAGCACTCCGTGACCGTGAGCAAGGTCCGAGATTGGTTGGGGTCGTCCGCAAAGAGCCCCGCGCGATCGACTGCTGAAGGAGAGGCTGAAGGGATTGGCGGCGTCGTAATGCAGAACGGGCGGTTATTTTGCGATTTCACCGCTGGCGGTTGCAATTCCGTAAGGAGCGGAAGCCTCAGCCTCTTGCAAGACCTTGCCGCCCACCCGAATGACTACGTGCACAGTCCCTTCGATGCCGTCGTCTACCACAAATGTTCGAGTGACAACCCCTCCTCCGTCTTCGTGACTCGGGCCTTCTGGACGGAGAGATAAAGCCCTGTTCCGGGCGGAGCGAAAAACTTGTCGGCATACGGGAGCTTTTCCTGTCGTTGCTCGGTCGATCCGTCCGCGTTTTTCCTGGTGAGGTTCGCATAGTGAATCGTTCCAGTAATCTCGTACTCGACTTCAGCGCGGCCCGGATAATCCTCGACCGTTTTCTTGGGAGCGGGTGCGGCCGAGACCGGCGCGGGTGCCGGTGCGCTCGCTTGGGTGACCGGCACAGCAAATGCAGGTTGGGCGGCTGCATCGTTCGGTGAGTAGCTGACCTTCACGGATGTGCCGTCGTCGCGCTCGCGGATTTGGATAACGCAGGATGCCTTGCCTTCAGAACAGCGGAGGACGGTGCGCATGCCATCGAAGCTGCTACTGAAACGAATCTCCGCCTTTTGCAGTTGCGCGCGGTAGTGAGCAATCACCCGGCCGGCGACTTCGAAATCTGATAGGCAGAGCCGATCTCATCGGCGCCAGCTTGGGTCCGTTCATCTCGCGCACTGGGGAACGGCGCCAGCCATGCTGGAAGAGCGAGCGTCGGCGAACCCGGAGCTGCAGGCTGGGCGTCTGCTACGAGCAGGAAACCCATCGCGACAGCAGTCCCAACAGCGATTCTGGACCGAAACACACACACCTCCGTTTTCGCGAGCCAGCACGGCCCCAATAGAAATGTTCGGATGGAACCCGTTTTGGGTTTAGCCCAAATTGGGTTTCAAACTGTCCTATCGCCGCATTTTCCGTGGCTTTTCCTCTTGACCAAGTCCGTTTTCACGCCCAGTTACGCCAGATTCCGCGAGCTTCTCATCGAGGCGCGGGAGAGTGCGGGCTTGACTCAGTGGCAGTTGGCCGAACGCCTCAAACGCCCACAGTCCTACGTTTCTAAGTTCGAGCGTGGCGAACGCCGGCTCGATGTCGTTGAATTTCTTGACGTCGCAAAAGCACTCCGCTTTGACCCGTTGAATCTGTTGCGGAATCTGATGCAGAAACCACCCAAAAGTGTGCGCGGAAATACAGACGGACGAAACCATTAAAGGCCGTGCGCCGAATCTCGCTAGCTGGCGACAGGCGCGGCTTGTTCGTAGTAGTAAAACAAGATGTCCGTCGCGGGCGGCTTCATGCCAAGCTGACGCAGCATGCCGACGATTTGGCCGCGGTGTAGCGTGGCGTGGTTCACCACGTGCACCACGATCTGCCACGCAGGAAGGCCGGCGTTGCCGACAAAGCGAGATTTGAAGGGAACCTGACGGGCGAGGTCTGAGTCGGTGACCGCATTTGCCCAGGCTTCCCACTTGGCCTGCAGTCGAGGCCATTCTTCGATGACGAAATCGAGCGACGGGAGCGCATCATGGGGCGGCACCGGATAGCCGGGGTCGGCAATCCGCGAAAACCAGATTGCGTCTCCGAAATAGATGTGAGCGAGCGTGTTCGCGATGCTTTCGTGGGAGACGCTCATCGGCTTGGCTCGGTCCTCGGGCGGCAGGGCGAGCGCGGCCTCTAGCACCTTGCGCGAGGCCCAGCCTGAATAACCAATGTATGTGCGAACTTCTTGAGCGGTCATTTGTGTTTACTTTATATCGCACGCCTGAGTTCGCCGACATCTCTCCACGCCGCAGGCCGCCCATCGCCGGAATGGTGATGTTTCCGCGAATGCCGTTTCAGGTGGGACGGCAGTTCGATGGTTTGCCGACCTCGTACTCGAGGCCATCATTCTGATGGCGTCCGCGGGTCGGGGCCGAGCAAATCCCAGCGATTGCCTTCAATATCGAGAAACACCGTAACTTTGCCATAAGGCTCCTCTCGGGGAACCGATACAAAACGGACGCCGGCCTGGACCATTCGCTCGTAGGAGGCATCGAAGTCTTCGACGCGCAAGAACAGGCCGACGCGACCTGCGAACTGTTGGCCGACCATTTCCACTTGATGTTCGCCATCCGCCTTGGCCAGGAGGATACCCGTTTGAGCACCAGTCGGTCTGACCACGACCCAGCGCTTCGGACGCCCGTCATTTGTCAAGGATGGTGTATCTTCCACCAATTCGAACCGGAGCACGTCGACAAAAAAACGAATAGCCGGTTCATAGTCCCGCACAATGAGCGCCACCAATTCGAGATTCGCCATAGACCTAAAGATACCCACGACCGGTCACGCAGCGGTAACGTAGGCGTCCTCGTGACTTGAAATACGAGAAATCTTATGTAAGATTAGAGCAGGTTGGTTCGATAGGCCAGCGCACAGCGCACCCTCCGAAAAGCCGGAGGGCGGTTTATGGAGATCCTTTGGCCGCGAGCTTCCTCACAAAAGCAGATCATCGATAGCACTCAGTTGCTGTGGGACCGCGTAACAATCGGCTGGGAAGACACCAGACGCGGAGCCCCGGAGGCGTGATGAAACTCCGGTGAGCTTTCAGCACCCGCACTATGGGACGCGGGCAGGTAAGAGTGAGCCTAGGCCACGGCTGTTGATTTCAGGGCTGCACAAGAGCCTCACTGATCTCCAGGGGACCAGGAGGCCCCGTATTGTCTTCGGATAATCCGCGAAATATTTCCTGCTCTCAGAGTTCGAGTCTCGGGGGAACGCCGGCTCGATGTCGTCGAATATCTCGATGTCGCGAAGGCGCTCGGCATCGATCCGATTGAGTTGTTGCGGCAGTTAATGCAGAAACTATCTAAGAGCGTGCGCGCAAACCCGTCTGACCGAAACCAGCAAGCGCCTTTCAGCAGTGGGGCGTACGCCAAGTTGACGAAACGGCGACATCACGGGAGTAATGTCCCAGAACGCCGTTTTGTGGCCGGCTTCGACGCCTCACCCCGATCCTTTCTAAGTGAATTTCCCTTACAAAATTGGACCGCGAGGTCTAATGCGACGAGTTGAACCTTCTTGCATAATCTAATTGGAACAAAATGCAGCAACGGGCCACGGCGAGAGCCGGGATTTTCAAGACGCAGAAATTGAATTGGGCGCTGGAAGGAGCCGAGTACTATGAAGAGCTTCGCCTTGGCCATGTTTATTGTCAGCTGGCCGATTGCGACATACTGTTCCTTGCACGCCGCCTTGTACGCCGTCGGTCCGTTGCATTGCGGTTCTAGGACGCCGAGATGGAAAAAGCTCGCCGACGACACGTTCAAGCGCCTGGACGCCACGAGCGCCCCCCCCAGATAGCCTGCCGAAAAGATGAGCAGAGTAGCTTCTAATGCTGGTCCCCTAAGCACGGGCCGGTTCGACAAGCGAGCGTCAAGCGCACCCTCCGAAAGATCCAGATATCTTTCAGGAGGTTATGCGTGGAAATCGAAATCTGGCCGATCGATCGACCGAGACCGTATCCCAAAAACGCGAGGAAATGGAGTGCGGACGCCGTCGCCAAGGTTGCCTCCAGCATCCGGGCCTACGGTTTCCGCCAGCCCATCGTCGTTGATGTTCACGGCGTAATTGTCATTGGGCACCTGCGCCTCGCGGCCGCGAAGTCGCTGCGCCTGAAAGAAGTGCCCGTCCACGTCGCTCGCGATCTGACGCCGGTACAGGTGCGCGGCCTCCGGTTGATGGACAACAGATCCCATGAAGAGGCGGAGTGGGACTTCGCTCTGCTCGCGCCCGAGCTTGCTGAACTGAGCGCCGAATCCTTCGACCTCGGCCTGACCGGCTTCGATGTTCACGAGATCGACGAGCTTCTGCGCGATCCGTTCGATGAAGAGAAGGCCGACCACGCTCCGCCATTGCCGGAAATCGCAACGTCGCGCCTTAGCGATTCCTCCCCGACGCGCCTGAGCGCGTTTCTGCGCCAGCGGTGGCCGTTTTATCCTGTCTCCCCGAAACATTTCCTTCCCGGAATGTTTGGCCTGCGTACGGGGGAAACTGAACGGCTGCCCAAACGCAGCAACGCCGCCCCGGCGGGAACCGGAAGCGGCGTTGGAAGCGAAAGGAACGCGTGGCGGATTTGGCTACTTCGCGATGTGGTAGCTGCGCTCCCCGGCGGCGTTCTTCGAGGATTCGATCTTCTGCCCGCCCTTGCTGCCCAGGATGCTGACGAAGCCCCGAACCGTGTGCTTCTGCCAGCCCGTGGCTTCCACGATCTCGGCCAGGGTCACGCCCTTGGCGCGCTTCATCAGCGCGATCACCTCCGCCTTCTTGTTGCTGCGCGATTCAGTCGCGCCCTTTTGCGCCCGGGCGCGCCGCGGCAGCCTTGGTCGGGGACTTCTTCGCCTTCCCCTTGGCGGGCGCGACGGGTGCCGCCGGTTGCGCGGCGTCGGGGGACAGACGGGCGACCGCCGCCCAGATTCGCGCCACCGCCGCCTTCCGGTCCGTGAACTTCTTCACCGGCTTCAGGTCGTCGAAGGGCGCGACGCCCGCGAAGCTGTTCCAGGTGTCCACCAGGCGGGATGCCGGCCACTCCGCGGTGAGCTTGGCCAGTTCCTTCGGGTTGGAGAACGATTGCGATTCGTCGGCGCCGGCGGGAAGCGCGGCGTGCGCCGTGATGTTGTTGTCAGAGTCGATGGTAAACGTTGCCATGATTGTTTTCTCCTTTGGCCGCTTGTAGTTAGCGGTCGTGACATTCATCACTCCGGTGGGAGACAAAGGCAAGCGGATTCGACTCGATTCCGGCGAGAATCTTTCCAGGTCGAGGAAGCGGGCGCTGGAATCGCCCGGGCGGGCGTGCAGGTAGCTGCTGGTGGTGGCCACCGAGCTATGGCCGAGCGTGGCCTGAACCAGGTGGATCGGCGCGCCGTGGTCCAGGGCGTGCGAAGCGTGGGCGTGGCGCAGCCAGTGCGGGCTGACCGCGTTCCGACTACGCCAGCGTCGTTTTGCCGCCCGCCGCAGAATCATGCGGACGCGCCCGCGATCCAGGCGTCTTCCGGTCCGCGACGGGAACACCGGCTGTCTCCGCGCCCGCCGTTCCGCGCAGCGCGGTCAATTCCTCCCACATCCCTGCATTCAAAGCGATTGAACGAGTTCGCCCGTTCTTGCCGAAGACCGTGATCTGGCCGGAGTCTCCTCGCGGGACGCACGTTGCGCCAAAGCAGCCCGCAGGCTTCCGAAACCCGCAATCCGGCGGCATAAAGCAGCCGCTAGCAGAACGCGATCCCGCGCGTTCTGCAGCGCGTTTCGACCAGCCGTTGCACGTCCTCCTCGCCGACGATCCGCTCGGACAGCCGGTTCTCATAGCTGGGCAGCGACCAGCTCGGCGGCCGGGTTCGAGGCGACGTACCGCATCCGCTGGCAGAACCCGAACAGGCTCTTGACCGCGGCCAGCGTTCGTGCGCGCGAGATGGGCGCCAGGCCGGTGTGCATCCAGCGACTGAGCGAATCTCTGCAGGTCGCCTAACGTCATATGGCTTCAGAGACTTAGCCGAGCATGGCAAGAAGCGCTGCCGCGTCGCGCCGGTAGCAACCTCGGGTGTGCGGGCTCGGCCTGCCGTTCGCAGCCAAAGTTCGATGATGTGAGAATCGCGGGAAGATAACATAACCCTCCTTATGGGCTGTTCGCGGTCGTCACATTCATTGCTCAGGTTCGGGGGAACAGCAAGCAGAATCGTTCGCGATTATCGGCCGCGGATCGAGCTAATCGTCGGATCAGGCCCTTTTTTATGGACCCGACAAAACGCGGGTCCTGTCTGCCTACGATCCCTTTCGATAAATGTCGTTGATGTTCCAGTGACCGGGCGTCGGCGTGGGAGCGTTTTCCATCGGGACCTGAATCACCGTCGGAACATTTGACGCGAGTGCTTCGCGCAGCGCCGGCCCGAGTTCGTTGGCGGCTTTGATCGTGACTCCATTCGCGCCGCATGCCCGGGCCATTGCGGCAAAATCGACATAATAAGGCTTGTCGTCGCATGTAAACATGCAGCCGAAATCCCAGTCGTAGTGCAGCCGCTCCAACCCGCTGATAGTGCCGTAGCCGGCGTTATCCATAACCACCCAAACCACCGGCAGCTTCGCCTCCATCGCGGTCGCGATCACCATGGGATTTGCCGCACCGAAGCCGCCGTCGCCGACCAGCGAGACGGATGCCCGATGCGGCTGGGCCACCTTCACGCCGAGGGCCGCAGACGGCCCAAAGCACATCGTGGCCAGACCGCTCGGTGTAATGAATGTCCCCGGAACCGTAATGGGGAACTGCTGCGCGACGCCGTTCTTGTTCCACCCGACATCGGTGACGACGAAACCGTCTTCGGGAAGGGCTTTGCGCAATTCGTTCAGGATTCGCTCAGGCCGCAACGGGTATTGGTCCGATGTCCACTGATGATCCCAGTTATCGGTGAATGACTTTCGTCCGTGCGCGATCTCCTGGCGCAGCGTCCCTCGATCGCGATGGGTCATGCCGCGCGCCGCTTGCGCCAAAGCCCCCAGAGCAAGCTTCGCGTCGGCGATCACGCCGATTTCGGTTGGATAGTTGCGGCCGATCTCGGCCGGATCCGCATCGATGTGGATCAGCCTCGTGGGAGGAATCGCAAAGGTAAATTTCGGATACCACGAACTGGAGTTCGCCTCCGCGAGGCGAGTGCCCACGGCCAAGATCAGATCGGCGGTGCGGCATTTCTCATTCGCGACGGGCGTGCCCCAGAACCCAGTCATGCCCAGTAGCATAGGATGATCCTCCCGCATGCAGCCCTTACCCATCAGCGTATGCGCGAAACGATTACTATGGCGTTGACCGTCCTGGTCCCAACTTATTTGCAAACTCTATTGTCGCCGTCGATGTAGACACCGGGAAGCTCAAGTGGTATTTTCAAGCGATTCATCACGACCTGTGGGATTACGACATGCCGGTTCCGCCCATCTTGTTTGACGTAACCCACGAAGGTAAGAGAACGCCCGCTGTCGGAGTGATGACCAAATCCGCCCTCTTGTTTATTCTTGATCGCGTGACCGGAAAGCCGATTTACGGCGTGGAGGAGCGACCCGTACCCAAAGGCGATCTTCCTGGTGAAGACTACTCTCCGACGCAGCCGTTTCCCCTGAAGCCTCCGCCTCTATCGAGGATGAGCTTTTCGGTTGACGACATCGCGAAGGTTACTCCGGAACATGAGGCGGCCTGCCGCGAATTGTTCGCAAAAGAAAGTGGCGGACATAATCGTGGACCTTACACTCCACCCGCGAAGGAAGGCGCATTCGTGATGCCCGTCCAATCTGGCGGGGCCAACTGGAGCGGGGGAACAGTTGATCCGAATCTCGGTTATTACATCATCAACACTTCCGATTCCGGCGGTTATAGCTTCATCAGGCCCCAGGACTCCGATCGCGGCGCTCCGGCGGAGTCACCAAGGCTCTTCGCGCACAGTGCTCCTGCGGACAGTCCGGCGCTAAGTCGAATGACAGTCAACGGATGGCCCTGCTGGCAGCCGCCCTGGGGAAGATTGACCGCCATCAACGTGAACACGGGTGACATCGCCTGGCAGATTCCGTTCGGAAGCACGAATGGAGTACCGGCTGGCATTCAGTCTGGCGGAGCCAACTCGGGCGGTGGCCCGATGGCGACGGCTGGCGGCGTAGTCTTCATTGGAGCGTCGCGCGACAGCAAGTTCCGGGCATTCAATACGAAGACAGGAGCCGAATTGTGGAACGTGACAACCGACGAAGTTGTTCATTCGGTTCCGATCTCGTATCAGGGCAAAGATGGAAAGCAATACATCGCCGTGGCGGCGGGCGGCACGTTTCTGTCGTACAGTCTGCGCTAACGTCCGCCAAAGCATAGACTTTTAGGCTCCTTGCCATTTTTGGGTGGACGGTTCACCGTGTTGCCACGCGGAGGGTCCCCGCGGTCGGTCCAATATAAACAAATATGCTTGGCTGATGAGTCAAGCCATTCAGTGGCCACCATCCGGGAGCTATCGCCCCACTCTTCTCGGTGAGACTGCACTCGCCAATTCCCCTGAGTTCATCGCAGCCCGTTGAGGACAAACTCAAACACATCGAAGTTGCGCAACTGGCGCGACAGGGCGATCTCGGCATACTTATCGTTTAACGGCCGGGAAAAAATCAGGTAGACGTTGCGGTCCGCCAGTCCGCCATGGGAGCGCAAGCGCATTCCGCCTAGCGCGGACAGATCGAGAGTGGCCTTACTCTTTCCCAAGACAGTGCCGCGATCGCTGACGACAACCAGGTCCCCGATACGGTCTGCGGGGAGATCGAATAGTTTGGCGGAGGCGGCACGATTCATCACGAGTTCGACACCAGGCTGCTTGTTGAGAAGATTCATCACAGCGGGCGCGGAAATCGGCTGCTGGAAAAAAATCGTGGCGTAGGAGCCGAGCGCGCCGTGATGCTTCACATACGGGTCGGTGATGGGCAGGATGACCTTGGTCGTGCCGCTCCCGAACTGCTTGTCGAGCAGGTCTTGCAGAAAAACGATATTGGGAGACCCGTCAGCTTTCGATTTATCATTCATACCGTGGTCTGCCGTCAGGGCGACGGTCGCGCCAAGCGCGACCAACCGTCCCAGCGCCTTATCAATTCCCACGTAGTACTCGGTTGCTTCCTTTGAGCCCGGGGCGTACTTGTGTTGAATGTAGTCCGAAAGCGAAAGATACATCAGGTCCGGCTTTTCCCTCTCCAGTATCCTGATGCCCGCTTCCAGAACGAACAGCGAAAGGTCGGCGGAATATTCGCTGGGGAGAGGCTTACCGACATAGGCCAGGCAGTTGTCGATGCCGTTGTCCTTCTTCGTGCACTTGTCGGCCTTCTCGGCGGAGAACGAAATGCCATGCTGCAATTTATAGGCAAGCATTTTGGCCAGCTTGTCTTTCGCTGTAAGCGCAACAACTTTGGCCCCGTGCTCTGAAAACTTCGCGAGAATGCTATCGGCCCGCAAGAACTGTGGTTGATCCATCATGGCTTCCTGGCCAGTCGCCGGGTTCAGAAAGAAATTCCCGGAGATTCCATGGACAGAAGGCGGCACGCCAGTGATGACGGAGATGTTGTTCGGATTCGTGAAGCTAGGCATCGCTCCCACGGCCACGGAAACAAACCCCTCGGTCATGAGCTTCTTGAAGTTGGGTAACAGTCCTTGGGAAAGAGCGGCATTCACATAGGCCGGGTCTCCGCCGTCAATCAGCACCACGACCACAGGTGACTTGGGCCAGTCGTAGTTCTTTCCGTTGACGGTGATTTGTTGCGGGTGATGGTCTTCCGCGGCCTGCAAGAGCGCGGGCGAGAGAACGGCCAAAAGCCCCATTGCGGCAAACGTCAATGCCGTTCGCATTTTAGGGACATCCTCCTTCAGGTCTGCCAGGATAACTCGGCTCTGCTGCCGCGTCATTAACCAGGAACTCACACGGCCCGAGTTCGTCGCCGGGAGATAGCGGCATGCGGGCGATGAAGTTAAGTTTAGCCCATCAGAAGACGAATAGATCCAGTGACGCCGCTACGGAAGTTATCGGGCTTTGTTGCAAGGCGCAACGGCCGTCTGTGCCCACCACTCGCTGACTAGCCGATGTGAAGTTCGAGCTTGGCCCAAGTTGGGCGCCCAGTCTGGACGCTGTTACGACTCTCGACTGTATGCCAGCCTGTACAAAGGAGTTGACTCAGTTCGAGCAGAGGGGGATTTATGCTGCAAAAGTTCGAAATGGGTCCAATGTGGGGAGCCAACGCCTGCGCTTGCAACCACAGTGGTTCTGTAGCTACTTTGAACCGGCCGTCCGGAAGATCCTCCTTGTAAGTTACTGCTAGGACTGGGTGTTATCGTTCCATTTCCGCACCCTGCACTCGCCATTTAGGTTTTATCAGTTGCTATCTGCACGGGTGCGCGTGCGGATAACAGGTGCATCTACCGGGCTGGGCGACGCGGCTGTCTTTCCCCTTCCCATCAGCCAGAGACAAAGTTGAAGAGCGCGGCGGCACGTCCTTATCATAGGCCGCCGCACCATCTCCGCTATTGGGGAGCGGAGCCGCTCTTTCGCCCGTCCCGCGCGCGAAAATGGTTCCGCGCAAGGCCCTCCGCCACGGTTTCGCCTAGCTGACGTCCCACCTCGATCGAATGATGGAAATGGAAGCCCGCATAGATGCGCGCCCAGAAGACCTCGTCCATCAAGTCCCGCGTATCTTCGAACGGGTGTTGGTGCACACCATCGGTGAATGCCTTGCTATCCGTAAGAATGTGGACCCTGGTAGTGCCGAAGAAGTTCGCAATCAGCGTGGACACAGCGCCCGTCAGGCAACCATGCGCAGCAGGATATTCGGGATGAGCAGGAGTCGTTCCCAAGGGAAGCCAGGCTGGGTCGGGGGGCAAGTCGGAACTTCCGCCGCCCGCCGTGATTGCCGTTACAGGTCTCCAGAATCCGTATTTGTACTTAGCGTTAAAACACCCAATCACCGCATCTGTGGAGCCGGTCCAAAGCATTGCCATCAGCCGTGAGGCGTCTGCTGTGCCCAGATTATAATCGGCCACAAGGTAGTTGAACGTGCGGGCGTATTGCTGCGTGGCGTGTTCAGTCCAGAAGAGTCCAATCTCGGATTCTCCCGCCGATCGAACGGTACTGGTAACGCCTCCATAGTTATGGGTCAGAGTGAAGTCTCTTCTCCAAGTCTCACTGGTCAGAGCAGGAGGAGGGTCCGGTAGCAGGTCGCTCGCGGCTTTCAGTGTAAACGGCCGCATCTGGCCCAGCCATGGAACCGCGGGAGGGGCAAAGGCCGGCGGTGTCGGAATCCACGCCCCCGGACCGGATCCAGGCGTGTAAGTGATATTGGCTTCGAGGCCATCGCCCTGGCGAGCGCTAATGACTGCAAGCGCCGCTGCCTCGCCCACTGCGACTCCTGCCGTTATCGCGGCGGGATCCACAGTAATGGCCGCCAGCGACACCGTGTACTGATTGTCCAATGCGGTTTGTTGCGACGGAAAATAATTGACCAGAACACGATGCGCCGCGGCCACGGCGGCTGCGTCAACCGAAGCGGTGGACGGTCCAGCGATCCGGTAGTAGAACGGCTGGTAGTCGCCCGTAATGGCGTTGACTGCATCGTACATCGCGAGGCTCGAGTAGGCGAGCCAGACTCCAGCCGCCCCCGGCGCTTTCCCGGCATTCGTCACCACGGTGGTTGAACCGATAGCATTCCAATCCGAGACGACATTCCCCGCCTGAAGCGCCGTGGCGAAGGCCAGGGGCGCAAGAAACCAAACTTTTGTGCCGATTTTCATTTACTCATCTCCTTTTCACACCAGATCGGGGCAACAATTCCCCCGGACCTACACGCGAAAAACCGCGGTGAAAACTTCAACAGGAATCAATTCTTTTTCGCGATATCATGAATCCACTACGCCTTTTAATTCCCAAGCTTCTGAAACCACGCAACTTCTCATGGCCTGGGCCGATGGCGATGCCCACGCGCTGGGGGCGCTCACCCCGCGCGTCTATCGGGAGTTGCGCCGCATGGCCGCTTCCTTCATGAAGGGTGAGCCCGCCGGACAAACTCTTCAGGCGACGGCCCTGGTCCACGAGGTCTACCTGCGGTTGATCGACGTTCAAAATGTACCGTGGCAGGGTAAGGCTCATTTTTTCGCTATCTGCGCGCAAATTATGCGTCGGATTCTGGTGGACGCGGCCCGGAAGCGCGCGGCTGTCAAGCACGGCGGCGATCTCGGCCGAATAGAGCTGATCGAGGCCCCCGACTTGAGCGATCGCACAGATCGCGACCTCATTGCGCTGAACGATGCGCTGGACGCATTGAAAGAGTTCGATCCGCGTAAGGCGAAAGTCGTCGAGCTTCGGTACTTCGGCGGACTCAGCGTGGAGGAGACTGCCGCGGTACTCGACGTATCGGTGGGGACCGTTGCCAGAGACTGGCGTCTGGCACGATGGTGGCTAAGGAAGGAACTCGGCAGGCCGGCCAGCGCAGTACGGGTTGAGCCGGGGTAATAAGGTAATATGGGCAGACCATTCGAGTCGCAAACGCCGCCATGACCCCCGAGCGCTGGCATCAAGTCGAGGCTCTCTATCAGGCTGTCCTGGAAGCCTCCGGGCAGGAACGGGCCGCGCTGCTGGCCAAGGCTGATCCCCAAGTGCGCAGCGACGTGGAGGAAATACTCGCGGAAGGCTCGCGCGAAACCACGCTGGACCGCCCCGCCTGGGAGGGCGTGCCCGATGCCCCCGGTGTGCGGATGGAGCCTGGCGCGATGCTCGGACCCTATAGGGTGGAAGCAAAAATTGGAGCGGGCGGCATGGGCGAGGTTTATCGCGCCCACGATTCGCGCCTCGGCCGCGATGTAGCCATCAAGGTCAGCGTCTCAGAGTTCTCCGGGCGATTTGAACGCGAAGCCCGCGCCATTGCGGCGCTGAATCATCCGCATATCTGCACGGTATTCGACATCGGCCCCAACTATCTTGTAATGGAGCTGGTGGAAGGCGAGACGCTGGCCGCACGCCTGCAGCGCGGCATGCCACCGCTGGACGAAACTCTGAAGTATGGCGAGCAAGTCGCCGCTGCTCTTGCCGCAGCGCACGCCAAGGCGATTGTGCATCGCGACTTGAAGCCCGCCAATATCATGCTGAGCCCGTCCGGGGTGAAAGTTTTGGATTTCGGATTAGCGAAGCGAACCGGGCTGGAGAAGGCCGAAGAGACCGGCAGCCTCATGACGGTTCCAGGGACCGTCGCCGGTACAGTGCCTTATATGTCCCCCGAACAGATTCGCGGTGAAGACCTGGATGGGCGCAGTGACATTTTCAGCTTCGGGACGCTGCTGTGGGAACTGCTTACCGGCCGCAATCCATTTTCCGGGCCGAGCCCCGCGGATACGATCTCCTCCATCCTGACCCGCGACCCACCCACAATTCCGGCCTCTACTACGATACCGGTGGAACTGCGCCATCTTGCTCTCAAGTGCCTGGAAAAAAACAAGATCAAGCGTTATCAGTCCTCGGCCGAAATCGCAGAGCACCTCAGTACGATCCGGACTCGGCTGGCTTTGCTGCGGGAGGGCACGGCTCTGGAAGGGGAGCCCCTACCGCCGCCCGCTGTGCTTGCCGCCATGGGCTCGGCAACATTTGTAGGTCGCGAAAACGAGCTGCACATGATGACCGCGGCCTGGGAGCGCGCGAAAACCGGACAATGCAGCATTATCCTGATCGCAGGCGAGCCCGGTATCGGCAAGACACACCTTTGCGCCGAATTCGCACGCCAGTGCTCGGAGGAAGGCGCAACTGTCCTGGTGGGCCGCAGCGACGAACAGGCCCTGGTGCCCTATGAGCCCTTCATTGAGGCTCTCAATTGGTACGTGCGAATGTGTCCGGAATCCGATCTGCTGCGGCATCTGGCAACCATCGGCGGCGGCGGCGAACTGGCACTCCTGCTGCCTGAGCTGGTGCGGCGCGTGCCCGCGCTCCCCGCTATTGCCCCTATGAATGCGGAAGGGCAGCGCTTTCGCCTGTTCGAAACCGTGAGCGCTCTGCTGGCGGCGATGTCGGCATCGCACCCGGTGCTGGTCCTGTTCGACGATCTGCACTGGGCCGACCAACCCTCTCTGCTTATGCTGCGCCATTTGGCGCGGTCTTCCGGCGCCGCGCGCCTATGCATTCTCGTGAATTATCGCGACAGCGAGGTGACCCGGAGACACCCTTTGGCGGAGATGCTCGCCGACCTGCGGCGTGAATCGTTTGTGGCGCGCGTGAACCTCGCCGGACTGACCGAACAACATGTGGGCGAGCTGGTGGGTTCTATCGCCGAAGGAGCGCCGCGTCCGTTGGTCCAGGCGGTAACGGAGAGCAGTGGAGGCAACCCATTCTTCGTAGGGGAGATGCTGCGGCACCTGGTGGAGACGGGCGCCTTTCATGTGCTGCGCGAGACCTTCACCGGCAAACGACCCGAGCTGGGAATTCCCGAAGGTGTGAGGGACGTCATCCGCCACCGACTGTCGCGTTTGAGTGAAGATTGCAACCGCATACTCAGCGCAGCGGCGGTGATGGGCCAGGAGTTTGACCTGGCGCTTTTGCAAACACTGGGCGGCTTGCCGGAGGACCGATTGCTGGATGTGGTGGATGAAGCGATCCAGGCGCAACTGATTGCCGAGACCACTGGAGGGCGGGATCGCTGCCGCTTTGCGCATGCCTTGATCCGGGAAACCTTGTACGAAGAGTTGAGCGGCCCTCGCCGGGCACGCATGCATCGCCGGATTGGCGAAGCCATCGAGCAGCTCCGCAAACACGATCTTCCGCTGGCCGATCTCGCGTATCACTATTGCGAGGCGGCCTCCCTTGGAGTGGTCGATAGAGCTGTCGACTACGCCGCCCGGGCCGGGGACAGCGCGGCGGCCTCGCTGGCACATGAGGAGGCGGCTCGTTTCTATGCGATGGCCCTGGAATCCCTGGATAGGGCGCCGGCGGGGCCGGAGACCTTGGCCAGGCGCCTGGATCTTCAAACTCGCCGGGGGCGCGCCTTCGAAGCGATCGGACAGTGGCGGCTCGCGCGGGATGAATTCAAACGCGCCCTGGAGTACCTGACGGAGGAGCGCAAGGAACTCCACTGTGAGCTGCTAGTCAGAATGGCGGCGGTATCCTTTTGGCTCAGCGAGGATATCGAGACGCTCCAAGGACTGGCTTCGCAAGCGCTCACGCTGACGAAACAGCTCCCGGACCGAGCCGATCTGGCCGCCGAGGCGACGGGCAACCTCGCCCGTTGCAAATTCGTATCCGGCGACCTGGAAGGTGCGATTGCCCTCAATCTACGGGCCGTCGATCTGGCGGCCGGTAAACCGAATCTTGGGCACGCATTTGGAACCCTATCTCTTTACGCTGTCGGGCGCTTGACCGAAGCCGTCGACCTTGGCCGTAAAGCGGCCAGTCTCGCGCGCACCGCGCAGGACACCGGGTTCACTCTGTACACGCTTCCGCACTTCGCCATCAGCCTGGCCGCGGTGGGCGAGTACGCTGAAGCCCATCGAGTGTTCGAAGAGGCGCAGGCATTCGGGCGCAGGTACGGGGCATACGGGGCGGCGGGGCTGCTTTCCCGGGTGGTTTCCTTCGCGGCTGGATTTCATCTGAGCGTTTTCGACTATGCCAGAGCGGAAGCGCTTCAGCGGGAAGCGCGCGATCTCGCGTCCTCACAAGGCGTCGCCCCCGCATTCATCAGCTCCGGGATCGATATGCTGCTGACGATGGCCCGAACGCATAATCCCGGACCCGCGGAGGCCCTCCTGAAAGACACCGAACTCGCGGCTACCAAACACCCCTGGCACAAGGGTGTCTGGACTGTCCGGTTGTCGCTTGCAAGGGCCGAATTGGCGCTGGCGCGCGGCGACCATATGAAAGCAGTAGAAGAAGCTACCACGGCAGCCGGGCAGGGCCGCGTCCTGGGTCGGATGAAGTACGAAGCCCTGGCATTGACTGTCCGTGCTCAGGCGTTTGGCAGCCTGGGCCGCAGAGAAGATGCAATCGCCGATACACGGCGCGCCGTCACATTAGCCCGCCGCGCGGGCGACCCGGCGCTGCTGTTGCGAGCCCTCGACGTGATGCTCGCAATAGAGGGTACGCCCGAATTGCTCGCCGAGGCACGTACACTGGTCAGCCGCATTAGCGAAGCACTGCCCGGTGAAGCGATGCGGGAACACTTTCAATCGTCAGAGACGGTGTCTCGGGTCCTATCCCTATAAAACGTGCTGGCATGAGTTGAGCGGTCATTTGTGTCTATTTTATATCGCCGCCTAAGTTCGCCGACATCTTGCCCCAGGCCGCCCGTGGCTGGATCGTAGAGCTGATGTTCCCCGGGAGTGCCGTTTCAGGTTCGACGGCAGTTTGATGGTTTGCCGACCTCGTACTCGATGCCGTTATTCTGATGGCGTCCGCGCGGCGGATCGTCACTTCAGGGATTCATTTTACTCACCCATCAGCCGCCGGATCGGCCGGACCAGAACGGCGAGGACCAGGGCGGCCGCGGCCGCGACCACGCCAACGGCAAAGAAGAGCGTGGGCAGCGAAAAGCTCTCATACACAGAGGCGGCGCGTCCAGCCAGATAATCGCCCGCCGAGAGGGAGAGAAAAAAGACGCCCATCATGAGGCTCGACACCTGCGGTGGCGCGAGCTTCGAAAATGCGCTCAAGCCGACGGGACTCAGACAGAGCTCGCCGATGGTGGTGAGGAGATAAGCTGCGATCAGCCACATGGGGCTGACGCGCCCGCCCGCGGCGCGAGAAGCCGCGGCCGACATGAGGAGAAAGCTGGCCGCGGCGATGGCCAGGCCCAGCGCGAACTTCGCGGGGTAGGACGGATCTTTGCTTGGAGCCTTGCGTCCGAGGCGGATCCAGATCCACGCGAGCACGGGTGCCAGGGTGATGACGAAGATCGAATTGACCGACTGGAACCAGCTTGACGGGAATGAGATTCCAAACAAGCTGTTATTGGTGTTGCGATCGGCGAACAGATTGAGTGTGGAGCCGGCCTGTTCGGAGGAGGCGAAGAAAATCACCGCTCCGAGAAAGAGGAGCAGGAGCGCCCACAGCCGCTTTCGCTCGGCCGCCGTCCACTGAGGCGAGCGAATCAGCCAGCCGAAAACAGCCGCGACCAGGAGCGTCAGGAAGACGCCCGCGCCGCCCGAGAGCTGCTCGGCGGTGACGTCGAGCGCGGCCAGCACGGCGGCCAGCACGGCGATCACGACGGCCCCGGCCGCAAGCTGGCGGCCTGCCTTCGGTGCCGCGGGAGCCCGGCGTACGCCCGCCGCGCCCAAGTGGCGGGCGCCCAGCAGGTATTGGATCAGACCGGCGGTCATACCGAATGCCGGCCAGCGCGAATCCCCAGTGCCAGTTGATGCGCTGCCCGACGTATCCGCAGATGAGCGGCGAGAGAAACGCGCCGAGGTTGATACCCATATAGTAGAGCGAGAAACCGGCGTCGCGCCGCCGGTCCTCCTTCGAATAGAGCTGGCCCACCATGGTGCTGATGTTGGGCTTCAGCAGGCCGGTGCCGAGCACGATGAGAATCAAGCCCGGAGTAGAAGGTGCCGAGGCTCGGAAACGCCATGCTGCAGTGGCCGAGGGCGATGACGAGCCCGCCGTAGAGAACGGCGCGGCGCTGGCCGAGGATGCGGTCGGCGATCCAGCCTCCGGGCAGGCTGAGCAGATAGACGCTGGCGGTGTAGAGCCCGTAGATCGCTCCCGCTTTTGCGACGCCGAAGCCGAGGCCGCCTTGCTGCACGCCCGCCGTCATGAAGAGGATGAGCAGCGCGCGCATGCCGTAGATAGCTGAAGCGCTCCCACATTTCGGTGAAGAAGAGCGTGGCGAGGCCGCGGGGATGACCGAAGAAGGCCACGGATTGCGCGGCGTCACTGCCCATCTCGCCCGCGGCCGGAATGCTCACGCCCAAGTATAGCTGTGCGCCGGAATGGGAGCCGATTGATTTCACTTTGCCGTGTTACGCCCATATCGTTGGGTGGAGAAGTGATGCGGGCCGGAAGTCGAGTTTGCGTCGCAATATGGCGAAGGGCTTCCTTTGTAATGGGCGACAAATCACTGGCGGATGACCTTACCGAGGTCAGTGCGTCAATCGTTCAGAGATTGGGACAAATTGTCCCAATGACTGGTTCTGCTATTCGCCCCCGCCATTTCCGTCAATGAAAACTACAAACGTCTTACCGTCCGGAACGTGCGATGGTACTTCCGGTAGGGTACGAGCGGTCTAAATTTCCTGAAATTCTCGAGCGACTTTCTGTCTAGTACCTCGACTTCGATAGGGCCATTACGCATTGTTGAATCAATTGTTTACGCGTCACCGAAAGTGGCCAGAGACTTGCGTGACACATCATCGAGGGTTGACCTTCGATGAGAGATAGAGTAGGAACCGACCGTCATCTTACTCTGGCAGCACTTGCAGTGGTGTTGGCGTTCCCTGGTTATTCCGCTGAAAAGCACAAACACTCGCCCCAACTGGAAGGACTGGATCCGAACTCACGTGTGGACGTCATCGTGCAGTTCAATGGGGTTCCAACGGACCGGCATTACCAGAAGTTAGGGGCCCACGGCGGCGTTCTAAATGCGGATTTGCGTCTTATCCGCAGCGCGCACTACTCGCTGCCGGCCTCGGAGATTGAATCGCTCGCTGCCGACCCTGATGTAAGGTATATTTCCCTCAATCACGCTGTATCGGTCACGGCGGCCGTAACGGGAAGCACCGCAGGTCCGACGGTCTATTCGACCGGGGCCAACGCGGCGGGTTTTACCGGAACAGGTATCGCCGTGGCCGTCGTTGACAGCGGCGTGCACAACATGGGCGAGTACGGAAAGGGTGTTATCGTTTACCAGCAATCGTTCGTCCCGAATCTGCCCAACCTGACTCTGAATTGTCCCGCTGGCGGTATGGTGGCAGGTGCCTGGTACTCCTCCAGCCTGAACGCGCAAGGTGGCCTTCCGCTCTACACCATGTCGATCACTTCCGGCAGCCTGCCGCCAGGGTTGAGTCTGAATGCCTCTACAGGCAATGTGACGGGTATCCCAACGGTCCAGAGTTCCAACATCGCGTTTACGGTAGCGGTGGCCGATTCCGCTGGCCACAGGATGAGCCAGAACTGCAATGCGAACGTAGGGCCGGCTCAAACCGGGCCACCAAAGAGCCTGAACGTCGGATGCTGGGGCGGAGGTAGCCTGGCGAACGCGTGGTACGACTCCGTGGTGAGCGCGCAGGGCGGCGTACCGCCGTACAACTTTTCCATCTCTTCCGGTAGTCTTCCGGCGGGCCTCAGCCTGAACGCCTCGACGGGTGCTGTCTCGGGCACCCCCACCGCCGCGACCAGCGGGCCCCAGAACCTCGTCTTGCAAATGACGGATTCTGCCGCCAACAACGTCAGCAAGACGTGCAGTCTGAATATTGGCCAGGCGCAGCCACCCCCGATGACCGGCACAGACGACCAGTACGGCCACGGCACGCACGTCGCTGGCATTATCACCTCCGACGCGACATACGTCGGAATCGCCCCGGCGGCGAATATCGTCAACCTGCGCGTACTGGACCAGAACGGCAATGGGACGGACGCAAGCGTGATCCAGGGGATCCAGGCGGCGGTCTCCCTCGCCAACGTCTATAATATTCGCGTCATCAATCTGTCGCTGGGACGTCCGGTATTTGAAAGCTATACAATCGACCCGCTATGTCAGGCTGTCGAGGCGGCCTGGAAGGCCGGGCATCGTCGTAGTGGCAGCGGCCGGAAACGATGGCGGAAACAATTCGGCCGGCACCAGCGGATACGGCACTATCACCGCGCCTGGAAACGACCCTTACGTCGATTACGGTTGGCGCCATGAAACCGAAGGGACGGCCCCGCGCTCCGACGATCTGATCGCCAGCTATAGTGCGAAGGGCCCGACTCTGTTCGACCATGTCGTAAAGCCCGACCTGGTGGCTCCCGGCAACCTGATCGTTTCGACCATGGCCGGCGGCACGCTCCGCAACGAATTTGGGAATACCAATCGGATCACGCCTACTTCTCATTCTCAGCGGTACCAGCATGGCGGCGCCGATGGTGAGCGGCGCGGCAGCGCTGCTGCTCCAACAGAACCCGAATCTCACGCCGGATCAAGTGAAAGCGCGCCTCATGAAGCACCGCGTACCAGACCTTCCCCGCCAGCAGCGTGCCATCGACCCGATGACAGGCATCGCTTATACCAGTTACTACGATATCTTTACCGTCGGGCGCCGGCTATCTCGACGTGTTGGCCGCGCTTACCAATTCCGACACAGCGGCTGGAACAGCTCTTTCTCCAGTGGCAATCTGTAACACGGATGGCAACGATTTCGATGGGTAATATCGCCGGACAGAACGTGATCTGGGGCACCAACGTAATTTGGGGCACCAATGTGATCTGGGGCACTAACGTCATCTGGGGCACCAACATGATCTGGGGCACCAACGTAATCTGGGGTACCAACGTCATCTGGGGCACTAACGTGATTTGGGGCACCGGCACTGTAGCCGGTGAAACCAAATGCAGTCACGATCAACGGCGAGAAGTAGGAGGGCGAAGCTAATGAACATCGCCACGAACATCCGATCTCGACAAGGTAACCGTACCCGCGATGAATCCTCAAATCTGCCACATTCAGGGAACCACGACTCTCGGGGGCGGTACCATCCTTTGGCACGCAGGTCTCTGGCACGCCGGCCCTGTGGCCACCGGCTCCTCACAAACATTCACCGCCATCTGGGGATGCACCGCCATATGGGGCGTTTCGGAAAGCGCCTCGAAGGCGCTCCATTGCAATCGAGTCACGTAGCGCAAGTCTCCGCGAAGGGAGCTGGGTGAAGGATTTTTCCATCGCGACACGGATCTTCATCAGCCTGGTCACTTCTGATCGGGCTGTTAGCCGTGTGCCAACCCCTCGCGCAACCCTTCGAGAATCCCTCGGCTCGCTTCTATTGCTATCTGGCGCTGGCCCTGCTGTCGTCGAGTCTCAAAGTCACGATTCCCGGCGTCACCGGGAACTCTCTCGGTCAGTTTTCTGTTCATCCTCATGGGGTTGCTGGATCTGGGCCTGCTCCAGACGATGGTCCTCGGTCTGGGTTCCGCGCTGGTGCAGATCTACTGGAAGGCCAAGAAGCGGCCGTCGCTCACCCAGGTCCTCTTCAACCTGGCGGTCATTGCGATCGCGATTAGCGTTTCGCACGCGCTGTTTCATTCGCCGCTGGCCCAAGCCCTGGGCGGCAGCCTGCCGGTCAAGCTGCTGCTGGCTACTGTCGGCTACTTCATCGCCAACACGTTCCCGGTGGCGTGCGCCATCTCGCTGACCGAGGGCAAAGCGCCTGCCCACGGTCTGGAGGGAATGCTACTTCTGGGCGTTTCCCTATTACCTGCTCAATGCACCCATGGTGTGCGTGATCACCTGGGTGAACCACAATCTGGGCTGGGAGTTCACTCTGCTCGCGATGCCGGTGGCCTGGGTTTTGTATCGGTCCTACCGGCTGTACATCGGCCGGCTGGAGACCGAGAAAACTCACGTCGAAGAGATGAACGCTCTGCACATCCGCACCATCGAGACGCTCGCGTTGGCGATTGAAGCGAAGGACCAGACCACCCACAACCATCTCCGCCGCGTTCAGCATTACGCGGTCGAAATCGGGAAAGAAATGGGTCTGAGCGAAGCCGAGCTGAATGCCTTGCGGGCGGCGTCCTTGCTGCATGACATCGGAAAGCTGGCCGTGCCGGAGCACATTATTACCAAGCCGGGCAAGCTGACGCCGCAGGAATTCGAGAAGATGAAAATTCATCCGGTGGTGGGCGCCGAAATTCTGGAGCAGGTCAATTTTCCCTATCCGGTGGCGCCGATCGTCAAGGCCCACCACGAAAGATGGGATGGAAGAGGCTATCCGCTCGGCTTGGCGGGCGAGGAAATACCGCTCGGCGCCCGGATTCTCTCCGCCGTGGACTGCCTGGACGCCCTGGCCTCCGACCGCCAGTACCGGCGCGCCGTGACGCTGGACGAGGCGATGGCCGTGGTTCAAAGCGAAGCCGGCAAGAGCTACGATCCGCGCGTCGTCGAGATTCTCGCCCGGCGCTATCGCCAACTGGAGGTAGAGGCCCCTCGGCTGAACAAGCCTGAAGCCAAGCTTTCCGTCGATGCCAAGATCGAACGCGGCACCGCGCCCGCCGCTGGATTCGAATCCCCTGCCACCCAAAGCCGGCGAGTCGATTTCCGCTCGCAGATTGCGGCGGCGGGCCGCGAAGCGCAGTACACCCTGGAACTCGTATCCGAGCTGGGAAATTCGCTCGGCATGGCGGAAATGCTCGCAGTCCTGAGTTCGCGATTGACGCAACTGATTCCGTGCGATGCCATTGCGGTCTACGAATGCAAAGACGAGTTGCCTGACGCCGGTCGTATGTCGACGGGCGCGACCGAATGTTGTTCTCGTCACTCCAGATTCCCCTGGGCGAGGGCCTATCGGGTTGGGTCGCCAAGCACAATAAGCCGATTCTGAACGGGAATCCATCGGTCGAGCCCGGCTATCTCAACGACCCGGGAAATTCAGCCTGCTGCGATCCGCTCTGTCGGTTCCTCTCGCCGGCCTGGGGCGCACGGTGGGCGTACTCACGCTGTATCGCGCCGGACGCGGATGCGTTCTCGGCGGATCACCTGCGCATTCTTTCTGGAATCAGCTCTAAGATCGGCCTGTCGTTCGAAAATGCCGCTGAAGTATCGCGCGCATGGAGGCCTCCGCGACAACCGACTATCTCACCGGCCTGAACAATGCGCGCGCCTTGTTCGAGCGTCTGAAGCACGAGCTCGTCCCGCTGCGAACGGCAACAGTCGCCCCTTACGGTCTATCGTGTGCGACCTGGATCGCTTCAAGGAGGTGAACGATCGCTTCGGCCACAACGCGGGAAACAGGGTGTTGCAGGAGTTTGCCAAAGGAGTCGGCGGGCATCTGCCGGGAATACGACGTGACGGCGCGCTTCGGAGGAGACGAATTTGTCGTCGTGCTGCCGGGCGTCAACGCGAAGGCCGCCCGACAAGGTCCTCGCCTTATCGAATCTCGCGACTGAAGTGGGCCGCAGGGTGTGCGGCGAGAACGTCCTTTCGGCGAGTGTCGGCGTCGCTTCCTGGCCCGACGACGGCCAAACCGGCGACGAACTTCTGAGCGAGGCCGACTCGCGAATGTACGCCCATAAAACAAGCCGGAAGCGAAAGCGCCCCGCCGCCCGCACCATAGAAGAGGTGCCCGCGAGCGTGCGCTCCGAGGGGCCTGCGTCTACAGCGAGGATATGAGTCTGCCGATAAAGGCCTTATATGCTGGGCGGTTGGATCTTACGCTTCTTTTCCCGACTGGGGCTCGGACTTCTGCTCGCTGGATTCCTCACCTTGCTGCTGGTGAGGTTTGCTCCTGGTTTCGGCGTTGACGAGCGCGAACTGGACCCAACCCTCAGCGAGGCTACGCGTACACGAATCCGGAATCAGTCGTCGGAAGAGCGCAGCCTTTGGCGCTCTTATGCGAATTATCTCCAGGGGGCGCTTCATGGAGATCTCGGAACTTCAACAAGCCTGAACACACCGGTGCGCGAGCTCCTGGCAGATCGGGCGCCAGTCACCGCAAAGGCCATCGCTGCCGGGCTGGGTTTGGCTTGGATGATCGCCTTGCCGCTCGCAGCCATTGCCGTAATTTGGCGAGCCGCTGAGATTCCGCTGCTTTCCGTGAACCTGCTCCTGCTCTGCCTGCCGGTAGGGTTGGTGGCTATATATTTCTTCCTGATGGATCTGCCCGCAACTGGCGTCATAGCGGCTGGAGTCGGGCCCGAGGTTTTCCTTTATTCCCGCCAGATGCTTACGGCAACCGAACATCGTCCGCACGTACTCGGCGCAATCGCCAGAGGAGTGCGCCCTTGGCGTGTCTTTTGGCTGCACCGGGTTGTTCCGAGCGCTCCCGAGTTGCTGGCGCTGTTGGGTGTATCCGTGACGATCGCTCTCGGCGCGGCGATCCCGGCGGAAGCGTTGTGCGATAGCCCGGGGCTCGGACAGCTTGCCTGGAAGGCCGCCGTTGGCCGTGACATCGCTCCCTTGCTGGCCATCACTTGGTTGTTAACGATCCTGGCGTTTACGGCAAACGCACTCGGGTCGGCTGTCACAAATTCGCAAAGGGTGTGGCGGGAATGAAATGGGCTGCGCGCTTAGCCTGGCCTCCTGGTCCTGATGTATTCGACCGCACTGGCCGCCCCATGATCCGCCCCAGCGGGCTACGCCGATCAGTTTCGTGATCATGCGGGTGAACCACCCAGCGCCAGATTCCCACTGGGCGTAGATGAATTGGGCCGCGATCGCCTGTCGCGTCTCCTGTATGGCAGCCGCGTGTCTCTGTTGCTTGCCCCCGCCGCGGCGACGATTTCGGTTGCACTTGCTTTCGCGGTCGGACTGACGGCAGGCTTCGCGACGCCTTGGTTGGCGCGCACCCTGGAACTGTTTGTCGATCTGCTGTTGTCATTGCCCACATTGTTCTTGTTGATCATCGCTCGCGCCATGCTGCCGTTGAATGCCGGCGCACTGTCGTCGGTCCTCCTGACATTTCTGCTGCTGGGAGCGCTCGGCTGGCCCGCGGCGGCCCGGGTTCTTACCGCTGCGAGCCGGGCCCTGCTTGGATCCACCTTCCTGCTGCAAGCCCGCGCGTTGGGATGTTCCTCGGCCCGAGGGCTGGCAACCCAGATGCTGCCAAACTTATGGCCGTTGATCGTTACGCAGTTCTTTCTGTTGGTGCCCGTCTTCATCCTGGCGGAAGCAAATCTTGGAATTCTCGGTCTCGGCGTCAGTGAACCGCTTCCATCGTGGGGATCGATGCTCAGCGAACTAACGAATCCGGCCATGATCCGGCAAGCGCCCTGGCTTTTGGCGCCAGCCGCCTTGCTGTTGCTGGTGGCCTTAAGCTTTCACATTGCAGGAACGCGAGAGGAGGCCCTTTCGTGAAAAGCCTCTTATGTGCGACTCTCCTCTTGGGTCAGGCCTGGGGACAGAGCGGCGGGGAACTTCACTTCGCATTGTCCGACGAGCCGAAGACGCTGGATCCTTTACAAGTGACCGATGAGCCCTCGGACATGATTCGCTATCTGACCTCGGGAACGCTGGTTCGGCTGGACCGGAAGACGTTCGCGTTGAAGCCGGAGCTTGCGGAGTCTTGGAAAGTGTCCGATGGCGGGCGGCGCATTTCGTTCAAGCTGCGGACGGGCCTGCGGTTCTCCGACGGATCGACGTTCGATGCCGAAGATGTCGCGTACACACTGCGGCGCATTCTCGATTCGAAGGCCCAGGTGCCGGCAGGAGATACACTGCGGCCGGCCAATGGATCGCCCGTCGTCACTGTCGTTAGTCCGATGGAAGTCAGTTTGATGCTTCCCGAGTCCGTCGGCGGGCTGGAGACGTTATTCGACAGTATTCCGATTCTTTCTTCCCGGTCGCCCCTGAAGGAGAAGGCGGGGTTGGGTCCATTCACTCTGTCGGAATATAAACCCGGCGCTTTCCTGCTCCTCAAGAGAAATCCAAACTATTGGAAGAAAGATGCCCAGGGACGCCACCTGCCGTACCTCGACTCGGTGAGAATCGATATTCAACAAAACCGGGAGATTGAGCTAACGCGATTTCGGAGGGGCGAGCTTCATCTGATGTCGGCGCTCAGCGTCGACTCGTTCGATCAGGTGGGCAGCGCACAAGGCGCGGTGGACGCTGGGCCGACGTTTGACAGCGAGATGCTTTGGTTTAACCAGGTCCCCACGGCGCCGATTCCAGATTATAAGAAGAGGTGGTTCGCGTCACCAGCATTTCGGCTGGCGCTCTCAGAAGCGGTACAACGGGACGACATCGTCAAGCTGGTCTATCATGGCCGGGCGACGCCCGCCGCCGGCCCTTTTTCGCCCAGCGCCAAACCGTGGGTGGATCCACTCTTGAAACCGCACGCGTTCGATCCCGATCGAGCCTCGAAGCGACTAGCTTCGGCTGGATTCCGCAAGACGGGCGATGTGCTGATAGACGGAGCAGGAAACCAGGTTGAGTTCTCTCTCATCACTAACTCCGGTAATCGTAATCGCGCAAAAATGGCCTCCTTGCTACAGCAGGACTTTCAGCGCCTTGGCATCAAATTGAACATTGTGGTGCTCGATATGCCTTCGCTGATCGAACGGATCAGCCGCGGCTTTCAATACGAAGCGTGTTTACTCGGGCTGAACGGGACGAACCTGGATCCCAATGACCAAATGAATATCTGGCTTAGTTCCTCTTCGTCTCACACGTGGAATCCACATCAGCCGAAACCTGCAACTACCTGGGAAGCGGAGGTAGATCAATTGATGCGAGACCAAGCTTCCACCAGCGACGTCAAGAAACGAAAGCCACTCATCGACAGATTGCAGGCGATCGTCCATGAGCAGGTTCCGATCATTTACATCGTGCACCCGAATGCGCTGGTTGCTCTTTCACCAAAGCTTGGCAATGGCGCGCCTTCTGTTCTGAGACCCCGCGTCCTATGGAATGCGGAGCAACTCTTTCTGCCTGATGGACACGTCGCGCTGGGGAACAAACCGTAATGCCGCTGCTCTCCATCGATATCAGCGTGTGCTACGGTCAGAAAACGATTCTCGATCGTGTATGCCTGGAGGTGTGGCAGGGAGAAGCATTGGCGATTGTCGGCCAGAGCGGGTCCGGGAAAAGCACGCTGGCGCTTGCGATCCTCGGGCTGATGGGCTGGAACCGCGGAAAAGTCACCGGCTCCATCCGCTTCGGCGCGCGCGAACTGGTGGGAGCAAAAGAAACGGAGTTGCGCGGCCTCAGAGGCAAAGAGATCAGCCTGGTCCTGCAAAGCGCCAGTTCAGCCTTGAACCCGGCGCTGCGCCTGGAGACTCAGTTTCGGGAAGCCTGGGCGGCACACTCCCGCCTCCCGTGGCGCGATCAACGAGAGGAAACGCTGTCAAGATTGTCGCGTTTTGGCCTTCCTGCGAACGATGAATTCCTGCGCCGTTTCCCCAGAGAGATCAGCATCGGACAAGCGCAACGGGTTCTCATTGCGATGGCCTTGCTGCATCGTCCGACGCTTCTGGTTGCGGACGAGCCGACCAGCGCACTGGACCCTTTAACGGCGGCGGACGTCCTGGAGAGTCTGCGCATCGCCAATCGTGAGTGGAATACGGCGCTGATCTATATCACGCACAACCTGGAGACGGCGGCGAACCTATGCGATCGCGTAGCGGTGATGCACGGGGGAAGGATAGTGGAGCAAGGCACGTGTGACGACCTAGCCGCATATCTTCAGAAGCCGACTGCGCGACCTCTGTAAATGGCGGAGAAAGATGCAGGGCGTGCTCCGATGATTCTCCATGATTTCGATACCGGGTCCAGGTTCGGTGCATCAGGGCGGTCGACTGCCTATCGCAAGATGCGTTTGAGTTGCAGGGTGCGAGTTCGCTTTATTGCGCTAAGGCGCTATTAATAATAGCCTTAAGCCCAGTCTGTCCGAACAGCACTGAACCTTCAGGTTGTATCAGTTGCTATCTGCACGTGTGCGCGTGCGGATAATACTGAACCGAGCTGAACCTCGCGGCGCTACCGTCGAGCCCAAAAATCCAAGAGACGCAGGCGCGATCTCCCGGAACGCCGTTTGGGGCCAGGCCACGTCCCGAGTTGCGGACTAGCCGCGCGTTGGGATGAAAGCGCGTACGGTGGGTAATCTCTTAGTTCAAATTTCGACAGCGTCTTCGAGACTGTTTCGTGGCGACCGTCCCAGACCGTAAAGCCCGACGTGCCCGCAATCTTACCAGCCTCGCGACCCTTGGCGTGCCACTGACCCTGAGTCACGAGTCTGATGCAGCAAGTCTTGGATTTCGGGTCATTAAAGGGACGGGCGAAACTAGTTTTCCCGAGACTGGACGCAACTCTTCGGGCCGCTCCCGCAAGTATGCGAGCACACGGCGGCGCTTCTCCCTGCCGCGGCGATTTAAAGAAAGGTCTGATCGATCCTCGCCCGCAATCAGCCCGGGCATGCGTTGCTCCACGCGGCGGTAGATCGACACCCACAGCTTCTTCACGGTCGGCAGCGACGTTCCCAAAGCGGGGGCCAACTCCTCGTCGGTCGCGCCGGCCAGCGCGATCAGGAGCATATGTTGTTCGCTGGCATTCAAGTGGAGAAGAGGAGCTCGATAGTCGAACAAAGCGCCCACCCAGCTCCCGGCCCAATTTCGATCCCGCTCTGACTCTATTTCCCGGGTGATCCCGACCAGGTGGGGCCGTGAGACAATCTCGGCGAGATCGTTTGTAACGGTTGAAGTGTAGCCACCCGCGGCCCCATCCCAAAGACAACCGCCCGTCTTGAGAATAAAGTCGAGATGTTCCGGGCTCCACGACTGGGCACTCATCGCTTCCTTCAGCAGATAACCGCGATGCTCCTGGATGAACCCGGACATCATAGAGCGGTGCACCTCGCTGTAGGGCTCATATTCGGCGCGCATGCAGCCGTCCAAGCAAACCACATTCAGGCCGCCGCGCGAGTTTCGTTCACGAAGCTGTTTTCCGGTAAGAAGCGGCGGTGAACCGGCGAGAAGCCTACGCGCAAGCTCCGGCCCAACCCAGAAATACGGCGGCTTTTTCATCTCGCTTAGAAAATCGTCGTTCACAAAGACGGAAATGCCGCAAAAGCAGGCGCACGCAGAGGGAGCCTCGCCGTCGAGAATAACCACCGCGATTCGCGCCTCATAATCGAGCAGCCCTCCACCATCTCCCAGATGCTGGCGATCAAAGGGCCATAGCGCCCGGCCACGACGGGATGCCGCGCGATGATTTCCACACTTCGGAAATATCCCGCGGCTGCATGGCGCGTTGGCTGAGATTCATCGAGTCGCTACAGGGCGCCCTAAGGGCCTGGAGTCCTTTTAGGACCGTATCATTTTCCGCAGACTCATGGCAAACTAACTCCCGCCGGGAATCCCCGAGGGAGATACTGCCCATGTTATGGAACACTTGGTCAAGCCTTTCGCAAGGTAGTACAACTCCGGGGGCCCCAGTCACGGCGATCTACGACGGCAAGATCGTCGTGTTCCTTGCCGATCCGGGCGGCGGTGTGTACTTCGCATGGGGAGATCCGGACGCGGGATGGAGCGGCTGGGCGCTCATTCCGGGCCAGGTAACCACTTCCGGCGCGCGGATCTCCGCCATCTATTCCGGGAACCGCATCGCCTTGTTCATGACGGCGGCCACCGGTGAGGTGTTCAGCGTGATCGGGACCCCGACCACGGCTGGAGCAATTGGCTTTCAGATGCGCAGGGCGGCAGCAAACCAGGCGCCCCCGTGTGCCCGGTGCCGTACGGCGAACGCATCGCCCTGTTCCTCGCGGATCCCGGGGAGGTGTTTACGACACCGGTGGATATCCGGGGAATCCGACGTGGGGTGGCTCGTGGGGAGTGTGTCCCAAGGCAGCACCACTCCCGGCGCTCCGGTCACCGCGATCCCTTATAGCGGGCGGTTCGCGGTGTTCCTCGCCGATCCCAACGGAGGGGTTTACTTCACGGACGGAAACCCGGACGCCGGCTGGGAACAGTGGCGCTCGGCGGCCGAGGGCAGCACTACTCCCGGCGCGCCGGTCTCCGCGGTTCTATATGGCGACCGCGTCGCGCTCTTCCTTGCCGATCGCGGAGGCGGGGTCTACAGCACGGCCGAGCAATACGTAAACGGCGAACCAAGTAACAGGACAAT
>CAVYPM010000008.1:0-254155 GCA_963770375.1 uncultured Actinomycetes bacterium | reverse complement strand
ACCGGGCCGATGCCCGGCAGCGCCACAAATAGCCTGGTAACCGCACGGACACCGGCCAGCAGGCTCGCGATCACCTCGCCGAGCATGGTGATCTCGGTGGTCAGCTCGCCGGTTGGCTGCCGCAGCGAGAGCACCTTCCCGGCATAGGGCTGCGGCAGGCCCAGTCCGTCCAGCCACGCGGACCCGGACACCCCGAAGATGTCGGAGTATGTCACCGGGATGCCAAGCTTGGCGAGCACGGCGTGCACCTGGTCCTTGCAGCTGGTCCGCAGGCTCACCAGCTTCGCCCGGTATCTGGTGATCTCCCTCAGCTCGCGGATCTCAGCCGGGGCGAGCCACGCCTCCGCCAGCCGGCCCATCCGCAGCAGGTCAGCCAGATCCCGGGCATCCGCTCATCGTTCTTGACCCTGCGGTAAGTGAACGCTTTGACGCCCAGCGGATGCGCGAGGTGCACCTCCGCGCCCGCCGCGGCCAGCGTGTCCGCCGCCCAGTACCACCCGTACGTCGCCTCCAGGACCACCCGCGGGTTCTTCCCGGCCCGGGCGATATGCGCCCGCAGCTCCGCCGGGCTGTTCGTGATCCTCGCCGTGCCCAGCCGCTGGCCGTCCTCGGTCATCCGCACCAGGACCGACCGGCGGCGGTGCAGGTCCATGCCCACGACCTGACGGCCGTCATACGCTGTCTCCATTGGGGCCTCCCTACGCCTGGTGGAGACGGATGCTTCGCAACTTCCAGCATCCGCCAGGGAGCGGGAGGCCCCGCCCCTTCATCGCATGGACCTTTGTACCGGAACGCGTATTACCTGTGGCAACGCTCGCTCTATGGGCGATTTCGGCATGCATTCGGCATGACCCGCGTCGTGGCTTCCAGTCCACGGCGCTACGGGAGCCTATGTCGCTGATGGATAGCCAGCTGGGCAGCACTGTACGAAGCCGACGGCGAGATCCGCTCGCCGCGACCGAGATCCAGACATAGCGGGTGATGGCCGTGCTGACGGTGACTTCACCAGGCTTTACCCGGGGCCGCCTTGACGAGGATTACGCCCATGGCAGTGCCAAGGTGAGCCGGGCGGGCGAAGCACGGACAACAACCTGAGCGCCCCTGCCGCCAGCACCTTCAGCAATAACCGGGGTTCAGCTGTGTCCAAGACCATCCGTGACGTGCGCGGATGCGAGGCTGGTGGCGGCCGCCGGTGAATGGCGCTGGGCGGGAGTGGACGAGACATGGACTGAGCCCACGCCCTTGGTTCTGGGCTGGTGCCGACGGGCGTGGGTTAGCTTCCGCTGCCGAGGTAGCTGAGGAGCTTGGTGATCACCTGGCCGAGGGCGGAGTCGCGCATCGGGTGCTTGTGGACGGTGAAGGCCCAGCGGCCTTTCGGGTCGCGGGACAGTTTGACTTCGGTCTGCAAGGCGATGACAACCAGGGCGGCGACGGTGAGGGTGACCGGGTCGCGGGTGGGATGCCCGGAGTCTTGAAGGGCGCGGGTGATGATCGGGGCCAGGTCGGGGCGATCGGCCAGGTGCTGCAGGGTGGCCCGGGCCAGTTCCCCGGCTCCGGCCGGGGCGGCGGGGTCGGTGTAGCTGGTGAGCGCGGGGTCGGTGGCGGTGGCCCGGCGCAGCCCGGTTTCCATGGCGCGCAGCTGCGCCGGGTCGGGCAGCGGGGCCTGGTAGTCGGCGACGTCGGCGAGCACCCGGACGGCGGTGGCGTCATCGAGCGCGGCGATGGTGGCGGTCAGGGCGGTCACTAGGGCACCATCCTTCTCGCGGGCACCGCTAGGGTGCTCGCTGTAGGGACTCGGCGGGAGCCGGGGTGACGGCCTGGTGCGGTTGCCCGTGAAGGGCCTGCATGACACCGCCGCCCCCGGCTTTCCCGGGGCTGCAGACCGGCAACAGTGGGATGCGCCGCAGAGCGCCAGTTAGTGACCACCCGGGAGCCAGCCTCGCCTCCGCCGGGCCGTCGCTGCCACCTTGAGGAGTCCGGTTGTCGCTTGCGCTGCCTGACGCGCTGTTCTTCACCGGGATCGACTGGGCCGCCGAGACCCACGCCGTGTGCGTGATGGACGCCGCGGGCAAGATCGTGGCCGAGTTCACCATCGAGCATTCCGCGGACGGGATCGCCGCGCTGATCCGCCGCCTGGCCCGCTACGGCGAGCCCGGTGACATGCCGGTCGCCATCGAGCGCCCGAACGGCCGCCTGGTCGACCTGCTGCTGGAGGCCGGGCACCCGGTGGTGCCGGTCAAGCCGAACGCGATCAAGGCCTGGCGCGACGGCGAGGTGCTCTCGGGCGCCAAGTCCGACGCCGGGGACGCCGCGGTGATCGCCGAGTACCTGCGGCTGCGCGCGCACCGGCTGAAGGCCGCCGCCCCCTACTCCGACGAGACGAACGCGCTGCGCACCGTCGTGCGCACCCGCGGCGACCTGGTCGAGATGCGGGTCGCGGCCACCAACCAGCTCGCCGCGCTGCTGGACGCGCACTGGCCCGGCGCCAAGGCCATCTTCGCCGACGTCGAGTCGCCGATCAGCCTGGAGTTCCTCACCCGCTACCCGACCCCCGCATCGGCCCGCCACCTGGGCGAGAAGCGCATGGCCGCCTTCTGCGCCAAGCACGGCTACTGCGGCCGCCGCACCGCCGCCGAGCTCCTGGCGCGGCTGCGCCACGCCCCGGCCGGCGCCACCGGCGAGGCCCTCACCGAGGCGCTGCGCGACGCCGTGCTCGCGCCGTCGGCGTGCTCACAGCCCTGAACGCGTCGATCAAGAACCTCGACCGCTCGATCGCCGCCCACCTCGGGGAGCACCCGGACGGCGCGATCTTCACGTCGCTGCCAAGGTCGGGTCAGATCAACGCCGCCCAGGTGCTCGCCGAGTGGGGCGACTGCCGCCAAGCCTACGAGCACCCCGACTCCGTCGCCGCCCTCGCCGGCTGCACCCCCGTCACCAAGGAGTCCGGCAAGCACCGCGCCGTGCACTTCCGCTGGGCCTGCAACAAGCGCTTCCGCATCGCGATCACCACCTTCGCCGACAACAGCCGCCACGCCAGCCCCTGGGCCGCCAAGATCTACAACGACGCCCGCGCCAGCGGCAAGGACCACCCCCACGCCGTCCGCGTCCTCGCCCGCGCCTGGATCCGCGTCATCTGGCGCTGCTGGCTCGACGGCATCCCCTACGACCCCGCCAGCACGGCGCCGCCGCCGCGCTCACCGGACAACCGGCTAAACAAACCGCGGCCTGAGGTTGATGCGATGAAGGAGCGGAGCCTCCCGCTCCCTGGCGGATGCTGGAAGTTGCCAAGCATCCGTCTCCACCAGGTAATAGGGAGGCCCCAATGGAGACAGCGTATGACGGCCGGCAGGTCGTGGGCATGGATCTGCACCGGCGCCGAGTCGGTGCTGGTGCGGATGACCGAGGACGGCCGGCGGCTGGGCATGGCGAGGATCACCAACAGCCCGCAGGAGCTGCGGCAGGAGATCGCCCGGGCCGGGAAGTCCCCGAAGGTGGTCCTGGAGGCCACGTACGGGTGGTACTGGGCGGCGGACACCCTGGCGGCGGCCGGGGCCGAGGTGCACCTGGCGCATCCGCTGGGGGTGAAGGCGTTCAGCTACCGCAGGGTCAAAAACGATGAGCGTGACGCGGCGGACCTGGCTGACCTGCTGCGGATGGGCCGCCTGGCGGAGGCGTGGATCGCCCCGCCCGAGGTGCGGGAGCTGCGGGAGCTGACCCGCTACCGGCACAAGCTGGTGCACCTGCGGACCAGCTGCAAAGACCAGGTCCACGCCGTGCTGGCCAAGCTCGGCGTCCCGGTGACCTGCTCCGACATCTTCGGGGTGGCCGGGTCGGCGTGGCTGGACGGGCTGGGCCTGCCGCAGCCTTATGCCGGGAAGGTCACCTCGCTGCGGCAGCTGACCGCCGAGCTGACGGCCGAGATCACCATGCTGTCCGAGGTGATCGCGGACCTGCTGGCCGGTGACCGCGGCTACCAGGTGATCCAGCAGCTGCCCGGCATCGGCCCGGTGCTCGCCGCGGTCATCATCGCCGAGATCGGCGACGTGACCCGGTTCAGGAACGCGGCCCAGCTGTGCTCGTGGGCCGGGCTGACACCCAGCCACCGCGAGTCCGACATCAAGGTCACCCGCGGGCATGTCACCAAGCAGGGCTCGCGGCTGCTGCGCTGGGCGCTGATCGAGGCGATCCAGCGGGTGCCGCGCGGACTCGGTGGCCGGCGCGGTCAAGGACGCCATCATCGCCCGCCGCGGGAAGGAAGCCCGCAACATCGCCAAGGTCGCCGCCGCCCGCCGGCTCCTCACCCTGGTCTTCTACGGCCTGCGCGACGGGCAGATCCGCTGCCTGTCCACGCCCCGCCGACCCCGCCGGTGACCCAGCCGCCTGCGCGGGCGGCATGAACAGCTCTTCCTGGCCAGCGGCCAGGCGCGAGGTCGCCTCCTGTGTCTGCCCCGCCGCCCTCACCCGGCGGCGCGGGCGCCCTCTTGATTGACCCCGCCTGACCGCCCCTTCTGACGCGGACCCGCCCCATGCGCCCCGGCCCCGGCCGGGGACACGCGAAGGGATGACTGCAGCCAGCGGCACTGCCCGCACCGCGGGACCCGGACCATGGGACGGACCTGAACAACCGAATACCCCCGCACGGTCCCGGCTCCCGTTTCCCCGCCGCCAGATCATCGGGCTCCCGGCCGGTCACCTCAAGGACGCCTCCGGCGCCGCCCCGGCGGCCGGGCTCCGCCCGGTCCTTGACCCGCCCGGCCGCCCGCCACGGACATGGCAGCTACCAGGGAAACAGGAGACGCCAGTCACGCACGCCCGCAAGCCGCCAGCAACGCCCGCAAAACCCCCCTTGACACGGCCCCGCTCCTTCAGGGATGACACAGAGGGGAGCCAGAATCGGATGTTGATCAGGCGCGCCGACCGTGCGGGTGGCCGCAGACAGGTCGCCCGATCACGCGCTCCGGCTCGCACTGTGATGAGCTACTGCTCGGCGCAGACCGGCGGCGGTTCGCGCGGCGGGCAGCTCAGCGCGCACAAGCCCGGCTGTGCCGAATACGTGCCGAGATTACACTCGGCTGTGATGTTGCCGCTGGTCAGGCGAGTTCAGGGTACGGTCTTGAAAACCGCTAGGGCTGGTGACAGTCCTCGAGGGTTCGAATCCCTCACCCCTCCGCTGACCACCGAAACCTGGCTTGACTTGTGAGCCACCAGATGCGGCTGTCGGCCGCCGCTGGTCGCCGGATATTCCCGGGTTGAGTGGGCCGCGTTTCCGCAGGTCGGGCCCTAGCAAAGCGCACCGCTGATCCGCTGGTTGGCGATGTCGTCGTCCCCGTCGATGCAGCTGGCGTAGGCCCGCAGAAGCGCGTGGATGGAGTGCCCGGCCCGCCGGGGCCACGGTCGGCGCCGGGACGCCAGCGTTCAGCCACAGCGACACTGCCGCATGCCGCAGGTCGTACGCCTCGGGCCGCCAGCAGTGATTCAACCTGCTCGGGCGCGAAGGCAGCAGGCAAGGTGCACAAACAACCTTCTGAGCTGGTCATCTGTTAGACAGCCGGGTATCGATCCTGCGCGGCGCCGTGTTACCTGCCACTGACTGCACCGACGCGGGTAGGGAGCACCAGATGAGCAAGATCGCAGAGGTCAGCGAGCCCGCCAGCCAGCTAGAACGCCTGATCGCAGACCTGTCGGAGGCCGGGCAGCTGGTCTTCGTATTCGGCGCCGGCTCGGTGACAGCGCACCTGACCGGAGTGACAACGCCCGTGTTCCGCGGACCAGCCGACCGGCGGTGGTGGCACGTCGAACTCGGCGACGACGCGGCAAACTGGATCATGGATGTGCGGGTCGATGAGATCACCGGAGTCCGTTTCGCGCGCGGGCCCTACCCGTTCCCTTCTTTCCCCGGGCGGGAGGTCCTGACGGTGCAATTCCTGGGGCCAGGCGGGGACACCGTGCTCTCCTGCTACGTGCACGAACTGTATGACGGCCAGCGGATGCGCCCGGAGAAGCTGGAGGCATGGCAAGCGCTGCGCGAACGCTACGGCAATCGTGACGAGTCGAGGGTCGATGAAGGCACCCTGATGGCCCCGGCTGCCTGAACTACGGAGCTGGTGGGTTGCCAGCCCAGTGCCGGCCCCAGCTTCCCGGCCGTGTCGGTCAGGATCTGGACGTAGTCGTCATGGTCGAAGCTGAACGGCAGTGCGAAGGCGACCTCGCGGACCTCACGGAAGCCCGCGTGAGCGTAGAGCGCCTCGGCGATCTCGGCTGAGGACCCGAGCAGGTCCGGGGCGAACAGCAGCCGCCCTGGGCCCTGCGGGCTGGCGGTCCTGGGCAAGCGGCTCTCGACATAGGCGGCGTACTTGGCCCGCTGCGCGGTGGTCGCGCTGTCGGTGGGGATCACCACCAGGCCCTGGGACACGCGGGCTGCGGGACCGTCGGGGTGGGCGGCCCGGAACGCGCGGATCTGGGACTGCTGGATAGCGGCGAAGTCCTCGGACTCCTCGGCCCGGACCACGCTGCTGGTCAGGAGGTTCATTGCGTTCTCCCCGGCCCAGCGGGCCGAGGCCAGGCTGGCGGCGCCGTACCACATCCGCCGCCGCAGCCCGGGAGAGTACGGCTGCACCCGGCTGGAGAACTGCTCGATGCCCTCGGTGCCCGCGAACGTGCTGGCTGGCTGCCCGCTGACCAGCCGCAGCAGCCGGGCCACGCGTTCGTAGCTGAGATCCTCGGCACTGGCGGTATCCGGGTACAGCGTCGCCTTGACGTCGTCGAAGTGCATCGGCGGGCCGGTGCTGACCCCGGGATTGAGCCGGCCGCCAGACAGCACGTCGACCGTGGCGAGGTCCTCGGCCAGCCGCAGCGGGTTCTCCCAGCCGAGCGGGATCACCGCCGTGCCCAGCTCGATCCGCTGGGTGCGCTGCGTGGCCGCGGCCAGGACCGCGACCGGTGAGGAGATGCCGTACTGCAGGTGCCGGTGGCGGACCCAGGCGCTGTTGAACCCCAGCCGCTCACCGAGCTCGATGATCTCCAGCGTGGTCCGGTGCCCGGCGGCCGGGTCCGCCTCATCGAACAGGCCGATGGTCAGGAAGCCGAGCCTTTCCAGCGGGGCATCAGGCGACGGCATGCCGCGTTCCCTCCGGGATGAACTGGTGCCTGTGACGGATCGCCAGGGGTGAAATACTGCGATATGCCTACCACGGCCAACGGCGAGGTCTCGCTGTACTACGAGACGTTCGGTGCTGACGACGACCCGGTGCTGCTGCTCGTCAATGGGCTCGGCAGCCAGTGCATCAACTTCAAGACCGAGTTCTGCGAGATGTTCGCCGACCGCGGATTCCGGGTGGTGCGATTCGATAACCGTGACGTCGGGCTGTCCAGCCACCTCAAAGGCGGCCCGCGCTACACGGTGGACGACATGGCCAGGGACGGCTTCGCCGTGCTCGACGCGATCGGCGCGGACGTGGCCCACATCGCAGGCTGGTCGATGGGGGGCATGATCGTCCAGGCCATGGCGCTGCTGCACCCCGGCAGGGTGCTGTCGATGACATCGGTCATGTCAGCGCCAGGACCGATCGCTGGTGAGCGCGACCCCGACGTGACCGCGGCCTTCAGCGCGCCCGCCGGCCGTACCCGGGACGAGGCCGCCGACCGCCGCCTGGCCGGCCTGAAGGCGTGGGGCAGCCCCGCCTGCTTCGACGTCGAGCGCATCACGGCGGACTCCCACGCCGCCTACGACCGGTGCTGGGACCCTGAGGGCCAGGCGCGCCAGGCGAAAGCCATCGGTGCATCTCCGTCGAGGGAGGCCGCCCTTGGCGCCCTCCGCATGCCGGTTCTGGTCGTACACGGCGACGCCGACCGGCTGGTGCCACCCGGCAACGGACGGGCCACCGCCGCCGCCATCCCCGGCTCCCGGCTGGAGATCGTCGAGGGAATGGGGCACGACTACCCGCCGCAGTACTGGGACCAGCTCGTGACGATGATCACGGCGCACGCCCAGGCCGGACGCTAGCTCACGCCGGCGCGGCCGCTGCGCCTCGCTCCAGCACGCCTGAGGTCTCACCCGGGCGCCGGCCCTGCTGCGCCCGCGGGGCGGGCGACCAGTGACCACAGGTAGCTCAGGGAATCGCCGTCGGGGTCCTGGCGGGCGGAGAATTCGGTCAGCAGGGCACTGATCCGGTCCTTGAGCTCGTCCAGTGATTCCGGCCGCAGCCGCAGGACGCCGCGGGCCACGTCGCGGCTCGCGTCCGGCCCGGCCTCGATGAACTCGGACCGGTGCGCGGCGAGCATGGCCAGGTCCACCGACTGGACCAGCTCGGGTTCGTCGAGATCCAGGACGGCCAGGCCCCAGGTGCGGCCGGTCGCGCGGTAGGGGCGCTCCAGCGCACCGCGCTCGCCGGTCCGCACTGGCTCGGGCTCCAGGAACCCGGACTTCACCAGGGCCCGCACGTGCCGCAGCGTGGTCGCGGGCGACAGGTTCAGGCGCTGTGCGAGCTGCTGGTTGGTCAGCGCCTGGTCCAGGCACAGGCGGAGGATCCGCCACCGCAGCGGGTGGCTGAGCGCCCTGAGGTCCTCGACGGTCGCGCTTCGTGCGGGCTGGCCCACCATGGGCAAAGGATAGCGGCCACCTCTTGCGGCATCCGTCATTGATATGGTTCTCTGACATCGATTGCGATTTATGAAATCAATGGGAAGCCTGTGGTGGATGAACTTGCCGGCCAGGTTGAGGCCTGGGTCCGCGAACGACGCGAGCAGCTGATAGGAGAGCTGTCGCGATGGGTGGCCCAGCCCAGCGTCAGCGCGACCGGCGAGGGCATGGCCGAGGCCCAGCGGCATGCGGCCGGGCTGCTGACGAGCTGCGGGCTGGAGCCCGAGGTGGTCCGGACCGACGGCTGGCCGGTGATCCTGGGCCGGGCCCCGGGCCCCGAGCACGCGCCGCACGTGCTCATCTACGGGCACTACGACGTCCAGCCCCCGGGGCCGCTCGGCGAGTGGGCGAGCCCGCCGTTCAGCCCCGAGATCCGCGGGGACCGCATGTTCGGCCGCGGCGTGGCGGACAACAAGGGGCAGCACCTGGCTCAGCTGCTGGGACTCCGGGCGCTGCGTGAACTGCCGGGCGGGCTGCCCTGCCGCGTCACGGTCCTCCTGGACGGCGAGGAGGAGACCGGCAGTCCGCATCTGCCCCGGGCGGTGCGCGAGATCTTCGCCGGCGACCGGCCTGACCTCGTGGTCTGGAGCGACGGCCCGGTACACGAGTCGGGCCGGGCCTGCGTGGTGCTCGGCGTGCGGGGGATCATCACCTTCAAGCTGCGGGCGCACGGGGCGTCCAGGCCCCTGCATTCGGGCAACTGGGGCGGAGTGGCGCCCAATCCGGCGTGGCGGCTGGTGCAGCTGCTCGCGTCGATGCGCGACGCCGAGGGCACGGTCCTGATCGAGGGCTTCGCTGACGGGGTCAGGCCCTTGTCGCCCGGCGAACGCGCAGCCTTGCAGGTCCTGCCGCTCGACCTGCCGGAAGTCCTCGGGGGAATCGGCGCCGCGTCCATGGAGCCGCCCGCGGCGCCCGGGTACTACGAGCGGCTCGCGCAGCCCACGTTCACCATCAACTCGCTCACCTGTGAGGACGCCGGTGAGCACCGCACGGTCATCCCCAGCGTGGCCGTGGCGAACTGCGATGTTCGGCTCGTGGGCGGCCAGCGGGCGTCCCAGGTCATGGACGCCATCCGGCGGCACGTGGCCGTACATGCGCCCGACGTCGAATTCATCCCCGGCGTGTCCATGCCGCCGTCGCGCACCCTGCCGGAGTCCCCCTACACCGCGGCCGTGCGCGCCGGGGCCGCGGCAGGCCTGGGCGAGGAGCCCCTGCTTGTGCCCGCGCTCGGGGGCAGCCTCCCGCTGGCGGCCTTCTCCGAGGAACTCGGCGTGCCCTGCTACGGCATCCCGCTCGCCAACGTCGACGAGTCGAACCACGCCCCCAACGAGAACCTGGAGCTGAACTGGTTCCTTCGCGGCATCGCCGCCGCCGCGGCTGTTCAGCGCGCCATCGCAGCGCACGAGGCGCCTCACGGTCCGGCGGGCGGCCGGGACTGATGTTCGACTACGACCGGCTTTCCGGTGTCGCCCCGCACCCCGACGGCGAGCGGCTCGCCTACCTGTCCGATGCGCCGGGGCGCCCGCAGCCGTGGCTGTGGGACCTCAGCGGCTCGGGTGAGCCCCGTCACCTGCCCGTCGACGGCACGGTGACCCGGTGCGTGTGGCGCCCGGACGGCAGCCGCCTGCTCGTCCAGGCCGACCCGGACGGCGCCGAGGACTACCGGCTGGCAGAACTCGACCCGGCGACGGGCACCGTCGAATGGCTGACGGCGGCAAACGGCGCGCGTAACGAACTCGGCATCCCCTACGGGAGCATCGGCAATCCCTACAGCCCGGACGGCCGCCTGCTCGCCTACGCGAGCAACGCCCGCAAGCGCTCGTGCTTCGACATCATGGTCCGCGATCTGGCGACCGGGGACGTGCGGACGGTGCTCCAGGCCGGCGATCCGCTGCCGGAGGACCGCTACTTCCCGATGTTCTTCTCGCCGGACTCCCGCCGCCTGCTGGTCCTGCGCCTGCACCAGAACACCGAGCAGGACCTGTTCGCCGTCGAGCTGGCCGGCCTGTCGGTCGAGCACGTCACGCCGCACGACGGGCCGGCTCAGTACCTGCCCGCCGGATGGACGCCCGAGGGCATCTTCCTGTCCACCACGCAGGGCCGTGACCACCTTGGCCTCGCGCTGCTCACGCCAGGCGATGGCCTGCAGTGGCTGGACACCCCGGCCGCCGACATCGACTGCGCCGCCGTTTCCGGTGACGGCAAGCGGCTGGTCTGGAGCGTCAACACGCACGGCTTCACCGCCCTGCACTGGCGCGACCTGGCCGGTGGTTCGCAGCACGAGCAGCACGAGCAGCACGGGCAGCACGGGCAGCACGAGGTGCACGGACTGCCGCGGGGCGTGGCGGCCCAGGAATTCGGCTCCGACGGCCAGTCGCTGACGTGGGCCGGGAACACACGGCTGGTGGTCCTGCTCGGCCGCCCCACCGCCGCCACCGAAGTGTGGGTCGCTGACCTCAGCAACGGCTGTGCCCGGCAGCTGACGCGCTGCAGCGAACGGCTTCCGGCCGGCCTGGCCGAGCCGGAGGTCATCCACTACCCAAGCACCGACGGGCTGACCGTCTCCGGCTTGCTCTACCGTCCCCCCGGCCAGAGCCAGGGCCAGGGCCCAGGCCAGGGCCGCGCCCCGGACCGCGCCCCGATCCCCGTCGTCCTGGACATCCACGGAGGCCCCGAGTACCAGGCGCTGCCGCTGTTCAGCCCGCTGATCCAGGCCCTGGTCGCACGCGGTATCGCGGTACTGGCGCCCAACATCCGCGGCTCCTCGGGCTACGGCCAGCACTACCAGCGCCTGATCTACCGCGACTGGGGCGGCGGCGACCTGCAGGACCTGGCCGCGGCCGGGGACTACCTGCAGGGACAGGACTGGGCCGACGGCGGCCGGCTGGGCGTGTACGGGGCCTCCTACGGCGGGTTCGCGGCGCTGAGCTGCCTGGCCCGGCTTCCGGAACGGTGGCGCGCCGGGGTCTCGGTGTGCGGCCCGTCCGACCTGGCGGCCCTCGCCGCCGCGTTCCCGGCCACCTGGCGGCACCGGGTGCGCGACTGGATCGGCGATCCCGGCGACCCGCACGACGCCCGGATGCTCGCCGAACGCAGTCCCCTCACGCACGTCGACCGGATCCGCGCACCGTTGCTGCTGGCCCACGGGATCAACGACGCCCGCGTGGCCGTCGCCGAATCCGAGCGGATCCACGAACGGCTCGCCGGGCGGGGGCACCTCAGCCGGCTCATCCGGTTCGAGGGCGAGGGCCACAGCGTCGAAGACCGGAAGAACGGCAGCACGCTGCATCAGGCGACCGTCGACTGGTTCGCCGAGCACCTGGGAGCCGCGGACGTGCGCACCACGCCGTGACCGGGCATCCGGCCGGCGGCTCAGAGAACTACCGAGAGAACTACCCAGAGAACCAACAGCATTGGCGGAGACGTGCAGACTGACGACAGCTACCAGGTACTCGATGCCCGCGTGATGGAGCTCTACCGCGAGCAGAACTACGCCGGCGCCTTCGATCTGCTCACGGCGGAAGGCCCTCGCTATCCCGGGCACGAGACCGATGTCTCCTACATGCGCTCCTGCCTGGCCGCGCGCAAGGGCGACTACGGCCTGGCCGTCGAGATCCTCGAGCAGACCCTGGAGCAAGGCTCGTGGTTCGGGGAGATGCTGCTGCGCCGGAGCCCCTCCTGGCAGCCCCTGCAGGGCCGGCCTGACTTCGAGCGGGTAGCGGCCGCCTGCCTCGAAAGACAGCACGCGGAGCAGGCGGGACGGCCGCCGGCCCATTACTCGGCGCTGATCCCGGAAGGCGGCACGCCTCCGTACCGCAGCATCGTCGCCCTGCACGGCAACGGCGAGAACCCCCGCAAGGCGCTGGATGGCTGGCGGGCGGTCACCGACGATGGCTGGCTCCTCGCCGCCATCGGGTCCTCGCAGATCATCCAGAGCGACGGCTACGTCTGGGACGACACGGAGGTCGCGCTGCGCGAGATCCGGGAGCAGTACGCCGCGCTCGCCGCCGACCACGAGCTGTCCGCTGACCACCTGGTCATCGCCGGGTTCTCGATGGGCGGTTACACGGCACTGCAGGTCGCGCTGAGCGGCACGATCCCCGCGCGTGCGTTCATCCTCCTCGGGCCCGGCGGGCCGGATCCCAGCGCTGATGACCCGGTCTCGTGGCTCCCGCTGATCCAGGAGGCGCGCGCCCGCGGCGTACAGCTCCGCGGTTACCTGCTGGCCGGCCAGGACGATGACCTGACCCCGGTGGAAACTCAGCGCAAGCTCGCCCGGTTCCTCACCGAGCAGGGGATCCCCTGCGGATTCGAGGCGGTGCCTGGCGTCGCCCACGCGTACCCGCTGGACTTCCGCCCGATCATCGCGCGGGCACTCGCTTTCGTCACCTAAGGGGACCGGCCCCGCGCCCTGGTCACGGCATCGCCGCCTGCAGCTCGGCGACCGGCAGCGCGTCGCGAAGCGTGCCGGCCTCGCCGTCGAGCAGCTCCCGTGCGGCGCGCCGGATCGTCGCATACGCCGCGGCGGCGATGAGATGCCCTGTGCTGATACGCCGGACGCCAGTCTGCGCGAGCTGCGCAACCGAAACGCCGGAGCCCGGGGCGAGCAGCACATTCACGGGCACGGGGGCGGCCTTCACGAGCCGGGCGATCACGCCGGGATCGCTGAGGCCCGGCACGAAGACACAATCGGCGCCAGCCTCGGCATAGTGAGCGGCCCGTTCGAGAGCCAGCGTCTCGCGCTCGGCGGGCTCACCCACCTGGGCGAGATAGACGTCCGTGCGGGCGTTGAGGACGAACGGCACCCCGCTGCGGTCGGCGGCGTCGCGGGCCGCGGCCAGCCGTGCGCACTGGTCGCCGATCGGCCGCAGCCCCTCTGGGCCGGAACCGGGCCGGTCCTCCAGATTCGCGCCAACGGCCCCGGCGGCAATCGCAGCCGCGACCGTCGCGGCGACATCGCCCGGCTCGGGCCCGTATCCGCTCTCGAGGTCCGCGCTACGGGGCAATCGACGGCGCGCACGATCCTGGCCAGGGCGGCGATCGCCTCGTCCCGGCTGAGCTGCTGCCCGTCGCGGACGCCGTGGGCCCACGAGACGCCGCTGCTCGTCGTCGCAATCGCCGGCGTTGCGGTGCCCGCAAGCAGGATCGCGCTGCCGGCGTCCCATGCGTTCAGCAGTACGAAGGTCCCCGCGGCGTGAAGCTCCCGGAAACGGCGCGCCTTCTCGATCTGGTTCATGGCCAGAATCGTCGGGGAAGCGCGCCGGCAAGTCTGGCGGATTCGCGCCATCACCGTCCCTGGCGCACAGACGCCGGACGACGCCGCCGCCGGGGAGCTCAGCCCCAGGCCGCGGCGCTCGTTGCGGCCTGCCTGCCTCTTGAGACAGACTCCGAGGTCTGTGCACCGTGCAGTCCCGGAGGTGTTGAACGTGCGTGCTTACCCGCAGTCCCGCATGGGCAGTGTCGTCGACGATCACCACGGTGAGCAGGTGCCGGACCCCTACCGGTGGCTCGAGACGACCACCGATCCGGAAACCACCCGCTGGATCGCGGCCCAGAACGAGGTCACCGAGGGCTTCCTGGCCGCCGTCCCGGCGCGGGAGTCCATCCGGGCGCAGGTCACGGCCATGTCGGACTACCCGAAGCTGACCGTGCCGTTCGAGCGGGGCGGCCGGTGGTTCCAGTTCCGCAACCCCGGCCTGGACGCGCAGCCCGTGCTGTTCCTGCTGGACGAGCCCGGCGGCGCGGCGCGCCCGCTGCTGGACCCCAACACGCTGTCGGCGGACGGCACCACCGCGGTGAGCTCAGCCGACGTCAGCAACGACGGCTCGCTCCTGGCGTACGCGACCAGCGACGGCGGCTCCGACTGGCTGACCTGGCGGATCCGGGATGTGGCGACCGGACGCGACCTCGATGACGTGATCGAGTGGTCGAAGTTCTGCCAGGCCGCCTGGCGCGCTGACGGGTCGGGCTTCTACTACTGCTCCATGCAGCCGACCGCGGCCGGCGCCGAGTACCTGGAGTCCAACACGCCGGGCCGGATCTTCCTGCACCGCCTCGGGAAGCCGCAGGCCGACGACGAGCTTGTGTTCAGCGCACCGGACGAGCCCGACTGGATGCCCTATGCGGAAGTCAGCGACGACGGCAGGTTCCTGGTCATTACCGTCTCGAAGGGTTCCGTCTTCGAGAACCAGCTGCTCGTCCTGGACCTGGACGATCCGGACGGGACGTGGCGGCCGCTGGTCGGGGACTTCGAGTCGGCCAACCAGGCGGTAACGAACGCTGGGACGACGTTCTACCTGGTCACCGACTACGGTGCGGAACGCAAGCGGCTGGTCGCCGTGGACCTGGACCGGCCAGGACGGGAAAACTGGCGCGAGGTCATTGGCGAGGCCCCGGAGACTCTGGAGAACGTCAGTTTCTTCGGTGGCTATTTCGTCTGCCATTACCTCAAGGACGCTCACTCCGTCCTGCGCGTGCACGCCATCGACGGCGCCCACGTTCGCGACATCCCGCTGCCCGGCATTGCCTCGCTGGGCCTTGACCCGCAACTGAACTGGGCGCTCACCGGACGCGCGCAGGCCGACCTCATGCACTTTGCCACCACGACCTTCACCGACCCGGGCTCGATCTGGTCGCACCGGCTGTCCACCGGACAGACGGAGATCATCGAACGGGCGGCAGCAGCCATCGACCCGGGCAGCTACGTCACCGAGCAGGTCTTCGCCGAGTCGGCGGACGGCACCCGGGTGCCGATGTTCCTGACCCGGCACCGGGATCTGGCCGCCGACGGTCAGGCACCCGCGTTGCTGTACGCCTACGGCGGCTTCGACGTCTCGATCACGCCCAGCTTCTCGCCGGAACTGGCGGTCTGGCTGGAGCGCGGCGGCGTTCTGGCGGTGGCGAACCTCCGTGGCGGCGGCGAGTACGGCAAGGCCTGGCACGAGGCGGGCCGCCGGGCGGCAAAGCAGAACGTCTTCGACGACTTCTGCGCGTGCGCGCGGTGGCTGGCCTCGTCGGGCTGGTCGAGCCGGGACCGTATCGCGATCATGGGCGGCTCCAACGGCGGGTTGCTTGTGGGCGCGTGCCTGACGCAGCACCCGGAGCTGTTCGGGGCGATCGTCGGCCATGTCGGTGTCTACGACATGCTCAGGTTCCACAAGTTCACGATCGGCTGGGCCTGGACTGGCGAGCTCGGCAGCCCGGACGATCCGCAGGAGTACCAGTGGCTGCGCGCGTACTCGCCGCTGCACAACGTGCGGCCAGGCACGCACTACCCGGCAACGCTCCTGCTCACCGGTGACCACGACGACCGGGTCGTGCCTGGCCACTCGTTCAAGTTCGCGGCCGCCATGCAGGCGGCGCAGGCGGGCGAGGAACCGATCCTGATCCGCGTCGACACGGCGTCCGGGCACGGGGCAGGCAAGCCAACAGCCAAGAAGATCGAGGACGACACCGACGTGCTGACGTTCCTGGCCGCGGTACTCCCGGCGACCTGATCGCGCTACTCCCCGGTCGTCCCGTCGATCCGCTCCCGCAGCAGGTCGGCATGTCCCAGGTGCCGCGCGTACTCCTTGATCAGGTACAGGCAGAACCAGCGCAGGGTGTAGGCATCCCTCGGCCCGAACGTGTCGTCGAGCCCGTGACCCGCCATGATCTCCCGGGTCCGGGCGCAGTGCGCGCGGAACGTCTCCAGGTCCGCGGCCGCCCCCGCCGCGGTCACCGCCCCGAAATCACCGTCCTCATCCTCATCCGTGCAGTACAGGAACCCGACCCCCCAGTCGGCCAGCTTGTGCCCGTACACCCGCTCCATCTCCGTCATGTGCCGCACCAGCCCAGCCAGCGACATCGGCGACGGCTCACACGACCGTGCCGCAAGCTGCTCCCCGCTCAGCCCGTCGCACTTGGCCAGCAGGCTCGCCCGGTAGTACTCCAGCCACCCCTCGAGCAGGCTCCGCTCGTCCTCCAGCCCGCCCGGCATGCTCCGCCCGGTCATAGCCACCTCTGTTTGTTGCGGCTCGGCCCTACCGTGCCCGGCCCGTGCTCTGGCGGACCGCGAGATTCCCCACGAAGGCAGTGATCTGCCTCAGATTCCGGCACTCCTGCACCTGGTCACAGAAGGAGGAGTACGCACCGATCACCGAGTCCCCGTCGTTCCACGCTGATCGCGGCTCGGGGTTGAGCCAGTAGACCTGGCCGGCCCGCCGGGCGAGTTCCGCGAACGAGGCCACGGCGGGGTTCAGGTAGTTCGTCCGGGCGTCCCCGACGACCAGCAGGGCCGTGCGCTGGGTGAGTTCCCGGGCGTGCCCGGCGGCGAAGGTGCGCAGCACGTGGCCGTAATCGGAACCGCCGTCCAGGCGGACCGTCTCCTGCTGGACCCGGGCCAGGGGAAGCCGCACGCCTGCCGCGCGCGCCTCGCCGACCAGCCCGGTGATCTCCGCGACCCCGTCGGTGAACGCGAAGATGCGCAGCCGGCTGAGACGGCTGTCCAGCGCCACCAGCAGCTCCAGCGTGAAACGGGAGAACGCCGCCACCGACCCGGACACGTCGCAGAGCACCACGATCTCGGGCTTGGGCGGCCGGGCCGGCTCGGTGACGATCCGGAACGGGACCCCGCCGGTGGCCATGGACCGGCGCAGGGTGCCGCGGATGCTGGGGCGGCGGGGACGCCTGGCCTGGCGGCTGAGAACCTGGGTCAGCTGCTGGGCCAGCGGGCCGATGGCGCTGGTCATCGCCTGCAGTTCGGACCCCGAGGCGCTGGCGATGTCCTTGTCCTGGGCCAGCCCGACCCGCATCGTGGCGCGGACCGCGCGGGCACCCCGGTCGGCCACCAGCACGCGCCGGATGGACGCCTCGATCTCCGCGCGGAAGCGGCTGATCGCGCGCTCCGCCTCGGCCCGGGCCAGCCGGTCCCGCAGCGACGTCATCCCGGGCAGGCCGTCGTCACCGGCGCTGTCGTCGCCAGCGCTGCCGTCGCCAGCACGGGCGCCCTCGCCGCCCAGGCCGCCACCGCCACCGCCCCCTCCGCCGCCGCCGAACCCGCCGCCGGCCCCGCGCCACCGGCCCCCCCACCACCGGCGGCCAGCAGGTCGGCGCGGATGCCGTCCAGGTCCGCGGCGCGGTTCACGGCGATCCCGTACATCACCCCGGCCACCGGGCGGCCCGGCTCGGCGCCCGCGAAGCGGCGCACGTACTCGTCGGCCACCAGCGACATCAGCATCCGGTCGTCGCCGGCGATCGCGTTGCGCAGCACGTCCCGCAGCTCAGCGTCATCCAGTCCGGCCAGCGGGCTCTCACCCTGACCCGGCGGCGGCCCCGACGTATACAAGTCGAAGATCAGGTTGAACGCGCCCAGGTGGTCCCCGTCCTTGACCAGCGTGGCCGCCAGCGCGGCCCGCAGGACCTCCCGGTCGTTCAGCGGGATGCTGGCCACCGCCGCGGCCGCGTCCAGGTGCTCGCCGACGGACACCGGGATGCCGGCGTTCCGCAGCTCGTCGACCAGGTCGGCCAGCAGACCGGGCACGTCAGTTACCCGGCGATCGACAGCTCGGCCAGCGCGGTCTCGATGTCCTGCTGGTACTTCAGCAGCACCGAGATCGTCTGCCGGGTGACGTCGTCGGTCAGCTCGGCCGCGCCCAGGGCGACCAGCGTCCTGGCCCAGTCGATGGACTCCGCGACGGACGGCGGCTTGCGCAGGTCCGTGCCCCGCAGCACGGCCACCAGCTGGGCGATCTGCGCGGCCAGGTGCACGGCCAGCTCGGGCACGCGCAGCTGGATGATCTCCGCCTCGCGCTCGGCGGACGGGTGCCCGAGGTGCAGGTACAGGCAGCGCCGCTTGAGCGCCTCGGACAGGTCGCGGGTGTTGTTCGAGGTGAGGAAGACCTGCGGGATGTGCCGTGCGGTCACCGTGCCCAGCTCGGGCACCGACACCTGGAACTCCGACAGCACCTCGAGCAGCAGCGCCTCGCTCTCGATGTCGAGCCGGTCGACCTCGTCGATCAGCAGCACCACCGGTTCCGGCGACCGGATCGCGGCCAGCAGCGGCCGGCTCAGCAGGAACTCCTCGCCGAAGATCCCCGACTCGGTCAGGCTGGCCGTACTGTCGCCCTGCTGGAGCTGCAGCTGGAGCAGCTGGCGCCGGTAGTCCCACTCGTAGATGGCCTTGGACTCGTCCAGGCCCTCGTAGCACTGCAGCCGGATCAGCGGCCGGCCCGTGGCGTCGGCCACGCTCGTGGCCAGCGCGGTCTTGCCGGTCCCCGCGGGTCCCTCGACCAGCACCGGCTTGTGAAGCACCCCGGACAGGTGCACGACGGTCGCCGCGGCCCGGTCGGCCAGGTAGCCGACCCCCCGCAGGTCCGCCAGGACATCGTCAACTCCACGGCCCCCGGCGGGGGGTTCAGGGCTCGGCATGCAACCACGATAACGGGATCAGCCCAGCGCACCCCATCCCGGGCGGCCCGGAAACTGAACATCGTTCGGGACAGCAGCGGCGGGAAGGCCGAACTGGAGGCGGCCATCCAGCACACCCTGGCGCCGGTCATGCGGTCAGCCGGATCGTGCTGAACACGAACCCGATCCGCCCCCCAGGCGGGGCATGGTCACGTGCGGGCCGGTCGATGGCCAGCACGGTGACCTCGCCGCGCAGACCGCGGTCGTTGGCCCACGTGGTCAGGGCGTGCACGGTGCCGCCGAGGTGCTCGGCGCACAGCTCGGCGCGCCTGCGGACCGGGCGGTCGCCGGCGGCGGCCTCTAACCGGGCCTGGAAACAGGGCGCGCGGTCACAGGACCGGCCGGCCTGGCAGACCGGTTCGGCAAGGGCAGGCAGTAGCTGGGTCATATCAGCTCCGGGGCCGTTGAGCGGGGGGATACGTCTTCAGGCCGGCCCGCACCGGATCGCTGCGCGGGCCGGGTCTGGTCTAGCCGGCAGGTGTGACCATCGCTGTGATAGACATCGCGACAGCCGCCGTGATGCACGTAACCAGCGGCGAAATGCTGATCGTGCGGGTCTCTCAGCGAATCCGCCCGGAGAAACCCGCACGATCACAGTCGCGTCGGCGGGCCGTGCGGCCCGGGGCGCTCAGCCCTTGGTCATCGCGGTGAGGATCTGCGGCAGCAGGGTCCGGGCGTCATCCGCGCTGTAGCTCTGGAACGTCAGCACCAGCGCGGACTTGCCGTTGATCCAGGCGCAGTTGACGAACTTGGAGTCGCCGCCGCCGGAAGCCAGGATCGGGGCGCACTTGGCGTTGCCGCCCGCGCTGCCCGCGTCCACGTCGGCCACCGTCCCGACCTTCACCCCGCCCCCGACCTCAGTGCCGGACCCGAGCATCGACGTGAACTGCGAGTCGGTGTCCCCGGACGGCAGCGGGATGCCCACGCCGCCGTAGACCATCACGGTCTTGCTGGAGTCCGAGCCGTCCTGGTAGACCACGGCGGTCAGCTTGCTGCCGCCCGTGTGGCCCTTGGCCGCCTTCAGGATCTCCTTGGCCATCGACTGGTCCGGGGACTTCTTCAGCGAGGCGATCTTGTCCGGCTGGCTCAGCGTGCCGGACCCGCCGCCGGACGAGGACGAGCATCCGGCGGCCCCGGCGACCAGCAGTGCCGCCCCGGCCACGGTGCCCAGCAGCGCGCCCACCCGGCGGCGCCCGGCCGCCGGCCGCGGCGAAGGACCAGCGAAGACAGCGGCGCCCACGGGAACAGAACCGGACCCGGCCAGCTCAATTGGCGACTCAGACAACGAAGAACCTTCTCTCCATGCTCAGGGATGAGGGGATGCTGCGGCTGTCCGGCAGATCCGCGGGCATCGGGGTAGTCGCCGTGAGAACGGAGCACAACCCGTCCTGGTTCGGTTTCCGGTCAAGATCACGCAAAGCAACCGGCCCGCCATGACGGTCACGCCAGGCACAAGAAACCGGGCGGCCCGCCCCACGCGAAACGCGTGAGGAGGGCCGCCCGGTCCGGCGCCGCACTGCGGTCAGCCAGCCACCCGCCGCCCCGTCCCGGCAGGCCGCCGCCGGCCAGCGGCTGCGGTCAGCTCTTCTCCATCGCCGCGATGATCTGCGGCACCAGCGACTTGGCGCTCTTCGCGTCGTAGCCGCCGAACGACATCACCAGCACGGACTTGCCGTGGACCCAGCCGCAGGTGACGGACTTGATGGCGGACCCCGGGCTGATCAGCGGCGCGCACCTGGCCATGCCGCCCGTGCTGCCCGCGGGCACCAGAAGCTCGTGGCCGAGCCTGGCGCCGACCCCGACCCGGACGCCGGACTTGAGCATGACCTTGATCTTCCTGGCCGGGGCGCCCGCCAGGCCCGGCAGGTTGTCGCCGCCGTAGACCAGCACGCTGCGGGTCTTGTCCGAGCTGTCCACGTAGGTCACCGCGCTGATCTGGGCGCCCTTCGCGGTGGCCTGCATGGAGTGCAGCAGGTCGTTGGCCACGCTCTGGTCGGCGGCCTTCTGCAGCGTGGCGATCTGGTCCGGCTCGGTCAGCGGCCCGGGCGTGGTCGCCGGGGTGGGCACGCTGCTGCTGCCGCCCGAATTGCTGGAGGAACCCGACGAGCTCTTGGCCGGCGACGATCCGCCGCCGCACGCCGCCACCCCGGCGACCAGAAGCGTGGCACCGGCGACGGCGCCGATCAGCGAGATGGCCCGGCTGCGGCCCGCGGGCTGCGGGGGAACGGTGCCGGACTGGCTGGGCAGCTCAGTCAGTGACTCAGACACGGATGACCCTTTCGTCAGTACGAGGGGGTTGCCGCGCCGTGCTCAGCGTCCGCTGGCACCGGTAGCTCCCGGGAGGATCGGCGCGCGCATCCCGGTTGATTCGCCGGATCCTAACGGGTTTGACCGGAGAGCGCGGTTTGCTCGGAAAGGTCAGGAAAGGCCGGGAACCGCGCACACGCAGAACTCGTTGCCCTCCGGGTCGGTCATGACCACGTAGTCGTCGTCCGGGTCCTGGTTGTGCCGCACGAACGAGGCCCCGAGGCCGGTCAGCCGTTCCACCTCGCTGGCCTGGTCATCGGTGTAGAGGTCCAGGTGCATCTGGTCACGCGCGCGGACCGGGGTCTCCGCCACCTGCAGCGAGATCGTCCCCGCCGCGCCCTTCAGCACCCGGAAGTCATCGTCCGGGTCCGTGGACGACGGCTTCAGGTCCAGCGCCCCGGCCCAGAACCGGGTCATCCCCTCCAGGTCCGCGCAGTTGATCACCGTGCTGCCCAGCCGTATCGCCATGCCCCTCACCCTTCCACGGCCCGCCGGCACCCGGGCCGCACGCAGCCCGCCCCCGCCCGTACATACCTGGACCAGGCGGGACGCACCGTGCTAGGGATGGCAGAGATCATCACCACCGGAAAGGCCGCGACATGCCGACCGACTTGCCCAGCCGTGCCCAGGTCGTGATCGTCGGCGGCGGCGTGATCGGCTGCAGCATCGCCTACCACCTGGCCCACCTCGGCTGGACCGACGTCCTGCTCCTCGAGCAGAACCAGCTCACCGCGGGCACGACCTGGCACGCCGCCGGGCTGATCACCTCGGCCGGCATGACCGACGAGACCTCGCTCTCCTTCAGCCGCTACTCCCGCGACCTGTACACCCGCCTCGAGGCGGAAACCGGGCACTCCACCGGTTACCGCGAGGTCGGCCACCTGTCCCTGGCCACGACCCCGCAGCGGCTGGACGCCCTGCGCCGGTCCAGCGCCTGGCAGCGCGGCATGGGCTGCAACGAGGTCGAGGTCTCCGCGGCGGAGCTCGCCGCGATGTGGCCGCTGGCCCGCACCGACGACGTGCTGGCCGCGTTCTACGTGGAAGACGAGGGCCGGGCCGACCCCGTCGGCGTGGCCACCGCCCTGGCCAAGGGGGCCCGCCAGCTGGGCGTCACGATCGCCGAAGGTGTCGCGGCGACCGGAGTCCGGACGAAGGCCCGCCGTGTAACCACCGTAATAACAGAAAAAGGCCCGGTCGAAACCGAGATCCTGGTGAACGCGGCCGGCCTGTGGGCACGCCAGTTCGGGGCGCTGGCCGGCGTGCGGATCCCGCTGCAGGCCGCGGAGCACTACTACCTGCTGACCGGCAAGGTCGACGGGATGGACCCGGACCTGCCGGTGATCGAGGACCCGGACCGGTACGGCTACTACCGGCCCGAGGGCGACGGCATGCTGGTCGGCCTGTTCGAGCCGCAGGCCGCCGCCTGGTCGCTGGACGGCGCGGGCCGCGACTTCGCGTTCGGCAGGCTGCCGCCGGACTGGGAGCGGATGGAGCCGTTCCTGGCCGCCGCCATGGACCGGATCCCGTGCCTGGCCGACACCGGCGTGCGGACGTTCTTCTGCGGCCCCGAGTCGTTTACCTCCGACGTGCACCCGCTGCTCGGCCCGGCGCCCGAGCTGGACGGCTACTTCGTGGCCGCGGGCCTGAACTCGATCGGCATCCTGTCCGGCGGCGGAGTCGGCCGGGCGGTCGCGCACTGGATCGTGGACGGCGTGCCCCCGGTCGACGTCACCGGCTACGCGCTGGAACGGACCGCGGCCCACGAGACGTCGCGCCGGTTCCGGGCCGAGCGGACCCCGGAACTGCTCGGCGCGCTCTTCGGCGACGCGGTCTGGCCCACCTGGAAGCCGCGGACCGCGCGCAACGTCCGCCGGTCGGTGCTGCACGACCGGCAGGCCGCGGCGGGCGCGCACTTCGCCGTGTCGGCCGGCTGGGAGTACCCGGAGTGGTTCTTCGCCGGGACCGGCGAGCCGCCCGCCACCACCCTCGACTACCGCCGCCAGCCCGCGTTCGGCCTGATCGGCGAGGAGCACGCCGCGATCCGCGACGCGGTCGGCATCCTGGACATGAGCCTGATGGCCAGCTTCCTCGTGCAGGGCCAGGACGCGGGCACGGTGCTCAGCCGGCTGTCCGCCAACAACGTCACGGCCGGCGACGGCCGCATCGTCTACACCCAGTGGCTCGACAGGAAGGGCGGCATCGTCGCCGACGTCACCGTCACCCAGCTGGCCGCCGACCGGTTCCTGGTGGTGGCCAGCGACCTGATCCACCGCCGGATCGAGCCGCTGATCCGGCGCGCGACCCAGCCCGGTGAGATCGCCCTGGTCACCGACACCACCTCCGGCGTCACGCTGCTGTCCGTGCAGGGACCGGCGTCCCGCGAGCTCATCGGAACGCTGACCGACGCCGACCTGTCGAACGCCGCGTTCCCGTACCTGACCGCCCAGCACATCGACGTCGGGTACGCCCCGGTGCTGGCCATCCGCGTCACCTACGTCGGTGAGCTGGGCTGGGAGCTGCACATCCCGGCCGAGTACGCGCTGGGGGTGTGGGACGACCTGATGGCGGCCGGCCGCGACCTGGGCGTCCGCCCGGTCGGCCTGGACGCGCTGTCCGGCCTGCGGCTGGAAAAGGGCTACCGGGACATCGGCGTGGACATCGACAACACCGACACCCCGCTGTCCGCGGGCCTGGGCTTCGCCGTCGCCTGGGACAAGCCCGGCGGCTTCATCGGCCGGGACGCCCTGCTCGCCGCGCGCGCCGCCGGGCCGCCCCGGGACCGGGTGGTCAGCCTGGCCGTGGACGACCCGGCCGCGGACCTGTTCGGCAACGAGCCGGTGCTGCTCGACGGCCAGTGGGCGGGCTACGTCCGCGCCGCCGCCTACGGCTACACAATCGGCGGCCCGGTCGGCCTGGCCCAGGTCTCGCACCCGGACGGGGTGACACCCGAGTGGCTCAAGGCCGGCGGCTTCACCGTCCGCACCCCGGCCGGGGACGTGCCCGCCCGCCTGCAGACCGCGCCGCTGTACGACCCCACCCGGCGGCGCATCCTGGATCAGTAGGGCCCAGGCGGGCCACTGCTGGCGCCGCTCTTTCTTGACGGGATACGGCAGCGGGGGCGCTGGTCCCGGGGTTAGGCCGATCCCGCTAAAACCGGGGAAGAATCATCGCAGTCGTTGAAACGTCATTAACTGGCGCTGTTTTTCCGGCCAATCGTGGCCTATGCTGACCGCGGGGGGCAGCGGGTCTGGGGAGGCTCCACGCCCGGGGGGAGGCTGCGGAGCCATGTCTCGGCAATGCCCGCACTGCCGTTTAGCGGTCAAGGACGGCGATCTCGGCGGTCCGGGCAACGATATTTACCGGACCCTTCGCTACGACCCGACCAGGGCAACTATTGCCGCGCTGCAGCACTGCACGCTGGAAGGAGCAGGCGCGGCCCGGCGCACCACGGGAGCGGAACCAGGTCCTGCGCCGGCGGCCGCCAAGACCGGCGTACCCGGCTGACCGGGCTTTCCCGCGAGGGATTCCAGGGCACGGGCGCGGTACGCATTCAGGGGGGAAACAGAAATGAAGTTCTGCACGGCATGCGGCGAAGCCGCCCGCGGCCAGCGGTTCTGCACGCGCTGCGGCGCGGTGTTAAGAGCCCAGCCCGGCCAGGCCGCCGGCCAGTTCCAGACCACCACCGATCCCGGCCCGCCCGATCCCGGACCGACCCTGGCGGGGCGGCCCGGCCTGCGCTTGGTCCAGCTGGAATCACCCGGGCCAGATCCGTACGAATCCGGTCAGCCGCCGGGCCGGCCGTCCCGTCCCGGGCGGCACGTGGCGCAGCCGCCTTCGCCTGACCGCGCCGTGACGCCATGGCCCGGTCCCGGTCAGTCAGCGGCGCAGTCGCCCGCCGCTGACCAGCCGGCCACGGTCACCTGGGTCCCGCCGCCGCGGGCGCCGCTGAGCACGCCGCCCACGTCAGCACCCCCCGCCGGTCCAGTGCCGCCCGCCATTGGGCCGCCCGCAGCCGGGCCGCCCGGCTGGTCCGTGCCGCCGGCCGCACCGGCGGGGCCGGCGGCATCGCCCGGCCAGGGACCATCGGCGGGCCAGCGGCCACCGAGCCTGCCGTCAGCCTGGCAGTGGCCGGCGGCCGAATCAGAGCGGCTGGCCAGCTGGCCGCCAACCGGGCCCGCCCCGGCCAGGACGGCACTGGGAGCCGTAGCTCACTCCGGCACCGGGCCGTCCCTCGGCGGGCTGCCGGGCCGGGAACGCGGGCGGATCTGGCTGGTGGCCGTGATCGTCGTGCTCCTGGTGGCGGCCGGCGCGGCCGGCGGGTGGTTCTTTCTCAGCCACCGGGGCCATCCGGCCGTCCGGGTGGCCACGGCGCCGGCCCGTGCGGCGCACTCCCACCCGGTCAGCGCCGGACCGGGCGGGACCAGCGCCGGCGGGGGCGGCTCGGCCGCCCAGGTGTCGGCCAGCCCGGCCCCGTCCTAGCTCCCGGCCAGGCCCGCCCGGCCCTGGGCGAGGCCGGCCTGGGCGGCGGGGGTGCGGGTGCCGGGGTCGAGCGGGTTGGCGCCGATCGCCGCGGCCGAGGCCGCGTCCGGCGTGAGCACGGTCACCGCCGAGCCGCTTTCGCGCAGGGTGGCCACCACCTCGCGCAGCGGCAGCAGCGGAAGCGGTGAGTCGAAGCCCAGCGGCGAGACGATCACGATCTCCGACCAGCCCACGGCCAGGTCGGCGTTGTCCGCGGACCGGACCCCGCCGTCAACGTAGCGACGGGCGCCGATCGTCACCGGCGGCCAGATGCCGGGCACGGCGCTGCTGGCCGCGACCGCGTCGACCAGGCCAACGCGCGAATCCCGGTCGAACACCGCCGTCTCGCCGGTGCTCGCCTCCACCGCGACCAGCTTGATCGCGCGCTCTGGCCACTCGTGCGAGGGCAGCCGGCTCTCGATCACCGCCCGCCGGGTCGCCTCCGGCACCGTGTCGGCGGCCAGCGCGTAGGCGCCTATCCGCCGCTGGAGCTCCTGGGCCGACTCCGCCTCGCCCATCACCGTCACGAACTCGGCGCCGAGCCGCTCGAGATCCAGCTCCACGGCGATCTCCCGGGCCTGCCGCTCCGGGTCGGCCTGCCGGGCGTACAGGTCCGCCAGCGGCAGCCCGCTGCCCACCTGCGCGGCCACGTTCGCGCCCGCCGAGGTGCCGATGATCAGGTCCGCGCCGGTCAGGTCGGCGCCCGCCCCGGCCAGCCCGGTCAGCAGCCCGGTTGTCCAGGCGATCCCGGCTACCCCGCCGCCGCCCAGCACCAGGGCCGTTCCCTTCGGCATGTCTCGTGCTCCCTTCGCCGCGGCGTGATCGGACGGCACCATCATGCCCGGGGCCGTCTGGCCGGTGGTTGCCCGCCCGGCAGTAGGCTCACCAGCGGAGGAGGTCACCATGCTGCCCCCGTTTGGCTGGTACCCGGCCGTCACCCACTGGCAGTTCGCGCCGGTGGTAACGGCCTTCGTGGTGCTGTCGGCCGGGCTGTACCTGTGGGGCGTGCACCGGGTCGCCAGAAAGCACCCGGCCCGGCCGTGGCCGCGCTGGCGGACCGGGATGTTCCTGGCCGGGCTGGCCGTGGTGGTGCTGGCCACCGAGGGCGGCATCGGGGTCTACGACGACATCCTGTTCTGGGACCACATGGTCCAGCACCTGATGCTGATCATGATCGCCCCGCCGCTGCTGATCGCCGGCCAGCCGATCATCCTGCTCCTGCACGCCAGCCGGAACCCGCTGCACACCTGGGCCAAGAAGGTCGTCAGGTCCCGCGTGGTGACGTTCCTGACCTGGCCGGTGTTCGGCTTCCTGGCCTACGCCGCGGCCATCGCCGGTGCCCACCTGACCGGCCTGGCCAACGTGATCGAGGAAAACGCGGTCGTCCACAACCTCGAGCACGGCCTGTTCCTGCTGGTCGGCTTCCTGTTCTTCCTGCCCCTGCTGGGCCGCGAGCCGATCCACTGGCGGCTGTCCTACCCGATCAGGTTCGTCACCCTGGTCCTGGTCATGCCGGTGGACACGTTCACCGGGCTGATCCTCGGCTACGGCAACGCGGGCACCCCCGGCGTCCCGGACCCGGCCGAGCAGCCCGCCTGGGCCCCCGGCGTGGTGCAGGACCTGCACTGGGGCGGGGCGATCATGTGGATCGCCGGGGACGCGCTGATGTTCGGCCTGATGATGCTGGTCTTCCTGCAGTGGAGCCAGGACGAGCGGGACACGGGCCGCGGCCGCGGCCGCGGCTGGCTCGAGCAGGCCCGCCGGGCCAACATGGCCCGCCTGGTCACCGGCCCCGACGGCGAGGACGCCCCGGCCGACGGCAGCGGCCCGGACTGGTCCAGCCAGAAGAGCATCGACGACGACGAGCACCTCGCCGCGTACAACGCTTACCTGGCCCGGCTGAACCAGCCAAAGTCCGGCCACCGGCACTAGGCCGCCCTCACTAGGCCGCCCCACTAAACCGACCGCGATCCGCGGTCCCAGAATTTCTCAGCCGAATCCGGTTCATCCTGAACCGGCGGGTACTGAGCTACGTGGAACTGGGTGCGGGCAACCTCCCGGCTTTCGGGAGGTCTTCCGCTGGGCCGGCCGAGGGACTAGTGGCCCCGTTCCTCGGTCGGCCTGGCGGTCTATGGTGATCCGGTGAGCAACCCGACCCCCGCGCAGCGCCGTGGCGCCATCGGCTTCGGCCTGGCCACCCTCGCCCCGGACGGCAGAGTTCTCGACACCTGGTATCCGGCGCCCGAGCTGATCCCGGCCCAGGAGGACGGCGAAGCCGGGGCCCGCCCGGCAGCAGAGACCACCCGCGTGGCCCCGGACGACGCGGTGTCCCGGCTCGGTGCGGACGCGGCGAAGGCCCTCGGCCCGGACGACCTGCGCGGCGTCGAGGTCGTCGCGGTGCGCACCCACATCGCCGACCTGTCCGCCCCGCCCGCCGACACCCACGACGTCTGGCTGCGGCTGCACCTGCTCAGCCACCGGCTCATCCAGCCGCACGGCACCAGCCTGGACGGCGTGTTCGGCCTGCTGACCAACGTTGCCTGGACCACCCTGGGCCCGGTCCTGCCGGCCGAGGCCGCCGCGGTACGGCTGCGCGCCCGCGCGGACCGCCTCCCGTTCGAGATCACCGGCGTCGACAAGTTCCCGCGGATGACCGACTACGTGGTCCCCGCCGGGGTGCGGATCGCCGACGCCGACCGGGTCCGGCTCGGCGCCCACCTGGCCGAGGGCACCACGGTCATGCACGAGGGCTTCTGCAACTACAACGCGGGCACGCTGGGTGCCTCCATGGTCGAGGGCCGGATCAGTGCCGGCGTCGTGGTCGGCGACCACAGCGACATCGGCGGCGGCTCGTCGATCCAGGGCACCCTGTCCGGCGGCGGCACCCAGACCATCAGCATCGGCCGCCGCTGCCTGCTCGGCGCCAACGCCGGCATCGGCATCAGCCTCGGCGACGATTGCACCGTCGAAGCTGGCCTCTACCTGACCGCGGGCACCCGCGTCGCCCTGCCCGACGGCCAGGTCGTGAAGGCCCTGACCCTGTCCGGCCAGCCCGGCCTGCTGTTCCGCCGCAACTCCCAGACCGGCGCGGTCGAGGCCCTGCCCCGCTCGGGCAACTGGACGGGCCTCAACGCCGCCCTGCACAGCAACACCTGACCCGGGCCCGGCCGGCCGCGCCCCGCCACGCCGATCACGACCAGCGATGATCGCCGTCAGGATTGATTACGGAACGGGGGGTGCCAGACCTGCACGGTCAGCCGGCCGCCGCGGCACCGGGTCCCGGGAGCGGGATCCTGGCTGACCACCAGGCCCTCGACCGGCATCGGGCGCTCGGTGAGCCGGACGGCGGTGACCTCCAGGCCGTGCCGCCTGGCCACCTCCCGGCAGGTGCCGGTGAACAGGCCGCGGACGTCCGGCACCGCCGCCGGCCCGCGCCGCTGCGGCCTGCGGACCCGCCCGCCGAACAGCACCAGCACGGGGCTGGCCACATCCGTGAGCAGTTCCCCCGCCGGGCCCAGGTCGTCCGGGTCGAACCCGGTCTGGATGGGGCGGGACCCAGGCCCGTCCAGGCCCCCGCCGGTGCGCCGGAGGCCAGCCTCCTCGTCGTAGCAGCGCCGGGCCCCCGGGTCGCTGAGCACCTGCCACGCGCGGTCCAGCCGGTCCTGGGCCCGGGTGACCGCCGTGAGCACGTTCGACGGCGCGCCCGCGATCATCTCCGGGCGCAGCAGGCCGGACCGGGCCTCGTACTCGCGCTTGAGCCTGTGCGGCTCGGCGCCGGGCAGCACACCGAGCACCTCATACCAGGTGACGCCCCGCTCCATCGCTCCTCCGAAAGGACAGCCCCGACTACCTATGAGTACGGCGCGCAGCAGCATCCGGGTCATGCAGACTCCGGGTCATGGGTCCCAGGTATGAAACTGTCTGCGCCAATCTAGGAAGAGTGCTAGAGAGCGCCATAGATACCTAACGGCCCCGGCGGGCCATAAAGCAGGTGCCGTGGTGCCCACTGGCAAGTACTCTCCGGGCCGTGGAACTCCCCGCTGGATACCAGCTCCGGTCGCCGGAACCGGGCGACCTCGACGCGGTGGCCGACGTACTGATCGCCGATCAGCTTGCCGAGGGCGGGCCGGTCGTGCTGGACGCGAGCTTCGTCCGGGACGAGTGGAGCCGGGCGGGCTTCAGCCTGGCTGCCAACGCCTGGGTGGTGGCCGACGGCGCGGGCACGATCGCCGGTTACGTGCAGGCCATGGCCGAGGAACCGGGCACGACCGACTGCTGGGGTGTCGTCCACCCGCGGCACCGGGGGCGCGGCATCGGCGCCGCCCTGGTGGGCGTGACCCAGGAGCGGGCCGCCCGCCTGGCGGACGGGCTTCCGTCCGCCCGGCTTCCGTCATGTGATCAACGCGGCTGACGCGGCCGCGGCGGACCTGCTCCTGGCCTCGGGCCTGCACCTGGTCCGGCATTTCTGGCACATGCAGATAGACCTTCCGGTCCAGGTGGACCCGGGGACCGTGCCGGACGGGATCGAAATCGGCGGGATCGAGCCCGCCACGGACCTGCCGCTCGTCAAGACCGTCGTCGACGAGGCCTTCGCCGATCACTGGGAGTACCACCCGGAGCCGCACGACCAGTGGGCGGCCGACCAGACCGGGCGGGCAACCTACGACCCGGCGCTGTGGCTGCTGGCGAGAGACGGCGGGCAGCCCGCCGGCGCCCTCATCGGGCACGTCTCCGAGGACCGCGGCTGGGTCGACTACCTCGCGGTGCTGGCCGCCAGCCGGGGCCGCGGGGTCGGGGCGGCCCTGCTGAGACGTTCGTTCGCGATGTTCGCCGGACGCGGGATACGGCGCGTCGTCCTGGCCGTCGACGCGGAGAACACCACCGGCGCCACCGCCCTGTACGAGCGGGTGGGAATGCGGGTGGTCAGCCGGTTCGACTGGTGGGAGCCGCTGGGCGTCCCGGCGGCACCGGCAACCGCGCCCCCGTCGCCATGCCCGACACGCCGGTAGCGGTTTCTACGTCAATCTACGGTGAGCGCTAGAGGCCGCCATAGGGTTCTAGCGTGGACCCCGTACGCAATCCTTACGCGCCCGGAGCCGGCCAGCGGCCGCCCGAGCTCGCCGGCCGGGACCGGGAAATCGCCCAGTTCGAGGTCGTGCTCGAACGGATCGCCCGGCACCGGCCGGAGCGCAGCATCGTGCTGACCGGGCTGCGCGGCGTGGGCAAGACCGTGCTGCTCAACACGTTCCGGTCGATGGCCATGCAGCGGCTGTGGGGCACCGGGAAGATCGAGGCCCGGCCCGAGCAGTCGATCCGGCGGCCGGTCGCCTCCGCGCTGCACATGGCCGTCCGCGAGCTCGCCCCGCGGCACCGCGCGCCGGAGCGGATCGACCATTTCCTCGGCGTGCTCAAGGCCTTTTCCATGCGCAGCCCGGCCACGCCGAAGGGATCCGTTTCCGCCACGCTGGGCATCGACGTGCCCGCGGCCCGCGGCCGGGCCGATTCCGGTGACCTGGAAATCGACCTGACCGAGCTGCTCACCGACGCGGCGTCGGTGGCGGCCGACCTCGGCGTGGGCATCGCCCTGTTCATTGACGAGATGCAGGACGTGCCCGCGCCCGACGTGTCCGCGCTGTGCGCGGCCTGCCACGAGCTGTCCCAGTCCGGCGGGCCGCTGATCGTGGTGGGCGCGGGGCTGCCGCACCTGCCGTCGGTGCTGTCGGCCAGCAAGAGCTACTCCGAGCGGCTGTTCCGGTACGCGTCGATCGACCGGCTCGACCGCCCGGCCGCCGACTACGCCCTGCTCGCCCCGGCCCGCAGGGAAGGCGCCGACTTCGAGGCCGACGCGCTGGACGCGCTCTACGCGGCGGCCGACGGCTACCCCTACTTCGTGCAGGCGTACGGCAAGGTGACCTGGGACGTCGCCGCGGCCAGCCCGGTCACCGCCAAGGACGTCCAGGTGGCCGGCCCGGTCGCGGCCGGCGAACTGGCCGTCGGCTTCTTCGGCAGCCGGTACGAGCGGGCCACCCCGGCCGAGCGCGAGTACATGCGGGCCATGGCCGTGCTCGGCGACGATCCGGTGCAGACCGCGCAGGTCGCGGAGGAACTGGGCCGCAAGCCGTCCAGCGTTTCCCCGGCCAGGGACAGCCTGATCAAGAAGGGCCTGATCTACAGCTCCGAGCGCGGCCTGATCGCGTTCACCGTCCCGCACTTCGGCCGCTTCCTCCGCGCCCAGCCGGCCTGATCCTCTGCCGCCGTATCCGGCTGTCTAAGGCGGTGCCTAGATTTCCCTAGAAAGAGGCAGAGCCGGAATCGCAGGCTCCTCGGCGCCTCCCGGCCAGCGGCCCCGGTGACGTATCGCGCCGGCCATGGCACTATCCCCCCAGGGAACATTAGGGACAGCCCGCGCCGTTGCCACCGGGCTGGGAACGCTGGAGGTTGCCGTGCTCAGCACGATGATGGACATACAGCTGACGATCACGTCCCTGATGCGGTACGGGACCTCCGCCTACGGGGACAAGGAGGTCGTCACCTGGACCGGGGACGGCACCCGGCGGCAGTCCTACGCGGAGACCGGCCGCCGCGCGGCCCGGCTGGCCAACGCGCTGCGCTCGCTCGGGGTGGACGGCGACCAGCGGGTGGCCACCCTGATGTGGAACAACTCCGAGCACCTCGAGGCGTACCTGGCGATCCCGTCGATGGGCGCGGTGCTGCACACGCTGAACCTGCGGCTCGACCCGGCGACGATCGGCTACATCGCCACCCACGCCGGGGACGACGTGGTGATCGCCGACCGGACGCTGGTCCCGCTGCTCGCGCAGGTGCTGCCGCACGCCACCGCGATCCGGCACGTGCTGGTCACCGGCCCGGAGTCGGTGGCCGGCGACCCGGAGGTCGCCGCCCTGGCCGGTCCTGGCACCGCGGTGCACTCCTACGAGGCGCTGCTGGCCGCCCAGCCGGACACGTACCGCTGGCCCGAGCTGGACGAGAAGTCGGCCGCGGCGATGTGCTACACCAGCGGCACCACCGGCCACCCCAAGGGCGTGGTGTACAGCCACCGCTCGTCGTACCTGCACTCGATGGCGGTCTGCGCCGGCAACACCTTCGGGGTGTCAGAACACGACAAGATCCTGCCGGTGGTGCCGATGTTCCACGCCAACGCGTGGGGCCTGGCCTACGCCGCGGTGCTGGCCGGCGCCGACCTGATCATGCCGGACCGGTTCCTCCAGCCTGAGCCGCTGACCAGGCTCATCGAGGCCGAGCGGCCGACGATCGCCGGGGCGGTGCCGACGATCTGGAACGGCCTGCTCGCCCACGTCCGCGCAAACGGCGGCGACCTGTCCTCGCTGCGGCTGGTGCCGTGCGGCGGTTCCGCCGTGCCGCACACCCTGCAGGAGGCCTACGAGAAGGAGCTCGGCGTCCGGATCGTGCAGGCCTGGGGGATGACCGAGACCTCCCCGCTGGGCAGCGTGGCGCACCCGCCCGCGGGCACCCCGGCCGAGGAGGAGTGGCACTACCGGGACACGCAGGGCCGCCTGATGCACGCCGTGCAGGGCCGGCTGGTCGGCGACGGCGGCGAGGAACTGCCGCACGACGGCACGTCGGTCGGCGAGGTCGAGGTCCGCGGCCCGTGGGTGACCGGGTCGTACTACAAGGACGACGACCCGGCCAAGTTCCGCGACGGCTGGCTGCGCACCGGCGACGTGGGCACGATCGACCGGCTGGGCTTCGTGGTGCTCACCGACCGGGCCAAGGACGTGATCAAGTCGGGCGGCGAGTGGATCTCCTCGATGGAGCTGGAGAACGCGATCATGGCCCACCCCGCCGTGGCCGAGGCCGCGGTCATCGGCGTGCCCGACGAGAAGTGGGGCGAGCGCCCGCTGGCCACCGTGGTGGTCCAGGAAGGCGCCGAGTGCACCGCTGCCGAGCTGCGCGAGTTCCTCGGCGGCGTGGTGCCGCGCTGGCAGCTTCCTGAGCGCTGGTGCTTCATCACCGAGGTGCCGAAGACCAGCGTGGGCAAGTTCGCCAAGACCCGGATCCGGGACGCCTACGCACGCGGCGACTACGAGATCATCGAGGCCCGCTGACCGGGCCGGCCCGCTTCGGCGGTCAGGTGCCGCCTTGCTTTGCCGGGCCAGCGGCGAAACCTGTACCCTGTGAGCCGACCGCATGGTCGCCGGGAGGCTTCGCCTAGTCCGGTCTATGGCGCCGCACTGCTAATGCGGTTTGGGTTCGCGCCCATCCGGGGTTCAAATCCCCGAGCCTCCGCCCGGCAGTAACAGGGAGCCCGCGCCACTGGCGCGGGCTCCCTTCGGCTTCCCCGGGCTGTGCTTGCCAGATCAGGCCCGGCTTGCTAGATCACGCCCGGCGGGCGCGGGGCCGGGCCCCACGGCGGCCGGCCGGTCACCACGGGACGCTCCAGCACCGGCGGGCCCGGCTCCGCCGGGTGCGGGACCGGCGCCACGTCGGCGGCCGCGGCACTAGCCGGCCCGGCGCTGGCTGCTGCGTGCCGTCCGGTCGGGGCCGGGGGCAGGGCGGAGTTGAACGCCGGGGATGCCGGGTCCGGGGCGCGGCGACGGGGCAGCGGCGCCGGCCGGTCGCCCGGCCGTGGGCCCGCGCCCTCCGGGGGCCGCGTGGGCTGCCACGCCGGAGCGCGCACGACAGCGTAAATCATCAAAATCAGGAGGGCAGTCAGCAAGATCACGAATAGCAGGACGCCCTTACTGGCCAAGGGGCCTTGGAAGGCCGCTAAGGCGAGCGGATCCGTATGCATAGGAGACTCCCCGTGTCATAGGGCGACACGATGGTAACGCAGTGCAAGAACGTGAAACGGATTCTTGTCTATCCTGCCGGGATTATTGCAGGCCAGGCCCACAACCGGGGCCATAATCCGGCGACGCACCGACGGCGGCCGGGGAGCGCCCGGGCCCGGACAGGCTCGTGCGGCCGGGCGCAAGGCGCGTCGTCCGGCCGCACGAACCCCGGGGAAACCGGGGGAGGTCGGGGGCGCTAGGCCCGGGGCGGGGCGCTAGTCCTCGTACGGATCCTGATTCGGGTCGCTGCTCGGCTCGAGGTTATCCTCGACGATCGCCTCGGGGTACTCGAGCACGGTCGGCGGCGGCTTCTTCCCGGTGCCGTCGCAGTTCGGGCAGGTCGCGGTGACCAGCCGGCGCTCCTCGGCGAGCACGATGTTGCCGCTGCCGTTGCACATCTTGCAGTCGGGCGTCGGCTTGGCCGGCCACAGCATGTCGCAGACGTCGCGGTACAGCCGCTCCGGGTACGGCAGGTAGGTGACGTTCCGCAGAGCCTGGTCCTGGCCAGCCGACTCGACCACGAACTCGCCGTAGCCGAAGATCCGCCCGCCCAGGGACCGCTGGAAGCTCATGTCGGTGACCTTGCCCAGCGGCATCATGTCGACCTTGCGGGTCAACAGGCCCGAGGTCAGTATCATCCGGTGTGAGGTCACGACGAAATAGTCGACGGCCCAGTTGACGGCGGCCCAGATCAGGTTCAGGGCCGATAGGACCCAGATGACCCAGACCACGGCCAGCAGCCCGCTCTGGCCGCGCAGCACGGTCCCGCTCAGGATCAGCGTGACGACCAGCCCGAACAGGGTGTAGGCCAGGGGCACCAGCAGCATTGCCTGGTGCCTGCGCGTCGAGATGACCCGCTGGTCGAGTTCCTGCGGCAGCAGGTACCTGTTGACCTCGGCGGGGAGCTTGTCGAATTCAGTGCGCCAAAGCTGGGTCATGACCTCAACTCACGGCCTCAAAGAGAGTTGACGAACGTGGCTAGTGAGTTCCCGGCGTTATGAAGTCCATTGAAAGCCGAGTGCACCACATGGGCGGCGCCGGCCGGCTGCGTCGCCAGATAGTAAACGACGAAGGCAATGGCAACCCAGGTGAGTATTTTCTTGGGTTTCATGTTCACCTCCCACCCGGGGCAGAGACTGTCAAGGGCTGGACCGGACTGTCACGGCCGTCGGGACTGTCACGGGCTGTCGCGCACAGCTTAACTCAGAGCATTTTCCAGGCCAATGTCCAGCAGCCGGGAAGGTTACGGTAGCGGGTCGGATGATGGCAGAGAGCGTACCCTGCCGGTACGGGTGATGTAGTGGGGGCCGATGCGCCGCCATGGCAGTACCTTGACTACAAGCGGTACTCGCAACATCCCTAACTGTAGTCAATCCTGGCTCATCCGTCACTCGCGTATCCGGTCCCGGTTGATCGACCTGCGCTCGCGGTGCGAATCTGACACCATTCTTCCGGACGCGCGAGGAGGTGACGATGACCGAGGTGAGCACCAGCGACTTTGCTGTCGTCGTCTACCGGGAGGACGAGACCTGGGACGCCGAGGTCCTGCCCGCCTCTTTCGCGGAGAACCTCGACAGCCTGATCCGGGCCCTGAAGCAGCAGCCTTCGCTGGGCGGGACGATCGGGCTGGCCGCGGTCGGTGACGACTTCTTCGTCGCGCTGCGGGTGGTCGGCAGCCAGGTGTCGGTGTTCCTGTCCGACCTGACCGCGTCGGTGGACTGGCCGCTGGCCCGGCAGGTGCTGAAGTACCTGGACATCCCCATCCCCGACGACGAGGACCTGGACCAGGTCCTGCCGGTCGGGGACCTGTCGATCTTCGCGGACCTGGGTATCGACGAGATGGACCTGGGCGCGCTGGCTGGCGACCTGGACCTGTTCCCCGACGAGGTGCTGGCCAGCATCGCCCGCAGGCTCGGCTTCGGCCCGGCTCTGGAGCGGGCCCTTGACGTCGCCATCGGGCTCTAGTCCCGGCCCGCCCGGTCCCTCCGGCTACCTGGCTTCCTTCGAGCCGGCCATGCGGCTGGCGCTGGAGCAGGCGAGAGACGCCCCGGCGGGGGACGTGCCGGTCGGCGCGGTCGTGCTTTCCGGGGACGGCGAGGTGCTGGCCGCGGCGGCCAACCGGCGCGAGGCCGACGCCGACCCGGCCGGGCACGCGGAAATCATCGCGATCCGGGCCGCGGCCCGCGCTCGCGGGCGCTGGCGGCTGGACGGGTGCACGCTGGTCGTGACCCTCGAGCCGTGCGTGATGTGCGCGGGCGCGATCGCCGCGGCGCGGGTGGACCGGCTGGTCTACGGTGCGGCAGACGAGCGGGCCGGCGCCGCCGGGTCAGTATGGGACCTCCTGGACGACCGCCGGCTCGGGCCGGAGGTCGAGGTCATCGGCGGCGTGCTCGCCGCCGAATGCGCGGGGCTGCTCAGCGCCTTCTTCCGCCAGCTCAGGAACCGGGACACCAGACCACCGGGCTCATCGGTTCTCGGGTAGGCTCTGCGGCGGTGGAGTCGCCTAGTGGCCGAGGGCGCACGCCTCGAAAGCGTGTGAAGGCGCAAGTCTTCCGTGGGTTCAAATCCCACCTCCACCGCCACTGAACTGCTGCCCATGTTGGCGACCGCTGGTTCGTCCAGATCGGAGCCGAAGCCCTGCATCCGCATCGTCCCCAGCCGGGCTGACGCGGCCGGCGCCGCCGGTCTCAGTCGAGTTCGAGGACCCGGGCGTGCAGCACGAGCCGCTGGTGCAGGGCGGCTCGCAGGGCCCGGTGAACGCCGTCCTCCAGGTACAGCTCACCGCGCCACCGGACGACGTGCGGGAACAGGTCGCCGTAGAACGTCGAGTCCTCGGCCAGCAGCTGCTGCAAATCAAGCGCATTCTTGGTGGTGATGAGCTGATCGAGGCGAATGGGACGGGGCGGGATCTCAGCCCATTCCCGGGAAGTGCGGGCATGATCGGGATAGGGCCGCCCGTCCCCGATCTGCTTAAAGATCACCATTCCAGTCTAGTTGAGGACCCCGTTCCCCCGCTGGCGCGCGACGATCGCGCACCCTGGCCCGGGCCCCGCGCGGACCACCACTCCTGCCACCCCCGCAACACCTGTCACCGGGCCGGAACTACACTGCGCTCAAGCCCGGCTGTGATCTTGACGGCGGCTCGTTCCGGGGGGCTGACCAGGTACGGAGGGGAGTTCTCGTGAACAGGGTGGTAACTGGGTACGACGCGGACGGGAACCCGGCGGTGCTCCGCCAGGGCGAGCCACCGGTAGTCATCCACGCAGGCCGGTACACCACGACCGAACTGTGGGTGTCCGGGCAGGCCCCGATCGCCGCCACCCACGATGACCTGTCCACCCGGGAATGGGGGCTGGAGCCGCCGCCCGGCGGGGCCTGCTTCCGCATCGTGGAGATCGCCCCCGGCACCGACGAGGCCGCCGGGCCGGCCGACGGCGAGGTCGCCGCCGAGCACGAGGGCTTCCAGGAGGCGCACGCCACCGACACCCTGGACTACGTGACCGTGCTGCGCGGCCGGGTCACGCTGGTGATCGGCGAGACCGAGGTCGACCTGGGCCCGGGCGACTCGGTCGTGCAGCAGCCCGGCGTACCGCACGACTGGCAGAACCGCTCGGCCGAGCCCTGCGTGATGGCCGGGGTCCTGGTCAGCGCCCGCTGACCGGCCCGCGTCAGCACGCTGCCGCCCGGCCCGGCCGTCAAGCCCAGCGGTTACTCTCCGTTATGTCACAGAAAGGGCCGTGGGCCGGACCAGAATTCGGTTCGGTGGGCCCGGACAGGGTTACCGGAGAGTAAGAGTATGGGCCGGCGAATTCCGCTGGCCCGTACTTTTCCGCTAGCCTTACCGGGCCCACTCGGCGATCACCGGTGATCTTTCCGGCCGGGTCGCGCCCGTCCGGGCAGAAATGTTCGCCCGGCTAAATGTTCCCGGCAATGAAAACTGCACTGAAAAATGCACCGGGCGGCCCGGGCGGGCGCCGGCTAACCGCGGCCTAACCGTGGTGCGGACGGGCTGTGCGGACCGGGGCTAACGCCGTCAAACCCGCTCGCAGGTTCGCTGAACCGGTCCCGGACACGCCCGCTGAGGTGCGGGAATTGCGGCCGGGAAAGTTGCACACTGGTGGTGATGCCTGCTGGCACAGACCTTATGCCGCTGGAGCAGCTGTCGCTGCTCAGCTGCAGCGGTCACCAGTCGAGTCGCTGGCGCCGGGTGTTCCCGGGGGACACCGGCCAGCTGACCTTCGTACGGCGGTTCGTGCGCAGCTGCCTGGCCCGCCCGGGCCCGGCCGAGGACGCCGTCCTCCTCACTACTGAGCTAGCGGCCAACGCCATCCAGCACACCGCCTCCGGCCGCGGCGGCACGTTCGAGGTCGTGGTCTGCCAGCACGTGGCGACCACCAGGATCTCGGTCACCGACGGCGGCGCGCCCAGCCCGCCCGCCCCCGGCCCGCCCAGCGAGGCCAGCCTGTCCGGCCGCGGCCTGGCCATCGTCCGCGCGCTGGCCCGCGACTGGGGCCACTACGGCGGTCCGCTCGGCCGCACCGTCTGGTTCGAGCTCGACACCCCGGCCTAGTGAACGAGGGCCGTGGCCCGCTCCCCGGCTCGTTCGCCGGCGGGCAGGCAGCCGCTGACTGTGGTGCCGTGCCCGGGTGCGGACTCGATCGCCACGGTGCCGCCGACCGCCGCGAGCCGGTCGGTCATGCCCTGCAGGCCGGTACCGTCCCCCGCCGCGGCCACGTCGAAGCCGGTGCCGTCGTCGGTCACGGTGAACTTCAGCTGACCCCCGGAAGCCGCCAGCGCCACCGAAGCCGTGCTGGCCCCGGCGTACTTGGCGGTGTTCTGCAGCGCCTCGAGGATGCAGAAGTACACCGCGGCCTCGGTCTCCCGCGGATACCGGCCGACGTCGTCGGCCGCCACCGTGACCGGCAGCGCGGCCCGGCTCGCCTGCGCCCGCAGCGCGGCGCCGAGTCCCTGGTCGGCCAGCAGCGGCGGGTAGATGCCGCGGGCCAGCGCCCGCAGGTCGTCCAGCGCCGCGGCCAGCCCGGTCCGCAGCTGGCCGGCGGTCTCGCGGACCCCGGCCGGGTCGTCCGCGACGGCATCGAGCAGGCTCAGCTGGATCCGCAGCGCGACCAGCTGCTGCTGGGCGCCGTCGTGCAGGTTGCGCTCGATCCGCTGCCGCTCGGCGTCCTGGGCCTGGACCAGCCGCCGCCGGGAGGCGCGCAGGTCGTCGATCGTGGCCTGCAGCTCCGCGGTCAGCCGGGCGTTGCGCAGCACCAGCCCGGCCTGCGAAGCGAGCTGGGCCAGCAGCTTGTCCTCGGCCGCGGACACCGGCTCGCTGGGCGGCTTGACGATGGTCAGTGCGCCGAGAAGCTCGCCGGAGTGCCGGACCGCTACGGCCCGGCTAACCGGCCCCAGGTCCGGCAGCCCGCCCGGCCCCGCACCAGGCCCGCCGCCTGGTGCCAGCGATACCGGCGCGGCGGGTCCGCCGCCGTCCGCCGTCCGCGGCCAGACCACCCGCGGCCGCAGCTCACCGCCCACGCAGATCCAGACCCCGACCTGGACCGCGCCAGTGGCCCCGGCCAGCACCGCCGCCATCCGGTCGAGCACCAGGCCGGCGTCCAGCTGACCGCCCATGTCCTCGGCAAGGTCGGCCAGCACCTGGTACGGCGAGGCCCGCTCCCCGTAGACCAGCCGGTTGGCCACCCGCTGCGCCCGCTGCCGCACCGGCTGGAACAGCAGGGCCACGGCCACCGCCGCGGCCACCGACAGCCCCGAGCCGCCGCCGCTGTACCCGGCCAGCGTCCCGACCCCGATCACGATCGCGACGTACACGCCCGTCAGCACGGCCGACAGCAGCCCGTACTGCACGGCGCGGCTGATGATGACGTCGATCTGGTACAGCCCGTGCTTGAGGATGGCCAGCGTGATGACCGCGGGGGTGCCGAACAGCGCGATCGCCGGCATGATCGTGTAGGCGACGGACACGGCGAGCGACGAGCGGCCGTGGTTGGCGGCCAGCGCCAGCAGGGCTACCGCCTGGAGCACCAGCCCGGCCAGCACGATCAGCACGATCCACTTGATCTGCTGCCGGGTCTGGATGGTGCCGGACCGGTAGCGGATCACCAGCCCGGCCAGCGCCCCGCCCAGGATGACCACGAACACCGCGGAGGCGCCGTCCAGCGTGCCGATCAGCACGGCGGACAGCACCGGGCCCAGCGACCGCACACCGAGCGGGTTGAGCACGGCCAGCGAGACGCCGCCGGGCGCGGGCATGTGCAGCACCCGCGGGTGCACCAGCGTGCCGATCAGCGCCAGCGCGGTCAGGACCAGGCTCACCGCGGCGAACGGCCGCCACCGCCGGGACGGCAGCCGCCCGTCAGGGAACAGCAGGAACAGGAACGCCGACCCGCACAGCACCGGCACGAAGCACCACTCCGCCAGCGCCGCCGCCAGCCGCGGATCCGGCAGCGTCCCCGGCTGCCGGAGGCCGAGTATCGCCCAGGCCGAGGTCAGCGCCATGGCGGACTGGGCCAGGCCGACGCCGAGCAGCAGCCAGCCGGTCGGGTTCCCCCCGGCCCGGCGGACGATCAGCACGCCGAGCGAGGCGTACAGCACCGCGGCCGGGATGATGGCCAGGTTCCAGAACGCGTCGTGCACCCGGTAGCCGTCCCAGCCGGCGATGGTCAGGCCCACCGACGCCAGGCCGGCGGCGAGGATCAGCAGCCATACGGCGGCGGTAGCCCGCCGGGCGGCAGCATCCGCACCCGCGACCGCCGTCTGGATTTCGCTCATCTTCGTGTCCCCTTACCGAAGGCCGGGCTGGCTGCGTCCGGTGCGCTGGTGCCTGGTCTGGCCGGTCAGGCGCGGGCGGTGGCCAGCTCGCCGGCTGGCAGCCGCCCGGTGATGGTGGTGCCCTGGCCGGGTGCGGAGTCGATCGCCAGGGTGCCGCCGACGGCGGCGATGCGGTCGGTCATGCCCTGGAGCCCGGTGCCGTGCCGGGCCGCCGTGGCCACGTCGAAGCCCGTGCCGTCGTCGGTGACGGTGAATTCCAGGTGGCCACCGGGCGCCGCCAGCGCCACCGAGGCCGTGCTCGCCCCGGCGTACTTGGCGGTGTTCTGGAGGGCCTCCAGGATGCAGAAGTACACCGCGGCCTCGCTGTCCCGCGGGTAACGGCCGACGCCGTCGGCGTCGACCCGGACCGGCAGCGCGGCGCGGCGGGCCTGGGCCGCCACGGCAGCGGCCAGGCCCTGGTCGGCCAGCAGCGGCGGGTAGATGCCGCGGGCCAGCGCCCGCAGATCGTCCAGCGCCGCGCTCAGCCCGGCCGTCAGCTGCCCGGCGGCCTCCCGGACCCCGGCCGGGTCATCGGCCACCGCGTCCAGCAGGCCCAGCTGGATCCGCAGCGCGATGAGCTGCTGCTGGGCGCCGTCGTGCAGGTTCCGCTCGATCCGCTGCCGCTCGGCGTCCTGGGCCTGGACCAGCCGTCTGCGGGACGCCCGCAGGTCGTCGATCGTGGCGCGCAGCTCGGCGGTCAGCCGGGCGTTGCGCAGCACCAGCCCGGCCTGCGAAGCGAGCTGGGCCAGCAGCTTGTCCTCGGCCGCGGTGACGGCCTCGTTCCGGGGCTTGAGCACGGTCAGCGCTCCCAGCAGCTCGCCGGAGTGCCGCACCGCGACCGCCCGGCTGGCGGGCCCCAGGTCCGGCAGCCCGCCTGAGCCCGGCCCGCCGGCCGCGGGCAGCAGCACCGGCGCCGCCGGGCCTGCGGCCTCCGGGGGCCAGGTCACCTGCGGGCGCAGTTCGCCGCCAACCCGGACCCACACCCCGACCCGCTCCGCGCCGGTGGCCCCGGCCAGGACCGCGGCCATCCGGTCCAGGGCCAGGCCGGGGTCGAGCTGGCCGGCCATGTCCTCGGCGAAGTCGGCCAGGACCTGATAGGGCGAGGCCCGCTCGCCGTAGACCAGCCGGTTGGCGATCCGCTGGGCGCGCTGGCGGACCGGCTGGAACAGCAGGGCCACCGCCACCGCGGCGGCTACCGACAGCCCGGACCCGCCGCTGTAGCCCGCCAGCGTGCCGATGCCGATCACGATCGCCACGTAGACCCCGGTCAGCACCGCGGACAGCAGCCCGTACTGCACCGCCCGGCTGATGATCACGTCGATCTGGTACAGCCCGTGCCACAGGATCGCAATCGTGACCGCGGCCGGGACGCCTAGCAGGACGATCACGGTCACCACCGCGTACCCGGTGGCGACGACCGGGGAGGCCGGCCGCGGCCCGCGGCGATGCCGAGCTGCGCCACGATCTGGCCGGCTCCGGCCAGCATCCCGGTCAGCGCCAGCCACTTGATCTGCTGCCTGACCTTCCGCTGCCCGGCCCGGTAGCGGACCACCAGCGAGGCGACGGCGACCACGATGGCCAGGGTGAAGACCAGCGACAGCCGCGTTCAGCGAGCCGGCTGCCGCGACGGGGCCGTGCCGGAACGCCGCCAGGCCCGCCGGGTTCGGCACCCGCACCGAGACCCCGCCGGGCGCGGGCAGCTGCAGCTGCCGCGGCCGGACCACGAACGCGGCCAGCATCAGCGCGGTCGCCGCAGCCATCGCCGCCGCGGCCGGCCGCCAGCGCCGCGACGGCAGCGCACCGGTGGGGAACACCAGCAGGATCGCGGCCAGGCCCATGCCGGTCGGGACGAAGCTGCACTCAGCCAGCAGACCGGCCGCTGCCGGGGCCGGCAGCGTCCCCGGGTGGTCAAGACCGAAGACGGCCCAGGCTGAGGCCAGCGACACGACGACCAGGCCGGCTCCTTCTGCGAGCAGGAACCAGCCGGTCAGGTTGCCCGCCTTGCGCACGATCAGCACGCCGAGTGTGGCGTAGAGCACCGCCGCCACCGGCCCGCCAGGTTGGATACGGCGTCGCCGGCCGGCCAGCCTGTCCCAGACCAGCACGGTCAGCACCGCGGACGCCACGCCGGCCGCGCAGACCGTGAGCCAGGCGACCGCGGTGGCCCGGTCCGCCCGGACCCTGGCCGCTTTCGCGCCGTCGGTCACCCCGGCACCCCCGGCGGACCCAGCGCCCCCGGGACCACGGCCTGGCTGGTCACGACGGCGCCTACCGCCCGCGCGGCCGCGACCTGGCCCACAGCCAGGCGGCGATGCCGATGATGGCCAGCCCGTCGAACGCGTGCAGCCCGCCGAACAGCGCGTGGTCGTCGGCCAGCCCGGCCAGCAGGCTCTGCGCGAAGTCCGTCAGCACCACCATGGCCGCGGCCCCGGCAACGGCCGCCCGGCCCGCCCTGGCCACCAGCGCCAGCACCAGGATCACCAGCGCCACCCCGCCCAGGGCGAACCCGAACGCCCGGTGCGGGGCGAACGCGCTGTCCGCACCCACCGCCTCGGTGCGGAAGGCGCCCAGCCCGGCCAGGAAGATCTGCACCGCGAGGAGCAGCAGGAAGGCGGCCAGCGCCCAGTGGAAGACCAGCATCGCCGGGCGGCGCCCGGTGCTGCTAGTCGGTGCCGCTGGCTAGCCCGGTTCCGGATTGTCCCGCGGGAGTCCCCGTGCCCGCGGCCACCGCCTGGTTCTCGCTCATCGTCAGCCTTGCCCCCTTGTCGCAAGCCCGCCTTAGCGAACGGCTCGTGCCGTTCAGGGGGGACGCTAGGCCGCCAGATACCGCCGGCCCACGGTGCAGGCCACCGGGCCGGGGTGAGGCTGACCGCCACCCGCTACTGCGGCTGCCCTCCTACCGCTGACACTGCCCTCCGGCCGCACACTGAGGTGATGCGAGCGGTCTGGGCCGGACTCACGGCCGTCGGAGCGGTCGCGCTGGTCGCCACGGTTTCCGTGGACCTGGCCCGCGGCGACCCGTCCGGGGCCGGCTGGATGCTGGTCGGGCCCGGCCCGTTCTGGGCCGCCGGGGTCATCGGGGCCTGGCGCCAGCCCGGCCGCCGCGCCTGGCTGTGGCTGCTCGCGGCCGGCGCGTTCTTCATGGCCGAGTCCGCTGGCGACGACATCCTCACGCCGCCGGTGGCGGGCGGGCACGCCGACTGGTTCTTCTGGCTAGCCCGCAACTGGCTCGGCGGCGCTGCCATCCTGGCCGGCCTGGGCATGATCGGCCTGTTCCCGACCGGGCGGACGGAGAAGCGCTACGAGCGCTGGGTGCTCGGCACGTCCGCCGCGGTCCTCGCGGTTGTCCCGCTGGTCCTGCTGATCACCGGGCCGTTCGCAGTGACGGGACCGTTCGGCCCGTGGACCGACGCCGGCATCGCCAGCCCGCTGTACTGGCCCGCCGCCGCCGCCCTGCACCCGGCCGCCACCGAGGTGAACACCTGGCTGCCGGTGCTGACCACTGCTCGGCCTGCTTCTGCTGTACCTGCGCTACCGCCGGGCCGTGCTGGACGCCCGCCGCCGGATCCGCTGGCTGCTGCTCGGTGCGCTGATCGCCGCAGTCTGCTTCTTCACCATGACCGCGGTGACCCTGTCACCGGAGCCGGGCGTGGCGCAGAACGTCGTGTACGTCGTGCTCTTCGGGCTGACCGAGGTGATCCTCATCGGGTCGCTCACGGTCGCGCTGGGCTTCGACGGGGTCCTTGGCATCGACCGCGTGGGCCGCCGCACCATGGTGCACCGCGGCCTCTGGCTCGTCATCTCTCTGGGTTACGCTGCCGGGGCCGCGAGCGCCGGCCTCCTGGCCAGCCTCTTCCTGCCGGCCGGTCCCTCGGTCCTGATCGCGGTCGGTGCCGCCCTGGTCCTCCAGCCGCTCCGGCGCCGGGCGGAACGGGCCGCCGACCGGTGGGTCCTCGGCGCCCGGCTGGACGGCTACGACGTTCTCAGCCGGTTCGGCTCGATGCTCGAAGACGCCCCCGGGCCGGCCGACCTGCTGCCCGCGCTGGCCGCCGCCGTCCAGCGCGGCCTGGGCCTGCAGTGGGCCCGGGTCCGGCTGGACCTGGTCGCGGCCAACGGCTCGCTGGAGCCGGCCGGCGCGGCCGGGATCGGCGCGGCCGAGCCGGCCGAGCCGGAGCTGGTGGTGCCGCTGACCCAGGCCGGGACCGTGCTCGGCCGGATCGAGTGCGGCCCGCGCCGGGACGGCCCGCTGCTGGACGAGGACCGGCGGCTGCTGGCCAGCCTGGCCGGGCAGGCCGCCACCGCGGTGCGCAACCTGCACCTGACCGCCGAGCTGAGCGCCCGGCTCGAGGTGATCAGGACCCAGGCCGCGCAGCTGACCGCGTCCCGGGCCCGCATGCAGGCCGCCCAGGACACCGAACGCCAGCGGATCCAGCGGGACCTGCACGACGGTATCCAGCAGGACATCGTGGCGCTGACCGCCAAGCTGGCGCTGGCCATGGCGCGGCAGCGGCGCGGCGACAGCCGGGCGGACGAATCGCTGGCCGACGTGCAGCGCGACCTGGCCGCCCTGCTCGGCCACCTGCGCGAGTTCGCGCACGCGATCCACCCGCCGGTGCTGGCCGACAAGGGGCTGCTGGAGGCGATCGAGGCGCAGGCCGCCCGGCTGCCGATCGAGGTGGTGATCGAGGCCGAGCCCGCGTTGCGCGGGGTCAGGTTCCCGCGGCACGCCGAGTCGGCGGCCTGGTTCGTGGTCGCCGAGGCGCTGACCAACACCGTCAAGCACGCCGCGGCCGGCCGGGTGCAGGTGGCGCTGTACCGGCTGGACGGGCGGCTGGCCGTCGAGGTCAGCGACGACGGGCGCGGCTTCGACCCGGCCGCCGCCCGCGGGCTCGGGCTGTCCAGCCTGGCCGACCGGATGTCGATCGCGGGCGGCACGCTGCGGATCGACAGCCGTCCCGGCGCGGGCAGCACGGTGCGCGCCGAGGTCCCGCTGGCGGTCGCCGCCGAGGCGGCGGTCCATGGCTGAGCTGCTGGGAGAGGGCCGCTGCGCATCGTTATCGCCGACGACAACTACCTGGTCCGGGAGGGCACCCGGCGGCTGCTCGAGGACTCCGGCGAGGTGACCGTGCAGGCCGCGGTCGGTTCCGCGGCGGAACTGCTGGACGCGGTGGGCCGGCTGCGGCTGGACGCCGTGCTGACCGACATCCGGATGCCGGCCGGCCCCGGCGGCGGCGCGGACGGCGGCCCGGCCATGGAAGGCATCGACGCCGCGCACGAGATAAAGGCCCGCGCCCCCGGGGTCGGAGTCCTGATCCTTTCGCAGTACGCCGACGAAGCGTACGCCTTCGAGCTTTTCCGTAACGGGACCGCGGGGCTGGCCTACCTGCTGAAGGACCGGGTGGGCGACCTGGCCCAGTTGCTGTCCGCGCTGCGTGAGGTGGCCGCGGGCGGCTCGGTCATCGACCCGCAGGTCGTCGAGGCGCTGGTCAGCCGGCGGGCCCGGCTGCGTGAATCGCCGCTGGCCCGGCTCACCCCGCGGGAGCTCGACGTGCTGCGCGAGATGGCCCAGGGACGCGGCAACGCGGGTATCGCCCAGGCGCTGTTCCTGTCCGAGTCCTCGGTGGAGAAGCACGTCAACGCGATCTTCGCGAAGCTCGACCTGGCCAGCGAGCAGCAGGTGCACCGCCGGGTCGCCGCGGTGCTGACGTTCCTGCGCGACGCGGGCCTGCGCACCCCGGGCTAGCGGCGGGGCTTGTAGCTGAACCGCCGCCGGGCCTGCTCGTCCAGGCCGGCCGCGGCGTTGCGGCGGGCCAGGTCCTGCGCGCGGTCCAGCTCGATCGGGCTGATCAGGCCGTTGTTCAGCAGGTACTCGGCCAGTTCCCGCTGGTGCCCGCCGGTCGTGCCCCAGATGCAGCGCTGGAGCTCCTTCTTGTACTCAGACACCGAGCTGTCGCTGGGCAGGTTCAGGTCCACCGCGACCTCGATGATCGGCACGGTCTGCGGGTCGATCGGCACGCCGGATTCGCGGCCGTACCGGTTCAGGATGAAGTCCCGGTAGTAGTACGCGATGGCCAGCAGCACGATCTCGTGCCGGCCGAAGTAATCCCTGGTCCGCTGCAGGGCGTCGGGCAGAGGCGGGCCGGCGAGCTTGGCCGGGCCGCCCTCGCCCGGGGGCTGCGGCCGCATCTGGGTGGTCGGCCCGTGGCTGGACCCGGTGAGGGTGTCCGCCTCCGGGCCGCCGGGCCGGCTCTCCGCGGTGACCAGCGTCAGCCGGACCACCCACTGGCCCACGCTGATCAGCCAGCGGCCGGGCTCGAGCACCCAGGGCACCGGCTCGTACGCGGACCTGGCCACCGGCATCACCCGGCTGGCCCGGCGCCGGACGTTGCGGAACGTCCGCGGCTCGTCGGCGAAGTACGGCGCGATGTACACCGAGTGGTCGGCGTCCCGGTTGAACAGCTCCCACTGGTGGTCCACGTAACGCAGCCCCGGGCAGCGCGGCCGCCGGTGCAGCGTCAGGTCGGTGTTGTTGCTCAGCAGGGCGCGGTCGATCCAGGTGACTTCGCCGGGCTGGCCGATGACCTCCTGCTGATGCGCCTCGGACGAGATCAGAAGCTCGCTCATGGGTTTCTCACCGCGGGCTTGGCTACCCCCTCCGGGCCGGATCACCCCACCCCGCCGGTTCCCATGATATCGGCGGTGGGGGCAGCCCCCGGCGGGGTCAGGGCCGGGGGCCGATCTGCACCAGCGAGGTCAGCGCATCAGACTGATGGCCCCAGTGGATCAGGTCGCCGTCGGCCACCGCCTGCTGGCCGCTGACCGTGGTCCCGTTCAGCCGCAGGCCGTTCCGTCCCCGGTTGGCGATCTGCCAGTGCCCGTCGGCGTAGCTGAACTCGGCGTGCACCCGGGACACCGTCAGGTCGTCGGGCAGCCGCAGCTCGGCCGCGGTGCCCCGGCCAGCCAGTGCGCTCGGCCGCCGGGTCTCGGTCACCGCGTCCCTGGTCACCAGGCGCAGCGACGGCACGGCCGGCGGGCTCGCCATCGTGTCGTGCTCGGTGGCCACGGTGTGGCCCGCGGTCTGCCCGGTCGCCTCGGCCCAGCTGAAGCTGCTCCCGGCCGGGACCGGGACCTGCGCCCCCGCCGGGACCGGGACCTGCGCGGCGGCGGGCATCAGCGTGCTGACCGCGCGCGGCCTCAGCCGGTAGCGGCCGGGGGCCACGTCCGGGTCGTCGACCAGCGTCACGGCCACGCCCTCGGTGCCGGCGTACCGGGCGCCGTGCTCGGCGATCAGGTTCCGGTACACGTCGCTGGAGCTGGCCGCCAGCACCTCGGCGTCGATCGAGCCGGTCAGGTCGGCGAAGTCCGCCGGGTTCATCCGCAGCTCGACCCGGTCCGGGGCGAGCCGGGACCCGTCCGGGGCGATGATGAACGTCTCCGGCAGGTGCCGCAGGGCCAGCTGCCAGACCTCCTGGCCGGTCCGCCACGGCCGCGACACCAGGCTGCGCACCCACGGGTGGCTCGCGGTGAAGCCCCAGCTCCGCACGGCCAGGAACGCGATGGCCCCGGCGGCGCCCAGCAGCAGCGTCATGGTCAGGCTCAGCACCACCGACCGGGTGGCCAGCAGCAGCACCAGGAATCCGCAGGCCGCGGTTACCGCCGTGGCACGCACCCGCCGGGTCCGCGGCGGGACCGGCGGCCGGGGCGCGCGGGCCGCCTCCAGCTGGGACATCCGGCATCACCTCTTGCTCGTGGACGTCAGCGCCCCGCAAGCACGGGGCCAGGGGCCCGCCGGAGCGGACCCAAATCCGAGCATGCAGGCGATCATGCCGCCGGGTCCAACGCCGGCGGCCCCCTCCCAGGTACCTGGAAATTGCCGGCGCTAGGACCCGAGGCCGATCCGGGTGGCTTCGCGGGCGGCCGCGGTGCGGGACGAGACGCCGATCTTGGACAGCACGGCCGAGACGTGGTGCTGCACCGTCCGCTCGGAGATGAACAGCCGCTGGGAGATCTCCCGGTCCGCCAGCCCCTCCGTGACCAGGGCGAGAATCTCCTGCTCGCGGGCGGTCAGCCCGGCCGGCGCCGCCCGGGTGGCCGCCCGCGGCCCGCGCGGGATGGCCCGCAGCCCGAGGTCCCGCATCCGCTTCCTGGCCACCGCCGCGGCGGCCCGGGCGCCCAGCTGATCTAGCGCGGTCAGGGCGGCCCGCAGGGCGTCCTCGTCGGCCGAGCCGAGCCGGGTGAGTGCGGCGTCGTAGGGCCGGCCGAGCCGGTCCCAGGCCGCGGCGGCGGCCCGCCAGTCACCGGCCGCCTCCAGCGCGTACGGCTCGGGCAGCCGGCCGGGCGTCCCGGCGGGCGGCTGGCCGAGCCGGTACAGCCAGATGGCCAGTGCCCCGAAGGCCCACGGCTCGAGCCGGCCGATCGCCTGGCCGTAGCAGGACCTGACCTCCTCCAGGGCGAGGTCGCTTTGGCCGTTCAGCCAGCGCAGCTCGGCCCGGGCGGCGCGGACCGGCACGATGCACTGCTGCTCGCCGGTGCCCTCGGCCAGCTCGGCGCACTCGTCCAGCAGGTCCCAGGCCCCGGGCTCGCCGCGGCGGCCCATGACCGTGCCCAGGGCCTGCAGCAGGGTCAGCTTGTTGACCGGGGAGATCCGCTGCCGCTCCAGCACCAGCCGGCTGACGTCCGCGGCCTCGTCCCAGTTCCCGGTGAGCACCATGGTCTCGGCGTGGCCGCCCAGCAGGCAGCTGGTGAACACCCGCAGCTCACGCTCGTCGCAGTAGGCCATGCCCTCGGCGTAGAAGCGCTCGGCCTCGGCGAACCGGTTCTGCGCGTTGCCGGTGGACTGCAGGTTGGCGAAGGCCCGGCCGGCCGCCTCGTGCAGGTCCGCGTCCACCGCGATCCGCAGCGCCCGCTCGATCATGTCCATCCCGCTGTGGCCGTCGCGGCCCTGGGCGCACCCGATCGTGTTGAGCGCGTAGCTGACCACCTCCGGCAGGCCCAGCTGCTCGCCCAGGCGGCAGGCCTGCTCGCCGAGCGCGATGGCCTGGTCCGTCTGGCCGACGTACATCCGCAGCGCGCTGACAGTTCGCGTACGCCCAGGCCAGCTCGGGCGAAGCGGGCTGCCCGGCAAGTATCCGTACTCCTTCCTGGGCGGTCTCCGCGGCTTCCTCGCCCCGGCACAGCCGCCACAGTGCCTTGGACAGCATCCACAGGTTCCGCCCCGCGCTCAGCTCGTCGCCGAGGTCGTGGTGCAGCCGCAGCGCGGACCGGAGCGTGGCCTCGGCCTCCTCCCAGCGGTCGAGCAGGGCGCACTCGCCGCCGAGGCCCTCGTGCAGGGCCGCCAGCGTGGCGTCGTCGGCCCCGGCGGCGAACCGCAGCGCCCGCTCGAACTGGGCGGCCGCCTCGCGGTGCGCGCCCAGGGCGGCGGACCGGCGGGCCGCTTCCGGCGCGTGGCGGCGGACGGCCGGCGCGTCGGCGGCGCCCTCGGCGTGGTGGGCGAGCAGCGCGGGGTCGGCGCCGCCGCGGTCCTCCAGCGCGGTCAGCAGCCGTTTGTGCAGCTCGGCGGTGCGGTGCGGCGGGATGCTGGCCTCGACCGCCATCCGGACCAGCTCGTGCCGGAACCGCAGCCCGGGGCCGTCGGCCATGAGGATCCCGGTGCTCAGGCCCTCGTCGAGCCCGGCCGTGTCGCCTGGCCCGCGGCCAGATCCGCTGCCTGGCTCGTTCAGCGCCGCGGCCAGCAGCTCGCGGTCCACCCGGCCGCCGATGACCGCGGCCGACTCGACCAGGCGGCGGGTGCCGGGGGTGGCCCGGGCGAGACGGGCGCCGACCGCGTCGCGGACGGTGGGCGGGATGGACGGCCAGCCGGCGTCGAGGATCTCGCTGACGTAGAACGGGTTGCCGCCGGTGATCCGGTGCAGCTCGGCCGCGTCGACGCCGTGCGGCCCGGCCAGCGCGGCGACGGCGCTGACCGACAGCGGCGGCATCCGCATCCGGCGGGTGGACCGCTGGGTGGCCAGGTCGCCGAGCACCATCCGGAGCGGGTGGTCCGCGGCGATCTCCTCGTCCCGGTAGGTGGCCAGGATCAGGGCCGGTACCCGGGCCAGGCGGCGGCCGAGCGTAGCTGAGCAGGTCGGTGGTGGCCTCGTCGGCCCAGTGCAGGTCCTCGATGACCACCACGGTCAGCGGGCCCGGTGCTCCCAGCTCGGCCAGGAACGCGGTGAACAGCTGATCCCGGGCGGCGCCCTGGCGGCACAGCACGGCCAGCTCCCCGCCGGCCTGGGGGCCGATGTCGAACAGCGGGCCCAGCGGCCGCGGGGTCAGCAGCCCGTCGCAGCTTCCCCACAGCCAGCGCGCGTCCGCCAGCTGCTGCTGGAACGCCTCGGCCAGCACGGTCTTGCCCATCCCGGACTCACCGGAGACCAGCACCAGCCGCCCGCTGCCCTGCCGCGCGTCCTGCGCGTACCCGGTCAGCGTGTCCAGGAACGGTGTTCGTTCCAGCAACTCCATGGCTCGGCGAACCCCCAGTCCCTCCCGAGGATTCTGACCTGGCCGTGCCGGTGATTCAAATCTGCCCGCGGCGGACCCGGCGGTCGCGGCACCCGCAAGTCCGTATCGGTGCCCCTGGCGGGCTGCGATGATGCTGCTGTGAGCGACGGTTCCGCGGCCCTGCCAGGCACGGTGGAAGGCCTGCTCGGAGCGGGCTTCCAGGCCGTGGCGGTGGGTGACTGGGGCAGCGCACGGGAGTCCTTCACCGCTGCCCTGGCGCTGGCCGAGATACCTGAGGCCTTCTTCGGCCTGTCGGGCACGCTGTTCTGGCTGGGTGATCTGGCCGGCACGATCGTGAACTGCGAGAAGGCCTATGCCGCCGCCCGCCGCCGCCCTGACCCGGTGCTCGCCGCGGGTGCCGCCCTGGCCCTGGTGGGTTACAACAAGGGGTATCTCGGCAATACCGCGGCGGCCCGCGGCTGGCTGTCCCGTGCCGCCCGGATCATCGGCGCCGAGGCCCCCGTGCTGCGCGGGGAACTCCTGGGCGCGACCGCCTATCTCACCGATGACCCGGTCGAGAGCGAGGCGCTGGCCCGGCAGGCGGCCGAGATCGGCCGGGCGGAAGGCAACCCCGGGCTCGAGCTGATGGCGCTGCACGCGGCCGGGCAGGCCATGGTGCAGCAGGGCCGGACCGAGGAGGGCATGTCCCTGCTGGATGAGGCGATGGCCGGGGCCATCGGCGGCGAGGGCAGCGATCCGATGGCCGTCGCGCAGATGAGCTGCATGACGATGGTGGTGTGCGGCAGCTGCCTCGATATCGAGCGCGCCACGCAGTGGGTGCAGTCGCTGCAGGGCTTCATCGACCGGTACGGATGCCCTTTCCTCTACGCGGAATGCCGCACCTACTACGGCCGGGTCCTGTTCGAGAACGGCGACTGGAGCACAGCCGAGGCCTATCTCACCGACGCGATGACGATGTCGCGGGGCGTGTTCGAGGCGCCGTACGCGTTCGCAGCCGGCACTCTCGCCGAGCTCAGGCTCGCGCAGGGGCGGATCGAGGACGCGGCCAGGGCGCTGCACGGCATCGAGGGGCGTGCCGAAGCCGCGGCGGCGGTCGCCTCGCTGCACCTCCAGCAGGGCGAGCCCTCCGTGGCCGCGGCGGTCCTGCGGCGGCGGCTCGCGGCCACCAGCCCCGGCCGGCTGGACGCCGCCGCGGTGATCGAGTTGCTCGGCGAGGCCGAGATCGCGCTGCACGACAGCGCCGCGGCCGAGGACCGCGCACGGGCGCTGGTGGCGCTCGGCGCCGCGGGCCGCTGCGACCTGATCATCGCGCACGGCGAGCGCCTGCTCGGGCACGCGCTGGCCGGCGCCGACGCGCCTGCCGCGGCCCGGCATCTGGAGACGGCCCTCGCCGCGTTCACGCGGGCCGGGATTCCCTACCGGGCGGCGCGGACCCGGCTTCTGCTGGCCCGGACGCTGGCGGGCAGCGACCGTGCGGTGGCCGGGGCCGAGGCGCGGGCGGCGCTGACGGTCTTCGAGGACCTGGGTGCCAGCCGGGACGCCGACGCTGCGGCCGCGCTGCTGCGCGATCTTGGCGTCAAGGCGGCCAGGACCGGACCGCGGAACATCGGCCGGCTGACCAGGCGTGAACAGGAAGTACTGGCCCTGCTCGGGGAGGGCCTGTCGAATCCGCAGATCGCCGGGCGGCTGTTCGTTTCCCGCAAGACGGTCGAGCATCACGTGGCCCGCATCCTGTCCAAGCTCGGCCTGCGTGGCCGGGCCGAGGCCGCGCTTGCCGTCCGCGGCGCCCAGCGGGAATCAGCCGCAGATAGGTGAGTTCACCGATGCTCCCGGTGCCTGCCGGGGGCCATCGTGGCTGTCATGACCACACCAGGAGGACAGTCATGACGCAGGAACTGGACGCCGTGGTGGTAAAGGACCGGATCGACGCCGGGGGCCTGGACACCTACTACGAGATCCACGGGGCGGGCGAGCCGCTGCTGTACCTGCACGGCGGGTTCAATCCCATCGAGATGCTCGGCGACATCATCCCGGCGCTTGCCGGGCAGTACCGCCTGTACCTGCCGGAGCGGCAGGGTCAGGGACGGACCCCCGACCGGGACGGGCCGGTGACCTTCCCGAGCATGGCGCAGGACACGATCGCGTTCCTCGAGGCCGTCGGGCTCACCGGTGCCCACCTGGTCGGCTTCAGTGATGGCGCGATGGTCGCGCTGCATGTCGCGCTCGAGCGGCCCGACCTGGTGAACCGGCTCGTCCTTATCGGGCAGTACGCGAACCCGGACGGGTGCCCGCCCTTCTACCGGGAAATGATGGAGAAGTTCACGCCCGAGAGCTTCCCGCCGATGTTCCGCCAGATGTACGACACGCTCTCCCCGGACGGGCCCGCGCACTTCCCGGTGTTCTTCGCGAAGCTGCAGCCGAACTGGCTGTCCCCGGGCGTGCCGCTGGACCGGCTCGGTGATGTGCAGTCGCCCACGCTCGTCCTCATCGGCGACGACGACTGCGTCACCCCCGAGCATGCCGCGGCCATGGTGCGGGCACTGCCGGCCGGATCGCAGCTCGGGGTGGTCCCCGGGACCTCGCACGGGCTCCCGTTCGAGAAGCCCGCCCTGGTTAACCGGCTGGTCCTGGACTTCCTCAGCGGCCAGCAAGCGGTCAAGATGATCCAGCAGTGACGGGGACCTGCTGCGGGCCCTGGTGACCGGCCGGCCGCGCGGGACGGCCGCCCCGCGGGACGGCCTGCCCGCCGGGGGCCCGTTCACCGTTTTTCTACCGGAACCGGGGGCTTGTTGACCTCGCAGTTACCGGGGAACCCCGCATGCTGAGGGCACCGTCGGGCCGCTCTGGTGTGAGGTTCTTTCGATGCGCAGGCATGATGATGCCGATGTTCTTCATCCCGCCCACCCATGCCGGTTCCGGCGGCGGCGGCCTGCCCTTCCAGCGGATCTGCGTCCCGGTCGGCCCAGACGGCCAGGAGGATAAGACGCTCGCGGCGGCGGCCAGCTTCTGCGCCGCGACCGGCGGCCGGCTCCGGGTCGTGCACGTGCGGATGTGGGACCCCGCGGTGCGCGGCGGCGGGGGCCGCTTCTACCTGGAGACCAGCCAGGAAGCTACCGCGGTCCTGGAGCGGGCGCTGGCCAGTGTCTGGGCCAGGGGAGTAGCGGCGAGCGGCGTGGTTGTGGACGCGCCCCGGCAGCGGCTCACCCGCGCGATCGCGGTCCAGGCCCGGGCCTGGCGCGCCGAGGTCCTGGTGGTGGCGCGGCGCCCGCGGACGGCGCTCGGCGCGCTGTTCTTCGGCGGCCTGCCGGAGAAGCTGATGCGGGAAGCGGGCTGCACGGTCCTCGTGCTGCGCCAGCGACGGAAGTAATCGTCGCCTGGCACTCGTCAATCTAAGGTGGTCTTCAGAGGTCACCGATGACGAAGCTGCTGCGCGCGCAGGGTGAGGCCGGCTGGGACAGGAAGGCCGCGCTGAAGCGAACCGTCGCGGGCACGGCGGCGGCCCTGGGCAGCATGCTGGTGCTCACCGTGGCCCTGGTGCCGCTGCGGGCCAGCCTGACCGTCGCCACGTCGGCGCTGATCCTGATCGTGCCGGTGGTTATCGGCGTGGTTGTGGGCGGTTTCCCGGCGGGCGTCATCAGCGTGATCGTCGGGTTCCTGGTCTATGACGTCTTCTTCATCCCGCCCTACCTCACCTGGGCCGTGGGAGCACCGCAGAACTGGGCCGCGCTCGGCGTGTACCTGGTGGTGATGGTTCCCGTCGCCATGGTGGTCGCCGGGATGAACTCCGCCCGGGCCAAGGAACGCCGGCTGGGCACCGAACTCCGGGAGCTGTTCGCGGTGTCCGGCCTGCTGCTGGAGGACAAGCCGGTGGAGCACCTGCTGCCGGCGATCGTCACCACGCTCGCCGAGGTGTTCGGGGCGGAGCAGGTCGCGCTGCTGCTGCCCAGGGCGGGCCGGCTCGAGGTGGCCGCGGCCGCGGGCGAGCCGCTCAGCGCCGAGCAGCTGCGCCAGATCGTGCCGCCACCGCCGGGGACCGTGGAGGCCGCGGGCGGGCCCGCGTACCCGCCCGGTGACCTGCTGCTTCTCGCGCTCACCGCCGCCGGGCGGCCGGTCGGGCTGCTCGCCCTGTCCGGCCCGGCGGTCAGCCGCAGTGAGCGTGAGCCGCTGCTGCTGTTCGCCAACCAGATCGCGCTCGCCGTGGAACGGGCCCAGCTGCGCGAGCAGGCACTGGCGACCCGGCTGACCGAGGAGATGGCGCAGCTGGCGAGGACGCTGGTCGCCGCGGTGGCGCACGACCTGCGCGCGCCGCTGGCCTCGGTCAAGGCGTCGTCGTCCACGCTGGCCGACCCCGGCCTCGAGCTCACCGCTGAGGCCCGGCAGGGCCTGGCCCGGCTCATCGACGTGCAGGCCGACCGGCTGGCGGACCTGGTGGCCAACCTGCTGGACATGAGCCGCATCCAGGCGGGGGTGCTGGAACCGCGGCGCAGCCTCACCCAGGTCGCCGACCTGCTGGCCGGCCTGCCCAGTGACCTTGGCCCGGCGCTGCGCGGGCACCCGCTGGAGGTGCAGCTCGCGGACGGCCTCCCGCCGGCCGACGTGGACATCGTGCTGATCACCCGGGTGCTCAGCAACCTCGTGCACAACGCGGTCCGGCACAGCCCGAAAGACGCCCCGATCACCGTCGGCGCCCGGCTCGCCGGGCCGGAGACCATCGAGGTCTCGGTGACCGACCACGGTCCCGGGGTCAGCCCCAGCCAGCGCGATGAGATCTTCACGATGTTCGTGCGGCGGGACAACGATGCGGGCGCGGGTCTTGGCCTGACCATCGCCAGGACGTTCGTCGAGGCCCACGGGCAGCGCATCTGGGTGGAGGATGCGCCCGGTGGCGGTGCACGGTTCTGCTTCACGCTGCCCGCCGCCGCCAGCGTCGCGGACGAGCGGGAGGGAGGGGAGCGGGAGCTTGCCCAGGATTCTCATCGTTGACGACGACCCGGACCTGCTGGGCGTCTGCAGCGTGGGGCTGACGGCCCTTGGCCACGAGGTCTGGACCGCGCAGACCGGCGCCGACGGGCTCGGCCAGGTGGCCATCCGCGCGCCTGAGGTGATCGTGCTCGACCTGGGCCTGCCGGACCAGGACGGGCTGGCGGTGTGCCGGCGCATCCGGACGTGGAGCGATGTGCCCATCGTCGTGCGAGGCGCGGGCCTGACCCGGCGGATCAGGCCCGCAGGCCCTGGAGCCCCTCGTAGGCGGTCGTGATGATCTCCAGCCCCCGGGTGTCGTCGGCGGGCTCGCGCATCTGGTTCGTCACGTACGCCACCGCCATGCGTTCACCGGGGTCGACCATGACGATGGACCCGCCCCAGCCGCCCCACCCGTAGTTGCTGCCGAACAGCGCGTAGCCCAGGCCCCAGTGGACGGGCACGCCCAGGAGGCTGTCCACGCCCTGCTCCTCCGTGACGCGGTCACAGCCGGCCTGCGACAGCAGCCGCCGTCCGCGCACCGCGCCCCCGCAGGCCATCACCGACTGCACGAGGGCGACCGAGCGGGCGTTGCCGTACCCGCCCACCGCGGGGTTCTGCGCGCGGCGCCAGGCGACGCTGTTCCCGTCACGGACCCGGAGGGTGGTGCCCGGCGGGGGAGGCGCATCGCTGGGGGCGGCCGAGCTGGCGGCGTAGTCCTCATCGCGGCCTGGCGGCGGGACCGTGGCCGCCACCCGGTGGTCATGCTCGGCGGGCAGCCCGATGCGGAAGTCGGCCCCGAGCGGCCCGGCCACCTCCGCGGCGAAGAAGCCGGCCACGGTCTGGCCGGTGATCCGGCGGATGACCTCGCCCACCAGGAACCCCTGGGTCAGCGAGTGGTATCCGGCCTCGGTTCCCGGTTCCCACAGGGGGGCCGTGGCGGCCAGACGTGCCGTGGCGGCCGGCCAGTCGTAGATTTCCTCGACCGGCCCGTCCCAGTGGGGCAGGCCCGCGGTGTGCCCGAGCAGGTGCCGCACCAGCACCTTTTCCTTGCCCGCCGCGGCGAACTCCGGCCAGTACCGGCTGACCGGTGCGTCCAGGTCGAGCTCGCCGCGGTCGGCCAGCATCAGCGCGCACAGCGCGGTCATGGTCTTGGTGACCGAATACACAAGGACGATCGTGTCCTGCTGCCAGGGAACCGTGCGGTCCGCGTCGGCGAACCCGCCCCAGACGTCCACGACCGGCTCGCCGTCCACGAAGAACGGCAACCGAGCCACCCGTGTCCCCGTCGTTCAGCAGCCCGGCCAGCGCGCTGGGCACGGCGGAGAAGAGCTCATCGTAAGAGCCCTGAATGTCTGTCATGCGGAGTATTCAGCACGTATGTCACGGCCGGAAGCAACCGGTTTTCCCAGGCCGGATACGTAGTGCCGGATGAGGAGGTTGGTGATCACAGGGTCGCGCAGGTGTGGTGCGTGGCCGCAGCCTTCGAGCGTGATCAGCTGCGCATGCGGAATGGCGTCGGCCACGGCAGCCCCGCGCGCAGGTCCCACGACCGCGTCCTGTGATCCCTGGATGACCAGGGTCGGGCAGCGCACTTGCGCGCCGAGCCGCACGATGCTGTCCCGGTCGTTGGTCCATTCCGCGTCCATTCCGCGGACGATCGTCTGCGGATCGGTCTGCAAGGCCCACCCGATCGCATCTTCGGTCTGCTTGGTCGAGTGCGGCTCGGTGAACGTCTGGGTGAAGAAGAACTCCACGAACCCGGGCCAGTCGCGGAGAAAGTAGTGGCGATTCCACTTCGCCCAGCCCTCCTGGGTCACCAGCTCCTGGTCGAAGGGGTAGGGGCCTTCCTCGTCGGCGGGGTCGTCGGTCAGCAGCAGATCGGGCGCGATCAGCACCAGGCCCGCGACCCGCCCGGGATGCTCGGCGGCGAGGATCAGATCGTCCCCGGCGCCGCACCACGACACGACGGTCACGCGCTCGGCGTGAGCTCTGTCCAGCACTGCGAGCGCATCGCCGACTGCTGCCCGCCGGTCATAGGCGGCCACGTCGAGCGGGCGGCCGGAACGCCCGTTGCCGCGCCGGTCGAACGTCACCACCCGGCCATGCCGGGCGAAGTAGGGAATCTGGAACTTCCAGGCCCGGGAGTGGACGATTTCCCAGGTTGGCAGGAACAAGATGGCGGGTTCGCCCGCGCCGTAGGCCTCGTAGTAGACCTGCACCCCATCGCGCTGGACGTAGCCGGACTCGTCCGGGTAACGCGCCCGTGTCTGCTCATTCATCACGCAGAACTCCTACCCTCCGCGATCACCATTACGGGCGGAGGATGACCGGCAGTTCGGTCAGGCCCCGCAGGACCAGCCCGTCGCCGTGGCCCCAGCGCAGTGCTGATCGTGGGACGGCGAGCTGCATGGCGGGGAAGCGGGTGAGCAGGGTGGTGAATGCTATGAGGCCCTCGAGCCGGGCCAGCCGGGCTCCGAGGCAGTGGTGGATGCCGTGGCCGAAGGCCAGGTGGCTGGTGTCGGTGCGGGTGATGTCGAGTGCCTGGGGGCCGGGGTAGCGGGCTGGGTCGCGGTTGGCGGCGGCCAGGGAGATGATGACCTGGCTGTAGGCGGGAATGAGGGTGCCGCCGAGGGTGACGTCCTGGGTGGTGTACCTGAACGTCGAGTGGGGCACCGGGTGCGTCCCAGCGCAGGATTTCCTCGATCGCGTGCGGTATCAGGGCCGGGTCGGCGACGAGTGCGTCGCGCTGCTGGGGGTGCGCAGCAGCGCCACGGTGCCGTTGCCGATGAGGCTGGTCGTGGTGTCGTGCCCGGCGACGACCAGCTGGAAGATCGTGGAGAGCATCTCCTGCTCGGACAGCGCGCCGTCCTGATCGGCCGCGCGGACCAGGTCGGTGACCAGGTCCTGGCCGGGGGCGGCGCGCTTGCGGGCGAGCAGCTCAGTCAGATACTGCACGATGTTCGCCGAGGCCGCCACGGCCTCGGCCTGCGGCTCGGGCGCCGACGACGGTGTGAGCAGCGTGATGAACCAGCTCCCGAGCTGATCCCGGTCTGGTTCAGGGACGCCGAGCAGTTCGCTGATCACGGTGAACGGCAGCGGGAAAGCGAAGCCCTTGACCAGGTCGACGGCACCGTCGCCGCCGGCGGCCTCGAGGTCGTCCAGCAGCCCGTCGACGATCGCCTGGACACGTGGCCGGAGGGCCGCGATCCGTGGCCGGCTGAAGGCAGCCGAGGCCAGCCGGCGCAGCCGGGTATGGTCGGGCGGGTCGACGCTGAGCATGTGCCGGGCGAAGGCGGGTCCGGGCAGGCCCTCGGCGACCACCGCCCCGTCGCGGGCGAGTGCGGCGTGCATGTCCTTGGACAGGGCGGCGTGGGTGAGAGCGGCCTTCGCCTCCTCGTGACCGACGATCAGCCACGCGCGGTGCCCGTCGGCGAGCGTCACCTCGTGCACCGGGCCGTCCGCCTGAACCTGCGCGAACAGCGGGTAGGGGTTGTCCAGGTCGTAGATCGCCCCACGCGTTCAGTGCCGGGTTGGGTATCTTGGTCGGCTTGATCTCGCGGAAGCCTGAGCAGAGCAGGTCGATGGTGGCCAGCTGGCCGTTGTCTGGTCTTGCAGACTGAGGTCTGGGTGCAGGTCCAGCGGGTGCCGCGCCGGGTCACGTTCAGCCGGTAGTGGATCAGCAGCCGGTCGGCCACCGCCTCGCCGGCTGATTCCACCAGCTCGACGGTGTCAAAGTCGGCGAACCACCCGCCGAAGCAGGCCACGACGGGGTCGCGGCCCTGCGCCTGGATCGGGCCGCCGGGCAGCAGCGCCCGCAGCCGGACGGTGCCGGTGACCGCGGCGGCCAGCGCGGCGCTGTCGCGGCTGGCCACGGCCGTGGATATCGCTGTGGCCAGGGGGTGCTCGTTCATGAGGCGTTCCTTTCGCGGCGGCCGGCGAGTGCGTCGAGGTGGCCGGCGAGATGCGCGGTCAGCTCGGCGGCGTCGCGGGCCGCGCCGTCTATCAGGGTTGACTTGCGGCGGCGCAGGAACGGCATGCCGATCACATACAGGCCCGGGCTGGCTGTCGCACCGCCGTCGTGGACGATCCGGCCCTTGCGGTCCAGCACCGGGACATGCAGCCAGGACAGATCAGGCCGGTATCCGGTCGCCCAGACGATCGTGCTGATCTCGCCCGAGCGCAGGTCCAGGCCCAGCGGCGCGGCGCGCACGGCCGTGGGCGCGAACCGCTCACCAGCGGTCCCTGCCCAGGCGTCGATCGTGTCCAGCAGCCGCCCTAGCTTCAGGTCGGCCAGCGCGCACACGTTGGGCAGGGAGCCGGAGAACTGGGCGACCCCGTCCTGGATCCCGGCCAGGCGGCCGGCCAGCCGCACTCCGGCAGAGCTCAGGGCGTTCAGGTCGACCGTTCGGCCCGGCGTGCCCACCAGCTGCATCGAGGGCACATTCCGCGCCCGCACCAGGTCATCAACCTCGTCGTAGCGCTGGTCCAGCACCCCGGCGGCGTCCAGCCACCACAGGATGTCCCGGCCGCGGTAGGTACGCGGCATGCGGACGTGCTCGCCGACGGCGAGTGTGACCGGGCGCCCGGAGCGGTGCAGCTCGTCGGCGAGCTGGACCCCGCTGGCCGAGGCGCCGACCACCAGGACACCGCCCGGGGGCAGCTCGCCGGGGCTGCGGTAGCCCGCCGGGGTGACCGAGGAGATTCCGGCCGGCACCAGCCGCGCCAGCCCCGGCACCGCGGGCAACGTGGCACCCCCGCAGGCCAGAACCACCGTCGGCGCGTGCCAGACGCCCTGGTCGGTTCGCACGACGAAGCCGCCTCCGGCCGCCCGGACCGAGGTCACCGTCGTGCCGGTCCGTACCGGCGCCGCGGATGCGCTGGGCGTAGTCCGTGAGCATCGCCGCGACTTCCCGTGCGCTGAGGTAGCCGTCCGGGTCGGCGCCGCGGTACTGATATCCGGGCAGCCGGGTCATCCAGTTCGGGGTGAGCAGCCGCAGCGAGTCCCACCGCTGCGTGCGCCACGAGTTCGCTACCTCTGCGCGTTCGAGGATGACGTGGTCGATCGAACGCGCGGTAAGGCAGGCGCTCATGGCCAGCCCGCAGTGGCCAGCACCGATAATCACGGTGGTTGTACTCGGCACGGCTGCTCCTCCCTGCTTGCCTGGACCGGATCAGCCGACGTTGACGGTGACGCTGGTCGGGTTGGTGATGATGTCGTAGACGGCGGAGCGCTTCTGCGACTGGGCGACCAGCGCCTGGATCTCCTCGGCGGTGGCGTCGGCGTCGATCTGGTAGCTGACGGTGACCCCGCTGAAGCCGTTGCGGACATCGGGGTCGGCGCCCAGGATCCCGTGCAGGTCCATCTCGGCGGCCAGGGTGGCCCGTACCGAGCGCAGCTGGATCGACCGCTGCTGGGCCACGGCGGCTATCCCGGCGGTCAGGCAGCTGCCGAGGCCGACCAGGACGTACTCCACCGGGGTGACGCCCTGGTCCTTGGCGGCGAACTGCAGCGGGTGGTCGGCGTCGTAGCTGAAGGTCGTGTGGTGCTGCTGCTCCTCGCCGAAGCCGTAGAACGTCTCGACATCGGAGCGGCTGTGCGTGCCGTTGACCCACGACACCGTCGAACGCCACTGGAACTTGGCGATGTCCGGGGTGCTGGGCAGGGCTGAGCGGACGCCGAGCAGCGCTTCGACGTTGACGCCGTTGTCGACGGGGATCTCGGTTGCGGTCATTTTCTTGGTTCCTCTCTTGATGGATGCCGGTCTTAATTCGATCGACCGACCGATCTACTGTGCAGAGCCGGACGGGTGTCCGGTGATACAAGGGGCTGGCTTCTAGATGAGTTCGGCGATGAGCTGGGCGGCGCGGGCCGCACCGTCGGTCTCGACGTCGCGGTAGCTGACGGGCTTTCCGGCCAGTTCGGTGATGCGGGCGGCGATGAGGTCGGGGTCGGTGGTGGCGTAGTCCATGTACTGGCCGGCGCCGTAGCGGTCGAGCCGGTGACGGACGTGGAAGTTCTGCTCGAAGTGGTGCCCGAGCGGGAAGTAGAGGAACGGGCGCCGGGCGGCAGTCAGCTCCATGGTGGTGGTCAGCCCGCCCTGGACGATGGCGAGGTCGCAGACGCACAGATGCTCGTAGAGCCGGTGGACGTAGCCGTGCAGATCAAGGCCGGCGCGCTGGGGGAAGTCCGCCGGATCGATGCGGGGGCCGGTCACCACGACCATCCGCAGCTCCGGCACGGCCTTCTTGGCCAGCGGGTAGGCGGCGACGACCTTCTCGATCAGGGACCGGCCGACGCCGCTGCCGCCGACGGCGACCACGCAGACCAGCTCGTCGTCGCGGTATCCCAGCCGGGAGCGGAGCGGTGCCACCTCATCGGGCTTGGGTGGCGTGAAGCCGGTGATGTAGCCGGAGTAGGAGAAGTGCCGCGTGGTCCAGTCCCTGATGGCTGGCAGGCTCCCGCCGAAGGTGCCCGGCACGATGTCCTCGTCGTTCCCGACGAAGATGGCCCGGTCCCGGATCCACGGGTAGCGGTCGATGTGCTCGATCATCTCGGCGTTGTAGTCAGTGGTCAGGAAGGCTTCCCTGTCCCCGCCGTCGGGCATCGGCAGGTAGCCGACGAAATCGGTGAGCCACACGTTCTGGCCGCGTTTCAGCTCCGGGTTCTCGTGCCAGTAGTAGTCGACGTCCCAGGCTTCGTCTCCGATGACCAGGTCGTAGCAGCCTTCCTCGACGACCTCCTGGAACACCATGAAGTTGGCCACCAGGATCTCGTCCATCCGGCGCAGCGCCTGGAAGCAGTGCAGATCGTGCCCGGCCGCCTCGGCGGCGACGTGTGCGGATTCGCTGGCCAGCCACCGGCTGGCGGGGTGGATGTGCTCGCCCTCGGCATCGAGCACGGCGGTCACCGGGTGCTGAGCCAGCCAGTCGATCTCAAGTTCGGGACGGAGCCGTTTCAGCTCCTTGGCGATGGCCACGTCGCGGCGGGCGTGGCCGAGCCCGATGGGGGAGGAAAGGTACAGAGCGCGCCTCGGGCGGCACGGGCCGCGAGTCCAGGTTACGGTGTGCATCATCGCCGGACCCCTTTCCGCGAACTGCCTGATCAGCAGGTTGACCCGGACCGGATCACGGACATGCGGGAAATGGCCCGACCCTTCCAGCGTCACCATCGCGCCGCCTGTGCAACTGGCCAGCGCCTCGCCCTCGGCGCAGCCGCGCACCCCATCCTGCGTGCCGGGCATCACCAGGACCGGGCAGTCCACTTGCGCGGCCAGCCGCCGGGTCGCCGCCGCGTCACAGCGTTCAATGCCGCGGTCCGCGGCCGCCAGCGTCTCGCCATCGGTCTCCAGCGCCCATCCGGTCGCGTCCTCGATCGGTTTCGTCGAGTGCGGCTCGGTGAAGATGCGCTCCACAAAGAACGTGACGAAATCGGAGTAGTGGGTCTTCCAGTAGTGGGCGTTATAGGTCTGCCAGCCGACCGGGTCGTCGATCACCTCGTCGAAGCGCTCTACCCGGCGCTCGGCAGGCGGCGGCATCAGCCGTGCGCTGGGCGCGATGAACACCGACCCCAGCACCCGGTCCGGATGCTCGGCGCACAGCCGCAGCGCCCACAACGCGCCGCGTGAGACGCTGACCAGGACCGCGCTGCCGATTCCGGCGGCGTCCATCACCGCCAGCGCATCCGACGCGAACGCCACGTCGCTGTAGGCGCTCGCGTCGGCCGGCCGGCTGGAGCCGCCGCTGCCCCGCCCGTCAAAACACACCACCGTGAAATGCCGCGCCAGATAGGGGATCTGCATCTTCCAGTGCCGGGAATGCACGAGCGACCAGGGCGGCAGCAGCAGGATCGCCGGCCAGCCCTCCCCGTAGCGCTCATACCGGATCTCGGCACCGTCACGAACGACGAACCCATCGCTGTCGGGGTAGCAGGCCCTCATGGCGACTGCCTTGGCTCCGGCCGCTCTTCGAGCGCCCGCAGCAGGTCACCGATCTTGCGCAGCGCCGGGCGCCCCGCAATCTTCGAGTCGCCAAGGCCGAGCAGAATCACCGCTTCTGCGCCCAGGAACGGCAGGCCCGCCAGGGCGGCCAGTTCCTCCGGCGTGAACGGGCTCAGCAAACCGAACCGCTTGGCCGCTCGCTGCGCCACCTCGGCGAGAAGATCGAACCATCCCTGTACCTGGGTGGATACCGCTTCCGCGATCTCCGGGTTCGACCAGCCCGCCGCCGTCATCTCCATCAGCACCCGCACATAGCCCGACTCAAGGTCGTCGTCGAAGAAGTCGCAGGCCTGCAGCCACTGCTCCCACAACGGCTTGTCGGACTCGAACATCGCCTCCTGCCGGGCAAGCCGCGCCCGGTTCTCCATGTCCAGCACCGCAAGCATCAGCTTCTGCTTCGACCCGAAGTGGTAGTGAATCTGGCTCAGCGGCACCCCCGCTGCTTCCGCGATGCCCCGTGTCGACAGGTTCGCGTAGCCGGCATCCATCAGCACGCCCTTGGCCGCGGCCAGGATCCGCAACCGGGTGTCCTGCTCCGCCACCATGAATCCTCCACGCGCTGACTAGGCCGGCCCAAGGCTCTCGTTCGGTCGTCTGACCGAATCATCATTAGGCCTGCCCCGCTGCTTGTCAAGACCGGGGAGCGTGCCGAGGCGGGCGGGACTGCTGAGGTCCACTCTGCGGACGCAGACGCTCTTACCTGTGCTGGCGGGCGCGCCTTAGCAAGCTGCGGGAAATCTAAGCAGCCGGGCGCCGGGAAACGGGGCATTCGCCCGATCCGCCCCGGGCGGCCTTAGCCGCATGCTCAGAACAAGCCACCAGGCAGCACCAAGGAGAAATGAAAATGCACCCCTACATCCTGTACCAGATCACCAAGCTCGACGTTGCCGACATGAACCGCCGGGCCGAGATTCACCGCATCGTCAGTGACGCCCGCCGGGACCGCCGTGCGGACCGCCAGCTATCCGCCCGTCCCCTCCGCCGCCCTAGCGCCGTCCTTCAGCGCCTGCTGCCGGCGGTGCTCACCGGTTCCCGCCGGTGACAGCAGGGCTCAGGCGCGGGAACCCGCGGTGGCGGTCCGGGCTCGAGCGAGGTCGACGACCTCACCGTTGAAGCCGTACTGATGCAGGTCACCGGCGGGCGCCTCGATCCGGCCTGCGGCGTCAACGCCGCCGGCCTTCCACGGCTCGAATCCGGCCGCGCGGATCAGCCGGTTGATCGTCTTGTCCGCGGCGTCGTCGTCGGTGGCGTAGAACAGCACGGCCAGCGGGTCGCGGTTGGCGCTGACGGCCAGGGCGTCGGCGCCAAGCGTCCCGAAGGCCTTCACGTAGTGCGCTTCCGCGGGAAGCAGCGCCGCCACGACCGAGCCCGAGGATTCGCCGTCGGGCAGGGTCCGCATCAGCTGTCCTGATGCGTCGAAGCCAATCGGGTTCGATGGGTCGATGACGACCTTGCCCGTGAGCAGGTTCGCCTGCTCGGGGATCAGCTCTCGCATCGTGTCGAGCCACACCGCGAAGAGCACCGCGTCGGCCCCGCTGATCGCGTCCGCCACCGAAGCAGCGCGCGCCAGCGGCCCTCGTTCTTCGGCGAGCGCCTGCGCGCGCGACAGGTCCTTCGCGGCTAGGACGACGGACTCGCCGCCGGCTGTCAGGTGCCGGGCAACGGTGCTCCCGATGTTGCCGACCCCCACTATTGCTGTTGTCATCGTTACTCCTCTGCCTGCCGCCACCGTCAGGCCCTTCGTCGGATAATTGAGCCTTCAACTATCAGTTAAGCCACCCGCGGGGTTGCGCGTCCAAGACCCGTTGCCCCTGCCAGTGATAGCTTCCGGCTATGGATCTCGATCCCCGGCTGCTGCGCTATTTCCTGGCCGTCGCGCGCGAACTGCACTTCAGCCGCGCAGCGGCGAGCCTGTACATCTCTCAGCCGTCGCTCAGCAACCAGATCCACAATCTGGAGCGCGCCCTCGGCACTGACCTGTTCGTCCGCAACAGCCGGCAGGTAGCGCTCACCGCCGCCGGCCGGGCGCTCCTCGAGGAAGCCCCGATCGCGCTGAGCGCCCTCGAACGCGCGGCGGAGCGAGCCCGCCTGGCGGGCGCCGGCATCGCCGGGACAGTCCGGCTGGGTTACGCCCCGATGGCCGGCTACGAGACCCTCAGCGCGATCGTGACCGCCGTCGAGCACGACAGCCCGAACCTGACCGTCATAGCTGCCGAGCACTTCAGCTCCCAGATCGCCGGCCGGGTGCTGGCCGGCGAACTGGACGTCGGGCTGGCGCTATTCCCGGAGCCCATGCGCGGAGTGCGCGGCCGGCCGCTGCGTGCGGAGCCGCTGGCCCTGCTGGTCGGCAGCCACCATCGCCTTGCCGAGGAGGACCCGGTCCCGGTCGTGAGCCTCGCGGGCGAGACGCTCCTGTTGTTTCCGCGCGAGCTCTCGCCCGGCTATTACGACCGCGTCGTCGCAGCATGCGAGCAGAACGGCTTTCAGCCGGAAATCCGCGCCTTCGCCGACCCGCCACCCCAGGCGATGGTTGCCCGATTGCGGGCTACGCACGAGGTCGGCCTGCCGCTGGCGTCGTTCGCCCGCAATGCCGCGGCCGGAGACCCGGGCATCACGGCTCGCAAGCTCGTCCAGCCGGAAATCATGGCTGAATGGTCGATTCTCTGGCCGGTGCGCGGTCAGTCAGAGGCGACGGAACGCTTCCTGGAGAGCGCACGCCGGTGCTCGGCGGAGCGGGGGTGGCTGGACACGCCTGCCGCAGTCACCTAGCGCAGGACCAGGACGCCGTTCCGGCGGCCTTTACGGCCCAGCCCTGCGGGTGCCTGGCCTATAAGGATCGGCCGTTGGCACCTGCTGCACGACGGTTATCGCCAGCCGCTGCGGTCGCCGCCGTCATCATCATGCTGGCCGCGGGTGCGGCCGGGGCGCTGCGCTACTGGTTCCCGCACTCGCGATGAACTGTTCCACTGCCCGGCTGACCGCGGCGGACCGGATGGACTCGTACACGTCGAAGTCGTGGTGTGCGCCGGGTAGCTCGGCGTAAATGACCGGGTGGCCTGACACGGCGCGGACCCGCTCCACGAAGGCGCGCACGTCCGAGGGAGATATCCACATGTCCTTCTCGCCGTGCACCACGAGCATGGGTGGCATGTCGCCGCGCGGCGCGAGGTCGCCGTAGTAGCCGTAGCGGCAGATCAGGCCCGCGATGCCGGTCTGGCCCTCGCATACTGCCCGGATCGCCAGATTCGCGCCGGCTGAGCTGCCGGCGAGGAACAGCGTGCCGGGTTGAGCGCCATATTCCGTGGCGTGGGCGCGTACCCAGGCGATCGCGTTGCGCACGTCGGCCACCTGGTCGGCGAGTGTCACGTGCGGCTGCAGCCGGTAGTTCGCGCTTACGCAGACGAAGCCGCGCCGGCTGGTCAGGTGCCGGATCAGCGGCCGTGCTTCGCGGGCCTTGTTGCCGGAGTAGAAGCCGCCGCCATGGAAGTGCAGCAGGATCGGCGCGCTAGCCGGCCGGTCGCGGCGGTGGTATACGTCCAGCGTGCGGCGCGGCCCGTCGCCGTAGGCAAGGCCGCGCACCCGGACCACGTCGAGCCGGCCCGGGAAAAACGGGGCCCGCAGGATCCGGCTCCACGGCCGTTCCGGCCTGCCGGCGTTGTGCAACGCCGCATCCGCGCGCAGCGCCTGGCCCACCACCACCACCAAGCCGGCCAGCGCGAGCAGCGCGACCGCGGCGCCGGCGATACCGCCCGGCGAGTCCAGGTCACCGTCGGCGAGCGCGAGCACGGTTGACGCGATCAGCAGGTATCCCCCGATGAACGGCAGTTCGCTGGCGAGCAGCGCAGGGATCCTGGAGAACGGGCCGAGCCTGCGCCACCGGGTGAGCGCGCACGCCACGCCCCACGATATGACCGCGACCGTCCACCAGTACCCGACCGGCATCAGAACCTGCCCGCGACGCGGCGCCGCATCCGCGCCGGCAGCTGGATGAGCACGATCGGATGAAATGGCGGGTGGAATCCTCGGGGCCGGGCCACAGCACGAATGTACCGGCGGGCCCATAACTGAGACCACGCCAGCGCAAAGACCCCGCAGGCCAGCTGCGCTGCCGGCGATTCCGCAGATCAGAGTGGCGGAGGATAGGAGATTCGAACTCCTGAGGGGTTGCCCCCAACACGCTTTCCAACAATGCTGACCCGCGTTCACCGGCGGTCGTCACCGTCCGCGGCCTGCGCGAACACGATCAGGGCGACCGTCTGCGAACGGCCCAGGACGGGGTGAATGAGACAAGAACTGAGATAAGCGCCGGGCCTGAGATCGGGTGCGCGGAGCGACGGCGGCGAGGTGGTGCCTGGTGAGCGTCGAGGCGATCTCATGGGCGCTCAACCTTGCCCCCGTCCGTGCTGACTGCGGCGGTGGGACGCGGGCGTTCAGGTGGCGGCCGGTGCCGGTTTAACGGCGTTGTCGCGTCGCGGGAGGCGGACGGTGACGTCGAGGCCGCCGGCGGGGACGGCGGTGGCGTGTCACGGTGCCGCCGTGCACCGCGGCGATCGATGAGACGAGGGCGAGGCCGAGGCCGAAGCCGTCGTGGCGGGTGCGGTCGTCGAGCCGGGTGAACGGCAGGAACAGGCGTTCGACCATGTCGGCGGGGACTACCGTTCCGGTGTTGACTACGCGCAGGACGGATGCCGCGTCGTGGGCGGTCGTCGAGATCGTGACGGTGCCGCCCGCGATGTTGTAGCGGTCGGCGTTGTCGAGCAGGTTGGCGACGAGCCGTTCGAGCAGCACTTGGTCGCCGGTCACCGGGGCTTCGCCGAGCGTGGCGGTAGTGGTGATGATGCCGTTGGCGGTACGTGCCTCGAGTGCGTCCTCGGCGATGGCGGCCAGGTCCAGCGGGTCGGTGAGGGCGCGCGCCTGATCGTTGCGCGCCAGTACCAGCAGTGCCTCGATGAGCCGCTCGGAGTGATCGACGGCCTGGCGGACCTCGGCGGCCATCGACGCCAGCTCCTCGCGCGTCGGCTCCGGCTTGGCGAGGACGACGTCCATCGCGGTGCGCATGACGGTCAGCGGCGTGCGAAGCTCATGGCTCGCGTTGGCGATGAACTGCCGCTGGCTGGTGAACGCGCGGTCGAGCCGTTCGAGCATGGTGTCGAACGTGTCGGCGAGCTCGCGCAGCTCGTCGCGCGGGCCTTGCAGGGCGATGCGCTGGGACAGGTTCTGCTCACTTGCCGCGCGGGCAGCTGCGGTGAGCCGGTGCACCGGCGCGCAGGATGCGCCCGGCGGCGATCCAGCCCGCGGCCGCGGCGATCAGCGTGGCGCCGGCCAGGCTGAGCAGCGAGTAGGTCAGCAGGTGGGTGAGCGTCGTGCTGCGCTGGGCCGCGGCGCCGGCCTGGACACCGCTGGCATACACCGCGGCGCACTTCTGCATGACGCCGGGGGCGCCTGTCTGCGCCGCCTGGAGGCACCGCTCGAGAGCTTGCTGGATCGCCGGCGGGATCGTGGGGGTCGCCGTGGGGTGCAAGGTGTGCGCGACCAGCAGGTAGGTGATCAGTACCAGCGCGGTCCCGCCGAGGGTGAACAGCGACGTGTAGAGCAGCGTCAGCCGCGACCGGGCGCTGAGAAGCCTGCTCACAGCCGGTAGCCGACGCCGGCGACGGTCTCGATCAGCGGCGGGTTGCCGAGTTTGCGCCGCAACCGCCCGACGGTCACCGCGACCGTGTTGCTGAACGGGTCGGCGTGCGCGTCCCACACGTGTTCGAGCAGCTCCTCGGCGCTGACCGCGGCGCCGTCCGCGCCGGCCAGGCACTCCAGCACGCCGAACTCCTTGCGGGTCAGGGTCAGCGGGATGCCGGCGCGGCTGGCGCGGTGCCGCGCGCGATCGACCACCAGGTCACCCCGCTGCACGACCGCGGGCGAGCCGGGTCCGCGCCGCCCCAGGGCGCGGATGCGCGCGATCAGCTCCCCGAAGGCGAACGGCTTGCCGAGGTAGTCATCGGCGCCCAGCTCCAGCCCGTCGACCCGGTCCTCGACGTCGGCGGCCGCGGTCAGCATCAGGATGCGGCTGGGCGAGCCGTCGCGCACCAGCCGGCGGCAGACCCGGTCGCCGTGCACGGCCGGCAGGTCGCGGTCGAGCACGACCACGTCGTAGCCGGTGCTCGCCGTGTGCTCCAGCGCCGCGGCGCCGTCGTAGACCACGTCGACGGCGAAACCGGCGTCGCGCAGGCCCTCGCCGATCCGGTTGGCCAGCGCGACGTGATCCTCCACGACCAGCACCCGCACCTGCACATTGTGCGCCTGCCCGGATGACATCGGCCTAACAACCAGTGTTCGGCTCCTGTCATCGGCTGCCTGCTAGACCGGGAGGGCCGTGGCGCCGCGGACCACTCCGGGCGGAGCAGCCCATGAACGCGTAACCAGCTAGTCCCGGTGCGCACCGGCGGCCGAGCGCAGCCACGACCCAGCCCCCGAGGAGGGCATGATGAACGACAGCACCCGCGTCATGCGGCCACGGCGGGCATGGCCGCGGCCAGCGCGAGCCGCGGCCGCCATCATCGCCACGGCCGCCCTGGCCCTGCTGGCGGCGGCATGCAGCGGCAGCCCGTCATCCACCGGCTCCGGCGGCTCATCGAATGCGCGGAGGGTCAGCGAACTCCCAGATAGGGATCGACTACGCCCGCTGCATGCGCTCGCACGGGGTGCCGAAGTACCCCGACCCCGACAGCAGCAATGAGCTGGCTAGCGGGTTGCCTAAGGTCAGCCTGCAGCAGCTCGGGGTCAGCAGTTCCCAGTACCAGGCGGCCCAGAACGACTGCGCACACCTGCTCCCGAACGGCGGCCAGTTGACCCAGACCCAGTCGCAGAAGGACCTGAACGCCATGCTGAGATTCGCCCGGTGCATGCGCTCCCACGGCATACCGAACTGGCCTGACCCCACCTACGACTCCGCGGCGGGCTGGGGTTTCAATCTGGTCCATGTACACGGCTTCGACCCGAATTCGCCGCAGATCGACAACAAGATGAACGAATGCGACCGCGGGCTGCCCCCAGGCATAGGGGTTCCGCTGAGCCGCCCGGGGCGGCCCGGCTGAACAGCGGCTCAAAGTAATGGAACCCGTCGCCCACGTACAACGAGGAGCGGAACGGCCCTGCGGGAGATGCTATGAGTGCCAGGACAACACCGGCGACCAGCGAACGTGCCGAGTTCGCCGAGTCCGGTCGGCTGGCGAAGCCGGCGCCGGTGGGTGACGGTCACGGTGGCCGGTGTGGTGGTGCTGGCCGCGGGCGCGGTGTGGCTGGCGGGCGGGTTCGGCGCCCGCGGCCGGTCTGGCCCGGGGAATGGCGGCGGCCTGTATGGCACCACGACCGCGACGGTGAGGCGGGAGACGCTGTCGGCGCAGACGACGCTGAGCGCGACGCTGGGGTATGCCGGGTCCTACACGGTGAGCGTGCCGTCGTCCGGCTCTTCCGGCTCGCCGGCTCATCGGGGTCGCCTGGGGCGTTTACCTGGCTGCCGGCGGCGGGCCGGCTGATCCGGCAGGGCCAGGTCCTGTACCGGACGGACAATGGCGTGCCGGCCTACCTGCTGTACGGGAGGGTGCCGGCCTGGCGGGAGCTGGCGGAGGGGGTGCGCGGGGCGGATGTGGCCCAGCTCAACCGTGACCTGGTGCGGCTCGGGTATTCGGGCAGCGGGTATATCGCCGGGCTGGGCTGGGATTACTTCTCCTGGGACACCGGGTACGGGCTGGAGCAGTTGCAGGCGAAGCTGGGGCTGGAGCAGACCGGGACGCTGCCGCTGGGGCAGGCGGTGTTCGAGCCGCGGGCGCTGCGGGTGGCCGCGGTGCGCGCGTCGCTGGGCGGCGCGGCGTCGGGGCCGGTGTTTTCCGCGACCTCGGCCCGGCATGTGGTGTCGATCAGCCTGGATGCCGCCAGCCAGTCGGAGGTGACCAAGGGCGATCCGGTGACGATCACGCTGCCGGACGGGTCGGTGACGCCGGGGGTGATCTGGTCGGTCGGCAGGGTCGCCACCGGGCATGGCAGCTCGGCGAAGATCAGCGTGCAGGTGCGGCTGCGCCATCCGGGGGCGGCGGGGCACCTGGACCAGGCGCCGGTGACGGTGAACATCACCACCAGCCGGGTGCGCGACGTGCTGGCGGTGCCGGTGGCGGCGCTGGTGGCCCGGCCGGGCGGGTATGCGGTCGAGGTGGTCGTCCGGGCGGCCGGCATCGCCTGGTACGGGTGACACCGGGCCTGTTCGATGATGCGGCCGGGATGGTCCAGGTGACCGGGCAGCGGTCTGGCCGCCGGGCAGCGTGTCGTGGTGCCGGCGTCATGAGCGGCGGGCCGGTCGTGCTTTCTGGCACGGTCCCGTCCCTGGCCGACAGCCAGGCACGGGTGCTGGAACTGGAGGCGGTGACCAAGATCTACCCGGGGTCGCCGCCGGTGACTGCGCTGGCCGGGGTGAGCTTCACGGTGAGAGCCGGGGAGCTGGTGGCGGTGCTGGGCCCGTCGGGGTCGGGGAAGACCACGCTGCTGCACCTGGCCGGCACCCTGGATAAGCCGACCTCCGGCACGGTGCGGGTTACCGGCCTGGACGTGGCCGCCTTGTCGGACCGGCAGCTGGCCGGGCTGCGGGCCGGGTCGGTCGGGTTCGTGTTCCAGCAGTTCTTCCTGGCCGAGCAGCAGACCGCGCTGGCCAACGTGGCCGGCGGGCTTCTGTATGCCGGATACGGCGCCGCCGAGCGCCGGGAGCGGGCCGCGGCCGCGCTGGAGCGGGTCGGGCTCGGCCACAAGCTGTCCGTGCGGCCGACCCGGCTGTCGGGGGGCGAGCGGCAGCGGGTCGCGATCGCCCGGGCGCTGGCCGGCTCCCCCGCGATCGTGCTGGCCGACGAGCCCACCGGGAACCTGGACCAGGCCACCGGCGCCGCGATCCTGGACCTGCTGGAAGACCTCAACTCCCGCGGGGCCACGATCGTGGTGGTCACCCACGACCAGGCCATCGCCGCCCGGATGCGCCGGCAGATTGAGATGCTCGACGGGCGGATCGCCGCCGACAGCGGCGAGGCGGGCGAGCGGCTGGTGGCCCGGCCGCGGGCCGGGCAGGAGCAGGGCCGATGACCACGGCAACGCCTGCCGCCGGGCCGGGCTGGCCGGCGCCCGCGGCGCCGGCGCCGGCCGGGCTGCGGATCGCCGACCTGGCCCGGCTGGCCGCGGTGGGGCTGGCCACCCGCAAGCTGCGCGCCGCGCTGTCGGCTCTGGGGATCGCGATCGGGGTGGCCGCGATCGTCGCGGTGCTCGGATTGTCGTCCTCGTCGGCGGCGGGGCTGAACGCCGAGATCGCCGCGCTGGGCACCAACCTGCTCACCGTCCAGAACGGGCAGACCTTCGCCGGCGGGACCGCCGAGCTGCCCACGCCCGCCCCGGGGATGATCGCCCGGCTGCCCGGGGTCACCGCCGTGCAAGACACCGGGCAGGTCAACGGCGTCAACGCCTACAAGTCCCCCTACATCAACCCGATCGAAACCAACGCGCTCAGCGTGGACGCCGCCACCTTGCGCCTGCCTAGGGTGGCCAGCACCTCGCTCGCGCAGGGCAGGTTCCTCAGCGCCGCCACGGCCCGGGAACCCGTCTGCGTGCTGGGCGCGGCGGCCGCGCAGCGGATGGGCATCGACCGGATCTGGCCCGGCGAGCGGATCTGGGCCGGCGGCATGTGGTTCTACGTCACCGGGATCCTCAAGCCCGCGGTGCTGGCCCCCGACATCGACGCCAGTGTTCTGATCGGCTACCCGGCCGCCGAGAAGTACCTGGGCTTCGACGGGCATCCCTCCACCATCTACGTCAAAGCCGCCACCAGCCAGGTCCGGGCGGTGGACAACCTGCTGGCCGCCCAGGCCAACCCGGAAAACCCGTCCTATGTGAATGTGTCCCAGACGTCGGCCGCGCTCACCGCCCAGCTCAAGACCAAGGAGGCGTTCAATACCCTGTTCCTGGGCCTGGGCGCGGTCGCGCTGCTGGTGGGCGCGATCGGGGTGGCCAACATCATGGTCATCTCCGTCCTCGAACGCCGCTCCGAGATCGGGCTGCGCCGCGCCCTGGGCGCGACCAAGGGCCACATCCGCATCCAGTTCCTGTCCGAGGCGACCCTGCTCGCGGCCATCGGCGGCATCGCCGGCGTCGGCGCCGGCGCGGCGGCCACCGCCGTCTACGCCCGGCACAAGGGCTGGGCCACCGTCATTCCCCCCGAGGCGTGGGCCGGCGGCATCGCCGCCGCCATGCTCATCGGCGCCCTGGCCGGCCTGCTCCCGGCGATCCGCGCCGCCCGCCTGTCCCCCACCCAGGCCCTGTGGAGCATCTGACCGGCCGCATCCAGCGACCGCGCCCCAGCTGGGCGGGTCGTGCGGGCTTGGGGGAAGGAGACATCCTTGCGCAGGTAGTGGACCGGGACCAGCCATCCTGCTAGCGGCATATCGCCTTTCTGGCTCTGCCGCCTGCTGTGCAGGGCAACGCATCGCCGCTGGTCAGAAGAGCGGAGGATAGGAGATTCGAACTCCTGAGGGGTTGCCCCCAACACGCTTTCCAACAATGCTGGCCCGTGTTCACTGGCGTCCGCCACCGTCCGTGACCTGCCCGAACACGACCGAGGTGGCCGCCGGTGGACAGAGGCGAATGAGACACAAACTGAGGCACAACTTTGGGGACGGCGCGGTGATCTGGCGGACCGCGCCGAGCTATCCCGCGGGAGGTCTGTCTCATCGGTCCTGTGCGACCAGGGATGGTGCCGTCTGCCACCGCGGGACGGCCGCTTGGACGAGCTTGACGCGTGATCGAGCGCCCAGGTTCCTTTCGGGGCGGACAGCGCTCGCCCGTTGCCGTCTCCGGTGGGGGCATGCGGGCAAGGTTCCTGCTGCTGATCACCATCCGGGCTGGCCTCTGCAGGGAAGCCCAGAGCTTCGTGAGCCGGGCATGTGGCCACTCTGGTGTGCCGCCCTAGCTGGGATGCTCGCTGCGCGCTGCAAGCTCGTCTGTGGCCGGCCGCGTGGTTGGTGTCTTGGTGCAGTTTGTGGCTGTTTCACTGACCCGATCGTGAATGGGCCGCGGGACCGGGGTAGCCGGGCGCAACGACGACTTCTTCGTCCAGGAAGCGCCTGCTCACATCAGAGGGCGCGCTCATCTGGCACGGTGCCCGCCATTGGGCCGGGTGCGGGTGACCGGCTGGCCACGGCGCCGGGTTCGGCGTATTAACCGCGGGCTTACCGCAGCTAACCGGCCGTTGGCTGGCGGGTTGCACGGTGAGAGGCGAATCCGATCCCACGGGGGGGTCGGCGATTCGCAGGAGGCAGAGATGTTCATCCAGCGTCGAATCAGGTTTATCGGGCTCGGGCTGGCGGGGGCGGCGGTGGCTGCGGCGGCGGTGGCCGGCGCCCAGGCGGTCGGCGCTCAGCCCGGCGCCAGGGCGGTGACCGTGGCCACTGCCGACCAGGGCTCGAGGGCACTGCCGCCGATCCTGCCGCCGCTGCGGGCGTCGGAGCTGGCAGAACTCAGGCAGGCGGAGGCGCAGGAGTGGCAGGCATTGTCGTATCGCCTTCCGGCGGGCGCGCGGTACAGCAACGCGGAGATGAATGTCTTCGCGGCCGAGGGCTACGTCGGGCCCTGACCGGTGCGGCAGCATGATCGCCTGGCTGCCAGCAACGTTGCCGCTGGCCGCCGGGCAGGCCGGTTGCTAGATTCGCGTAGCAGGCCGGTAGGGGGGCTAGCTGTGGAGTTCCGGATACTCGGGCCGCTGGAGGTGGCGCGGGACGGCGAGCCGCTGGCGCTTGGCGCCGTGCAGCAGCGGGCGTTGCTGGCCGTGTTGGTGCTTCGCTGTGGCGAGGCGGTGTCGACCGGCCGCCTGGTCGATGAGTTGTGGGGGGAGCGGGCCCCGGCGACCGCCGCTAAGACCGTGCAGGTGTACGTCTCTCATCTGCGTAAGGCGCTGGGCGCCGGGGTGATCGTGACGCAGGGGCGGGGTTACCGGCTGGCGGCCGCGCCCGGGCAGGTCGACGCGGTCCGGTTCGAGGCGCTGGGCGGTGAGGGGCGGCGGGCGCTGGCCAGTGGCGATGCGGCCAGGGCCAGGGAGCGGCTGTGCACGGCGCTTGGGCTGTGGCGGGGCGAGCCGCTTGCGGATTTCGCGTACGAGCCCTTCGCGCAAGGTGAGATCGAGCGGTTGCGGGAAGCGCGGCTGGTGGCGGTCGAGGATCGGATCGAGGCCGATCTGGCGCTGGGTGCCGACGGTGAGCTGGTCGGGGAGATCGAATCGCTGATCGCCGCCAACCCGCTGGCCGAGCGGCTGCGCGGGCAGTTGATGCTCGCGCTGTATCGGGCCGGGCGGCAGGCCGACGCGCTGGCGGCATACCGGCAGGCGAGCGAGCTATTGCGGGAGGAACTGGGCCTGGAACCCAGCCGGCCGCTGCAAGACCTCGAGCGCGCCATCCTCGGGCACGACGCGTCCCTGGACGGCACCGGGACCGTGACAGTGACCCGCGGCGTCCCGCTCGAGGTCTGCCCGTTCAAGGGGCTGGCGTTCTTCGACCGCGCCGATGCGGAGTATTTCTGCGGCCGCGAGCGCCTGATCGCCGACCTGCTCGCGCGGCTGGTGGAGTCGCCTCTGGCCGGGATCCTCGGCTCGTCGGGGGTCGGCAAGTCGTCGCTGCTGCGCGCCGGGTTGCTGCCCGCACTGAGCGCCGGCGCGCTGCCGGGTAGCGAGAAGTGGCGGCAGGTGCTGCTGCGGCCGGGCACCCACCCGAATGCCGAGCTGACCCGGGCCCTGGCCGGCGACCGGCTGCCCGACGTGGCCGGGCAGTTGGCGCCTGGGGAGCGGCTGGTGATCGCGGTCGACCAGCTGGAGGAGCTGTTCACCCTGTGCGAGCGAGAGGAGGAGCGTGCCGCGTTCGCCGAGCAGCTGGCAGCGGCGGCGGGCGACCCCGAGCGGCGGGCGCTGGTGGTGGTGTCGCTGCGCGCCGATTTCTACGGCCCGCTTGCCTCCTACCCGCCGCTGGCCGCGCTGGTCAGCGCCAGCCACGTGCTGGTCGGGCCGATGGACCGCGACGAGCTGGCGCGGGCGATCGAGCAGCCGGCCGCCCGCGCCGGATTGCAGGTCGAGCGCCCGCTGACCGAGGCGCTGGTGGCTGATGTGGCCGGAGAACCCGGGGGGCTGCCGCTGCTGTCGACCACGCTGCTGCAGCTGTGGCGGGCCCGCGACGGGCGGGTGCTGCGCTACGACAGCTACCGGGCCAGCGGTGGCGTGCGCGGTGCTGTCGCCCGGCTGGCCGAAGACGCCTACAACCAGCTCGGCAAGGATGAGCGGCGGATCGCCCGCGGCCTGATGCTGCGGCTGGCCAGTGGCGAGGACGGGACGCTGGCCCGCCGCCGGGTGCCCATCGGCGAGCTGGAGCGCATCACCGGCGCGAGCCCTGTCCTGGCGAAGCTGACCGACGCCCGCCTGCTGACCGTCAGCGACGGCGAGGCCGAGCTCTCCCACGAGGCGGTGCTGCGCGAGTGGCCGCGCTACCGCGCCTGGCTCGACGAAGACCGGATCGGCCGCCGCCTGCACGCCCACCTGACCACGGCCGCACGCGACTGGGACACGCGTGGACGGGACGCCGCCGACGTGTACCGGGGCGCGCGGCTGGCCGCCGCGCTGGAGTGGAAGGCAGCGCACGAGCAGGAGCTCACCCAGGCCGAGGGGGCGTTCCTCGACGCGAGCCGGGCTGTGGCCGATCGCGCCCAGCGCCGCCTGCGGATGGTGCTCGCGGCGATCGTTGCCCTGATGCTTGTTGCGGTTGCCGGAAGCGTGGTCGCGCTGGTCAACCAGCAACGCGCCAGCGATCAGGCCCGCGTGGCGCTTGCCCGGCAGCTTGGCGCGGAGGCGGTGAACGAGCCGCAGCTGGATCTGGCGATGCTGCTGGCGCGTGAGGCGGTCAATCTTGACCGCTCGCCGCAGACGGAGGGGACGCTGCTGGCAACGCTGCAACGTGACCCGGCGGTGATCGGCACGTTCGCGCTGCCGGTCGAGTCGGCGCCGCAACTGGCCGTCAGCCCGGACGGCCACACGCTCGCGGTCAGCCACTTCCTGATCAACAAGTACGGGCTCGTCGAGCCTAACGTCAGCCTGGGGGAGATCCGCTTCTATGACCCGCGCACGCGGGCGCTGAAACTAGCGCCAGTGCCCCATTTCGGTGGCGTGCAGCCACCGGTGTACTCCAGCGACGGTGCCCTGCTTGCCTACCCCACCGATAACGACCCGCCGTCGATCGCAGTTCGCGACGCGCATACTCTCGCGCCGCTTGCGCGGCTCAAGTTTGATCCCTTCCAGGCCGCGCGGCTGGCCTTGGACATCGCGCACGCAAGCATCGTGATCGCGCCGGATGGGCGCACGGCCTACTGCGCATACCGGGTCTACGACCTTACCCGCAGCTTCGGCAAGGCCCCTGGGGCGACCTACCTCACCCGCTGGTCGCTGCCAAGCGGGCGGCGGCTGTCGACGACACGGATCGACCCCGGAGCGGTGCTCGCGGTCAGGCTGACCGACGCGGGCGCCCGCCTGCTGGTCGTCGACGCGCATCGCATCAGCACGTTCGACGCGAGCTCGGTCCGCCGGTTGCGCTCGGCCGCGATCACCCCGGCCCCGGCGGCGCCGTCCGCCGCGGCGATCAGCCCGGACGGCGGCACAGTCGCGGTCGGCTCCCCAACCGGCCAGGTGTGGTTCGTCGACCCGTCCACCGGTCACACGCGCCCAGGAACGGGCGCGCACGGCAGCGCGGTGACCAGTCTCACCTACTCACCCGACGGCCGCGCGGTCGCGAGTACCGGCGCCGACAACAACGTGACCATCTGGGATCCGCGGGCCGCACGACCGGCTCATGTGCTGACCGTCCCGGCGGAGCAGGTGCAATACGTCGCGTTCGGCCCAGACGGAACGACCCTCTACACATCCTCCCTCGGCGGCGTGCTGCTCGCGTGGGACCTGACCGGCGACCGGAGCTTCGGACGGCGCTTCCCGCTTGGCGGCGGATCGCCTTGCTGCCGGGCGGTCTTGCCGCCCGCGCCGCCGCTCGCTGTCTCGCCCGATGGCAGCACGTTCGCGGTCCGCCTCGGCACCTCTACCGTCGGCTTGTTCTCCGCTCACACCCTGCACCAGCGAGCATCATTCACCATCGGGCCCAAGGGAACCATGATCACCGCACTCGCGTGGTCACCCACCCAGCCCGTACTCGCCGTCGCCGGCTACTCAGGGCTAGTGCAGCTGTGGCGCGTCGACGGTACGCCGCGCCTGGCGCGCTCCCTGACCGGCCTGTCCGCAGTGCCCGGGACGCCGGAGGCGATCCAAGCGCTCACGTTCTCCCCCGACGGCCAGCTCCTCGCCGCAAGCGACAGCAGCAGACCTGTCACAAAAGGAGTGTTGGGTGCCAACCTGGGGCACTACAAGGAACATTTCGCGGCGCTGGCGATCTGGCGAGCGAGCACCGGCAAGCTAGTGGTGCCGAAGGACCTGGGGGTCGGCCCCGGTCTCTCCGGTGCCCTCGCGTTCTCCCGCGACGGGAAGCTGCTGGCCGTAAGCCGCCCGGATGGCAGCGTGGTGGTTCTTGACCCCGTGACCGGCCAGGCCCGGCGGACACTTCATCCGTTCGGCGCCGACGAGACGGTCTCGCTCGGTTTTGCACCCAACGGCACCCTCGCGACCGGTACCCGGGGCGGGATCGTCCAGCTGTGGACCCTGGCCAGCGGCGATCAAATCGCGGGTCCCGTGCCTGTGGCGGCCGGCCCGGTCACCAGCATCGCCGCCGACCCTGCGGGCCAGCGGTTCGCGACCACCGGCGGTCAGGACGGAACGGTCAAGCTGTGGTCCAGCGCAACGCTTGAGCAGGAAGGCGCCGCGCTCACCACCGAACAGGGCGCCGCTGCCACCGCCGCGTTCGAGCCCGGCGGCAAGGACCTCCTGGTCGTCGACGACCACGGCAACGGCTTCACCTGGCCGGCCTCACTCGCCGCCTGGGAGCAGCGCGCCTGTGCGGTCGCCGGCCGCAACCTGACTCGTGCGGAATGGACCCGGTATCTCCCAGGACAGCCCTACACGCGAGTCTGCCCCTAAGCCGAAGAGCACAACAGGACCGGACCGGGGCCCGGAGCCCGGAGCGGCGGCGCCTAGCTCCGCAGAACCGCTCTTACCCGCGTCACAATCCGCACGCACGACTGCCGGCCAGCAAGAACCAACCGCAGGCGAACAGACCGATCATTTTCGGCCTGGACAGTTGCGTATCAACATGTACATGAGCGATCTCAACGGCGTGCGCCCGCTGGCCGAGCAGCGTGGGGGCTTGTCATGGCCAGAGACTGAGACAAATCTCGATGTCGAGACAGTCTTGGCGGCGCCGGCCAATGTGTTCTTGCAGGTCAGCGTGGCGGAGGATAGGAGATTCGAACTCCTGAGGGGTTGCCCCCAACACGCTTTCCAACAATGCTGGCCAGCGTTCACTGCCGTCCGCCACCGTCCGTGACCTGCCCGAACACGACCGGGGCGGCCGCTGGTGAACGGTCCCGGACGGAGGTGAATGAGACAGAAACTGAGACAGGAGGCCGGGCACCCTGCGCGGTAGCACGTGTGAGAGGCGGCGCCCGGTGAGCGTCGAGGCGATCTCCTGGGCGCTGAACCTGGCCCCGGTCCCGGCGGACCGGGGCGGGCAGCCGTCGAGCGCGTGCAAGTTCGTGCTCGTCGGCCTGGCCAACCACGCCGGGCCGGACGGCACGGCCGCGTTCCCGGCGGTGGCCACGCTGGTCGCGCTACACCGGCCTGTCGGAGCGGACGATACGCACCTGCCTGGACCGGCTGCATGCCGAGGGCACCATCTCACCGTGCGACCCCGACATCGCCGCGGCCCGGATCAAGCGCGCCGACCGCCGCCCGCAAGGTTGGGACCTGAACCTCAGCTTGGTCCGGCACGACCTGGACGGCGCCGTCCTCGACCACCAGTTCCCAGGGCTGGCCGGCAGGCTCGCCGCGGCCGCGCAGCCGGACGCTGACGGCCGGTCTGGCGGGGTGCACTCACCGCGCCCCGCTGCTAGCGGCAGCGAGGCTGCGGATAACTGGCCGCTCGGGGTGCAGCCGTTGCACCCGAGCCGGGAACGGGGTGCAACCGGCGCGCCGACGGGGTGCAACCTGTGCAGTCACGGGGTGCAGCGGTTGCACCCGAACCGTCCAAGGAACCGTCCCAGGAACCCGCCGCCCAAGCGCGCGAGGGTCCGCCCGCAGCCGGTGCTGGCAGTGGTGGGCTGGTCGGGGAGTTCTTCGCCGCCTGGATTGTGACTGGCGGCTGACGGCCGCTCAGCGAAATAGGCTCGCCCCCGCCGTGGCCACGGCACTGACCTCGGGCTGGACGCCGCAGACGCTATCGGGCTTCACCGGCGGCAACATCACCGGGGTGCGGAACCCGTACGCGGTGCTGGCCGCCCGGCTGCCGCCCGCCGAACTGCCCGCGCCCCCAGCGCGACCGGCCCGGCCGCCGTGGTGCGGCGAGTGCGACCAGGCCACCCGGATGCTGGGCTTCGACGGCGACACGCCACGCCCGTGCCCCCGCTGCAAGCCGGCCGCCCTCCACAGCCGCGCGAGTCCGCAACGCCGTCTGGCCTGAGCTCGGGCCGGTCTGCCCGTGCCGCCACGTCTGCCGCGGTCACCGAGCCTGAGAGCCGTAGCCTGCCTGCCAACCGAAATCCGCGCTAAACGCCGATTCTCTGCGTGTGTTGCCGGCGCTTGGCTACGAAGTTCGCCGGCGCATTTGCGCCGGTTGGGTGTGTGCGGTCAGCGTCCGGGGCGGCCAGTTGCCAGGCCAGCGTTTCCCAGCGTGGCCGTGCGCGATGGCCTGTTCGGGCCGGGGGCAGCCGGGTCTGGCTGGCCCGTTCCCGGTAGGCGGCCCTGGCAGCAGGGGCAGTCGCGAGACGGTGGGCTCTCCTGAGGGTTGCTGGTCCGGTCCTCTGGTTTGCACGTCGGCGGGCATCGGGAAGCGCGGGTCAGGGCAGCGTCCACAGTGTCACCGCGAAGCCGGAGGACGCTCCGGTCACTATGATGCGCCCGCTGGGGTTCAGGAGCGGCAGGCTGCTGCCACCGGAGATGGTGACGGCGTGGCTGAGGGCAGCGATGCGGCTGACTGATCGCGGGCTGGCCACGTTCCAGACGAACGTGTAGTTCCTGGCCACCTGAGACGGCTGCGGCGCATTCGCAGAGAAGGTTTTCTGTGACGGCGGGCTGAGGTCCGCGACGGCGGTGAGCGTCTGTCCGTCGGGAGCGAATTCCAGCGTGTACATCGGGCCGCAGCCGCCCGTGCACGCGCTGGCCGCTATCTGCCTGGCGGTCACCGTCTGCATGGTCGCGACACGGGCGGGGCGGGCGGGCTCGGCCAGGCTGAACACCGTGACGGTGCCGCCGAAGCTGACGCCGGCCAGCAGGTTGCCGCGGGGAGAGAAGGCCAGAGCGTTCATAAAGCCTGACTCGCTGGGCACGGTGGCGATGCGGGTGGCGCGGGCCGGATCAGCCACGTTCCACACGGCGACCTGGTTGGAGCTGACCGTGCTGGCCAGCAGGCGGCCGTCGGGTGAGAACGCAATGTCGCCCTGGTTGAACAGGGCCTTCTGCGGCGGCGCCACGGGAGCGGCCAGCGTGCGCAGCAGGCGGGGCCTGGCCGGTTTGGTCACGTTCCACAGAAAGATCCGGTCGAGGTAGGCGGCGGCCAGGATGCGGCCGTCCGGGGAGAACGCCTCCCCCCACAGGTCGCTGCTACCGGTCCGCAGCGTTGTTACCTTGGCCGGCTTGCTCCGGGGTCGGCCACATTCCACAGGGCCGGCTGGCCGTTGTACGCGACGGTCGCCACCGTGCGGCCGTCTGGTGCGAACGCCGTGGGCGCTCCGCCCTCGAAATTGGCCAGGCGCCTGGGCCGGGCCGGATCGGTGACATCCCACAGGGTGTCCAGGCCGTCCTGGGACCCGGAGGTGGCGGTGACCAGGATGTGCTGATCGGCCGGGCTGAACGCCATGGCGGTCACACCGCCGCCCTGGCCGACGTGCCAGTGCCCTTCATTCCAGCTCTTGGCGATGATGAGCACGCCGAACAGCACCACGATCACCGCGAGCGGGACCGCTATCACGGCTGATGTTGCTGCGGCCCGGCGCAGGCGGGTCGCAGAAAGCCCCTCGGCGCGGTAAGCCGGGTCAATGTGCGTGCTCAGCACGCCGGCCGCCAGGTTGAGCACGGTCCGCGCGGTGGCCGGGTGCTGGTCGAGGACATCGAGCATCTCCTGGCGGTAGCGCTCCCGCCAGCGCCGCGGATAACAGCAGACCAGGACGCGGGACAGCCGGGCGGCCGACGCGGGCCTCATCACGCGCCCCAGGCCGTGGCGGTACGCAGCCGGGCAACATGCACGATTTGCTGCATCGTGGCGACCTGCTCGGCCAGGACCTCCTGGCCGGCCGCCGTGATCTGATAAGGGCGGCGGCGGTCCTCGGTGGCCAGCGGCCGGACCCAGCCGCGGCGCTCCAGCCGCGACAGCGCGCCGTACAAGGTGCCCGGCTCCATGCGGACGCCACTGAAATCGGCGACGTCGGCCATGATCGCGTAGCCGTGCCTGGGCCCGTCGGCCAGGCTGGTCAAGATCAGCAGCGACGGGTCGGCGAACCGGCCGAGGCCGTCGAACTTACCGTGCATGCCCGCCCCACTCATCAGCACCGCTTACTAATTGGTACTTAGTACCGCAACGGGCAGGCATGTGTCAACCGCGGCGGCCACGCGCCGTCCGGGGCGACACGCGATCTGCCGCAGCGCCTTGACCCGCCGGGCCTGTCCAGGTGGCGGGGATCTCATAACGGCGGCGGCGTTCGGCGATGGCCAGCGGCCGGACCAGGCCGCAGCGCTCCAGCCGCGACAGCGCGCCGTACAAGGTGCCCGGCTCCATGCGGACGCCGCTGAAATCGGCGACGTCGGCCATGATCGCGTAGCCGTGCTTGGGCCCGTCGGCCAGGCTGGTCAAGATCAGCAGCCAGGGGCTGGCGAACCGGCCGACGCCGTCGAGCTTGCCATGCACTCCGGCCACCCCGCTTACTAAGCACCACTTACTAAGGCGTAGTGAATAACCGGCCGGGCAGGCTGTCAACCCCGGGTCCGGCGGTCCCGGTAACCATGATCCAGCCCTGCCCCGGGCAGGCCGCGCCAGCTCCGGCTCCAGGCCCACGCACCGATCAACCAGAATCTGCGCTCCAGCCGACCGCGGCTGAGACGCGGTCCCAGCGAGCAGAACGGCGGCTACGTGCGCGCTTCCGCCATGGACAGCAGTGACACGAAGTAATCGCGCTGTCCGGCACTGGGCAGCTCGCCGCCGCCACCACTGGGCAGATCCGGTTGACCGTCGTCAGCCGCTTTGTCCACTTCGGCGCACGACCCGACCGCGACGGCGCAGGCAACAACGGCTCCAACACCGCCCACTGCGCGTCGGAAAGGTCATGCTCGCCTCGCCACCACTATGGTGCCCACGAGGTCTCCGGTCCGGATCAGGTTCTTCCTGACCGATGGGCCATCGACCGGAGGCTCACGGGAGAGTGTCGCGTGCGATGCGTTTTCAAGAAACCTTCGTTTACTGAAGATCACCCCTGTCGATGTTTGAAGTCGTGTGCACCGATGACCGAAGTTGGCTGCACTGGCCATCAGCCACGACTGGCCGGAACGCCTAGGTGGCGTGTCAGCGCTGCATCCGACCCGGTCAAGCACGTCCTGGCGTGCGCCTCAGTTTCCGAGAAGTTCGCTAGGAATCAAGAATCCACGCAGGGCCTGGTTTTGCTGACTCACAGCTTCGCGTGTTCTTTCCAGCGCTTCACCACAGCTGGCGGCAGCAGCGCGAGGAGTGGCCGCTGCGCCTGCGGGACGGTGCCGGGGAAAGCCGGATTTCATGGCTTCGGGCCGGTGGTGCGGCGTGTCAGCGCTGTTGCCCGGCGCCCAGCAGCACCAGGGCGTTCTGGATGCCCTGGTCGAGGACCTCATCGGCAAGCTGCCGGTCGGCCAGGGCGCGGGAGAGCTGCAGTGTCCCGGCCATCAGGGCGAAGACGCTGAGCGTCTTCACGCGTGCCGACTGCGGATCGTGCGGCGCCAGGCGGGCGGCGACGTCGTCGATGACGGCCAGCAGGCCGTCGGTGTACGCCTGCCTGGTGACGTCGGTGCAGCGGCCGATCTCGTCGAGCAGGGCGGCGGACGGGCAGCCGTCGCCGGGGTTGTCGCGGTGCTGGACCGAAAGGTATTCACGCACGTACTGCTCGACTCCGGCGCGGCCGGGCGCCACCGCGCTGAGGCTTTCGCGCTGTTCGCGGAGCTGGTCGGCGACCGCGGTGGCGACCAGATCTTCCTTGGATGGGAAGTGGGCGTAGAAGGCGCCGTTGGTCAGCCCGGCGTCGGCCATGAGCGTGGCGACCCCGGAGCCGTCGATGCCGTCGCGCTTGAGCCGGCGGCCGGCCGTCTCGATGATCCGCTGCCTGGTCGCCTGCTTGTGTTCTTTCCCGTACCGCGCCATACGCTCCTCCGCCCGCCGCAAGAACCACTTGCCGTCCGCCGGTGCTCGCCGGCAATGATAGTACGGGCGTAATCTATTATGCCCGTCCGATCTCCCGGACGGCAGCCCGGCGGCGGTGCGGTGCCGTCTGGCGAGTCCCGCCTCCGCCATGAGCGCGGCGATCCCCGGGCCGTGGATGCCGTCTCGCTTGACCCGGCGTCCGGCCGTCTCGATGATCCGCGCCTCGCCGCCCGCTTGCGCCTCTTCCGCCTCCGTACCGCAACCGGTGAGTCCTCTCCTCGAGGAGGATGCTTGCCATCCGTCACTTCTCAGCATATGGTATTACGAACGTAAGTCAATCGAACGTAATCCAATGAGGTCAGGAGCCCGTGATGGCAGCAACTCGGCGGGTCGCGCTCGTAACAGGCGCGTCCTCAGGCATCGGCAAGGCGGCAGCGATCGCGCTCGCCGGCGCGGGTTTCGAGGTGATCGGAACCGGCCGCAACACCGCGCGAGTCACCGCGCCCGCCGGGGTGACCTACCTCGACCTCGACGTGACCAGCGACGAATCGGTCGCCTCCGTGGTCAAGCAGGTGATCGACCGGTTCGGGCGCATCGACGTCCTGGTCAACAACGCCGGCGTCGGCGCCAACGGCGCCGCCGAGGAGTTCTCCGTCGCCCGGACGCAGGACGTCTTCGACATCAACGTCTACGGCATCATGCGGATGACCAAGGCGGTCCTGCCGCACATGCGCGCTCAACGGCGCGGACGCGTTATCAACGTCTCCTCCCTCAGCGGGTTCGTCCCCAGCCCGTTCATGGCCATCTACACCTCGACCAAGCACGCGGTCGAGGGCTACTCCGGGTCGCTGGACCACGAGGTCCGCGAGCACGGCGTCCGGATCCTGCTCGTCGAGCCCGGCCCGATCAACACCCCATTCGGGGACCACAGCGTGCAGGGCGACACCCCCATGCCGCTCTACGCGTCGGGACGGCGCACCTTCGACGAGGTGCTGGCGAAAAACACCAGCGGCGGCGACGATCCCGCCGTCGTGGCCAAGGTGATCGTCGCGGCGGCCACCGACCGGAACCCGAAACTGCGGCGCACCGCCGGCTCGACGGCCGCAAGCATCAGCGTGCTCCACCGCGTCCTTCCGGCCCGGATCTTCGACCGCATCGTCCGCAGATTCAACCGGATGCCGAACTGACGCTCACCTTTCGCGTACCCGAACCCGTCCGAAACCGCCTGGGCACGACCAACGTGCCCAACCATGAGAAGGAGTGTCATCGTGGGACCCAGTGCTGCGCTGCGTTAGTTCGTCGTTGGTGTGAGCCAGGCGGTGGGGTTGTTGAGGGAGAGCCCGCAGGCACAGTCGAGGGCTCTTCGGGGCTACCTGCAGGTTGCGGAGCACATCACGGGGCAGCCGGTGCAGCAGGGGCGGCGAGCCGCGCCCCGGTCAGCCGAATGAACCGAACTTTTCTCGCCGTGCAGTTGACGTTCGAGGACGGTGATCTGATGCCGCAGCGTGAGGATTTCGGCGTCTTTGTCCTCGTTGCTCATCGGCAGCAGCCGCAGCAACGCGAGCGCGTTGGTCACACCGAGCTAGGTCAGTCGAAACAGCGCAATGGTTCATCGTCGCGCAGTGCTCAGCGTAGATCACCGTCGCCTCGGGGCCGAGGCTCGGGATTGCATCGGCAATCGTGTTTCGATGATCAAAGTGGCCATGACCAGGACGGACGAGGTTTTCGGCACCCGCACGTTCTCCGCAGTCGATTCCGTCACGGGGCGGGAACCGGCGATACCTGCCAACAGCAGCTGAGCAATGAGAGAAGGAACGCGATCATGAATAAGTCACCAGAGGCGCACAACGGCTCGATGACGTCGTGGACCGACGTCCCCACGCGCACGCTCTCCGCGGGCGGCGTGGAGTTCGCCTACCGTCAGCTCGGCCCGGGCACCGGGGTGCCGGTGGTCTTCCTCACCCACCTGGCCGCGGTCCTGGACAACTGGGACCCCCGGGTCGTGGACGGCATCGCCGCCCAGCACCCGGTCATCACCTTCGACAACCGGGGCGTCGGCGCCTCCACCGGGTCCACGCCGGCGACCATCGAGCAGATGGCCAGGGACGCCGTCACCTTCATCCGCGCCCTGGGCCTGGACCAGGCCGACCTCTTCGGGTTCTCCATGGGCGGCATGATCGCCCAGGTGATCGCGCAGGAGGAGCCGCAGCTCGTGCGCAAGATGATCCTCGCCGGAACCGGCCCTGCGGGGGGCCAGGGCATCGACAAGGTGACCCGCATCACCTACCTCGACACCGCGCGAGCACTGCTCACCCGCCAGGACCCCAAGCAGTTCCTCTTCTTCACCAGGACTGCGAACGGGCGCCGGGCCGGGAAGGAGTTCCTGGCACGGCTGGAGGAACGCACCAACGACCGCGACAAGGCCATCTCCGTAGGCTCATTCCGCGCCCAGCTCAAGGCCATCCACCGCTGGGGCCGGCAGAAGCCCGCGGACCTCGCGAGCATCCACCAGCCGGTGCTCGTCATGAACGGTGAGAGCGACAAGATGGTGCCCTCCAAGAACACCGTCGACCTCGACCGGCGGCTCCCGGACAGCCGCCTCGTCCTCTATCCCGACGCCGGGCACGGCGGCGTGTTCCAGTTCCACGAGGACTTCGTCCAGCGGGCTCTGGAGTTTCTCTGAGAGCTCCCGCGCCGCCGCACACCCCTCGGGCGGATGCGCGCCCACCACAGCGTGGCGGATCCGCTTCGCGCGTATGGCAGGAGGAGGCGCCGGCGCACCCGGCGGGCTCCTCCGCCGATGAATCCGAAGCAGATGACCGGAATGTAACTCATGGTGCAGCCGAAATGACGCAATACTGACCGCGCGTCGTCTTCGCGCCCCTCGTCGTCGCATACGGCGCATCTATCGCCCGGTTCTGTTCTGTGCCGGCTGGTCCGGATCGGGCGTGGTGCGCCTGGCTGGCCGTCGCGCCCGTCGGTGCCGCATCAAGGTGCATCCGGCTCTGGCGTGACAATTAGGACGGACGCCGGGGTCGCTGGTGTTGCTGCGGGGTGTGTCATGTCTGCCTGCGGTTGTTAGGGCTTGTGTCAGCCGTAGTGCTTGAGGTGGGGCCAGAGGGTGTGCCAGCTGGCCACTGGCCCGGTGCAGACGCCGATCTGGATGGGGGTCCAGTCGTTCTGTACCTGGTAGGGGGCGTGGTAGGTGGTGAGGAGGCGGCAGTTGGCGAAGTAATGGCGCAGGCGGCCCAGGGCGTCGACCACGAGCACCGTCCGGTCGGAGGCGTGACCCGGCCCCCACATCCAGTAGGCGTTGTGGCCGGAGAGCACGGGCGGCAGGTGACCGGCCGGGCCCAGCACGTCGAGCGCGGCTGCCTCCGCGTAGTACCCGGTGAAGATCGATGTGGGTGGCTGGCCGGCGTGGGCCTGGGCCGCGTCCTGCGCGGCCACCGCGCGGACGAGCTGCGGCCAGCCGACGGTGTTCCCGACGGCGGCGCTGTGCTGCGAGGAACCCGGCAGTTTGTGCACGTCACCGACTGGCACGATGGGCAGGTCGGCGAACAGGATCAGGGCTGTGGTGGCCAGGATGGCGGCGAACACGGAGTTGCGCAGCAGCCGGGGGTGGCGCACGCGGGCGATCCACCGCTCGGCGGCGAGGGATCCGGCCGCCAGCACCGCCGGGGCCACGCCGTCGGCGTAGTACACCTTGCCCGGCACCCAGGCCAGCACGTAGGCGAGCACGACCGTGACGGCGACGGCGATGAACCGCAGCTCGGGGGTTCGCCAGAGCTTGATGAAGCCCACGACGGCCAGCGCCGCGCCCACCAGTCCCAGATAGAGCAGCTGAGCCGGCAACCCGCCCAGGTAGTCGCCCGCGCTGTTGTTCTGCTGGTGCAGCGCCGACGCCATGGCCAACTGTGGCCACCCGTGCGTGGCCTGCCAGATCAGGTTCGGGGCCCAGATCACCGCGGCGATCCCGGCGCCGAGCCAGGGCCAGCGGGTGCGCAGGGTTCCCGCATGTTGCGACAGCAGGACGCCCAGGGCGAGGGCTATCAGCAGCATGAACATCAGGTCGTTGTTCTCCAGCCCGAGCCCGGCCGCGACGCCGGCGCCGAGCCACCACCGCGGCCTGTCCCGCAACAGCGCCGTGGTGACGCACAGCAGGGCCACGGCCCAGGCCAGCAGGTCCAGCGCGGTGGTGTTGTCCACGTGGTCGGCCCCGAGCAGGACGGGGGAGCAGGCCATGGCGAGCGCGGCCAGCACCCGGCCGAGGCGGCCGGCGCCGAACAGCGCCGCGAACCGGGCCGCCAGGACCACGACCGCCCCGCCGGCCAGCGCCGGGATGATCCGGATCGCGGTCGGGCTGAGGCCGGGCAGCTCCGCGATGCGAGTGAGCAGCGGCGTGAGCGGCGGCTGGTCCACGTAGCCGAACGCCAGATGGCGGCTCGCCTCGACGAAGTACAGCTCGTCCTGCATGAAGCCGTACCGGCCGCTGACCGCGAGCTCGACCGCCACGAACCCCGCCGCGATCAGCCAGGCAAGCAGCGGCACCCGATCCGAGGGCGGAACGCTTCCCGGCGGGGCCGGCGCGACGGCCGGGACGGCAGACCGAGGGACAGGAGCGGCGGAACCGGCGGGCTGGTCCATGACGGTGCCTCCACGGCAAGTCCTGCCGGGAAGCCCCGGCACGAAATCAAGCTGACAAGGAACCCCGGCTGATGCCGAAGACCTTGGCCGCGAACCTGGTCACCTTTGGCCGGGCCGCCACGACCGTGCCGGCGGCGCCGGGCTCAGGGAAACGATTCCTGGTGCGCGCACACCGAAGCCCACCAGGCGCATCAGGTACGGCTGGCCCGCCAGCAGATGCCATGTACCCGGACGAACCGGCGGCGCGGGCCTTCACGGGTACCTCGGTGCCGGCGCCCTCAGGCAGGGCGATCTGCGCGGCGCGCCACACGCCTGCGGCGCCGCAACTGTCCTGCACGATCGCCGACCTCGCCTGCCGCCGCAGCGGCGGCGCAGTCCCGCCACCGTTCCCGGCGGGCGCCGCAGCCCGGCCAGCCGGGCCTATCGCTGCGCTCATGGCCGTCCAGGCCCGTCTTGAGCCGGGGTGGCTCGAGGATGCCCAGCCGCCGCCCACAAGACGACACGCGTACCACGGACAAAGAACAGAACCCGCTGGTCACCGACAGAGAACGGAGCACGGCGAGGGACAGGTGCCGCCATATGCCACCTCAGCTTGGCTGCGCGCGGAGCACCACCGGGGTCCAGAGCAGCCGGGAGGAATCTCAATCTCGTTTACACGCAGATAAACGAGCACACCTTCCTGCTTCAGACGCTACGCCCCCTCCGCAGGAGGGACAACTGCGCTGACAGACGAGGTGGCGCCCCACCAGGATGGCCCCCTATTTGACACAGCGGCGAGCCATGTGAGGTTCACCCCAACCTCGCGCACCCGTACGGCGGACCACAAGAAGCAGATCAGCGATCCCTATCCCATCGAATCGCCGGCGCACAGAATTTTCGTTATGCACGCTATTAGTCACTAATCGATCATGACCTATGACGATACAGATCGGCGGGTCGGCGCGCGTTCTCCGCGAACTTCCCGATCACACAGTGTGATGCGGTCTGCAAGTGGCGGCATCTGCCCCATGCAACAACAACCTGCATCCAGGTCGCGGGCGGTCCCGGCCTGCCCTGAACGGCGGTGCGCACGCTTTCGCGGCGTGCGCCATTCCGTTCAGGTACGTCCGCGACGTCCCTGACCAGGTACAACGTGTGTCATCTCAGCGTGCCGCCACACCGATTTGTCCGGAATAAGGCATATGGCCAGGACTCAAACTGAGACAGAAAATGAGACACACGCTGTGGGAGGTAGCGCAGCCCCGACCATGATCCGACCGCGTCGTCGCAGGTCAGCGTGGCGGAGGATAGGAGATTCGAACTCCTGAGGGGTTGCCCCCAACACGCTTTCCAAGCGTGCGCCCTAGGCCACTAGGCGAATCCTCCGCCGGACAGCCTACTGGGTCCCGGGGCGCGGCTGGGCACGGTGCCCGAAGGGGCAGCGGGCGGATCCGCGGACAGGACTGTCAGAGGTCTCGCTAGACTGGACCCCAGACCCCTCGCACGGCGTTTATCCCGCCAACTCCCCCAGGGCCGGAAGGCAGCAAGGGTACGCGGGCTCTGACGGGTGTGCGGGGGGTCCCTTTTCCTCCTGGGAAGAAGAGGTCATGGCAGGCGACGTGCCCAGTCCCGCCCCCGTCGACCCGGCAGGCCCGGGGGCACCGCCCGTCCGGCTAGCGCTGTACCGGCGCTACCGCCCGGCCACCTTCGCCGAGCTCAAGGGCCAGGATCACGTCACCGAGCCGCTGCGCCAGGCGCTGCGCACCGGCCGGATCAACCACGCCTACCTGTTCAGCGGGCCGCGCGGCTGCGGCAAGACGTCCAGTGCGCGGATCCTGGCCCGGTCGCTGAACTGCGAGCAGGGCCCGACCCCCGATCCGTGCGGGGTGTGCGCCTCGTGCGTCGCGCTGGCCCCGTCCGGGCCCGGCAGCATCGACGTGATCGAGATCGACGCCGCCTCGCACGGCGGCGTGGACGACGCCAGGGACCTGCGCGAGCGCGCGTTCTACGCACCGGTCAGCGGCCGGTTCAAGATCTACATCATCGACGAAGCGCACATGGTCACCAGGGAGGGCTTCAACGCGCTGCTGAAGCTCGTCGAGGAGCCGCCGCCGCACCTGAAGTTCGTGTTCGCCACGACCGAGCCGGAGAAGGTCATCGCGACGATCAGGTCGCGGACGCACCACTACCCGTTCCGCCTGTTCCCGCCGGCCGTGCTGCGCGAACTGCTGGAGGAGATCCTGGCCAGCGAGGGCGTCAGCTACGAGCCCGCCGTCCTCCCGGTCGTCATCCGGGCCGGGGCCGGGTCCGCGCGGGACTCGCTGTCCATCCTGGACCAGCTGCTGGCCGGGTCCGGCGACGAAGGGCTGACCTACGAGCGGGCCATCGCGCTGCTCGGCTACACCGACGAGAACCTGCTGGACGACGTGGCCGACGCGTTCGCGGCCGGGGACGGCGGCGCGGTGTTCCGGGCCGTGGACCGGGTGGTCGAGGGCGGCCACGACCCGCGGCGGTTCGCCGCCGACCTGCTCGACCGGCTGCGCGACCTGATCATCCTGGCCGCGGTGCCGGACGCGGGCGAGACCGGCCTGCTCGACATCCCGGCCGACCGGCTGGACCGGATGCGCCAGCAGGCCGCCAGCTTCGGCCGGGCCCAGCTGACCCGGGCCGCCGAGGTAATCAGCGCGGGCCTGGTGGAGATGCGCGGCGCGACCTCGCCGCGGCTGCTGCTGGAGCTGATGTGCGCCCAGGTGCTGCTGCCCGGCGCGGGCAGCGGTGAGCAGGCCCTGCTGGCCCGGCTGGAAACGCTGGAGCGCAGGCTGGCCGGCGGCGTCGGCGCCGCGGTGGCCAGGGCGGCCGCCGATCCGGCCCCGGCCGCGGCAGGCGGCGGCCAGGCGGCTGCGGCCAGTGCCGGGCCGGAAACGCCGTCACCCGCCGCGGCCGCCAAGGCCGCCGCGAGCCGGGCCGCGGCCAGCGGGCCAGCGGGCAATGCCGCGCCGCCGCGGCCGCGGGGCAGCGAGTCAGCCGGCCGGGACGACCGGGCGGCGGCCGCGGCAGCCGCGGCGACTGCGCCGGAGCAGCCGGCCGCGCCGGACCGGGGCGGCAGCCCGGCCGGCCACCCGGGAGCTGGCGGTCAGGTGGACGCCGGCGTGCTGCAGAGCCGGTGGGCCGACGTGCTCGAAGCCGTCAAGGCCGAGCGCAAGGTGGCCTGGATCCTGCTGGAGAAGGCCACCGTGGCGGGCCTGGACGGCGGGGCGCTGACCCTCAGCTTCGCCAACGAGGGCTACGCCCGCGGGTTCGCGTCCAGCGGCTACGACGCCGACCTCAGCCGGGTGCTGAAGGCCATGTTCGGCATCTCCCCGCAGATCCGCGGGGTCAGCGGCCCGGCCGCCGCGGCCGGCGCCACCACCCGCCCCCGCGGTGCCGCACCCGCATCCCCGGGCGGGCCCAGCCGGCCGGCGCGGTCCGGCGGCCACGGCGACGCCAGCTCCTACGACTACGCCCCGCCGGACGGCCCGGACGACGACGATGACCCGGGCGGCTACAGCGGCCCGCCCCGGGGCGGGGGCCCGCCAGCCCAGGGCGCCGGCGCCAGTGCCGCGCGGAAGGCGGCCCGCCGCGGCGCAACGGGTGAGAGCGGCGGGTCCGGCGCTCCCGGCCCGTCCCGGGCCGGCTCCGGATCGCGGCCCCAGCCCGGATCTGGCAACGAGTCCCGCCCGCAGGCGGCCAGGGACCCCGACGACCTGGCCGCCGAGGAGAGCGCCACCGGGCAGGACGCCAGGCCGCCCGCCGGCGCCCCCGGCACCGAGTCGCTCAGCGGCCTCGACCTCATCCAGCGCGAGCTCGGCGGAAAGATCATCGAAGAGTTCGGCAGCGACTAGGCCCGGCGCGGGCCAGCCCATCCTCACCAGAGTGCACAGCGGGGCTGGCCGGTTTGATGCGGGAAGTGCGGTAACACGGGGTTAAGTCCGGGTGGTGCGCGGACGGCTGAGGGGCCGGGCGGGCATAGGCTCGGAAGCGTAAGGCGGCCGTCGGCGAGCGCCCCGGCGGAAGACGGGCAAGAGCCGCCGCATAGGCGCATCTACCAGCGAATGAGGGCAACGTGGAACCTGGCGGTCAGCTGGATATGCAGCAACTGCTCGCCGCCGCGCAGCAGATGCAGGAACAGCTCATGGACGCCCAGCAGGAGCTTGCCGACGCGGAAGTAGAGGGCTCGGCCGGGGGCGGGCTGGTGACGGCCGTGGTCAACGGGCAGGGCGAGCTGCTCGACCTGACCATCCGGCCGGACGCGATCGACCCGGACAACCCGGAGGAGTCCGCGCAGACCATCGCGGACCTGGTGCTGGCCGCGGTCAGGGACGCCAACCGGTCCGTGATGCAGCTCCAGCAGGAGGCGATGAACCCGCTGGCGGCCGGCTTCGGCCCGGGCGGTTTCGGTGAGGGCGGCTTCCCCGGGTTCGGCGGCATGCCGGGCGTGCCGGGGATCATCTCGGGCGCCACTGAGGACGAGGACGACGAAGAAGAAGAACGACGACGAGGACGCGGACGACGAGCACGGCAGCGACGGTCCCGCCGCCGCCGGGCCCCCGGACAGGCACTGACGTGTACGAAGGGATCGTGCAGAGCCTGATCGACGAGCTCGGGCTGCTGCCCGGGGTCGGCCCCAAAGGGGCCCAGCGGATCGCCTTTCACCTCCTGACCGCGGACCCGGCTGACGTCAAGCGGCTGGCCACCGTGCTGCTCGAGGTGCTGGAGAAGGTCAAGTTCTGCCGCACGTGCGGCAACGTGGCGGAGGAAGACGAGTGCCGGATCTGCCGCGACCACCGCCGCGATCCGACGGTGATCTGCGTGGTCGAGGAGCCCAAGGACGTCGCGGTGATCGAGAAGATCCGCGAGTTCCGCGGCCGCTACCATGTGCTCGGCGGCGCGATCAGCCCGATCGACGGCATTGGCCCGGAGGATCTGCGGATCAAGGAGCTGATGACGCGGCTGGCCGACGGTGAGGTCACGGAGCTGATCCTGGCGACCGACCCCAACCTGGAGGGCGAGGCCACCGCCACCTACCTGGCCCGGCTGATCAAGCCGCTGGGCATCAGGGTGACCAGGCCCGCGAGCGGGCTTCCGGTGGGCGGGGATCTGGAGTACGCCGACGAGGTCACCCTGGGACGCGCGTTTGAAGGACGGAGACTGCTGGATGTCTGACCATGGGGACAGCGCAGCCCGGCCCGGTGAGGACTGGCGCCCGCTGGCACACCAGGTGGCGCAGAGCGCCAGGGACTTCATCGACGGGGTGGCCGCGCTGGCCCGGGGCGAGGGCGGCGAGGAAACCGTGCCGCTGCTGCTGCTCGAGGTCGCGCAGATCCAGCTGACCGGGGCCAAGCTCGGCGCCAGCAAGGACGTGATCCTGCCCGGCAACTGGGAACCCGACGTCGGTGCCGATCCCGACCTGGACGTGCTGCGCACCGGCCTGGCCGCCCGGCTCGAGCACGTGGACGACTACGCCGAGCTGTTCGACCCGTACTCGGACGCCAAGGCGACCGCCTTCCGGCTGTCCGACGACCTGGCCACGATCGCCGCGGACCTGATCCACGGCCTGCAGCACTACGAGGCGGGCCGGTCGTCCGAGGCGCTGTGGTGGTGGCAGTACTCCTACGTCAACCACTGGGGCCTGCACGGCGGCGCCGCCCTGCGCGCCCTGCACGCCGTGGTCGCGCACGCCCGCCTCGACGTCGCCGAGGACCCCGCGGTCAGCTGAGCCGGGCCGGCCGCGCGCCGTCCGCCGGGCCGCCCGCGCCGTTTATGGCTGGGCAATCCTCCCGGGCCGCTGGATAGACTCAAGCGGACCGCCGGCCCCCGGGAGAGAAGGAGCGGCGACCTGTGGCCCTGGTCGTGCAGAAGTACGGTGGATCATCGGTGGCCGACGCGGACGGGATCAAGCGCGTCGCCCAGCGGATCGTGGCCACCAGGAAAGCCGGCCATTCGGTGGTCGTCGCGGTGTCCGCGATGGGAGACACCACCGACGAGCTGATGGACCTGGCGCACCAGGTCAGCCCGCTGCCGCCGGGCCGTGAGCTGGACATGCTGCTGACCGCAGGCGAGCGCATCTCGATGGCGCTGCTGGCCATGGCCATCGCCAACCTGGGCCTGGAGGGCCGGTCGTTCACCGGCTCGCAGGCCGGCGTGATCACCGACTCGGCGCACGGCAAGGCGCGCATCATCGACATCACGCCGGGGCGCATCCAGAGCGCGCTGGACCAGGGCGCGATCCCGATCGTGGCCGGATTCCAGGGCGTCTCCCAGGACGGCAAGGACATCACCACGCTGGGCCGGGGCGGCACCGACACCACCGCGGTGGCGCTGGCCGCGGCGCTCGGCGCGGACTACTGCGAGATCTACACCGACGTGGACGGCGTGTTCACCGCGGACCCGCGGATCGTGCCGCAGGCCAGGCGGATCCCGCGGATCAGCTACGAGGAAATGCTCGAGATGGCCGCCTGCGGCGCCAAGGTCCTGGTGCTGCGCTGCGTGGAGTACGCCCGGCGGTACAGCATCCCGGTCCACGTCCGGTCGTCGTTCAGCAACCGCGAAGGCACCTGGGTGACCGGGTCGATCACAGCGCAGGAAGGCAGCGAGATGGAGCAGGCGATCATCTCCGGCGTGGCGCACGACAGGAGCGAAGCCAAGATCACCGTCGTGGGCGTCCCGGACAAGGTCGGCGAGGCCGCCCTGATCTTCCGGGTGATCGCCGACGCGGCGATCAACATCGACATGATCGTGCAGAACATCTCCGCGGCGGCGACCGGCCGCACGGACATCTCCTTCACGCTGCCCCGCGAGGACGGCCAGGCGGCGATGGAGGCCCTGCGCCGGGTCAAGGACGAGGTGGGCTTCGACTCGCTGCTCTACAACGACCGGATCGGCAAGGTCTCACTGATCGGGGCGGGCATGCGGTCCCACCCCGGGGTGAGCGCCACGTTCTTCGGCGCGCTGGCCGAGGCAGGGGTGAACATCGAGATGATTTCCACCTCCGAGATCAGGATCTCCGTGGTCGTCGACGAGAACGACGTGAACCAGGCCGTCACCGCGACCCACCAGGCCTTCGACCTCGCCTCCGGGGACGAGGAAGCGGTCGTCTACGGCGGGAGCGGCCGGTGAGCGCCGGGCCCGGCGCGGGCGCCGCGCCCGCCGGCGGCCGCGGCCGCCGTCCGGTCCTGGCCGTCGTCGGCGCCACCGGCGCGGTCGGCACGGTCATGCTCGACGTCCTGTCGACCAGGGACGACATCTGGGGTGAGATCCGGCTGATCGCCTCGGCCCGGTCGGCCGGCCGGCGGCTGCGGGTCAGGGGCGAGGAAGTCGAGGTCCAGGCCATCACGCCGGACGTGTTCGACGGTGTCGACCTCGTGATGATGGACGTCCCCGACGAGGTCTCGGTGGACTGGGCCCCGGTCGCCGCGTCCCGCGGCGCGGTGGTGATCGACAAGTCCGGCGCGTTCCGGATGGACCCCGACGTCCCGCTGGTCGTGCCCGAAGTCAACCCCGAGGCCGCGAACAACCGGCCCAGGGGCATCATCTCGGTGCCGAACTGCACCACGCTGTCGCTCATCGTGCCGCTGGCCGCACTGCACCGCGAGTTCGGGCTGCGGCGGCTGTTCGTGGCCTCGTACCAGGCCGCGTCCGGCTCCGGCCAGGCCGGCATCGAGGCCCTCTACGACCAGATGGCCAAGCTGGGCGGCAACCGCACCGTCGGGCAGCGGTCCGGCGACCTGCGCGCGGTCATCGGCGACCCGGAGCCGTTCAGCGCGCCGCTGGCGCTGAACGTGATCCCGTGGGCCGGCAGCCTCAAGGACGACGGCTGGAACTCGGAGGAGCTGAAGATCCGCCGGGAGACCCGCAAGATCCTCAGCCTGCCCGACGTGCCGATCTCCGCCACCTGCGTCCGCGTCCCGGTGGTCACCGGGCACAGCCTGGCCGTGCACGCCACCTTCGGCCAGGAGGTCACCAGGGAGCAGGCCCAGCAGGTGCTCGCCCGCACCGCCGAGGTCGTGCTGGTGGACGACCCGGCCCGGCACGAGTACCCGACGCCCGCCGACGTGGTCGGCACCGACCCGACCTGGGTCGGCCGGGTCCGGCAGATGCTGGACGACCCGTTCACGGTCGAGATGTTCGTGTGCGGGGACAACCTGCGCAAGGGCGCCGCCCTGAACGCCGCCCAGCTCGCCGAGCTCCTCGCCCCGCAGCTGATCAGCTGACCGCCTAGAGCCCCGGCCCGCTCTCCGGGTCGGGATCCGGCTCAGCCGGCGCGAACGGCGCAGTCCGGTCGATGACGATGCCGGCGACCGCGATCAGCGCCCACATCCACGTGGCCACCGTCGGCGCGGGAAACGCGACCGGGATGGACAGCCCGAAGATCACTGGCAGCCGCAGCGTGCGCAGCAGCAGGTAGCGCCGCAGGCCGGCGCTGACCGGCGGGCCGAGCCCGGCACGCGGCCAGGTGCCGTACGCCCACACCGCGGCCTCGGCCAGCCCGGCGACCCCGGCGCAGACGGCGTAGAAGACCACCGCGGCCGTCTGCGTGGTCGAGGTGACGCTCAGCAGCTGCGTCGGGTACGGCAGGAACGCAATGACGCCGAGGAAGAGCAGATTGAGCAGAATAAGACGCCGGTCAAACGCCTTGATGTAACGGAAGAGCGAATGGTGGCCGACCCAGAAAATGCCAATCACGGCGAAGCTGATCGCAAAACCGATGATCGACGATATCGCGTCGTGCAGCTCCTGCTTCGCCACCACGTGCTCCACGGCCTCGGGCACCCGCAGATCAACCACCAGCAGCGTGATCGCGATCGCGAACACCGCGTCGGTGAAGAACAGAACCCGGTCGTATTCGAGGTTCCCGGCCCTGGCCAGCGGGTAGACGACCTTGCGGCCCGGGCCACGGCGCAGCCGCGGCTCCGGCACCATCCGCGGTTCCGCTACGGCCGGACCGTCACTTTCCACCCCGGCATCCTAATGGGCGGGTATGGAGCTGGCCCGGACACGGCGACACGATCGTGCTGCCCTACGGGTGCCCGGATTCCAGCGTCCGGTTCGCCACGGTGGACCTGCCCGGGTTGCTGCGCCGGCTGGCGCATGGGGAGCGCGCCGACCGGGTTCGGGATTTTTTCTTATTACGGAATCGGGGGCGCGGGGCAATCGTTTCCGGCCGGCGCGGGTCCAACATGATGTAAGCAACCAGAAGGGAAGCGCATCACATGCGTAACGCCAAGGCCCGCGCCCACACCGTCACCCCTGCCCAGGTGCAGAAGACCGACGAGCAGTGGCGTGCGGAGCTGACCCCCGAGCAGTACCGGGTGCTCCGGCAGGCGCACACCGAGCGCCCGTTCACCGGTGAGTACGTGCACAACCACGCGGACGGTTCGTACCGCTGCGCCGGCTGCGGGGCGGAGCTTTTCCGGTCCGGCGCCAAGTTCGAGTCCGGCACCGGCTGGCCGAGCTTCACCGAGCCGGCCGTGGCCGCCGCGGTCGAGCTGCGGCCGGACAACAGCCTGTTCATGCGCCGGACCGAGGTGGTCTGCCGGGCCTGCGGCGGTCACCTGGGCCACGTGTTCGACGACGGGCCGCGGCCGACCGGCCAGCGGTACTGCATCAACTCCTGCGCGCTGTCGTTCGATGAGGCCAGCCCCGCCGGCGGCGACGAGAACTGATTCACTACGGATCACAGTTCACTGTGAATCACAGTTCACTCTGAATCACGGGGCCGGCGCTTCCCGCGCCGGCCTTCCCGTCAGGAGGCCGATGAGGGTGCCAGGCCATTCCGCTGACCACCAGTGGTCACAGCAGCACCTGTCCCACTACGCCGAGGGCGACCTGCCCGCGCGGGCCCGGCGGCGGCTGGACCGGCACGCCCTGGGCTGCGTGGACTGCGAACGCGGCCTGCGGGCCATGCGGGCGCTGCGCCGGGTGCTGGCCGCGGACGGCAGCCGGGAGGTCAGGGCCCCGGGCGGGATCCTGGACCGGGCCCGGGCCGCCGCGGCCGATCGCCAGAGCCGGTGACGCCAGAGCCGGTGACGCCAGCCGGGCCGGAGACCGAGGCGGAGCTGATCGCGCGAGCCCAGGCCGGGGACATGGACGCGTTCGCGGACCTGGTCATGGCCCACGCGGACCGGCTGTTCGCGGTGCTGCTGCGGATGACCGGCAGCCGTGACGAGGCCGGTGACCTGGCCCAGGAGGTGCTGCTGCGGGCCTGGCGGGGCATCGGCGGGTTCCGCGGCGGGTCCAGCTTCTTCACCTGGCTGTACCGGATCGCGATGAACGAGGCCACCAGGTCACGGCAGCGGGCCGCGCGGCGGCCGCCGTCGGTGCCGATCGGTGAGCCCGGCAACTCCGCGCTGGACGTCCCCGCCCCGGCGCGTGACGAGCCCGGCGCGCAGGCCGAGCAGCGGGAACTGCGCGACGCGCTGGCCCGGGCCCTGGCCAGCCTGCCGCCCGGCTACCGGGCCGCGATCGTGCTGCGCGACATCGAGGGCCTGTCCACCCGGGAAGCCGCCGAGATCACCGGGGTCAGCGAGGCCGCCTTCAAGAGCAGGCTGCACCAGGCCCGCCTGAAGGTCCGCGCCGCCGTCGGCGACGCCGCCCTTCTCGGCATCACCTGACGCCGGGAGGCGTAGCAAGCAGCAGGAGATAGCGGATGATCGGAAGCATGAGGCAGTGGCTGGCGGTCGCCGCGGGGTCAGTGTGCGTTACTGGCTCGGTTATCTTCGCTGCCTCAGTCCGCGCTCCGCTCGCGGCGTGCTCCCGGCTGGGAGGCGCTCCGGCATTGCCGTGCCCGCAGCCGGCCAATGACGTGATGCTCCTCCGGGCCGGGATCGTTGCCGCTGGCCTGCTCATCGCGGTGCTGATCGTCGTGGGCAGCCGCATCTGGAGCCGCCGGCACCGGTAACGGGGTGGCCCGAGGGCCTGGGCGCCCGGCTAGGCGTCGCGGGCGGCGGCCTCGTCGGCGGGGGTCAGCATGCGCAGCAGCGGCAGCTTGTCCAGCGCGGCCAGGTCCTGGCGGGTGGCCTCGGCCAGCACCGTTTCCTGCTGCTTCTGGGCCCGGTCCGCGGCCTGCTTGGCCAGTTCGGCGGCCAGCCCGCCGAGCTGGCGTACCCCGGTCTCGTCGACCAGCACGTGGCTGACCGGCAGGATCGCGATGCCGCGCAGCTTCCGCTCCGGCGAGTGCCGGGGCGACAGCACGGCGCCGATCCTGACCTCGTCGAACGGGCTGGTGGCCCGCGTGGCCTGGCGGCTGCGCTCGGCCAGCAGCCACTGGTGGTACTTGACCACCTCGCCCTCCAGCGGCAGCGCGCGCACGTCGTCCAGGGTCAGCCCGGGCCGGCTGCCCTTGCCGAAGCAGCGCGCGTACCCGTTCAGCGCGGCCGACCACAGCGCCTGCGGGACCAGCGGGTCCCGCTCCTCCTCGGGCGCGGCCAGCTCGGTCAGCAGCCGCTTGCAGCACTCCATCACGAACTGCAGGTCGCCGATGACCGCGGCGCTCTCGGCCAGCGCCCGCGCCGCCGGGCCCTCGATGGCCACCGTCGGCAGTGTGCCTTCCTGGCCCGTGCCGTCCTGCGCTGCGGTTCCCGCGTTCGTGTCGGCCATGGTCCCTGTTCTACCGGTCCGGACGGCCCGGCGGCCTCTCAGTTTGAGCCGGAAAAGAACGGCTGGGTCAGCGGTCCGTGTCGGCCCGGTTACTCGCCGGGCTGGCGGAGGGTCACCCCGGTGGTGGCCAGGTCGTCGAGGACCGGGCGCCAGCGGCCGGCCTGGACCAGGTCGCTGAACGCGGTGGCCAGGATCACGCCCGCGCCGTAGTCGGGGAACAGCCACAGGTAGGCCAGGTGCTCGGACACGGGCCGTTCGGGCTGATCGCCGTCGGCGACCAGCTGGCGGACCCGGCGGCAGGGACCGGCCGCGGAATCCAGCTCGGTGATCTCCGGCGGCTCCTGGCCGGGCAGGTCCACCACGGCGATGCTCTCCAGGCCGGCCCAGGCGTCGTCGCCGTCTTGCCCGGACAGGTCGACCGGGCAGAACCGGGCGATCGCCCGGACGCCGAACTCCGGGCCCGGGTAGAGCAGCAGCGAGATCGTGGCGTCCTGGGCCCGCCGGGCGATCGCGCCCGCGGCCGCGAACAGCTTGGCCAGCTGCCGGGCGTCCGCCCCGCGGGCCGGCTCGCCGGACCGGGCCAGCACCTCGGCGGCGGCCCGCTGGGCCCACTGGCCGGCGTCGCCGCGCAGGTCCACCTCCACCCAGTGGGCGTCGTAGTCCACCACCACGGGGGGCAGCGCGAACGCGGTCACCGGGTCCACCGCAGCGACTCCGCGATCGCGTCGAACAGCATGACCAGCGCCTCGGCCAGCGGCTCCACCGGGGTGGAGAACGACAGCACGAGCAATCCCGGCTGGCCCGGCAGCGGCAGGAAGAAGTCGACCATGGTCACCCTGGTCGAGACCGGCTCTTGGCCGCCGGGGAGGCTGCCTTCCGGCGGAAGGACCTCGTACTGACGCCTGATGGCCGGGGCGCCTGCGATCTCGGTCCCGGTGACCTGCCCGCCGCGGGCGGCCAGGTCCATGAGCAGGCCGTCCAGTGGCACCTTCGTCCCGTCCTGGTCCAGGTAGGTGATCAGGCAGGAGGCCGCGATCGGCACGCCGTGGCTCTCCGCGACGCTGATCAGCACGTCAAGCCCGCCCGCCGCCTTGGCGTCGCGCAGCGACCCGGTCCGGGTCGCCGGGCACCGGGTCGGACCCGGCCAGTGGCTCGAAGTCCGGCGGCCGCGGGGTCACCGGGGGCCGCCCGGCGCCGCCGCCGACGTGTCCGCCCTGATGTCCTGGGCCAGCTTGTCGTCGGTGTCCAGGTAGGCCTGATGGCTCTGAGTGGCCATCTTGTACACGTCCTGCATTGATTTGATCATGTCCTCGCGGTGCGCTTTCCAGTTGCTCGTGAACGAATGCAGCGCGCTCACCAGGTTCTTTTCGCCAACCGCGGCCTCATAGGACGACTCGATGTCCGAGGCGTTCGTGAACTCCTCAATCAGCATGCTCAGCGACCCGGCGGTGCTCTCCAGGAGGCTGAGGTTGACCTCAAGATCAGGAGCCATTTTCCTGAAATCCCTAGATCGGCCGATAACGGACGCAAGCGAGTATTCCGTGCGTCCCGCCGGCCCGCCACCGCTTCTGTGCTAGCCGCTCGCTGCGGGCCGCTTGAGAGGCGCTGCCTTCCCTCCTCGCTCCCTCGGCGCTCCTTCGTCGCGCCTCATCGCTCGTCAGGAAAACAGCGCCGCGGCCCTCCGCGAGCTTACTGCCGGCTCCGCCGGCCGAAATGGCTGGCTGGCCATTGTCCTCGGGACTGCGCGGTGCCAGGCTTGGATCGGGAACGGCGGTCCGTTCCAGGGGCCGGCTCCCGGCCTAGTGCGGCCGCTGCCACCAGGAGGTGGCCATGTTCAGGGAACAGGAAATGCACCGCCAGACCCTGGGGATCTGGGGGCCAGCGGCCCGGGCCTGGATCGACTACGAGCCGTCGCGCGCGGCCGGGTTCCCGCTGGCGCCGGGCGGCCAGCAGCGTGTCCTTGGCTTCCCGCCGGGATCGCCTACCCCGTTGCGGATCCGGCTTCGCCGCCGTCCCCGGCTGCGGGGCTGAGCAGCCAGCTGACCGGGCGGCCTAGGATCGGGGTCGTAACGGCAGACCGCGCCGGTGCGCACGGTGCCGTGCAGCAGCCGGGCCAGCGCCGGGTCAGCCGCCTCGATCCGGTGCAGCGCCGTGGCGATCGCCTTGCGGACCGAGACCCGGGCCCGTTCGCCGTCCGAGCTGAACCGGCGGGGCCGGCCGCCGAGCCCGGTCGCCGCGGCGACCTCGTCGAGCAGGGCGCCGCGCTCCAGCCGCAGCCGGGTCAGCCGCCCCTCGTCGGCCCAGGACTCGGCCTCGGCCAGCTCGGCGTCCAGCTCGGACAGCCGCGCCCGGTAGGCCGCCAGCGCCTGGGCGTCGGCCAGCTCACCCGGGCTGGACCTGGCCACCGCCAGGCCGTGTTCCCTGGCCCGCCCGGCCGGCCGCCCGGCGCCGGGACGGCGGTGCCGCCGCGGCCAGGTCCGCCGCGGGCACGTCGGTGCCCGGGCACTGGAGCAGGTAGCGCAGGTAGCCAGGCCCCGGGCCGCGGGGACGGTGACCGTGGCCCCGGCCGGGCCACCGTCCAGCCAGACCGACCTGGAATGCGACGCGGGCGTCCCGGCGGCGGTGATCCGCAGCCCGGCCGGGCGGCCGAGCTCGCGGTCCCCGGCCACGACCTGGTGGTGCTGGCCGCGGCTGGGCGGTCTGCCGGGCTGCTCGCCGGCCTGAGATTCTTCCGCTGGGCGCCGCAGGTTCCGGCCCGAAGCCGCCGTCCGGCCGGTTTCCGGGCCCGCGATGTGGCTGTCTGATGCCTAACCGATGCCTGAACTAGGAAACAGCCCGGCAATCTGGGTGATATCACTTACCTAGCTGCGCGGATGCGGCCATCATTGCTGATCTCATCTGAAGCAGAAGTGTCACAGAAGGCCCTGGGTGACGCCGTGAGCACATCGATGGTGATGTGGTTCGTGATATTCCTGGCCGCGCTGCTCGTGGTGATCCTGGTCGCGGTCTCCCAGGCGCCACCGGGGGCAGAACGCGAGCGCACGCCGGCCCGGCCCAAGGCCGCCCGGCCCGCCACCGCGCGGCCCCGCCAGACGCGGACCGCGCCTCCGTTCCGGAGCGGCTCCCCGCCTCAGGGTGGGCTGCCGGCCCAGAACGGGCTGCCGGCCCGGGGCGCGACGCAGGCCCACGGGATGCCGCTGTCCCGGGACCTGCCACCGGGGGCGCGGCACGCGATGCCGCCGGCCGCCGCGGTCCCGCCGCCACCCGCAGTCCCGGCCGGGCCCATGTTCCCGTCGGCGCTGCCAGCGGCGCCCGTGGCTCCGGGCCAGGCGGCGAGCCCGGGGTACGGGCCGCCGTTCCCGCCGGCCCCGCCGCCCACATCGGTGCTGGACCCGGGCACGGCCCGCCCGGGCGGTGCCGCCGGACCGGGGCCGGGGTACGTGGCGCGGCACCATTCCCCGCCGGCCGGGCCGGCCGGGACGTACGCGCCGTCGCCGGGCGGGCTCAGCGTCACGCCGCCGCCGGTGGCCGGCCGGCCACCGTGGGAGCCCGCGCCCCAGCCACCCGAGGCCGGTTAGCCAGGTTCCGCGGCACGCGGCCGCCGGGCGACGTCAGCGGCCGATGTGCGTGTTCGTTATCCCGGTGAACTGGCAGATCAGTGCGGCGGTGAGGAACACCAGCCCAAGAGCGATCTCGTTGAACCGGCGGAGCTCCCGGCCGCTCGCCGCGAGCGCGAACATCACCAGGGCCGCAAGGGTCAGGATGAGAGCAAGAGCATCCATGTAAAGCTCCAGGTCACGTGCAAGGCGCGCGCGGCCAGCGGCGCGGTTGATCTCGTCGGACTCTAGCCCAGCCGCGCTGGGCTGAGCCCCTGAAGGCCCGGGCTCAACCCCACAGGTCAGGCCGGTAGTGCCCGTCCGCCTCCAGGGCGTCGAGGTAGGCCACGGCGTCCGGGCGCGGCATCGGCCGGTGCTCGGTCAGCACGTCGGCGAACGCCGCACGGACCCCGTCGCGCATTGGCTGCGAGCCGCAGACGTAGACGTATCCACCCTCCGCCAGCAGCCCGTTCATCAGCACGCCCTGCGCGCGGATGCGGTCCTGGACGTGCTCGCGGGTCCCCGGCTGCTCGCGGGAAGCCACCAGGTGCACCTCATCGAGCAGCCCGTCGGCCGCGAACTGGTCGATCTCGTCCCGGTAGATGTCGTCCACGCCCCGCTCGCGGATGCCGTTGAACAGGACCGCCTCGCCCAGCGCGGCACCGCTGTCCCGCAGCGCCTGCCGCTGCCACAGGAAAGCACGCATCGGCGCGAAACCGGTGCCCGCGGAAACGAAGATCATCGGCTTCGCCGGGTCGTCCTGGAGGCGGAACCCGGCCGCGTCGTCGAAGAACACGTTCACCGCGTCGCCCTCGCGGAGCGTGCGCATGTAGTGCGAGCTCATCCCGCGGAAATCGCGGTCCGGCCGGCCGGGAACCGGCACGGACTCGTGGCCCACGGTCAGGTGCACGACCTGGCCGCCGTGGACCTGCGGGCACGAGCTGGCCGAGTAGTAGCGCGGCCGGAGCGGCTGGGCCACCCGCAGGAAGTCGAAGATGTTCAGCGAGCAGGACGGGAACTCGGCGAGCAGCTGGAGCGCGTCGTAGCGGCCCGCGTCGATCATGTCGTGCAGCTCCGAGCGCGGTCCGTCCGGCCACTGCAGCACGTCCCTGAACTCGGCCAGCCGGGTCCACTCCGACGGGTCGGTGACCTTCTCCAGCAGCAGGTCGAGCAGGGCCGCGCTGGGCCGCCCGGCGATGTCGACCAGGCTGGTCAGCACGTTGCGGACCTGCAGGACCACACCCCTGGGCACGGCCCGGGCGTCGATCTCCTCGGGGACCATGAAGATGCCGTCCAGCGGGGCGCCGAGCCGCGCGGCGAGCCTCTCGACCTGCTGCGGGTCGTTCTTCGGGCAGATCCCGACGTGCCCGCCGGCCAGGTAGGTGAAGCCGGCCGGGAGGCTGAGCTCCAGGTGCCGGGTCTGCTTCGGCGACCCGGCGGCCTGCAGCTCGCGGACGGCCAGCACGCGGGCCTCGGCGGTCTCGAGGTCCACCGCGTTGGTGAGCGTGACCGGGACCAGCATGCTGCCCGGCTGAGCCGCCTGACCCGCAGGCTGACGCGCGGGTGCAGGCTGACCCGCCTGGACCGGCTGGCCCGCCGGGGCCGGTGGGACCGCTGGGGCGGGTGGGGCTGTCTCAGCCGCCCGGACGGCCGGCGCCGCCAGGCTCCGCAACCCGGACGGCGTGCGGCTGATGAACGAGGATCCGCCAGCCGACCGGTTACGCAGCTCGGCCGGGATGCTGCCGATCAGCGACCGCTGCATCGCGACGCCCGAGTCGCCGCCCACCAGCGCGCTCACTGCGGCCTGCTCCGCGGCGATCCGTGCCGCCGCGGAGTCGGTCCGCCGGGCGCCGGACAGCCCGAGCAGGACCGGCCACACCCCGTTGTTCCACTCGGCGTGCAGCCGCTCCCAGGCCGGCGAGCCGACGTCGCCGTAACCGAAGTCAGCGACCGGCGTGGCCCCCAGTTCGGCGAGCCGCGCGTGCACCCAGCGGGGGAAGGCGAGGAACGCGTTCCACTGGCTGTTCCCCAGACCCCAGACCAGGTAACGGCATTGCTGCCACATCGGCGCGCCCGGGAAGGACCGCTCCAGCAGCTCCTTGAACGCGGCCGCGTTCGACGGCGGGTTCGAGGTGTAGGTGGAGGTCAAGACGGCCAGCAGCCACGGCTCGGTGCGCGGCGGCGCGGCGGCCAGCTCGTTCAGCGTGACCACTTCGCTGGTGTAGCCGTAGAAGCGGCTGCGCTGCGCGAACTGCTCGGCGAGTTCCTTGTTCGCACCGAAGTTGCTGCCGTAGGCGATGACCAGATGGCGGTACGCGCTCGTGGCCGGGATCTCGGCGGGCTCGCCCCAGTCCCGTCCGCCGGAGGACGGCCGCCCGCCGTTGCCCGGCAAGGGACGCGCCGCGGGCGCAGCGGCCGGCGCAGCAGCGGCCGCAGCCGCAGCCAAGGACGGCGCGGCGCGGCGCCGGACGGCATGGCCGGCGCAGGCGCACCCGCGGCCGACGGCGCTGGAGCGGCCGCCGGGGCACCAGCGGCCGCGGCCCCGTCCGCCCAGGCCGCTCGCTCCCGCGGGATGCGGACCACCGGGACCGCGGCGGGCTTGGTGGTCACCAGGGTGTTCTTCACGACCGCGGTGCCCGGCGCGGGCCGCAGCCGGTAGTGCTTGAAGATCTCGAACAGCACGACGCGGAGCATCATGAACGACACTTCCTGCGCCATGCACTGCCGCCGCCCGACCGAGAACGGGATGAACGCGTGCCTCGGCCGGTCCACAACCCTGTCCGCTTCGAACCGCGACGGGTCGAACGCGTCCGGCTCGGGCCCCCAGTAGCGCGGATCACGCTGCGCGGCGAGCGAGCCGACCAGGATGATGTCGCCCTTGCGGACCCGGTAGCGCCCGAGCATCCCGTCCTTAAGGCTGCGCCGGATCGTGACCGGCTGCGGCGGGTAGACGCGCAGGGTCTCCTTGATCACCTGGGTGATGTACGTCAGCGACAGCAGGTCGTCGTACTTCAGGTCGTAGTCCGGGTCGCCGCCGGTGATCCCGTCGATCTCGGCCAGCATCTTCTCCTCGACCTCGGGGTAGCTGGCCAGGACAGACGCCAGCCAGGCCCCGGTGATCGACGGCCCGTTGAAGCCGTTCGACAGGTGCATGAGCACCTGGTCGCGGACCGTCTCCCGGTCGAGGTACTCGCCGGTCTCCGGGTCCGGCGTGCTCACCAGGCGGCTGAGCAGGTCGTTCTGCGGGCCCAGCGGGGCGGTGTACTTGCGCGCCCGGACCAGCGCGTCGGCCGTCCGCACCAGCTCGGCGTTGTACTGCCGGTAGCGGTCGCGCCGGGCGCGGTTGGCCCGGCCGGCCAGCCTGCTGTCCGGGAACGGGTCGGCGACCCGGCGGATGCTCTCCTTGGTGCTCTCCAGCACCGCCTCGGCGAACGGGGGCGGGCTGGGGTTGCCGTCGAGCAGGCCGAAGTTGTAGTTGCAGGCGCCGCGGCCGGACACCTCGAGCGCGTAACGCTCCATCCAGACCCGGGCGTCCACCGGCTGCTCGTCGGGCAGCGCGGCCCAGTTCGCGACCAGGCGGCGGGCCTGCTCCTTCATCAGCTCCAGCTGGGTGCGCTGGTGCTGGGGCGAGTACCAGGGCAGCATGACCCGGCGGATCATCTCGGTGCGCGCGCTGTCGCCGATCACCGAGATACCGCCGCCGCGGGAGTTGCTCAGCTGGGCGAAGAAGTTGATCTCCTCGGCCCGCTTGCCGAACTGCTCCTCGTGGCCGGCCACCTCGTCGAGCAGATCCGGGTCGGAGACCACCACCAGACGCCACTTCTTGGTGGGCACGCCGACCGCGTAGATGTGCCCGAACTTGCGGTAGTACTCCAGCTGGCTGTCGTTGTCGTTGAGGATGCCGAAGTTCGCGAACCGCTCGCCCTTGGGCACCAGCCAGCGGATCGCGTAGCCGATCTCCAGCGTGCCGTCGGCGTTGGCCTTCGGCGGGACGGCCCACGGGCCCGGCTGTCCCGCGCCCGCCGGCGCCGCCGCGGGCACGCCGGCTGCAGCCGGGCCGGGTGCGCCGGGCAGCGGGGGCACGGGCGGGGCCGGTGCTGCCGCAGGCGGCGCGGGGGCGGGCCCGGCTGGCTCGGCAGGCGATGGTGCGAGTGGCGCGCCATCTTCATGGAGTACGGAAACTGCGGCGGCGGCCGACGTGGCCTCGATGGCTGCCGCCGCGTCGTGGATCTTCAGGAGGTGCTGCCCGGCCAGCCGGAACACGCTCGAGCCGATGCCGACGATGTCGCCCTCGGCCAGCCGTGTTTCCTTGACCCGCTGCCCGTTCACGTACGTGCCGTTGGAGCTGCCCAGGTCCACGATCCGCAGGTCGGCCCCGTCGCGGTGCAGCTCGGCGTGGTTCCGCGAGGCGCTGGTGTCCGGGATCACGATGTCGCTCTCCGGCGCCCGCCCGATCCGCACGATCTCCGGGACGGCCGGCTCGGGCGTCCCGCCCGGCGTCGGCGGCGGCGGGGCCGGGGCCGGCCCGAGGGTGAGCGGCGCGGCCGGGATGGCCGCCGGGCCCATGGTGGCCGCACCGGGCGGGAGGACCTGCGGATCAGGCTGCGCAGCCTCCGGCGAGACGGCGCCAGGCGCGGGCGCAGCCGGCTGTGCCGGGCCAGGCGGGAGGAGTCCAGCGGCCGGCGGTGGGCCAGGCGTGGCGGCAGGCGGGGGCGGGACCGGGGAGGGCGCGGACGGCTCCGGCGCGGCCCAGCCCGCGGCCATGGTCGCCTCCCTGGCTGGCCGGGCGGGCGGCGGGGACGCAGGCGGCTCCGGGGTCGGCCCGGCCGCCATCGTGGCGTCCCTGGCCGGCCGGGCCGGTGACGGCGGCTCGGCGGACGGCTCCGGCGGGACGATAGGCGGCCAGCCGGTGGGAGGCTCCGCACCGGGACCGGCCGACGGCGCGGGGACCGGCTGAACGACCGCCGTGCCGCCCGGGTCCGCGGCTGGGCTGCCCGGGGCGGCCGTGGGGCTGGCCGGCGCGGCAGCGGGGCCGCGGGTGGCCGGGACGCCGTCCGGCCCAACGGTGTCGGGCCCGGACGGGATGCCGCCGGGGCCGACTGTGGCCGGGCCCAGGTTGCGGCCGAGTGCACTGCCGCCCAGGTCGGCCACCTGAGTGGCGGGCCGGCCGCCCGGCGCGGCGCCCGGTTCCTGGCCGGTGACGACGCAGGTCAGCAGCGTCCCGTCGGAGGGGTCGCCGAGCCGGGCCAGGAAGATCCCGATGATCTCGACGCGGTCCATCCGCTGGTCGGCCACGTAGGTGCCGTTGGTGCTGCCGACGTCGGCCAGGACCCAGCGGCTGCCTTCGACCCGTAGTTCCGCATGGCGCCAGGACACCCGGTCGTCGGTGATCGGGATGTCACCCTTGGGGTCCCGCCCGATCCGGTATGCCGGACCGGGGGTCAGGACACGCTCGATCCCCTCGTAACCCACGACGAGCGGCGGTGCCGAACCCCCGGACCCGGGCTTCCCAGCTTCCACGCGCCAACTGTATTTCGGGCGGCCGGAAAGCAAAACCGCTCCGGGGACCCCTCCCCAGCCGCGGCCGGCCCGCCCGGTCGGGCTTTCCGGCGCTACCGTGCTTCCGGCCACCCGGCCCTGGGCATGGTTCCCGTTAGCTCTCGGGAGGCGATGCGAATGACCGGTGAGACGATCTGCGATCTGCTCACGCCACTGATCGGCAAGTCGGGCACGGTGTTCATGGTGGTCAGCAGAATCGGCCAGGTCGGCTTCGCCTCCACCGAGAGCAACAAGCTCACCGCCGTGGCGGTCCGGCCGGACGGGCTGCTCCGGATCGAGCGGGAGTCCGGCTGGACGGTCCTCGACCCCGCGCAGGTCATCGGCGTCGCCTGGAACGGCGACCCGGAGCACTCCACCGGCCAGTTCCTGTAGCCAGCCCAGAGCGCAACCAGGCCAGTTCCTGATTCGCCGCGATCAGGAGAGGAAGCCGATGATTGCCGGGGCGGTGGCCTCGGGGTTGATGTCGTGGGTCTGGCCGGGCAGGACCGCCAGCTGCCCGGCGGGCAGGGCGGCGGCGGTGGCCCTGGCCGCGCCGATCAGGAACGGCGGGCTCTGCTCGCCGGTGATCACCAGCGCCGGGATCGTGATCGTGGCCAGCATCGCGGCCGGGAGGGACCGGTCGCCGATGATGGCCGCGTCGTAGGCGAGCGTGTGGGCGATCGCCTCCAGGCCAGGCCGGAACGGGGCGTGCCGCAGCTGCACGACCACTTCCTCGGGCATGCCGACGGCGCGGGTCTGGTACAGCTCGACCGCCTCGCCGCGGCGGCCGTCAGCCACCAGCCCGGCCAGTTCCCCGGCCAGCCCGGCGGGCAGGCGCGGGAAGCTGCCGTCGGGGTTGAACGGCGGCTCGTACAGCACCAGGTGCGTGATGGGCAGGCCGCTGGCGGCGGCCTTCAGCGCCAGCGTGGCCCCGGAGGAGTGGCCGAACACAGCCGCGGAGCCGCCCGCCGCCCCGATCAGCGCCGCGAGGTCGTCGATCTCGCGCTCGACCGCGTACGGGGCGGTGTCACCGCTGTCACCCCGGCCCCGGCGGTCGTAGTTGAGCACGGTGAGCCGCTCCGCCAGGGCCCTGGCCAGCGGATCGGTGGTGAGCCTGGCGCAGAACGCGCCCGCGGCCGTGACGAGGGGCGGCCCGTCTCCGTGGCGGTCGTACGCGATCGTGGTGCCGTCGGCGGAAGCAACGGTTTCCATCAGCGAGCTCCTCTCCTCGCTCGGTGAAGGTCAGGGTCCGCTGTTACGACCGATCAGCCGGGCCGGATGTCACCGGCCACCGTGGCCGCGTCGAACCCGGCCGCCTGCAGGCGGTGGCCCGCGGCACTTCCGTAATCCTAATCCTGGCGAAACACGCGATTATCGTCCGTCATGACAGAGTGTCCGCTGCTCGCGGCATTATCCGAATATCCAGGTCAAACAGGTGCAGAAGGTCAGGAGGAATGGCGATTTGCCAGGCTCGTGACGGCGAAGGCCGGCCACCCCCAACGGGGTGGCCGGCCTTCGCCGTTTGCTGGCGGCCCGGGTGCGGCCGCGGGATCGGGTCATGCGTCGCCGCGGCTCATCCGCCGGGCGGCCAGGACCAGGACCACGATCGTGTAGCAGGCGAACAGGCCCAGGCCGGTCCACGGGCCCAGCGACGTGCCCGGGTCAGGGTGGACGCTGGCGATGGCCTGGCCCGCCGTGGACGGCATGAACTTCTCCAGGGTGACACCGGTGGCGCCGGGGATGAGGCCGGCCAGCAGCTGCAGGCCGAACAGCAGCCCGAACAGCGCGGTCACCGCGGCGGCGGTGTTGCGCAGCAGCGCGCCCAGGCCCAGCCCCAGCACGGCGGCCACGGCCAGGTACACAGCGCTGCCCAGCACCGCCCGGGCCACCCCTGGCTGGCCGAAGGAGGTGTCCAGGCCCACCTTGGCCAGCACCGACTGGCCGGCGAAGAAGGCGATCAGCACGGCCGGGACGCAGGCCGCGAACACCGCGCCCAGCGCGACCGCCGCCTTGCCCCACAGGACCGGCAGCCGCCGCGGCACGGCCGCGAACGTCGACGCGGATCATCCCGCTGCCGTACTCGCTGGTGATCAGCATCGCGCCGAGCACGCCGACCGCGATCTGGGCCAGCTGGATCCCGGACAGGCTGACCGCGGTCGGGTCGAACGCGGCGGCGGCGGCGCCGTGCGGCGGCCGGGCCGCGAGCAGCGCGGCGTACAGGATGCCGAACCCGGCGGTCAGGCCGATGGCGCCGGCGCCGGCCCACAGGGCCGACTGCTGGGTGCGGAGCTTGATCCATTCGGCGGCAATCACCCGGCTCTGGGTGACGCGCTGCGGCAGGGAGTAGACGGGCAGGCGGGTGGGCTGGTGGTGCCCGTGCTGCTGATAACTGAGGGTGGTCATGGCTGGTTTCTCCGGTTCGGTGCGATCACTGGGGGTGGTCTAGGCGGCGCGGTACTCGACGGCGTCGTCGGTGAGGTGGACGTAGGCGTCTTCCAGGGACGCGTGCCCGGCCGACAGCTCGGCCACGGTGGTGTCGGCCAGCAGCTGGCCCTGGCCGATGACGATCAGCCGGTGGGCGGTCTGGGCGACCTCGCTCATCAGGTGCGACGAGACGAGCACGGTCTTGCCGCGGGCGGCCAGGTCCGCGAGCAGGCCGCGGATCCAGCGGATGCCCTCGACGTCCAGGCCGTTGACCGGCTCGTCGAGGATCACCGTGTGCGGGTCGCCGAGCAGCGCGGCGGCGATGCCCAGCCGCTGGGACATGCCCAGGGAGAACTTGCCCGCGCCGCGGCTGGCCGCGCCGGCCAGGCCGACCGCCTCGATGAGCTCGTCCACCCGGCCGCGGCGGATGCCGGAGGTCCGGGCGAGGGCGAGCAGGTGGTGGTGGGCGGAGCGGCTGGGGTGCACGGCGCGCGGGTCGAGCATGGCGCCCAGTTCCCGCAGCGGCGCGGCGTGCGCCCGCGGCGGCTTGCCGTTCACCAGAACCGTTCCTGAGGTGGGTGCGTCCAGGCCCACGATCATCCGCATCGTGGTGGACTTCCCGGCGCCGTTGGGGCCGAGGAACCCGGTGACCTCGCCGGGCCGGACGGTGAACGTCAGCCCCGAGACAGCAGTGACAGATCCGTATCGCTTGGTCAGTTCGTGTATCTCGATCATGGCTATCAGCCTGCCGCCGGGCGCCCGCGGTGTAAGTAAGGCGCACAGCCGGTCCCGCGTGGGGAATTCCCCACCCCGGCCCCCCGGCCAGCCCGATGCTGGCTGGATGGGCATACCGATGAACATCGACGCGGTGGTCTTCGACTGCGACGGCCTGCTGGCCGAGACGGAGCCGGCCTGGACGCACCCGCAGGCGCCGTGACGGTTCGCGATGGATCACCCGGCAGGAGTGATGCCCGGTTTCCCGTCGTGGGCCAGGCTCGTTTGGGCATGCGCCGGGCAACGGTGTGTGGCGCAGCGAGCGGGGAGGGGCGATGGGCGAGCCGTTCAAGGGCACCGTCAACGTGGATATCCGGGATTCGGTGCCGGACTGGTCGCCGTTCGAGCCGCCGAGGGCGCCGGATGGGGCGCCGAATGTGGTCTACATCGTCCTCGACGATGTGGGCTTCTCTGCCCTGGGGTGTTACGGCGGGCCGATCGAGACGCCGAACATCGACCGGATCGCGGCGCAAGGGGTGCGGTTCACGCAGTGGCACACCACGGCGCTGTGCTCGCCAACCCGATCGTGCCTCCTGACCGGGCGCAACCATACGCGCAACTCGATGGCCTGCATCACCGAGGCGGCGGTCGGGTTTCCCAACGCCAGTGGCACCATCCCGCCGGAGAACGGCATGGTGCCCGAGATCCTGGGCGAGCGCGGCTGGAACACTTACATGGTCGGCAAGTGGCACCTGTGCCCGACCGATGAGATGAACCTCGCCGCGACCCGGCGGAACTGGCCGACCGGCCGCGGGTTCGAGCGGTTCTACGGGTTCCTCGGCGCGGAGACCAACCAGTGGTACCCGGATCTGGTCTATGACAATCACCCCGTGGATCAGCCGAGGTCTCCGGAGGAGGGATACCACCTCACCGACGACATCACCGACAAGGCGATCGAGTTCATCAAGGACGCCAAGGCGGTCGCGCCGGACAAGCCGTTCTTCCTGTACTACGCGCCGGGCGCGTGCCACGCGCCGCACCACGCCCCGCGGGAGTGGATCGACCGGTACCAGGGCCGGTTCGATATGGGGTACGAGGCGATGCGGGACCAGATCCTGGCCCGGCAGAAGCAGATGGGCATCGTCCCGGCCGATACCGAGCTTCCGCCGGTCAACCCGATCGGCACCCCGCAGACCCGCAGCGGCCCGGACGGCCGGCCGTTCCCTCCGCTGGATTACACCAAGCCGTGGGATTCTCTGTCGGCGGACGAGAAGCGCCTGTTCTGCCGGATGGCCGAGGTATACGCGGGGTTCCTGTCGCACGTCGACCACCACATCGGGCGGCTGCTGGGCCACCTCGAGGAGACCGGTCAGGCCGACAACACGCTGGTGATCGTGGTCTCCGACAACGGTGCATCCGGCGAGGGCGGCCCCGACGGCTCGGTGAACGAGAACATTTTCTTCAACGGGATCCCGGACGACCTCCAGCGGAATCTGGCGATGATCGACGAGCTGGGCGGGCCCAAGACCTACAACCACTACTGCGACGGCTGGGCGATGGCGTTCAACACGCCGTTCAAGATGTGGAAGCGGTATGAGTTCAACGGCGGCACCGCTGACCCGTGCATCATCTCCTGGCCGTCAGCGCTGGGACACAGAGGTGAGATCCGTCACCAGTACCACCACGCGATCGACATCGCCCCGACGATCCTGGAGCTGCTGGACGTCACGCCGCCGGAGGTGCTCAAGGGGTACGTCCAGGCCTCGTTCGACGGGGTGAGCATGCGCTACAGCTTCGACGACCCGTCGGGGCCGTCGGCCCGCAGGACCCAGTTCTATTCCATGCTCGGCTCGCGCGCGATCTGGCATGACGGCTGGAAGGCAGTCACGACGCACCCGACGATCAGCGGCTGGGGTCACTTCAACGATGACACCTGGGAGCTGTATCACACCGACACCGACCGGTCTGAGCTGCACGACCGGGCCGGCGAGCAGCCGGAAAGGCTGCGCGAGATGGTCAACCTGTGGTTCGCCGAGGCCGGCGCCAACGGCGCCTTCCCGCTCGACGACCGGTCTCCGCTGGAGATTCTTAACACCCCCCGGCCGCAGCTGACCTCCCCCCGCGACCGCTATGTCTACTACCCCGACGTCGCCGACGTTCCCGAGCATCAGGCGGTGAACGTCCGCAACCGCTCCTACAGCATCGGCGCCCTGGTGGACATCCCCTCCCCGGGCGCCCAGGGGGTGATCTTCGCCCACGGGTCCTGGTTCGGCGGGCACGCACTCTACGTCAAGGACAACCGGCTGCACTACGCCTACAACTTCGTCGGCATATTCGAGCAGAAGGTCGACGCCACCGAAGACCTGCCGACGGGCGAGAACCTGATCCTGTCGGCATCCTTCGACAAGGACGGTGAAGATCCGCCCGGTGTCGCCACCGGCGTCCTGTCCCTCTTCCACGGGGACCGCAAGGTCGGCGAGGGCCGCATCAAGACCCAGCCCGGTTACTTCGAGCTCGCCGGCGAGGGCCTGTGCGTCGGCCGCGACAGCGGCGCCGCCGTCACCGGCGACTACCCGGGCAGCTCGCCGCACCGGTTCACCGGCGGCACCATCAACCGGGTCGTGATCGACGTCAGCGGCGAGCCCTACCTCGACCTGGAACGCCAGGCCGCGGCCATGCTCGCCCGGGAGTAGCGAGCTGACATCGCCACCGCCAATGAACGTTAGCCGCCCCCGCCCGCTCCGCACCCCGGGCCAGAGTCCCCACCGCGAGGGCGTGCCGCGCAAGGGCATGACCATGGTTCCTGGGGGATCATTCCGGATGGGCAGCACCGCCTTCTACCCGGAAGAAGGCCCGGTGATCACCGCGGAGGTGGAGAGCCTGTGGGTCGATGACCATCCGGTCACCAACGCCGCGTTCCGCCGGTTCGTCACGGCCACCGGGCACGTGACCATCGCCGAGTCCGCCCCCGACCCCCGCGATTTCCCCGGCGCCGACCCGGCGCTGCTGGTGCCCGGATCGCAGGTCTTCACCCCCACGCCCGGGCCGGTGCCGCTGGATGACTGGACCCAGGTGGTGGTGCTGGGTGCCCGGCGCCAGCTGGCGCCACCCCGAGGGCCCCGGCTCCACCCTGCACGGCCGGGACCTGCACCCGGTGGTGCACGTCGGGCTGGAAGACGCCCTGGCCTACGCCGCCTGGGCGGGCAAGCGCCTGCCCGCCGAGCCCGAATGGGAACACGCCGCCCGCGGCGGCCTCGACGGCGCCACCTACGCCTGGGGCGAGGAGTTCATGCCCAGGGGGCGGATCATGGCCAACACCTGGCACGGCCGGTTTCCCTACCAGAACCTGGCCCCGCACGGCTTCACCCGGACCTCCCCGGTCAAGAAGTTCCGGGCCAACGGCTACGGCCTGTACGACATGACCGGCAACGTCTGGGAATGGACAGCCACCCGCTGGGCCCGCCACCCAGCCGCGGAACGCGGCTCCCGGCCAGACGATCAGCCTGTTGCCGAAGCCGCCTGCTGCGCACCGCGTGCCACCGTGGGCGAGCATGACCGGTTCGTCATCAAGGGCGGCTCACATCTGTGCGCACCCTCCTACTGCCACCGGTACCGTCCCGCCGCCCGCCAGGGACACGGCCCCCGCGACACCACCAGCCACGTCGGCTTCCGCTGCGTCCAATCAGCCTAAGACCGGTGCCGGACGCACGACCGGAGAACCGTCCTACGCCAGCCGCCAGGTGCCCGGCTGCGGGAAAGTGCTCCGCGGAACGCGAATGGCAGGGCTCATCCGGTATCTCTGCGGCCCGGCAGGCATGAGGAGCACACCAATCCGCGCCTGGCCGCAGGGGGCAGATGAGCCCTGCCTCGCCGCGTCACGGCCAAGGCCGCGTAGCGGCGGAACGCCGGCAGTGCCGCTCAGGCCAGGATCTTTGCCTTCTCACGGTCGAACTCTTCCGCCGTGATGACGCCCCGGTCACGCAGGTCGGCGAGCTTGGCCAGCTGATCTGCTGAACTCTGCGGTCCGGCGGCATCCTGGACAGCGGTACGGAATTGCTCATCCTGGCGCTGCGCTTGCTGCACCGCCCGCTCCTGCATCTTGCCGCCGCGAGCGATCAGGTAGACCAGGACGCCGACCAGCGGGATGAACAACACGAACAAGAACCACAGCGCCTTTGCCCAGCCGGACAGGTCATGGCTGCGGAAGATGTCGATGAGGATCCAGATGAGGATCCAGATCCAGATCACCCACAGGAAGATCTCAAGGATCGTCCAGAACACGGATAGCAGCGGGTAAGAGTAACCCGTCGATGCGAGCGGCATAGCGTCTCCTTGACGCATCTGTGCCTGTCAGGGACAGGCACGCAGGCGTATGAACGGAACTGTGTGCATCACTTGATCTGGTGGCTTGTCGACTCCGTCGGCCGCCAAGGATCATCATGCTCCTACCGGGACTGGCTGGAGGCTTGCTTCGCACGTTAACCAGGGCCGTTCTGGGCGTCATCACCCCGTCAGGAGGAGAAAACGTCACCAGCCGGAACGTGCCGGCCGGGTCAAATGACGGTCAAACGATCAACGGCCCGGCATCCTGACCTGCGCAGCGGCGTCTGCCGGGTCCATCGCCGTCCATGGCTGGCGGCACCGATCGTTACCCGCTTGGGTACTCGCCCAAGGCTCCGGACCATAGCGCTCGACCATCAGCTTGGGGAGTGGAGCGGCCACGGCTGCCAGGCGCGCTGACCTGGCGGCCCGGTTGAGCCTGAGCCCGTCACCACGATCGCCTGGAGGCTCGCGCACCTCATCGACGTGTTCGGGCCGCCAGATGCATCCCATTTCGATGTCCCGCCCGGCGATCCCCCGGCCGTCCGCTACTCAGGCACCGCTGAGAGGGCCCTGCGGCAGCTCGATGACGGGCACGATGCCTGGGTCAGCGATGTGCGCAGCCTGGGCGCGGCAGGGCTCACCCGCCCGCAAGGCGCCCTCTCACCACCGCAGTTCGCGAATGCGCCGATGGCGAAGCTCATCCTGTACACCAACCTGGAGGTCATCCATCACGGTGCCGAGATATGCCTGCTTCGCGATCTCTACCTGCGGAAGGCAGAGAGTGCTGGGAGCGGGTGACGGGAATCGAACCCGTATTATCAGCCTGGGAATGAGAGCAGGAAGCGCTCTGACCAGCATCACCGCAGGTCGGCAGACACTTTGCCTTATCCGTAAGCGCCGATGTCATGGACCGGATCTTCCCGCAGGGGCCCGGCGATGCGTAGTTACGCACTTAGGTACTCACCGCATGAAGAAGGCCACCCGCAACCTGTGCGAGTGGCCTGTGAGCTGGTCGGGGTGGCCGGATTTGAACCGGCGGCCTCTTCGTCCCGAACGAAGCGCGCTGCCAAGCTGCGCCACACCCCGATAACCGCTGCTGAAGTCTAGCGGATCCGGGGGACCAGTGTGAGCAGCGTTGCCTCGGGCCGGCAGCAGAGGCGGACCGGGGCCCACGGCGAAGTGCCGAGACCGGCGGAGACGTGCAGCCAGGCGGGTTCGCGGCCGCCGGACTCCTGCAGCTCACGGGCCTGGGGACTGGTGATGGCCGGGTGCCGGTGCAGGCCGCTGACCCGCTCGCGATCAATGCCGCAATTCGTGACCAGGGCCCCGTAACCGGGCACGCACAGCTGGCCGCCGTGAGTGTGGCCGGCCAGCAGCAGGTCGAAGCCATCCGCCGCGAACTGGTCGAGCACCCGCGGCTCGGGGGTGTGCATGATGCCGAGCCGCAGCCCGGCGGCCGGGTCCGCGGGCCCGGCGACCTCGTCGTACCGGTCCTTGCCGAGGTGCGAATCGTTCACGCCGGCCACCTCTGCCTCGAGATGCCCGGCCTTCAGCCGTGCCCGCCGGTTGTTCAGGTCGAGCCACCCGGCCGCGGACATCGCCGCGCCGAGCTCACGCCACGGCAGGTCCGCCTTCTCCGGCCGGTTGTCCTTGGCGCTGGTCCGCCACAGATACCGGGCCGGGTTCTTCGGGATCGGCGAGTACATGTCGTTGGACCCGTACACGAACACGCCAGGCCGGTCGAGCAGCGGCCCTAGTGAATCCAGAAACGGCTGTACGGCTCGCTGGTGTGCGATCGAGTCACCCGTGTTGACGACCAGGTCCGGGTCGAGAGCGTCGAGGGAGCGGATCCAGGACATCAGCCGGTGCCGCCCGGGAGTCAGGTGCGCATCGGAGAGATGCAGCAGCCGCAGGGTGGGCGAGCCGGGGGGAAGCACGGGGACGTCGTAGCGGCGCAGCACGAACCAGTTGCGCTCGACGACGGCGGCGTACCCCACCACGGCTGCCCCGGCAGCGGCGGTCCCGATCAGGCCTCTGAATCGCATCCCCACATGCTGCCATGGCCGGCGAGGTGACCAGGCCGGAGCGCAGCGGGCCGGGCTCTCGCCCAGCGTGCGGCAGGATGGGCCCCATGACGGCACTGAAAGCACAGCTGCGGGGCGACCTGACCGCCGCGATGAAAGCCAGGGACGAGGTCCGGACCAGGACCCTGCGGATGGCGCTGACGTCGCTGGCCAACGAGGAGGTCGCCGGCAAGGCGCCGCGTGAGCTGAGCGACGACGAGGTGCTGCGGGTGCTCATCCGGGAAGCCAAGCGGCGCCGGGAGGCTGCCGAGGCGTTCGAGTCCGCCGGGCGGTCCGAGCAGGCCGCGGCGGAGCGGGCCGAGGGCGAGGTGCTGGCCGCCTACCTGCCGGTCCCGCTGACCGACGACGAGCTGGCCGCGCTGGTCAGCGAGGCGGTCGCGGAGACCGGCGCGGCCGGGATGGCGGCCATGGGCCAGGTCATGAAGACCGTCACCCCGCGGGTGGCCGGCCGTGCGGAGGGCGGCCGGGTCGCTGCCGCGGTGCGGAAGGCCCTGTCTGGCTGAACTGTTCAGGCCCGGGGATCAGGCCGCGGGCTGGGCGTGGCCGTTGACGCCGCCGCCGCCACCGCCGCCGCCGCCGCCGCCACCGCCGCCGCCACCGCCGCCGCCGCCGCCACCGCCGCCGCCACCGCCGCCACCGTTGCCACCGCCACCGTTGCCCGGCCCGGTGCCGTTGTTGCCCGGGCCACCACCGCCGTGGCCGTGACCGCCGCCCTTCTTCTTCTTCGGCGGCTTGGGCGAGTTCACGCCGTCGCCCATGGAGTAGTACGGGCTGTCCCCGGGGACCGGAACGAACTGGGCGATGGTCTTGCCCAGGTTCGCGTGCTGGAAGGTGAACTGCCAGATCATGCCGGAGTTCGCGCCGAACATCTCGCCGGCGCAGAAGAACGAGCCGCTGGCCAGCCGGTAGCAGGAATCCGGGCCCTGCATCGACCGGGTCCGCGGCGGATAGAACATCACCACGTAGCCGGCCAGCCGCGGGGTGAACCCGCCGAACGCGGCGAAGTCGAAGTCGTTCGCGGTGCCGGTCTTGCCGGCCTGCGGCGGGACCACGCCGTTCTGGGTGAACTGGTCGCCGGCCGCGGTGCCCGGGGACACCAGCACGCCCTGCAGCACGTGGATCGCCGCGTCGGCGACCTGCGGCGACAGCACCTGGTGGCAGTCCGCTGACTTGACCGGCAGATGGGCGCCGGTCCGGTCGACGATCCGCTGGATCGCGATCGGCTCGCAGTACATGCCCCGGGCGGCGACCGTGGCGTAGGCCGCGGCCATCGTCATCGGCGACACGTTCACCGAGCCGAGCGTGAACGACGGGATGTCATCCGCCGGGTACTGGTAGTTCGGGCTGCCCACCTTGCCCACGCCCTCGGTCAGCGAGGTGCCGTTCGCGCGGTGCACGCCCAGGCTCTGCGCGGTCTTCACCACGTTGCACAGCCCGACCTTCTGCTCCAGGTGGGCGTAGAACACGTTGATGGACTGCGTGGTGCCGTTGTAGAGAGTGAACGCCTCGGGCTTGCTCGGCCCCTCGGAGTTGTTCACCAGGTACGGCGTGGTGATCGGCTGCCCCTGGCAGTTGGTGTAGCCGGTGATCGACTCCGGCGAGGAGACCTTCATGTTGAAGCCGAACGGCACGCCCTGCTTCAGCGCGGTCAGCAGCGTGAACAGCTTGGACGAGGAGCCGGTCTGCACGCCCTGCCCGCCGTTGAACCTGGTGTCCACCGCGTAGTCGACGTTGGTCTGGCCGGGCCCGGTGCCGTACGGCCGGTCCAGCGCGATGGCCCGGACCCGGCCGGTGCCGGGCTGGATGAGCACCTCGGTGGCCGCGTTGCCGGCCGGGTTGAATTGGTTCGGCGGCGCCGGCAGCATGTAGTTCACCGCGTGCTGGGCGGCGCGCTGGTCGACCGGGTCCAGGGTGGTGTAGATCTTCAGCCCGCCGGTCTGGTTCATCGCCTGGTAGGCCTCGGTGTACGCGGGGTCCTGGCGCATCACCGAGAGCACGTAGTCGCAGAAGAACGCGGCCTTGGCCAGCTTGGTGGACCGGGCGCTGCAGCCCTCCTGCAGCTGGGTGGTGGAGGCGTCCAGGCCGAGCGGCGCGGACATGGCCTTCTGGGCCCGGGCCTTGGAGATGTCGTGCAGCTGCAGCATCCGCTCGAGCACGACGTTGCGCCGGGCCTTGGCGAAGCCCGGGTGCTCCAGCGGGTTGTACAGGGAGGGGTTCTCCACGATGCCGGCCAGCAGCGCGGACTGGGCCAGCGTCAGCTTCTTCGCCGTGGTGTGGAAGTAGCGCTGCGCGGCGATCTGCACGCCGTAGGCCTGGTTGTTGAAGTAGGCCACGCTCAGGTAGGCGGCGAGCAGCTGGTTCTTGGTCAGCTCGTGCTCGACGTTGATGGCCATCCGCAGCTCGCGGAGCTTGCGGGCGGGGGTCTCGGAGATCGCCGCGTTCCGCTCCGCCGTGGTCTTCGCGGTCAGAATCAGCGCGTTCTTCACGTACTGCTGGGCCAGCGTGGACCCGCCCTGCACGGCCTTGTGCTCGAGGTTGTTGATCAGAGCCCGGATCGTGCCCTTGGGGTCGATCGCGCCGTGCTGGTAGAACCGGGCGTCCTCGATGGCGAGGATCGCCTGCCGCATCGGCACCGCGATCTGGTTGTAGGTCACCGGGACGCGGTCGATGCCGTTCGGGTAGTAGTACGTAATCAGGTGGCCCTTGCGGTCGTAGATCTCCGACCGGACCGGCAGCAGGCCTAGCTTCGGCACGGCCATATGGTCGAAGTTGCTGATCGCTGTCTTGGTCAGGACACCGATCCCGGCCACCGTGGGGACCGCGATCGCGGCGAGCAGCAGGCCCGCGGCAACCGCCATGGTGATTAGCCGGGCTACTGTCGTCGCCCTGGCGCGGCGCAGTGAGTTCAGCACGGGTTCAGGGTACGCTGGCGCCGCCGCAGCCTGGTCCAGCCTGGAGAATCCGCAGCTGGCGGGCGTGCGGGTGATCCCCAAACCGGCCGGATGCCGGGCTTGGCGGGGCCGCTCACAGGCGCGGGTAACTAGTACTTGCGCTGCATATAGTCCATGCGGACTATCTCTGAAAATGAGCCCGACAGGGACTAGCGCTCTGGCCTGGACTTCCGTAAGTTACCTTTTCGCAACCTTCAAGCGGAGCCTGGCGCCCCCCCAAGGCCGGCTCTCCCCGCTAGTGAACGCCATCCGGCGTGACGACCCCTTGCGGGCGTGACGATCAGGAGGAGTTGGGCTACATGTGGATCACGGACTGGACCGCCCGCGCCGCGTGCAAAGGCACGGACCCTGACGAGCTTTTCGTCCAGGGGGCGGCGCAGAACCGGGCCAAGCTGATCTGCCGCGGCTGCCCCGTCCGCACTGAGTGCCTCGCGGACGCGCTGGACAACCGCATTGAGTTCGGTGTGTGGGGCGGGATGACTGAGCGGGAGCGCAGGGCGCTGCTCCGGCGCCGCCCGGACGTTGACTCCTGGCGCGAACTGCTGGAGACCGCCCGTAACAAGTACGAGCGCAGCGGCGACGAACTGGTCGCCAGCTGACGCTGAGCCGCTGAGCCGCAGCCCCCCGCGAGCTGAGCCGCAGCCTCTCCCGCACCACCCCGGCCGGGCCGGTCAGACCCGCAGGAAATTCTCGCCGATCGCCGCCAGCCCATCCAGGTCGTGCACGTCTTCCGGCTGCGCCGGGATCTGCACGACCGGGATGTGCGGATGGGCCGCGGTGAAGTGCTCGGCCAGCCGCCGCTCCGAGGCGGCCAGCTCCATCCGCCCGGCGTGCAGCCGCAGCGCGGCCACGGCCAGCGCGTGCCCGCCCGCGCCGTCCTGCGCCCCGTCGGCGGCCTGCAGGGTCTCCGCGGCGGCCAGGCTGCGCGCGGCGGACAGCCGGGCCGCGGGCAGCTCGTGGACCCGGTTCAGCACCAGCCCGGCCAGCGGCATCCCCTCGGCGGCCAGCCGCTCCACGAAGTACGACGCCTCCCGCAGCGCATCCGGCTCGGGCGCCGCGATCACCAGAAACGACGTGCCCGGCGCGCGCAGCAGCTGGTAGGTGTAATCGGCCCGCTCCCGGAACCCGCCGAACATGGTGTCCAGCGCGGAGACAAAGGTCTGCACGTCGCGCAGCACCTGGGCGCCGAGGATCTTGGTCAGCGCCCCGGTCACCATGCCGAACCCGGCGTTGAGCACCCGGAGGTAGGCCCGGCCGCCGACCTTGGCCGGCGCGGTCAGCAGCCGGAGCAGCTTCCCGTCGAGGAACCGGCTCAGCCGCTGCGGCGCGTCCAGGAAATCCAGCGCGGACCGGCTCGGCGGGGTGTCCACGACGATCAGGTCCCACGCGTCGGACTGGCGCAGCTGGCCGAGCTTCTCCATCGCCATGTACTCCTGCGTGCCGGAGAAGCCCGAGGACAGCGACTGGTAGAAGGGGTTCGCCAGGATCTGCGCGGCCCGGTCCGGATCGGCGTGCTGCTCGACGATCTCGTCGAACGTCCGCTTCATGTCGAGCATCATCGCGTGCAGGCTGCCGCCGCCAGGACCGCTCACGTGCGGAACCGGCCGGGGGATGTTGTCCAGTGAGGTCAGGCCCATCGACTGGGCCAGCCGCCGGGCCGGGTCCACGGTCAGCACGACCACGTTCCGGCCGTGCTGCGCGGCGGCCCGCAGGCCGAGCGCCGCGGCGGTGGTGGTCTTGCCCACCCCGCCGGACCCGCAGCACACGATGATCCGCGTCCGCCGGTCGCGGAGCAGGCCGTCCACGTCCAGCGGCGGGGGGACGGCGGTCATCAGGCCGCTCCCTGCTCGCGCAGCGCGGCGGCCAGCCGGTAGAGCCCGGCCAGGTCCATGCCGTAGGGGACCAGCGGAAGGTCATACCGGGGCTGCCCGGCCCCGGCCAGCCGCCGCCGCTGCGACTTCGCCGCGGTGATCGTCTGGGCCTGCGCGATCAGCTCGGTGGCAAGGTCCGCGGCCAGCCGGCCGTCGTCGTCGATCCCGGCGGCCTTCAGGCTGGCGGCGAGCTCGGCGGTGTCCACCGCGCCGTTCGCGGTGGCGCGCAGCTGGTCCGCGGGCAGGCCGAGCGGCGGCTGCACCATGTTGATGATGATGCCGCCGGGCTGCAGGCCAAGCCCGGTCAGCTCGGCCACCCCGTCCAGGGTCTCCTGCACCGGCATCTCCTCCAGCAGCGTGACGAAATGCACGGCGGTGGCGGGCGAGCTGATCACCTTCCGGACGGTGTCCGCGTGCGAGCGGATCGGCCCCACCCGGGCCAGCCCTGACATCTCGGCGGTGACGTTCAGGAAGCGGCCGATCTGCCCGGTCGGCGGCGCGTCCATGACCACCGCGTCGTAGCGGAAGCCGCCGGCGTCCTTGCGCCGGGTGGCCTCGGCGGCCTTGCCGGTCAGCAGTACGTCACGCACCCCGGGCGCGATCGTGGTGGCGAAGTCCACCACGCCCAGCCTGGTCAGCGCGGTGCCCGCGTACCGCAGGTTGTAGAACATCTCCAGGTACTCGAGAAGCGCCGCCTCCGGGTCGGCGGCCAGTGCGTACACCTCGCCGCCGCCCGGCCGGGTCGCGGTGCCCGGCGCGACCGCCACCTTGCGCTCGCCGTAGGGCAGCGGCGGGCGGTCGAAGACCTGGGCGATGCCCTGGCGTCCCTCGACCTCGATCAGCAGCACCCGCCGCCCGCCGGAGGCCAGCGCCAGGGCGAGCGCCGCGGCCACCGTGGTCTTGCCCGTACCGCCCTTGCCGGTGACGACGTGCAGCCGCACGCCCTCCCAGTCGGTGTCCCGCACCCTCACCTTTCGAGGCTATCCGGGCCCCGGGACCGCTGCGGCCGGCGGCGTTTGCCCGCGGGCCGCCCGGGGCAATTCCCGCCGGGGCAGCCATTTCCGGCGCCCCGTCCGCCCGGGTAGCCGCCGAGCCCCGGAAAGTCACTAGGCTGATAGCCGAAATCGGGCATGAAGCCGGAAAGAGGTGTTGACGTTGGTCACAGCTCTCGTGGTGATCCTCGTGATCCTGGTTCTTGCGGGCCTGGTCGCCACCGGCCGGTCGCTGCGGGTCGTCCAGCAGTACGAACAGGGGATCGTGTTCCGGTTCGGAAAGGTACTGCCGGGCACCCGGGGGCCGGGGCTGCACGCCATCCGGCCGTTCGGCGACCGGATGCAGAAGGTCAACATGCAGATCATCGCCATGGCGGTGCCCGCCCAGGAGGGCATCACCAGGGACAACGTCAGCGTCCGCGTCGACGCGGTGGTCTACTTCCGGGTCGTCGACCCGATCAAGGCCACGGTGAACGTGCAGAACTACATGTTCGCGGTGTCGCAGCAGGCGCAGACCTCACTCCGGTCGATCATCGGCCAGTCCGAGATGGACCAGCTGCTGGCCGAGCGGGCCACGGTGAACAAGGAGCTCCGCCGGGTCATCGACGAGCCGACCGAGGGGCCGTGGGGAATCCGGGTCGAGCGGGTGGAGATCAAGGACGTCAGCCTGCCCGAGGGGATGAAGCGGTCGATGTCCCGGCAGGCCGAGGCCGAGCGGGAGCGCCGCGCCCGGATCATCACCGCGGACGGTGAGTACCAGGCCTCCAAGCGGCTGGCCGCGGCGGCGAACGTGATGGCCCGCGACCCGGCCGCGCTGCAGCTCCGGCTGCTGCAGACAGTGGTCGAGGTGGCCGCGGAGCGCAACAGCACGCTGGTCATGCCGATCCCGGTGGAGCTGCTGCGGTTCTTCGACAAGTTCTCCCCGCCCAGCACGGAACCCGGGCCCGGTCAGGAGTCCCTGGCCGACTACGGCGACGCCGAGGTCGCCGAGGCCGAGGCGGAAATCGCCGGCCGCGGCGCAGCGCTGGAGATCCCCGAAGTGCCCCCCATCCCGGAGATCACCGCCGAGCCGCCGGCCGCGACCGGCCACGTGGACCTGACCGACACCATGCCCGGCGTGGGCGAGGACCCTAAGGCGACGGGAGCCGGATTCGCCCCGCTGGACGGCCCGCCGCAGGCCGCGTCGTTCGCTCCGCGGACGCAGGACGCGCCGCCGTTCGACGCCGGGCCCTACGCAGCCCCGGAGGTCACCCCCGACCCGCTGGCCGAGACCACCGCCATGGAGGCGGTGCCGGAGCCGCCCGCGACCGCGGAGATGCCGGCCGTGCCCCCGGCCGCGGCCGGGACTGAGGAGATGCCCGCCGTGCCCGCGGACGGCGACCCGCCCGCACCGCGCCCCCGGCGGCGCACCACGGCGTCCGGCGCCAGCGCCGCGAAGCGGCCCGCCACGTCCTCCCGGCGGCGCAAGCCCGCCGACAACTCTGACGACTAGAAGCACGGGCGACTAGAAGCACGGGCGACTAGAAGCACGGGCGAGCAGGCGCACCCGGCGCTGCCCGGGGACGCCCAGGCCGGCCCCGCTAGAGTCTGCTCATGCAGAAATGGGAGTACGCGACGGTGCCGTTGCTGGTGCATGCGACCAAGCAGATCCTGGACACCTGGGGGGAAAACGGCTGGGAGCTGGTCACCGTGATCCCCGGGCCGGGCGCGGAGCAGCTGGTCGCCTACCTGAAGCGGCCCTCGGCATGAGCGCCCCCGGATCCCCCGAGGAGCGGCTGGCCGCGCTGGGCCTGTCCCTGCCGCCGGTCACCCCGCCCGCCGCGGCCTACGTGCCCGCGCTGCGGACAGGCAACTACGTCTACGTCTCCGGCCAGCTTCCGATCGTGGACGGCAAGCTGCAGGGCACCGGCAAGGTCGGCGCCGGGGTCAGCCCGGAGGACGCCGCCAGGCTGGCCCGGCTGTGCGCGCTGAACGCGCTGGCCGCCGCCGCGGACGTGGCCGGCGGGCTGTCCCGGATCAAGCGGATCGTGAAGGTCCTCGGCTTCGTGGCCAGCGCGCCGGACTTCACCGGCCAGCCGCTGGTCGTCAACGGCGCCAGCGAGCTGCTCCAGGACGTGTTCGGCGAGAACGGCAAGCACGCCCGCAGCGCGGTCGGCGTGGCCGTGCTGCCACTGGACACCCCGGTGGAGGTCGAGCTGATCGCCGAGGTGGACGGCTAGCCGTCCGCACTAGCCAGCCAGCACGGGCCGGCGGGCCGCGGAACCGGAGGGTCAAAAGGTGGCAGCGGGCGAGGAGGACCAGGCGGCCCCGTTCCTGCGGGAGCTGGCCGGGCACGCCAAAGAGGTGATGGAGGGCCGGGCCGAGCCGGCCGTGCCCAGGGACGCGGCCACCGTGATGCTGGTGCGTCCCGCGGGCGGGGCCGGCCAGCCCGCCGGCGGTGGCTTCGAGGTCTACATGCTCAAGCGGCAGTCCTCGATGAAGTTCGCGCCCGGGGCCTATGTCTTCCCCGGCGGCTCGGTCGACCCCCGGGACGCGGAGGCGGACCTGGCCTGGACCGGCCCGGACGCGGCCGAGTGGGGCCGCCTGCTCGGCGTGCCGCCGGGCCCGGCCCGGGCCCTGGTCTGCGCCGCGGTCAGGGAGACGTTCGAGGAATCGGGGGTGCTGCTGGCCGGGCCGTCCCCGGACGAGGTCGTCGCGGACACCACGGCGGAGGACTGGGAGGCCGACCGGCACGCGCTGCTCGACCGGTCCCAGTCGCTGGCCGGCCTGCTCACCCGGCGCGGGCTGATGCTGCGCAGCGACCTGCTCCGGCCGTGGTCCCGGTGGATCACCCCGGAACTCGAGCGGCGCCGCTACGACACCCGGTTCTTCGCCGCGGCGCTGCCGCCCGGCCAGCGGACCAGGGACGTGGGCGGCGAGGCCGCCGGGGTGGCCTGGGTCCGGCCCGCCGACGCGATCGCCGCGGGCCAGCGCCGGGAGATCTTCCTGATGCTGCCGACCCGGATCACGCTGGGCGAGCTCGACGTGTGCGGCACGGTGGACGGGGTGCTCGGCGCCCGCCGCCAGATCACCCCCATGCGGCCCGAGGTCACGCTCACCAGCCAGGGGCCCAAGCTGCATCTGAACGGTGAGGAGCAGCCGATATGACCGGTCCGGACCCGCGGATCGACGGCTCCGGCACCGACCGGGTCCGCTGCCTGCTGGCGCCCAACCCGTCCCCGATGACCCTGGACGGCACCAACACCTGGCTGATCGCCGAGCCCGGCTCGGCCACCGCGATCGTGGTCGACCCCGGCCCGGACGACGAGGGGCACCTGCGCCGGGTGCACGGCGCCGCGACCGCCGCGGGCCAGCGGATCAGCCAGATCGTGCTGACCCACGGGCACCTGGACCATTCCGAGGGGGCGCGGCGGCTGGCCGAGCTGGCCGGCGCCCCGGTGCTGGCCCTGGACCCGGCCCAGCGGCTGGGCGACGGCGGCCTGGCCCCCGGCGACGTGCTCACCGCGGCCGGCTGCGAGGTACGGGTGATCGGCACGCCCGGGCACACCGCCGACTCGGCCTGCCTGCTGGTCGAGGCCGACCAGGCGGTGCTGACCGGCGACACCGTGCTGGGCCGCGGCACCACGGTGATCGCCGACGACGGCCGGCTCGGCCCGTACCTGGACTCGCTGCGTCTCTTGCGGGAGCTGGCCGGCGAGCGGGACCTGCGCGTGCTGCTGCCCGGGCACGGCCCGCTGCTCGCCGACCCGGCCGGCGCCCTGGACTACTACCTGGCGCACCGGGCCGAGCGGCTGGCCGAGGTGCGGGCCGCGCTGGCGGCCGGGGACCGGACCCCCGCGCAGATCGTCGAGCGGGTGTACGCGGACGTGCACCGGGTGCTCTGGCCCGCCGCGGAGATGTCGGTCCGGGCCCAGCTCGGCTACCTGGCCGAGCTCGGCGAACTGCCCGGCGACGCGCAGGCCAGACCCTCAGCGGGACCGCTTGCGGAGCCGTTCCGGCTCGAGCAGCAGCACCGACTTGGCGGACAGCTGGAGCCAGCCGCGGGCGGCGAAGTCGGCCAGTGCCTTGTTCACGGTTTCCCTGGACGCGCCGACCAGCTGGGCCAGCTCCTCCTGAGTGAGGTCGTGATGCACCTGGAGGCCCTGGTCCTGCGGCTCGCCGAACCGGTCCGCCAGGTCCAGCAGGGCCTTGGCGACCCGGCCGGGCACGTCGGTGAAGACCAGGTCGGCGGTCACGTCGTTGGCCCGCCGCAGCCGCTGGGCCAGCGCCTGGAGCAGGTGCAGGGCCACCTCCGGGCGGGCGGTCAGCCACTGCCGCAGGAAATCGTGGTCGAGCGAGCCGAGCCGGGTGTCGGTTACCGCCACCGCACTCGAGGTGCGCGGCCGCGGGTCGAACATGGACAGCTCGCCGAACATCTCGCCGGGCCCGAGTACCTGCAGCAGGTTCTCCCGGCCATCCGCGGCCGCCCGGGTCAGCTTTATCTTGCCGTCGATGATCACGTAAAGCTCGTGGCCTGAGGCCCCCTCGGCGAACAGCACCTCGCCGCGCGCGATATCCACCGTCGCCATGCCGGCCTGGAGCGCCGCCGCGTCGGCCGGATCCAGCGCCCCGAACAGCGGGGACCGCCGCAGCACGTCAAACGCGTGGTCCACGGTTGCCTCCTCGCCTGCTTTCCTGCACACAGTGTCGCTCATCGCGGGGCGGCGCGCATGCCCTGCGGCCTGCACCGCAGCACGGCCCCGGGCCCGGCGGGCGGCCGGCTAGCCCGCCGCGGCCAGCCGCTCCCGGCACGCCTGGATCTCGGCTTCGGCCGCGGCCTTGTCGACCCAGGTGGCGGCCTCGACCTCCTTGCCGGGCTCCAGCGCCTTGTACACCGTGAAGAAGTGCTGTATCTCCAGCCGGTCGAAGGCCGGCACGTCGCTGATGTCGGTCAGATGGGCCATCCGCGGGTCGGTGGACGCGACGCACAGCACCTTGTCGTCCGCGCCCTTCTCGTCCCGCATCCGGAACATGCCAATCGCCCGGCAGTGGATCAGGCAGCCGGGGAACGTCGGCTCCTCCAGGATCACCAGCGCGTCCAGCGGGTCCCCGTCATCGGCTAGCGTGTCCTCGACGAACCCGTAGTCGGCTGGGTAGCGGGTCGACGTGAACAGCATCCGGTCCAGCCTGATACGCCCGGTCTCATGGTCCATCTCGTACTTGTTCCGCGTCCCCTTCGGGATCTCAATGACGACATCGAACTCCACGCTGCGCTCCCTGGCCGGTCGGGAATGGGGCAGGTGATCAGCATCTCGCGAACGGCGGACGGGTGACGAGCCGGCTCGGCCGGGTGGCCCTGGTGTGCCTGGCCCTGCTGATTGCGTTCACGCTGGCGGCCGGCGCCGCGGTGGCCAGGCTGCTGCCCCAGCGGCTGGCGCTGTGGAAGATCCCGGCGGTGGCCACGCACACGGTGACCGGCGCCCCGGTGGTGCTCGGCCCGGCCAGCGCGCCGACCGGCCCGCCGGTCACCCCCGGCGGGCTGTCCGCTGCGCTGTCCGGCACGCTCGCCCTGCCCGCCCTCGGCCCGGACCCCGCCGCGCTGGTGACCAGCCTGGACACCGGGCAGGTGCTGCTGGACAGCGGCTCTACCCGCCCGGCTACGCCGGCCTCCACCGCGAAGCTGGCCACCGCGGTGGCCAGCCTGGCCGTGCTCGGGCCCGGCAGGCAGCTGCGCACCACGGTGGTGAGCGGATCCGGCCCGGGCCAGATCGTGCTGGTCGGCGGCGGCGACCCGACGCTGGCCGCGGGACCGCCGCCGCCGGGCAGCTACCCCCGCCCCGCGTCGCTGTCCGCGCTGGCCGCGGCCACCGCCCGGCGGCTGCACGCCCAGCACCGCGGCTCGGTCCAGGTCGGCTACGACACCTCGCTGTTCTCCGGCCCGGACCTCGGCCCCGGCTGGCCGCCGAGCTACATCAGCACCGGCAACGTCACCGCCATCACCGCGCTGGAGGTGGACCAGGGCCGGCTGACCACGGACGGCCAGCCGCAGGACGCCGACGACCCGGGCAACTTCCGGCCCCGCTCGCTGACCCCGGCGGCGGACGCGGCGGCGGCCTTCGCCAGCTACCTCAGCCGGGACGGCATCACCGTGCAGGGCCCGGCCGAGCCCGCTACCGCGCGGCCCGGTGCGGCCACCATCGCCAGCGTGGCCTCGCCGCCGGTGGCGCAGATCGTGCAGTGGATGCTGATCGAGAGCAACAACGTGATCGCGGAGGACCTGGCCCGGCAGGTGGCCATCGCCACGCACCGGCCCGCCACGTTCAGCGGCGCCGCGGCCGCGGTGATGGCCGCGGACCGGCGGCTGGGCGTGACCGGCCTGACGCTGACCGACGGCAGCGGGCTGTCCCCGCAGGACCTGATCACCCCGCAGGCGCTGGTCCAGCTGGTCACGCTGGCGGCTTCAGGCCGCCAGCCGGGGCTGCGGCCGGCCATCACCGGGCTGCCGGTGGCCGGCTTCACCGGCACGCTCGCGCCGGGCGGCAGCGTGTTCGGCTCGCCCGGGGCGCCCGCCAGCGGTGTGGTCCGGGCCAAGACCGGCAACCTGAGCCGGGTCGTCACCCTGGCCGGGATCACCACCGCGGCCAACGGCCAGCTGCTGGCCTTCGCGTTCATGGCCGACAAGGTGCCCAAGGGCCAGCTGAACGCGGCCGGCGCAGCCATCGACCAGCTCGCCGCCAAGCTCGCGGGCTGCGGCTGCCACTGAGGGATGGCGCCGCAGGCCCGCGCGGCGACGTACGGTGGGAGGGTGAGCAGCCAGCAGATGATCGACTGGGACGTGGCCACCTCGACCGGTATCCGGTGGGTCCGGCCGGGCCCCGAGATCAGCCGGTCCGAGGCCAGGAAGGTGGTGGCCGAGCTGCGCGAGCTGGCGGCCGCCGCAGCCGGCCCAGTCCGCGAGGTCACCGGCATGGAGGCGTTCGCCGACGACGGCAAGGTCGCGGTGGTGGACCGGCCCGGGTGGATCCGCGCGAACGTGGACGGCTTCCGGGTCGTGCTCGACCCGCTCGCCGAGCGGATGCGCGAGCGCGCGCCGGGCGGCCAGGGCGGGCTGCTGACCTCGGTCGGCTCCCGGGTCACCGGGATGCAGGCCGGGCTCATCCTGGCCTACCTGGCCAGCCGGGTGCTCGGCCAGTACGAGCTGTTCCTGCCGCCCGACCCGGACCAGCCGGAAAGCACCGCGCCGGCCGGGCGGCTGACCCTGGTCGCGCCGAACATCGTGATGGTGGAGCGCGAGCTCGGGGTCAACCCGCACGACTTCCGCCGCTGGGTGTGCCTGCACGAGGAGACCCACCGCACCCAGTTCACCGCGGTGCCCTGGCTGCGCCCGTTCGTGCAGCAGCAGATGACCGAGTTCCTGCTGGCCTCCGACCTGGATCCGGCGTCGATCCTGGACCGGCTGCGGTCCGCCGCGGACGCGGTGGCCGGGGCGGTCCGCGGCGGCGACGGGGACAGCCTGATCGAGGCCATCCAGAACCCGCGGCAGCGGGCCATCCTGGAGCGGCTCACCTCGGTGATGACGCTGGTCGAGGGGCACGGCGACTACGTGATGGACGCGGTCGGCCCGGCCGTGGTCCCGTCCGTGGCGCAGATCAGGGAGCGGTTCAGCAACCGGCGCACCAGCGCGGGCCGGATGGAGCAGGCGATCCGCCGGATCCTCGGCATCGACCTGAAGATGAAGCAGTACGAGCAGGGCTCCCGGTTCGTCCGCACCGTGGTGGATCAGGCCGGCATGGCCACCTTCAACAAGGTCTGGGACTCGCCGGAATCGCTGCCGACCGCGGCCGAGATCGCCAGCCCCGGGCTGTGGCTGGAGCGGGTCGACGGCGGCGGCGGTCCCGCGCACGCCGAAGCCGGCTGACCGGGGCCCGCTGCCGATGGGCCCCGACCCGGCCGTCGCCCAGGTGCGGCTCGCCGTCCGGAAGGCCCTGGCCACGCTGGCGGGCCCGGCCGGCCGCCGCTGGTGCTGGTGGCTTGCTCGGGCGGTCCTGACTCGCTGGCCCTGGCCGCCGCCACGGCGGCCGAGGCACCCCGGGCCGGTCTCGCGGCCGGCGGGGTCACCGTGGACCACGGGCTGCAGCCCGGCTCGGATGCGCAGGCCGCCCGGGTCGCGCGCACGCTGGCCGGCCTGGGCCTGGACCCGGTGCTGACGGAAACGGTCAGCGCGGACGGGCCCGGCGGCCCGGAGGCGGCCGCCCGCGCGGCCAGGTACGCCGCGCTCGACGGCGCCGCGGGCCGGCTGGGCGCGGTGGCCGTGCTGCTCGGCCACACCCTCGACGACCAGGCCGAGACCGTGCTGCTCGGGCTGGCCCGCGGGTCCGGGGCCCGGTCGCTGGCCGGGATGGCCCCGGTGTCCGGCCGTTACCTGCGGCCGCTGCTCGGCGTCCGGCGGGAGGTCACCGCCGCGGCCTGCGCCGCCGAGGGCCTGCCGGCCTGGGCCGACCCGCACAACACCGACCCGGCCTACACCCGGGTCCGGGTCCGGCACCAGGCGCTGCCCGCGCTGACCGCGGCGCTCGGTCCCGGCGTCGCCGAGGCGCTGGCCCGCACCGCGGAGCTGCTCCGCGCCGACGCCGAGGTCCTGGACGCGCTGGCCGCCGCCGAACTGGCCCGGCTGCGGGACGCCGGCGGCGGGCTGGACGTCGCCGGGCTGGCCGCGCTGCCGGAGGCGATCAGGACCCGGGTGCTGCACCAGGCCGCGGCGGAGGCGGGCTGCCCGCGCGGCGCGCTGTCCGCCCGGCACGTGGCCAGCCTGGCCGGGCTGGTCACCGGCTGGCACGGGCAGCGCTGGGCGGACCTGCCCGGGGGGATCCGGGGCACACGGCGGTATGGCAAGCTGCTGTTCACCGCGCCGGCTCGCGCGGAGCAGGCCGACGGCACAGCAAACGCGGAGGGCGCGGGTGGACGCGACTGACCTCGCCAGCGACCTGGACAAGGTCCTGATCACCGCCGATGAGCTGCAGACGCGGATCCGTGAGCTGGCCGCGCAGATCGACGCCGATTACGCTGACCGCGAACTGCTGCTGGTCGGCGTGCTGAAGGGCGCGGTCATGGTCATGGCCGATCTGGCCCGGGCCATGCACCTGCCGGTGCAGATGGACTGGATGGCGGTGTCCTCCTACGGCTCGGGCACCAAGTCCTCCGGCGTGGTCCGCATCCTGAAGGACCTGGACGCCGACATCACCGGCAAGCACGTGCTGGTCGTGGAGGACATCGTGGACTCCGGGCTGACCCTGTCCTGGCTGGTCGGCAACCTGCAGTCGCGGCACCCGGCGTCCCTGGAGATCTGCACCATGCTGCGCAAGCCCGCCGCGCTGCGCACCGAGGTGCACGTCGCCTACACCGGGTTCGACATCGGCAACGAGTTCGTCGTGGGCTACGGCCTGGACTACGCGCAGCGCTACCGCAACCTGCCCTTCATCGGGACACTCGCGCCGCATGTGTACGGGGGGAACACTTCCGCCGCTGAAATACGTTCACCGGGGTAGAGGCGTGCCAGGTGAGCGCCTGCCCGTGGGCAGGTACGCACGTGAGCTGGCCTCTCCGGAGGCGGCATGGGCCGGCCCGGTGTACCTTCAGGTATTCCTGCGCATCGGCCGGAGGATCGGGAAGCTGCGCATGACCAGAGGGACGCAAAGGACTCCCGCCGGAAGCCGGCGGGCACGAGGCTCGTCAGGAGGGACCGGCCCCGAGACTAGCGGGCCGATCATTCGATGGATCTAAAGCGCTACTTCCGCGGGCCGTTTGTCGCCGTTCTTGTTGTCCTGCTGCTGTTCTTCTTCGTCTACAAGTACGCCAGCTCGGGCACGGCCTACAAGCAGGCCGACACCTCGTTCGTCATCTCGCAGATCGAGCAGGGGAAGATCAAGTCGGCGCTGCTCATCGATAACCAGCAGACCATCCAGGTCACGCCGGTCAGCGGCCCGCCGCTGCAGGCCTCCTGGGTGCAGAACCAGGGCACCGCGCTGGCCCAGCTGCTGCAGGACGAGTACAAGAAGGGCCACCTGCCCGAGGGCTACACCGTCGAGGTGCCCAAGGGCAGCTCGCTGCTCGCCCTGATCATCGGCTGGCTGCCGTTCCTGCTGGTCATCCTGATCTTCCTGTTCCTGCTGAACCAGATGCAGGGCGGCGGCTCGCGGGTGATGAACTTCGGCAAGTCGAAGGCCAAGCTGATCACCAAGGACACCCCGAAGACCACGTTCGGCGACGTGGCCGGGACCGACGAGGCCATCGAGGAGCTCCAGGAGATCAAGGAGTTCCTGCAGAGCCCGGGCAAGTTCCAGGCCATCGGCGCGAAGATCCCCAAGGGCGTGCTGCTGTACGGCCCGCCCGGTACCGGCAAGACCCTTCTGGCCCGGGCCGTGGCCGGCGAGGCGGGCGTGCCGTTCTACTCCATCTCCGGCTCGGACTTCGTGGAGATGTTCGTCGGTGTCGGCGCCTCCCGGGTGCGTGACCTGTTCGAGCAGGCCAAGGCCAACGCCCCGGCCATCGTGTTCGTGGACGAGATCGACGCGGTCGGCCGGCACCGCGGGGCCGGCTTCGGCGGCGGCCACGACGAGCGCGAGCAGACCCTGAACCAGCTGCTGGTCGAGCTGGACGGGTTCGACACCAAGGGCGGCGTGATCGTGATCGCGGCCACCAACCGGCCGGACATCCTGGACCCGGCGCTGCTGCGGCCCGGCCGGTTCGACCGGCAGATCGTGGTGGCCCAGCCGGACCTGAACGGCCGGCGCGGGATCCTGAAGGTGCACGCCCGCGGCAAGCCGATGGGCCCGGACGTGGACCTGGACATGATCGCCCGGCGCACCCCCGGGTTCACCGGCGCGGACCTGGCCAACGTGATCAACGAGGGCGCGCTGCTGACCGCCCGCGGGAACCAGACCCAGATCGCGATGGCCTCGCTGGAAGAGGCCATCGACCGGGTCACCGCCGGGCCCAAGCGCAAGAGCGTGCTGCTGTCCGAGAAAGAGCGGAAGATCATCGCCTACCACGAGGGCGGTCACGCGCTGGTCGGGCACGCGCTGCCGAACGCCGACCCGGTGCACAAGATCACGATCATCCCGCGCGGCCGGGCGCTCGGCTACACCGCGTCCGCGCCGACCGAGGACAAGTTCCTGGTCAGCCGGGTCGAGATGATGGACCAGCTGGCCATGCTGCTGGGCGGGCGGACCGCCGAGGAGCTGGTCTTCCACGAGCCGACCACGGGTGCGGCCAACGACATCGAGAAGGCCAGCCAGATCGCCCGCGGCATGGTCACCGAGTACGGCATGAGCGAGCGGCTCGGGGCCAGGAAGTTCGGCAACAACGACGGCGAGCCGTTCCTCGGCCGGGAGATGTCGCACAGCCGGGACTACTCCGAGGAGATCGCCTCGGCGATCGACGAAGAGGTCCGCAAGCTGATCGAGGCGGCGCACGACGAGGCCTGGGAGATCCTGGTCCAGTACCGGGACGTGCTCGACAACCTGGTCCTGCAGCTGATAGAGCACGAGACGCTGACCCGGGACCAGGTACTCGAGATCTTCAGCCCGATCCGCGAGCGGGTGTCCCGCGGCTCGTACACCGGGACCGGCAAGCGGCTGCCGTCGGACCGGCCGCCGGTGCTGACGCCCAAGGAGATGGCACTGGCCGGGGCGGACGGCACCGCGCTGCCCGCGGCCGGCAACGGCCAGGGCTACGGGTCCGGCGCCGAGCCCCCGGCCATCGGCGGGACCGGCTCGGTGGGCGGCAGCGGCGCCTCGATGTCGGACCGTAAGCCTGATGATGGGCCGGCCGGCAGGATCTCTTGACGTCTGACGCGGGACGGCCCGCGGCCGCGGCGGCCGACGGGGCCGACGGGCCACCGGCCCTGGCCGGAACCCGGCGGCCCGCGGCCGCGGTCGACCAGCCGCGGATCGAGCGGGCCATCAGGGAGATCCTGGCCGCGATCGGCGAGGACCCGGAGCGCGACGGCCTGCGGGACACGCCGGCCCGGGTGGCCCGGGCCTACGCGGAGCAGTTCGCCGGGCTCGGCCAGCGCCCGGAAAGCGTGCTGACCACCGTTTTCGACGCTGACCACGACGAGATGGTGCTCGTGCGGGACATCGAGGTGTACTCCACCTGCGAGCACCATCTGATCCCGTTCTTCGGCACGGCGCACGTCGGCTACATCCCGAACGCGCGCGGCCAGATCACCGGTCTGTCCAAGCTGGCCCGGCTTGTCGATCTCTACGCCCGGCGGCCTCAGGTCCAGGAACGGATGACCAGCCAGATTGCCGATGCGCTGATGAACGTTCTTGACCCCACCGGCGTTATTGTCGTTATCGAGGCCGAGCACCTGTGCATGGCCATGCGGGGTGTCCGCAAGCCGGGGGCGAAGACCGTCACGTCCGCGGTGCGGGGCATCTTCAGGGACAGCACGGTGACCCGGGCCGAAGCAATGAGCCTGATCGTGGGCCGCCCCGGCGCCTGACGCCGGGCCGCGCCGAATCGGCCATGGGCCCCTGGCGGGTAGCCGGCCACCATTGCGTGGGCATTGCCAGGTTTGCCCGCGGGTAATTCTGCTGATGACTACGCTGATCCCCCGTGATCGAGGGCCCGACCAGAATGTCTGAGATGACTGAGCGCGGTGAAGCCCGTCAGGCTGCCCCTGGTGATACGGCCCAGGGCGGCAAGCGGGCGCCTTCGCCTGCCCAGCCGGCGCCCAAGGACAAGGCCGCGAAGGGGGGCGGCGCGGACGGCAAGCCCGGCGGCGGGCGGCCCGCGGAGCGGCGGCGCCAGCGCCGCTGGGTGCCCGCGGCCGCGCGGTGGATCCTGCTGCTGATCGGCCTGGTCACGATCATCGAGGGGGCCAACCCCGGCTTCTACGCGCACTACCGGCTGCACCGGGTCGGCTACCTGGCCCCCGGCACGCTGGTCAACCTGACCAGGACCGCCGACGTCATCACCGGCCTGCTGCTGGTTCTGCTGTCGGACGGGCTGCGGCGGCGCAAGCGGCGGGCCTTCCAGGCCACGGTCGTGCTGCTGGCGTGCAGCACGGTGCTGCACGCCACCCACTTCCCGCGGGTCGGCCAGGCCGCGGCGACCTTCGTCCTGCTCTGCGTACTGCTGGTGTTCCGCCGTGAGTTCTACGCGGTCGGCGACCCGCGCAGCCAGTGGCGGGCGCTGACCGCGCTGGGCTGGCTGATCCTCGCCGACCTGGTCATCGGCCTGACCTTCATCATGCTGAGCCGCGGCCTGGAGGAGGACTACTCGCTGCTGGAGCGGGGTCAGTCGGTGATCTGGGGCCTGGTCGGCATCTCCGGCCCGGTGCAGTTCGGCCCGGAGGGCCACGGTGACCTGTTCAACTTCCTGACCAGCGCGCTGGGCATCTTCACGCTGGTGGTGGCGGCCTACCTGTTCCTGCGCCCGGCCGCGCCGGCCGGCCGCCACAGCCCGGCCGACGCGGACAAGATCAGGAAGCTGCTTGACCGGCACGGCGCGCAGGACTCGCTCGGCTACTTCGCGCTGCGCCACGACAAGAGCGCGATCTGGTCGCCGACCGGCAAATCCTGCATCGGCTACCGGGTGCTGTCCGGGGTGATGCTGGCCGCCGGGGACCCGATCGGCGACCCGGAGGCGTGGCCCGGGGCCATCCACGCGTTCCTGGACGAGGCGGCCCGGCACGCCTGGGTGCCCGCCGTGGTCGGCTGCGGCGAGCTGGGCGCCGAGGTGTGGTGCCGCGAGGGCGGGCTGGCCGCACTCGAGCTCGGCGACGAGGCCATCGTGAACGTGGACGGTTTCTCGCTGGAGGGCCGGGCCATGCGCAACGTCCGGCAGATGGTCACCCGGGTGGCCAGGAACGGCTACACCGCCGAGTTCCGCCGCACCGGCGACCTGAGCCGGGAGGAGCTGCGGGCGCTGGCCGAGCTGGCCGACTCGTGGCGGGGCGGCTCGACCGAGCGGGGCTTCTCGATGGCCCTGGGCCGGATCGGCGGGGTCGGCGACGAGCGCTGCGTGGTGGCCACCGCGATGGAGAACGGCGAGCTGCGGGCCATCCAGCACTTCGTGCCGTGGGGCAAGGACGGCCTCTCGCTCGACCTGATGCGGCGGGACAAGTCCGCGGCCGCCGGCGTGAACGACTTCCTCATCGTGGAGGCCATCAAGAACGCCCCGGACCTCGGCGTCCGGCGGATCTCGCTGAACTTCGCGGCGTTCCGGTCCGCGCTGGAGCGCGGCGAGCGGATCGGGGCCGGCCCGGTGCTGCGCGCCTGGCGGGGAATCCTGCTGTTCATGTCCCGCTGGTTCCAGATCGAGTCGCTGTACAAGTTCAACGCGAAGTTCCAGCCGGACTGGATCCCCCGGTTCATGGTCTTCCCCGGCACCGGCTACACGCCGCGGATCGGGCTGGCGGCACTGGAGGCCGAGGCGTTCCTGGTCTGGCCGCGGATCGAGGTCCGGCGGCTGACCCGCAAGGCGGGCCTGGGACGGCTGCGCCGCGGCCGGGTGCTGCGCACGATGATGGCCGCCCGCCCGGCCGCCGCGTCCGGGGACGCCGAGGCCCGCCGGGGTGTCGCCGAGATCTCCGCCGAGATGGAACCGAGCGCCGGACCATCCTGCAGGGGCGGGCCTGACGTGCCGGCAGACGAGCCGTGCCGCCGCGCTGTTTCCCGACGATCACCGCGCGACGACGGAGCGCCGCGGGTGCGCCGGGAAGGTAGCGCCTCTCCAGCGGCCCTGCGCGAGCCAGCAAGCACTGCCATAGATTGGCCTCTATGACAGGCACCACCGGCACCACGGGCCACGAGGGCACACCGCCCGCCTGGCCTGGCCCGCCCGGCCTGGGCGGGCGCCCCGCGCTGGATCGCTGCCTGGTCATGGGCGTGGTCAACGTCACCCCGGACTCGTTCTCTGACGGCGGCCGGTGGCTGGACCCCGACGCCGCGGTAGCGCACGGGCTTGCGCTGGCCGCCGAGGGCGCCGACATCATCGACGTCGGCGGGGAGTCCACCCGGCCCGGCGCGGGCCGGGTCACCGGGGCCGAGGAACTGCGCCGGGTTGGCCCGGTCGTCACCGCGCTGGTCTCGGCCGGGCTGACGGTCAGCATCGACACCACCCGCGCGGAGGTGGCCGCGGCCGCGCTGGCGGCCGGCGCGGTCATGGTCAACGACGTCAGCGGCGGCCTGGCCGATCCGGGTATGCACGCGGTGGTGCGGGCCGCGTCGGCCGGGTACGTGATCATGCACTGGCGCGGGCCCAGCGCGGTCATGGGCGACCTGGCCCGCTACACCGACGTGGTCGCCGAGGTCTGCGCCGAACTGGCGCAGCAGGCCGACGCGGCGGCCGGCGCGGGCATCGACCCGGCCCGGATCGTGATCGACCCCGGGATCGGGTTCGCCAAGCGGGCCGGGCACAACTGGGCGCTGCTCGCCGACCTGCCCCGGGTTTCCCGGCTGAACCGGGCCGGTCCCGGGTTCCCGCTGCTGGTGGGCGCGTCCAGGAAGAGCTTCCTCGGCCAGCTGCTGGCGGACCCGGACGGGCAGCCGCGGCCCGCCGAGGGCCGGGACGAGGCCTCGCTCGCGGTGGCCGCGCTGGCGGCGGCCGCCGGGGCCTGGTGCGTGCGCGTGCATGCCGCCGCGGCCAGCGCCGACGCGGTCCGGGTCGCGGCCCGCTGGCGGCAGGCCGCCGCGGCACAGACCGGCCCCGGACCGGAAGGCGCCGTCCCGGCGGGCCTGGGCGGCTGGGCATGAGCGGGGATCAGGGTCCGGTGCATGCGGGCCAGGGCGGGGTGCCCGGGGACCGCATCACGCTGCGCGGGCTGCGGGCCCGCGGCCACCACGGGGTGTTCGAGCATGAGCGGCGGGACGGCCAGGAGTTCGTGATCGACGCCGTGCTGTGGACCGACACGACCGCGGCGGCGGAGGCCGACGACCTGGCTGGGACGGCCGACTACGGCGCGCTGGCGGGCCGGCTGGTGGCCATCGTGACCGGGGAGCCGGTCGACCTGATCGAGACCCTGGCCAGCCGGCTGGCCGCGGCCTGCCTGGCGGATCCGGCCGTGCGCGAAGCGGAGGTCACCGTCCACAAGCCGCAGGCCCCGATCCCGTTCCCGTTCGACGACGTGGCCGTGACCATCCGCCGGGGCCGGGCATGACCGATCCCGGCGGCCCGGTCGCGGTGGTCATCGCGCTGGGCAGCAACCTTGGCGACCGGCTGGCTCACCTGCAGGCCGCGGTGGACACGCTGGCCGCGGTGCCGGGGCTGAGCGTCACCGCGGTGTCGCCGGTCTACCGGACCGACCCGGTGGGCGGGCCGGACCAGCCCGACTATTTCAACGCGGTGCTGCTGGCCAGCACCACGCTGCCGCCCGCGGGCGTGCTGGCCGCGGCGCACGCCGCGGAGGCGGCCCGGCAGCGGACCAGAGAGGTCCGCTGGGGCCCGCGCACGCTGGACGTGGACATCATCAGCTACGGCACAGTAGTCAGCGACGACCCGGAACTGACCCTGCCGCACCCGCGGGCGCACGAGCGGGCCTTCGTGCTGGTGCCGTGGCACGACGTGGACCCGGCCGCGGAACTGCCCGGGCACGGCCCGGTCGCGGGCCTGATCGCCGGGCTGGCCGGGCCGGCCAGCCCGGCCGGGGACGGGCTGCCGGACGGGCTGCGCCGGACCGGGGCCGAACTGCGGAGGCCGTCATGACCCCGATCCGGCCCTGGCCGCTGGCGCTGGCCGCGGTGGTGTCCGGCGCCGGGGCCTGGCTGCTGATCCGGTTCAGCTACGCCCACTTCCCGCCGCTGCCCTGGACGGCCGCGGCCGCGCTGCTGCTGCTCGCCCTGGCCGAGGCGTGGAGCGGGCGCAACGTGCGGGCGCAGATCCGCGGCCAGCCCCGGTCCAGCAGGCGGATAACCCCGATCGCGATGGCCAGGATGGCGGTACTGGCCAAGGCCAGCGCGATGGCCGCGGCGATCTTCGGCGGGGCGTCCGCGGGCTTCCTCGGCTACCTGGGCGGCATCGTGGCCAAGCCGGCCCCGCGGCGGGACACGATCACCGCCGGGGTCACGCTGATCGCCGCTCTGCTGCTGGCCGCCGCCGCGGTCTACCTGGAGCGGTCCTGCCGCATCCCGGAACCGCCGGAGGACCCCACGGAGACGGAGCCGTGACCGGGCCCGCGGTTATGCTGATGCCGCCCGCCGCGGACCGGCGAGAACGGGAACGAGATGACACCTGACGAGGAGCCCGAGGCCGCGCACCCGGCCCGGCTGCGGGTCGGGCTGATCGGCGCGGGCCGGGCCGGCACCGTCCTGGCCGCGGCGCTGCGCCGGGCCGGGCACGAGGTCGTGGCGGTGGCCGCGGTGTCTGAGACCTCGAAAGCGCGGGCCGGGCGGCTGCTGCCCGGGGTGCCGGTGCGCCCGGCGGATCAGGTCGTCACCGAGGCCAGTCTCGCCCTGCTCACCGTGCCCGACGACGCGCTCGGGCCGCTGGTCAGCGGGCTGGTCACGGCCGGGGTCCCGGTCGAGGGCCGGCTGCTGGTGCACGCCAGCGGCCGGCACGGGCTGGCGGTACTTGACCCCGCCACCCGGCGCGGGGCGCTGCCGCTGGCGCTGCACCCGGTGATGACGTTTACCGGGCGGGCGGACGACCTGGACAAGCTGGCCGGGATCAGCTTCGGGGTGACCGCGCCCGAGCCGCTGCGGGCCGCCGCCGAGGTGCTGGTGATGGAGATGGGCGGCGAGCCGGTGCTCATCGCCGAGGAGGACCGCGATCTGTACCACGCGGCCCTGGCCAGCGGGGCGAACCACCTGGTCACGCTCGTCGCGCAGAGCCGGGACCTGCTGGCCCGGGCCGGGGTGGCGAACCCCGGCCGGATGCTCAGCCCGCTGCTGTTCGCGGCCCTGGACAACGCCCTGCGGCTCGGCGACGGCGCGCTGACCGGGCCGGTGGCCAGGGGCGACGCCAGTACCGTGGCCGCGCACCTGGACGCGCTGCGGCGGGCCGCGCCGGAGACCGTGGCCGCCTACCTGGCGCTGGCCCGGCTCACCGCGGACCGGGCGCTGGCGGCCGGCTCGCTGGACCCGGCCGACGCGCAGCGGCTGCTCGGCGTGCTCGGCGGGGCGCCGCGGTGACCCCGATCGTGGCCAGGACCCGGACGGGACTGGCCGCGGCCCGGGCCGGGCTGCCCGGACCGGTCGTGCTCGTGCCGACCATGGGCGCGCTGCACGACGGGCACCGGGCGCTGCTGCGCTGCGCCCGGGAGGCGGCCGGCCCGGACGGCAGCGTGCTGGTGTCGATCTTCGTGAACCCGCTCCAGTTCGGCCCGGCCGAGGACTTCGGCCGCTACCCGCGGCCGCTGGCCGACGACCTGGCGGTGTGCGCGGAGGAGGGCGCGGCGCTGGTGTTCACCCCGGACCCGGCGCAGATGTACCCCGAGCCGCAGCAGATCACGGTGGACCCGGGCCCGGCCGGGCAGCGGCTCGAGGGCGCGTCCCGGCCCGGGTTCTTCACCGGCGTGCTGACCGTGGTGCTCAAGCTGCTCCAGCTGACCCGGCCGGACGCGGCGGTGTTCGGCGAGAAGGACGCCCAGCAGCTGGCGCTGGTCCGGCGGATGGTCACCGACCTGTGCCTGCCGGTGCAGATCGCGGCGGTGCCCATCGCCAGGGACCCGGACGGGCTGGCCGTCTCCAGCCGGAACGCCTACCTGTCCGGGCCCGAGCGGGCCACCGCGCGGGCCCTGCCCGCCGCGCTGCGCGCGGGCCAGGAGCAGGCCAAGGCCGGCCCGGCGGCGGTGCTGGCGGCCGCACGGGCGGTGCTCGGCGAGGCGGCCGGCGGCCCGGCCGCCGCTGGTCACCGACTACCTGGTGCTGGCCGACCCGGAGCAGTTCGAGCCGGTGAGCGAGGATCACGCCGGCGCCGCGCTGCTGCTGGCCGCGGTGAAAGTGGGCGCGACCCGGCTGATCGACAACGTGCCGGTGCAGACCGGCCCGGGCTGAGTGGCCCGGGCCGCAAATCCCGTATACCTAAAACAGGGGACCAGCAGTGCTGCTGACCATTGACGTGGGCAACACCAACACGGTGCTGTGCCTGTTCGACGGGGACCAGGTCGTCGAGCACTGGCGGACGGCCACCACCGCGGACCGGACCGCCGACGAGCACGCGGTGATCCTGCAGGGCCTGCTCGCGCAGAGCACGCTGGACGCTGACCCGTTCGTGACCGGCATCGCGCTGTGCTCGACCGTGCCGTCCGTCCTCCACGAGATGCGGGAAATGGTGCGCCGCTACTACGGCGACGTGCCAGCGGTGATCGTGGAGCCGGGCGTGCGCACCGGAGTCCCGGTCCGGACCGACAACCCGAAGGAAGTCGGCAGCGACCGGATCATGAACGCGCTGGCCGCGGTGCACCTGTACGGCGGGCCGGCCGTGGTGGTTGATTTCGGCACCTCGACCAACTTCGACGCGGTGAGCGCGAGGGGCGAGTTCGTCGGCGGGGCGCTGGCGCCGGGGATCGAGATCTCGGTGGACGCGCTGTCGCGCCGGGCGGCGCAGCTGCTGAAGGTGGAGCTGACCCGCCCGGCCCGGGTCATCGGCAAGAACACGGTCGAGTCGCTGCAGTCCGGGATCATCTACGGGTTCGCCGGGCAGGTCGAGGGGATCGCCCGGCGGATGGCCGCCGAGCTGGCCCCGGCGGACCCGGACTCGGTCACGATCATTGCCACCGGCGGGCTGGCGCCGCTGGTCATCAACGAGGTCGCGCTGATCGACCACTACGAGCCGTGGCTGACGCTGATCGGGCTGCGGCTGGTCTTCGAGCGCAACACCGCCGTGGGCTGACCGGTAATCTCGGGCAAATGACAGCGGATGAAACAGCGCCGGCTCCGGGCGGGGAAACCGGCCCGGCCAGCGGTCTTGCCGAGCAGATGCGGGTGCGGCGGGCCAAGGCCGCCGCGCTGCGCGCGGCCGGGAAGGACCCGTACCCGCCCGGCTTCGAGCGCACCGCGGTCATCGCGGACCTTCGCGAGCGCTACCAGGACCTGGCCCCGGACACCGCCACCGGCGACCGGGTCGCCGTGGCCGGCCGGGTCATGCTGTACCGCACCGGCGGCAAGCTGTGCTTCGCCACGATCCGGGACGGCAGCGGCGACCTGCAGGTGATGGTCTCGCTGGACCGGGTCGGCGCGGACGCGCTCGAGGCCTGGAAGCGGGACGTCGACCTGGGCGACCACATCGGGGTCGAGGGCGAGGTCATCACCTCCCGGCGGGGCGAGCTGTCGGTGCTGGCCGACTCGTTCCTGATCACCGCCAAGGCGCTGCGGCCGCTGCCGGAGAAGCACGCCGGCCTGTCCGACCCGGCCACCCGGATGCGGCAGCGCTACCTGGACCTGCTGGTCAACCCGCAGACCCGGCAGATGGCCGAGCTGCGCGGCGTGGTGACCAGGGCGATTCGCGAGGAACTGCACGAGCGCGGGTTCCTCGAGGTCGAGACCCCGGTGCTGCAGGTTCTGCACGGCGGGGCCAACGCGCGCCCGTTCGTCACCCGCATCAACGCCTACGGCGACCTGACCATGTACCTGCGGATCGCGCTGGAGCTCTACCTCAAGCGGCTGGTCGTGGGCGGCATCGAGAAGGTCTACGAGCTCGGCCGGATCTTCCGCAACGAGGGCGCCGACGCCACGCACAACCCCGAGTTCACCATGCTCGAGCTGTACCAGGCGTACGGCGACTACACCACGATGGCGACGCTGACCAGGGAGCTGATCCAGGCGGCCGCGGTGGCCGGTTTCGGCGGCACGGTCATCCGCCGGGCCGACGGCGGCGAGTACGACATCGGCGGTGAGTGGCCGTTCCGTACCGTGCACGGCTCGGTGTCCGCCGCGCTCGGCGAGGAGGTCACCCCGGACACCACCGAGGACGAGCTGCGCAAGCTGGCCGCCCGCGCGGAGATCGGCCTGGACCCGAAGTGGAACCGCGGCCAGGTGCTGCTGGAGATGTACGAGCACCTGGTGGAGAGCAAGACCGTGGAGCCGACGTTCTACTGCGACTTCCCGGTCGAGGTGGCGCCGCTGACCCGGGCGCACCGGGACGACCCGCGGCTGGCCGAGAAGTGGGACCTGGTGGCGTTCGGGACCGAGATCGCGACCGCGTACACCGAACTGGTCGACCCGGACGAGGAGCGGGCCCGGCTGACCGCCCAGTCGCTGCTCGCCGCGGGCGGCGACGCCGAGGCGATGCAGCTGGACGAGGACTTCCTGCGGGCGCTGGAGTACGGCATGCCGCCGACCGGGGGCATGGGCATGGGGCTGGACCGGCTGCTGATCATGCTGACCGGGTCGAGCATCCGGGAGACGATCCTGTTCCCGCTGGTGCGGCCGGAGTAGGCGGGAGTTCACGCAAACGGCCGCCCCGGGCATGGTGCCCGGGGCGGCCGTTTCGTAACTGCGCGTTCGGGTGCGGCGGGTCAGCCGATGATGCGGACCACGCCGTCGACCGAGCCCCAGGGGACCGGGTCGATCCGCACGACCGTGCCGGTGAACGGCGCATCGATGAACAGCCCGTTGCCGATGTACAAGCCGACGTGCTCGAGACCGTAGAGGAAGATCAGGTCGCCGGGCTGGGCCTGGGCGCTGGGGACGTGCTCGCCCTCGTTCCACTGGTCGAAGGTCAGGTGCGCCAGGCTGATCCCCACGTGCGCGTAGGCCCACATGACCAGGCCCGAGCAGTCGAACGTGGTCGGGCCGGCGGCGCCCCATACGTAGGCGTCACCGCGGCGGCTGAGCGCCCAGCGCAGCGCCTGGACCCCGATCGAGTTGCCTTCCGGGGTCGGCACGTTGGGGTACGAGCCGGTCTGCTGGAAGATCTCCGCGGCCTTCTTGTAGGCCGCGCTGTTCAGCACGTTCTCTTTGGCCTGGATCTCGGCGACCTTCTTCTTCATCGCCGCGGACAGCCGGGTGGCCTTGGCCTCCTCCTGCTGCGCGGTCAGCACGGCGCGCTCGGCGGCGTTCTTCGCGGTGGTCGCGGCGGTGACCCGGTCGCCGTTCTCGTGCTGCAGCTGCAGCATGATCGAGACCCGGTTGACGAACCCCTGCGGGTCGCTGCTCTGCAGCAGCTGCAGGGTCGGGTCGAAGCTGCCGGTCATGTAGCCCTGGGCGGCGATCTGGCCGACCGCGAGCTGGCCTTGGGTCAGCTGCTTGGCGTCGCGCTCGGCGGCCTTGCGGGCCAGCGTGGCCTCGGTCCTGGCTTCCTGAAGCTGAATCTTCAGCGCGTCGTACTGGTTGCTGAGCACCTCGACCTGGCGGGCCACCTTGTTGGCCTTGGCCAGGAGCGCCTTCATGCTGGGCGGCACTGGTGACGCCGTGGTCGCCTGGGCGCCGACGCTCAGGCTGGCTGGCAGGGCGAACCCGGCCAGCAGAACCGTCCCGGTGACCAAACCGGTCCGGGCCCATGCCCGGTGAAACCTGGCACGGGTGCGTTTCCCCCGTGAACTGCCTGCGAACTGCCTGCCGATGGGCAAGCGCTCCACGTGCTGCTCCTCTCCTCGGCCGCCTACCGGGTTAGCTGACGGGTTCGGGCTGGAGGAGCCCTACGGCTGGTACGGCCCTGGGGCAGGGCCGGAGCCAGCCGATTCACCCCGGGGAACGGTGGGTCCCCGGCTCCCCGGTGCATGCGAGCACACACCAGGAACTCGGCGGGTGTCACCGGCCTGTCTCAGGGGGCAGCCGGCAACAGGGGTTAACAGCGTTGGAGATTAATGGAACGGAGGCCTACCGCGAATGAGAACGACAGAAATTTTTACGTCGGCGCGTCTGGCTGCGGAGCGTAACCGACGGGACGGGAGCCTATTTCTGCAGCTCGCGGCGGCGCGTCGTAAATCCGCCGCACCGCAGGTCAAGAGGGGTGCGGTGGCCGGTGTGATCTGCGCGTGATGTGCGCAGCGTGAGGCCGGCGGCGCTTTCCAGCAACGCGTAGCTAATTAGTGACACTGCGTTGAGGCGGGGTGCATTTGGGCAGCACAGCGGCCCTGCAGGCCAATGCCGGCAGGCGTTCCCGGCGGTTGCCGGGCGGGCCGCCGGCCGGGCTCCGGGGGCGGGCGCGGGGCGCTAGAGCAGCCGCAGTTGCTGTGCGTCAGGGCGCCGGGGCCGCGGGGCCTGCGGGCGGCGCAGGAGGTCCGGGCTGATGCCGGCCAGGAACGGTGACAGGCCGCCGCCCCCGGCGATCGCGCCGCGGCGGGCCCGCTGGGCGGCGTAGCTCAGGTACAGCCGGGACCGCGCCCTGGTCATCCCGACGAACAGCAGGCGCCGCTCCTCAGCGGTTTCGGCGGTGGGGTCCTGGCCGGGGAGCCACAGCGGGAGCAGGCCACGCTCGCAGCCGGCCAGGAACACCACGTCGAACTCCAGGCCCTTGGCCGCGTGCAGGGTCAGGAGGGTGACCGCGTCGGCCCGCGGGTCCAGCGCGTCGGCCTGGGCGCCGAGAGCGATCTCGGCCAGGAAAGCGGTCAGGTCGCCGCCGCACCGGCGGGCCAGCGGCGACAGCGCCGCGGCCGCCGAGCGCAGGTCCGTGGCCCGCCCCGGGCTGGCACCCGCGGTCAGCCGCCGGGCCGCCGCCCGCAGCCGCTCCGCCACGTCCGGATCAGCCGGGCCGGCGGGAGCGGCCGGGTCGGCGGGAGCGGCCGGGTCGGTGGCGGCGCGGCGCAGTTCGGCGACCAGGTCAGCGACGCCGGTCCGGCGGGCCAGAAGGTCGTGCGAGCCCTTCTGGTACGGCAGCCCGGCCCGTCCCAGCGCCTGGCCGAGCGCGGCCGCCTGGCCGTCGGTGCGGTACAGCACGGCCACGTCGCGCAGGCTGACCCCATCCACCGCGTGCCCGTCGGCCCGCCCGCTGTCGATCGAGTGCAGCGACACCCCGCCGAGCAGCCGGTCGACCGACGCCGCTATCCAGGCCGCCTCCGCGGCCTCGTCGGCGGCCTCGTGGAGGGTGATCGGCGCGCCGCCGCCGTTGACCGCGTGCAGGAGCCGTCCTGGGGCCAGCGTGGCCGGGGCGATGACCGCCGTTGCGCCCGCCACGATCGCCGCGGTGGCCCGGTAGTTCCTGGTCAGCTGGCAGGTGGTGGCCCCCGGGTAGTCCTCGCCGAAGCGCAGGAAGAACCCGACGTCCGCGCCGCGGAACCCGTAGATGGCCTGGTCCGGGTCGCCGATCACGGTCAGCCCGGTGCCGTCCCCGGCCAGCAGGGCCAGCAGCTCGTACTGCGCCGCGTCGATGTCCTGGTACTCGTCCACGCTGATCCGCGGCCAGCGCTCGCGCATCCGCGCGGCCAGGCCGGGGTCGCCGCGCAGCAGCCCGGCGGCCAGCTCGATCAGCCCGTCGAAGTCGACCAGATCCCTGGCCCGCAGTGCGGCCGTCAGCTCCGCACGGCGGTCCGGGTCCGTGGCCGCCTCGGCCAGCAGCCGCCGCCCGGCCCGCGCCGACCCGGCCAGCCCGGCGGCCACCTCCGCTACCGCGGCCTCGTCAGCCACGGAAAATTCTGGTGTCAGCCCCGCTCGCTCCGGATACTCACGCAGCAGCTGCAGCCCTAGCCCATGAAAATTGGATACGCATGGTTGTCCCGCGGAGCCCGGGACAAGGCTGTCCAGACGGGCGCGAAGTTCGCCGGCCGCCCGCCGGGTGAACGTCACCGCCAGGCAGCGCTGCGCCGGGAGCCCGTCAGCGATCTGCCTGGCGATCCGGTACGCCAGCGTGCGGGTCTTGCCGGTACCGGGCCCCGCGATGATCATCAGCGGGCTGGCCGCCTGGACCGCGGCGAGCTGATCGGGGTCGAGTGCCGTTTCCTGGCCCGTGCGGGGGCCGGCGGGCGGGCCGGTGCCCGTGGCCCGGCGCCGGCCGTCCGGATCCGGCCCGCTGGCCCCGTGGCCCGGATCCGTCTCCGGGATCTGGCCGTCCTGGCCGTCCTGGCCGGGCGGGGCGCTCCTGGTCGCGGGAACGTCGAAAAGAGCCCCCGCCGCGGTCAGCTCGCCGGGCCCGAACAGCCGGACCGTGCCGTACTCGCCGTCGAAGCCGCCGGTCCGCTGCACCTCGCCGCGCCGCAGCCGGGCGATGGCCTCGGCCACGGTGCTGCCGGCCACCCGGCTCAGCTCGCCGGGCGGCACCACGGTCAGCAGGTCGAGCTCCGGGCCGAGCGCCGCGACCAGCCGGGTGACCTCCGTGGTGACCTTCTTGCTCTGCGGCCCGGCAGCCAGCACCTCGCCGACGATCTGCGGCAGCGAGACCAGGTTGACGGCCTCCGGCGCGCCGTCCGGCCGGTAGCCCTCGGGCCGGTCGGCCAGCTCGGTCACCCGGTTCAGCACGCCGACGGTCAGCGGCCGCCCGCACCGCGGGCAGTCCCCGCCCTGTTTCCTGGTCTGGCCGGGCTCCAGCCGTACACCGCACTTCCGGTGCCCATCCAGGTGGTACTTGCCCTCTTCGGGAAAGAACTCGATGGTGCCAATCAGGCCGTTGCCGGTGCGCAGTCCATCGGCCATCGCGAAGTAATCAAGCGCTGTACCGAACGTAGTGGCCTCGCGCCCCAGCATCGGCGGGGAATGCGCATCGGAGTTGCTCACCAGCCGGTAGCCATCCAGCACTGAGCAGCGCCAGTTCATCGCCGGGTCCGACGACAGGCCGGTCTCGATCGCGAATATCTCGCTGGCAAGATCGCCGTAGCAGTCCGCGACCAGATCGAAGCCGGATTTGGAGCCAAGGACCGCGAACCAGGGCGTCCAAACGTGCGCCGGGACAAGATAGCTGCCCGGGCCGCTATCCAGAACGATCTCCAGCAGATCGCGCGAGTCGAGCCCAAGGATCGGCCGGCCGTCGGACGCCAGATTGCCGATCTTCGATAGCGCAGCGGTGATCCGGCCTGCCGCGGCGAAGTCCGGTGCGTAGAGCAGATGGTGAACTTTCCTGGTCCGATCGCCGCGCCGGTAGATCGTGGAGATCTCCGACGACAGCATGAATCGGACCTCACCGGTGCAGCTCGGCGGCGAGGTCCGGCGCAGCTGATCTTCGAGTGGGCCGCGCAGCCGGAAAAGGCCTGGCTCGGCGGGAATTAGGGAATCGGCGAGTTCCTCGGTCCACGCCGGGTGGGTGAAATCCCCGGTCCCGACCACTGTGATTCCTTTGCGCCGGGCCCACCAGGCGAGATGCTCGAGGTCGCAGTTCTTACTGCACGCACGGGAGAACCGGGAGTGGATGTGCAGGTCGGCACGGAACAACGAACAGGGCCTGCTTCCTGGGACGGCGGCGCGCGGAGGGGGCGGTCCGATAGTGCCACGGCGTGCTGTCAGTGGCGCCCGCATCGGCCGGCCAGGCCGGACCCGGTGCCGCGGCCGCCACTGCGATGAGTGACAATGCCAGTGCGAGCCGGTAGCCGCAGTTGCCCGGCGCCAGGCCCGCGGCCAGCCGGTATTCAGTGAGTCGCAGACGGGAGGCGGGCCGTGAACGCAGACCTGGCGGCACTGATCCCGCCGGCCGTGATCTGCGTCGCGGTGCTGGTCGCGGTGGGCGCGTTCCTGCGCCACGAGATGGGCTCGCGCCGCGGCGGCGACGAGGACGACGCGGCCGAGCCGAATCGCGGCGCCGCCGGGATCGGCGATACTGCAATCGATGGCACTGTCACAGGCAGTGCTGGCGAAACTCCCAAGGAAGGGCATGCGGAAACCACTGAGCGCGGTTCCGCGCCTCGCCAGTAGCCGCTAGTCAGCCTTGCATCGCAGCCGTGCATCAGCATTGTGGGGCACTAAGCGGCGCTGATTACGGAGAGTTACGTGGGCCTTCCGGAATGCCGTCATTCGCCTGTTCGGGGCAACTAGCTAGCACAATCATCGCCGTCGCAATTGTCAAACGCAACGGTCCTGGTATATGTTTGGCAAACCTTAATAAGCTGGCTGTAGCGGAAGGGCTGGACCCATGGCACGGAAGATTACAACGACTGTCGTCTGCGACCTTCCGCACGATGACGAGGTCCTGAGTAAGGAGACGGTTTCGTTCTCCTTTGAGGGAACTGCCTACGAGATCGACGTGTGCACGGCACACGCCAAGGAACTGCACGACAAGTTCGGCGCGTACACCGGCAATGCCCGCCGTGCGGGTTCCGTCGCCCGCCGCCGCCGGGCCCGCAGCGGCCCGGGCCGCGAGCGCAGCGCGGAAATCCGCGCCTGGGCCCGCGACAAGGGTCACAAGGTAAGCGAGCGCGGGCGTATCCCGGCCACGATCATCCAGGAGTACGAGGCCGCCCACTGAGCACCACCCGTGCCCAGGGGACGCGCGGGCCTGACCCGCATCCCCCGGCCGGGTAGGTGACCGCTCGCAGCGCAGCAAGGCCAGCAGCGCACCGCGCGAACCCGCGCGGTGCGCTGTGCTGTCTGGCTCGCTCGGGCAGTGCTGGCTGGCTCGTGGGCCGCTTGAGCGCTGCCTTCCCTCCTCGCTCCCTCGGCGCTCCTTCGTCGCGCCTCATCGCTCGTCGGAAACAGCGCCGCGGCCCTCCGAGCTGGCCGGCTCCGCCGGAGGCCGGTCTGTACATCTCCCGGCAGCGCGTTCGCTCCCGGCGTATCTGGGAACACCACCTCGGGTTCCACCAGTTGGATGGGATGAACGCCACGTGGTGGGGGAACGTTTTACATGAGCGACATATTGCTTGTGCGAACGTCGCCCGGCACGCGGGCTAGCATGCGGAAGGACAGGGCAGTACGCCTACCCGACCGCTCTGTGAGGGAGCGACGAGATGTTCGAGAGGTTCACCGACCGGGCGCGGCGAGTTGTGGTCCTGGCGCAAGAAGAGGCCAGGATGCTGAACCACAACTACATCGGCACCGAGCACATCCTGCTCGGTCTCATCCATGAGGGTGAGGGCGTCGCGGCCAAGGCCCTTGAGTCGCTGGGGATCAGCCTGGAGGCGGTCCGCCAGCAGGTGGAGGAGATTATCGGGCAGGGCCAGCAGGCGCCGTCCGGTCATATCCCGTTCACCCCGCGGGCCAAGAAGGTACTCGAGCTCTCCCTGCGCGAGGCCCTGCAGCTTGGTCACAACTACATCGGCACCGAGCACATCCTGCTCGGCCTGATCCGCGAGGGCGAGGGTGTTGCCGCCCAGGTGCTGGTCAAGCTGGGCGCCGATCTGAACCGGGTGCGCCAGCAGGTCATTCAGCTGCTGCACGGCTACCAGGGCAAGGAGCCGGCCGCGTCCGGCGCCCAGTCCGAGGCCGCCCCGTCCACGTCGCTCGTGCTGGACCAGTTCGGCCGGAACCTGACCGCCGGGGCCCGTGAGGGCAAGCTCGACCCGGTGATCGGCCGGGAGAAGGAAATCGAGCGGGTCATGCAGGTGCTGTCCCGCCGGACCAAGAACAACCCGGTGCTGGTCGGCGAGCCCGGCGTGGGCAAGACCGCCGTTGTCGAGGGCCTGGCCCAGAAGATCGTCAAGGGCGAGGTCCCCGAGACGCTGAAGGACAAGCAGCTCTACACGCTGGACCTGGGCGCGCTGGTGGCGGGCTCGCGGTACCGCGGTGATTTCGAGGAGCGGCTGAAGAAGGTCCTCAAGGAGATCCGCACCCGCGGCGACATCATCCTGTTCATCGACGAGCTGCACACGCTGGTCGGCGCGGGCGCCGCGGAGGGCGCGATCGACGCGGCCTCGATCCTGAAGCCCATGCTGGCCCGGGGCGAGCTGCAGACCATCGGCGCGACCACGCTGGACGAGTACCGCAAGCACCTGGAGAAGGACGCCGCGCTCGAGCGCCGGTTCCAGCCCATCCAGGTCGCCGAGCCGACGATCTCGCACACGATCGAGATCCTGAAGGGCCTGCGCGACCGGTACGAGACCCACCACCGGGTCACGATCACCGACGACGCCCTGGTCGCCGCCGCGCAGCTGGCCGACCGCTACATCAGCGACCGGTTCCTGCCGGACAAGGCCATCGACCTGATCGACGAGGCCGGCTCGCGGATGCGGATCCGCCGGATGACCGCGCCGCCGGACCTGCGCGAGTACGACGAGAAGATCGCCGACGTGCGCCGGGAGAAGGAGTCGGCGATCGACTCCCAGGACTTCGAGAAGGCCGCGGCGCTTCGCGACAACGAGAAGCAGCTGATCGCGAAGAAGGACGCCAGGGAGAAAGAGTGGAAGGCCGGGGACATGGACACCCCGGCGGAGGTCAACGAGGAGCTCATCGCGGAGGTGCTGGCCACCGCGACCGGCATCCCGGTGTTCAAGCTCACCGAGGAGGAGTCGCAGCGGCTGCTCCGGATGGAGGACGAGCTGCACCGCCGGGTGATCGGCCAGGACCCGGCGATCAAGTCGCTGTCCCAGGCGATCCGGCGCACCCGGGCCGGGCTGAAGGACCCGAAGCGGCCCGGCGGGTCGTTCATCTTCGCGGGCCCGTCCGGGGTCGGCAAGACCGAGCTGTCCAAGACCCTGGCCGAGTTCCTGTTCGGTGACGAGGACTCGCTGATCCAGCTCGACATGAGCGAGTACATGGAGAAGCACACGGTGTCCCGGCTGTTCGGCTCACCGCCCGGTTACGTCGGCTACGAGGAAGGCGGGCAGCTGACCGAGAAGGTCCGCCGCAAGCCGTTCTCCGTGGTGCTGTTCGACGAGATCGAGAAGGCGCACCCGGACATCTTCAACTCGCTGCTGCAGATCCTGGAGGACGGGCGCCTCACGGACGCGCAGGGCCGGGTCGTCGACTTCAAGAACACCGTGATCATCATGACCACGAACCTGGGCACCAGGGACATCTCGAAGGGCCTGTCGGTCGGGTTCGGCACCGCGAACGAGTCGAGCGGCTCCTACGACCGGATGAAGTCCAAGGTCAACGAGGAGCTCAAGCAGCACTTCCGGCCCGAGTTCCTGAACCGCGTGGACGACACGATCGTGTTCCACCAGCTCAGCCAGGAAGAGATCGTCACGATCGTCGACCTGATGATCTCCAAGGTGGACGAGCGGCTCAAGGACCGGGACATGGGCATCGAGCTCCGCCCGGCGGCCAAGACGCTGCTGTCCGAGCGCGGGTACGACCCGGTGCTCGGCGCCCGCCCGCTGCGCCGCACGATCCAGCGGGAGATCGAGGACAGCCTGTCGGAGAAGATCCTGTTCGGCGAGCTCAAGGCCGGCCAGATCGTCATCGTGGACGTCGAGGGCACCGGCCAGGCGGCCGAGTTCACCTTCAAGGGCGTGCCCAAGCCCGAGGCCGTGCCGGACGCCGTTCCGGCCACGATCGAGAGCAAGGCCGGCGCCCGCGGCACCACCGCCAGCAGCGGCGGCGGCGAAACGGCCGCGTCCGCCGAGTAACGGGCAGGCCGGCCCCAGGACCGGCCCGCCACCAGCACGGCCAGCCAGCCGGCCTCCACCAGGAGGCCGGCTGGCTGCTTTCTGCGGGCTGGGATCAGGCCGGGAGGGCGAAGCGGTCGTCCTCCAGCGGCTCGGCCAGGCCGTCGGCGACCAGGCCGTCCAGGGCCCGGGCTCGCTGGGTGGCGTCCGGCCAGGCCTGCGCGAGCTGGTCCGCGCTGACCGGGCCGCCTGCGGCGCGCAGGACGGCCAGCAGGCGGCCGCGGCACTGGCGGTCGCTGCCTTCGTATCTGGGCTGGCCGGGGGCGCGCAGCCCGGCGGGGGCGCCGGACCGGCGCCAGGCGCAGTGGGCAGCCACCGGGCAGGCCGGGCATCTGGGCCTGGTGGCCGTGCAGACCAGCGCGCCCAGCTCCATCACCGCTACCGACCAGCGGGCCGCCTGCGGGCCGTCGCCGGGCAGCAGCGACTGGGCCAGCGCGGTCTCCGCGGCGGTGGCCGACCGGGGCGGGAACTCCTGGCCCCGCTCCAGCCGGGCCAGCACCCGGCGGACGTTGGTGTCCAGCACCGCGTGCCGCTGCCGGTAGGCGAAGCTGGCCACCGCGGCCGCGGTGTAGGCGCCCACGCCGGGCAGCAGGATCAGCTCGGCGACCGAGGCCGGCACCTGCCCACCGTAATTCTTAGTAAGGATCCGCGCCGTTTCGTGCAGCCGCAGCGCGCGGCGCGGATAGCCGAGCGTGCCCCATTGCCTGACCGCCTCGCCGGGCGGGCTTGCGGCCAGGGCCGGCGCGTCCGGCCAGCGCTCGAGCCAGGCCGCGTAGGCCGGCCGGACGCGGCTGACCGGCGTCTGCTGCAGCATGAACTCGCTGACCAGGACGGCCCACGGGGAGGCGTCCGGGCGGCGCCACGGCAGGTCCCTGGCCTGGGCGCCGTACCAGGCCAGTACGGGCTCGAGATACCGGTTTCCCATAACCAGCCGATCCTCGCATGGTCCCGGGCGGCCCCGGCACGCCAGAACGGCACAGGGCGGTTCGGAGCGGCCGGCGGCGGTTCAGCCGAAGCGGTCGAGGATGGCCGACTCGGCGAGGCGGGACAGGCCTTCCCTGGCCATCCTGGCGTGCGCCGGGCTGATGCCGCTGACCTGCTGGAGTTCCTCGACCCCGGCGGCGAGCAGCTTCTGCAGGCCGCAGAAGCAGGCGGCGATGCGCTCGGCGGCGTCCCTGGGCAGCCGGGGGATCCGGGCCAGCAGCCGGTAGCCGTGCGGGCTGACCGCGTCGTCCAGCGTGCCGGGCGGGCCGAAACCGAGGGCCGCCGCCACCGTGGCCACGTCGAGCAGCTCGTCCGGGGACAGCCGGGCGAGCCCGGCCAGCGCGTCCACGGCCGGCGCGTAGTCGCGGATGAGCAGCTCGCGCTCGTCGGCCGTGCCGGCGACCAGCTCGTCGAGCTGCAGGGCGAGCTGGCGGCCGCCGGTGCCCAGCTCGTTCTGGTAGCCCTCGATCTCCGCGGCGATCCGGCGGACCATCTCCAGCCGCTGGGCGGCTGCGGCCACGTCGCGGACCGTGACCAGGTTCTCGATCTCCAGCGCGGTCAGCGAGCCGGACAGCTGATCCAGCCGGATCCGGTAGCGCTCCAGTGTGCCCAGGGCCTGGTTGGCGTGGGTCAGCACGGCGACCGAGTCCTCCAGGACGTGGCGGGTCCCGTCCAGGTACAGGCCGATCGTGCGCATCGACTTGCTGACCGCGACGACGGGGTGGCCGGTCTGGCGGGCGACCCGCTCGGCGGTCCGGTGCCGGGTCCCCGACTCGTCGGTGGGCAGCGCCGGGTCGGGCATCAGGTGCACCGCGGCGAGGACGATCGTGTCCGCGGCGGCGTCCAGGATGATCGCGCCGTCCATCTTGGCCAGCTCGCGGAGCCTGGTGGCGGAGAACGGGACGTCGAGCCGGAAACCGCCGGAGCAGATCCCGGCGACTGCGTCGTCGTAGCCGAGGACGATCAGCGCCCCGGTGCTGGCCCGCAGGATCCGCTCCAGCCCGTCGCGCAGCGCGGTGCCCGGGGCCATAGCCGCCACCACGGCACGGCGGCGCTCGTCTCGGCCGTCGCTCGCGTCAGGCACGGGACCCCCGTAGGAAGGCACTCAGTGCAGACACTGTAGCGGCGGCGGCGCGGACCCGCGTATCCGTTAACGGGCACCCACCAGCCCCCTGGGCCCCACCCGTTTCAGCATGAGGAAAGGCCCCAGCACACTGGGCCCACGTGCCCCATGATCACGGAGGATTTCGCACCGCGGGCGGTAGAAAATCCTCCGCGATCATGGAACGGCACCGGCACCGGGGCTGGGCTGGTTAGTCGGCTATGCGGATCCGGAGGCGGCGGAAGCCCTTGCCCTTGTTCTCGATCTTGGCGACCTCGATGCGGCCGATCTGGCTGGTGGTGGCCACGTGGGTGCCGCCGTCGGCCTGCTGGTCGAGGCCGACGATGTCGATGATGCGCACCTCTTTGACCTCGGGCGGGACCAGGTTGGTCGCGGTGCGGATGATGTCGGGCAGGGCGAAGGCCTCGTCCCTGGGCAGGACCCGGGCGACGATGGCGCGGCCGGCCGCGATCTCGGTGTTGCAGGCGTTCTCGACCGCTTCCTTGAAGCCGGGCGGGACCTCGGGCAGGTCGAAGTCCATGCGGGCCACGCCGGGCTCCATGTTGCCGCCGGTGACCAGCGAGCCGTAGTCGCGGAACACCACGCCGCACAGGACGTGCAGGCCGGAGTGGGTGCGCATGAGCGCGGTCCGGCGCTCGTCCTCGACCGCGCCGCGGACCGGGGTGCCCGGCGGCGGCACGGGGTCGCCCTCGGCGGGCAGCAGGTACAGATCGTCGCCCTTGCGCGCACCCACGATGCGGGTCTGCACGCCGCCCCACAGCAGCACGCCGTGGTCCGGCGGCTGGCCGCCGCCACCCGGGTAGAAGGCCGACTGGTCGAGGACGATGCCGTCGTCGCCGGACGCCAGCACGGTGGCGTCCCATTCGCGGAGGGTCTGGTCGTCCAGTTCGAGGCGGTGCGTCCGCCATGCGGTCTCGGTCACGGAGCCGAGCTTAACCACGCCCGTGGCGCAGGACCGGCGCCGGGCGCGGATCTGGGACGTCTACCAGGGGCCGTAGGGGCCCTGGCGGGACGAGCCGGAGCCGCCGCCGCGGAACTCCCTGACCCGTGGGCGCACGTCGGTCAGGTACACGGCCGCAGCCACGAACGCGGCCACGGACAGAATGCCGATGGCGGCGAACCCGGAGGACGCCGCCGTGCCAATGCCGATCGCAGTCGCCACACCGGTGATGATCAGCCAGATCGGCTTGGTCCGCTTGTTGGCCGCCACGAAGGCCGCGGACGGCCGGCGGATGGCGTCGACGAACGCCCACACTTCCACGATCAGTGCGGCCAGGGCCAGCACCTCGAAGAACCAGCTGAGCGCGGAGTACGCACCCGGGTTGCTGAAAATCACCCTGCCAGGCTATCCGCTGCAGGCCACGACTTGGAACGGTACGCAGCGGTCGGCCGGGGCCGGTCAGCGCGCCGGGATCGCCAGCATGGCGCGGGCCTCGCCGGTGCTCATCGCGGGCCGCTGGGCCAGCTCAGCCAGCTCGGCCGCGCGGGTGACCAGTTCGGCGTTGCTGGCCACCGGCCGGCCGCGGGCGAACGTGACCGTGTCCTCCATGCCGACCCGCAGGTGCCCGGCCGACGCCACCGCGGCCAGCATGACCGGCAGCGAGGTCCGGCCGACCCCGGTGGCCGACCAGGTCGCCCCGGCGGGCAGCGCGGCCGCGGCCTGGACCACCTGCCCGGCCGTGCCCGGCATTCCGCCGGGCACCCCCATCACCAGGTCGCAGTGCACGTGCCCGCCCGCGGGCGGGCCGAGCTCGTCGAGCAGCCGGTGCAGCGCGGCCACCTGGCCCATGTCGAACAGCTCGAACTCCGGCACCACGCCGGTCGCCTGGGTCTTCGCGTACAGCTCCTTCATGAACGGCCACGGGTTGCTGAACACCTCGTCGCCGAAGTTCACCGTGCCGCAGGTCAGCGAGCAGGCGTCGGGCGCCGCGTCGAGCACCGCCAGCCGCGGCCCGAACCCGTCGCTGACCGCCCCGCCGGTGGACAGCTGGACGATCAGGCTGGTCGCCTCCCTGACCGCCTGCACGGTGTCCTTGAGCCGGGTCAGATCCAGGGTGGGCTGCGCATCAGCGTCCCGGATGTGGATGTGGATCACGGCGGCGCCGGCGGCCTCGCAGTCGACCGCGGTGGTAACCAGCTCGTCCAGGGTGACCGGGAGCGCGGGCACCCGGGCCTTGTCCAGTTCGGCGCCGGTCGGGGCGACGGTGATCAGCGTGGCGGCGCTGCCCGGCAGGCGGCCGGCCTGGCTGGGCGGACGGGAAACCGATGCGGTGGTCATGACCGGAAGGATGCCTGCCCAGCAGGAACGCGGGCAAGCGCGGGCGGCGGCGTCGCCGGCGGCGGTGTCACCGCGGGCAGGGCGAGCGTGACCCGCAGCCCGTGCGGCTCGCTGAGCTCCGCCCGCACCGTCCCGTGATGGGCCGCGGCGATCGCGGCCACGATGGCCAGGCCGAGCCCTGAGCCCTGGCGCTGCGGCGGGGCGCCGGCCCGGTAGAACCGGTCGAAGACCCGCGGCAGCTCGCCGGGCGGCACGCCGGGACCGTCGTCGCTCACCTCGATGCGGACCGTGCCGTCGCCGGCGGCCGCGGTGATGGTCGCCGTGGTTCCGCCGGGCGTGTGCGTGCCGACGTTGGCGAGCAGGTTGTCGACCGCCCGGCGGAGCATCTCCCCGTCGCCGGTGGTCATCAGGCCCGGTTCGGCCTCCAGCCGCCAGGTCCGCCCCGGGCAGGTCCGGCGGGCCCGCTCGGCACAGTCTTCCGCCAGCGCGGTGAGGTCGACGCGGTCACGCTGCTGGCGGGGGGCCTGGTCGAGGCGCGCCAGCCGGAGCATGTCGTCGACCAGCTGGCCCATCCGCTGCGCTTCCCGCGAGATCCGCTGCATGGTCTCGTCCACGTCGGGCCGGCCGGGGATCGCCCGCTGCTGGTACAGCTCGGCGTTGGCGCGCAGTGAGGCCAGCGGGTTGCGCAGCTCGTGGCTGGCGTCGGCGAAAAACCGCCGGGTGAGCTGCTGGCTGGCCTCGCGTTCCGCGATCGAGGCCTCGATGCGGGCCAGCATCCCGTTCAGGGCCGCGCCGAGGCGGCCGACCTCGGTTCCGGTGTCCGCCGGTGCCACCCGGTCGGTGAGATCACCCGCGGTGATCCGGTCGGCCTGGGCCGCCATCGCCTCGATCGGCCGCAGACCGCGGCGGATCAGCCAGCCACCGCCGAGCGCGACGATCAGAGCGGCCGCCACTGAGCCGGCGATGAGGATGCGCTCGAGCTGGGTCATGCTCCGGCCGACGCTCCTGAGGTCGACAGTCACGACGAGACTGCCGTCGCCGACCTTCCCGACCATCATCCGGATCGGGATGCGGGTGTCCAGGGTCTCCCCGGTCCAGCCCGTTTTGCTGGACTGGAGGCTGATGAAGTCCTGATAAGAAATGCTGGGCAGCCCCAGGGCCGGGTTGCCGCCGACGTACCCGGTCTGGCCGTAACCGGCCATGAACCAGACGTGGTAATCGCCAGGATCGGGGGACGGGACGCGGCCGGTTCCGGCGGCTGCTTCCGCCATCGGGCTCACCGCGGTGCCGATCAGCGGCCTCTTCGCGCCGGCCGACGAGACGTTCGCCTTGAGGGGCTGGCTCAGCGGCTCCAGCAGGTTCAGGATGTTCCGCAGCTGGGCGTCGGCCCGGCTGATCAGGTACCGGTGCATCTGGGTGACCGCGGCGACGTCGAAGGCCACCAGCGCGGCGAGCGTGACCGACATGACGCCGGCCAGGACCCTGGTGCGCAGCCGGGCCCGGCGCGGCAGCCTGGGCCGGACCGGAGGCCGGGTCCGCTGGGCGCGACGGCTAATCCTCATCGGCGGCCTCCGGGTCGCTGGGCCGGGGGCGCCGCAGGACGTAGCCGACGCCGCGCTGGGTGTGGATCAGCTCTGGCCCGTGCTGAGCAAGCTTGCGCCGCAGGTACGCGACGTAGGTGGCGACGACCGTGCTGGTGCCGCCGAAGTCGTAGTCCCAGACGTGGTCCAGGAGCTGGGCCCGGGTCAGCACCCGGCCCGGGTTGAGCATCAGGTAGCGCAGCAGCCGGAACTCGGTCGGGGACAGCTCGATCAGGTGCCCGCCGCGGCGGACCTCGTAGCCGTCCTGGTCGAGTTCGACGTCCGCGAACGTCAGCACAGGCCCGGCGGCACCGGCCGGGCGGGTGCGGCGCAGCACGGTCTGCACCCGGGCCGCGAGCTCCTCGAGCCCGAACGGCTTGGTCATGTAGTCGTCGCCGCCGATAGTGAGGCCGGCGATCTTGTCCTCCTGGGTGTCCCGGGCGGTCAGGAAGATCACCGGGACCTGGCTGCCGTCCCGGCGCAGCCGGCGCACGATCTCGAAGCCGTCCGGCTCGGGCATCATCACGTCCAGCACGACCAGGTCGAACGGGAGGTCCCTGGCCAGCCGCAGCGCGCGGCGCCGGTCTCGGCCGTGGTCACCTCGAAGCCCAGCAGCCGCAGCGACGTGGCGATCGCGTCGCACAGGAACGGCTCGTCGTCGGCCACCAGCAGGCGGCCGCGGGGCCGAGCCGCGGCCCGGTTGTTCATCGTCCTGGTCTCGTTGTGCACGCCACCATCCGAACACGCCGCTTCTTCGGCCTGATGTCACTTTTATGTGGATTCCATGTGAGATCAAGGCCGCCCTCCCTGATGAAAACGCGGACCCGGTGGCCCGGGGTTCATTCACACCGAACTCACACGCGACGCCCGCGGTGATCGCTTTTTCCCTGCTGAGGATGGAGCCCGTCCTGATCCGCACTCTTCCGAGGTGAGCTCATCAATGACGGCAGAATCTGACCCGGCCAGGCCGCCGCGGCTGCGACGGCGGCGGACGGTCGCGCTCACCGTCGCCGGCGTGGCGGCGGTCGCCGCCGCGGGCGGCGTGCTCGCCGCCACGTCCATCAAGTCGCCCGCCCAGCTGGCCGCGGAGACGGCCCCGCCCCCGCTGACCCGGCTGTCCGCGCCGGTGACCCGTCAGGTGATCACCGGCACGGTCCAGGCTCCCGGGGTGGTCAAGCCCCCGCGCGAGGTCGCCGGGCTGGCCGGGCCCGGCGGCGGGCTGGCCGTGGTGACCAGGGCGATCCTGCACCGCGGTGCCACGGTCCGGCCCGGCCAGGTGATCGTGGAGGTCTCCGGCCGGCCGCTCTTCGCCTTCGGTGGCACCGTGCCCGCCTACCGCGACCTCGCGGCCGGCGACACGGGAACCGACGTCGCCCAGCTCCAGCGGGGCCTGGCCGCCATCGGCTACCCGGTGGGCTTCGACACGGCCGGCACGTACGGGGCCGGGACCGCCGCCGCGGTCGCGGCGTTCTACACCAAGCTCGGGTACACCGTGCCGAAGGGCCCGGACGGCGAGGCGATGGTCCCGCGGGCGGAGATCATGTTCGTGCCGCGGTTCCCGGCCCGGGTGCTCAAGGTGGCCGGGCCCGTCGGCCAGCAGCCGACCGGGTCACTGGCCACGCTGGCCATGGGCCGCCCGGGGGTGGCTGGCCAGCTCGACCCCACCGACGGCGGGCTGGTCAAGGTGGGCATGCCGGTCACGGTCACGGACCCGGCCACCGGCCTGGCCCGCCACGGCCGGATCGTCTCTGTCGCACTGCGGACCTCGGCTGCGCACAGCCAGACCGGCGGCGTTTACCTGCCCGCGACGGTCCGCACCAGCCGCCCGCTGCCGCTGTCCATGATCGGCCGGGACGTCTCGCTGAGCATCGCCGCGGCCCACAGCGACGGGCCGGTGCTCGCGGTGCCTGAGGCCGCCATCTTCGCCCGCGCTGACGGCCGCCTGTACGTGACAAAGCTGACCGGGACCGGCGACCGGTGTCCAGGTGCCGGTGCGCGTCCTGGTGACCGGCAACGGCGTGGTCGGCGTGGCGCCCATCAGCGGCGGGTCGCTCGCCGCTGGTGACCAGGTAGCCATCGGCGCGAGCTACGCGCCCGCCGCGCGGAGCGGGTCATGACGGCCCGCGGCCAGGCGGCGGTCACTGAGGCCCCGGCGGTCATCCGCCTGTCCGGCGCCGCCTGCACCTACCCGGGCCCGCCGCCGGTCCGCGCGCTGAAGCCCGCCGACCTGGTCATCGGCCGCGGTGAGCACGTGGCCATCACCGGCCCGTCCGGCTCGGGCAAGTCGACCCTGCTCAACCTGATCGGCCTGCTCGACCGGCCGACGGAGGGCACGATCGAGATCGACGGCCAGGACGTGGGCGGCTCACCGGAACGGCGCCGCGCGGCGGTCCGTGCCCTGCGGATCGGCTTTGTCTTCCAGTCGTTCCACCTGCTGCCGCACCGGACAGCGCTGGAAAACGTCATGCTCGCGCAGGTCTACACCGGTCTTTCACGACGCGGCCGCCGCGCGGCGGCACTGGACGCGCTCGCCCAGGTCGGCCTCAGCGAGCGGACCGGCTCGCTGCCCAGCGCGCTGTCCGGCGGCGAGCGGCAGCGGGTCGCGATCGCCCGGGCGCTGCTGAACCGGCCGTCCCTGCTGCTGTGCGACGAGCCGACCGGCAACCTGGACAGCGCGACCACCGCGGAGATCTCCGGCGTGCTGGAGGGCCTGCACCGGGACGGGACCACGCTGCTGGTCATCACCCATAACCCGGCGGTCGCCCAGCGTGCCCAGCGGCGGATCACGATCCGCGACGGCTACCTGACCGAGCCACCCGGCCCGCAGGCCGCCGCGCCGGACGGAGCGCGCCATGTTCACGGCTAGGCGGCAGGCGGGCGGCTCGTCCCGGCTGCGCTCGCGCGATCTGGCCGACGAGGCGCTGGCCGGGCTGCTGCAACGCCCTGGCCGCTCCGTGCTGACCATGCTCGGCACCGTGCTGGGCATCGGCGGTTTCGTGGCCATCGTCGGCTTGTCCCAGACCGCCAACGGCCAGATCGGCACCGCGTTCAGCCGCCTGGACGCCACCGAGGTCACGGTGACCGACGCCGCCGCGGCGGCGGCCAAGACGCCAACCCTGGACTTCCCGGCCAACGCCGACGCGCGGGCCGGCCGGATCAACGGCGTGGTCGCGGCCGGGGTGTGGTGGACCGTGTTGCTCAAGCACGGCTCGGTCAGCGCCCGGCCTCCCGGCACCCCGTCGGACGGGCTGCGGCTGACCGTCACCGCGGCGACCCCCGATGCGCTCGCGGCCAGTGGCGCGGCGCTGCGGTCCGGCGTCCTGTTCAACCGGTTCCACCAGGACCACGCGCAGAACGTGGCCGTGGTCGCGGCGCCCGCCGCGGCCCAGCTCGGCCTGACCAGCCTGGCCGATCAGCCCGCCATCTTCATCGGCGGCCAGCCGTTTACCGTCGTCGGCATCCTGTCCGGCAACCAGCGGCTGCCCCAGCTCAACCTGGGAGTCATCGTGCCGGAAAGGACAGCACTGCGGATCTGGGGCCCGCCCGGTCACGGCAACGCCGCCCACATGATCATCCACACCCGGCTGGGCGCGGCCCCGGTGGTGGCCAGCCAGGTCCCGGTCGCACTGCGGCCCGACGATCCGGCCGCGCTGACCGCGACTACCCCGGTCAGCGGGTCCTCGCTGCAGCGCACGGTGACGTCCAGCCTGAACACGCTGCTGCTGGCCCTGGCGGGCATCGCCCTCATCGTCGGCATGATCGGGATCGCGAACACCACGCTTGTCGCGGTCCTCGAGCGGAAGAGCGAGATCGGCCTGCGCCGGGCGCTCGGCGCGCGGCCGGTGCACATCTCGGCCCAGTTCCTGGCCGAGTCGACCTCGCTCGGCCTGTTCGGCGGCCTGATCGGGGCCAGCCTCGGGGTGGTGACGGTTCTCGTCGTCACCGTGCTGCACCACTGGACCGCGGTGCTCGCTCCCGGGCTCGTGCTGGCCGCCCCGGCGGCCGGGGCCGTCATCGGCCTGCTCGCCGGGCTCTACCCGGCGCTGCGGGCCAGCGCGGTCGAGCCCGCCGAGGCCCTCCGGTGAAGCGGGCCAGCCGGGCCGCCAGCGTCCTGCTGGCCGCCGCGATGGTGACCCAGGCCGGCCTGGCGGCCGCCGGCTGCACCGCGGTGAAGCCGTCCGGCCCGCATCCAGCCCACCCAGGCTCCGAGCCCCGCACCCGGGGGCCACGCGTAGCCGTGCCCCGCACTGGCGCCCAGCCCTTGCAGCCACCGGCTGCCCCAGCCAACCTAGGAGTCATCGTGCCAGCACAGACATTGCGGCGTGGATGCGCCGTCCTGACCGCGGCCCTGGCCACCGCGGTGCTCACCGCCTGCGCCGCCAGCGGGCCCGGATCCGCGGCGGGCTCCGCGAGCCACTCGCTGGTGCCCGGCATCAGCGGGCCACCCGCCATCAAGCCGAACCCCTACGCGGGCTCGATCGGCGATAAGGTGCGGCCGCACATCGCGCCGTCCGCGGTCCCGGCGGCCGGCTCGGCCGAGCCCGTCAGCCTGCCCCTGGACGCCTACATCCAGGCGTCGGTCCAGCAGTCGCAGACACTCGACGCGGCGGCCGCCCAGGTGGCCCAGCGATGCACGACCGCCGCCGGGTTCAGCTTCCCGATCCAGCCCAAGCCCGACGATCAGGCACTCCTCAGCCAGTTCATCGAGCACCAGGACGGCGGCCTGGCCAGCCTCACCCAGGCCAGGGCGTACGGCTTTCAGCAGCCCCCCGGCGGCCTCAAGCTCGCGACCAAGGTCGTCACGCCGCTGCCCAGCTTCGCCTCGGAGCAGCGCAAGCACGGCACCGCCTGGGCGAGCGCGCTGCTGGGGTCCGTGCCTGGCGCCCGGCCGGGTTCGTCGCCGCTGGGCTGCCTGCGCGCGGCGAACACCCTGGTGTTCGGCAATCTCAACGGGAATCTCGAGCTCGGCCTGGTCGGGAACATGCTCTTCGAAGCGCGGGACTGGGCCGACTCCGACCCGCAGGTGCTCAGGGTGCAGCGGGCCTGGTCAGCCTGCATGGTCCAGCACAAGCTGAGCTATAAGTCGACCGTCGACCTGGAGGCGGACCGGATCTGGCCAAACCCGCCGACGCGGGCCGAGATCACGACCGCGGTGGCGGACGTGCGCTGCAATCACCAGGTCAACCTGACGAACACCTACCTCACCGTGGAGGCCGCCTACCAGCACGCCGTGCTGACCCAGAACACGCCCGACGTTCAGCAGTCGCAGGCTGACTTCGCGACCATGCAGCAGCGCGCGGAGCAGGTGCTCGCGCTGCCCGCGGCTGATGTCCTGCGGCTCAGCCGGGCCCAGGTCGCCGTGGTCAGTTCCCTCCTGGTGCCCCGGGTTCACAGCCACGACGGAACGTGACCGGCCTGGTCGTCCGGTGGGGTTCAGCGGGGGCATGGGATGATGCCGAGCCATGCGAGCGGTGGTCCAGCGGGCGAGCACGGCGAGCGTCGAGGTGGCGGGGCAGGCGGTGGGCAGCCTGCCCCGCCCCGGCCTGGTCGTGCTGCTCGGCGTGACCCACACCGACACCGCCGCCCAGGCGGCCGCGCTGGCCAGGAAGATCTACCAGCTGCGGATCCTGCACGGCGAGAAGTCCGCCGCGGACTCGGCCGCGCCGCTGCTGGTGATCAGCCAGTTCACGCTGTACGGGGAGACCAGCAAGGGCCGCCGGCCGACCTGGCAGGCGGCCGCGCCGGGCCCGGTGGCCGAGCCGCTGGTGGACGCCTTCGTGGCCGCGCTGCGGGAGGCCGGCGCCGAGGTGGAGACCGGCATCTTCGGCGCCGACATGCAGGTCATGCTGGTCAACGACGGACCGGTGACGCTGATCCTGGAGGGGTAAAAGCGCCGCCGCCGGGCAGGTCGTCCTGGCCCAGGTTGTGCCGGGTGAAGGCGAGCGCCTCGGCCAGCTCGTCGCGCCGTTCCTGGCTGCTGGCCGCGCGGCGGGTGTTGACCTCGAGCACCACTATGCCGCGGTAGCCGCTGCCGCGCAGCTGCTGGAGCAGCTCGGCGCAGGGCTGGAAGCCCCGGCCCGGGACCAGGTGCTCGTCCGGCAGCCCGATTTTGGTGCCGTCGGCCATGTGCACGTGGGCCAGCCGCGGGCCCAGCTCCGCGGCCATGGCCAGGGCGTCGGACCCGGACACGGCGGTGTGCGACAGGTCCAGGGTGGCGTGCCTGACGTCCATCTCGGCCGGGTTCCAGTGCGGTGCGTAGGCGGCCACCTCGGCGCCGCGGGACAGCGGGTACAGGTTCTCTACCGCGAACACGATGCCGGTCTCGTCGCCCAGGCTGGCCAGGCCCGCCTCGAAGTCCCTGGCGTAGTCCCGCTGCCAGCGGAACGGCGGGTGCACGACGACCACCCCGGCGCCCAGTTCGGCGGCGACCTCGGCGGCGCGCTTCAGCTTCCCCCACGGCTCGCGCCCCCACACCCGCTGGGTGATCAGCAGGCAGGGCGCGTGCACGGCCAGTACCGGGACCTGGTGGTAGTCCGAGAGCCGGGCCAGGATGGCCGCGTCCTGGCTGATCAGCTCGGTGGAGACCATGACCTCGACGCCGTCGTAGCCGAGCTGGGCGGCCATCTCGAAGGCCCCGGGGGTCTTCTCCGGGTACACCGACGCGCTGGACAGGGCCACCAGCGGACCGCGGTGGGCCGTGTGGCGAGTCACGGCGTTCAGCTTATGCCGCCGCGCGGGCTGCGGCGCCGCCCGACAGCACAGGACTGTCGGTCCGCGCCGTTACGCTGCGGTCATGGCGAAGTCACCGGCCGCGCTGTTCCAGTGCTCGGAATGCGGGTGGCGCACGATGCGGTGGGCCGGCCGGTGCGGCGACTGCCAGGGCTGGGGCACGGTCGCCGAGGTCAAGGTCGCGCCCGCGGCGGCGCGGCCGGGGTCGCGCAGCGGCAGCCGGGCCGGGGCCGCCGCCGCGGCGGCCTCCGCGCCGGCCGTGCCGATCACCGAGATCGACGTCAGCGCGGCCGCGGCCCGGCCCACCGGTCTCGAGGAACTCGACCGGGTGCTGGGCGGCGGCCTGGTGCCCGGCGCGGTCGTGCTGCTGGCCGGCGAGCCGGGCGTGGGCAAGTCCACCCTGCTGCTCGAGGCCGGCGCGCTGGCCGCCGAGACCGGCCCGGTGCTGTACGTCACCGGCGAGGAGTCGGCGGCCCAGGTAAGGCTCCGGGCCAGCCGGGTCGGCGCGGTCAGCCCGAAGCTCTTCCTGGCCGCCGAGACCGACCTGGCCGCGCTGCTCGAGCACGTCGAGGCCGTCGGGCCGGGGCTGCTGATCGTCGACTCGGTGCAGACCATCACCGCCGCGGGCGTCGACGGCACGCCCGGCGGCGTCACCCAGATCCGTGAGATCACCGCCGCTCTGATCGCGGTGGCCAAGCAGCGGATGCTGACCACCGTGCTCGTCGGCCACGTCACCAAGGACGGCTCGATCGCCGGCCCGCGGGCGCTCGAGCACCTGGTCGACGTCGTCCTGCAGTTCGACGGCGACCGGAACTCCCCGCTCCGCACGGTGCGCGCGCTGAAGAACCGGTACGGCCCGACGGACGAGTTCGGCTGCTTCGAGCTGGGCGAAACCGGGCTGACCGGCCTGCCCGACCCGAGCGGGCTGTTCCTGTCGCAGCTGGCCGAGCCGGTGCCCGGCACCTGCGTCACGGTCACCATGGAAGGCCGCCGCCCGCTGGTCGCCGAGGTGCAGACCCTGGTCTGCCCGGCCACCGCCGAGGTCCCCCGCCGGGTCACGTCCGGCCTCGACAACGCCCGGGTCGGCATGATCCTCGCCGTGCTGCAGCGCCGGGCCGGCGCCTCGATCGGCCGCCAGGACGTCTACGCCGCCACCGTCGGCGGCGTCCGCCTCACCGAGCCGTCGGTGGACCTCGCCGTCGCCCTGGCCGTGGCCAGCGCGGCAGCCGACCTCAGCATCCCGCGGGAGGTCGTGGCGATCGGCGAGGTCGGCCTGGCCGGTGAGATCCGCCGGGTCCCCGGGATGTCCCGCCGCCTGGCCGAGGCCGAGCGGATGGGGTTCCGCTGCGCGATCGTCCCGCCGGGCTCCGGCGGCCTGCCGGCCGGCCCGGGGGCCGTGAACGGCTCCGGTCCGCTCACCGATATCCGCGAGGCCAGCGACCTGCGCACCGCCATCGCCGCCGCCCTGGGCTAACCAGGCCGCCGGCGGCGGCTACTGGTACTGGCTAATGACTGAGTCGCCAAACCGGGCCATCTCCTCCCGCTGCGGGGAGAACTGCAGCAGCATCAGGCCCACCCCGGCGTCCTCGTACGCCCGGAGCCGGTCGGTGATCTGCTGCGGGGTGCCGATCAGGCCGCTGCGCAGGCCCCGGTTGGACACGCTGTACTCCTCCAGCGACACCCGGGATTCGAGCTGCGAGCCCTCCACGAAGTCCTGGTAGGACGCGTACGCCTCGGGCGAGGACCGGACGTCGAGGATCCGGTTCAGCTCGGCCTGGGCCTCCTCCTCGGTGTCCCGGCAGATCACGTAGCCGGAAACGCCGAACACCATCGGCGGCTGCCCGGCCTCCGCCCGGCGGCCGTTCAGGTCGGCCACCTTGCCGGCGATGACCTCGGGGGCGTCGCCGTGCATCACGTACGCGTCGGCCTGGGCCGCGATGACCTCCTTGGCCCTGGGCGACTCGCCGCCCATGTAGACCATCGGCGGGCGGGACGGCTTGGGCTCGAGCACGGTCCCGTCCAGCTGGTACAGCGGGCCCGAGTGGGTCACGGTGTCCTCGCGGAGCAGCCGCCCGACCACGTCCAGCCATTCCTGCGTCCGCGCGTACCGCGCGTCGTGCACGTCGAACGGCGCGCCGTACTGCGCGGCCTCGTCCTTCCACCAGGACGACACGACGTTCAGGGACACACGCCCTGGAGCGATCACGTCCAGCGTGGAGAGGGCCTTGGCGGTCAGCGCCGGCGAATGGTAGTTGGGCCGGACCGCGAGCATCAGCTCCAGCGTGCGGGTCGCCGCGGCGATGGCCGGGGCCAGCGTCCAGCAGTCCAGCGACGGCGCCCGGTGGCCCTTGATGTCGTTCAGGTTCAGCTCGGCGATCAGGCTCAGGCTGAACCCGGCGTCCTCGCTCGCCACCGCCAGGTCCCGCAGGTACGGCCAGGCGACCGGCATCTGCTCGTCGGCCACGTTGCGCAGCCAGCCGCCGAAGATCGGCATCCAGTACCCGAAACGCATCAGGGAACTCCTCTCCGGGCCCAGGCCCGGGTTCTTTCCGGATTACGCTGCCTGGTCCGCGGAGCGCACCTGCTCCAGCAGGCTGCCGAGGTAGCGGGCCACCGCGGGCAGCGCGGGCCGCGGGGCGGCAGCCTCGACGCCGGCGTTGTAATTGGTCGTTGTGTTCACGTCGTAGGTGACCAGGCGGCCGTCCGCGGTCTCGATGAACTCGAACCCGGCGATGCCGATCCCGTGCGCGGCGGCGAAGTCCCGGTACCGGCCGATGACCGGGTGGTCGAACCCGTCCCGCAGCGCGAACAGGCTCGGCGCGGCCGGGTCCGGCACCGCGCCGCCACCGCCCGGAAGCACAGCGCCAGGCCCAGCACTGCCCGGCACCACCGCGCACGCGTCCGCCGGGCACAGCTCGAACCCGCCGCGCGCGGTGTCCGCGGTGAGCGCGTAGCGGAACTCGCCGCCGACGAACTCGGCCCGGGTGATGAACGGCGCGGCCGCGCGCAGGTACTCCTGCACCAGCGTGATGCCGTCGACCGGGGCCTCGTAGTCCGGCCCGGCCAGGTGCTCCGCCAGCTCCTCGTGGCTGGACCACAGCCGCACGCCCAGGCCCTTGCCGCCCTGGTTGTGCTTGGTGATGAACGGGGCCGGCATCCGTCGCGGCGGCCGCGGCCAGCCCGTCCCGGCCGGCCACCGCGATCGTGGCCGGCACGTCGAACCCGGCCGCGGCCAGCGCGGTGAGCTGGTCGACCTTGCTCACCTCCAGCTCGAGCACCCGGCGGCCGTTGACCACCACCCGGCCGTGTGCCTCCAGCCAGCACAGCACACCGCGGGCCAGCTCCTTGGCGTACGGGTGGCCGCGGGTGTGCGACGACGCGCTCACCCGGGACCAGAACACGCCGTCCGGCGGCGGCCCGGTCAGGTCCAGCACGCCCTCGCCGAGCAGCCACTGCTCGTGCGGCACCCCGGCGGCGTCGAAGGCCTCGCCGAGCGGTGCGTACCAGTCCGGGTTCTCGTGCAGGACGTGCACCTTCATCCGCGGTAACCTCCGCAACCCGCCTCGCCTGGCCCCCGCACCAGGGTAAGCGACGTGATCACACGCGCCCCGGGGCGGCTCCGGTCCGGAATGCAGGCCCGCTGAACCGCCTCCGTACACAATCGAGACGAGGCTGGCGCGCTACGAGGCAGCCTCAGTGCCGCCGCGGGTAGGCGGCGGCCACCGCGAGCATGGCCTCGTTGGCTTCGTGGTCGCCGATCGAGATGCGCGCGCCGTCCCCGGCGAACGGCCGGACCGCGATGCCGGCCGCTTCGCAGGCCGCGGCGAAGTCCAGGGTGTCCTCGCCGAGCGGCAGCCAGACGAAGTTGGCCTCGGTCGGCGGCACGGTCCAGCCCTGGGCGAGCAGCTCGTCGCGGACCCGGCCGCGCTCCTTGACCACCGTGGACACCCGGTCGAGCAGCTCGGACTCGGCCTCGAGCGAGGCGATCGCGGCGGCCTGGGCGAGCGCGTTCACGCTGAACGCGAGCATGGTCTTGCGGACCGCGCCGGCCACCGGCTCGGCCGCGACCAGGAACCCGACCCGCAGCCCGGCCAGCCCGTAGGCCTTGGAGAACGTGCGCAGCACGGCCACGTTGGGGCGGCCGGCCGCCAGCTCGATGCCGTCGGGGACGTCCGGGTCGCGGATGTACTCGTGGTAGGCCTCGTCCAGCACGACCAGGCAGGACTCAGGGACCCGGTCGAGGAACCTGGTCAGCCCGGCCTCGCGCACCACGGTGCCGGTGGGGTTGTTGGGGTTGCAGACGAAGATCAGCCGGGTCCGGTCGGTGACCGCGTCCGCCATCGCGTCCAGGTCGTGCGTCGCGCCGGCCAGCGGAACCTGCACCGAGGCGGCGCCGGACAGGCCGGTCAGGATCGGGTAGGCCTCGAACGACCGCCACGCGTACATGACCTCGGTGCCCGGCTCGGCCGCCGCCATGAGCAGCTGCTGCGCTACCCCGACCGAGCCGCAGCCCACCGCGACCTGCCCCGGCTGGACGCCGAACCGGCGGGCGATCGCGTCGGTCAGCGCCACCGCGCCGTTGTCCGGGTAGCGGTTGATCCCGGCGGCCGCGTCCGCGATCACCTTGACCACCGAGGGCAGCGGCCCGAACGGCGTCTCGTTGGACGACAGCTTGAACGTCTGGCCGTCCGGGCTGACCGGGACCTTGCCCGGCACGTAGGCGCGGAAGCCGTCCAGAATGGGCCGCAGCTGCGGGGATTGCGTCGACACCGTTGTCCTCCCGGGCCCGCCCGGGCGCCCCGCCAGCCGGAACGCTTTCCGGCTGCGCTGGCCCCTGTCGGCGGCTCTGTTCAGTAAGCTACCGCGCGGTTAAGGTGATCAAGTGAACAGGCTGGGTGAGCTGGAGCGCGCCATCATGGACATCCTGTGGGAAGCGGCTGAGCCGCTGACGGTGCGCCAGGTCAGCGGTGGGCTGACCGAGCGTGACCTGGCCCACACCACGGTTATGACGGTCCTTGACCGTCTCGCGAAGAAGGGCTTTGCCCGGCGCGAGCGGGACGGCCGGGCGTGGCGCTACCGCGCGGCCGGGACCCGGGAGGCGTACGTCACCGAGCTGATGCTGAACGCCCTCGACCAGACCGGCGACCGCCCGGCCGCGCTGGCCCGGTTCGTGCGCAGCGTGTCCGGTGCGGAGGCGCGGGCCTTGCGCCGTGCCCTCGAGGCGCTCGAGGCCCAGAACGGTTCCGCGGCGGGGGCGGACCAGCGGTGTTCCCCGCCCTCCTGATCGTTGCCGCGGTCGCGGCCGGGAGCGTCCCGGCTGCCTCGGCGCTGGCCCGTGCCCGCTGGCCAGCCCGGTCCCCGGCCGCGGCAATCGTGCTCTGGCAGGCCCTGGGCCTGGGCTGGGGGCTGGCCGCGGTCGGTGTGCTGGCCGGGCTCGGCGCGCGCAGCGACCATGCCGGGGTAGCGCTGTCCGCGCTGGCCTTCGCCCGGCAGGCGCTCACCGGCCAGGGACCCGGCGGCCTGGCCGGCGCGGCGCGGCTCGGCTTCGTGGCCGCCTCGCTGGTGCTGTTCGTGCTGCTGATCTGGGTGCTGGTGGCGTCGTCGGCGGCGGTCCTGCGGGCCCGGCGGCGGCAGCGGGAGCTGCTCAGCCTGCTCGGCCACGGCGACCCGAAGGTGCCCGGCGCCCTGGTCGTCGACCACCCGGCGGCGGCCGCGTACTGCGTGCCCGGGCTGCGGTCGCGGATCGTGGTCAGCGCCGGCACGCTGGAGCTGCTGGACCAGGCCGAGCTGGCCGCGGTCCTCGCGCACGAGCGGGCGCACCTGCGGGAGCGGCACGACCTGGTGCTGCTGCCGTTCACCGCGCTGCTGCGGGCGTTCCGCTGGTCGCCGGCCGCGCGCGACGCAGCCGGGTCGGTGGCGCTGCTGCTGGAGATGCTGGCCGACGACCACGCGGTGGGTTACGTGGCCGCGGCGGCCGCCGCCGGGGGGCGGGGGCGCGGGCGCCAGCGGCCGGCCCGGCCGCTGGCCATGGCACTGCTCCGGGTGGGCGCGGCCGGGCCGGGGACGGTGCCGTGCGGCGCGCTGGCCGTGGCCGACGGGGGGGACGTGGCGGTGCGGGTGGCGCGGCTGCTCGCCCCGCCGCCCGGGCTGCGGGCGGCGGCGCTGGCGCTGGTCGGCTGCACGGCGGCGGCGCTGGTGGCCGTGCCGGCCGCGTTCCTGCTGCTGTCCTTCTGAGCCGCCGCTTCTGCGGGCGGCCCGGCGGGTTAGCCGTCGTCGCCCGTGCGGTGCCGGTCGAGCCGCTCGACCACCAGGCGGTAGGACTGCCGGGGGCGGCCCGGCTGCGGGGCCCGGTTCGGCGGCAGCGGCCAGGCCAGGCCCTCCTCGGCCAGCGCGCGGAGCAGCCGCCGCGCGGTGCGCGGGGTCACCTCCAGCACCCGGCTGGCGGTCTCCGCGTCCACCGCGAGCACGCTGTCGCCCGGGGGGAGCAGCTCGGCCAGCCGGCTCAGCGTGGCCAGCGCGCGCGGCGCGCCCTCGGCGTCCGTCCCGGCCGCGCTGACCGGGATGGGAGCGCTCACATCGGCGGCCGCGCCGCGGCCGGGCGAGGTCTGCTGCCCCGGTGCGGGCTCCGCGAGAGCGGCCGTCTCGGACGCCGCGGCGCCGGCCGCCGCGGCCGCGGCCGGGTGGGGGCCGTTGCCGCCCGCCCGGGCGGCGGGGACCGCCGGGGCGGTGCGGGCGGGCCAGGCCTGGACCGGGCCCGGGGCCGGGGCGGCGGCGGGGCGGCGGGCGGCCCGCGGGGTGGTCAGCCGGGTGATCCTGGCCCGCGCCTGGGTCTCGGCGGCCTGCGCGGTGGGGCCGGTGCCGACCCCGACCTCGAGCCCGAGGCCCAGTTCGGCGCGGGCCCGGTCGACGAACGGCAACCGCCGGAAGCCGTCGGTGACCGCGGACAGCGAGCCGCCGGTCGCGGTGACCAGGAAGCCGTGGTCGCCCAGCGGGGTCACGCTGGCCTGCATCCGCAGCGCCTCCTGGACCAGCAGGCGGTGCACGGCCAGCCGCAGCTCCTCGCGGGACAGCCGGCTGACGCTGCGCCGGCCCTGGCCCTCGCGCAGCCCCGGCACCTCGACCACGGCCACGGTGAGCTGGGCCGCCTCCAGGCGGCGGTTGGCGCCGAGCAGCGCCGCGGTGCGCAGCGCGGACCTGATCGCCGGGCCGGTGGGCGAGACCGGGTAGACCGGGATCCGGGCCGCGGACAGCCGCGCGGCGACCGACCGCAGGCAGGTGAACGCCACCGAGATGCGGCCGGCCCGCCACAGCCGCTCGTGGAACGCGGCCAGCGCGGCCGGCGTGCCCGGCTCGTCCTGCACGTGAACGTGGCTGGCGGGCATGCCGATCTCGGCCATCGCCTCGTCCACCGCGCTCCGGCTGAGCACGTCCACGCTGGCCCGGGTCAGGTCGTGACGGCCGGTCAGGCAGGCCCGGAGCAGCGCGGCGTACAGCGCGCTGCCGCCCAGCGAGATGTAGGTGGCCGGGCTGGACAGCACACCCGCCTTGCGGGCGTAGCCGTAGGGGACCTTGCTGGCGAACAGGCACACGTCGATGCCCGGGCCGAGCCGGGTGACCCGGTCGGCGGCTTCCTGCTCGTCCCGGTAGGCGGCGGCGATGAGCCGCCGGGCCGGGACGGTCTGCTCGGCGGGTCCGGCCGGACCCGCTAACGGGCCGGACAGCATGATCTTCTCGACCAGGTCGTGCGTTCCGACGATGCCGATCGTCAGCTCCGCAGCCGGCTGGGACGGCGCGTTCATCGTGGGCCGGGCCCTCCGCCCCCCGGCCGGTGGCCGATGCTGCCCGCTGAGGTGACGCCTGCGGTCCTGCCCATGTCCCGTCCCATCCTTGGCAGCCGACGCCCAGGATTTGCCCGATGCTACATTTCGCAGCTCACTGCGCGGTGTAGCGGAAAGGGCAAATCGTCGGCCAGGCCATTGCGGTTCCGCAATCGTGAGTAAAACGGCGAAAGCGGCACCAACGGCAGAATAACACCTGCCGTCCGTATCCTCAGCTGACGGTTTCCTGCGTGATGTCCGCCCCCAGCGCGGTCAGCCGGGCCGCCACCGAGGCGTGGCCGCGGTCGATCAGGTAGCCGGGCGACACGACGGTCTCGCCCTCGGCGGCCAGGCCGGCCAGCACCAGGGCAATGCCGGTGCGCAGGTCATGCGCGATGACCTCGGCGCCCTTCAGCGCCGACGGGCCGTGCACCAGCACCACGTTGTTATCTACCTCGACTTTGGCGCCGAGCTTATTGAGCTCGCCGACCAGCGTGTAGCGGCCGTCGAAAATGGTTTCCCTGATGTAGCTGATGCCGTCGGCCAGGCAGCTCAGCGCCATGATGGGCGACTGCAGGTCGGTGGCGAAGCCCGGGTACGGGCTGGTGATCACGTTGATCGGCCGGAGCTGGCGGTCCCGCCGGACACCGAGGATCGCGCCGTGCGCGGCGAACTCCACGCCCATCTGCTCCAGCTTCCAGCGGACCACGCCCAGGTTCTCCAGGGACGCGCCGACCAGGCTCAGCTCGCCGCCGGTGATCGCCGCGGCCATCGCGAACACGCTGGCGTCGATCCGGTCCGGCATCACGGTGTGCTCCACCGCGGCCAGTTCGCGTACCCCGTTGACGGTGATGAAGCCAGTGCCGCCGCCGGAGATGTCCGCGCCCATCTTGGTCAGGAACGCGATCACGTCCTGGACCTCGGGCTCCAGCGCGGTGTTGTCGATCACCGTGGTGCCGGGCGCCAGCGACGCGGCCATGATCAGGTTCTCGGTGCCGGTGTGCGACGGGGTGTCCAGGTACAGGTGCGCGCCCTGCAGCTGGTCCGCCTTGATGTGGATCGTGGTCCTCGTGCTCTTCGACGATCGCGCCGAGCCGGGCGAAGCCCCGGTAGTGGAAGTCCAGGCTGCGGCTGCCCAGGTTGCAGCCGCCGATGCCCTCGATGGTGGCCTCGCCCATCCGGTGCAGCAGGGCCGGGACGAACAGCACCGAGGCGCGGAACCGGCGGGCGATCTCGGCCGGCAGCACCGAGCTGGTCAGTTCCGACGCGTCGACCACCAGCGTCTGCTCGGCCTCGTGGAACTTGACCACCGCGCCCAGCGCCTGCGCGAGCTCCACCGCCCGGCGGACGTCCTCGATCGGCGGGACGTTCCTCAGCACCGTGCGGCCCCTGGCGGCCAGCAGCGAGGCGGCGATCATCTTCAGGGCCGCGTTCTTGGCACCCTGCACGAAGACCGTGCCCTGCAGCGTGTTCCCGCCGCGTACGCGGTAACGGGTCTCAGGACCGGTGGTCATGGGATGGAAGCTCCTGTCGTTGGGGGCCCGGCGCCGCGCAGCGGCCCGGCCGGGGGCAGCCCGGCCAGTGCCTGGCCGGCGGCCCAGTTCGGGGGCATAGCCCGATGCGTACCCGGACCAGTATTCCACCGCCCCTTCCTTTCCCGGACCATTGACGCAATCAGGCCCAGGTCAGGCCGGTCAGCCGCCGGTAGGCCTCGACGTAGGTCTGCCGGGTCCGGTCGACCACTTCGGCGGGCAGCGGCGGCGGCGGGAGCGGGCCGTTCCGGTCCCAGCCCGAGGCCGGCGAAGTCAGCCAGTCGCGCACGTACTGCTTGTCGAACGACGGCTGGCGGCGGCCCGGCTGCCAGCGGTCGGCCGGCCAGAACCGGGACGAGTCGGGGGTCAGCACCTCGTCGGCCAGCAGCAGCGTGCCGTCCGCGGCCCGGCCCAGCTCGATCTTGGTGTCGGCGACGATGATGCCGCGCGCGGCGGCCAGTTCGGCACCGCGCCGGTACACCGCCAGCGTGATCCGCTCCAGCTCGGCGGCCAGGTCCTGGCCCAGCTCGCGGGCCACCTGCGCGGCGGTGATGTTCTGGTCGTGCTCGCCGCGGGGGGCCTTGGTGGCCGGGGTGAAGATGGGCTCCGGCAGCCGGGAGCCGTCGGCCAGACCGGGCGGCAGGCTGATCCCGCACACCTGGCCGTCCTGCTCGTACTCGGTCAGCGCGGACCCGGTCAGGTAGCCGCGGGCAACGCACTCCACCGGGATCATGTCGAGCCGGCGGCAGACCATCGCCCGGCCCTCGAAGCCGGCCGGCACCGGGGCGCTGGCCAGGTGGTTGGGCACGATGCCGGCCAGCTGGCCGAACCACCAGAGGGACAGCTGGGTGAGGATCTTCCCCTTGTCCGGGATCGGCGGGTCGAGCACGTGGTCGAAGGCCGAGATCCGGTCGGTGGCGACCAGCAGCAGCAGGCCGTCCGGCAGCTCGTACAGCTCGCGGACCTTGCCGGAGTACAGGTGCCTCATCCCGGGCCCGGGGCCAGGCTGGCGGCCAGCGCCTCGACGCGGGCGAACACGCCGCCGAGCCGCTCGGTGTAGCGGCCGGGGCGGCAGGCCTCGTCCAGCCGGGCCTCGTCCAGCGGCTGGCCCTGGCGGGCCGCGTGCGCGCGCAGCGTGTCCCGCAGCGGCGTGCCGGTGGACCAGGTCTCCATCGCCGCGGCCTGCACCAGGGCGTACGCGTCCTCCCGGGACATCCCGCCGGCGACCAGGACCAGCAGTATGGCCGAGGTGTAGATCAGGCCCCTGGTCGAGTCCAGGTTGGCCCGCATCCGGGCGCCGTCCACGACCAGGCCGGTGATCAGCGCGGTGGTCTCGGCCAGCAGGTAGTCGGTCACGATGGCCACGTCCGGCAGCGCGACCCGCTCGGTCGAGGAGTGCGAGATGTCCCGCTCGTGCCACAGCGGGATGCCCTCCATGACCGGGACGAGCTGGGCCCGGGCGATCCTGGCCAGCCCGCAGATCCGCTCGGAGCGGACCGGGTTGCGCTTGTGCGGCATCGCCGAGGAGCCCTTCTGCCCCTTGCCGAACGCCTCGGCCAGCTCGGCGACCTCGGTCCGCTGCCCGTGCCGCACCTCGAGCGCGACCGCCTCGCAGACCGTGGCCAGGAGCGCAAGCGCGTTCACCCATTCGGCGATGCCGTCGCGGAGCACGACCTGGGTGGCCACGTCCGCGGGCCGCAGGCCCAGCTCGGCCATGACCGCCTGCTCGATGGCCGGGTCGATGTTGGAGTAGCTGCCGACCGGTCCCGACAGCTTGCCCACCGCGACCGCGTCCCGGGCCCGGGCCAGCCGCAGGGTGCCGCGGTGCAGCCCGAACGCGAAGTCCGCCACCCGGTGCCCCCACACGTCCGGCTCCGCGTGGATGCCGTGCGTGCGGCCCACCCGCAGCGTGTCCCGGTGGGCCAGGGCGTGCTCGGCCAGCGCCGCGGTCAGCTCGGTGGCCCTGGCCGTCAGCAGGTCGGTGGCCTCGGTCAGCTGCAGGGCCAGCGCGGTGTCCAGCAGGTCGGACGAGGTCATCCCGTAGTGCACCCAGGCCGCCGCCTCGCGCGGCACCGTGTTGTCCGCCCAGGCGGACAGGAACGCGATCACGTCGTGCCCGGTGACCGCCTCCCGCTCGGCGACCGCCTGCGGGGTGGGCGGCGGCGCGGCCAGCACCGGGTCCACGCTGCCGGCGGGCACCGTGCCCGCCTTGGCCATGGCCTGCAGCACCAGCCGCTCGACCTGGCACCACAGTTCGTACTTATGGTCCTCGCTCCACACGCGGCCCATCGCGGGCAGGGTATAGCGCTCGATCACGGGTCTATCCTGCCGCAACGCCCGGCGGCTCCCGGCGGGCCCGTTGCTCAATGACCAGCATCGCGGTCAGCACCGCGGCCAGCAGGGCAAGCTGGACCGGGAGGCCCGCGTACAGGCCGGCCGGGATCGTGGCGAGGGCGGCGGCCGCCGCGGCCGGGCGGGCCAGGCCGAATGGCCCAGGCCGAGCAGCCGCCGGAAGGCGATGTCCCCGGCCAGCACCCCGGCCGTGCCGACGGCCAGCAGAACCGCCGCCCCGGCGGGCTCGGCGGCGGGCGGGTCGGCCGCCCGGGCGATCGCCTGCTCCAGCCCGGCCGCCACCGCGACGATGCCGAGCAGCAGCGGGGTGTAGGCGTAGAAGTAGGCGTTCAGTACCACGCCGGTGCGCCGGGAGGTGTCCGCGGCGGCCAGCGCCCGTTCCGCCCGCTCGTCCTCGCCGCCGCCGAACAGCGCCCACCACAGGGCCGCGCACAGCGCCAGGCCGAGCAGGGCGACGCCGACCAGCCGGACGCTCATCCCGGCCTCGCTGGCCAGGTGGCCGGCGCCGATGCCGACCGCGGCGACCGACTCGCCGAGCGCGACGATCACCAGCGCCGTGTGCCGTTCCACGATGTGGGCGGGGTGCAGGCCGAACAGGCCCCGCGGGGTGACCACCAGCGGCGAGCCGAGCTGCACGGCCACCGCGACCGCCCACAGGACGTAGACCACCGGCCGGGGGGCGCCGTGCTGCCGCGACACCAGCCCGGCCACGATGACCAGCAGCGCCGAGGCGACACTGAACGGCGCGATCCTGATGATGTTGCGGTTGACCTGGCGGTACAGGTACGCGTGGACGAGGACCACGACGAGGTAACCCAGGCCCAGCACGACGCCGCCCGGTCCGAAGCCCTGCGGGATGGCCAGGCCGGCGATGAGCAGGCCGCCCATGGCAATCAGCAGCGGCAGCCGCTCGGCCGCGGTGACCGGCGGCCGGGCGTTGGTCAGCCAGGCGTAGCCCGCGTACATCCACCAGATCAGCGCGAAGATCAGCAGCACCTGGACGGCCCCGGCGGGCGAGGCGTGGACGTCGAGCAGCGCGGTCAGCTGGGTCAGCGTGAACGCGAAGACCAGATCGAAGAACAGCTCGACGGTGGTGACCCGGAGCGGGATGCCCGGGTCGGGCTCGTGGCGGTCCGGCCGCGGCCGCGCCCGGTGCGGCGGGGGGCCGCCGGAGGTCATGGCCGGGCCGCCGCCGCGGCGGCGATGTCGTGGCGGTACCAGCCGCCGCGCATTACGATCCGGCCGGCCGCCCGGTACGCAGTGTCGCGGGCGGCGGCCAGGTCCGGGCCGGTGCCGACCACGTTGAGCACCCGGCCGCCGGCCGAGACCAGGGTGCCGCCGCCGGTCAGGGTGGTGTTCGCGTGCAGCACGTAGGCGCCGGGCTCAGCCGCCGCCGCGCCGAGGCCGGTGATCTCGTCGCCGCGGGCCGAGGTCCCCGGGTAGCCCTCGGCGGCCAGGACCACGGTGACCGCCGAGCCCGGGCGCCAGGCCAGCGGGCCCGGGCCGGCCAGGCCGCCGGGCTGCGCCGCGGCGGCCAGCAGCCCGCACAGCGGGGTTTCCAGCCGGTCCAGAACGACCTGGATCTCCGGGTCGCCGAACCGCGCGTTGAACTCGACGACCCGCGGGCCCTTCGCGGTCAGGGCCAGGCCCGCGTAGAGCACCCCGCTGAAGGGGGTGCCGCGGCGGCGCAGTTCGCCCAGGGCCGGCTCGATGACCGTGGTCAGGGCCTCGTCAGCGAGGTCGTCCGGGGCCCAGGGCAGCGGCGTGTAGGCGCCCATCCCGCCGGTGTTCGGCCCGGCGTCGCCGTCGTGCGCCCGCTTGAAGTCCTGTGCGGGGAGCAGCGGGACCGCGTGCTGCCCGTCGGCCAGCGCGAAGACCGACACCTCGGGGCCGTCCAGGTACTCCTCGATCACCACCGGGCCGGCCGCCGCGGCGTGCGCCAGCGCGGCCGCGCGGTCCGTGGTCACCAGCACGCCCTTGCCCGCGGCCAGCCCGTCGGCCTTGACCACGTAGGGCGGGCCGAACCGGTCCAGGGCGTCTCCCGCCTCGCCCGGGGTGCGGGCGGTGACCGCGGCCGCGGTCGGGATCCCGGCGGCGGCCATCACGTCCTTGGCGAAGGATTTCGAGCCCTCGATCATGGCCGCGTCCCGGCGCGGGCCGAAGCAGGCGATTCCGGCCTCGGCCAGCACGTCGGCCACGCCGGCCACCAGCGGTGTTTCCTGGCCGATGACCACCAGCCCGGGCGCCAGGCGGCGGGCGAGCGCGCCGATCGCGGCCGGGTCGGCGGAGTCCACCGCGTGCCGGGTGGCGTGCGCCGCCATCCCCGGGTTCCCCGGCGCCACATGCAGGGCGGTGACCGCCGGGTCGGCGGCCAGGGCGCGGCACAGCGCGTGCTCGCGGCCGCCCGAGCCGATCACCAAGACGCGCATCGCTGAGAGCCTACCGGCGCGCAGCGCCGCGAGCAGGGACGGTACGCGGTGGGCGAACGCCGCTCAGACCAGCGGGCGGAGCTGGAGGGTCTGGTCGCGGCGCGGGCCGACGCCGACCGCCGCGACCGGGGCGCCGATCATCTCCTCGATCGTCTGCACGTAGGCCCGGGCCGCCGCGGGCAGCGCCGCGAAGCTGGTGGCCGTGCCGATGTCCTCCCACCAGCCGTCCAGGTACTCGTATACCGGCCGGGCGTGGTGGAACCCGGTCTGCGTCATCGGGATGTCGTCGTGCCGGGTGCCGTCCACGTCGTAGGCCACGCAGACCGGCACCTTCTCCAGCCCGGACAGCACGTCCAGCTTGGTCACGAAGTAGTCGGTGATGCCGTTGACCCGGGTCGCGTACCGGGCGATGACCGCGTCGAACCAGCCGCACCGGCGCTCCCGGCCGGTGGTCACGCCGTACTCGCCGCCGGTCTTGCGCAGCCAGTCGCCGCGCTCGTCGGTGAGCTCGGTCGGGAACGGGCCGGAGCCGACCCGGGTGGTGTACGCCTTGACGATGCCGATCACCTTGGTGATCCGGGTCGGCCCGATGCCGGACCCGGCGCACGCGCCGCCCGCGGTCGGCGACGACGAGGTCACGAACGGGTAGGTGCCGTGGTCCACGTCGAGCAGGGTCGCCTGGGCGCCCTCGAGAAGCACGACCTTGCCCTCGTCCAGCGCCTGGTTGAGGACCCGGCTGGTGTCGGCCAGGTAGGGCGCCAGCCGCTCGCCGTAGGCCAGGTACTCGGCGCTGACCGTGTCCGCGTCGATGCCGCGGCGGTTGTAGACCTTGGTCAGCACCTGGTTCTTCTCCCGCAGCACCAGGTCCAGCTTCTGCCGCAGGATGCCGGGGTCGAACAGGTCCTGGGTGCGGATGCCCATCCGGGCGGCCTTGTCGCCGTAGGCGGGGCCGATGCCGCGGCCGGTGGTGCCGATCTTCGCGTTGCCGAGGAAGCGCTCCGACACCCGGTCGATGGCCCGGTGGTGCGGCATGATCAGGTGCGCGTTCGCGGAGATCAGCAGCCGGTCGCAGGACACCCCGCGGGCCTGGAGCCCGTCGATCTCCTCGATCAGGACGCCGGGGTCGATGACCACGCCGTTGCCGATGACCGGGGTCACCTCCGGGGACAGGATCCCGCTGGGCAGCAGGTGCAGCGCGTAGCTCTCGTCGCCGACGACGACGGTGTGCCCGGCGTTGTTGCCGCCCTGGTAGCGGACCACGTAGTCGACGCTGCTGCCGAGCAGGTCGGTGGCCTTGCCCTTGCCCTCGTCACCCCACTGGGCGCCCACGATCACGATGGCTGGCATGTCAGCCAGACCCTAGCGCCCCGGCGGCCTCGGGGCTGCTGTCGCGGAGGAACTCCGCGCAGCGGGCCGCCTCGTCCTGCTCGCCGATCGCCGCGGCGGCCTGGCCGAGCAGGTACAGCGCGCGGAGGAAGCCCTGGTTGGGCTCGTGATCCCAGGGCACCGGGCCGTGCCCCTTCCAGCCGGACCGGCGCAGCTGGTCCAGGCCACGGTGGTAGCCGGTCCGGGCGTAGGCGTAGGCGGCCACCGGATCGCCGCGGTCCAGCGCCTGAGCGGCCAGCGCGGCCCAGGCCGCGCAGTAGGACGGAAACCGGGCGGCGACGTCGGCCGGGTCCTTGGCGTCCGCCAGGGCCGCGCTGGCCTCGGCGTCGTCCAGCAGGAACGTGGCGGGCGGCCCGCCCAGCAGATTCTCGTAAGACATGAGCCCATCCTGCCGCCCGGCGGGCCCGGGCCCCGACGTGGGTGGCGGTGTCGGCTCCCGAAAATCCGCCGGAAGGCGAAATTGCAGGTCAGGCAGGCACGGCGAAGCGGCGGTGGACCGTTCGGTAGATTCCAGATCATGTCAGCGACCTATCCGCCGGCGGCGTCCAGCGGCGTGTTCTCGATCGGCGGCGGGCTGCCGGTGACCCGGCTCGGCTTCGGTGCATTGCGGATCACCGGCCCCGGGGCCTGGGGCGGTCCGCCGGACCGGGACGAGGCCATCGCGGTCCTGCGCCGGGCCGCCGAGCTGGGCGTGGACTTCATCGACACCGCCGATTCCTACGGGCCCGCGGTCAGCGAGGACCTGATCCGCGCCGCGCTGCACCCTTACGACGGGATCGCCGTCGCCACCAAGGGCGGGTATCTGCGCACCGGGCCGGGGCAGTGGCACGCCCTGGGCAAGCCGGAGTACCTGCGGCAGTGCGTGGAGATGAGCCTGCGCCGGCTCGGCGTGGACACCATCGACCTGTACCAGCTGCACCAGATCGACCCCGAGATCCCGCTGGCCGACCAGGTCGGCGAGCTGGACGCGATGCGCAGGGAAGGCAAGATCCGCTACCTGGGGCTGTCCGAGGTCAGCGTGCCGCAGATCGGCGAGGCCCGGCTGACCGCCCCGATCGCGTCCGTGCAGAACCTGTACAACCTGACCAGCCGGCAGTCCGAGGACGTGCTCGACTACTGCGAGCGGGAGGGGCTGGCCTTCATCCCGTGGGACCCGATCGCGTCCGGCCGCCTGGCCGAGGCGCACGGCCCGCTGGCCACGCTGGCCAAGCAGACCGGCGCGGCCCCGGTCCAGCTGGCCCTGGCCTGGCTGCTGCAGCGCTCGCCGGTCATGATCCCGATCCCGGGCACCGGCTCGGCCGAGCACCTCGAGGAGAACGTGGGCGCCGCGCTGATCGAGCTCACCGGCGCCCAGTACGCCGAGATGTCAGCCCTGGCGGGCTGAACCGGCGGCCGGAGTCCGGGACGGCACTCGCGCCCCCGGCACCGTAATCAATCCTGATGGCGACCGGTCTGACGCAGGTCAGCCTGGGCGGCCGTCGCGGGGGCCGAAGACCTCGATGGCCTCGGCATCGCTGGCCGAGGCTGTTGATGTAGTCGTCGGCCCAGGCGGCGGCGTCCGGGTAGCCGGACTCGGCGATCAGCCGGGCGCTGGCGGCGGCCGCGTCGAAGCGGGTGCGCCTCAGCTGCACGCCGGGGCCGAGCAGGGCCCAGTGCGCACCGGTGCGGCCGTAGGGCATGCCGATGCTGCCCGGGTTGACGATCATGCGGCCGTGCGCGAGGCGGGCGAACGGCATGTGGGTGTGGCCGCAGACGACCGTGGTCACCTCGTCGCCGAGGCCGTCCATGACCTCGGTCCAGCGGTCCATCCGGGAGTCGACCAGGACCACCTCGGTGTCATCCCGCGGAGTGGCGTGGCAGAGCATGACCTGGCCCAGGCCGGCCACCGTGACCACGGCCCGTTCCGGCAGCCCGGCCAGCAGCTCGACCTGGTCGGGGCGGAGCTGCTTGGCCGCCCACGGGCTGATCGCGTCCGGCGGGTCCACGAGCTGGCCGCTGGCCATCTCGGCCAGCTCGCGGTCGGCGTTGCCGCGGATCCAGATGGCCCGGTCGCCCAGCGACGCCAGCAGGTCGAGGGTCTCCACCGGCTGCGGGCCCGCGGCCAGGTCGCCGGTCAGCGCAATCCGGTCGGCGGCGGCCACGTCCGGCTCGGCCAGCACGGCCTCCAGCGCCGGGAGCACCCCGTGGATGTCGGACAGGACCGCCAGCCGGTCGATTTCAGCCATGCGGCCAGCCTGGCACCCGGCGGGGCCGCCGGTCAGCAGGCTTCGCTGTCAGCGCAGCCGGTTCAGCGCAGCCGGGCCTGGCAGGCGGTCAGGACAGCTGCGTGCCCGCCGACAGCAGGTTCTCGCACGCCTGCACGACGCGCTTGGCCATCGACTCCTCGGCGGCCTTGCCCCAGGTCCGCGGGTCATAGGACTTCTTGGAGCCGACATCGCCGTCGACCTTCAGCACGCCGTCGTAGTTGGTGAACATGTGCGCGGCGACCGGCCGGGTGAACGCGTACTGCATGTCCGTGTCCACGTTCATCTTCACCACGCCGTACGAGATCGCCTCGTGGATGTCGCTCAGGTCCGACCCGGACCCGCCGTGGAAGACCAGGTCGAACGGCTTCTCGCGGCCGTACTTCTGGCCCACCGCGTCCTGGATGGCCTTCAGCACCGACGGCCGCAGCTTGACGTGCCCCGGCTTGTAGACCCCGTGCACGTTGCCGAACGTGGCGGCCAGGATGTACCGGCCCTGGTCGCCCAGGCCGAGAGCCTCGGCGGTGGCCAGCGCGTCCTCGGGCGTGGTGTACAGCTTCTCGTTGATCTCGCCGACGACGCCGTCCTCCTCGCCGCCGACCACGCCGATCTCCATTTCCATGATGATCCGCGCGGCCGCGCAGCCGGCCAGCAGTTCCCTGGCGATCTGGAGGTTCTCCGCCAGCGGCACCGCCGAGCCGTCCCACATGTGCGACTGGAACAGCGGCTCCTCGCCGCGGGCGACCCGCTCCCTGGAAACCTCGATCAGCGGCCGCATGTAGCCGTCGAGCTTGTCCTTGGGGCAGTGGTCGGTGTGCAGCGCCACCTGGACCGGGTAGCGGTCCGCGACCACATGGGCGAATTCGGCCAGCGCGACCGCGCCGGTGACCATGTCCTTCACCGATGCGCCGGACAGGTACTCGGCGCCGCCGGTGGAGATCTGGACGATCCCGTCGCTGCCGGCCTCGGCGAACCCGCGCAGCGCGGCGTTCAGGGTCTGGCTGGAGGTCACGTTGACAGCCGGGTAGGCGAAGCCCTGCTGCTTGGCCCGGTCCAGCATCTGCGCGTAGACCTCGGGCGTGGCGATCGGCATGGTAGCTGCTCCCCTGTTGTGGTGCCGGCGCCCCTAGTATCCCCGGAGCGCCGCCCGGCGGGGTTACCCGCGGGCTAACTCCGGCCTGCTACCCGGGAACCGCCCCGGCTACTCCGGGGCGACGTCGGCGAGTTCGTAGGCGGCCAGGTAGGGCAGGCCGGCCCCGGTCACCGCGGCGCGGGCGCCGCGGTCCACGACCACGGCCACGCCCACCACCTCGGCGCCGGCGTCCCGCAGCGCGTCGACCGCGGTGAGCACCGACGACCCGGTGGTCGAGGTGTCCTCGACGGCCAGCACCCGGCGGCCCGCCACGTCCGGGCCCTCGATCCGGCGCTGCAGGCCGTGCGCCTTCCCGGCCTTGCGCACCACGAACGCGTCCAGCGCCCGGCCGCGGGACGCGGCGGCGTGCATCATCGCGGCGGCCACCGGGTCCGCGCCGAGGGTCAGCCCGCCGACCGCGTCGTAGGCCAGATCACGGGTGACGTCGAGCATGACCTGCCCGGCCAGCGGCGCGGCCCGGCCGTCGAGCAGGACCTGGCGCAGGTCGATGTACCAGGTCGCGCGCTGTCCCGAGGACAGCGTGAAATCGCCGCGCACGACCGCCTGCCGCTGGATGATGCCCAGCAGGCCGCGGCGGGCGGCGGCGAGCCCGCTGGGATCGTCATGGTCGGCCACGGCTGCTGAGCCTACCGGGCGGTGCTTCAGAGGCTACGGGGCGGCGCTTCAGGAGCCTGGCGCGACCGCCGCGGGACCGGCCCGGGCCGGCCCGGAAAGGCGCTGATCCCGGCCCGTCGGGGCCGCCGATCACCGGCCGGGCGGCGACGTTTCGTTATCGGCACTTACCGCCGCGCCGGCGCCGTGCCGCTGGTAACGTCTCGGCCGGAGAGGGAGGGCGGTGCTGGTGGATCGCTGCGCGCTTTTCGTGGACGCGAGCTACGTGCTTGCCGACGGCGCGATGGCCGTTCACGGTACACGCCGCCGGGACTCGGTTTCCTGGGATTACGCGGGTCTGCTCAAGCTGCTGTCGGGGCTGAGCAGTGACAGCACCGGGCTCCCGCTGCTCCGCTGCTACTGGTACGAGGCGACGGTCGAGGGCCGCCGCACGTCCGAGCACGACGCGCTCGCCGACCTCGCCCACCTCAAGCTCCGGCTCGGCCGGCTGCGGCCCGGCCGCCGCGAGGGCGTGGAGAGCGAGATGCACCGCGACCTGATCGCGCTGGCGAAGAACGGCGCGATCACCGAGGCGATCGTGGTCAGCGGGGACGAGGACCTCACCGAGGTCATCTCCGAGGTGCAGGAACTCGGCCTCCGGGTGCTGATCGGCTGCATCACGGTGGACGGCAGCTGGACCATCTCCCGCCCGCTGCGCCAGGAATGCGACGAAGTGCTGGAGATCAGCGGCGCGCACCTGCGCCCGTTCGTGGACCTGATCCCCGGCGCCGAGCCCCGCCGCGACGACGACTACGCGCCCGGCTACCCGGGCCCGTCCTCGAACGGCCACGGGCCGGCCCTGGGCGCGGTCACCCGCCACGCCCTGCCCGCCGCGGCACTGCCCGCGCCGCCGCTCTACAACGCCCCGGTGCTGCCCGGCTACCAGCGTCCCGGGCCGGCCGGCGACCAGTCCGGGTCCGGCGGCCACGCCGGCCAGGACAACCACGCCGGGGCCGGCCAGGGGGGCGCTACGGCGGGCGGGGGCAGCCACGCCGCCCCGTCCGGGCTGCCCGGCCAGGCCAACGGCCTGCCCCAGCGCGCCGCCGACCGGTCAGGCCCGCAGGCGGACGGCCCGCTGGGCGGCCCGGGGCCGCTCGGCAACTCGCGGCAGCAGAACCTGCCGCAGCACGACCCGCTGTCCGGGCCGCTGCCCGGCAGCGGGGCCACGGGCGGCCAGCAGTCCGGCCGGCACGGCGGTGACCAGGCGTCCCCGCTGCCCGCCAGCGCCTCGTTCCCCCCGCTCGACCAGTTCCACGACCGGCTGCCCGCCGACGGCCACGGGCCCGGCGCCGGCCCGCAGCCCGGTCAGGCCGGCGGCGCTCGGCACGGCGGCCAGTCCGGCGGCAGCAGTGCCGCAACCCAGCAGTACCAGCAGCCGGGGGCCGGCGACGGCAGCTCCGCGGACCCGCTCTCGATGCCGTCGTTCGGTGGCCAGCCGGGCCCGCAGGCCCCGGGCGGCGGCCAGCAGGGCCAGGGTGCCGGCCAGGCCGGGCCGCAGCCGGCCCAGCACGGCGCGGGCGGTGCGGGTGCGGCCGGCCAGATGAGCCACTCCGGCCCGATCGGCCCAGCCGGCGGGCTGGGCCAATCCAGCGGGCTGGGCCAATCCGGGCTGGGCCAGACCGGCGGAATGGGGCAAGGCGGCCCAGTCGGCCAGCCCGGGCAAATGGGGCAATCAGCGACAATAGGTCAGAGTTCCGCTCTGGGCCAGGGCGGAATGCCTTCCCAGGGAATGGCGCCGCCGCCCATGGGCCAGGGCCAGCCGGGAGGCCAGCCCCCGGGACAGACCGGCGCCATGGGCGGCGGCTCGGGCCCGCTCGGTGCGGGCGGCGGCGCGGCCCAGCAGGGTGGCGGCCTGAACCAGCCCGGCGGCTTCGGCCCGGGCCAGGCCCCCGGCAACGGCCTGAGCCAGGGCAGTGGCCTGAGTCAGGGCGGCGGCCTCGGGCCGTCGTTCGGCCCCGGGCCCAACCAGTTCACGAACCCGCAGCCAGGTAGCGCCGGGCCGGTGCCGCAGCCGGTCGCGGTGTCGCTGGCCGACGCGGTCCAGGCGGCGCACGCCGAGGGTTTCGGCTTCGGCGAGGCAGTGGCCAGGGACGCCCCGGCGCTGTGGCTCGAAGCGGTGCTCGCCCGCAAGCCGCGGATGCCGTCCGACCTCGAGGCGCGCTTGCTCCAGGGATCAGCTTTGCCTATTGATTCGCTGTTGCACGATGAGGTCCGGCATGCCCTGCGCCGGGGTTTCTGGGACGCGCTGGAACGGTCCCGCCGATAACGGTGGAGACGACCGAATCCGTGCCGCCGACGGCGTGGCCGGGCTTTCAATGCCAGTCCTGGTGGGTACGTTCTGGATCGTGCCTGTGCTGAGCCGCGAAGAGTTTGACGCCATTGAGTTCGGTGCCGCGTTCAGCGGCGATCACGAAGCTGCCGCTCAGCGGATGAGCCGGCTGGCCGTGACGGGCACACAGACCGAATCGATGCCCCGCGCCGAGGCGTTCCTGCGGGCCGGGGAGCAGTGGCTGCTGGCCGACGACCCGGCCGCGGCGGCCAGCGGGTTCCGGCTCGCCCTGGCCGACGGCGGCCCGGTGTTCGTCGACCCGCGGGTGCCGCTGGCCCGGGCTCTGTTCCTGCTCGGCAAGCAGTCCGAGGCCCTGGGCCTGATCAGCACGCTGAAGGCCGAGGGCCGCCGGGATCCGCGGATGTGCGACCTGGTCGCCGAACTGCTGATGGAGCGCGGTGACCTGGCCGGGGCCCTGGAGTGGGCCACCGCCGGGGTCGAGCTGTGCCTCGCCGACCGCGCTGACGCGGCCCGGCCGGGCCCGCGGCTAGTGAACGCCACCGAACGTCCCGGCCGGGCCGGCACCGCGCCGGACGGGGCCGACGAGCTGAGCCTGCTGCTCAGCCTGCGCTACCGGATCCGGGTCGACCTCGGGCTGCCCGAGGACGACTACGACCGCCTGCTGGACGCCGCGCCGGCCGAAGAGGGGGCGCCCGACGGCGGGCCCGGAAGTCAGCTCCCGGGCGACACCGGGACCGCGGGCAGCCGGGCGCTGCGCGTGGTCAGCGAGTCCGACTCCTGATCCAGGTCGACGGTGACCGTGTCGCCGTCGGCGATGTCGCCGGACAGCAGTCCGCGGGCCAGCTTGTCGCCGATCGCCGACTGGATCAGCCGCCGCAGCGGCCGGGCGCCGTAGACCGGGTCGAAGCCGGTCACCGACAGCCATTCCCTGGCCGCCGGGGTCACCGTCAGCGTGAGCCGGCGGTCGGCCAGCCGCTTGGCCATCCTGGCCACCTGCAGGTCGACGATCTCGCTCAGCTCGGCCGTGGACAGCGCCTCGAAGAGGATCACGTCGTCCAGCCGGTTCAGGAACTCCGGCTTGAACGTCTTGCGCACCACGCCCATCACCCGGTCCCGCTTGACCGCCTCGTCCAGCGCCGGGTCGGCGATGAACTGCGAGCCCAGATTCGAGGTGAGGATCAGGATCGTGTTGCGGAAGTCCACGGTCCGGCCCTGGCCGTCGGTCAGCCGGCCGTCGTCCAGGACCTGGAGCAGGATGTCGAACACCTCCGGGTGGGCCTTCTCGACCTCGTCGAGCAGCACCACGCAGTACGGCCGGCGCCGCACCGACTCGGTGAGCTGGCCGCCCTCCTCGTACCCGACGTAGCCGGGCGGCGCGCCCACCAGCCGGGCCACCGAGTGCCGCTCCGAGTACTCGCTCATGTCCACCCGGATGATGGCCCGCTCGTCGTCGAACAGGAACTCGGCCAGCGCCTTGGCCAGCTCGGTCTTGCCCACCCCGGTCGGGCCGAGGAACAGGAACGAGCCGGACGGGCGGTCCGGGTCGGAGATCCCGGCCCGGGACCGGCGCACCGCGTCGGACACCGCCGCCACCGCCGCGGACTGGCCGACCAGCCGCTTGCCCAGCTCGGCCTCCATCCGCAGCAGCTTGCCGGTCTCGCCCTCGAGCAGCCGCCCGGCCGGGATACCGGTCCACGCCGACACCACGTCGGCCACGTCGTCCGGGCCGACCTCCTCCTTGACCATCGGGGCGTCCGCCGCGCCGCCCGGCACGTCCGGGCCGCTCTGCGCGGCGGCGCTGGCCGCCGCGTCCGTGGCCGCCGCGGCGGCGGCGATCTCCGCCTCCAGCGCCGGGATCTCCCCGTACATCAGCCGTGACGCGGCCTCGAAGTCCGCGTCCCGCTGCGCCCGGTCGGCCTGGCCCTTCAGGTCATCGAGCCGCTTCTTCAGCTCGCCGACCTTGTTCAGCCCGGCCTTCTCCCGCTCCCAGCGGGCGGTCAGCGCGGTCAGCTGCTCCTGCCGGTCGGCCAGCTCGGCGCGCAGCCGCTCCAGCCGCTCCCGGCTGGCCGGGTCGTCCTCGCGCTGCAGAGCCAGCTCCTCCATGCGCATCCGGTCCACGGCGCGCTGCAGCTCGTCGATCTCCACCGGCCGCGAGTCGATCTCCATCCGCAGCCGGGACGACGCCTCGTCGATCAGGTCGATCGCCTTGTCCGGCAGGAACCGGGCGGTGATGTACCGGTCAGAGAGCGCCGCCGCAGCCACCAGGGCACCGTCGGAGATCTGCACCTCGTGGTGCGCCTCGTACCGGCCGCGCAGCCCGCGCAGGATCGCGATCGTGTCCTCCACCGACGGCTCGCCGACCAGCACCTGCTGGAACCGGCGCTCCAGGGCGGGGTCCTTCTCGATCCGCTCGCGGTACTCGTCCAGCGTGGTCGCGCCGACCATGCGCAGCTCGCCGCGGGCCAGCATGGGCTTGAGCATGTTGCCCGCGTCCATCGCGCCCTCGGCCGCACCGGCCCCGACCACGGTGTGCAGCTCGTCGACGAACGTGACGATCTCGCCCTCGCTCTGCTTGATCTCGTTCAGGACGGCCTTGAGCCGCTCCTCGAACTCGCCGCGGTACTTGGCCCCGGCCACCATGGCGCTCAGGTCCAGCCCGACGATCCGCTTGCCGCGCAGCGACTCGGGCACGTCACCGGCCACGATCCGCTGGGCCAGGCCCTCGACCACGGCGGTCTTGCCCACGCCCGGCTCGCCGATGAGCACCGGGTTGTTCTTGGTCCGGCGGGACAGCACCTGGATCACCCGCCGGATCTCGGAGTCCCGGCCGATGACCGGGTCCAGGTTTCCTTCCCTGGCCCGCGCGGTCAGGTCGATGCCGTACTTCTCCAGCGCCTGGTAGGTGCCCTCGGGGTCCTGCGACGTCACCCGGGCGTGCCCGCGGACCTGCTGGAACACGGCCAGCAGCCGGTCCTTGGTGGCGCCCGCCTCGCGCAGGATCGTGGCCGCCTGGCCGCCGTCCGCGGCCAGCCCGACCAGCAGGTGCTCGGTGGAGACGTACTCGTCGGCCATCTCCCTGGCCTGCTTGGCCGCGGTGGCCAGCACCTTCAGCAGCTGCCGTGAGGTCTCCGGCGCGCCCACCGTCGTCCCGGCCGCGCTGGGCATCCGGGTCAGCGCGTCGGCGGTCTGCTTGAGCACCGCGGCCGGGTCCGCGCCGACCGCGCGCAGCAGCGGGTCGGCCGTGCCGCCCTGCTGGCTGACCAGCGCGGCCAGCAGGTGCAGGCCGTCGGTGTTCGGGTTGCCGGCCGCGGCGGCCCGCTGGACGGCGTCAGACAGCGCCTCCTGGCTCTTCCGCGTCAGCTTGTCATCCATCTGCTATCTCATCCTGGTTCTCAGTGCTTGTATGACCCGGGCTTGTATGACCCGGGCTCGTATGATCCGGGGCCGCCGCCACCGCGATCGGGCTGCGGGCGCCGCCCGGCCGGACCGGGACCAGCACGCCGCGGCCCCTCTGGCGCAGCAGGCCGGCCAGCCGGGCGGCGACCGCCCGGGTGGACTCCAGCTCGGCGCGCAGCCGGGCGATCTCCGCGTGCGTCTCGGCGAGCGCCAGGCGGCTGCGCCGCTCGGCGTCCTCCAGCTCCAGGATCCGCTTGATCCCGGACAGGTTGACGCCTTCCTCCTGCGACAGCCGCTGTACCTCGCGCAGCACCAGCACGTCGCGCAGCGAGTACCGGCGCCCGCGGCCCGCCGACCGGCCGGGCGAGACGAGGCCCAGCCGGTCGTAGGCGCGCAGGGTCTGCGGGTGCATCCCGGACAGCTGCGCGGCGACCGAGATGACATAGACCGGCGTGTCGTCGGACAGCTCGAACCCCCCGGTCATGTCATCCCCCTCTCCGCGCTCATCCGGTTCTCGCCTGCCGCAGCAGCTCGGCCCGCGGGTCGCCGTCCGCGGTCACCTTGCGGTAGCTCTCCAGCGCGTCCCTGGCGTCGCCGTCCAGGTGCTTGGGCACCTGCACGTCCACGGTGACCAGCAGGTCGCCGACGGTCCCGTCGGAGCGCCGGACGCCCTTGCCGCGGACCCGGAAGGTCCGGCCGTTCGGGGTGCCCTCCGGGATCCGCAGGCTGACCGGCATCGCCTTGTGCACGGGCACCTTGATGTCCGCGCCGAGCGCCGCCTCGGTGAACGTCACCGGGACGGTGAGGGTCAGGTTGTAGCCGCTGCGGCCGAACACCGGGTGCGCGGATACGTGCACCCGCACGTACAGGTCCCCGGCCGGGCCGCCGCGCTCGCCGGGCGCGCCCTTGCCCTTGAGCTTGATCCGCTGCCCGTCGCCGACGCCGGCCGGGATGCGCGCCTGGATGGTCCTGGTGCTCATCGCCCGGCCGCTGCCCGAGCACACCGGGCACGGGTCGTCGACCACCAGCCCGCGGCCCCGGCAGGTCTTGCACGGCTCGGACAGCGCGAAGCCGCCCAGGTTCCGGCTGGCCGCCCCGGTGCCCTCGCAGCTGGGGCAGACCCGCGGCACGGTGCCGGCCTTGGCCCCGGTGCCCGCGCAGGACCCGCAGGGCCCCTCGCCGGCCAGCCGGAGCGACACGGTCACCCCGTCGATGGCGTCGCCGAACGTCAGCGACGTCTCGGTCTCGATGTCCGCGCCGCGCCGCGGCCGCGCCTGGGTGCCGGTGCCGCCCCGGTTGCCGAACACGCCGCCCAGCAGGTCACCGAGCCGGCCGCCGGTGCTGTTCGGCTGGTTGCCGAAGATGTCACCGAGGTCGAACCCGAAGCCGCCCTGGCCGCCGCCCTGCCCGGGCATCCGCACGCCGCTGCCGAACAGCGACCGCGCCTCGTCGTACTCCTTGCGGCGCTTCTCGTCCGACAGGACGTTGTACGCCTCGGAGATCTCCTTGAACTTCTCCTCCGAGGCCGTGTTGCCCTTGTTGGCGTCGGGGTGGTGCTTGCGGGCCAGCTTCCGGTACGACTTCTTGATCTCGTCCGCGGAGGCGTCCTTGCTGACGCCCAGGACCTTGTAATAGTCCTTCTCGAGGAAGTCCTTGGTGCTCATGGCCTCTCCTCGTCCGCGTCAGTTCGTGTCTGCTGGTTCCGGGCCGCCTGCCGGGCTGTCCGTGCCGTCGCCGTCGTCGCCACCGGGCTCGGCCACCGCGACCCGCGCGGGCCGCAGCGTCCGGTCGCCGATCTTGTAGCCCGGCTGCAGCACGCGCACGCAGGTGGGCTCGGTCACGTCGGGCGAGTACGAGTGCATCAGCGCCTCGTGCAGGTTCGGGTCGAACGGGTCGCCGTCCTCCCCGTAGCTGATCAGCCCGAGCTTGGCCACGGCCGCCTCGAGCGACTCGGCCACCGACTTGAACCCGCCGGTCAGCTCGCCGTGCTCGCGGGCCCGGCCGATGTCGTCCAGCACCGGCAGCAGCTCACCGAGCACGTTGGCCAGCGCCTGCTCGCGGACCGCGACCCGGTCGCGCTCCACCCGCTTGCGGTAGTTCGCGTACTCGGCCTGCAGCCGCTGCAGGTCCGCGGTCCGCTCGGCCAGCGCCAGTGCCGCGGCGTCCGCCGCCGCGCTGGCCCCGCCGTTGCCGTTCCCGCCGTTGCCGTGGCCCGCGCCGCCGGCCGCGCCGGGCCCCGCGGGCCCCGGCGGCGGTGCGGCGTGCTTGCCCGCCCGCGGCGCAGCCCCCCCGTGCTGGCTGGAGCTGTCCGGCCCGCCGGCGCCCGGCCCGGCCGGGCCGGGCGCCGGGTAGTGGCCGGGCCGGCCCGGGTCACGGACCTGCCCGGTCTCCGGGTCGATGCGCCGCCGGTCCCGGATCACCGGGCCATTGGCCTCCTCTTCGGGTGACGTCATCAGGCCGCGCCACCCTCCGGCTTCTCGTCGTCGACGATCTCGGCCTCGACCACGTCGTCGTCGGACCCGGCCGTCTCGCCGCCGTCCGGCTGCCCGGCCGCCGCGCCATCCGCGCTGGCTGCGCTGGCCGCCTGCGACGCGGCGTAGATCGCCGTGCCCATCTTCTGGCTGACCTGCGCGGCGTGCTCGCTGGCCGTCTTGATGGCCTCGGTGTCGGTGCCCTCCAGCGCCTTCTTCACGTCGGCGATGGCGGACTCGACCTCGCTCTTGATGTCGTCCGGCACCTTGTCGGCGTTCTCGGCGAGGAACTTCTCCGTGGTGTACGCCAGCGTCTCGGCGCGGTTGCGGACCTCGGCCTCCTCGCGGCGCTGGCGGTCCTCCTCCGCGTACTTCTCCGCGTCCGCCATCATCTTCTCGATGTCGTCCTTGCCCAGGGCGGACCCGCCGGAGATCGTGACGGACTGCTGCTTGCCGGTGCCCAGGTCCTTGGCGGACACGTTGACGATGCCGTTGGCGTCGATGTCGAAGGTGACCTCGATCTGCGGGATGCCGCGCGGCGAAGGGGCGATGCCGGCCAGCTCGAACATGCCGAGCTTCTTGTTGTACGCGGCGATCTCGCGCTCGCCCTGGAACACCTGGATCTGCACGGACGGCTGGTTGTCGTCGGCGGTGGTGAAGATCTCCGAGCGCTTGGTCGGGATCGTCGTGTTCCGCTCGATCAGCTTGGTGAAGATGCCGCCCTTGGTCTCGATGCCCAGCGACAGCGGGGTCACGTCCAGCAGCAGGACGTCCTTGACCTCGCCCTTGAGCACGCCGGCCTGCAGGCTGGCGCCGACCGCGACAACCTCGTCCGGGTTGACGCCCTTGTTCGGCTCCTTGCCGCCGGTCAGCTCCTTGACCAGCTCGACCACCGCGGGCATCCGGGTGGAGCCGCCGACCAGCACCACGTGGTGGATGTCGGGCAGCTTGACCCCGGCGTCCTTGATCACCTGCTGGAACGGCGTCTTGCACCGGTCGAGCAGGTCGGACGTCATCTTCTGGAACTCCGCGCGGGTCAGCTTGGTGTCCAGGTGCAGCGGGCCCTGCTCGGAGTGGGTGATGTAGGGCAGGTTGATGGAGGACTCGTTGACCTGGGAGAGCTCGATCTTGGTCTTCTCCGCGGTCTCCCGCAGCCGCTGCAGCGCCATCTTGTCCTTGGACAGGTCGGTGCCGTAGCTGTTCTTGAAGTCCTGCACCAGCCAGTCCACGATCCGCTGGTCCCAGTCGTCGCCGCCCAGGTGGTTGTCACCGCTGGTGGCCTTGACCTCGACCACGCCCTCGCCGACCTCCAGCAGGGACACGTCGAACGTGCCGCCGCCCAGGTCGAAGACCAGGATGGTGGCCTCGCCCTCCTTCTCCAGGTGGTAGGCGAGCGCCGCGGAGGTGGGCTCGTTGATGATCCGCAGCACGTTCAGGCCCGCGATCGTGCCGGCCTCCTTGGTGGCCTGCCGCTGCGCGTCGCTGAAGTACGCGGGGACGGTGATCACCGCGTCGGTGATGGTCTCGCCCAGGTACGACTCGGCGTCCCGCTTCAGCTTCTGCAGAACGAACGCGGAGATCTGCTGCGCGGTGAACTTCTTGCCGTCGATCGTGACCTTCCAGTCAGTGCCCATCTGGCGCTTGACCGAGCGGATGGTCCGGTCGACGTTGGTCACCGCCTGGCGCTTGGCGACCTCGCCGACCAGCACCTCGCCGTTCTTGGCGAAGGCCACCACGGACGGCGTGGTCCGCGACCCCTCCGCGTTCGCGATGACGGCGGGCTCGCCGCCCTCCAGAACGGCGACGCAGGAGTTGGTCGTCCCCAGGTCGATCCCTACCGCACGTGCCATGTGATGTCCTTGCGTGAGTGTGTGGTCCGAAAGTTGAGTCTTGCAGGCGCAAGCTTGGCATCGGGGTTAGCCGAAGTCAAATGTGTTGAGTCAGGTCGGCTCAACTTTGCGCTCTGGTTTATCTAACGAGCCAGCGAGCCGGATGATTCCGGCTCAGCCGGCCCAGTTGCCGGTCATGAACAGCAGCCCGATCGACACCGCGACCGGGACCGAGACGGCCAGGTACAGCTGCCCCACCCAGGCCCGCCGGGCCGCGGCCACCGCCAGCCCGCACCAGACCGGCCACAGCAGCAGCAGCGCCCGCGGCACCGACTCGTACCAGATCGAGGTGGCCAGCGCGCCGATGGTCAGCGCCGTGTACACGGTCTCCGGCCAGCGCCTGCGCACGGCCAGCACGATGATCGTGAGCACGCCCGCGGCCACCGCCACGATCTCCAGCTGGAACACGAAGTTGATCGGCGCGGAGAACTCGTGCCCGAACGCGGCCGTCCAGGCCGTGCGGTACGTGTCGACCGGGTTGGTGATCTTCCGCTGCCAGCCCGCCGTCTCCGCGTGCTGCCAGGCCAGCCAGTCCCCGGTCCGCGCCTTCAGGTACAGCTCGTAAAAGGCGGGCGGGATAAGCGCGGCCAGCAGGGTCACCAGTGCCTGGATCCGCTGCGCCGGGCGGGCCGGGGGCCGCTCCTCATCCGTCGCGGTGCCCCAGCCCTCCGGGGTGCGCAGCGCCGCCACGGCCAGGGCGGCCAGCAGGAAGACCCCGTTGATCCGGATGAAGCTGGCCCCGCCGGCCAGCAGCGCGGCGGCCAGCCAGTTACCGCGCCGCGCGGCCAGCCAGGCGGTCAGCGCGAAGGCCAGGAACAGTGCCTCGGTGTACCCGGCGGCCAGGAAGAACGCGGCCGGCGAGGCGACCAGGTACAGCACCGCGGTGGCGCCGGTGCCCGGCCGGTAGTCAAGCTCGGCGATCCGGCCCAGCGCGACCGCGGCCACCCCGCCGGCCACCAGCGAGACCAGCAGCCCGGACACCGTCCACTGCCGGACCAGCACGTGCATCAGGCCGTCGGCCAGCGGATACCCGGGGAACAGCGCGACCTGGTCCGGCAGCGCGTGCCCGGGCGGGCCGAAGTACCCGTACTGGGCGATGTGCTGCAGCCGGTCGGCGTCCCAGTTGTTCCACAGCCCCAGCCACGGCCGGGTGTCCTTGCCGCTGCCCTGGAGGATGGCGACGGCCGGCCAGGTCAGCGCGAGCACCGCGACCCGGGAGATCAGCCAGATCCGCAGCACGGCCCAGTCCCCGGGGGTGAGCCCGGGGACCCGCCCGACCAGGCGCGACATCGGCGTCGTGCCCCGTTTGGCGTCAGCCAGAGCGGTCATCGTGCACCTTTGCGACAGACCTCATCAGCCCGCGCCAGTGCACGGGGCGGGCGTTGCCCCGCTGCTCTGAGGGTAATCGCTCAGCCCCGGATCCGGGCCCCTGGACCGGGCCGCGGCCGACGGCGCGTCAGCTGTGACGGGCACCCCGCCGGCCAGCATGCCCGGCCAGCGGGAGAAAGACGTCCCAGTGGTCTGGCCGACGGCGGATCGAGGACGATATAAGGGTATCCGCGAAGATTGCGAATTTCGTGTGAGTACCGTGCGTAAGCGTCTGCTTAGCGGGTCCTCCCCGGCTGCCCGGATCGCCAGGGTTACGCTGGCACGACCCGGTGGCGGGGCGCGGGCCCCGCCGCCGCCAGGACCGCCGCCGCGTGAGGAGAAACCCTGTGGCCGTGCGCATCATCGTCGGGCTGGTCATCACCGCGGCCGCGTTCGTCGTCGCGGGCCGGCGGCTGTGGTGGCTCTACCGGCTGGCCAGGGCCGGCCAGCCTGCGCCGGAGCGGATCGCCGCGCTCCGCGAGCATCCGGGCCGGGGTGCGGAGACGCAGCTCACCGAGGTCTTCGGGCAGCGCAAGCTGCTCCGCTGGTCGGTGCCGGGAGTCGCGCACTTCCTGGTCTTCTGGGGCTTCGTCATCCTGTTCCTGACCCTGATCGAGGCGTACGGCGCCCTGTTCAGCCGGACGTTCGCGATTCCGGTCATCGGGCACTGGGCGTTCGTCGGCTTCCTCGAGGACCTGGTCGCCGTCGGCGTGCTGATCGGCCTGGTCACGTTCGCGGTGATCCGGCTGCGGCACCAGCCCAGGCGCGAGGGCCGCAAGTCCCGGTTCGACGGCTCGCACCTCGGCGCGGCCTGGCTGGTGCTCGCCATGATCTTCCTGGTCGTCGCGACGCTGCTGATCTACCGCGGGGCGCAGATCAACACCGGGGTGTTCCCCTACCCGCACGGGGCGTTCGCGTCCCAGATCGTCGGGCACTGGCTGCACCCGCTCGGCACCGGCGCCAACGACGTGATCGAGACCGTGTTCATACTCGCCCAGCTGGGCGTGGTGCTCGGCTTCCTGGTGATCGTCGTCTACTCCAAGCACCTGCACATCTTCCTGGCCCCGCTGAACGTGCTGTTCGCCCGCCGCCCCAGCGGCCTGCGCGGGCTCGAGCCGATGCGGTCCAACGGCAAGGTGCTGGACTTCGAGGAGGCCGACCCGGACACCGACGTGTTCGGCCGCGGCAAGATCGAGGACGCATCCTGGAAGTCGCTGCTGGACATGGCCGCCTGCACCGAGTGCGGCCGCTGCCAGTCGCAGTGCCCGGCCTGGGCCACCGGCAAGCCGCTGTCGCCCAAGCTGCTGATCATGGACCAGCGCGACCACGCCCTGGCCAAGGCCCCGTGGCTGCTGGCCGGCTCGGACGAGGAGCGGGAGCAGCTTCCCGACCTGGTCAAAGCCGAGGCCGAGCGGCCGCTGGTCGGGGACGAGAAGGTCAACGGCGTCATCCACCCCGACGTGCTCTGGTCCTGCACCAACTGCGGCGCCTGCGTGCAGGAGTGCCCGGTGGACATCGAGCACATCGACCACATCACGGACATGCGCCGGCATCAGGTGCTGATCGAGTCGGCGTTCCCGGCCGAGGCGTCCACCATGCTGAAGAACCTGGAGAACAAGGGCGACCCGTGGGGCATGGGCGAGTCCCGGCGGCTGGACTGGGCCGAGGGACTGGACTTCGAGGTGCCGGTGGTGGACGGGCCGATCGGCGACGACGTGCAGTACCTGTTCTGGGTGGGCTGCGCGGGCGCGCTCGAGGACCGGGCCCGCAAGACCACCAGGGCCATCGCCGAGCTGCTGCACACCGCGGGCGTGTCGTTCGCGGTCCTCGGCCCGGCCGAGACCTGCACCGGCGACCCGGCCCGGCGGATGGGCAACGAGTTCGTGTTCAGCATGCTCGCCCAGCAGAACATCGAGACGCTGAACGAGGCCGGCGCCCGCACGATCGTGGCCAGCTGCCCGCACTGCTTCAACACGATCGCCAACGAGTACCCGCAGCTGGGCGGCAATTACGAGGTCATCCACCACACCCAGCTGCTGGCCCGGCTGGTGGCGGAGGGCAAGCTCACCCCGGTCAACCCGGTGAACGAGAAGATCACCTACCACGACCCGTGCTTCCTCGGCCGGCACAACAAGGTGTTCACCCCGCCGCGGGAGATCATGGAGAAGGTGCCGGGCGTGCAGGCCCAGGAGATGCACCGGTGCAAGAACCGCGGCTTCTGCTGCGGCGCGGGCGGCGCCCGGATGTGGATGGAAGAGCGGATCGGGAAGCGGATCAACACCGAGCGGATCGACGAGGCGCTCGGCACCGACCCGGACACGATCTCCACCGGCTGCCCGTACTGCATGGTCATGCTCGGCGACGCGGTCAGCGCCAAGAAGAGCTCGGGCGAGGCCAAGGAGACGCTGGAGGTCATCGACGTGGCCCAGGTGCTGGCCCGGTCGGTACGCCGCCCGGAGGCGCCCGCCGCCGCGGCGGCGCCCGAGCCGGAGCCGGCTGCGGACTGACGGCGGCGACCGCCAGGACGGCAAAGAGCAGGCAGGCGTGGACAGCAGGCGGATGGAAGGGTTCAGCGACGGCGTGTTCGCCGTGGCTATCACCGTGCTGGTGTTCAACCTGCTGCCGATCGGCGCGGACGCGCATACCGCGTGACAGCCTGACCCGCGCCCTGCTGGGCGGCTGGCCGCAGTACGCCTCGTACGCGATCAGCTTCCTGACCATCGGCATCATGTGGGTGAACCACCACACGATGGCCGCGCACCTGCGCCGCGTGGACCGCTGGATGCTGCTGCTCAACCTGCTGCTTCTGCTCGGCGTGGTGGCGCTGCCGTTCCCCACCGCGCTGGTGGCCAGCGCTTTGCGGGACGGCACGCGCGGGCGCGGCCGAGGTGGCCACCGTCGCTTACGGGCTGACGATGATCGCGATCTCGATCGCGTTCGCGTGCATGTGGCTGTACCTGACCGCGAAGCAGGACGATCTGGCCCGCGCCCCGATGCCCATGCAGGGCTATACCCGGCTGCGGTTCACCGGCGGCCTGTTCGGCTACGGCCTCGGCGTGCTCGCCGCCGCGTTCTGGTCGGCGGCCGCCGGGCTGGTCATCTACGCGCTGCTGGCGGTCTACTACGTGTTCAACAACCTGCCCACCCCGTCGCCGGACGAGGAAGCCGCCGGCGACGGCAGGTAGACCAGCACCCGGGTGCCCTGCCCGGGCGCGGACTCCAGCGTGGCCTGGCCGCCGTGCGCGTGCGCGATCGCCTGCACGATCGACAGCCCAAGCCCGCTGCCCGAGCTGCGGTCCGCGGCGGCCGCGCCGTCCCGGCCTGGCGTGCCATCTGGCCGGGACGCCCGGTGGAACCGGTCGAACGCCCGCGCCGCGTCCACGGCCGGCATCCCGGGGCCGCGGTCCGCGACCTCGATCAGCACGCCGCCGCCGTCGCGGCCGGCTGCGCCGCCAGCCGGACCACCGCGGGGGTGTCCGGCGGGGTGTGCGCCCGCACGTTGCCGAGCAGGTTGGCCAGCACCTGGCGGATCCGCCGCTCGTCCACGGTGGCCACCAGCTCCTCCGGGACCTCGGCGCGGACCGGCCGGCCCGGCTCGACCGCGGCGGCGTCCGCGACCGCGTCCCTGACCACCGCGGCCAGGTCGGTCTCGGCCAGGTCCAGCGACGTAGGGCCGGTCCAGCCGGGCCAGCTCCAGCAGCTCGGCCACCAGCGTGCTCATCCGCTGGGCCTCCTGCTCGATCCGGCGCATCGCGTCCGGCAGCTCGTCGGGGCCGAGCGCGCCCTGCCGGTACAGCTCGGCGTACCCGCGGATGGTGGTCAGCGGGGTGCGCAGCTCATGCGAGGCGTCCGCGGCGAACTCGCGGACCTTGCGCTCCGAGCGCAGCCGGGCCGCGAACGCCTGCTGCAGCCGGTCCAGCATCGTGTTGATCGCCCCGGACAGCCGGCCCACCTCGGTCCGCCCGCCCGCGCCCGGCATCCGGGCGTCCAGGTCCTGGCCCGAGCTGATCCCGTCCGCGGTGCGGGCCATCCGGCCCAGCGGCTCCAGGCCCCGGCCGATCAGCGCCCCGCCGCCCAGCGCGAGCAGCGCCAGCAGCACGCCGCCGGTGATCAGCTCGGCGATGACGAACGAGCGGACCTGGTGGCCCACCTCGCTGACCGGCCGGCCGATGACGTACAGGCCGACCTGGCCGCCACCCGCCGGGCCGAGCGGAGCCAGCCGGACCACGGCGCGGAACCGGACGCCGTTGCCCACGATCGTGAACAGCCTGCGGCGCTCGCCGAGCAGGGCCCGCGGCGCCTGGGCGCGGACCGCCGACGCCAGCGCCTCGGTCACCGGGCCGTTCGCGGTCAGCCCGACAACCTGCCGCCGGGTCGCGGCCGGGGCCGGGGCCCGGCGGGGGCACGCCCACCGCCGCGTACGCTCCCGCGGCGCCGGTCAGCTGCGACGGGCTGTGCAGCGACTCGGCGATCAGGTCGGCGTTGAAGTTGTGGTTCAGCCGGCTGCTCAGCACCAGCGTGCCCACCGTGCCGAGGACGAGGAGGAACACCGTGGCCACGCCCAGCTGGAGCAGGAGCAGGCGGGTCCGCAGCGAGCCGCCGGACCGCCCGGCGGGCCGCCGCCAGCGTCTCATCCGCCCGGGGCCCGCAGGCTGTAGCCGACCCCCCGCTGGGTGCGGATCAGCGGCTCGCCCAGCGGGTCGAGCTTGCGGCGCAGGTAGCTGACGTAGGTCTCGACGATCTGCGACTCCCCGGCGTAATCCCAGCCCCACACGTTCTCCAGCAGCTGGGCGCGGGTCAGCACCCGGCCCTGGTGCCGCATCAGGTAGGCCAGCAGCCGGAACTCGGTGGGCGACAGCTCGACCGGGACACCGCCCCGGTGGACCGTCCAGCGCGCCTCGTCCAGCTCCAGGTCGCCGGCCCGGAGCAGCCCGTCCCCGTCGCCGTCCGGATCGCCGGCCACGGTGCGCGAGGTGCGCCGCAGCACCGCGCGGACCCGGGCCACCAGGGCCTCGACCGAGAACGGCTTGGTCACGTAGTCGTCGCCGCCGATGACCAGGCCGGTAACGGTGTCCGAGGAGGTATCGCGGGCGGTCAGGAAGATCACCGGGACGTCGTTCCCGGCCGACCGCAGGCGGCGGCACACCTCGAACCCGTCGATGTCGGGCAGCATGACGTCGAGCACGATCAGGTCCGGGGTATCGGACCCGGCCTGCCGCAGCGCCTCCCCGCCGCTGGCCGCGGTGCTCACCGAGCAGCCGTGGAACTTCAGCGCCACCTGCACCAGGTCACGGATGTTCGGCTCGTCGTCCACGACGAGCACCCGCGGATTACGCCCGGTGTCGGTCATCAGCTCCCTGCCCCATTCTCTCCCGGCCGGCCACCGCCAGGGCGCCGTGGCCGCGCCCGCCGCGATGCGGGGACATCTGCGGCGGGCGCGGGGCGGCCGGGGCTGCGTCATGTCCCGGAGGCGGACGCGGACGGGGCCGGGGTGGGCGGCGGGGCCGGGGCGGCCGGGGCCCGGGCCACGGCGGGCAGGATGACGGCCAGGCGGACCGTGCGGGTCCCGTTCGCGACCGTGCCGACGACCAGGACGTTGCGGCCGGCCTTGAGGTCGCTGCGGCTGGCCGGGCGGCCCAGCCAGCCAGCGCCGAGGCGGACCGTTACCGGCGCGATCGCGCGTCCTGGGGCGGGCGATGGCCCGGCCCACCCGGACCTGAGCCGGGCGGGGCAGAGCGGCGCCGAAGATCGCCCCGGCGCGGATCTGGCTGTCGCTGCTGAGCTGCCAGGTCTGGGTCTGGCCGTTGGCCGCCTTGACCACGAGCGCGTTGCCGGACAGGGACTGGATCACGCCGCGCTCGAAGACCGCGGTCTCGGTCTTGCCGTCCCTGGTCTGGAAGGTGACCTGGCCGTACATCGCGGCCGGGCCCGGCACCCCGATGCCTGCGCACACCCTGGTGATACGGCCGATCCTGATCTCGCGCTGGATCCGGGCGACACGGCCTTTGATCACGCGCTGGACGTGCCCGTGCAGCCGGCCCGGGCGGGCGATCTGAAACCCCGGTGGCGCGCACCGCAGGGCGGCCAGCGGCGCGCCAGGCCCAGCCACAATTTCCCCGGCTGGCCCGGTCACGACGGCTCCGCCGGGCCCGGCGGCGATGGCTCCGCCCGGCCCGGCCAGGATGGCGCCGGGTGGCCCGCCCAGGCCCAGGACCGTGAGCAGCTGGGCGGTGGCCGCGTCGATGGGCCCGGAGCCCGCGGCGAGGGTCCTGGCGGCCGCGGGGGCAGGCGAGCCGGCCGCGGTGACCACCGCGGTGATGATCCCGCCGGCCAGGACCGCGGCCGCCACGCCCAGGCCCACCGCGACCTGGGTTGGACGCCGCCACCGGCCCGGCGGCCAGAACTGCCCGCCGTCCCGGGGAGTCGCGCTGTCCTGGTCGCCTGGATGCGGATTGCTGCTGTCCATGCCGGCCAGCCTGCCGGCCCCGGCTGGGACATCAGGAAGCCGATCCTGGGAACAGCCTGGGAACCCCGTCTCAACCCGGTCAGCGCACCAGGCCAGCCTTGATGCCTCAGCGCAGCCGGCTGAGCCAGTGGTGACCGGGATGGACCCGGGCCAGGGCCGCGGCGAGCCACGCCTTCTGGGCCGTGGTCAGCAGCGGCAGCGCGCCACCGAAGTCGGCTTCGTCCTTGGGGCGGCTGTGCTTGGCCTTGAACAGCAGGACGACCTCGGGGACCAGGTACGGGATCCCGTCCCGCGTGGCCGTGATGACCTCGGCGTACGGGCGGCGGATGGCCGGGTCCCGGCGGCAGATCCAGGTATCGCCGTCGTGCGGCTCGCGGAAGATGTCGAGCCGGTAGGGGCCGCCGCCGGGTTCGCGGACCCACGTCTGGGTCATCACCCCGAACGCCGGGCTGTCCAGCGGCCAGCGGCGGCCAGAGCCGATGACCTCCAGCTCGTAGCCCGCCAGCGCGGCCCGGACCGCGCCGAACCGCCCGGCCGGGACGGCGATCTCCAGGTCCTCGTGCTCCCTGGTGGGCCCGCCACGGAACAGGTCCAGCGCCCAGCCCGCCGCGACCGCCCACGGCACGTCAAGCCCGGCCAGCCGGGCCGCGGCCTGCCAGGGCGTCCAGGCCTCCCAGGGCGGGTTGTCCTCCACCACCTCACCACCGGGCGGCACCTCCGGATCGTCCCCCGCTGGCCGGCTCACGGCTTCGACGCCGTGACGGTGGCGAGGATCAGCGCGTAGCACGGGTGCCACGTGACGTCCGTCAGCCCGGCGGCGGTGAGCAGGGCCGCAGCCCGGCCGCGGGTCCTGGCCTTGCCCCGGCGGGCGCCCCGCAGCGTGGGCCTCAGCAGCGCGGAGAACAGGTCCGTCAGCACCAGCGTGCCGCCCGGCGCCAGCACACGCGCGCATTCGGCCAGGCCCGCCCCCTGATCGGCCCAGTGATCGAACGAGGTCGTGGTGACCACCAGGTCGAACGTGGCGCCCGCGGCGGGCAGCCGCTCGGCCGCCGCCCGGGCGAACCGCAGCCGCGGGTCCCCGGCCCGCCCGGCCGCGACCTGCAGCATCCGCGGCGCCAGGTCCACGCCCACGAACCTGGCGCCGGCGTCCGGGACCTGCGCGGCCAGGCGGCGCAGCAGGTAACCGGTGCCGCAGCCGACGTCGAGCACCCGCCGCGGGGCGCGCTGGCAGGCCAGCGCCCGGGCCGCGGTCCGGTCCGCGATCTCCAGGTGCCACTGGCCCAGCCGCCCGGCCTCGTAACCGGCCGCGCGCTCGTCGAACGCGGCGACGTCGCGGTCCGGGGCCGCGCTGGCGGTCGCCGGGTCCAGGGGCTGCACGCTCGCATCCTGCCCGCGCCGCACCCCGGCGCGCATCCGGATTGCGCGGCCGGCGCCCGGTTGACACCATGCCTGTTTATAATGCAGTCTAACTGCATAAGAAGCATCGATTCTGTATACGGGAGGGACAGTGCGGATTACGGAGGTGCCGGTGCTGGCCGGCGTGCACCACCTGAAGCTTCCGGTGAGTGATCTGACCAGGTCAGCGGAGTGGTATCAGAGCCGGCTCGGTTACCGGGTCGCGGCCGAGTTCGCCGAGCAGGGCACGCTGATGGGCTACGCGATGGTGCATCCCGCGGGCGGGCCGGATCTGGCGCTGCGGCTGGACCCGGACCGGGCGCGGGCGGCCGCGGGGTTCGACTACTTCTCGATCGGCGTGCCGGACCGGGAGGCGCTGGACGCGCTGGCGGCCCGGCTGACCGGCCTGGGCGAGGAGCACGCGGGCGTGCACTGGGCCTCGATCGGCTGGATCCTGCCGCTGCTGCACGACCCGGACGGGCACGAGGTGCGCTTCTACACGATGGAGCACCACTTGCTGCTGGACCCGGAGCAGGTGACGAGGTTTGCCGATCCGCGGGAGACGTCCGAGGCGCGGGAGCGGGAGCAGGCGCAAGCCCGGGCCTGACCGTGCGGCCAGGCCCGGGCTGTGCGGGCGGTCACCGGGTGCGGCGGCCGGCCTGGCCGGCCCGGGCGGACCGGCGCTCGCGCCAGGACGGGCGGACCGCGCCGAGCACGATGACCACGGTGGCGGCGAACGCCGCGCCGTAGCCGGCCCGGGCCGCGAGCAGGCCGAGCACCGCCGGGCCCGCGCCGTAGCCGGCGTCGTAGGCCAGGTTCCACAGCGCGCTGGCGGCGCCGTAGCCGGAGGCCGGGACGCGGTCGATCATCATCGCGAAGGTGGCGTTCTGGGTGATGCCGAAGCCGGCGCCGAAGATGGCCATGGCGGTGATGGGGAGCCAGGCGCCGGTGCCGATCGGCCCGGCCGCGGCGACCAGGGCCAGGCCGGCGGCCGACAGGAGCAGTCCTGGAACCAGCAGGCTGGCGTGACCGTGCCGGTCGCCGAGCCGGCCGCCCCACCAGCGGCCCAGCGCGGCGGTGACGGCCTGGGCGAACAGGCCGGCCGCGGCGGACCGTCCGGCCGCGCCGCCGGCCAGCGGGAGGAAGGCGACCACCACTCCGGCCGACACGGTGGTCGCGGCGAAGATCAGCGAGATACGGCGCAGGGCGGGCTGGCGCAGGCCGTCGCGCAGGGTGAGCGGCGCGCCGTCCTGAACCGGGACCGGGGCGGCCTGGTGGCGGTCGCGGTCGGGGCCGGTGCGGCGGGTGCGGCCCGGAAGGCCGGCCAGGACCGCGAGCGGGGCCAGCGCGGTGGCCGCAGCGGCCAGCGTGACCAGGCCGTAGCCGTAGTGCTGGGCCAGCCACACGCCGGACGGCAGGGCCAGCACGGCGGGCCCGCAGGAGACCAGGCCAGCCAGGCCGGTGCCCTCGCCGCGGCGGTCAGCGGGCACCAGCTCGGCCACCAGCGCGCCGGTCACGACGACGGAGAAGCCGAAGCCCAGGCCGCGGATCAGGCCGACGGCGAGCAGCGCGCCCAGGCTGCCGGACCACAGCAGGCCCAGCGCCGGGACGCCGAGCAGCAGGGCACCGGCGGCGAGGACGCCGCGGCCGCCGAGACGGGCCATCAGGGCCGGCGCCGCGCCCTCGGCCAGCACGCTGGCCAGCATGGGCAGGCCGGTCACCAGGCCGACGCCGGCTCCGCTGGCGCCGGACGCGGCGGCGAACATCGGGGTCACCGACAGCAGCAGGTAGAAGCTGGTCAGCGTGGCGGCCGAGGACAGGAACACGAGCGCCAGCGGAAGGCTGACGAGCCGGTTCCGGCGCGGGGCGGGGATCGTGCGGCGGGCGGTGTCTGCGGTCACTGAGATGCTCATGGCACAGACGCTAGGAGCCAACCGGCCTACTGCTAAGGTCCAATTTCATGACGATTCAGTGGTCCGGTTTGAGCCCGGAGCTGCTCCTGCCGCTGGACCGGAACAGCGGCCAGCCGCTCCGCACCCAGCTGGAAGGCGGGTTGCGGGAGGCGATCAGGACCGGGCGGCTGCCGGTGGGCGAGCGGCTGCCGTCGTCCCGGGAGCTGGCGCGGGAACTCGGCGTGTCCCGGGGGCTGGTGCAGGAGTGCTACGCCCAGCTGATCGCCGAGGGTTACCTGGAGAGCCGGGTCGGGTCGGCGACGCGGGTCGCGCCGGGGCTCTCGGGTGCGGCCGCGCTGGTGGGGGCGGTCGCCGGTGCTGGCCGGGCCGCGCCGGGGCCGGCCGGGGACGCGGCTCCGGCGGGGGGCGGGGCCGGCGCCGGCGCAGCGGGTGCGGGCGGGGCTGCCGTGGGGGCGCGGCTGATCGCGGACTTCCGGTCCGGGGTGCCGGACCTGGCCGCCTTCCCGCGCGGCGACTGGGTGTGGGCGATGCGCGAGGCCTGCCGCGAGGTGGCCACCGCGGACCTGGACTACGGGGACCCGCGGGGCAGCGACGTCCTGCGCCGGGTGGTGGCCGGGTACGTGCGGCGGGTCCGCGCGGCCGTGGCCGACCCGGACCGGATCGTGGTGTGCACCGGCTTCGCCCAGGGGCTTGGCCTGTCCCTGCGCGCGCTGGCCGCCCGCGGGGTGACCCGGGTGGCGTTCGAGGACCCCGGCTACGGCCAGGCCGGGACGAGCAGCTCGATCCGCACCGCGGGCGCGGCCGGCGCGGTCGCCGTGCACGTGCCGGTGGATGCCGATGGGCTCGACGTGGCGGCGCTGGCGGCCAGCGGGGCGCGGGCGGTGGTGGTCACGCCGGCGCACCAGTCGCCGACCGGCGTGGTGCTGACGGCGCGGCGGCGGCACGCCCTGGTGGAGTGGGCGGCCAGGAACGATGCGTACATCATCGAAGACGACTACGACTCGGAGTTCCGGTACGACCGGGAGCCGGTCGGCGTGCTGCAGGGGCTGGCCCCGGACCGGGTGCTGACGATCGGGACGGTCAGCAAGGCGCTGGTCCCGGCCATCCGGCTGGGCTGGGTCCTGGTGCCGCCCGCGCTGGTCGAGGCGGTGGCCGAGGAGAAGACGCTGAGCGACCGGGGGACATCCGGGCTTGACCAGCTCGCGGTGGCGGCGCTGCTCGAGTCCGGCCGGTACGACCGGCACCTGCGGCGGATGCGGGCCGGGTACGCGAAACGGCGCGAGGCGCTGATCGGCGCGCTGGCGCAGCACGCGCCGGGGGTACGGCTGACCGGCCTGGCCGCGGGCTTCCACGCGGTGGCGCACCTGCCGTCCCGGGCCGACGAGGCCGGGGTGGTGGCGGCGGCCCGGGAGCGGTCGGTCGGGCTGTACGGGATGAGCCTGAACCGGTCGGACGGCTCGGTGCGGCCGCCGCAGCTGGTGATCGGCTTCGGTCACGTGGGCGAGCGGGCCATCGAGGCGGGCGTGGCCGCGGTCGGTGACCTGCTGCGATGAAGTGGACCACAGATACGCGCGCGGATTGGATCTGACCGGCGGCCGGTGCAGGCCCCTACGGTGGGCGGCAGAGACCAGGAACGACAGTGCTGACGAGGCACAGAGCCGACGAGACACAGAGCCGACGAGACACAGGAGACAGCGATGGGGAAGCTGATCGTCACCGAGTTCATCTCGCTGGACGGGATCATCGAGGACCCGGGCGGCGCGGAGGGCTACGCCCACGGCGGCTGGAGCTTCAGGTCCCCGGCCCCGGCCAGCGAGGCGTTCAAGTTCGAGGAACTCCAGGCGGCCGACGTCCAGCTGATGGGCCGGGTGACCTACGACGGATTCGCGGCGGCGTGGCCCGCCATGGAGGAAGCCACCGGCGAATTCGGCCGGAAGATGAACAACATGCCGAAGGTCGTGGTGTCCACCACGCTGACCAACCCGGAGTGGAAGAACACCACGGTTATCTCCGGCAACGTGGCCGGGGAAGTGGCCAAGCTGAAGGAGCGCTGCACCGGGGACGTGCTCGTGCCGGCCAGCGCGACGCTGGTGGAGACCCTGCGCGAGCACGACCTGGTCGACGAGTACCGGCTGATGGTGCACCCGGTCGTGCTGGGCAGCGGGAAGCGGCTGTTCAAGGAGGCCGCCGGCGGCACCGAACTGGAGCTGGTCGAGAGCCGCACGATGGGCCCGAGCGTGCTGCTGCTGATCTACCGCCCGGCCGGCCGCGGCGAGTAGGGCACCGGCCCACGGAGCGAAGGGCTCAGCACTCCTTGCGTGCGGTGTCCACTCCGGCCGGGGTTCTGCCGACCAGAATCCCGGCCGGAATGGTCACATCTGACTTCTGATGCGCGTCGGCAGGCCGTACTGCAAGGCGATCGGGTTCCAGTCGTGGAGGAACGCTTCCTTGGGGGCATGTGCCCGGTTGTCCGCCGCTGGCTCCTCCGGCGGCAGGCTGCCGTCGACGCAGGTGGCGGGCTGGGCCTGACCCTGCGCCCAGGTGAGGTAGTAGCCGTCCGACTGCAGCGAAAGGCTCAGAGCACTGATGAGGTTGCTCTTCAGGCCGGCGCCGTTGGGCAGGTCGTCGGTGTTCAGGAGCTGGGCCTGGTCCAGTTCAGTCTGCCGCTGATCGCGGACCGCCTGGATCTGATCCACATCGGCAGCGAGCTGTGGGCTGGCGCAGTTCTTCGCGTCGGTTGCCGCGCTGGAGAGCGCCTCGCTGCTGTTCTGGCCGGTAGTCAGCAGATTGTTGACGGTGGTTGCCTCGCCCTGCGCTAGGGCGGGGTTGCCGGCTGGCGTTTGCGTTTGCGTTGGCGGTGTCGTGGTTGCCGACGACGGTGCCGGGGAGGACGTTGAGGGCTTGCTGCTAGCAGTGGCCGACGGAGATAGCGAGGAGGGGCTCGCGGCCGGCGAGGATGCTGGAGCAGGCTGCGGGTGGTGGGTCAGCACGACCGCCGCAGCGACGCCGCCCCCAAGGACTACCGCCGCGGCGGCTGCGGTGGCGGCAGCAACCCAGCGGCCCCGGCGCCGGCCCGTCGACGTCGGCGGGGGCGGTGGCCAGCTGCCGCCCGGGCCGGGCGGGCTGCCGACGGTGGCCGGGCGAGGAACGTCCGGCCTGGCCCGGCGGCCGCAGGCAGCGGCGGGGCCGGCTGGGCCAGCTCGGTTGGTGGCCGGGCGGGCGGTCTGGGTGGCGAGACCCGGCCCGGCATGCTCTGCCGCGCGAGGCAGCAGGCCCAGGCCGCGGCCCAGGTCCGCGGCGAACTCGGTGCACGTGGCGTACCGCTGCGCCGGGGCCTTGGCCATGGCCGCGCTGAGCACCTGGTCCACCGCGGGCGGCAGCCCCGGCCGCCGCGAGGTCACCTGCCGGGGGCGGGTCGGTCAGGTGCGCCGTGATCAGCCCGAGCTGGGTGTCTTTCCGGAACGGCCGGGTGCCGGCCAGCAGCTCGAACGCCGCGCAGGCCAGGGAGTACTGGTCGGCCCGTCCGTCGATGCGCTGGCTCTCGATCTGCTCGGGTGCGATGTAGTCGAGCGTGCCGACGAACTGCCCGGTCTGGGTGAGCGCGGCGCTGGCCAGCTGCTGCTTGCTGATGCCGAAGTCGGAGAGGTAGACGTGCTCGAACTGGCCGGCCGGGGTCCAGCCGCGGCCGCCGCTGGCGTCCAGCAGCATGTTGCCCGGCTTGACGTCCCGGTGCACCAGATCGTGCTCGTGGGCGGCGTCGAGCGCCGAGGCCACCTGGCTGACGATCGACCAGACCCGGTCCGGGGACAGCGGGCTCTCCCGCTCCAGCAGCGAGCGGACGTCGCCGCCCTGCACGTAGCGCATGGCGATAAAGAGGGCGCCGTCGGTCTCGCCGGCCTCGTAGATCGGGATGATGTTCGGGTGGTCAACCGCGGCCGCCGCCCGCGACTCGCGGATGAACCGCTGCCGGAACCCGGTGTCCTGGGCCAGCGCCGGGGCGAGCAGCTTCAGCGCGACCCGCCGTCCCAGCCGCTCATCGGTGGCCCGGTACACCACGGCCATCCCGCCCAGGCCGATCTGCTCCTCCAGCAGATACCCCGCAAGCCGCTGACTAGCCACCCCAGCCCCAGGAGGCACGTCAGCCGCAGCCGGCGGCGCCCACGACGGCACCGGCGGCTCAGCATCCCCTGCCCCAGCGGCCGGCCCCGGCCCCCAGGTCCCGCACCGCCTGGCCCAGCGGCGTCCGGCTGCGGCGCTCGGCCTGGCCTCGGCAGCACCCTGCCCGGCAGCACCTTCGCACCGGTGCGGGCGGATCAGGCGTGCTTGGCCTGACCATGCCGATCTCGGTGTCCGGGGCGGGCCGTGCTTCGGGGCTCGCCTCCGTCGACGGCCCGCCATGGCCCCGTCGCCAGCTCTGGGCTCAGGCGGCCAGCGTCCGGCTCGGCGGGCGGTGCGGACTTCGGGCCGGAGCCTGACCCTTCCTGGCCGAGTGGAACCCGCGGCCGGTGATTTGCTCCGGGGCTGGGTCGGCTTCCTGGTCCTGGCGGCCCCGCCCCTTTCGCCGCCGGGGCAGCGGCGGCCGCAGCGGGCGGCGTCTCCGCCGCCGGAGAGTCGGCCTCTCCGCCCGCGTCCGGAGCGGGGCTGGCGCCCGGCGTGGGCGTCTCATCCTCAGGGGCGGGCTTGGTCGCGGGCGGCGGGGTCTGCGTGGCGGTGCCCGCCGGCGCCTTTCCAGCGCGCGGGCTGGCCTGCCGGCTGAGGCGGCGGCGGATTCCTCGGGGCGCTCGACGTCGTCGGCGCTCACCGGACCAGCCCCGTGTTCCGGCGTCCGCCGATCATGGCTCCAAAGCTGGTGACCCTCGCTGCCCAGGCCGTACCCAGCGCTAACAATCCCCTCGCCATAATCGCCCCCAGGCCAAATATCCCTGATATGAAATTATGGTCCCACGGCTCACAGCACGCCAGACCGCTTAGTCACGGACGCATCACACCATTCACGGCTAACCACGGTGATCAGCTCGTGCCGGTCCCTGGTCAGCCCGCCTGCCGCGCTGGTCAGCTGCGTGCCTACGGGCCGGGGAACTGCTCGCGGAGGCTCAGGATCGCGTCCATAGCCGGGTCGTCGTTTCGGCTGAAGGCGGCGAACGTCGGCGGGGCGTAGATGTGCGGCGCGATCCACGTCCGGTAGTCCGTGGGCCACGAGGTCTGCCAGAACAGGTCGGCCGCGTTGGCGCGGACCTTGCTGTAGGGCAGCTCGAAGTAGATGGTCTCGCCGATGAAGTTCGGGCGGGACCCGGTCGGCTCGCCGACGAAGATCGCGGCGGTCTCGCGGCCGATGGCGGTTGCGGTGTTCTGCGCGGCCGAGAAGGTCTGGCGGCCGATGACGACGAACAGGGCGCCGGGCCGGCTGATCTCGCGGCAGGCGATCAGGTGGTGCAGCAGCGACCGGGTGAGGAAGGTGTTGCCGCCACCGTTCCAGCGCAGGTCGATGACGAGCCGCGCCGGGCGGCGGTCCGCGATGAACCCGAACAGCCGGTCGCAGAACGCGCCAAACGCCTCGGCCGGGTGCTCCCGCACCGCATTGAACTGGAAGTACACCAGGTCAGCCGCGGGCAGGTACTCGAACCAGTACGGCAGGTCCCGGTGCCGCAGGTGCAACGGCCGCGGCCGGCCGGGCACCGTGTCCGGCAGCGCGGTCCAGCCGGCCGGATAGCGATCCCACAGTTGGTTGCCCGGCTCAGCGTCCACCACGACCACCCGGCTGGTCCCGTCCGCCGCACAGACGGCGAGGCTGGCCCGGGCCAGATCATCGATGACGCCCAGCCCCGCCAGAACAGCGGTACACCGCAGGAACGCAGGGACCATGAACGTCACCTGCTGCTCGTTGTCCCTGACGATCACAGGGTCGAGCGCCGCGATGGCTTCCTCGGTGCTGAGGTGGCCGATCCTCTCCACCCTGGTCCCGAGCAGATCCTCATGGCCCGGGACCGGCCCCGATCACGTACAGCCCCTCGGGGAACAGGAAGAAGTCCAGCGGCAGCAGCCGGGAGAGCTCGTTATCCCCCTCGGGCGGCCGGACGCCCGCGTGGCCGTCGTCCAGGTGGCGCACCAGCTTCATCATGCCGACCAGGATCTGGGCGTCGGTCAGCCCGGGAATGTCCCGGTCGAGGGCGGCCACACTCCCGTCGAACTCCTCCTCGCTCATCAGGGCGAACGGCGCGTACGCCAGCCGCTTGATCTCCCGCGCCAGCAGCCGCAGATCCGCGCGCCAGCCCTCATCCCTGGTCAGGTCCGTATCGGGAAGACCGAGCAGGTCCCGGAGCCGCGCATCGTCCAGCCACGGCTTCCAGCACTCGTCGTCCCTGGCCTGAGCCAGATACCGGTAACCCCGGTCAAGCGCCACAGCCAGCGCATCTATGGCCTCGTCCCGCTGCCCCAGCGCGGCCAGGCAGCACGCAATCCGGTAAGCCACCACGCCCGGCTGCAGATCCGGCAGCTCCCCTTCACTGGGCCACCGGTACTCCGCCCGGACCCCAAGCTCCAGCACCTTCCGGTACGCCTCACGCGCCCCGGCATAGTCCCCGGCCGCGAACCGCGCCTCGGCCAGCCGGGCCCAGTAGTCCCCGCTGACCGGGTTACCGTCCGTCACCTGGCCCCAGAGCGCCGCCGCCTCCGCCCAGTCACCCGACGCCGACCGCAGCTCAGCCCGGGCCACCAGCCCGAGGAACTCACCAGGCTCCGTCATCGATGTCCCTCCCGTTCCGCGGCTGCCCATCAAGCTAAGCCCCCGGCTGCACATCGGGCAGGGCCCGCCAGGTCTGACCTGGCGGGCCCTGCCCGTAGCGGGAGTTGCTGGCGGTTTAGTTAGCCGGCACCAGCTCCAGCGGATCCCAGACCGTCGGCAGGTCGTCCTCGGAGCCGAACGGGAACCGGTCCGCGAAGGCCGGCCTCAGGTCGGACAGCCAGACCGCACCCGGGTCGAACTGGGCGAAGAACGGCCTGCCCACCAGACGCGGGTCCCGCGCCTGGATCAGGTGCAGGGCGAACACCTTCTGCCCGCCGATCTCCACGACACCGTCCACCCCCACCTTGCCCGGGGTGGCCGACATGGACGGCCCGCGGACCGTCCGGCACAGGCCGGACACGCTCGCGTACGCGTCCCTGAACACTTCGTGGGCCCGGGCGAGCGGCACCGCGAAGTAGTCCTGCGGTCCGGTGTCCCGCTCGACGAACATGTAGTACGGGATCATCCCCGTGCGGGTCTGCTCCCGCCACATGTCCGCCCAGGTCAGCGCATCGTCGTTGATCGACCTGATGAGCGGGGCCTGGGTGCGGATGACCGCCCCGGTGGCCCGGATCCGGCGCACCGCCTCGGTCACCAGCGCGGGCTGCAGCTCGCGCGGGTGCGAGAAGTGCGCCATGAACGCCAGCGTCCGGCCTGCCTGCTGAACCTCCTCGAACAGCCGCAGCGTGTCGTCCGCGTCCGGGTCGGTCACGAACCGCTGCGGCCAGTAGGCCAGCGACTTGCTGCCGATCCTGACCGATTCGATGTGCGCCAGCGCCGGGTCGAGCAGCGGCTCGATGTACCGGCGCAGGACCGGGGCGCCCATGATCATCGGGTCGCCGCCGGTGATCAGGACGCTGGTGACCTCCGGGTGCTGCCGCAGGTACTCGACTACCCGGTCGACGCTGGAGGTGGCCATCTTCAGGTCGGGCTCGTCCACGAACTGCGCCCAGCGGAAGCAGTACGTGCAGTACGCGTGGCAGGTCTGGCCCTGCTTGGGGAAGATCAGGACCGTCTCGGGGTACTTGTGCTGAACGCCGGGCAGCGGCTCGTGCGCGAGGTCGGGGATGTTGAGCGCCAGCTGGCCGGCCGGATGGGGATTGAGCCGCATGCGTACCTCGTGCGCCACGGCCCGGATCTGCTCGCTGGGAGCGTCCTGGGCCAGCAGGCTGGAGATGGTCTGCACGTCCGCGTCGGGCAGCATGTCGGCCTGGGGGAAAACCAACCGGTAAATCGGATCATCGGGGGCCGCGTCCCAGTCGATCAGCTCGTCGACCACGTACGCGTTCGTCCGGAACGGGAGAACGGTGGCCACGGCCCTGACCGCCAGCCGGGCCGCATCGTCGAGCCCGGCCCGGGCGGTCAGCTCATCGAGGTGCTTGACGGAGTACGCGCGGAATCGACGGCCGGCTTGCGCATTGTCCGGCACTACTTGCTGAATTCCGGTCACGCATCACTTCCTTCCGGTCGGTCACGGCACCGCTGCGGGGTGGGTGCCGCGAGTGTCCAGCACGGGATCGGGGTCCCGGGTTGCGCAGGCAACAACTCAGACGTAGCTGCCCGCCCCGCCGGGCCAGGATGTGCCCAGGAAATGAGGTCACAATTAGGAAACGCTCGGGATTGTCCGATAGTTCTCTGGCCGCGCTCTGTGTGCGCCAGGTATCCGCTGCGTTTCTCTGCGTGGTGCCTCGTGTGCACTTGGCAGCATGGTAAGCACGTGTCCGGAATCAATGCCGCCGCACGGCGCAGAATTCTGGCCCCGCTTGCCTGGCCCGGTAGCGGCCCGGCAGTGAGAAGCTAGGCGCCATGCGGAATCCCGCTGCTGCGGCCGGACGCGAGACGGCGCCCGCTGACGTTCCCCGGATCCCACGCTGACCGGCCAGGACACCGCGGCCAACGGGGCGGGACCGGCTGGCCCGGGCACGGCGGACGCTATCGCGGTGGACGCGATGGGCGGTGACCACGGCCCGGCCGAGATCGTGGCCGGCGCGGTGGCCGCCCGCCGGAAAGGGATTCCGGTCGTGCTGACCGGGCGCCCCGGGCCGCTCCGCCCGCTGCTGGCCGCGCAGAACGCGCTCGCCGACGTCCCGGTGATCCCGGCCGAGGACGTGCTGACGATGTCCGAGGGCGCGCTGGCGAGCTGGCGGCGGCCGCGGTCCAGCATCGCGGTGGCCTGCCAGCTGGTGCGCCGGGGCCAGGCGGCCGCGGTGGTCTCGGCCGGTTCCACGGCCGGGATCGTGGCCACCGCCCGGATGCGGATGCACTCGGTGCCGGGCGTGTCCCGGCCCGCGCTCGCGGTGCTGCTGCCCACCCGGCCGTCCCCGACCGTGCTGATCGACGCCGGCGCGATCGCCGACCCGCGCCCGGAGATGCTGGTCCAGTTCGCCCAGCTCGGCGTGGCGTACACCCAGCTGGCGCACGGCATCGCCGAGCCGCGGGTCGGCCTGCTGACGATCGGCACCGAGCCCGGCAAGGGCAACAAGCTGGCCACGCGGGCGCACGAGCTGCTGGCCGCCGACCCGCCGCACGGCGGCCTGCCGATCGGCTTCATCGGCAACGTCGAGGGCAGCGACCTGCTGACCGGGAAGGCCGACGTGATCGTGACCGACGGCTTCACCGGCAACGTCGCGCTGAAGACGCTGGAGGGCGCGGCCGCGTTCGCCGCCGCCGGGCTGCGGGCCGCGGCCAGCGCCCCGCCCGGCAGCCGGCTGACCCGCCGCTGGCGGCGCCAGGCCGTGGCCGACCTGACCGAGCTGGCCGACCGGCTCGACCCGGATCACTACGGCGGCGCCGCGCTGCTCGGCCTGGAGGGCACGGTCGTGATCGCGCACGGCGCCGCCACCGCGCGGAACATCACCGCGGCGGCCGAGCTGGCCAGCAGCCTGGTCCGGGGCCAGATCACCGAGAAGATCAGGGAGCGGATCGGGCCCTCGCGGGCCAGCCACTTCCGGCGACGCACCTGACCGCGGTCCGGCGCCGGTGCCTCGCGCCCCCGCTGCCGTATCCCTTCCTGATCGTGATTAATGGATTACGGGAGCTGCGGCGCGGGCCGATAGTCTGGGGGGATGGCCGATCCGGAGGTGGTTCTCGCTCGCCTGGTCTCCAGCGCGCTCAGTGACGCGCTGGGTGCGCAGTACTCCGGCGCCGACCCGCTGATCCGGCCGTCTCAGTTCGCCGATTTCCAGGCCAACGCGGCAATGTCCCTGGCCCGGCAGCTCGGCCGGCCGCCGCGGGAGGTGGCCGCGGACGTGGCGGCCCAGCTGGCGGACAGTGACGTGGTCGAGCCGCCCGAGGTCAGCGGCCCCGGGTTCATCAACCTCACGCTGCGCAGCGAGTGGATTGCCGCGCAGGCGACTGGCCTGCTGGGCGACCCGCGGCTGGACGTGGCCCCGGACTATCCGCTGCAGAAGGTCGTTGTCGACTACTCGGCGCCCAACGTGGCCAAGGAAATGCACGTCGGGCACCTGCGGACGACGGTGGTCGGGGACGCGCTGGTCCGGGTGCTCGAGCACCTCGGCGACGAGGTCGTCCGGGCCAACCACATCGGGGACTGGGGCACCCAGTTCGGCAAGATGGTCGAGCACCTGCTGGACATCGGCGAGCCCGCGGCCAGGAAGATGCTGGCCGACGGCGACATCAACGCGTTCTACGAGGCGGCCACGGCGAGCTTCGACGCCGACCCGGCGTTCGCCGAGCGGGCCCGGCGGCGGGTGGTCGCGCTCCAGGCCGGCGACCCCGAGACGCTGCGGCTGTGGGAGCTGCTGGTGCACAGCTCCGAGCAGTACTACAACGCGATCTACGCGCGGCTGGGCATCACGCTGACCGACGCCGACCTGGCCCCGGAGAGCTTCTACAACCCGATGCTGGCCGCGGTCTGCGACGAGCTGGAGCAGGCCGGGCTGGCGGTGATCAGCGACGGGGCGCTGTGCGCGTTCCCGCCGGGGTTCACCGGGCGGGACGGCCAGCCGCTGCCGCTGATCCTGCGGAAGAGCGACGGCGGCTACGGCTACGGCACGACCGACATGGCGGCGATCCGCTACCGGACCCAGGAGCTGAAGGCCAACCGGCTGCTGTACGTCATCGGCTCCGAGCAGTCGCTGCACATGAACATGGTGTACGCGGTGGCGAAGCAGGCGGGCTGGCTGACCCCGGAGATCAGCGCCGAGCACGTCAGCATCGGCCTGGTCACCGGCGCGGACGGCAAGCGGTTCCGCAGCCGGTCCGGCGGGACGGTCAAGCTGATCACGCTGATCGACGAGGCTGTCGAGCGGGCGTCCGAGGTCATCGCGGACCGTTATCCGGACGCGGCGGAGCGGGCCCGGATTGCTGAGGCGGTCGGGATCGGCGCGCTGAAGTACGGCGACCTGTCGGTGGCCAGGGACTCCAGCTACGCGCTGGACTTCGACCGGCTTCTCGCGCTGAACGGCAACACCGGGCCGTACCTGCAGTACGCGACGGCACGGATCCGGTCGATCTTCTCGCGGGCGGGGCTGGAGCCGGCGGATGCGGCCGGGCCCATTCTTGTGGCGGAGCCGGCCGAGCGGACACTGGCGCTGCGGCTGCTGGGCTTCGGCGCGGCGGTGCACGCCGTGGTGGCGACGGCGGAGCCGCACAAGCTGGCGGCGTACCTGTTCGACGTGGCGAGCACCTTCACGACGTTCTACGAGCAGTGCCCGGTCCTGCGGGCGGACGACGAGGCCACCCGGCAGAGCCGTCTGGCCCTGTCGGCGCTGACCCTGCGGGTGCTGACCACCGGCCTGGGCCTGCTGGGAGTCCCCGTCCCCGAGCGGATGTAACCGGAAGCGCTGGTCGTTCGGCAGCAGCCTGTGATCTTGCCCGGCGTGGTGGCCTGGCCTGACGTGAAGGCGGCCACCGCGTATGGCGCGGCAAGACGAGAGCACTAGGGTGTTCCGGGGGTACTCGGTTGGGTCAGCGCGGTCGCCAACTATTCCGAGCCGGTAGCGCTTGGTGCGGTCATGCGCTCGGCTGACTGTCGGGACCACGTCGAAGAGTCGCGAAGTTCTGGTTTCCGCCTGGGCGAGTACGTGACTGGCATGTTCGGCTGGCAGGACTACGCTGTGGTGGACGCTGAGGACGCTGAGGCGATCGATCGCAAGGTCGGCGGCTGGCTTGCCTATCTCGACATCGCTTCGGCGTCCTGGGCCTCAATGGTCTGACCGCCTATTTCGCCCTCCTGGAGATTGGCCGGCCCAAGGCGGGCGAGACCGTGGTTGTGTCGACGGCAGCGGGAGCGGTCGGGTCATGCGCCGGTCAGATCGCCAAGATCAAGGATGCCTGCCGTCGGCATTGCTGGCGGCCCTGACAAGGTGCGTGTGTGTCGCGAGGAGTTCCGCTACGACTCCGCCATCGATTACGGGGCTGACGATTTTGAGTCGGCACTCGATGCTGCCTGCCCTGCGGGCGTCGATGTCTACTTCGACAACACGGCCGGCCCTATCAGCGATTCCGTCATGCGACGTCTCGCGGTCGGAGCACGGGTCGGTCATCTGCGGCCCGGCGTCCATCGCGAGCTGCGGATCCGCCACCCCAGGGACCACGGGTCGAGCGTCATCTGCTCGTCAAACGCGCGCGAATGCAGGGCTTTCTCATCCTTGACCATGTCCAGCGCAGTCCGGAGGCGCTGCGGGATCTCGAGAGCTGGGTGCGCGACGGGCAGATCGTCAGCTTCACGGCGTTCTTCGTGGGCCAGGCCCTCATCAGCGGCCATGCCCCCCACGCGGCGCTCGGCGATCCCGGGGTAGCCCGGGCGGTGGTGGGAGCGGGGCTGTACCTGACCGCCCTGGCGGTGCTCAGCGTCGCCGCGGGGGCCTTGCTCCGGCACCCGGCCGCCGCCATCACCTGCATGGTGGCCGTCCTGCTCGTCCTCCCCGGGATCGCCCAGGCGCTGCCGGACTCGTGGCGGAACCCGGTCACCGAGTTCTGGCCGACCCAGGCCGGGAGCCAGCTCACCAGCGTCCTCCACTCCGCCCACACCCTCCAGCCCTGGCCCGGTTTCGGCGTGATGTGCCTGTTCGTCGCCGTCGTGTACGCCATCGCCTGGACGCTGCTGGACCGCCGGGACGCATGATGGCGGTCAGGGCGCGTCGCCATACGTCAGGAAGGCGCACTGAAATGAGCTGAAACGGCGCTGAAACGGGGCGGCGCCGGGCGGCTCAGGCGATGTAGTCGCTGCGGCGCACCACGCCGTGCACGGGCTCGCCGTTCAGGTAGCGGACCACGTTCTGCGCGGCCAGCCGGGCCGCGGTCAGCATGGTCCCCGGCACGATGCTCGAGTTGTGCGGCGACCCCAGCACGTTGGGCAGCTCGAAGAACGGGAAATCGGTGCGGAACGGCGCGTCCCCGGACGGCTCGGCCCACCAGGTGTCGATCCCCGCGGTGAAGTCCGGGTTCATCCGCAGGTGCTCGTACAGCGCGCGCTGGTCGATGATCGCGCCGCGGGCCACGTTGACCAGGATCGCGGTGGGCTTCATCACCGCCAGCTCGCGGGCGCCGATCAGCCCGCGGGTGGTCAGCGTCAGCGGCAGCGACAGCAGCAGCACGTCGGAGGCGGCCAGCACGTGGTCGAGGTCGGCTGGGGAGCTGACCGAGCCGATGAAGTCGGCGGGCTCGGCGGACTGGCCGGTCCGGGTGATCGCGTAGATCTTCGAGCCGAAGTGCCGCATGTGCCGGGCCACGGCCACGCCGATCCCGCCGTAGCCGAGGATGCCGCACACCGCGCCGTCGAGCACCAGGGCCGGCGTCCACTTGTCGAACCGGCCGGCCGCCATGTCAGCGTGCCGCTGCGGCAGCCGCTTGGCCAGGCTCAGCACCATGGCCATCACGTGCTCGGACATCTCCGGGGCGTACGCGCCCGCGTTGCTCGACACCATCAGCCGCTCGGGCACCGCGGTGAAGTCGACCGCGTCCACCCCGGCCGACAGCAGCTGGACGAACCCGAGCCGGCTCGCGTCGTCCAGCGCCCCGGGCGGGATCTCCCTGGCCAGCGTCCAGGAGAGCACCGCGTCCGCCCTGGCCAGCGCCGCGCGGCGGCCAGCCTCGTCCAGCTCGTGGGTGTTGACGATCTCGGCCTGGCCGGCCAGGACCTCGGAGTTGATGCGGGCGTACTCCTCATCCACCGGGTAGCTGACCGCTACCAGCCGGTCCTGGGTGTCCTGGGCCATCGGCTGCCTTCCCGTCGTGTGGTGCTGCAAGGCGGCAAGATATGCTCCGCGGACTGGTGCCCGCCGGGCGGTCCCGCCGGGAGCGTGTCCCTGCGGGGCGTGACGACCCGTGGAGGTTCGCGTGCCTGATCTGCTCGAGGCCCTGGGGCAGGGCCCTGTCGTGTGCGCCGAAGGCTACCTTTTCGAGTGCGAGCGGCGGGGTTACTTGCAGGCCGGGGCGTTCGTCCCCGAGGTCGTGCTGGAGCACCCGGAGATCATCGAGGGGCTGCACCGCGAGTTCGTGCACGCGGGCTCGGACGTGGTCGAGGCCTTCACCTACTACGGGCACCGGGAGAAGCTGCGGGTCATCGGCAAGGAGGACCTGCTCGGGCCGCTGAACCGGAACGCGCTGGCCATCGCCAAGCGGGTCGCCACGGAAACCGGCACGATGCTGGCGGGCAACCTGTGCAACACGAACGTGTACGAGCCGGGCGGCCCCGGCGAGCAGGCGGCCAGGACCGCGTTCGAGGAGCAGGTCGGCTGGGCCGCCGAGGCCGGCGTGGACTTCGTCATCGCCGAGACGTTCGGCTGGGCCGGCGAGGCGCTGCTCGCCCTCGAGGCGATCAAGGCGGCCGGCCTGCCCGCGGTCGTCACCTACGCGGTGCACCGCGAAGGCACGCTGCGCGACGTGGCCGACCCGGCGCAGGCGTGCCGGATGGCCGAGCAGGCCGGCGCGGACGTGGTCGGGCTGAACTGCATCCGCGGCCCGCTGACCATGCTGCCGCTGCTGGCCCCGATCCGCGCCGCGGTGTCCTGCCCGGTGGCCGCGCTGCCGGTGCCGTACCGCACTACCCAGGCCGAGCCGTCCATGCAGTCGCTGCGCGACCCGGTGCGCGAGGGGGCGCAGGCCTTCCCGACCGCGCTCGAGCCGTTCACCTGCACCCGGCACGAGCTGGCCGGCTTCACCACCGCCGCGCTCGCCGCGGGCGCCACCTACCTGGGCATCTGCTGTGGCGCGGGGCCGCAGCACGTGCGGGCGATGGCCGAGGCCGCGGGCAAGACCCCGGAGGCGTCGAGGTACTCCCCGGACATGTCCAGGCACTCGTTCCTCGGCAGCGCGCCGGGCATCACCCAGAGCTACCGGGAGTACGCCCCGAACCTCTAGTCGTGCCGCCGGGCCGCGCCCGCGGGTCCCGCAATCGATCTTGACCTGCGGATTAATCACGCTGGATGCTGACTGAGGCCGGACTGCCGAGATGAACGAGGATGCGCCGTGACCATTCCCGCCCACGCCCGCTACGTCGTGATCGGGGCCGGCATGCACGGCCTGTCCACGGCCTGGCACCTGGCCCGCGAGCTGGAAGCGCGCGGCCGCGGCAGCGGCGCGGACATCCTGGTGCTGGACAAGACCGGCCCCGGCGCCGGGGCCACCGGCATCGCCTGCGGCACGATCCGCAACAACTACTTCCAGCCGGCCATGCGCCAGCTCATGGCGCACAACGTGTCGGTCTGGGAGTCGGACCCGGAAGCGTTCTCCTACCACCCGGTCGGGTTCCTGCAGGCCGCCCCGGAGGCCATGCACGCCGACGTGATCCAGATCTACGAGCAGCAGCAGGCCATCGGGTACGACTCGGTGCTGGTCGAGGGCGCGGACGCGTGCGCCGCGTACATGAAGGCGATGTTCCCCGACTGGCAGGCGGCCGGGATCACCACGGTCCTGCACGAGAAGCAGGGCGGCTACGCGAACAACACGGCCGCGGTGGCGGGCCTGGAGGGCAAGGCCCGCGCCGCGGGCACGGCGATCCAGCCCGGCGTGCGGGTGACCGGCCTGGCCACGGCGGGCGGCGCGGTCACCGCGGTGGAGACCGACCAGGGCACGATCAGCTGTGATGCGGTGGTGATCGCGCCGGGGCCGTGGGTGCGGGATTTCTGGGCCATGCTCGGCCTGCCGGACACCATCGACGTCACCGACGCGGCCGGCACCGTGCATCCAGGCCGCCCCATGTGGACCTACTGGGCCCTGCAGGAGGGCACGCTCGAGGTCGACCCGGGCGCGTTCACCACCGCGGACGGCGGGTTCCCGCCGGTGGTCCACGTGGACTCGGACGCGCCGCTGTACGACGACATCGACGGGTCGCTGATCACCGACCAGATGTGGGGCATCTACTTCAAGCCCGACTTCAGCTTCGGCGGCGTGCAGGGCGGCGCCGAGCCGTACATCGTGGACCGGCCCGCGGCCGACGTCGCGGTCGACCCGTACGGCCCGGCCAGCCCGGAGTTCGTGGTCGGCCCGGAGTTCACCCGGATGTGGACGTCCGGCCTGGCGCACAGCCTCAAGCGGTTCGAGAAGCAGCGGCACCTGTTCTCCCAGGAGCCGTCCGGCGGCATCGGCGCGTTCACCCCGGACAGCTTCCCGGTGTTCGACCAGTTCAGCCAGAACGCGTACGTGATCGCCGACTCCAACCACGGCTTCAAGATGATCGGCGTCGGCGCGCTGGTCGCGAAGGAACTGCTCGGCGAACGCCAGGCGCTGCTCGAGCCGTTCCGGTTCGGCCGGTACCAGACCGGCAAACTGCACCCGGTCAGCAACTCGCCGTTCCCCTGGAGCTGACCGGTGGCCAGGCCCGGGCTGGGACGCCGCAACGGGACCCGGCCCCCGCGGTACTCCGTGGCCGGCCTGGTCAGCCACGGGCTGACGCACCGTGACTGGACGCCGATGTGGCGGCGGCACGAGCTGGAGCCCCGCTACGACGTCGTCATCATCGGCGGCGGCGTGCACGGCCTGGCCGCGGCCTACTACCTGGCCGCCAATCACGGCATCAGCAACGTCGCGGTGCTGGACAAGGGCTACATCGGCGGCGGCGGCTCGGGCCGGAACACCGCGATCCTGCGGTCGAACTACCTGACCCCCGAGGGCGTCCGGTTCTACGAGCGGTCCATGGACCTGTACCGGGGCCTGGCCGCGGACCTGAACTTCAACGTGATGTTCGCCCGGCGCGGCCATCTGACGCTGGCCCACAACGACGGATCGCTGCGCACCATGCGCTGGCGGGCCGAGGTGAACAAGCTCCAGGGCGTGGACTCCGAGGTCATCGGCCCGGACGAGATCAAGCGGCTGGTGCCGTACATGGACGTCTCGGCGGGGGCCCGGTACCCGATCCTGGGCGCGCTCTACCACCCGCCCGGCGGCATCATCCGGCACGACGCGGTGGTCTGGGGCTACGCCCGCGGGGCCGACGCCCGCGGCGTGCACATCCACCAGGACACCGAGGTCACCGGCATCGACGTGGCGCGCGGCAAGGTGACCGGGGTGCGGACCAGCCGTGGCCCGGTCTCCGCCCCGGTCGTGCTCAACTGCACGGCCGGCTGGTCGACGCTGATCTGCGACATGGCCGGCGTGCAGGTGCCGGTGCAGACGTTCCCGCTGCAGGCCGCGGTCACCGAGCCGGTCCGGCCGTTCCTCGACGCGGTCGTGGTGTCCGGCAGCCTGCACGTGTACGTCAGCCAGACCGACCGCGGTGAGCTGGTGTTCGGCGCGAGCGTCGACCCGTACCCGTCGTACTCGATGCGCGGCTCGCTGGACTTCATCGAGGGCCTGGCCGGGCACGTGCTGGAGCTGATGCCGTCGCTGGCCCGGCTGCGGCTGCTGCGGCAGTGGGCCGGGCTGTGCGACATGACCCCGGACTTCTCGCCGATCATGGGCCCGACCCCGGTCGACGGCTTCCTGGTCGACATCGGCTGGGGCACCTACGGGTTCAAGGCCGGCCCGGTGTCCGGCGAGGCGATGGCCGCGACGATCGCGGCGGGCAAGCCGCCGCCGCTGATCGCCCCGTTCGGCCTGGACCGGTTCGCCGAAGGGCGGCTGCTCGGGGAAAAGGGGGCGGCGTCGGTTGGGCACTGATTCTGGGGTGGTGGCGGCGTGATCCTGCTGACCTGCCCATGGTGCGGGCAGCGTAACTCGTCGGAATTTTCGTACGCTGGGAACGTGGCGGGCCGCCCCGACCCGGATCAGGCCACGCCCCGCGAATGGCGGGATTACCTGTACCTGCGGGACAACACCCGAGGCTGGGTCACCGAGCGGTGGTATCACCGGGCCGGCTGCCGGCAGTTCTTCGTGGTCGAGCGGGACACGGTTACCGATCAGACGCGGGACCCGCGGGCCGGAACCGTATCCCTTAAGGCGGCAGAACCTCCTACGGCGGAGCCACCTGCGAACCAGGGGGCACCGTGACGACGTCGCGCCTGGGGCCGCAGCCGGGGGAGGTCATCGACCGGAACGCGCCGCTGACGTTCCGGTGGAACGGGCGGACGTTCCCGGCCTGCCAGGGCGACACGATCATCTCCGCGCTGGCCGCCGCGGGCGAGCGGGTGTTCTCGCGCAGCTTCAAGTACCACCGGCCGCGCGGGCTGCTGACCGGCTCATACCTGGATCCGGGTTGTACGGTGCAGGTCGGCGACGAGCCCAACGTGCGCGGTTCGCACCGGCTGGTCGCCGAGGGCATGGACGTGCGGTCCCAGAACACCTGGCCGTCGCTGCGGTTCGACGTCAAGGCGGCGAACCAGCTGGCCGGGGCGTTCCTGCCGGCCGGGTTCTACTACAAGACATTCATCCGGCCGCAGCGGCTGTGGCCTGCGTACTCGTCCGTGCTGCGCCGGTTCTCATCGGGTGGCGTGACGTCGGCGGATTCGCCGCACGGCTACTACGACAAGCGGTACGCGCACCCGGACGTGCTGGTCGCCGGGGGCGGGCCGGCGGGGATGGCGGCTGCGGTGGCGGCGGCCCGGGCGGGCGCGCGGGTCCTGCTGGTGGAGGAGGAGCACCAGCTGGGCGGGCACCTGCGGTGGGGGTCTGACACGGAGCTGGCGGCGCTGCGGTCGCTGGTGGCCGAGGTTGCCGCGGGTGGCTCGATCGAGGTGCTGACCGACTCGGTGGCGATCGGCCGGTACGACGGCAACTGGGTGGCGGTGGTTCAGCGTGGCCTGCCGGGGGTGGCCGAGCGGCTGGTCAAGGCGCGGGCCGGGGTGCTGGTGGTGGCGGCGGGGCTGATCGAGCGGCCGTACGTGTTTGCCGGGAACGACCTGCCGGGGGTGATGCTGTCCACCGCGGCGCGGCGGCTGGTGAACCTGTACGCGGTGCGGCCGGGGGCGCGGGCGGTGGTGCTGTCGGCTAATGCGTCCGGGGATGCCGCCGCGGCGGATCTGGCCCGGGTTGGTGTGGATGTGGCTCATGTGGTGGATGCGCGCCGGGGGGAGGACATCCTGCGGGCGCATGGGCGCGGCGGGCTGCGGGGGGTTGAGCTGGCCGGGGGGCGGCGGATCGACTGCGATCTGCTGGTCACGGCGACCGGGTGGACCGCGCCGATGACGCTGCTGACCATGGCCGGGGACCGGCCGGTGTACTCGTCGCGGGCGGCGCGGTTCGTGCCGGGGGCAGCGGGGGTGGGTTCTGGGCCGCTGGCCGATGTGCTCGCGGTGGGCGGGATCGCGGGAGACGGGAGCCTGGACGAGCTGGTCGCGCACGCGTCGGCGACCGGGGCGGAGGCGGCGCGGCGGGCGCTGGGCGGCGGTTCGGCGAGGCCGGCCGGCGCGGTGCCGGCGCTGGGGGTGGCGGAGCATCCGGAGCTGTTCCACGGGGGGACGCACGGGTTCGTCGACTTCTGCGAGGACGTGTCGTCCAAGGACCTGCGGACCGCCGTGCAGGAGGGGTACGACTCGGCTGAGCTGGCCAAGCGGTACACCACCGCGACCATGGGCCCGACCCAGGGCAAGCTCGAGGCGGTCAACGTGATCGCGATCCTGGCCGAGCTGACCGGGCGGACCATCGCCGAAACCGGGACCACGACCTGGCGCCCGCCGTACGCCCCGGTGACCCTGGGCGCGCTGGCGGGACGGGTCTTCGAGCCGGTGCGGTACTCGCCCATGCAGCCGTGGCACGAGGCGCATGGCGCCCGCCCGCTGGTCGCCGGGGCGTGGATCCGGCCGGACCATTACGGCGACCCCGAGGGCGAGGCGCGGCGGGTGCGGTCGGCGGTGGGGCTGATTGACGTCACGCCGATCGGCAAGCTCGACCTGCGCGGTCCTGATGTTCCGAAGCTGCTCAACCTGCTGTACGTCAACAAGTGGTCCCAGCTCGGCGTGGGCCGGGTCCGGTACGGCGTGATGTGCGCCGAGGACGGTGTGGTCCTTGACGACGGGGTGACCGGGCGGCTTGGTGAGCAGCACTACCTGATGAGCACGACGTCCTCCGGCGCGGAGGCCGTCGCGCAGTGGGCGGAGAACTGGCTGCAGACCACGTTCCCCGGCTGGCAGGTGCACCTGACGCCGGTGACCACCAGCTACGCGAGCATGAACGTGGCCGGGCCGCGGAGCCGCGACCTGCTGCGCCGGGTGGTGTCAGGGGTGGATCTGGACCCGGAGGCGTTCGGCTACATGCAGGTCCGGACGGGGCAGGTCGCGGGCGTCGATGAGTGCGTGCTGTGGCGGATCGGCTTCACCGGCGAGCTCAGCTACGAGCTGCACGTGCCTGCTTCCTTTGGCCGGCACGTGTGGGAGGCGCTGATGTCGGCCGGTGCGGACCTTGGGGTGGGCCCGTTCGGCGTGGAGGCCCAGCGGATCCTCCGGCTGGAGAAGGGCCACCTGATCGTCGGCCAGGACACCGACGGGCTGACCCGGGGTTTCAGCGCCGGTCTCGGCTGGGCGATCAAGCTGGACAAGCCAGATTTCGCCGGCAAGCCCGAGCTGGCCTGGCAGGCCGCGGCCGGTGACTACCCGCGGCTGGTCGCGCTGCAGCCGGCCGACGGGTCGGTGGTGCCGCCCGAGGCGTCCCAGATCGTGGCGGGTTCTGAGATCGCCGGGCGGGTCACTTCGAGCCGGATGTCTCCTGCTCTGGGCCGGTCCATCTGCCTGGGTCAGGTCGCGGCGCACCTGGCCGAACCCGGAACTGCCGTCGAGATCCTGCTCCCGGACGGCCGCCGGGTGGCGGCGCGGGTGATGGAGCAGCTAGCGCACTTCGACCCGGAAGGCGAGCGCCAGCGTGGCTGATCCCGTGGGCCGGAGCCCTATCCGCCCTGCTGAGCCTGTCGTTATCGCCGGCTGGGAGGTGGAGGGGGCGCGCAGCGGGGCGCCGCTCACCCTGGCTGACTTGTCGGCGCTGGCCAAGACACTGGTGCGGGCCCCGGCTGAAGGGGCGATGGCCAGTGCCCTCGGAGTGCCGTTCGCGCGCGCCGCCCGTGACGGCTCCGGGGCCCTGGTCACTGGTTCCGGCCCCGGCGAGTGGATCGTCATCGGCGCCGTCGGCGAGGGAGCGGCCCAGCGCGCCCGTCTCGAATCCGTGGCGGCGGGTCTGGGGGCCGGCGAGCTCGTCACGGTTCTCGACCTGACCCATGGGCAGGCTCTGATCCGCCTCACCGGCCCGGCGGCGCCGGCTCTGCTGGCCAAGGTCTGCGCCATCGACCTGGCCGATCACCGCACGCCTAGCGGCACGGTGCTGCGCACCTCGGTCGCCAAGCTGACCACCGACCTGGTCCGCGACGACCAGGACGCTGTTCCGTCGTACCTCCTGCACTGCGAGCGCTCCTACGGCCAGTACCTCTTCGGGGCCCTGCTCGACGCCGGCGCCGAGTTCGGCATCGAGGCGGACGGCCCGCTAGGCCGCCAGGGCATCGACGGGCAGTGAGTCACCGGGCTGAGACGGAGCGGGCGAGAGGCCATCCGCCGGCGTCCAGTCGCCCTGAACCGGTCCACCGGGCTCCGCCCGCGCGGGTGCCTGATCACGTCCAGGCACACCAGCTGCGCGTGGCGTTCGCCGCGCCAGACCCGGACATCGTCCGCCCAGCAGGCCGTCGCCAGCAGTTCGCGCGCGGCGGCGAAATCGCTCGCCGTGGTGCCCGCCCGGCACCACAGGTAGACCCGCTCACCGAACGGCTGCCGGGTCGTCAGCAGGATCACCGGGAGCTTCCCGTACCGCGAATGGATCCACGCGTGCACACAGCCGGCCCGCACCCGGTGCGGGGTAACGACGCACCAGAAACGGGCCGCCAGATACCGGCGCAGGGCGGGGAAGATCGCGGCCAGCACTCCCAGCAGGCCAGCAACGTTGGCGATCGTCACCAGGCCAACCAGTAGCCCGAGCCCGATCAGGGCCGCGGCCAGCGCGCCGGCCAGCCCGAGTTCATAGCGCCATCGCCAGGCCGCTACCGCGGGATTGGCTCTGGCTACCGTCACCCACTCGTAGTACAGGCCCGCCTGGCCGGGGCGGGAATTGCGTGGGCGGGAGAACGGCATCATCGGACCAGCCGCCCGTCGTCCCGCAGCGGTTCGCCCATTGTGATGCGGCCCGTGCCTGCGCACTGAACACACGGATGACCGGGAAAGACCGACCCCCACCCGTGGCAGAACCCGCACTCGGCGAACTGATCGAACCGCGGATCCCGGTAGGTCCGGCTTAGCCCGAAACGCCCGGACCGCACCTGCCAGCCCTGCCTAATTGCGCGTTCGTCATCCGAACAAAACAGCCGGTCGCCGGCCGCCCGCAGCCGATCGGCCAGAAAACTTATCCCCCAGCGGCGCTGGCCGTCCCGCTGCTGGCTTCCCCCGAAGATTCTCATAGCACCAGGACAGCCTGGCTTGACCGTGATGAATAGGTGCTGGGAAAACCCGCAATTAACGTACGCGTTGATGCTCATATACCGTAGCGACATGGGGAACGGCGGGCGCCCGGTGGAACGGCCTGCGCACCTCTCGGCCGAGCAGCGCCTGGACGCTCAGCGCCGCACCCGGGAGTGGCGCACTCAGTGCGGTCTCAGCCAGCGTGATATGGCCAGGGAGATCGGCGTCGGGTACTCGACTTACCGCCCGTGGGAGAACGGCCAGGACAGGTACGCCGGCCCCACCGCCGTCCAGGCTGACCAGCTCAACAAGGCCCTTTGCAAGCGACTGGCCGGGCGGTACACCGATGGCGAGGCCTTCGAGGCCTGGGGCTGGCCCCGGCAGCAGGACATGAGCTACGTGCCAGGTGGCGAACCTCCTGCACGAGACCGGTTTCGAGGTGCCGCGGGCCAATCCCAACGGCAGCGTCCCCGCATGCGTGTTCTGGGTCCACCGGGCCCGCGAGCCAACGCTGGTCCATGGCGTGTTCTCGCTGGCGGCGGCCGCCGCGACCCGCGCTGGCCTGCCGGTTCACCTGCTGCTCGACGACGGAGAGCTAACCGATGACGAGCGCCAGGGCAGATGTGAGGAGATCGAGTCCAGGATCAGGGGCTGGATCGCGTTCGCCTCAGGTAACGACGCCAGGCTGACGACCAGCCTCTACTCCGAGGTTCTGACCGATGAGTACCTGATGAGTCGCGGCTGGTCGGCAGTCCTCGACTACCTCAGTACTCCAACTACCGTGTTGCAGTTTCTCCGGGCCAGCAAGGCCATCTCGCCTCAGCAATACAGCACGGACGCCGAGGCAAGTGCTCTGGAACTGCTGCGGAACGAGAACTCCATCCGGACGGATCGGCTGCTGACAGCGCTCAGGAACTGGCTGGTGTTCGAGGCCGAGATCGGCCGGCTGCTCGATATGCCGTCGACCGGATCCGGATCGGTGGTCACTCTGGGCGGGGGCGACGAAAGAGTGCTCTGGGAGATCTGGCGGCGGGGTTGCCCACGCAGACTGCCTGCACGTGTCCAGCACATCTTCCTCAAGCCCATGCCCACGCCGAGCAGCCAGACGTGGGATGAGCCTGCCCTGACCGCGAGCGACACGTCACGGTCGGCGCTGGAGAGCTACCTGATCAAGCGGACCAGGTCCGACGGTCACACAGACCTCGCCGACTGGCTGCTCAAGGCGGCAGTGGATCTTCCGGCCCAGCTCAACCCGGCCTTCCGCGAAGGGCTTTCGCCGCTGCCGGCCAGTACCGAGATCCTCACCGGCACGTTCAGCCAGGAGCCGGCTCGGGCCATAGCCCCGCTAGCCAGGGCCATCACTGACTGGTTCGCCAAGTAACAACTGCGACACGTTGCCCTACCCCATTACAGCGCGGCCCCCAGCGCTGTAGGCTCTCGCGCGTCTAAGCGAGTTCGTGACGCCGCGCCGTGTGCTGTCACGCAGCGGGGCTGGCAGGGGCAATAGCAATCACGGCAGAGGCGGTAGAGGAATGGCTCGGCGCCTTACGGGTCTGACGCTTGACGGACAGGTTCAGGCACCGCCCCCCGGGAGCCTGACCTCGGTAGACGTCTATATTTCATCTCAGTGTAACCGTCGATGCACTTACTGTTTCCTTCCTGCCGAGTTCTTCTCCTCGGGCGTCAGAATGGACTTGATGAGTTCGCCGGAGTTGTGAATTGGTGCCAGCAGCAGGGAGTGGGCGAAATCACCCTGCTCGGCGGGGAGCCTTCGCTTCATCGGTCGTTTCGCCGAAAATGGTTAAACAGGCCTCACGGCCGAGGACTTCAGGTCCGGGTGGTCACGAACGGGCACCAGCGCTTCCGGCGGCTTCTTGCGGATGGGTCGATCGATCCCCGGCACCTGTCCCGCGTCGCGGTCAGCCTCGACTCGCTCGACCCGGAGATCCAGGACAAGCTTCCGCGGTGCCGGGGCCTGGCATGACGCGACCGAAACCATAGAGCTGCTGCAGGAACGAACGGCGTCCCCTTCGATATCAACGTGACCGCGGTGCGCTCGGTCCTTGACGGCCTGCCTGCGCTGATTGACTACGCCGAGGAAGCCGGGTGCCGCAGGGTCAACATTCACTGGCCGTCCAGCATGGGAATCGGCCATACGCTCGACGCCGCCGAGATACCCGACCGGGACACCTGGGAGGCGCTGACCCGGCGCATTGCCCAGCGGGTGGACTGCGGGCCGGACTTCTTCGTCGAGATCGAGCGCGGCTTCCTGGAACCGGATCAGCCGCTGACGAACTGTGCCCTGGTCGGGTTCTCCAACCTGCAGATCATGCCTGATGGCCGCGCATTCCGGTGCGGGCTGCTGGCCGATCAGGCCGAACTGGCCTCGCTGGTCATGGCCGACGGCGAGCTCCGGCGCGACGCAGGCAGATCCTGGCGAGGACAGATACGTGCCCTGAAGGCCGCGCAGGCGTCGCCTGCGATGGCTGCCCGGTCAAGGAGGGGCGCCGGGCCTGCATCTACGACAAGGTCAGCTCCCTGGTCCCGGCCCAGGGTTCCTTCGGCTGATCACCTGATAGCCAGGAAACCTGCTCCGGATCTGCCCGGAATCCCGGCTTCTACGACGTACCGTTGCTGTTTTGGCGCTGGGCCGGGGTGGTGGCATGGGCTCACGAGGGCTGGTCATCTTTGACGCCTTCAACACCCTGGTGACGTCGCGGCGGGACAGCAAAGGGACATTTCTCGAGGGCCTTGAGCGGGCCGGTGTCCATGGCGCTGGCCCCGTTCTGGCTGACCTCCAGGCCGCGAGCGAGGGCCTGGATCATTCCCTCTGGTCAGGATCGCGCCAGGCGTATGTCGGGTGGACGACGGCGGTTCTGCGGGAACTGAGCACGGTCGGCTTGCGGGTCAATAGCAATCTGGCCCGCTGTGTTGTGCCTGCGCTCGAGCAGCTTCATCAGGCGCCAATGGTGGCGCTCCGCAGCGCACGGTCCTGCCTGAAACAGCTCAAGGCGGCTGGATTCACGATCGCGGTGTGCTCCAACTGGGGATGGGATCTGGCCACCGATATCGCCGGCACTGGCTTGCTTGAATACGTTGACTATCCCGTGTCGTCCGCCCAGGTGGGCTGGCGGAAACCGGATCCGCGCATCTACCGGGCGGTCCTGGCCCTAACCGGGTACGCGGCCAGGGACGCCGTATTCGTGGGCGACAGCCTGCGGACGGATGTCCTTGGGCCGCAGGGCGCTGGTATCCGGTCATTTCTGCTGGCCCCCGCCACCGGTGCTGACGTCCGCGGCGAAGCGATCAGCTCGCTCAGCGCCCTGCCCCGGCTCCTGTCCGGCTAGCGGCGGCGGGAGAATCGGAAGTACGCGATAGCAGCGCACACGCTGGGCGGGTGACCTCGATGGGTGAGCAGACCTTAGGGAAGGTGCCGGGACCGGCCGGGCGGGATGTGGCCCGGGTGCTGGCGGGCCTGGTCCGGGATCCGCTGGGGACCTACCTGCGGCTCGTGGGCCGGTACGGCGAGGCGGTGCGGATGCCGTTGGCACCGAAGCGCGCGTTTTACCTGCTGAGCCGGCCGGAGCACGCGGAGCAAGTGCTGGCGACCGGGCAGGACGGTTACGTCAAGGCGTTCACTTACCGGCCGTTGCGGGCGATGGTCGGTAACGGGCTGCTGACCAGCGAGGGTGAGGTGTGGCGGCGGCACCGCCGGCTGATTCAGCCGGTGTTCTCCCGCCGGGACGTGATGGGGTTCGGGCCGCACATGACCGTCGCGGCCCGGCGGCTGGTGCAGCGGTGGGACCGGCTGCCGGACGGGGCCATGGTGGACGCGGCCCAGGAGATGAGCGCGCTGTCCCTGGAGATCGCCGGGCGGGCGCTGTTCGGCGCGGACCTGACCGGCGACGCCGAGGAGATCCGCCGGTCGATGAGCACCGGGCAGCGGGTCGCCATCGCGGCGACACTTCTGCCCATCCGCTGGGGACCGCGGTCCACCAGGATGCTGGGCACCGCCATCCACCGCATTGCCCGGACCCCCGAGGGCGTCGACGGGATCGCCCACCGCCTGATCGCGGCCCGCCGCGCGGCCGCCGACGCGGCCCCGGCGCCCGCTGGCGCGAACGGCGCCGTCGCGCAACGGGCCTCTCATGATCTGCTGGGCATTCTGCTGGCGGCGCGGGATGAGGACGGCATGCCGCTGACCGACGCTGAGATCCGGGATGAGCTGGCCACTTTCCTTCTCGCCGGGTATGAGACCAGCGCGAACACGCTGGGCTGGGCGCTGGCCCTGCTTTCCGCGTACCCGGCCGCGCGCTGCCGTCTGACCGGGGAACTGGACACCGTTCTCGGCGACCGGGAGCCGGAGGCCGCCGACGCGCCCCAGCTGCCGTGGACGCGCGCCGTGGTCGCCGAGGCGCTCCGCCTCTACCCGCCAGCCTGGACGATCGAGCGGGACGCGGTCCGCGGCAACGACGCGGCCGGGGTTCCCATCCCGGCCCGCAGCACGGTCGCGATCTCGCCCTACCTCATCCAGCGGCACCCGGAGTTCTGGCCGAACCCGGCGGCCTTCGATCCGGGCCGGTTCCTGCCCGGCGGGCACGGCGACCCGGCCACCCGGCACCGGTACGCCTACATCCCGTTCGGCGGCGGCCGCCGGGCCTGCATCGGGTCGGCGTTCGCCGAGCTGGAGGTCACCCTCGTGCTGGCCACGATCATGCGCCGCTACCAGCCTGAGCTCACCGCCAGCGGGATGCCGCTGCCACTCGCCCAGGTCACCCTGCGGCCCGGCCGGCGCCTCCCGATGCGCCTGCGGCACCGCGCTGCCGTCACGGCGCCTGCCTAGCGGCGCACCCACCGCGACCCGCCGCCCGCCGTTACGGCGCTGGTGTGGTCGTGCTTGTGGTCGGTGCCGCTCGCAGATAAGCGGTCCGCAGGCCAGTGAGCTAGCGGTCAGGGATTCCGCGCGCAACCTGCGGACCGCGCACCCCAATGCCCCTCTGGGCCCAGCTAAAACATCGCCTGATGAACACCGAGGTCCCGTACTAACAGGCTCCTCAGCCGCCGCCGGCCGGCGGGTCCCAGCGGAGCTTGTACTCCTGTTCGGTCTCGCCCACCTGGATGAATCCGAGATGGTCATACAGCTTGCGGGCGCCGGGGTTGTCCTTCTCGACGTCGAGGTCGACGGGGATGCCCAGCGCCGCAGCCTCTGCTTTAAGGCCCTCGATGACGGCCGTTCCTACGCCGACAGCAGCGCGGCGCCAGCGTCCACCCGGGGCGGTGTTAAGGCGGACGTATGAGTTTTCGTACGCTTCCGGGCCGGCTGGCCCCGCCCGCCCGGGCTGATCACCAGCCGGTGAGGGTCAGGTCGAAGCTGTACCGCGAGGCCCGGTAGAGATGGCTGCCGTGCTCGACGGCCCGCCCCTGATCGTCGTACGCAGTCCGCTCCATGGTCAGCAGCGGCGCGGACTTGCTCTCGGCGAGCGCCCGGGCCTCGGCCGCGGTTGCGGCCCGGGCGCCGATCGACTGCTTCGCGATGCGCAGCGTGATGCCGCTGGCCCGGAGCAGGTTGTACAGGCCCTGCCGTTCCAGGCCGTCGGCGGTCAGCGGGAGCAGGCCGGCCGGGACGTGGTTGCGCATCAGCGCCAGCGGCTCGCCGTCCGCGCAGCGCAGCCGCTCGAACGCGTAGACCTCGGTGCCCTCGGCCAGGCCCAGGTCCAGCGCGACGGCCCCGGAGGCGGGCAGGCGGCTGAAGCTGACCACGGTGGTGGACGGATCCCGGCGGGTCTTGGCCAGGTCGTCGTACAGGCTCGTGAGCTCGATCTGGCGGCGGACCTTGGCGTGCACGACCTGGGTGCCGACGCCGCGCTTGCGGACCAGCAGGCCGCGGTCCACCAGGTAGCCGATGGCCTTGCGCATGGTCGGCCGGGACAGGCCGAGCCGGTCGGCCAGGTCGATCTCGTTCTCGAGCCGGGACCCGGCAGCCAGCTCGCCGGACTCGATGAGCTGCTCGAGATGCTGGGCGACCTGGAAATACAGCGGGACCGGGCTGCTCCGGTCGACCCGGATGGGCACGTCGTGGTCCACGGCACCCTCCCCAGCGGCCACCGCGAGGTCTCCCTCAGTATTACATCTCCACGTCTGCCTGATAACAGATGCAGACGTAAATATGTCCGGACAAACTCTTGACCGTGCCGGACCGCCGGCGTACAAAGACAGCACAGCTGGATTACCCCGACCGCACCGCTGCCGAGCACTGGCGGGCTGGAACCACCAGGAGGCCACAACGATGCAGGCCGGACCCCCCGTGCTTGGTCGATCTGTGCTGGGCGGATCTGCGGGCAGCGACCTCGGCGACGGGGCCTTCGAGGTGCTGACCATGGGCCGGATCGGCGTGGACCTGTACCCGCTGCAGACCGGCGTGGGCCTGGAGGACGTCACCTCGTTCGGCAAGTGGCTCGGCGGCAGCGCCAGCAACGTGGCCGTGGCCGCCGCTCGTTACGGGCGGCGCACCGCGGTCATCACCCGGACCGGGGACGACCCGTTCGGCCGGTTCCTGCACCGGGCGCTGCGCGGCTACCAGGTCGACGACCGGTACGTCACCGCGGTGCCGGAGCTGCCCACCCCGGTCACGTTCTGCGAGATCTTCCCGCCGGACGACTTCCCGCTGTACTTCTACCGCCGGCCGACCGCGCCGGACCTGCAGATCCGCGCCAGCGAGCTGGACCTGGCCGCGATCGAGGCCGCGGGCGTGTTCTGGGTGACCGGCACCGGGCTGAGCGAGGAGCCGAGCCGGACCGCGACCCTGGAGGCCCTGGCGGCCCGGGCCAGACGCGGCATCACCGTGCTGGACCTGGACTACCGGCCGATGTTCTGGGCCTCGCGGGAGGCCGCCAGGGAGCAGATCCAGCGGGCGCTGCCGCTGGTCACCGTGGCGGTGGGCAACCTGGACGAGTGCGACACCGCGGTGGGCGAGCGCGAGCCGCTGGCCGCGGCCGCCGCGCTGCACGCCTTCGGGGTGGAGCTGGCCGTGGTCAAGCAGGGCCCCAAGGGCGTGCTGGCGCACGACGGGACCGTGGCCGTCGAGGTCCCGCCCATGCCGGTCGAGGTGGTCAACGGCCTCGGCGCAGGCGACGCGTTCGGCGGCGCGCTGTGCCACGGGCTGCTGGCGCGCTGGCCGGCCGAGCAGATCATGCGGTTCGCCAACGCGGCCGGGGCCATCGTCGCGGGCCGGGTGGCCTGCTCCGACGCGATGCCCACGGCGGCCGAGGTCGAGGCGGCGCTGGAGGGCCGCCGTGCGTGACCGGCTGCGGGACATCCTCGAGGTGCGCACCCGGCGGCCGGACGCGATCGCCGAGCGGGCTGGGCAGCGGCTCCGCCGCGCGTCCCTGCTCGGCGGCGACGACCAGCTGTTCATCATCGCGGCCGATCACCCGGCCCGCGGCGCGCTGCGGGTCGGCGACCGGCCGATGGCCATGGCCGACCGGGCCGAGCTGCTGGAGCGGCTGTGCGTGGCGCTGGCCCGGCCCGGCGTGGACGGCGTGCTGGGCACCGCGGACATCGTCGAGGACCTGCTGCTGCTCGGCGCGCTGGACGAGAAGGTGGTGATCGGCTCGATGAACCGGGGCGGCCTGGCCGGGACCGTGTTCGAGATCGACGACCGGTTCACCGGCTACGACGCGGCCTCGATCGCGCAGATGGGCCTGGACGGCGGCAAGATGCTGCTGCGCATCGACCCCGGCGACCCGGCCACCGCGGCGACCATGCAGGCCTGCGCCCGCGCGGTCAGCGAGCTGGCCGCCCGCGGCCTGATGGCGATGGTCGAGCCGTTCATCTCCCACCGGGTCGACGGGCGGGTCCGCAACGACCTGTCCGCCGACGCCGTGATCCGGTCGATCACGGTCGCCTCCGGGCTCGGCACCACGTCCGCCTACACCTGGCTCAAGATCCCGGTGGTGGACGACATGGAGCGGGTGCTGGCCGCCTCCACGCTGCCCGCGCTGCTGCTCGGCGGCGAGGTCAGCGCCGACCAGGACGCGGCGTTCGGCCGCTGGCGCAAGGCCCTGGCGTTGCCCTCGGTCCGCGGCCTGGTGGTCGGCCGGGCGCTGCTGTTCCCGCCCGACGACGACGTCGCGGCGGCCGTGGACACCGCGGTCGGCCTGCTGCGGGGATGATGAGAAGCATGGACGACACAGCTGTACCTGCCCGCTGGGTCCACTGGGGCCGGCCCGTTCTCGCTGGTCGTGACCCCCGAGTCGGCCGGCTGGGGGTACAGCGGGCTGCGCCTGCTCGACCTGCCGCCGGGCGGCTCGCACACCTGGGCCAGCGGCCAGGACGAGCTCGTGGTGCTGCCGCTGCGCGGGTCGGCCCGGGTGGCCTGCGACGGCGAGGAGTTCGAGCTGGCCGGCCGGGCGGACGTGTTCTCCGGGGTCAGCGACTTCGCCTACGTGCCCAGGGACGCCACGGTGACGGTCAGCTCGGCCAGCGGCGGCGTGTTCGCGGTGCCCGCCGCCCGGTGCACCCGCCGCCTGCCGGCCCGGTACGGGCCCGCCGCGGAGGTGCCGGTCGAGCTGCGCGGCGCGGGCCAGGCCAGCCGCCAGGTCAACAACTTCTGCTCGGCCGACGCGTTCGAGTGCGACAAGCTCATCGCGGTCGAGGTGCTCACCCCGGCCGGGAACTGGTCGTCCTACCCGCCGCACAAGCACGACGAGCAGCGGGACGGCGAGTCCGAGCTGGAGGAGATCTACTACTTCGAGTCCCAGGGCGTCGGCTACCAGCGCGTGTACGGCACCGCGGACCGGCCGATCGACGTGCTGGCCGAGGTGCGCACCGGCGACGTGGTGCTGATCCCGCACGGCTGGCACGGGCCGTCGATGGCCCCGCCCGGCTACCACCTCTACTACCTGAACGTGATGGCCGGCCCGGCCCCCGGACGGGCCTGGCAGGTCTGCTTCGACCCGGCGCACGACTGGGTGGCCGGCACCTGGGCCGGCCAGCACATCGACCCGCGGCTGCCGCTGACCTCGGCCGCCGCCCCGGAGGGCTGAGCAGTGGCAACCGTGCGGCTGACCGTGGCGCAGGCCCTGGTCCGGTTCCTGGCGGCCCAGCACAGCGAGCGGGACGGCCAGGTGCAGCGGCTGATCCCCGGCTGCTTCGGCATCTTCGGCCACGGCAACGTGGCCGGCGTCGGCCAGGCCCTGCTCGAGGCGCACGTCACCGGGTCCGCGGACCTGCCCTACTACCTGGCCCGCAACGAGCAGGCGATGGTGCACGCCGCGGTCGGGTTCGCCCGGATGCGGAACCGGCTGCAGGCGCTGGCCTGCACCGCGTCGATCGGCCCCGGCTCGACGAACATGGTCACCGGGGCGGCGCTGGCCACCATCAACCGCATCCCGGTGCTGCTGCTGCCCAGCGACTACTTCGCCACCCGGGCGGCCAGCCCGCTGCTCCAGGAGCTCGAGGACCCGCGGTCCTTCGACGTGTCGGTCAACGACGCGTTCAAGCCGGTGTCGCGGTACTGGGACCGGATCAACCGCCCCGAGCAGCTGCCGTCCGCGCTGCTGGCCGCGATGCGGGTGCTCACCGACCCGGCCGAAGCCGGCGCGGTCACCCTGGCCCTGCCGCAGGACGTGCAGGCCGAGGCGCACGACTGGCCCGAGGAGCTGTTCGCCGAGCGGGTCTGGCACGTGGCCCGGCCGATGCCCGAGCCGGCCGCGCTGCACCGGGCCGCGGCCGTGCTGAAGTCCGCCCGGCGGCCGCTGATCGTGGCCGGCGGCGGCGTGATCTACGCCGAGGCCAGCGCGGCGCTGCGGGAGCTGGCCGAGGCCACCGGCATCCCGGTGGCCGACACCCAGGCCGGCAAGGGGGCGCTGGCCTGGGATCACCCGCTGTCGGTGGGCGGCGTCGGCGCGACCGGCTCGCCGGCCGCGAACGCGCTGGCCGCCGACGCCGACGTGGTGCTCGGCGTGGGCACCAGGTACAGCGACTTCACCACCGCGTCGCGGACCGTGTTCGCGGACCCGCAGGTCCGGTTCGTCAACCTGAACGTGACCGGCTTCGACGCCGGCAAGCACGCCGCGACGGCGCTGGTGGCCGACGCCCGGGCCGGTCTCGAGGCGCTCAAGGGCGCGCTGGACGGCTACCGCACCGCCGAGGCGTACCAGACCCGGGCCCGCGAGCTGTCCGCCGCCTGGCAGCAGCAGGTGGACCGGGCCTACCACCTGGGCCACCAGCCGAAGCCCGGGCAGACCGAGGTGATCGGCGCGCTGAACGAGTTCGCCGGGGACCGGGACGTGGTCGTGCAGGCGGCCGGCAGCATGCCCGGCGACCTGCAGCGGCTGTGGCGGGCCAGGGACCCGAAGGCGTACCACGTCGAGTACGGCTACTCGTGCATGGGCTACGAGATCGCCGGCGGGCTGGGAGCCAAGCTGGCCGACCCCAGCCGCGAGGTGTTCGTGCTGGTCGGCGACGGGTCCTACCTGATGATGGCGCAGGAGATCGTCACCGCCATCGCCGAGCGCATCAAGCTCGTCATCGTCATCGTGCAGAACCACGGCTTCGCGTCGATCGGCTCGCTGTCCGAGTCGGTCGGCTCGCAGCGGTTCGGCACCGCCTACCGCTACCGGAACCCGCAGACCGGGCTGCTCGACGGCGACCTGCTGCCCGTCGACCTGGCCGCCAACGCGGCCAGCCTGGGCGCCGACGTGCTGCGCGCCCGGACCGTGCCGGAACTGCGGGACTGCCTCAAGCGGGCCAGGGCGGCCCCGGTCACCACCGTGGTGCACATCGAGACCGACCCGCTGGCCCCCGCCCCGTCGTCCGGCGCCTGGTGGGACGTGCCGGTGGCACAGACCGCCGCGCTGGACAGCACCCGGCAGGCGCACGCCGCCTACCAGGCCGCCAAGGGTGGCCAGCGTCCGTACCTCTGAACCCCTGACCGGTCTGCGCGGGCTCGGCATCGGCGCGGAGCAAGGAGGGCAGCCATGACGGTCCGGGTGGGGGTGATCGGCACCGGCATGATCGGCCAGGATCACATCCGGCGGATCACCCAGGTGGTGTCCGGCGGTGCGGTCACCGCGGTGACCGACGTGGACGCGGCCCGGGCCGCGTCGGCCGCGGCCGCGCTGACCGGGGTCACCGTGCACCCGTCAGGCCGGGACCTGATCGCCGACCCTGCCGTGGACGCGGTGCTGGTCACCTCCTGGGCGCAGACCCACGCCGAGCACGTGCTGACCGCGATCGACGCGGGCAAGCCGGTGTTCTGCGAGAAGCCGCTGGCCACCACGCACGCCGACGGTGAGGCGATCATGAAGGCCGAGGTGGCGGCCGGCCGGCGGCTGGTCCAGGTCGGCTTCATGCGCCGGTACGACGCCGGCTACCGGGCGCTGAAGGCCGCGGTGGACGACGGCGCGATCGGCACCCCGCTGCTGATGCACTGCACGCACCGCAACGCCTCGGTGCCGCCGTACGCCTTCACCACCGAGTCGATCATCAGCGACTCGGCCATCCACGAGATCGACCTGGTCCGCTGGCTGTTCGGCGAGGAGATCGTGGCCACCGCCATCCTGAAGCCGCGGCGCAGCAGCAAGGGCAGCGACAGCCTGCACGACCCGCTGATCGTGCTGCTGGAGACGGCCAGCGGGATCCTGGTCGACGTCGAGGTGTTCGTCAACGCCACCTACGGCTACGACATCCGCGGCGAGGTCGTCGGCGAGCACGGCACGGTCGCGCTCGGCGACCACGGCGGGGTGGTGGTCAGCGTCGTCGGCCGGCGGTCCTGGCCGGTGCCCGAGGACTGGCGGGAACGGTTCGGCCGGGCCTTCGACGCCGAGTTCCAGGACTGGCTCAGCGCGCTGGCGGCCGGGGCGCCGCGCGGGCCGAGCAGCTGGGACGGCGTCGCGGCGACCGCGGTGGCGGAGGCCTGCCTGGCCGCGCTGCGCAGCGGGGAGCGAACTGCGGTGGCCCTGCCGGACCGGCCGGAGTTCTATGGCCCGCACCCCTGATTCCGTAATCCATGAAAATCGTGCGCCACGTGACCCGGGGCGCGCCTGGACGTGAGGCGGCCGGCATGAAGATCGCGCTTGACCCGTACACGCTGCGCCGGGTGCTGTCCGCGTGGCCGGGGTGCAGGTCTGCCCGGTACCTGGCGAAGTACGGCGGGGCGGGTTAGTGGCCGGGGCCGGGGCGCGCGCGGGCGCTGGCCGGGTCGGGATCGGGCTGGCCGGGCTGGGGCGGATGGGGCGGGTGCACGCCGCGAACCTGGCCAGCCGGTGCTCGGTGGCGGGGCTGGCGTGCGTGTACGACGCCGACCCGGCGGTGGCGCAGGAGGTGGCCTCGTCGTCCGGGGTGCCGGCCGCGCCGTCGTTCGAGGCGCTGCTGGGCTTTCCCGGGGTGGATGCGGTGGCGATCGCGGCGCCGACGGCGGCGCATGCGGGGATGTGCGTCCTGGCGGCGCAGGCGGGCCGGCCGGTGTTCTGCGAGAAGCCGGTGTCGCTGGACCGCGGGGCGACGCTGGATGCCCTGGCCGCCGTCGAGGCGGCCGGGGTGCCGTTCCAGGTCGGCTTTCACCGGCGGTTCGACCCGGACTGGGCGGCCGCGGCCCGCCGGATCAGGGCCGGTGAGCTGGGGGACGTCTACCTGTTCCGCACGTCGCTGCGGGACATGGCGCCGCCGCCGGCCGGGTTCCTGGCCCGGTCCGGCGGGTTCTTCGTGGACGTGACGATCCATGACCTGGACACCGCGCGGTGGATGGTGGGCGAGGTCGAGGCGGTGACCGCGCACGGGACCGCGGCGTCGGGGGAGCCGTTCGCCTCGCTGGGGGATATCGACACCGCGGTGGTGGTGCTGCGGTTCGAGGGCGGGGCGCTCGGGCGTGATCGACAACAGCCGGGTGGCGGGGTACGGGTACGAGTGCTCGACCGAGGTGATGGGGCGGCTGGCCACGGTGCGGATCGACCATCCGCAGGTCCGGCACTACGAGTGGCTGACGCCCGGGCGCGCCGAGCACGACCTGCCGCGGGACTTCGGGCAGCGGTACCCGGAGGCGTACGCCGCGGAGCTGGACGGCTTCGCGCGGAGCGTGCGGGACGGGACGCCGCCGCTGGTGACCGGCTGGGACGCGCTGGCCGCGTTCGACCTGGCACGGGCCGCTGACCTGTCGTGGCGGACCGGGCGGACGGTGCCGGTCATGCCGCAGCGCACCCCGTCGGGGGTGGTCTACCGGGTGCCGGACAGCGAACGTTGATCTACTGGGAGGCGCGGATGACCGATCAGGGTCTGTCACAGGCGGAGTACCTGAACCCCGGGGACGTGCGGCTGGCTGATCTCGTCGCGGTCACCAGCGAGAAGACCGAGCCGGGTGACTACCCGCGGGCCGCGGCGGTGCGGGACAACGTGCTGATCTACGACGCGGCGCGGCTGACCGCCGAGCTGGGTGGTGAGGGCGGGCGGCGGGCGGTGAGCGGCGAGCTGATCCGGGCGCTGCGGGACGGGCCGGGCATCGTGGTGTTCGCCGGGGCGTTCGCGGACGCCGGCGTGGTGGATGCCGCCAGTGCCGAGTTCTTCGCGATGATCGCGGACCAGCGCGCGGCGGGCGGGACGGCCGGGGACCACTTTGCCGCGGCCGGGCAGAACGACCGGGTGTGGAACGCGCTGGAGAAGCTGGCGGTGCGGGCCCCCGCGGTCTTCGCCGCCTACTACGGCAACGACATCGTCGCGGCCGTGTCGCAGGCCTGGCTCGGCCCCGGGTATCAGGTCACCTCGCAGATCAACGTGGTCAACCCGGGCGGCGCCGCGCAGACCCCGCACCGGGACTACCACCTGGGGTTCCAGTCCAGCGAGCAGGCGGTCGCGTGGCCGGCGCACGTGCACCGGCTGTCCCCGGCGCTGACCCTGCAGGGCGCGGTCGCGCACACGGACATGCCGCTGGAGACCGGGCCGACCATGTACCTGCCGCACTCGCAGAAGTTCCTGCCGGGTTACCTGGTCGCGGACCGGCCGGAGTTCCGGGCGCACTTCGCCGCGAACCACGTCCAGCTGCCGCTGGCCAAGGGCGACGCGGTGTTCTTCAACCCGGCGCTGCTGCACGCCGCCGGGACCAACAGGACCGCGTCCGTGCGGCGGATGGCCAACCTGCTCCAGGTGTCCTCGGCGTTCGGCCGGGCCATGGAATCTGTGGACCGGGCGGCGATGTCGGCCGCGGTCTACCCGGCGCTGCGGGCCATGCGGTCCGCGGGCGCAGCCCCGCAGGCGGTCGCGAACGTGATCGCGGCCTGCGCGGAGGGCTACCCGTTCCCCACCAACCTGGACCGGGATCAGCCGGCCGGCGGGATGGCCCCGCCCTCCCAGGCGGCGGTGCTCAGCGAGGCGGTCAGCGGGGACTGGCCGCCGGAGCGGCTGGCCGCCGAGCTGTCCGCCTGGTCCGGGCGACGGCAGACCAGGCCCTGACCGGGCTCTGACCGGGCTCTGACCGCAGGCGTTTCGTCGGGGGCAGGGCCTAGGGTGGCGGCGTGAGGGTCAGCTGGGATCAGGCGCTGGCCTGGCGGCTGCGGCGGCAGTTCGTGGACCCGCAGGCCGGCGGCAGCGTCGCCGAGGTCGTCAGCCGGCTGTGCGGCGTCCAGGCGCAGGTCGCGTCGGCCGCGGAGACCGCGATCCGGCTCCGGCAGGCCGCGCCGGAGACCGGCGAGGTCGCCCGTGCGCTGGCCGACGGCACGGTGATCAAGACCTGGGCCATGCGCGGCACGCTGCACCTTCTGCAGTCGGCCGAGGCGCCCGCGCTGCTGTCGCTGATGGCGCGGGCCCGGCCGTGGGCCAGGCCGGCCTGGCAGAAGGCGTTCGGGCTGACCGTGGCCGACGTCGACGCCCTGACCGTGGCCGTCGCCGAGCTGCTCGACGGCCAGGTGCTGAGCCGGGACGAGCTGGTCACCGCGATCGTCGCCGAGCCGCGGTTCAGCGGACTGGAGCAGCCCCTGCGATCCGGCTGGGGCACCGTGCTCAAGCCGCTGGCCTGGCAGGGCGTGCTCTGCTACGGGCCGTCCCGGGGCAGCCGGGTCACGTTCACCGCCCCGGCCAGCGTGGTGCGCGGCTGGCCTGCGCGGCCCGGTCCCGACCCCGGCCAGGCCGGCCCGGCCGTGGTCGCCGCCTACCTGGGGGCGTACGGGCCGGCCACGCCGGCCGGTTTCAGCGCGTGGATGTCCCGCGGGTCGCTGCGCAAGACCGACGTGCGCAGCTGGTTCGCCGCCCTGGGCAGCCGGGTCACCGAGATCGACGTGGACGGCGACGCCGCCTGGCTGCTGACCGAGCACCTGGACGAGCTCGCGGCCTGCCCGCCGGCCCGCGGCGTCCGCCTGCTCGGCGGCTTCGACCAGTGGGTCCTCGGGCCCGGCACCGACGCCGTGCACATCCTCGACGCCGAGCACCGCACCAAGGTCAGCAAGACCTCCGGCTGGATCGCCCCGCTGGTGCTCACCAGCGGCCGCGTCACCGGCACCTGGGAACTGGCCGGCGCCGACCTGGTGGTGACGATGTTCCCGGGCGCCAGGCCACCCGCGGCCCGGGCCCTGGCCGCGGAGGCCGCCAAGGTCGCCCAGGCCACCGGGCTCGCTCCGCGCACCGTCCGGGTTGCGTAGCCTCGGGAGGTGACTGTGCACGAGCTGTCCCTGGCGGACGCGCGGCGGATCGCGGTGCGGGCTCAGCTGCTGGACCGGGCGCGGCCTGACGGGCTGCTGGACACCGTGCGGCGGCTGACGCTGCTGCAGGTTGACCCGGTCAGCGCGATCGCGCCGAACACGGACCTGGTGTCCTGGAGCCGTCTCGGCCCGGCCTACGATCCGGCCGACCGGGCCGACGCGCTCAGCGCCCGCACCCTCATCGAGCTGCGGGCGTTCATCCGGCCGGCCGAGGACCTTGCGCTGTACCGGGCGGACATGGCGGCGTGGGATGCGGCCAGCCCCGGGGAGGCCGACTGGCACTCCCGTATCCGGGACTGGGTCCGCGCCAACGACGTCTGCCGCCGGGACATCCTCGAGCGGCTCGCGGCGTCCGGGCCGCTGCCGTCCCGGGAGTTCCCTGACCTGTGCACGGTGCCCTGGCAGTCGACCGGCTGGACCAACAACCGCAACGTCACCCAGATGCTCGAGCACATGGTGCTGCGCGGCGAGGTCGCGGTGGCGGGCCGCCGCAGCGGCGACCGGCTCTGGGACCTGGCCGAACGTGTTTACCCTGGCGACCCGGTGGTCCCGTCCGGCGAGGCCCGGCGCATCCGCAACGAGCGCCGGCTGGCCGCGCTGGGCATCGCCCGCGCCCGCGGGCCGGTGTGCCCGGTCGAGCCAGCCGACGTGGCCGAGGCCGGCGAACCGGCCGTGGTCGAGGGGGTCAAGGGGATCTGGCGGGTGGACCCGGCCCAGCTCGGGCAGCCGTTCGCCGGCCGGGCGGCGCTGCTGTCCCCGTTCGACCGGCTCATCCACGACCGCAAGCGCATGACCGAGCTGTTCCAGTTCGACTACCAGCTGGAGATGTACAAGCCGGTCGCCAAGCGCCGCTGGGGTTACTTCGCGCTGCCGGTGCTCCACGGCGACCGGCTCGTCGGCAAGCTCGACGCCACCGCCGACCGCAAGGCCGGGGTCCTGCGGGTCAACGCCCTGCACCAGGACTTCCCGTGGACCCCGCAGACGACCGAGGCCGTCCACGCCGAGATCACCGATTTGGCCACCTGGCTCAAACTGGACCTCAACCAGCCGTGATCACGGGACCCGGGGCCGCTACTCGCCCTTCCACTGCGGCGCGCGGCGCTCGGCGAAGGCCAGCGCCCCCTCGCGCGCGTCGGCCGAGGTGAACACCGGTGCGGTGATTGCGCCCTGCTTGGCGAACGCCTCGTCGGCCGGCCAGTCGCGCGGACTCCACCACGACCCGCTTGGTGGCCGCCAGCGCCAGCGGCGCGTTCTTGGCCACCCGCACGGCCAGCGCCCTGGCCGCCTCGAGCGCCCCGCCGGCCGGCACCAGCGAGCTGATCAGGCCCGCCTCACGGAGCATCGGCGCGGAGAAGTGCTCGCCGGTCAGCGCGATCTCCATGGCCAGGTGGTAGGGGATCCGCCGGGGCAGCCGGAGCAGCCCGCCGGCCGCCGCGACCAGGCCGCGGGACACCTCGGGCAGCCCGAACCTGGCCTCCTCGCTGGCCACGATCAGGTCGCAGGACAGCACCAGCTCGAACCCGCCGGCCAGCGCGTAGCCCTCGACCGCGGCGATGACCGGCTTGACCGGCGGCCGCTCGACCAGCCCGCCGAACCCGCGCCCGGGCACGTTCGGCAGGTCGCCGGTCAGGAAGCCCTTCAGGTCCATGCCCGAGCTGAAGTAGCCGCCCGCGCCGGTCAGGATGATGACCGAGACGTCCTTGCGGGCGTCCATCTCGTCGGCCTGGGCCGCCAGCGACCGCGCCACCGCGCCGTTGATCGCGTTGCGGGCTTCCGGCCGGTTGATGGTCAGGACCGCAACCCCGTCCTCGACCGTGCTGAAGACTACGTCCGCCATGGCTACCTCACTGGGTCGGGGAAGGGGCCGGGTCACGCCGGAAGCTGATGCGGCCCGGCGCAGGCCGGCCCGCGCCGCACCATCCGTAACCCTTTATCTACTTGGGCTGGAACCTGATGCCGCCGTCGAACCTGATGACCTCGGCGTTCATGTAGTCGTTGTCGATCAGGGCGAGGGCCAGCCTGGCGAACTCGGCGCTGGTGCCCATGCGCTTCGGGAACACCACCGGCGCGGCCAGCTTGGCCTTGAACTCCTCGGCCTCCGGCGCGAAGCCGTAGATCGGGGTGTCGATGATGCCGGGGCAGATGGTCAGCACCCGGACCCCGATGGCGGCCAGGTCCCGCGCGGCGGGCACGGTCATGCCGATGATGCCGCCCTTGGAGGACGAGTAGGCGATCTGGCCGGTCTGGCCCTCGATGCCCGCCACCGAGGAGGTGTTGATGACCACGCCGCGCTGGCCGTCCGCGTCCGCGGCCGGGGTCTTGGCGACGGCCGCCGCACCGATCCGCATCAGGTTGAACGTGCCGATCAGGTTGACGTCGATGACCTTGCGGTAGGAAGCGAGGTCGTGCGGTGACCCGTCGCGGTTCACGGTGCGCTGCGCCCAGCCGATGCCGGCGCAGTTGATGATGACGCGCAGCGGCGCGCTGCCGCCCGCGGCGGCGTCCACCGCGGCCTGCACCGAGGCCTCGTCGGAGACGTCGGTGGCCACGAACGTCCCGCCGATCTCGCCGGCCAGCTCGGTGCCCTTGTCCTTATTCAGGTCAGCCACGAAAACGGTGCTGCCTGCGGCGGCCAGCGCGCGGGCGGTGGCCTCGCCGAGGCCGCTCGCCCCACCAGAAACGATCGCTGCGGTTCCGTTCAGATCCATGGCCGGGAGCATAACCTGCCGACGCGGCGGCTTCCCAGGCGCCGCCGGCGAAGCCTAGCTCGCGGCTAGCACTGTCGGTAGCAAGGCTTAGCATCTTTCTCAGAGCTGCTTCACCGGCGCAGCTCGGCGCTTAGACGCGGGTGACCTGCGGGGAATCCGGTCACCTTAACGGGAGGAATCATGCGAAAGTACCGCGGCAATCCCTGGGCGGTGCTGATCGTTGTGTCGCTCGGGTTCTTCATGACCCTTCTCGACCTGACGATCGTGAATATCGCGATCCCCGACCTGATCACGCAGCTGCATGCGTCACTGGACGACGCGCTCTGGGTGATCAACGCGTACGCGCTGGTCCTGGCCGTGCTGTTGATCACCTCGGGCCGCCTTGGCGACCTGTTCGGGCAGCGCCGCCTGTTCAACATCGGCATCGTCATCTTCACCGCGGCGTCGGCCGCCTGCGGGCTGGCCCCGAGCCCCGGCTGGCTGATCGCGTTCCGCGCCGTGCAGGGCCTGGGCGCGGCCGTGCTGATGCCGCAGACCCTGGCCATCCTGACCATGGTCTTCCCGGCCGAGCGGCGCGGCGCGGCGTTCGGCGTCTGGGGCGCGGTGGCCGGAGTGGCCACGATCGCCGGGCCGACGCTGGGCGGCCTGCTGGTCACCGCGTTCGACTGGCGCTGGATCTTCTACGTGAACCTGCCGATCGGCGTGATCGTGCTCGCGCTCAGCGCGGTCATCGTGCCCGACCTGCGCACCGGCCGGAGGCACCGGCTGGATATCCCCGGCGTGATCCTGGCCAGCCTGGCCCTGGTCGCCATCTGCTACGGCCTGGTCGAGGGCCAGCGCTACAACTGGGGCACGATCAGCGGGTTCCTGTCCATCCCGCTGATCCTGGCCGCGGGCGGGGCGCTGCTGGCGGTGTTCCTCTTCGTCCAGGCGCGTACCCAGGACCGCGAGCCACTGGTGCCGTTCACGCTGTTCAAGGACCGTAACTTCACCCTGATCAACTGGGTGTCGGCGACCGTGGCCATCGGCATGATGGGCATCTTCCTGCCGCTGACCATCTACTTCCAGTCCGTTCTCGGGTTCACCGCGCTGAAGGCGGGCCTGACGATGGCGCCGGCCTCGCTGGTGTCGATGTTCGTCGCCCCGGCCGCGGGCCGCCTGACGGACAAGATCGGCGGCAAGTTCATCCTGATGACCGGGCTGCTCCTGTTCGCCGGCGGCATGGCCTGGACCATCGGTCAGGCCACGACCACATCCCAGTGGTACGACTTCCTGCCCGCGCTGGCCATCGCCGGCGTCGGCATCGGCTGCGTGTTCGCCCCGATGACCACCGTCGCCATGCGCGACGTGGCCCCCCAGATGGTCGGCGCCGCGTCCGGCATGCTGAACACCGTCCGCCAGGTCGGCGGCGTGATCGGCACCGCCGCGATCGGCGCCCTGCTGCAGACCCAGCTCAGCTCGGCCCTGACCGCCGAGGCCATCCGCCGTTCCGCCGCCCTCCCGCCCGGCGCCCGGGCCGGCTTCCTGGCCGGCTTCGCCCGGGCGGCCCGGTCTGGGCTGCAGGTCGGCGCCGGCCAGTCCGGCAGCAAGCTGCCGCCCGGCACGCCGCCGGGTCTTGCCGCCCAGCTGCAGCGCATCAGCCACGAGGTCTTCACCCAGGGCTTCGTCAACGCCCTGCACCCGACGATCGTGATGCCGATCGTGGTCCTGGTCCTCGGCGCCCTGAGCTGCCTCTTCCTCCGCGGCGGCCCGGTCCGCCCCACCCCGCCCGCGGCCCCCGCCGCGGCCCAGGAAGAGCAGGCCGCCCCGGCCGCCTGATCCGCGCGGCCCTGGGGAGCCGGCGCCGTGCCGCTGACGCGCCATCACGCGACGGCATTTCTCGGCCTGCCCGCTGACCATGCCGCCTTCCCGCCCCACGTCACGCTCGTCCACCCCGCACCTCCCAGCGGGGCCCCCAGGCCTGGGCCGCACTGGCCGGCGCCTCCATAACCGCCGCCCGCATCGCCATCACCGAGATAGCCATCACAGCCCACGACGGCGACCGCTGGCCAGCGCTGCGAACCATCCCGCTAACCGGCAGCAATCCCAGCTCTTCATGATCGCGGAGGA